>CAZXIJ010000096.1:0-1565 GCA_964640725.1 uncultured Pseudomonadales bacterium | reverse complement strand
GCACTGCGCCGCCCCTGTCCTGGGGCGTCAAGGGGGCCTTCGGCATTGGCCAGATCGCCGAGGGCATCCAGACAGCGGTCTTTCTGCTGTTCCTGCTGTTCTTCTATAACCAGGTGCTGGGCGTGCCGGGCACCCTCTGTGGTCTGGCGCTGGCGTTGGCGCTGGTGTTCGATGCGATCACGGACCCGGTGCTCGGCAACCTGTCGGACAGCTGGCGCAGCCCCCGGGGGCGACGCCATCCGTTCATGTATGCCGCTGCCCTGCCTCTGGGAATCTGCTTCATCGGGCTGTTTAACCCCCTGGTCAGCGGCAACGGCCCGCTGTTCCTGTGGCTGCTGACCTTTACCATTGCTTGCCGCACTGCCATGACGATGTACGCGGTCCCGCACTCGGCGCTGGGCGCTGAGCTGAGCCAGGAAGCGGACGAGCGAACCCAGCTCGTGGCGCTGCGACACTTCTTCGGCGCCATCGCCTTCATCATGGTCTTTCTGCTCGGCTTTGGCGTCTACTTTCAGCCGACGCCGGAGTACGAGTCCGGGCAGCTGAATCCGGGCGCCTATGGGCCCTTCTCGCTGTTGCTCGGTGTCTTGATCACCGCGTCGATCTGGTACTCCGCATTCGGCACGCGGTCGCGCCTGCCCTGGCTACCAAAGGTCCGCGACACCCAGCAGTTTTCCATGCAGCAGGCCCTGCGCGACACCGCTGCGGCGCTGCGCAACGATTCCTTCCGCTGGATCATTCTCGGCTTCGCCGTGATCATCGTCGCCTTCGGCACCGCCGGCGCCGTTAACCTGTACATGCTCACTTTCTTCTGGGAGCTGGACCGGGCCGCCTCGGTGATCGTCCTCATCGTTGGCCCGGTGGGCTCGATGTTTGGCTACCTGTCGTCCGTCGCCTTCTTTCGCCGGTTCACCAAGAAAACCGCAGTGATGATCGGCATTGCGATCTGGCTGGTCGCCCACAGTGCATCCGTGCCGTTGTTTCTGGGCGGCTTTCTGCCCGAGCGCGGCACCCTGGCGCTGGCCTGGGCCGTCGCCGGCTTCGCTTTCGTGGCGTCCTACGGCATCGCCCAGCTGCTGGTTGGCCTCGGCACCATGCTGGCCGACCTCACCGATGAGCACGAGCTGCACAGCCATCAGCGGCAGGAAGGCATCTTTTTTGGTGCCTTTACCTTCACGAACAAGCTGTCTGCGGCGCTCGGCTCTCTGATCGGCGGCACCGTGCTCGACCTCATCCGCTGGCCCGTGGGCCCGGAAATCCGCTCGGCCGCAGACGTGCCCATGGATACGATCATCAGCCTGGGCCTGGTCTGGGGACCGATGGCGGGCTTTCTGGCCATTCCCGGCGTGTGGTGCGTGTCGCGCTACGCGCTGACCCGGGAGCGCCACAAGGCGATCCTGAGGGAACTGCGCACGCGTGCCGAGGGCAGAACATGACGCCAGCAGACAGACCGTTGCTGGATGCGGTGGTGGTCGGTGCGGGCTTCAGCGGCATGTACATGTTGCACCGCCTGCGCAGCCGCGGCCTGCAGGTTGCAGGCATCGAGCGCGGGGACGATGTGGGCG
>CAZXIJ010000095.1:0-1696 GCA_964640725.1 uncultured Pseudomonadales bacterium | reverse complement strand
TCGGCCTGCCAGTTGCCCTCGAAGGTGAGGCCGGCGGGATGCGCGAAGGTCCCGTACCCCTCGCTCATACCGTCGCGCCATTGGCCCTCCCGGCGGCGCCCGTCGGGCCAGCTCAGCACGCCGAAGCCGGTCGGCGCATCGGCCAGCCAGTCCCCGGTGTACTGGCTGCCGTCGGCGCGATCGAGGGTGCCGCTGCCGTGGCGCAACCCGTCGATGTACTGCCCCTGGTAGCGGCTGCCGTCGGTGCCGACGAACAGGCCGTCCCCGTGCCGCAGGTCAGCCCGCCAGCCGCCGCTGTAGTGGCCTGCAGCCTCTCTGGACTCGCCCTGTCCGTGCCGCTGCCCGGCGACCCATTTGCCGCTGTAACTGGCGCCCCCGGCTTCCTGCAGGGTCCCGAACCCCTGAAAACGTCCGGCCGCAAAACTGCCCTGGTACCGCCGGCCATCAGGCCAGCGGAACGTGCCTTGCCCGTCGGGCTGGCCGTTGCGCCAGCTGCCGTTGTAGCGGCGGCCGTCCGGCCACCGGTAGCGCGCCTGGCCGGTGACCGTGAGCGCCTGCGGCGCCACTTGCTGTTCCCGCCCGTCGGCGAGGGTCAGCAAGCCTGCGGTGACCGCTGCCTGGCCGGTGGGCGCCGGGGCGGGGCTCGGCGCGCTGGCGACACAGCCGGCGAGCTGGGCGCTCAGGGCCAGGGCCACAGCCAGGATGCGCCGCGATCCCGTCACCAGCGGTAGCCCAGCAGGAAAAGATGGGAATCGACGCCGTGGTTGCTGCGGGCAAGGTTCAGGTTCGAGTGATGCATGCGCTGATAGGCGATCTCGAAGCGACCCTCCCGGCCGAGCCGCAGGCCGATGACGCCGCGGTCTTCGAACTGCCAATGGCTGCCGAGCGGCAGCTCGCGCACTTTGCCGCTGCGCAGCGCGTTGTCGCTGAGAATGCTGAAGCCGACGCCAAGCTCCAGGAACGGTCGCAGCCGGTTGCCGGCCAGCGCTGGGAGCTCCCAGCGCAGCACCGGGCCCAGGCCCAGCGCGTAGAGCCGCTGCGCGCCGTCGTCTTCCGGGCCCTGGGGCAAGGCACTGGCGTCCCACAAGGTCAGCCCCAGATCCCAATAGCCGCGCAAGGTTCCGAAGCGACCCTGACCGAGGGCCTGGCGCCAGTGTCGCTGCGCGCTCAAGCGCCAGCTGTCATGACGCTGGCCGAGCGCGCCTTCGCCCCCGGCGAATGCCAGGCCATGACGCCTTGGTTGACTCTCATCTGAGACTGCATGGCTGACGCTGGTCGCCAGCACCCCGCCCACCAGCAGCACCGCGCTCAAGAGAGCGCGCGTGCTCGCCAGCAGGCGCCCGGCGGTGCGGGCGCGACCTGGGGTCGCCGGTTGGCTGCAAGAATCAATGGTGCTGAACATGGGCTCCGGCCCCGGCTGTTGGCGGCGCATGGTACCGCGCTGCTAAGGTGCCTGCTTTGGCAGGGGCGAGCAGTACGGGCATGGCGGCAGACGACACAGGGCTTCAGGGCATTGATGCCGGGGCGATAGGCCCCTGGCTTGCGGAGAACGGTATCCCGGCGCCAGCGCCACTGCACTTCGAGCTGATTGCCGGCGGACATTCCAACTTGACCTACCGATTCACGGATGCCCAGGGCGCAGCCCGGGTGCTGCGCCGGCCGCCCCTGGGCGAGATCCTTGAGAGCGCGCACGACA
>CAZXIJ010000094.1:0-1734 GCA_964640725.1 uncultured Pseudomonadales bacterium | reverse complement strand
CGCCGTAGCCGGTGCGCGCATCGGCCTGCCAGTTGCCCTCGAAGGTGAGGCCGGCAGGATGCGCGAAAGTCCCGTAACCCTCGCTCATGCCGTCGCGCCACTGGCCCTCCCGGCGGCGCCCGTCCGGCCAGCTCAGGACCCCAAAGCCGTTCGGCGCGTCGGCCAGCCAATCCCCGCTGTACTGGCTGCCGTCGGCGCGATCGAGGGTGCCGCTGCCGTGGCGCAGCCCGTCGATGTACTGCCCCTCGTAGCGGCTGCCATCGGTGCCGACCCACACCCCGTCGCCGTGCCGCAGGTCGGCCCGCCAGCCGCCGCTGTAGTGCCCTGCAGCGTCTCTGGACTCGCCCTGGCCCTGTCGCTGACCGGTGACCCATGCGCCGCTGTAGCTCCCGCCATCGGCTTCCTCCAGCGTCCCGACACCCTGAAAGCGTCCGGCAGCAAAGTTGCCCCGGTAGCGCCGGCCGTCGGGCCAGCGGAAAGTCCCTTGCCCGTCAGGCTGGCCGTTGCGCCAGCTGCCGTCGTAGCTGCGGCCATCCGGCCACAGGTAGCGCGCCTGGCCCGTAACCTTGAGCGCTTGCGGTGCCACTCGCTGTTCCCGGCCGTCCGCCAGGGTCAACAGGCCTGCGGCAACCTGCGCCTGGGTCGCGGGTTCCGGAGCGGGGCTCGGCGCGCTGGTGACGCAGCCGGTGAGCTGGGCGCTCAGCGCCAGCACCACAGCAGGCATGAGCCGCGTTCCGGTCACCAGCGGTAGCCCAGCAGCAGCAGGTGGGAATCGACGCCGTGGTTGCGGCGCGCAAGGTTCAGGTTCGAGTGATGCATGCGTTGATAGGCGATCTCGAAGCGGCCCTCCCGGCCGAGCCGCAGGCCGATGACGCCGCGGTCTTCGAACTGCCAGCGACTGCCGAGCGGCAGCTCGCGCACTTTGCCGCTGCGCAGCTCGTTGTCGCTCAGAATGCTGAAGCCAACGCCAAGCTCCAGGAACGGTCGCAGCCGGTTGCCAGCCAGCGCCGGGAGCTCCCAGCGCAGCACGGGCCCCAGGCCCAGCGCGTAGAGCCGCTGCGCGCCGTCATCCTCCGGACCCTGGGGCAAGGCGCTGGCGTCCCACAAGGTCAGCCCCAGGTCCCAGTAACCGCCCAGGCTCCCGAAGCGGCCTTCAGCGAGGGCCCCGCGCCAGTGGCGCTGCGCGCTCAGGCGCCAGCTGTCATGGCGCTGGCCGAGCGCGCCTTCGCCCCCCGCAAACGCCAGCCCATGGCGGCTGCGTTCGCTGCGCTCCGGGGCTGCGTGACCGGCATTGGCCGCCAGCACGCCGCCGACCAGCAGCACCGCGCACGCGAGTGCGCGCGTGCATGTGAGTGCGCGCGTGCAGGCCTGCCCGCGCCCGGCTGTGCGGGCGGTACCGGGTGTCGCCGGTTGGCTGCAAGAATCACTGGTACTGAACATGGGCTCCGGCCCCGGCTGTTGGCGGCGCATGGTACCCCGCTGCTAAGGTGCCTGCTTTGGCAGGGGCGAGTAGTACGGGCATGGCAGCGGACGATACGGGACTTCAGGGCATCGATGCCGGGGCGATTGGGCCCTGGCTTGCGCACAACGGTATCGCGGCGCCGGCGCCGCTGGACTTCGAGCTGATTGCCGGCGGGCACTCCAACCTCACCTACCGGTTCACAGATGCCCAGGGCACGGCCCGGGTGCTGCGCCGGCCGCCCCTGGGCGAGATCCTTGAGAGCGCGCACGACA
>CAZXIJ010000093.1:0-1802 GCA_964640725.1 uncultured Pseudomonadales bacterium | reverse complement strand
GGATGCGCCGTTGCCGGTCAACCCGCGCGCCAACGCCGGCCCAAGCAATGCGCTGGTCCCCTACCTGATCGATACCCGCACGCCCGGCGCAGCAGCGCGGCTGGCTGCCGTGGTCGAAACCCTGGGCGGGTAGCTGGGCGAGACGCACGAGCTGGTCGGCATGACCAGCATCCTGCTGCCGCAGTCGCAGCACGAGGCACTCGAAGCGCATTCGCTGCAGGCCTACGCCGACGAGCCGGTCTTTGCGGCTTCGGCGCCGAGCGTGAAAGCATCGGCAATGAGCTTTCCGGGCACCACGGTCACCAATGTCGCGAATGCCAGCATCGGCGTTGCGGTCCTGGACACCGGCGTGAGCGATCACTCGGACCTGACCGTCGCTTCCCGGCACAACATTGTCAGTACCGCGACTGCGGAGACGCTGGAAGACGGCTTTGACAGCGGCAGCTACAACGGCAGCGAAGGCATCACGACCTGGGCTCAGGGTTGGACTGAGGTGAATGACAACGGCAGCGCCTCGAGCGGCGTCCTCAGTCTGGTGACGGCTGACAACAGCAAAGTGCTGAAAATCAGGCCCACGGGCTCCTTTGCGGCGCTTGACCGGCCTGTGGACCTCGCCGGCGCTCAGTCTGCCAGCATGCGCTTTAAGTGGCGCTCTGCGCGCGGCACGGCGGCAGTGACCTGGGTCGAGGTGTACACGCCCAGCACCGGCTGGGACATCATTCATACGATTCCGCGCGTGCGCGAAGAAGAGGTGTGGCAGCAGGTGACCCTGGACCTGACGCCCTACATCTCCAGCAATACCATCATCAGTTTCTCGACCTCGGATGCCCGGTACTACGAAACGCACATCGACGACGTCGTGGTCGATTACACCGTGCCGTCCTCCGAGGCCGACGGCTACGGCCACGGCACGCACATTGCCGGCATCATCGGCGGCAAGGGCAACGCGTCCAGCGTCGGTGCTCGGGGCATCGTCAAGGGCGCCGCGGTGCATTCCGTCCGGGTGCTGGACAGCCACGGTCGCGGTTACCTGTCTGACGTGATTGCCGGCCTGGAGTGGGTGTTGAACAACGCTCAGTCCCGGGCGATTCGTGTGGCAAACCTGTCCCTGGGCAAAGCGATCGAGCAAGACGCTGCGGACGACCCGCTGGTCCAGGCAGTGGAAGCGCTGTGGGACGCCGGCATTGTGGTCGTTGTGTCCGCAGGCAACTACGGCGAGTACGGCAGTTTCACCATTACCAGTCCCGGCAACAGCCCAAAGGTCATTACCGTGGGCTCGGCTGATGACGGCGATACGCCCGGGCGCGCCGATGACGGCGTGGCGAGCTACTCTTCCCGCGCCCGACGCTGCGCGATCACTATCTGAAACCCGACCTGGTGGCGCCGGGCAGCGGCTATGTCGCGACGGCCAAGGGCAACAGCAAGCTTGGCCGGCTGATTTCGCACCGGCTCAGTGACTGCAGCGGCAGCTGCACGAATGGCTACCTCTCGCTGTCTGGTACCAGTATGGCCGCGGCAACCGTCTCGGGCACTGTCGCCGCGATGTTGAGCGATGATCCCAGCCTCAACCCGCCGACCGTCAAGGCTCGCCTCATGCGCAGCGCGACGCGGATGAACGGCGACCCGACAGACGTGGGCTCCGGCATGCTGTACGTCAAGAATGCGCTGAAGGACAAGGGCTATCTCTACCAGGACGCGCTGTCCCCCAGAATGGCGCGCTCCAGCCAGGGGCAGGTGTTGCTGATCGAGGACACCGCAAAACTGTGGGGCAACTCGCAGTGGGCCAACAGCTACCTCTGGGC
>CAZXIJ010000092.1:0-1859 GCA_964640725.1 uncultured Pseudomonadales bacterium | reverse complement strand
GCTAGCGCCGGCGCAGCCGAAAGCGGATCGGCTCGTTCAGTATCTGCCCCTGCACTGGTTTGAGTTCAGCCGGCAAGGCGCGATCGGAGCGTTGACGGTGGATCGCGTCCAGCACCCTGCGGCCCTCGATCACCTGCCCGAAGACAGCAATCAGCAACGTCCTGACCTTCATGGAACGACCTCAGCTCACAGTGTGCGCAGTGTCGCAGGTGGGCCGCCGGGGTTCTATCGCCATGACGGCAACGATGAGAATATCCTTGGCGCTTCGCGATCGCTCCACCGATGATCGCCCGGCAATCAAAGCCCCATACGAATCGGAGCCGCGCACCATGGCCGTATCCCTCGAAATTCAGGACGACATCGCGATCCTGACCATCGATGACGGGGCCAAGAACGTCATCAACCACGGCTTGCTGGACCAGCTGGAACAGGCCTGGGAGCAGGCGCAACGGGATGCCCGGGTCATCATTCTGACCGGCCGCGAGGGCAGCTTTTGTGCGGGCTACGATATCCACCAGATGACCGGCGACGACCCGGAACCGGCCCGCAAGCTCGGTCGCCGGGGCGGCCGCCTGGCCCTGCAGATCTATGCGAGCGCGCGGCCGGTGATCGGTCTCGCAAACGGCCACACCTTCACCATCGGCGCGCTGTGGCTTGCCTGCTGCGATGTGCGGATCGGCGAAGAAGGCGCCTATAAATTCGGCATGACGGAAGTAGCGCTGGACGTGCCCTTTTCGCCCTGGCCGCTGGAGCCGCTGAAGGAGCGACTGAACCCGGGACACCTGATCCCGGCAACGCTGCATGCCAAAGTGTACGACCCCAAAGGCGCGCTGGCGGCAGGCTTTATCGACCAGCTGGTCGGTGCCGGCTCCGGGCTGCCCACGGCGGTCAAGGAAGCCCGGCAGCTGGTGCGGCTACCGAGCGCCGATCGGCTCACAGCCCTAGAACCGGTAGCCGAGTTTGAAGGCGGTGACCATCGGATCCAGGTCCGCGGTGCCCAGATTACGGGTGCCGCTGCGCAGCTGCGGGTCAATGTCGTTGTAACGGGTCTCCAGATTCAGCACCCAGCGATCGCTGAGGTCAACATAGATGCCTGCCTGCAGAGCGAGCCCAAAGGTGTTGCGCACCCGCAGCCCGGGCTGCTGGCCCTGCAGGTCGTTTTCGATCTGATCGAGCCAGTTAAAGCCCGCGCCCACATAGGGTCGCCAGACGCGGTTTTCCCGAAAGTGATAGCGCAAGGTCAAAGTCGGCGGCAGTGCCAGCGAGCGGCCTACATCGCCGACGCCGCGCACCGACAGGTTCTGCTGAAAAGGACGGGACTGCAGCATCTCTACGGAGACGTGATTGGTGAAGAAGAAAGAGAGGCTGACACTGAAGCCGTCGTCGAGCGCCGTGTCGAGGTCCGCGCCGCCCAGCTGATGGCGATGCGCAAAGGTGTTTTCGATTTGACGCATCGGCGCCAGCACGGAATTGGTCGCGCCACCGCGAACCACCCAACTGCCGGCTTCCGAAAATGCCAGCTGAGGCAAGAAAAGGACTGCGCTCAAAGCAACGGACGAAAGGATACGCGTGACCATCAGACTCTCCCACAGTGTTAAAACTGCCTCGGAGCTGAATTGTTCGTGTGCGGTCGCTGGGCGTTTTCGGGGCCTCTTGCCTGAGCGACAGGGGTCCAGATTGGCGGCGAAGAATCACCAGTTCCAAAGCGACTGAATTCTGTCACCAGTCGCTTCAGCGGGCCGTGAAAATCGCATCGATTGGCCAGCAAAAACCCATGGGAAAGCCGCGCCCGGGCGCGCAGCGAAAGGTCACCTGACCTAAAGCTCCCGCACCCAGATATTGCGGTAGCTGATCTGGCT
>CAZXIJ010000091.1:0-1875 GCA_964640725.1 uncultured Pseudomonadales bacterium | reverse complement strand
ATCATCACCAGCACTCCAGGCCCCATCGCCAGCGCCAGGGTAAAGAGCGATTCCGGCGCGATGGTTTCGACCGTGGCACCGCGCTGAATTCCCGCCAGGTCGACGACGACGCCGGAGATCACGATGCCGAACCCGCTGATCGCCTTCGTTGCGAAGGACGAGGCGGCAAAGTACATGCCTTCGCTTCGGCTGCCATGCATCGCCTCGTGCTGATCCGTAATGTCCGCAATCATCGAGCTGATCATGACCGTCAGGACGCCGATACCCATGGAGCAGATCGCGTTGGCGGTCATGACGAGATAGAACAGCGCCGGATTGCCCGGCTTGGGGAACAGCCCCAGCATGCTGAGAATGATGGGCAAGGTGTTCCAGATCGCGTACCAGCACAGCCCGCCGATCAGCAGCATTTTCTTTTCCTTGAAGACCCGGCCCAGCGGGGTCGCCAGCGCCGCCCCGGCAAAGCTGCCCACCACCGATGCGGGAAAGCTCAGGCCAATCAGCTCGAGGCTGAACTGAAAGTAGAGCGTGCCCAGATAGATCGACAGCGCCGACACCATGCCCATGGTCATGCCAAACAGCACCGCGGTCAGCACCACGGATTTGAACGATCGAAAGCTGAAGGCCAGCCCGGCCTCGCGCAGCACCTGTTTCAGGCTGAAGCGGCTGTCGGCAAGCGCGCCCTGAGGCAAATGCGGGATGTGGCTATGGGTCCCATAGGCAGTGAGCAATACGCCCAGGAAAATAAAAAACGCAAATGCCGCCGCGAATTTGGGATACGCCTCGGGATTCAACTGCCCGTTCGGATACTCCGGGGTCGCCCCAAAAAAGATCTGCAGGCCGATCAGAAACACCATCAAAGTCCCGACGGACTGAAAGATGGAGCGCAGGGAAGACAGCAGCGTGCGCTCCTGGTAGTCCGTCGACAGCTCAGCGGTCAGCGACGTGTGCGGTATGGAGTACACCGATTGCGTGGTACGCGTCAGGATCGAGAACACCACCAGCCAGGCAAAGACCTGCATTTCTGTCATGCCTGCCGGGGGCGAAAACAGCAGATAGAAGCAAAGCGCGAAAGGCAGTGCTGCCGCATACATAAATGGGTGCCGGCGCCCCCAGCGGTTACGCAGACCGTCAGACCAGGTGCCGATAATCGGGTCACTAATCGCATCGACCAACAGTGCAAGCACGATAGCCAGGCTTGCAAGGAAGCCAGACAGCCCCAGAACCTGGTTGTAAAAGAAGAGCAGGAAGAAGCCGAAGGATGTGGACTGGATCCCCTCGGGAATCTGCCCCACGGCAAACATGGTGCGGATGCGCCAGGTCAGGGTCCCGACAGCTGCTGTGGTCACGTGCTATCCCTACGCCGAAGGGCCCCGGCGGGAAACGCCAGCCGGGCACCCTGACGATAACTCGCCGCTGGCGAGCGAAGCAAACCGGACGATAGCCCGCCTGCTAGTGCCGGAACCCGAGAGCCGCGCAGGCGAATCCCAGGATCGCGATCACCGTGCGCAGGTTGTGCAGCCGCGCCCAGACGCCCAGCGTCACCGCGGCCCTGCTCGCATCTTTCGTTTGCGCGAACTGCAGGTTGGCACCGCGAAAAAAAGCAAAGTAAAACCCGAGAATTGCGAGCGCACACAGACCGCTCAGGGTCCACCATAGACTGAAACCCGCAAGCGCAATCAGCGCCAGGCAAGCAGCCACCGGCAGCAGCGTGCCGGCGATGGTCAAGGGCGCAAAGAACCGGAACAGCGACGGCGCAAGGGACGGGTGAAGACGCAGGAACTCCTCCGGCGCCAGACGTTTCCAGTAGGGCACGAGCACAAAGGCTTCGGTCAGCAGCGCGCCGGACAGCAGCCCGGTCGCAAGCACCGCCATCAT
>CAZXIJ010000090.1:0-2040 GCA_964640725.1 uncultured Pseudomonadales bacterium | reverse complement strand
TCGTTGCCATGACAGCCCGCACACTCACTGGCGAATAGAGGCGCCACGGGATCCGCGACCAGGGGGCGATAAATAAAGAAATAGGCAGCAACCGCACCGGCAACAAGAAGGGCGAGGATGCCAAGGAGAATTGCTTTCTTCACGAGATCATCGGACCCCGCAGCACAAAGCCCAGGCCGTCAGCCAGCACCCGAAGGTTCATCATTCGTTTCATTGGTTTCCCCCTCGCGTTTCAATAGCCACCCAGGCAACGGCAGCCGGTGTCTCAGTAAGGCCGCACAAACACCTCGGATCCCGGCAGCGCCGCATTGCCGTACCGATAGGGCTGCCAGAACAGGGGGCGTGCTGCGTGTTCTCCGGCATCGCGGTCGGAGACGCCAATAGAGATCCGCGCTTCGCGCCAGGGTGCATCCGTTCCGGTATCGGCGCTCGCCTTGGCCTGGATCAAGGCCAACGGAATCGCAAACTCTGCGGCGTAGCCTGCAGACGTAGGCGCGACCTGAGACTCGATCGCCGCGTTGGTCTCGGTGACAAAACCCAGCAGCTCGTCCGCCAGCACCTCGCCGGTGGCGACGATGGTGGCGATCTGCGCGGCCATATCCCCGCCTAAAGCCGCCTCGCCGGCGCTCATGCTGGCATCGCGCCGGTCCGGCGCCCGGGGGTCAATGAAAACCCGAATCGAGTCCTGAGCCCGCGGGATCAGGTCGGCCAGCTTCAATACCTCGTCGTCGACCACGTTCACGGCGACGTAGAGGTTTTCGTCGTCCTCCCGAACGTCAAACTGAAAGGACAGATCTTCCGCCGAGATGCTCTCCGACAGGATGTCGCCCTGGCTGGACACGACGTAGGGCAAAGCGCCCCACTCTTCCAGCCGCCCGTCCACCGTGATCGGGCCCGAGGTCGCCGCGATCCGGTAGCGACTGAGGGGCAGCACGGGCTTGACCACCGGGAACTGCACGGGCCGATCGCCCACAGAGCCTGTCACCATCCACTGCACCGCGGCGGTTACGAGCGATCGATAGGGAACGGGCTCCGGCACGGACAGCTGCAGGCTGACTTCCGCAGTGGCCCCGGGATCGATCGTCAGCGGCACCAGGCCGGCAATGTCGAAATTCGTTTTGCGAGTCACGCTGGGAGACACGGTTAGCGGCGCGTCCGTGGGGTTGCTGAACGCCACGCGCAGGCTGCTGCCGGCAAAGAGCTCATCGCTGGCCTGGACGTTCTCAACCACCACGCTATCCGAGATCTTCTTGAGCGCGCCGAGAAGCTCGGGGTTGGATACGTCGACATCCACAATGCCGTCCAGCAACAGGTTGCCAATCACCGGCCCGGCATCGCGCATCGTTACCCAGGCGACGTGATCAAACTCCCCGAATGCCGTGCCGCGCAGGCTGCTGCCGCCCCCGGTGGTCGCGAGGGTAATGAAATTGCGGTTGTGGCGCTCCACTCGGCTGTATTGGTGAAAGTGGCCGGCGAACACAGTGTAGTCGCGCTCGTCCAGCAGCGTCTCGATCTCCAGCCAGTCGGGGTCAATGGGGTTCAGGGTCCACAGCGGCTGGTGCAGCAGGACCATGGTCCACCGGGGGTCCGGATGCTGTGCCAGCACCGAGCGGACGAACGCCATCTGGTCGGCCTGTTTCCAGGGACCGGGCACCGGGGTGTCCGGGGCGCCGACCATGCCAAACAGCTCAGAGTTCAGCACCAGGAACAACACGCCCTTGTACTGAAAATGGTAGTAGCTGGGCCCAAAGCGACGCTCCCACTCGTTGGCCATGACTGCGTTGTTCATGTCGTGGTTGCCGGGCGTGTAGAAAAACGGCGCTTCGAGCTGATTGACGTAAGACTGTATCTCGTCCCATTCACGATCCAGCTGGGTCTGGTTTTCGGTGTAGCCCTCGATCAGGTCGCCCACGCTCACAACGAACGCCGGAGACAGCAGATTAACCTTGGGCATGGCGCCCGCGAAAACTCCCGGGCGCGCGCAGCAGGTGCGGTCGCTCACGACCACGAAGTGGAAGTCATCGGGATCGTCCTGCACCT
>CAZXIJ010000089.1:0-2138 GCA_964640725.1 uncultured Pseudomonadales bacterium | reverse complement strand
CAATCCTGTCTATTCCTTGATGTAGGACTCATAGGCGTCAGCGAATCTTGCATCCCACCGCGACAGCGCTGGCCGATTGTGAATCAGGTCATCCGTGTTCCACTGAATGCGCTTCTCATCAAGCTCGCGAGGCGTGTCGTTGTCCGGGCACAGAATGTAGAAATCGCCGCGCTGCAAAGCCGCCAGCATGAACTCAACGACCTGTTCCGGCGTCCAGGCACCGGGCGGCTGTTCGGGAACAAAGCGCGCAATCATCCCGGTGTAGGTAAACCCCGGAATCATCAGATGGGCAGACAGCGGGCAGTTCTCGATCTCGCGAAACGCATGCGCCAGGCTCTCGGTGTACGCCTTGACCCCCGCCTTGGACAGGTTGTACGCGTAGCCCCCCGGCGGGTTCGTGATGCCCTGTTTCGATCCAGTGTTGATCACCGCCGCCGGCTCGCCAGCTTCCAGCATCGCAGGCACGAACGCCTGGCAGCCATGAACGATTCCCCAAAGGTTCACGTCCAGCTGCTGCTTCCAGCGATCCAGGTTTTCCCAGGGCGCGCTGGGCGGCAGCCCCGCGCCGGCGTTGTTCATTAGGCAGTGAACGTTCCCCATGCCGCCAGCGGTTTCCTGCAGCATCCGAACCTGCTGGAAATCTGCCACGTCGCACACCTGGGTGTGCAGCTTCCCCGCAGCGCCATCGCCCAGATCGTCGACGGCATGCGCCAGCGCGTCTTCAGACAAATCCGCGATCAGCACGTTCATGCCAATCGCCAGGTAGTGGCGGGCCGCGGCGAGACCGATCCCGCTGGCACCGCCGGTAATCACCGCGTTGTTCCCCGGGCGCAGCCAATCAGCCATAGGTTGTCTCTACCGTCTGTCGCAAAGCCCTATTTTTTCACTACCCGTGGCTTTGAATCTACCCCGGCTAGCGATAGGTGCGCTGCGCTTGCGGCGACGGCAGCCACGGCCCCGCACCGCGATGCACAGCGCGCTGCTCTGTCAGCGTCCGCGAGGTTGCAGCGCGGCGCGGCTTGGCGCGCTTTTCGATCTTGCGCAGCCGGCCGTCTTCGAAGGTGAGCTGGCGCCGGAAGCGGTTGGGGCCGAAATCGTAGACCCACTCATCGACCTGCACGAAGTAGCCCGGGTAGCGAAAGTCGGTTCGCGAGTACTCGTACACCGGCGCACCGCAGCGTTCTTCCACCTCGTAAAAGGTCTGGCCGCGCTCAATCACTGAGGTGTCGCAGCGCCCCTGCGCATCCGCCAGCGCGCGCGTCGCGCCGAGCAGGGCGCCAAGCGTCAGGGCAGCAAGCAACACGGCTCGCGCGAGGGTGATGGTCATGTTGACTCTCCAGCAGCTGCATCTCAGCCTACCGGTTCCCGCTGAATCGCGCATGAACTGCCGTTATGGATGCCTCCGTTCCCCAGGGCCTGATTGCCCGACAGTTTCCGGCCTGGGCATCCTTGCCCATCCGCCCGGTGGCGCGCAGCGGCTGGGACAATCACACCTTTCATCTGGGAACCGACCTGCTGATCCGGTTGCCGAGCGGCGCCGAGTACGCGGCCCAGGTTGCCAAGGAACAGCATTGGCTGCCGCAGCTGGCGCCCGCCTTGCCCGTCGCTATTCCCGAGCCCATCGCCCAGGGCGAAGCCGATGCATCGTTCCCCTACGATTGGTCCGTTTACCGCTGGCTGCCCGGCGCTGCCCTGGCAGACGCGAGCAAGGTTCCCGCGCAGCTCCCGGCCCAGCTCGCGACGTTCCTGACTGCGCTGCAGGGCATCGACAGCACCGGCGGACCGGGCTACGGCGAGCACAACCATCAGCGCGGCGGCCCCCTGGCGTTCTATGCAGCACAGGCGGAGCAGGCCATCGCTCACCTGAGCGAGCAGAGCGATACGCGCTGGGCCACGAGCGCGATGGCCGCCGCCCTGGCCTCGCGCAACTCGCCGCCGGACTGCTGGCTGCACGGCGACATCGCCCCGGGCAATTTGCTGATCGGCGATACCGGGCTTTGCGGCGTGATCGACTTCGGGCTGCTGGCCGTGGGCGATCCGGCCTGCGACTACGCGATCGCCTGGACCACCTTTGATACGGCGCAGCGCGCGACTTTTCGCGACGCCTTGGCTGTAGACAAGGCGACCTGGCACCGGGC
>CAZXIJ010000088.1:0-2159 GCA_964640725.1 uncultured Pseudomonadales bacterium | reverse complement strand
TCGATCTGCAGCTCTGCCCGTTCGTTCGTGCCAAACAGGGTGACGCGATCTGAGCGCCAGGACACCAGGCCGCCGCCCTCGAAACCGGCGGCCAAGCCTTCGCCCCAAAGTCGTTGGCCAGCCCCGCCTGCCAAGGGCAAGGTCGAGAAGTCACCCGACAACCGCGCTTGCGTTTCCGGCTCACGGAGCAACCAGGCGCGATCCGCTTCGACCCCGCCCAGCCAGGACTGCACAAACTGGGTCACCGGTCGTGGTGGAGACTCTGGCTTCGCCAACGCATACGGTGCAGCCAGGCACAGCAGTGTCCCGAGCGCGACACGCGCCCAACTGCGGCAAGACGCTGCAGCGCGAGCAAACGCGAGATTCACTGTAAAGCTGGGGCTTTTGATCATGGAGTACTGCCAATTTGACCGGGCAGGCTGGCTGCAAGGTCAGGATATCTCTCTAAAAGGTCCTCGAAGCTGATCGAGCGGCCCTGCAGATCAAACGCGCAGATACCATCAGGATCCTGCAAGACCACGGTGACGGGCACCAATTCCCCTGTCAACTGACAAGTCGTGTGCGCCCGCCACTCGTCAACTCGCACGGACTCGACGACCGCGATGCTGACCTGTCGGTCGCGGTAGACGGACTTTAGCCGTACGCTCTGCATTTACCTTCGCGCCTGACGCATGCGGCTGACACCCCGCCATAGCGAAGGCGAGCACAGCAACGCTGCGGTGATGCACACAATCTGCAGCGGGACAATCCGCACGCGGCCGCTGCCATGAAGTGCGCATACTGCGTTCTGAAAGTCTGGCTCGATCCGGATCGACGCATCTCGAATCGTAGCGAGAAGCCCAGACAACGGCCCCAAAAGTCCCCAAAGCTGACCAGTGTCCGCTGGATCACCCAGCCCAACGCGCAAGTGCAGGTGGACTTTTTCCTTCCGGATCGCTGACCAGAGGTCCGAGCAGAATTGTTCAAGACGGCGGCGGAACGCAGCGTCTCGTAAGGCCTTGAGGACAGGCCACTGAGCCCGAGCCAACCGCTGCGTTGAAGCCGGATTCGATTCAGAGCTGCCGGCAGATGCTGCGGGGCCTATCGAGCCGCCAGCATCGAACTGCTTGGTGACGAGTCCGAATGCCCACTGCAGCGACACAGCGTTGTCAGGTTCCGGCGGCACCGCCAGCCGAAACGAGCACGCGAGTGGCACCGCCAGCAGCGCAAGCGCCAGCAAGACCAGGCCAAGGAACGTCGCAACCAGCATGCTGTCAACGCGCTAGCCAGCGGCCTTTGCGTTGTTCTGAGCGGCTACTTTACCGACCGAGTCGGCCACCTTCTCGAGTACAGAAGCGGCTCCGGGCTTGATCTGTTCGACCCGAACGCCATCTGGGCCGACGATGATCAAAGCAACGGGCTTGACGCCACCGCCACCCCCAGTGCCACCACCCTGACCTACCCCTTTGTCGGGCTCCGTACCCTCGCCGGCCCCGACACCAAACCCAAAGCCGACGTTCACAAGCGGTATCAGCGTGCTGTCGTTGATGGTAACGGGCTCTCCGACAACGGTTTTGGTGTTGAGCATGCGCTCGATCTCACCGACGGTCTTGTCGAAAAGGCTGCTGATGCTATCCATGAATCGCTCCCGTGATCAGTCACTGAGCTTTCCTGTTTACGCTTCGGTGTGTGGGCGGTACATACGTGCATACCGAAGCCTTCCGTGCCGCCGACCAGGCTTGACCCGCTGAACGAGTCGATGGTCCACGTTAGGCAACCCTTTGACCGCGCGATGGCTAGAGCTTTCTGTTTGCTCGAGGATGCCTTCGAAGGGAACAACTTCGTCGTCGATGCCGTAAATGAGCAGCGGGCCGTATGGTGGAAGCCCGCTTTTGCCTTGAAGAGGTGCTCGCAACGCTGGCCGCGATCGCGATGGGGTCGGGCGATTACGCCACGGCGCTAAACGACTATCATGAGGCGATCGATCGACTGCTGCGGGGCGAGCTTCGGGTGATGGACAGGTTGCCTGCTGGAGGAGGATGCAATGGCACGAAACAAGGGGCCGACGGAAGGGGGATCCGGAGGAAAGCGCGGCCACTCCGGCATGGAGCACTGGGAAAAGACAGAAGAGATCAAGAAGGCGACCCGGGGTCAGCGGCGGGTGGAAGACAAAGCTGCAG
>CAZXIJ010000087.1:0-2277 GCA_964640725.1 uncultured Pseudomonadales bacterium | reverse complement strand
GACCAGGCGAACCAGAACGCCTGATGGGTCCCAAGATCCTGCCCGTCTTCCCCCAACGCGCGCACCCCACCGGCCTCCAGCACAACCTGCACGCCCTGGGTCGCTACCTGTTCCCCAGCATCCAAGGCCGCAATGACGCTGGGCACATGAAAAGCCAAAGGTTTCCCGGATGCCGTGAGCACCCCCAACACCTCTTCCTGCGCCGCCAGGCGAGGGTCCAGGTCGCCAATCGGAAAGATGGGCCCATCCGCATCCCGTCCGTTCCGAAAGTCGAAGTCCCGCCCCAGTGCCAGATACTCGGCAAGCACTGTCGTGTCTGGGTGTGCCTGCTGCCATTCGCCCCAGGTGGTTGTGATGACGCTCGCCGGCGCGAGCTGCAGGCCCCGGCTGCCCAGGGGGCCGGTCACCGCGCGTCCCGTAAACGTATCGAACACCGATTGGGTCGTCAGATCGTACATGACCTTGTTGGATCGAATCAGCAGCCCTGAGGTGCGCAGCACGGGTCGTTCTACCCCTTCGGGCAGCTGGTCCGTAAACCAGGCCTGGGCGGACCCACACAGGGTGCAGTAGGGAATGCCAAGATTCCGTCCCCCCAGGGTGTCGTTCACCATCTCCCGCACCTCCATGATGCGTCGCGGGTACGCTCGGTGTTCGCCGTTGATCGACAAACCGAACACGATGGCGTCATCAGCGAGCCAGCCCGCTGCGGCGGCGCTTGTCACCGCGGGGTTATCCGCTGCCGGGATGCAGTTGCACCGTAAATCCGTATCCCCGAAGGGGCGGTCATCAATGCTGACCCCGCCCCAGGACACATGGCGCCAGTCGATCTTGCCCTCTTGAAGCAGCGGTGCCCAGGACGACGAAATGCGGGTGTAGACCGCTGCCTTGTAGCGCAGGTAGTCCGGCGGGGCCGGGATGTCCCAGGCGATCAGCCGGTTGACGGCCGCGCCCCAGACGTCTGCGCCGCGCAGCCGCACGCCCAGCAAGCGGCCGAGGGCGTCGTTGAGTGATCGCTGCGCATCGCGATCCGCGGTAAACCGCATAACGTCGGTTACGATCCAGGCCAGGCGCGCGTCCCGGGTTTTGCCGATGGTTTCCAGCGCCTTGAACTGACGCGAACCCCACAGCGCAGTCACCCGGCTGCCTGTAATCGCTGTCAGCGCTTTTTTGGTTCGATCGCTGAGCGGCTGCGCGGGAACAGCCGGTGCCTCGCCAAAATCCGTTGGCTGACTGCGCGGCAGCGCAGCGCGCGCGATGGCCGTGGTGGCGGACGATTCGGTATATCCTATCGCTGGCGACAGCGCAGCGGATAGCAGACACAGCAGTAAAAGCGGATACCTGAACACTGGCCGACTCACCTGATGGGATGAACTCCCGGTCATGGTGAGACAGGGCGGAGCTCGGTCTGGTTCCCTTGCAGGTGTTCCGAAGCGCAGCCTGTGGTTTGACGAGCGCCGACGGGTATCGGCACGCAACGCGAGGAACAGCGATGCCAAGAGACTACGACGTCATCATCATCGGCTCCGGCGCCGCCGGCCTGTCCTCCGCAGTCGCCGCAGCCGACGCCGGCGCCTCCGTCCTGGTCGTCGAGGCTGATACCCAGGTCGGCGGGTCCTCCCGACTGTCCGGCGGCCACTTCTATGCCGCGGGGACCAGCGTACAGGCCGAAGCTGGCGTGCCAGACGACACGGCCGATGCCATGTTCGAGCACTACATGACCCTCAACCAATGGCTGGTGGATCCCGCCGTGGTGCGGCGCTACTGCGATCTGTCGGCGCCGACCTTTGAGTGGCTCAAGGACCTCGGCGTCAACTTTCCGAAGGAGGGCGTGTACCGCTCCGGCGTCGGCTCCACGCCGCGCGGTCATCAACCGGACGGCGGCGGGCAGGAGGTGGTCAACGTGCTCGATGGACATCGCAGTCACAGGAGCGTCGACCTGGTCCTTGGGAGCCGGGTGACGGGACTGATCACGGACGAAGATGGTCGCGTGACCGGCATCCGCATCGGTGACGACACGGCTCGCTGCGCTGCGGTCATTCTCGCGACTGGCGGCTTCGGCGCCAACGCCGAGATGGTCGAGAAGTACTACCCAAAGGCTGCCGCCAGCGGCGACTGGCGCTGGTACATCGGCGCCGAAGGGGCGCAAGGCGACGGCATCACGCTGGGCGAGTCTGTGGGCGGGGTGGTTGATGGTCACGATCGCGGGCTGCTGCTGGTCACGCCCGGCTTCAGCCGCGATCTGGAGGTCCTGTTGCCGGGCTGGCTGATTCTCGTGAA
>CAZXIJ010000086.1:0-2394 GCA_964640725.1 uncultured Pseudomonadales bacterium | reverse complement strand
CCGCCGCGGCTAACCCAACCCGCAAACCTCCGCCCACTCTTCCAGGGCGTCGTACTCGCCTTCCACCAGCTGGATGCAGAACTGGCTGTAACCGCCGGCCTCGAGCTTCGCGATCCGCTCCCTTATGCCCTCGGCTTTTGCGGTAAAAGTCAGCTGCTCGATCAGGTCCGGCGTCACCAGAAACTTCTCGTCGTCGCGCACATACATCAGATGCCCGCGATGGTTGTGCAGGTGGCGGGTCTCCTTGGGATAGCTTTCGTACACCTCGCGGTAGGCTTCCAGCTTGTCGCTCAGCGCCTTGCCGAGGGTGTCTTCCATGGCACCGGGCTCCGTGGTCTCTACCAGGTTATGAAAGAACACGGACACGTACGGGCCGGCCTGGCGCATGACGCGCGCAGAATCGAGCTCTTCGTTCTCGCGCACCACACAGCCCAGGGTGAACAGCGTGCTGTACAGATCATCGGCCGCGTGGCCTTCGGACACCCAGAGCTTTTGCATCTTCTCGAGCGTTTTGACGGCGCCGATGGCATCGCCGCTAAAGTTGATCCAGCCGCCGCCCAGCTCAGCGGCCAGCTGCCGCGCCTTGGGGCCCAGGGCCGAGACGTGCAGGGGCACCGGGTCTTCCAGATTGATCAGCCCCAGATTCGGATCCAAAAAGCCGATGCGGCGGTTTTGCGCCTCGAAGCGCCAGTCCAGCTCTTCGCCTTTGAGCAGCGTCTGCACGCGCTCGATGTAGGTGCGCATGCGCTTGAGCGCAATCGCGCGCAGGCCCATGGTGCGGCGGCCGGTATAGCCCGTGCCGACCCCAAAGTGAATCCGGCCCGGCGCGATCTTGTTGAGCGTGGCAAAAGCGTTGGCAGTGACCGGCTCAATGCGGTTCGAGGGGATCAGCACGCCCGTTGCGAGCTGAATGCGATCCGTGACCATGGCCGCCTGGGTCATGCCGATGAACACATCGGGGTTGAGCAGCTGCGTGTCGTAGAACCAGGCAAAATCAAAGCCCAGCGCCTCTGCTCGCTGCACGACCTTCCACGACTCGGTGGTGGTCGCCAGCGCGATTCCAAACTGCATGCCCTACTCCTGGGTTGGATCCAATATCTTGCGGGCATCTTGCAGCAGCTGCTCGTTGGCAGCCGCCAGCACCCAACCGCCCATGGCCGGGTTGTCGCCATCCAGGCGCGCGACCACCCCGCCCGCGCCCTGCACGATGGGAATGAGCGCGGCGATGTCGTAGGGGTTGAGCCCGCCATCGATGGCGAGCTCAATCTCGCCCAGGGCCACCAGCACATAGATGTAGCAGTCGCCCCCATAGCGGGTGAGCTGCACCTGGTCGCTGAGCGTCGCGAAGCGATCACGCTGGGCGGGCTGCTCGAAGTAATCCACGCCGGTGGTGGCGAGAATGGAATCCGACAGCGCCGTGCGCCCGGACACCGACAGACGCTGCGGCGCCTCGGTGCCGCGCTGGTAGAAGGACTGACTGCCGTCGCCCCACAGGAGCTCGCCCACAAAGGGCTGGCAAAAGGCCCCGGCAATGACGTTCTGCCCGTCATAGAGACCCACCAGCACGCCCCAGTGCAGCTGCCCGGACATAAAGGCACGGGTGCCGTCGATGGGATCGATAATCCAGGTCAGGCCGTTGCCGGGCTGGTGGCCAAACTCCTCGCCGTAGATGCCGTGGTCGGGAAAGCGCTGGGCGAGCTCGTTGCGAATGACCGACTCAGCGGCCCGATCCGCCTCGGTGACCGGGTCGAACCCGCCATCGGTGCGCTTGTTCTGCACCGCGGTACCGGCCCGGAAAAACGGCAGCGTCGCGTGCCCGGCCACGAGCGCCAGATCCGCAGCGGCCGTTGCGTACTCCGCGCGCTGTTCTGAGGAAACCGACACCGCCGGCGAGCTCACAAAGGCAACCGACATGCCTATATTCCCCTATCCCTAAGCCTTTGATTATGAACGACCATTGTACTGCCGCAAGATAGAAGCCTAAGATCCGAGAACATTGACGGGAACAGGCCAAATGAGCCGCGACATTATCGTGCCCAAGGGCGACGAAGCCCTATACGACCGCTTTCACTTTGCCCAAGCCGCCCGCGCATCCTGCGGCCTGGTGGTGTGCTCCGGGCAGATCGGCACAAACGCCAGCGGCGGCGTGCCCGAGGATCCAGCGGAAGAGTTTCGGAACGCCTGGCGCGCGGTGGAGCGCGTGCTCAAGGCCGCCGAGCTGTCGTTGGACGATGTACTGGAATACACGACCTTTCATGTCGGACTGCAGGAACACCTGGCAACCTTCATGAGCGTGCGAGACGAGTTCTTGAGCGCGCCCTGGCCGGCATGGAGCGCAATCGGGGTTTCAGAATTAGCGGTTGCGGGCGGGCGGTGCGAGATTCGGGTGGTTGC
>CAZXIJ010000085.1:0-2581 GCA_964640725.1 uncultured Pseudomonadales bacterium | reverse complement strand
ATTCACCTGCCGACCCTAAAGAAGATGATTGCTCGATCCGTGAGCATCATGCGCAAAAGGTATCCGGAGTGAGGCTGGCGCCTGGCCGGCTCGCCTAGCCGACAGCCTCGATGCGCACCGGGATCGACTTGTGCCAGGGCGTGCCGACAAACTCGTCGGCCAGGTGAGTTGAGCTCAGCTCGTTGGGCGCGGTGCCAGTGGTGTGCAGACCGCCGCTGTCGTCCGGGTAGTGCAGCCCGAGCCCGTTCGGGATCGACAGGTGCCCGCGCTGCATGCGGTCGTTCATTTCTACGATCACCTCCATAGCGCCCCGCTCGGTTGTGATGCGGGCGCTCGAACCGTCCCCCAGGTTGAGCCGCGCGGCATCCTCCGGGTTGATGTAGAGCGCGCCTTCGTGATCTTTCCGGCGCCAGGCAGGATTGCGGATGATGGTATTCGCTGTGTAGTCGCGGCGCTCGCCGGCGGAAAGCAGAAACGGGTAGCGATCGCTCGTTTCCTGCGGGTTTTCCTGACTGAGCATCGCCGCCGCGGCCAGCATGTCACTCAACTCAAGGTTCACTCGGCCTCCGGGCGTGCGCTGCCAGATGTCATCCCAGGACTCTCGGCTCATGACGGCGCCGCTCGGGCTGCTGATGATGGCCTGGAAGAGGTTTTCCCCCAGTTCCATGCCATCCCCCGAGATGCCGGCGGCCCGCACGGTATCGGGGCTTGCCATGGCGTGCTGATGGCACAGGGCCCAGATCGCAGCGCCGTTCTGCAGCCCGTCGGGCAAGAACTGGCCTAAGGTTCGGTAGAGCAATACCGGAGCGACGCGCGCAAGTTGGGGGTTCTCCGCGAGCTTGGCGAACACCAGGTTTCTGAATGCCTCGCGATCACCAGTCGCCAGCACCGCAAGCAGCTCATCCTCCAGCCCGGCAGGGATGGCGCCCAGGGCGCTGGCCAGGCGTGCGTGAATCTCTGCCTCGTCCAGCACGCCCGCCGGCGCAGCGAACAGAGGTGCCCGCAAATGGAAGTAGTTGCTGGGAAACTCGAAGTTAAAGAACGTCGCCTCGGCCTTTTCGTACTGAGTGGTGGCTGGCAGCACATAGTCCGCCTGCTGCGCCGTTTCCGTCATGGCGATGTCGATCACCACCGAGCAGGACAGGGCGCGCATGGCCTCGCGCCAGCGCGGGCTGTCGGGCAAGGAGTGCACGGGATTGCCGGACTCGATGATCATGGCCCGATAGCGGTCTGGGTGATCGGTCAGGACCTCCTCAGGAATCGTTGCGGCGGGCACCAGGCCGTCGATGATGCGGCCACCGGTGACCGGGCTCTTGTTGCCCTCCCGCCCGGCGCCCAGCTTGCCCAGACCGTTGGTGGTGTACTGGGTGCCGGGCTTGGCGAAATTGCCCGTCAACAGCCAGGTCAGGCGCTGCAGGTAACTCACCAGCGTTGAGTGCCGGTTCATCTGCACGCCCAGATCCTCGAATACGGCGACGCTGTCGGCCGCAGCGATGATGCGGGCGGCTGAGCGAAGCTGGACTTCGTCGATGCCGGCTTTGTCCGCGCAGTCGGCGATGTCGATGTCGGCAAAAACCCTGGCCGTCGCCTCGAAGCCCGTGGTGTGCTCGGCGATCCAGGCATCGTCCTGCAGCCCCTCCTGCACGATGGTTGCGACCATGCCGGCCAGCAGCCAGGCGTCGCGCCCAACCTTCACGGGCAGGTGAAGATCCGCAAGGTCCGCGGTTTCCGTGCGCTTCGGGTCAATCACAATCAGCGTGCGGTTCGGGTCCTTGGCCATTTCCCGAATCTCGGCGCGGGCCCGATGAAAGCCGTGCGATTGCCAGGGGTTCTTGCCGAGGAACATGACCACCTGGGCGTGCTCGAAATCAGCGTGGTTGGCGCCGCCGTACATGCGCTGCGCGACCCAGAACTCGCCGGTCTTCTCCTGTGCCAGCGCGTTCGAGCGATACTTGACCCCGAGCGTTGCGAGCGTCGTGGTGGCGTAAGCGCCAGGCAGGTGGTTGCCCTGACCGCCGCCGCCGTAGTAGAAAATTTTGTCTCCGCCGTGCTCGTCACGGATCGCGCCCAGCTGGTCAGCGATCTCGCTGATGGCGGTGTTCCAGTCGATGGGGTCGTAGCCGCCGCTGGCATTGCGCTTCATGGGTGAGCGCAGCCGGTCGTCGCGGTTCTGGTAAAAGTTCAGGCGCGAGGCTTTGTTGCACAGATAGCCCTGAGACGCGGGATGGTTCTTGTCGCCTTTAGTCCGTGCGATCTCGGTGCCGTCCTCGCTGAGCTGGACCTGCACGCCGCAGTTCAGGGCGCAAAGTACACAAGCCGTTGAATGCCATTCGCCTTCTGATTTCGCCATCTCGAATCCTCCTGAGCGGAGATCGATTCTGACACTGACCGGGTTGCTGGCCAAACGCGCCCTCGCAACGCGCGGAGACTAGTCGGCGACGGCCAGCTTGCCTGTCACCTGGTGCTCGTCGATCAGCGCCTGCACCAGCCCTGAGCGCTTGGCCGCCTCGACAAAGCTCTGCAGGAACGCACTGCCCGCCGGGTCGCGATCGCTCGGGGTACCAATGGCCTGCTGTATGGC
>CAZXIJ010000084.1:0-2853 GCA_964640725.1 uncultured Pseudomonadales bacterium | reverse complement strand
AACAACGATGGAGATATCCGGGTGAGTGAAGTAGAGACGCAAGCACCAGCGGCAGGCCCGGCGGCGGCGCGCAAAGCGCGACCCTATGTTTTTTACGGGCAAACCACATCGCTCTGTGAGACCTGTCACGGCACCGTGCCGGCCAAGATCCTGTTTCAGGATGACCAGGTCTATTACCTCAAGCGCTGCCCGGAACACGGCGCGCAAAAGACGCTGGTGTCGACCGATATTCCCTACTACCAGCGCTGCAAGGAGTACCTCAAGCCCGGGGACATGCCGCGACAGTTTCAGACCGCGATCCATCGCGGCTGTCCGCACGATTGCGGGCTGTGTCCAGATCACGAACAGCATTCGTGCCTCGCGATTTTCGACATCATTGACGAGTGCAATCTCAACTGCCCGATCTGCTACGCGTCCAGCGGGCCGGGCAAGGGCAATGCCAAGCCCATGAGCGACATTCAGGCCATGCTCGACACGCTGCTGGCCAGCGAGCTGGAACCGGACCTGGTGCAGCTGTCAGGCGGCGAGCCAACGCTG
This sequence comes from uncultured Pseudomonadales bacterium, assembly GCA_964640725.1. GTDB lineage: Bacteria > Pseudomonadota > Gammaproteobacteria > Pseudomonadales > Azotimanducaceae > CALHVX01. The sequence continues at coordinate 2,316 of CAZXIJ010000084.1, read as the reverse complement.
CACCCGCAGTTTGAAAACATCGTCGAGTTGCTGCATGCGTCGCCGGTACGCCACCTCATGGTGAACACGAATGGCGTGCGCATTGCCAACGAGGTGGATTTTGTGGCGCGCCTGGCCCGCTACCGTCAGGGCTTCGAGGTGTACCTGCAGTTCGACTCCATGAATGCCGATGCGCTCAAGCGCCTGCGCGGCATTGATGCCCGGAGTGTTCGCGCTCGAGCGTTGGCGCACCTGGAAGCACACGACATCTCGACGACGCTGGTGTGCACCATCGAGCAGGGCACCAACGATACCGAGATCGACGCCATCATTGCCGAGGCGGCGCGCTGGCGCTGCGTGCGCGGCGTCACCTTCCAGCCGGTGCAGGCGGCGGGCCGGGTGGAAGGCTTTGGGCCCAAGCAGCGCTACACCCTGTCTCACGTGCGGCGGGCCATCGTCGACGGCACCAATCCCTTTGGCGACGCAGACATGGTGCCCCTGCCCTGTCACCCGGAGAACATCAGCATCGGCTACGCCTTGCGGGTCAAGGGCGAGACCGCGGCGCAGGACAGCTTCGTGCCCGTGAGCGGTGCGATCTCCAGAGAGATGTTGCTGTCCGGTGCCGAGAACTCCATTACCTTCGAGAAAAACCAGGTGCTGAAAGACGCCTTTTTGCGGGCCTACTCGCTGGACGCCTGCACCGATGCAGCGGAGGAGAAGCTCCACGAGCTGCTGTGCTGCCTGCCGCGCTTCGAAGCGCCAGGACTGGCATACGGCGATGTGTTTCGGGTGGTGATCATGTCGTTCATGGACGCCTACGACTTCTGTATCTCGTCGGTCAAACGATCCTGCGTTCATTTCGTGACGCCCGACGGCAAGATCTACCCCTTCGACACCTACAACCTGTTCTATCGCGACGCGGTGGCGGTCGGCGGCAGTGCTGACTGAGCCCGCCTAGCGGCGCAGCTGTGAGGGCGTGCGCCCGTAGAGCTCCTTGAGCACGGCGTTGAGCCGGCGCACGCTGCCAAAGCCGGCCTGGCCCGCAATCTCGGCGATGGTCATCTCGCTGTCCCGCAACAACCGCCGGGCGCGCTGGGCGCGCAGGGTTTTCGCCACCGCAAGGGGCGTCGCCTGCAGGTGCTCGTTAAAGAGCCGGCACAGATGCCGGGCGCCGACGCCCAGGCGCTCCGCCAGCTCCGGTACGGACTGCTCGTCCAGGGCGCCGTCTTCGATCAATTTGAGCGCGCGCTCGACGGTGGTTCGGGTCCCTTTCCATGCCGGGCAGAAGGGCGCGGATTCCGGACGGCAGCGCAGACAGGGCCGGTAGCCGGCCTGTTCGGCCGCGGCAGCGCTGGGGTAGAAGCTGACGTTTTCGAGCTTGGGCTGTCGGACCCGGCAGACCGGCCGACAGTAGATGCCGGTGGTGCGCACGGCCGTGAAGAAGCGGCCATCGTAGGCTGGATCCCGGTGCAGCATGGCGGTCTGGCAGGTGGCAACGTCGAGCATGCCCTGAATGTAGCAGCGAGGTGCCCTGGCGGCGATGGCTGATCGGAAATGAGGTCCGATTCCGGCACCCGGCAGGCCGGCGATCAGGGGGCTGGCTGATAGCGCAGCAGCAGGTTGTTGGCCGGCATGGCGACCCGCCCGGTCTGCGCGAGGCCCGCATCGGCGGCCCGCTCGGCCAGCGCCTCCAGATCGCGAATGCCCAGGTCCCGGGACTGCGCCCGCAGTGCTTCGTCAAAGCGCGCATCGCCCTCGGAGCGAAAGCGCCCGGCTTCCCGGAAGGGCCCGTAGATGATCAGGGATCCGCCGCTCGTCAGGGTCAGCTCGGACTCGGCAAACAGCGCATCGGTCACGGCCATGGGGGCGACATGCAGGAGGTTGGCGGTGTAGACGACATCCATGTTGCGAAACTGCCAGGGCCGCGTGCCGGCGTCCAAAGTCTCTGGGGTCGCCAGCTGCTCGGGCCAACCCGCGCTCAGGGCGCTCGGCAATGCCTGGGCAATGGCCAGCAGCTCGGGACGGATATCCGTGGGTTGCCAGTACAGGTCAGGACGGATCGCCAGCAAGGCCCGGGCATGCTGCAGGGCACCGCAGGCCAGCTCCAGCACCCGGCCCCGGTCGGGCAGCCAGCCTGGAAGCACATCGCAGATCGGCCCCGCGTTGCGGGCCGCGGCAGGGCTTTCCAGGGCGGCCAGGGCCGCCTTGACGGGCTGGGAATCAGGCATGGGCTGTTTTGGCGCGGAGAGACAAGTGTGCGAGCATGGTACCGAACCTGCTCACCGAAGCCTGCATGATGAACATCGAGATCACTTACTGCAGCGAGTGAAACTACCG
>CAZXIJ010000083.1:0-2855 GCA_964640725.1 uncultured Pseudomonadales bacterium | reverse complement strand
AACAACGATGGAGATATCCGGGTGAGTGAAGTAGAGACGCAAGCACCAGCGGCAGACCCGGCGGCAGCGCGCAAAGCGCGGCCCTATGTGTTCTACGGGCAGACCACATCGCTGTGTGAGACCTGTCACGGCACCGTGCCGGCAAAGATCCTGTTCCAGGATGACCAGGTGTTTTACCTCAAGCGTTGCCCGGAGCACGGCGCACAGAAGACGCTGGTATCGACAGATATTCCCTACTACCAGCGCTGCAAGGAGTACCTGAAACCGGGCGATATGCCGCGACAGTTTCAGACCGCGATCAATCGCGGCTGTCCGCACGATTGCGGGCTGTGTCCCGATCACGAACAGCACTCCTGCCTTGCGATCTTCGACATCATTGACGAGTGCAACCTCAATTGTCCGATCTGCTACGCATCCAGCGGGCCGGGCAAGGGCAACGCCAAGTCCATGGGCGACATTCAGGCCATGCTCGACACGCTGCTGGCCAGCGAGCTGGAACCGGACCTGGTGCAGCTGTCAGGCGGCGAGCCAACGCTGCACCCGCAGTTTGAAAACATCGTCGAGTTGCTGCATGCGTCGCCGGTACGCCACCTCATGGTGAACACGAATGGCGTGCGCATTGCCAACGAGGTGGATTTTGTGGCGCGCCTGGCCCGCTACCGTCAGGGCTTCGAGGTGTACCTGCAGTTCGACTCCATGAATGCCGATGCGCTCAAGCGCCTGCGCGGCATTGATGCCCGGAGTGTTCGCGCTCGAGCGTTGGCGCACCTGGAAGCACACGACATCTCGACGACGCTGGTGTGCACCATCGAGCAGGGCACCAACGATACCGAGATCGACGCCATCATTGCCGAGGCGGCGCGCTGGCGCTGCGTGCGCGGCGTCACCTTCCAGCCGGTGCAGGCGGCGGGCCGGGTGGAAGGCTTTGGGCCCAAGCAGCGCTACACCCTGTCTCACGTGCGGCGGGCCATCGTCGACGGCACCAATCCCTTTGGCGACGCAGACATGGTGCCCCTGCCCTGTCACCCGGAGAACATCAGCATCGGCTACGCCTTGCGGGTCAAGGGCGAGACCGCGGCGCAGGACAGCTTCGTGCCCGTGAGCGGTGCGATCTCCAGAGAGATGTTGCTGTCCGGTGCCGAGAACTCCATTACCTTCGAGAAAAACCAGGTGCTGAAAGACGCCTTTTTGCGGGCCTACTCGCTGGACGCCTGCACCGATGCAGCGGAGGAGAAGCTCCACGAGCTGCTGTGCTGCCTGCCGCGCTTCGAAGCGCCAGGACTGGCATACGGCGATGTGTTTCGGGTGGTGATCATGTCGTTCATGGACGCCTACGACTTCTGTATCTCGTCGGTCAAACGATCCTGCGTTCATTTCGTGACGCCCGACGGCAAGATCTACCCCTTCGACACCTACAACCTGTTCTATCGCGACGCGGTGGCGGTCGGCGGCAGTGCTGACTGAGCCCGCCTAGCGGCGCAGCTGTGAGGGCGTGCGCCCGTAGAGCTCCTTGAGCACGGCGTTGAGCCGGCGCACGCTGCCAAAGCCGGCCTGGCCCGCAATCTCGGCGATGGTCATCTCGCTGTCCCGCAACAACCGCCGGGCGCGCTGGGCGCGCAGGGTTTTCGCCACCGCAAGGGGCGTCGCCTGCAGGTGCTCGTTAAAGAGCCGGCACAGATGCCGGGCGCCGACGCCCAGGCGCTCCGCCAGCTCCGGTACGGACTGCTCGTCCAGGGCGCCGTCTTCGATCAATTTGAGCGCGCGCTCGACGGTGGTTCGGGTCCCTTTCCATGCCGGGCAGAAGGGCGCGGATTCCGGACGGCAGCGCAGACAGGGCCGGTAGCCGGCCTGTTCGGCCGCGGCAGCGCTGGGGTAGAAGCTGACGTTTTCGAGCTTGGGCTGTCGGACCCGGCAGACCGGCCGACAGTAGATGCCGGTGGTGCGCACGGCCGTGAAGAAGCGGCCATCGTAGGCTGGATCCCGGTGCAGCATGGCGGTCTGGCAGGTGGCAACGTCGAGCATGCCCTGAATGTAGCAGCGGCTCGCCCCGGCGGCGACGGGCGATCGGAAATGACGTCCGATTCCGTCGCCTGGCAGGCAAGCCATCAGGCGCTGTGCTGGTACCGCAGCAGCAGATTGTTGGCCGGCATGGCGACCCGGTCGGTCAGGGCGAGCCCTGCGTCGGCCGCGCGCCCCGCCAGCGCCTCCAGGTCGCGAATGCCCAGCTCTGGCGACTGCGTCCGGAGCGATTCGTCGAACCGGGCATCGCCGTCGGAGCGAAAACGCCCGGCCTCCCGGAAGGGTCCGTAAATCACCAGCGCCCCGTCGGCCTTCAGCGCCTGCGCCGACTCGGCGAACAGCGCATCGGTCACTGCCATGGGCGCGATGTGCAGGAGGTTGGCGGTGTAAATGACGTCCAAGCCGCGAAAAGGCCAGGGCTGCTTGCAGGCATCCAGATACGCAGGTGTTGCCAGCTTTGCGGGCCAGCTGGCGCCCAAGGCGCTCGGCAGTGCCTGGGCGAGAGACAGGAGCTCCGGCCGGATGTCAGTGGGTTGCCACTGCAGGTCCGGGCGCTGTCCCAGCAACGCCCGGGCATGCTGCAAGGCACCGCAGGCCAGCTCCAGCACCCGGCCGCGGTCTGGTAGCCACGCTGGCAAGACGGCGCAAATCGGGTCCGTATTGCGGGCCGCGGCCGGGCTCTCCAGCGCCGCCAGGGCGGCTTTGACAGACTCAAGATCAGGCATGGGCAGGGTTTTGGCGCAGCGCGGCAAGTGTGCGAGCATGGTACCGAACCTGTTCGCCGAAGCCTGCATGATGAACATCGAGATCACTTACTGCAGCGAGTGAAACTACCG
>CAZXIJ010000082.1:0-2897 GCA_964640725.1 uncultured Pseudomonadales bacterium | reverse complement strand
GGCAGCTGCAGCGCGAAGCGCTGCCGCTCCGGGATATCGCAGACCTTGTCGTCACAGCACTGCCAGCGAACTTCGCCGGCAACGGTGAGCTCCCTGGGCTGGTCCTTTCTTTTTCCCGATATCGTCAGCGGCAGTCGCAGCTCGACGAGGCCATCGTGCACCTCGAACGCCTCGTCCGTATCTGCCAGTTGGTGTTCCGCGCTGGGCGGCCGTATCAATGGCCGCAGAACAAGGCTGTCGTTGCGCTCGAGGGTGACGCTCACCGGGACCGAACCGGCCGGGGCCGGATCGGCGTACAGGTGGCGCCCGGGAGGCACCTGCAAGCGAATCAGCAGGTCGCGCTGAACCGTGGGTACCAACGCCGGACCGTCCAGGGCGATGCTGACCTGAACCTGCCCAGAGACTTGCTCCGCCGGCGCGCTTTCCAGCAGCTGCTGGCCCTGGGCGGCCCGTAACAGCTGTTCCGGTCCCGCCCGTACGGCGAGATTGCTGTCAAAGAATTTGTGGGTGACGGTACCGGTGCTGTCCAGGACGTAGGTGCCCGGATAGGGAACGCCGTACCAGGGATGATCGCTTGGATCGATCAGCGTGTTCAGGATTCCGAATTCCCGAATGATCTTCGATGTCGGATCGGCGAGCAGGGTATAGGTGATCCGATGCGCCTGCGCGAAATCGGTCAGGGCATCGGGCTCGTCGTAGCTGAGCGCGTACACGGCGATACCGGCGGCATCGAACGTCGGCATTTGCTGTTGCAGCTCCACGAGCTGCGAGCGGCAAGGGGGTCACCAGACTGCGGAGCGGAAGAAGATGAACACCGCTGGCCGCTCGCCGCGGTGCTCGCGCAGGTTGAAGGTCGTGCCGTCAGCCATCGGGATCACGACGTCGGGCATCGCGGAACCCAACTCGGGCCCGGTGGGAAACTCGCCCCGGGGATCGCTGCGCGGTCCGTTGCCCGGCTTGAATGGGCCCACAAAACCGTCTTTGTCAGCCCAGCCTTTGCCGGCGACGGTGGCCCGCGTCTCCATCGTTGGCTGCATGTCTTGCCCCCTACTCACCGTGGACGATGCCGCCCTTCAATACACGGATCCTGCTGCGATCCTGAAGGATGCGCACGTCTGCCAGGGGGTCGCCGTCCACGATCAGGAGGTCTGCCAGACTGCCTGCTTCCAGCGTCCCTCGCTGTCCCTGGGGATCCGCCGCCAGCCCGCCGTTGCGCGTTGCGCACAGCAAGGCCTCCGCGGCGCTCATGTCGAAGTAGTCCACGAAGAACTCCAGGTCCTGGGCGTAGGTTCCGTGGGGCGCGATGCTGATGCCGTAGTCGCCGCCCACGACCAGCCTGACCCCGGCCTTGCGCAGCTGCTCGACGCTGCGCTGGGTGGCCTCAATCTCGGCCTGATAGCCCTGCTTGATCACCGTTTGCCGCGCGATGCCGAGCGATTCGCACTTTTGCAGATAGTTGATCTCCCAGGCGAGGGCCGGCCCGACGAACACCCGGTCCCTGGCGCCGGCCAGCAGGTCGACGGCTTCGTCGTCCAGATAGTTGGCGTGGCCGATCAGCTCGACTCCTGCCCTCACGGCCTGCTTTACCGCGCCGGCAGAACGCGCGTGGCAGGCCACCCGGAGCTTGCGGCGCCGGGCCTCGTCGGTGATGGCCTGGACCTCTTCGTCCGTGAAGGACAGCTCCCCCGGCGGGTTCGTGGGATTGATGGCTTCGCCGTCCAGGAAGATCTTGACGATGTCGACGCCGAGCCGGCGCTGCTCGCGCACAGCTTTGCGCACGGCCCACGGGCCGTCGGCGATCTGGCTGAGGGCGCTGCCGGAGTCGACGTTGCTGGCCGTCGCGCCCAGGTCCTGGCCGGCAGCAAGGAGCCGCGGGCCCTCGATACGGCCGCTGGCGATCGCGCCCCGCAGCGCGACATCGATGTTGTGCGTCGAGCCGAAACTGACGGCGCTGGTAAAGCCGCTGCGGAGCATCAGGCGCGCATTGTTGACCGCAGTAATGGTGGCGTCCTCGACACCGGTCGCGCCGATGGCAAAGGGGGAGGCATCGGCAAAGGACAGGTGCGCGTGGGTCTCGGTCATGCCGGGCATCACAAAGCGGCCGCTCAGGTTCGCCGGGACGACGTCGCCCGCCGTGGCCTCTGCCGGCAGTGACTGCATGGCGCCGGCATAGCGAACCCGCCCATCCTCGAGCCAGACCGCACCGTCCTCGATCAGGTGCTCATCGACGCCGGTGAACAGCGTGGCATGGGTCAGAACGGTGCTCGCGCTCAACGGAACGCTCCGGCGTCGCGCGTCCAGCGATGGTGCGAGGGCCCCTCGGGCCCGCGCTTGGCGCCGGCGTGTTCCGGGTAGACACAGGCGGTGTAGAGATCACCGTGCGTATCCATCGCGAGCTGATGAATGTAGATGGCCAAATCCTCGACGCGCTGGAGCACCTTGCCGGCCTCGTTGAGCACCACCAGATTGCTCATACGGTCGCTCGCGTAGATTCTGTCGCCGTAGGTGGCGATGCTGAGCGGCATCACGTGCGTCCACTGTTCAATGAACTCGCCGTCGGCACTCAGTACCTGGATCCGATGTTCGCAACCCGCTTCTGGCTGTCGCCGCTCTGGCGCAATCTGCCCGGGCACGGTCATGTAGTCGTGAAAGTTGCCGCCGCACAGATCGGCCACGAGCAGGCGCCCTTGCGAGTCAGATGCCAATGCATGCGGCGTGTTGAACTGCGCTGGCCCCCGGCCCCAGCTTCCGACCGCCTTGATGAACGCCCCCTCGGGAGAGAACCAGACCAGCCGCGAGTTCCAGTAGCCATCGGCAACCACGATCGTGCCGTCAGCCTGGACGACCACTGCCGTCGGGCCGTTGAAATGAGTTTCATCGCAGCCCCACTCGCCAAA
>CAZXIJ010000081.1:0-2942 GCA_964640725.1 uncultured Pseudomonadales bacterium | reverse complement strand
GCCTGCATGTCGGGGTTGAGGGGCGTGCCGGCCCGGACCGCATCCCAGCTGGACCAGCGGCAGCTCGGGTTCTCGAGCACCCGCAGGTAGTAGAAAGCGTGCTGGCCGGCGTCGAAATCCGGGTCCTGCCAGACCGTTTTCAGCTCGGCGACCGGCCCGGTGGGGCCCGGTTCGGCGGCACAGGTCGACAGGTCAACACGCGCGCCGTTGTCCGGGCAGCGGCGGGTCTTCGCGTCGACGGCGGCCCCGCCCGCGCAGGCGACGTCGTAGACGCGCTCGAAGGTTTCTCCGGCTTCGACCCAGCCCTTGATGACCTGCAGGCGCTGCAGCGGTCCTGAGTTGGCGTCGCGCTGAGCCCACAGAAAGAAGCTGGGGGCCGCATCCTCGGCAATGTCCAGGTCGCTGCCCATCGGGACCCCTTTGGCGTACAGGGTGGCGATGGCGTCGTCCCTGGCCAGCAGATCTGCCGGCAGGTTGTAGCCGGCAAAGAAGCGTACGGGCATGAAGGGGCCGCTGGTCGCGAAGGTTTCCTTGCGCCGGAAGGCTGCGTACAGATCGGACCGGGTGTTCGACTCGGCCCAGGCGCCCGCCAGGCCGGACGCGCCCCAATCGTTGGCCGCCTGCTTCAGGTAGGGCTCGCCTTCGACCCGGGGCTTGTCCTGGGGCACGGAGCCGCGCAGCTGCGGGGTCGCATCCAGCAGGCCGGTTTTGCTGAAGTAGTTGTCCTCTTCGAAGCTGCCGGCGGCGTTGTGCGTATCGCTCGAGCCGATGACCCCAAAGCGATAGGGGTTGAAGCCCAGCGTCTGCTCCATCTGCAGGCCATTCAGATAGGCTTCGCGCACGTAGCTGCCGTTGGGCTTGCTGGGAATCGAGGTCGCGATGCGGACCGGCATGATCTCGAAGTTCGCCCACTCGTCGTTGGGCGACAGCAGCGGGTGCGTGTCCGAGGTGCCTTTGACCTGAGTGTTCTCGACGATGGGCTCGTTGCGCATGCGCTGCTCGGCGTAGGCCGCATCGATGGGCTTGCCGGCCCAGTCCGTGGTCTGGAACATCCAGCCGTCGCTGCCGTTGGAATTGTGCGGTATGGCCAGGCCCTCGATGCCGCGGGCGCGCAGGTCATCGAGCCAGTCCCACATGTCTTCGGGGTTCTGTGAGATGAGGCGCGTGTAAGGCATGTCCGGATGCTCTGAACCCTCGAAGATCACGTTGCGATGCAGGTTTTCGAAATCCGGCCCGCCGGTCGTGTACTCGTAGCCGATGAAGGTCGTGAAGGTGCCCGGGTCGTTGTGTTCCTCGGCGGACGCGACAATGTCCTGCCAGGCGCTGCGAACCACCGCCAGGTCCAGCAGGTCGTCTTCGCCTTCCAGCTGGCCGCCAATGCGCGGCAGGATCTGATCGAAGGCCGCGCGGCGCTCGACGGGGTTGCTGGCCTGGCGCGTGGCCTGGGCCACCGGGTGGCTGAACACCTCGGCGTTCTCGTCGAACATGGCGGGCATCATGCCCAGGTAGGTGCCGTGGTCGGTGACTGCCTGAAAGTCGAGCGGACGCGGCAGCTTCATCTCGAAGCCGGCTGGATGGGTGAGCGCTTCTCCCTTGGCGTAGCGATAGGCCTGGTCGGGCGTGGCGCGGGTACCGAACACGAACGCGTCAAAGCTGTACTGGGTATGGACGTGCAGGTCGCCGAAGTAGGCGTTGCGATCCGCGTTGCGGGCAACGGCCGGCGTTTGGGCTGCCGCGCCGGAGGTTGTCTGGGCTGCAGCTGGCGCGGCCGGGATGGCGTCGCTGGCTGGCTCGGCGCAACCGATACAAAGCAGCGAAAGCAACAGGGCGGTCGGAGTTCGGTACATGGTTATTCCCCCTGGGAGATCAGTGATGCGGCTTCGCAGTCGCTGCAGGCGACGCTTGGAATGGTTTTGCCCTGGACCAGATCGTCCACCCACTTTCGAACCGGGTAGCCATCGGCAGTGAACGTGTAGAACTCCGGGCGGGCGAGGATTGTGTGCGAGTCGCCTCCGGCGATATAAGACACAAACTCCGGCACCGCGGCAGCGATGTCTGCCTGATTGGCGTCGATGGCGTTTTTCAGGCTCGCTGTTTGCTCGCCGCTCAGGGCCAGGAACCGTTTCTGCACGGCATCTTCGGCGGCGTCGTAGGCCGCAAAAGAGATGTCCGGCGCGGCTGCTGCGGCCATCAGGTACAGCTGCTCGTAGGTAAAGTTGTCATCGCTCAGATTGGCGTAGGCCGGGTCCGCAGCCAGAACGGGGACGGTGTTCCAGGTGCTGTTCGGGTTGCCGGTGCGTGTGCTGCGCCGGTAGCCGCCCGCAGCGTCCCCGAGTTGCACGATGCGCGCCGCCGGGTACTGCCGGGAAATGCGTAGCGCGTAGTGCGGCGATGGAATGGAGCCGGCGCTGGATCCGGTAACGAAGACGGATCTGGGGGCGCGCACGTTCACAGCGGTCCAGGCCAGGGCCGCCTGCACGTTGGCGAATCCGCGGTGCTCAACGGTGAACGTCCGGGCGATGGCGCCGGCGTGGTTGCCGGCGCTGCGGATCTTTTCCATTTGCTGCGCATCGCGCTCGTAGCGCACGCTGGCGTCGCCCAGATGCACGTCCGCCGAGCAATAGGGCACGAACACGACCGTGTGATCGGCCAGGGGGTTGTCGTCCCGGTCGTAATTGAAGATGCCGTCGTAGCGCTCCGGAAACTGCTGCGGCGCGGCGATGCTGTAGGTCGGCTCGAGCAGCGGGTCGCAGGTCTCGAGGTTCCAGCACGCGCCGCCGCCCTGCAGGTAAAACATGAGCTTTTCCGGCTGGCCGCGGCGAACGAAAAACGCGTACGGGCTGCCGTCGCTGCAGACGGTGTCGCCGCCTGGCTCGATGCGCTGCCAGCCGCGGCCCAGGCGCCGAAAATCCCGGCTCAGCGCGCTCGTTGCGGGCTTCTTG
>CAZXIJ010000080.1:0-2960 GCA_964640725.1 uncultured Pseudomonadales bacterium | reverse complement strand
CCGGCAACCCTGTATCGCATGGTGTTTCCCGACCACCTTTGCCCGCACGGGCTGAAGGCCCGCTGGCTGCTCGCCCGGCACGGCATCCCGGTGGATGACCGGCCTCTGGAATCCCGGGCCGAGGTCGAGGCCTTTAAGGTCCGGCACGCCGTGCAGACCACGCCGCAGGTGTTCCTGAACGGCGAGCGCATTGGCGGCTACGACGACCTGCGCGCGCATCTGGCGAGGCAGCCGGTGGATCCGGCCGCCGTGACCTATCGCCCGGTGATCGCGATCTTTGCGGTCTGCGCGCTGCTGGCGATCGCTGTGGCGTCGATGCTGCCGGCGGGTGTGTTCAGCGTTCGAACCGTCGAGCTGTTTGCTGCTTTCGCGATGACGGTGTTGGGCATACAGAAGCTGCAGGATGTCGAGCGCTTTTCCACCATGTTTCTGGGCTACGACCTGCTGGCCCGGCAGCGGGTGGGCTACAGCTACCTGTATCCCTTTGCGGAAACCGGCGCTGGCCTGCTGATGGTCGCTGGCGGCCTGTGGGGGCTGCTGGCAGCGCCGGTGGCGCTCGCTATCGGTGCTATCGGTGCGCTGTCGGTCTACAAGGCGGTCTATGTCGAGCAACGCACGCTCCGCTGTGCCTGCGTCGGCGGCGACTCCCGGGTGCCGCTCGGCTTTGTCTCGTTGACCGAGAACCTGGTCATGATCGCCATGGGCCTGTGGATGCCCATCAAGACGCTGCTGTAGGCTCTGCGCAAAGGCTGGATGTAACCCATGAGAGATGCCACCAAGGAAGCTGCCCGCAAACGCCTCGCCCGCATCGAGGGGCAGGTGCGCGGCGTCGCCAAAATGGTCGACGAAGACCGCTACTGCATCGACGTGGTGCGCCAGGTCCATGCGATTCGGGCAGCGCTTTCGGGGCTCGAGAAAGTCGTGCTCGATGACCACCTCGACACCTGTGTCGAACACGCGCTGGCCGGCGAAGACCTTGCCGCCCGGCGCGAAAAGGTCGAAGAGCTGGTGGCGATTATGGGCGGCCGCAAGAAGTAGGCGCCCGCTGCGCCCCTGCGATCAACTTTCCGGCGGCAGCGGGTAGTGCAGGCCCGGAATGCCGTTCTCGTGTGCTTGATACCAGTCTGGCCGCGGCTGCACCGGCTCGTAAGGGGACGGCACCTGCGGCGTGTCGGTATTCCACTCGTGGTGAATCGGCGGGATCTGGAAGGTGCCGTTGCTGGCGTTGGTGCCGCCGTCCACCAGCAGGTCGACGCCGGTGATGTAGCTGGCCAGGTCTGACGCCAGGAACATCACCGCGTTTGTTACTTCCTGCATCTCGCCCACCCGGCGCATGGGCGTGCGGCTCGCGATCCACTTGTCCATGCCCATGGCTTCGAGCATCGGCCGGGTCATTTCCGTCACGACAAAGCCCGGAGACACGGCGTTCACGCGCACGCCCCGGTCCGCCCACTCCACGCCCAGCTGCAGGGTCAGGTTGCGCAGCCCGCCTTTGGCCGCCGCATAGGCTGCCACGTTGTTTTCGTTGGCACCGCTCGCGAGGATCGAGCCGATGTTGACGATGGCGCCGCTGCCCCGCTCCAGCATGCGCCGTCCGCACTCCCGGGCGAAGTAAAAGGCGCCGGTCAGGTCGACGGACAGGATGCGATTGAAGGTCTCGCCGTCGAAGTGCTCTGCCACGACGCCGCGCGGGTCTGCGATACCGGCGTTGTTGATCAGCACGTCAATGCGGCCACGCTCGGTAATGCCTTGCTCCACCACCCGGTTCACATCCGCCTCGACCGAGACATCGCCGGTCACCACTGTGACCTGGCGACCAAGAGCTCGGCACCGTTCTGCGACCCCCTCCAGCAGCTCTGCCGAGCGGGCCGTGAGCACCAGATCGGCGCCAGCCTTGGCGAATTCCAGGGCGAACTGTTCGCCGAAACCGTAAGATGCTCCGGTGATCAGCACTACTTTATTGTTGAAATCGAACATCGCAGCGTCCTGGAACTTAAGTAAGAGGTCCTCATGATCCCAAAAACCATCGCGGAAGTGACCCCCGAATGGCTAGGCGATTGCCTGGGCGCCCCGGTCGCGGGTTTAGACCACACGCAGATCGGCCAGGGCGTGGGCATCATGGGCGATATTTTCCGGGTCGGCGTGCGCTATGCCGATGCGGGCAACCCGGGGCCGGCGAGCGTGGTCATCAAGCTGCCATCGCCGTTTGAAGAGAATCGCGCCCAGGGCGTGGCGCTCGGCATGTTTGAAGCCGAGGTCCGCTTCTACAAAGAGTTTGCCGGCGAGGTGACCGTAGGGTTGCCGGTGATCTTTCATGCGGACATTGCGCCAGGTACGGCGGATTTCGTGCTGATCATGGAAGACCTCACGGACCTGATCACCGTCCCCCAGGCCGAAGGCATGACGGCCGGGCAGGCGCACGCGGCCATGAAAGTTTTGGCCCACGTACATGCGACCTGGTGGAACCGGGCGCAGACCGGCGCGATGGACTGGATCCCGTCCATGACCGGTGACCGGATCGCCGGGCTGGAGCCGGTGCTGGCGGGATTGGTGCCGAGCTTTATCGACAAGTTTGGCGATTGCCTGCCCCCCGGAGGACAGGCCGTGTACGAGGCTTTCGCCGGCAACTACATGAAGATCATGGAGCGTCTGGCCGGCAACAGCCCCTGGACCCTGGTGCATCAGGACTTCCGGGTCGAGAACCTGCTGTTCGGCGCGGGCGGTTCAGATCGGGTGGTAGTGCTCGACTGGCAGGGCATCGGGCGCGGTCCCGGGGCGTATGACGTGGCGTATTCTCTGGGCGGCTCCATGACCTCTGAACTGCGCCGGGCCGAAGAGTCCAGTTTGCTGGCCACCTACCACGGGCAACTCACGGATCTGGGGGTGACGGGCTATAGCCTGGATGCGCTGAAAGCGGACTACGCGGTGTCCCAGCTCACCGGCGGAATGGCCACGCCGAT
>CAZXIJ010000079.1:0-3062 GCA_964640725.1 uncultured Pseudomonadales bacterium | reverse complement strand
CTGGTTTTCCACTGCGAGGAATACTCCAAGCTGTGGGGCAGCTCCCCGCTGCGCTAAGGGACGGCCAACCCTTGACGGGCGGCTAGGCGCTCTCGCGATGCGCCTCGCCGTCCAGCACACCGCTCTCAATAACGATACCCGGACTCATCGCCAGAACGCGTTGCTCGAACGTCGGTCGCTGCTCCGCGTCGATATCAACCATCACCATCACTTCGCCACGATCGAGCCGTGACTCAAAGGCCTGCAGATCTTCATTCGTAACGCTGATCCCGATCATGCTGCTCATCCAGGCACCAAGCGCTGAACCCAGGGCAGTGGAGGCGAGGATTGCGCCGCCCCCCAGCGCTATCCCGGCAGGGGGAAAGCTGGCCATCAACACGCCACCGAGCAGCCCCATGCTGCCGCCGGCAGCGGCACCTTTCCGGGCCGCACTCATCAGGTTCGTACGAACCTCGAGATCAGCCTCCGGCAGCGGGTCAAGCGCCAGGTTTTCGTTGCGTGCAATCACGTGAATTCGCTCCTCGTCGACGCCAAGCTTGCGGATGTCGGGCAGCAACAGCTTCGCTTTGTTGGCGCTATCGAGAAAAAAGTAGACACGTTCCATAAATCACTCCGCAGGATCAAAGGGAAGGGGTAAAGCTAGGCGGTCCGCTCAGGACCATGCAGCCATCACTGAAGCAATCGGTATGCCAACCACTACTAACCGCCGATTCCGGCGGTCAGGCCACAGTTCGTTGCGGCAGCGTGAAGAATCGCGGCGCAAGAGGTGCAGGATTTACCGCTGGTTGCAAAATTTGCCGGCTTGGCTCCTATTTTCCCGCTGCTTTGCGCGCTCGACCGTGGGGTGCCCCGCAAGAACCGGCGCTCGGCGTGCTGGCCTAGAACTTGCTTCCTTAGCCCCGTAGTCCACGCAAAGGAGTTCGAGATGGATATTCTGAAAAAGCTGACCGACGATCACGGCAAGCAGCGCGGTCTTGGAGCCGGTCTCGTCAAGACCGAAGGCGCGTCTGACGAGCGCAAGCGCTTGTGGGCGGCCTACCGTTCAGAGCTGACCAGTCACGCGGCCGCCGAGGAGCAGACGCTGTACGCGACTCTCATGGCGCTTCCCAACGGCCAGAAGGAAGCTCAGCACGGCGTTGCCGAGCACAAAACCATGGAAGACATCATCGCGGAACTCGACGAGACGGACATGTCCAGTCCGGGCTGGCTGACTCGCTTCAAGACGCTGCATGACAAGGTAGAACACCATCTTGCCGAGGAAGAGAACGACATCTTTCCCCTGGCCCGGGATCTCCTGACCGAAAGCGAGCTCACCACAATGCTCAGCGAGTTCGAACAGCGCAAGGAAAACGAGGCGGCCTGATGCCCGCGCTACTCCGTGGGCCGGGACGCGTCCAGCAGGTCAGTTTCCTGCTCAGCCGCGCGTTGCTCAGCGACCAGCTCAGACACGTCTGAGTCAGGGCTGACGTCCTCTGCCGCGCCGCTGAGCTCAGTCTCATCAGGCGCTGCCGGCGGTGTGCGAGGCTGGGGTCGTCGCAAAGACGGCGCCTCGCTCACCACCGCGCCGGCCTGCCCTGCTTCCAATACCGCCGCCTGATCGACGCGAATACGGTAGATCGGCTCTGGCAAGGTAAAGCCCTCGGCTTCCAGAACACGGATTGCGGCCCGGATCGCCAGGCCTCGAACCTTGCGCCAGTCCGCGCGCTCCTGATTCACCCAGCCAGTAAAGGTGAGAACGATGTTGGAGTCCCCCACCGTTTTCACGTACGCGTCCGCTCGCGGCGACTCAAGCACGTGTTCGATCGCCGTCACGGCCTGTAGCCCGCACTGGATCGCGGCCAGGGGATCGTCGGCAGCATCAACGCCCAGATCGAAATCGAAGCGGCGCTCCGGGTTGCGTGTGTAGTTCAGAATCACGGCCTTGAAAACCGTCGAGTTCGGGATGCGCAGCTGGTTGCCCTCCCCCGTCATCAGAACCGTCGCACGGGACGTCAGGCGCACCACCGTTCCTTCGAAGTCGTTCACCCGGACGTAGTCGTTGGCCCGAAAGGGCTGCCTCAGACTCAGCATAATGCTCGAGATGTAGTTCTCCAGCGTATCGCGAATGGCAAAACCGACAGCGAGGGTCAGAATGCCGGCCCCGCCGAGCACGGTGCCGATCACCGCGGTAGCCCCAAGGACGCTCAGCGCCACCATGAGTCCCAGGGCCAGCCCGGCGACGCGGACAGCCTGCCCGAGCAGCTCCGCCAGAAAACTGTTGGGCATCAGCCGGCGCCACAAGGCCTGCCGGGTCGCCAGCCAGTGCCCCAAGGCACCGATGACCGCGAAGGCGACGAGCGCAAACAGCAGCAAAGGCAGTTTTTGCACCCAGCGCTTGCCGCGATCAACCCACTCGTCCAGGAGCGGAACCAGCGTTTCATCGACCGCGACGGAACGCTCAATCTCGTCCACCACGGTCACCACGCCGGCCAGGCGGATCGCCAGGGCCTGGGCGGTATCTGCATGCTCCGCTTTCGCGACGCTCCCGGAAAGGCGCACCACCCCTTCCCGCACACTGACCTGAACCCCGTCCAGATCCGCCAGCTGCGCGAAGATCGCGGTGATGCGCTGCTGGATCTGGGCATCGTCTGACTGCTTCGGGGCTGCGGCGATGACCGGCTCGGGATCTGCCGGCCCGCCGTTGTCCAGCGCTTGCACGAGCGCAGCGCCTGTTGCGCAGAATCCGAGCAGGGCTGCCGCCAGCCAACGCACCCACCCGGCCGCCCCTCCCGCGGCTGCCCCGGTACCGCTGGACCGTAATGTCGTCGCGCAAGCGGACCGTGCTTGCTGTTCGTCTCGCTCTGGCGCCAAGGCCCTGCCTCTAGTGCGGATATGCGTCCGAATCCTAACGGACCGCGCCTGCCGTGGGAAAAAGATGATCGGACATAAAGCCTGGGGCTCCGAGCATGTTGATACGGGCTTTGGAGGGCTTAAATGAGCTCCATGGCCTGGCCATGCAACGACAAGAAACAAGGAATCTTTACTATGAAAAACATCATCTTAGCCGTAGCTCTCGCCGCCCT
>CAZXIJ010000078.1:0-3193 GCA_964640725.1 uncultured Pseudomonadales bacterium | reverse complement strand
CGGAATCGCTCTTTACCCTGGCGCTGGCGATGGGGCCTGGAGTGCTGGTGATGATTGGCGTGACCGTGCTCGCGGCATGTTTCTACAATCTGTCGCATGCGGAGCACAGGCGGATTCGAGCGCTGATTTCCAGCGGCGATTGAGCGTCGGGACCCCAGGGCCAGCAAAGGGCTCAGTTGTTGCCGCGGCTGAGCTCCGCGGAACTCCAGGAAAGGACCTGATTAACAGAACCAGGCAGCCTGCATGCCTACCATGTCTCGATGCGTACGATGCACTGGATTGTTGGGCTCGCCGCCGCGCTCCTGGCCTGGAACTGGCTTGACCAGCGCGACGCCGTTCGCGCCGAAACAGCTGATGGCAGCTATACCTATCCCGGCTACACCATTGCGCCCTTGGAATCCTTTCAGCTCACGGGCCGCATACTGTCGGCCCGCAGCTATCGATCAGGCCGGGAGGCGGAGTTGTCGCCCGTCGATCTCGCCATTGGGTGGGACGAGATGGCCAAACCCGACAACATCGCCCAGCTCGATATCTCGCAGCGCAATCGCTGGATGTACTGGAAAGCCAAGCGCTTGCCGCTGCCCCGGCGGCAGCTGGAATCTAGCATGGCGAACGTTCACATCATTCCCGCAAGCGCCGATGTTGCCGAGCAGGTTCAGACGCTGGCGCCGGGAACGCTCGTGACGCTGGACGGTGATCTCGTGCAGGTGAATGCCGACGACGGATGGCGGTGGCGTAGCTCGCTCTCGCGAACCGATACCGGCGCTCGGTCCTGTGAGGTGCTGTGGCTGACCCGGGTTCAAGTACTGTAGCCTGGCGGCTGGTTAGCCTTAGGGCCAGAACCGTTGATCTGGCTCAATTCGCATGGGCGGCAATCAGCGTTTCCTGTTCCAGAGCTAGCAAACGCTGATAGTCCTCGAAGCTGACCTGTGTGAGGTAGGCCTGCATCTGGGTTTCGTCCTGTTCGCTCCACTGGTGCTGGCTGCGTCGCGCTGCCAGGAACGCCTCGGCGTCGCTGGTTGCGTAAGGATCCTGGGACTCTCTCGCATTCTGCGTCGCAGGGGCTGCTGCTACTAGCGCGTGAGCGTCCACAGCGGGCTGGGCTGGTTGGCGTTGCGGTCCTTCGGCGCGCTCTTTGGCGTTGTCGAGGCCTGTTGCTGGCTGAACGATCGTGCCCGGCGCCGCGCTGGTGTCCCCACTGCTGGGCTTGACGGAAGGCTCGTGCGGGTGCTTTTCGGAGGGTGGCAGTGCGGCGAGGAATGCCAGGTAGACACCGATGGATATGGCAGCTGAAAGCTTCAGGGTATTCATTGCTCGGTCGCCGTTCATGAGGCGCTCCATGGTGGTCGGTTAGTGCGCAAACTCTGCCGCGTTCGAGATGTGGACCGTCTCGCACTGATCCGCGCGGTTGGCGGTGAAGTGGATTCTGGTGGTTCTGTTGATGCCGCCAATAGCGTGGCTCATGCGGTTGAACCTTGCGTTGTCGACGTTCGAAGCGCCGCGCACCGTTCGGCAGGCAAAGGTCACGTTGTCTTTATCGTGGGCAATGCAGCGGATCGAGTCTTTGCGCGTGTCAGAAAAAACACTGTTGGTGCAGGAGATATAGCTGCCTTCCGGATCGACGCGAGCCCGGGCGACCTCTCCCTGGGCAGAGCCCTTGATGCCCCCGATCTCCAGCAGGTTGATTCGGACGGCGGCATCCGGCAGGTGGTGTGCGTGTGCAACGCCGGTCAAACCGAGGGCAAGGACGATCGCGGCTGCTGAGTAAGTCTTGTTCATCTTTGGGTTCCGTATGGTTTTCTCGGGAGGCTGGTTTACGGCAGATAGCGGGAGCCGTTGGTGACCTTGATCGACGTACACAAACCGCTGCTGTTTGCGGTGAAACTGATGAAACTCGATTCGTTGGCGGAGACGGCGACGGGTATCCATCGCTCCAGCCCCCAGTTTCTGATCGAGCAGCGCAGGCTGGCACCGCTGCGCTTGATTGCAACGCAGCGAACGGTTCGGCTGGCGTTGCTTTCGTAGTAGCTGCAGCCAATCGTTTCGTCGTTGTCGACGGCGTCGGCGATGCTGCCGGCAGCGAGGCTCGAGGTGCTGCCCCGCTTGATGACGATCTCTTTGTCGTGAACCGAAGGTGCGGCGCTCGAGAGCGCGGGAAGCGCTGCGATGATCGCGACGATCGCTGCATTCTTGAGGTGACTTGCTGACATCATTCCGGTCTCCTGTTTCAGCCCGGCCGCGTGTTCTCGGCCTGGAGCCACCTTCTCAGACGCTGATTTGGAGACTGTCCGCCACTGGACATAAAGGATCAGATGGGCGACTTTTCAGCCCGGATGTTCCTGGCCGTCGTGAAAGAGAAAGGACCTGCAAATGACCAAGACTCTGCTGCCAGATGATCTGCTGATCACGCTAAGAAGCGTGGATACGCCAACGGTCTGCAATGCAATAGAGGTCGTTCAGGGGCAACGCGGCTTCGCTCGATTCACCCGGGGTACGATGCAGCACTCAAGACCGGGCGACCCCCCTATTGTGGGTTTTGCGCGCACGGCTAAGATTGCCGGTGCGGTGCCTTCTAGCGAAGATGCGGCTACCCTCCGGGCGCGGAGAATGGACTATTTCCGGTCGATGGCGGCGGGTCCGAATCCGTCTGCGGCGGTTGTCGAAGACACGGATTTCCCCCATTGCATTGCGGGCTGGTGGGGAGAGGTCCATGTCGCCGTGCACAAGGGGCTCGGACTGGTCGGAGCGGTCACTAATGGCGTGATGAGAGACCTGGATGTGCTTGATGAGGGGTTTCCGGTCCTCGCCGGTTCCGTTGGCGTTAGCCACGGGTTTGTTCACGTCGTAGAGATCGGAACGCCTGCCACGATCTTTGGCCTGGAAGTTGCGCAGGGCGAGCTTGTCCACGCTGACCGACACGGCGCACTGGTAATTCCGCCCGATGTGATCGGTGATCTCGCTGGAGCCATCGAAACAGTCATCGGCAACGAGGCGATCGTCCTTGGGCCCGCCCGCGAGCCCGGCTTCACCATCGAAAAGCTGGAAGCGACGTGGGCGCGGTTCGAGGCGGCCAGAACCTGAACGTGGCTGAGTGGCTTACCGAGCGGCCGCTGCAATTCCCTGGGCGATGCGGCCGGCATCGAACCCCGGTCGGAACCGCCCTCGAAAGACCCCTTCGGGGTCAACGATGGAA
>CAZXIJ010000077.1:0-3748 GCA_964640725.1 uncultured Pseudomonadales bacterium | reverse complement strand
AGCCTGCGCCAGCCCCCCATCCAAGCTTTAACCCGAAAAACCCATCAGTGCCTCGAGGCGGGGGACCCGGGCTTCTGGGCCTGAAGGTCGGCTGAAAGAGAGTCCAGGCGACTCGCTACGCCACCGCCGCTCGAAACGCCGAGAACACGTCTCCAGGCATCGGCGTTCGAAGTGCCCATTTAATGGCGATAGGCCGCTCACCCCGGTGGCTGACGTAGTCCACGAGACCTAGACAGCAGTACGCTGATGCGGATCCGACAGCGTTGTGCCGGCGCTCTCGAACAAACAAAGCGGTTTTTGAGCCGTTGCTCCGCTGCTCCAGGTACCGGCGGCCGACAGTGCTGCTTGCTGATGTGCTGGCCTGCGACTCCCAGTGAAACAGGTGGTCGTTAATCGCGTAGTCCTTGTAGCGCGTGTTGGGCGAAAAACCGGTGTCGCTCTTGTCCAGGTTTACGAAGAGCAGGTTGGTATGGCTGGCCTCATGCCAGTACACGCCAGTCTGGACCGGGTTGGGCCGTTCAACGGTCGCGGCGCCGTAGGCAGCAAGGATTTCGTCCCGGCTGTAGTGAGCGTGCAGCCGCAGCGGCACGCCCAGGGCGATCTGCTCATCGCTCAGGTGGGTGATACGTTGGCGCAGTAACCTCAGTACCTCGCAAAGCTCAGAAATGAGTGCTGGGTGGCGCCACAGTCGAGTCGCAGCGCTCTCTAGCGTTAACTGATCTCGCTGTATCGGCGCCATCAGACCCAGAAAAAACATATTGAGCTGCCTGGCTTCGAGGGTGTCAGGGCCGGGCGCAGCCGGTGCTTGTACCTGTGATAGCCGGTCGAGCAGAAAGTCGATTCGTGCCGTGTCATTGATGTGCAGCATTCGGCCGATGGCTCTGCCGATTGGCTCCTCTCCCTGTGCCTCTGGAGGAGGGCTCCCTGTTTGTGCCAGCCTCTGTAGTTTCGTCCAGTAGTGGTTGCCACGATAGACGTCTTCCAGCTGTAGCCCGGACTGCGCCAGATAGTCGGCCAGAGATGCGGTGCCCAGAGTACGCAGTTCGGCGGCGCGTTGCCGCACGTTCGATGGCAGCGCATGGCGCAGGCTTGCAAGGATTGTTTCGGTCGATTGGCGATCCAGGGTGATCTGGCAGCCGGCTGGGAGGTTGGGGAAGCCAGCCTCAACCGCATCTTTCACCGAGCTTTGGCCGGGTGACAGTAACGCGCCGAACTTTTGATCGAATCGAAACTTGATGTGCTGCTGGCCTACAAAGTCAAGAACCGTCAGTACCTCTTTCTTCGCTGAGCGACGCAGCCCACGCCCGAGTTGCTGCAGGAATATGGTTGCGCTGCTGGTCGGGCGTAGCAGAAGGAGCGTGTCGACATCTGGCAAGTCGACGCCCTCGTTGAAGAGATCTACGGCGAACAACACGTTGATTTCGCCCTTCGATAGCTCAGTGAGTGCGCTTGTTCGGTCGCTGCTCGAAGTGTTTGCGCTCACGGCCCGTGCCGGGATGCCCGCTTTGTTGAAACGGTCAGCCATGAAATTCGCATGCGCAACGGTGACGCAAAAGCCAAGGGCTCGCATCTGGGCGACATCTGTTACCACGTTCAGCGTCGCCGCGAGCACTTTGCCTACCCACAAGTCGTTTGCGGTGTAGAGATTGGTCAACTCGGTTGCGCCGTAGCTGCCGTTTTGCCAGCGTACCGCTGACAGATCAGTGCCGTCGGCAATACCAAAGTACTGAAACGGACACAGCAGCTGCTGTTCCAGTGCATCCCAAAGGCGCAGTTCGGCAGCGATTCGGCCACTAAACCAGTCGAGCACATCCTGGCCGTCGGCACGCTCCGGTGTGGCTGTGAGCCCGAGCACCTCAGCGGGATCGAAGTGCGCCAGAATCGCCCGGTAGGTCTGTGCGGCCGCGTGGTGAAATTCATCTACGACAATGACGTCGAAGCTGTCTGCTGGCATTCGTGCCAGAGCTTTCGCGTGCAGGGACTGGACGGAGGCGAATACGTGTTCGCCTTCGCGGGGTTCATGGCCGTCAACAAGCAGTTCGCCGAAGCTACCGTCGCGCAGCACGTGCCGGAACGTATTCCTGCTCTGATTCAGGATCTCCTTGCGATGAGCGACAAACAGCAACCGACTGTGCGCCAGGTGATCCTGCAGCCAACGGTAGTCCAGGGCAGCCATGATCGTCTTGCCTGTGCCGGTGGCAGAAACAATCAAGTTGCGGTGACAGCCCTCACGTCGAGAGACCAGTACTTGCTCCAGCATCTGACGCTGAAAAGGATGGGGCTTGATATCGAAGGGTGTCAGCGTGGCATGTTCCTGCCTGAGCGCGTTGCCATAGGCCTGAGCGAAGCTGTCGCGGTCGTAAGCCTCAAACTGGTCACTTTCCCAGTAAGATTCGAAGGTGGCCGAGAAGCGGTCGACGAGCGCCGGGTTGCTTGCGTAGGACGCCCGGACATTCCACTCGATGCCCGTCACCTGCGCCGAATGGGTGAGATTGGAGGAGCCGATATAGACCGTCGTAAAACCGCTCGCGCGTTCGAACATCCAGGCCTTGGCATGTAATCGGGTACTGCTCGTGTCGTAGGAGATCTTTATCTGGGCGCCGATGCCTGTCAGCGCCTCCAGCGCTCTGGGCTCTGTTGAGTTGGTGTAGGTTGTGGTGAGGACCCGGAGCGGGCGGCCTTTTTCGCAGTGTGACCTCAGCCCGGCCATGAGTTTGCGTATCCCGCTCCAGCGGATGAATGCCAGGACCAGGTCGATCCGATCTGCAGACTCGATTTCTGTCGCCAGTTCCTGCCCGATTCCCGGCTCCCCACCGTGATTGGTGATCAACGTTGTTGACCGAAGGGGCGTGAGCGGGCTCTTTGGCGGTGCAGATTCTTCCAGATAGACGGACTGCAGCGACGCCAGCGCTGTCGTTGGTTGGAGATCAGCGTAAGACTCTGAGTGATCGAGCGCATCCAAGATGCCCAAGATCTGCTCGGTGATTCTGATGGCCGCCGCGGCGCGCTCTTTTTCGGGCATTGTGGCGAGCACCTGCTCGATCCAATGCCCGATGGTGTTGCCAATCCGTTCTGGCAGATCGGTGGCGGCGATGGATTGCATCTCATGGCGTGTGCCTCGCACGCTCAGATCGGCCAGGGCACGCGCAATGCGTTGATCAATCACCGTGTCATACAGCCCGTGCTTCATGGCTGTGGCGATGCTTCGGCTGCGCGACCTGAGTGTGGCGGGTTGCCCATCTTGAGGTAGTGGCTTACAGCTTCCAGAACAGGCACATCAGCTGGGGCCCATTCGAAGCCGTTGAGTTGATCCGGACCGACCCATTGCGTCTGGGCGTGCTCGCTCAGCGCAAGCGATGCCAGGTTCCGTGCCTCGCAGGCGTACACCTCCAGCTGCACGACGGTTTCGTGGTCTTCGGCGTGACCGGTGCCCAGTAGGTCGCCGACGCGTATGACCAGATTGAGTTCTTCTCTAATTTCTCGTGCGAGAGCCTGTTCGGGCGTTTCTATAGCCTCGATCTTGCCGCCGGGGAATTCCCAAAGGCCAGAAAGCGACATGTCTGGTCCGCGCTGAGCGATCAAGCACTGATTCCCGGAAACGATCGCGGCGCCCACGACGCGCAGATGCTTCCTGGCGGAGGGATTACTATCTTTTCCCGCGGTCATCATTCAGCTCCGCTGTCCCGTCTCTTGCTGCAGCTTTGTCTTCCACCCGCCGCTGACCCCGGGTCGCCTTCTTGATCTCTTC
>CAZXIJ010000076.1:0-3770 GCA_964640725.1 uncultured Pseudomonadales bacterium | reverse complement strand
GGTCGCCGACGCTGGCGCGCTGGGTGCGCGGCATGATCGAAGAGCGCTTGCCTGCAGGGCTCGCAGAGCTTACGACTTTTATCGGGGAGCGCCGGCGCACGGTGAGTGATCGCTTGCCCTCTATCCCCTTGCGGCAACGATTCTGGGGCGCTTTTCTGGACCGGCAACCGTTGGCGTCGCTGGTCAGCCAGCTGCGTAGCGGTGCGGCGGCCGAGGACTTTGAGCATAGCCTCGACGCCGCGGTGGCGGCGGCTGAAGCGGTACCGGTCGCGGCAAGCGATGAGCCAGAGCCCGATCGCCAGATGTCCGGTGGGCGTGTGGCATTGGTTGGCGGCGGACCGGGCGATCCAGAGCTGATCACCTTGCGCGGGCTCAACCTGATTCGCGAAGCGGACGTTCTGCTTTACGACAACCTGGTGGGCGAGCGGTTGCTCGACTATGCGCGACGCGATGCCGAGAAGGTTTACGTCGGCAAAAAGCGCGCGGTCAAAGGGATCCGCCAGGACACGATTAACGAGCTGCTGGTGTCTCACGCCCGCCGCGGCGCGCAGGTGGTCCGTCTAAAGGGCGGTGATCCCTTTATCTTTGGCCGGGGCGGCGAGGAGATCGAAGCCCTGGCAGCGGCGGGCATTCCCTTCGAGGTGGTGCCTGGCATCTCGGCGGCGCTGGGCGGTGCAAGTTATGCAGGCATCCCGCTCACGCACCGGACGGTGGCGCAGTCTGTCCGGTTCGTGACCGGACACCGCGCGGCCGACCGGGCCAATCTGGACTGGCCGGAGCTGGCCCGGGCCGATCAGACCCTGGTGATTTACATGGGCTTGCCAGCTCTTGCGACCATCCTCGAGCGATTGCGCACGCACGGCTTGCCGGCAGCCACGCCAGCGGCGCTCATCGAGCGCGCCACGCTGCCGGAGCAGCGAGTGATCGTTGGCAATATCGAGAACCTGGCCGCACGCGTTGCCGAGGCGGAGGTTAAAGGGCCGACGCTGATCATCATCGGGCAGGTGGTGGGGTATCGGACGATCTCTCCGGATGCTGTCGGGTCGCAGTTGTCTTAAGGACACCTCAGGCCTTGCCTACAAGCAGGAAGTCGGCTTTGGCAGCCCGGCGATCTTGCTGATCAGCCGCACGGTCTCGTTCGGGAACAGCACCATCAGCGCCATGCTGCTGGCCAGGGCCTCATTCCCCTCCCGGCGCAGGTACGAGATGAAGGGGCGCATCTCCGGCGATCGCTCGTAACGCGCGTAGTACGCCCGGGCAGCGTGCAACGCCTGCCAGTGCGCATCGCCCAGTTCAATTTGCTCAGCGCCAGCAATACGTTTGGCGACGCCCGGCTGCCAGGTCCGGTGGTCCTGCAAAAAGCCTTCGTGATCGAACGCGGGGGTGTCTTCGCTCATGCGGGGCTACCGCCAGCTGCTGCTGCGCGCAAAAGCAATACACAGCGAGACCAGTGCCCCGTGATCGATGCTGTGCACGGTATCGTGTTCGACGCTCAGACCGCGGGCGCTCAAATCAGGGCCCAGGGCCCGGCAACGCGTGCCGGCCAGCGGCTTGCAGGCGGCGCGCGCGCTCACGCCGTCCTCCAGCAGTACGATAGCGTCCCCGGTGGCAAGCTGCGCCTGGCAGGCGGCCAGCCCAGCAGGGGAAAAAACCAGGTGCAGCGTTGCTGATGCCTCAGTCATTCAGGACCACCGCGTGGCTGCGAATCAGCGCCGCCAGGGCCGGGCCTTCCAGCGCGACGGTCTTGACCGTGAGCGCTGCGGGGTTCAGGTCGTGCCGGGCAAGGGCGTGCGCGCAGGCGTGCACCTGGTCGATGCCGTACTCGGGCAGTACCGACAGCTGCCGGGCGATGGATTTGCCGGGGCTGTCGCCGTGCGCTACCGCGGGCGCAAGCTGCAGCACTGCGTCGTCCAGAAACAGCAGCGTCGTCGGCAGGTCGAAAGCCGCTGCGACCAGAGCGGCGTCCAGCGCTTCCAGATTCATGGCGCCCGCGAGGGGCGGACGGCGAAATAGAAACAGATGGGACTTGCTCATGAGCGCCCCGGAAAGGTGATGGTGCGATCGGCCTGCACCGTTGCATCGATCAGCTGCCCCAGGCCGACCAGCTCGAAGCCGGGGCGCAGGTTGCTGGCAGGCATGGCGTAGCGGGCGCGCTCTGCCTCGCCGACGATGCCGCGCCGCTGCGCAGCGGCGACGCATACGGCCAGCTCAAGGTCGTGCTCGCGGGCGAATGCGAGCCACAGTTCAGCGTCATCAGGCTCGTCGGATGGCGTCACGCGCAAGGCGTTCGCGATGGTGACCGCCTGGTGGTAAAAGAACACTCGCAGGATCTGATGGCCGTCGGCGACGGCCGCTCGGGCCAGTGCCAGCGCAGACAGCGCGGCCTGGGAGTCCGGCAAAGCGCCGTGCACAACGATGGCAAAGGACGTCGCCCGAGGCATAGGTGCGTTCCGACGGGTTCTGGACAGGTTCGAGCGGGATCAGCGCGGGGGTTGGACGATCTGGCGGAGGGAGTGGGATTCGAACCCACGGTAGGGTATTAGCCTACGCTGGTTTTCAAGACCAGTGCTTTCGACCACTCAGCCATCCCTCCACGCGCGATACTAGCACAGCGTTTACGAGGCTTCGTCGTATCCGTTCGGGTGTCGGCTTTGCCAGCGCCAGACGTCTTCGCACATGCGTGCGAGGCCGTATTCCGCCTCCCAGCCGAGCTCCGCTTTGGCTTTGGCCGGGTCGCCGTAGCTCACCGCGGCATCGCCGGCGCGCCGGGGGGCAAACTGGTAGGCAATGGTCTGACCGCTGGCTTTTTCGAAGGCCGCCACGGCCTCCAGCACCGAGTAGCCCTGGCCGGTGCCCAGGTTGTGAATGGACAGGCCTGGCTGCCGGTCGAGCCGCTCGATCGCCCGTAGATGGCCGCGCACCAGGTCGACGACATGGATGTAGTCCCGCACGCCGGTCCCGTCCGGGGTCGGGTAGTCGTTGCCGTACACCTGCAGTTCCGGCCTCCGGCCAACGGCAACCTGAGCGATATAGGGCATCAGGTTGTTCGGTATGTCGTTCGGCGACTCGCCGATCTCGCCGCTGCTGTGAGCGCCGACGGGATTAAAGTAGCGAAGGATGCTGATGCGCCAGCTCGGGTCGCCGGCGTGCAGGTCCTGCAGCACTTCTTCGATCATGAGCTTGGTGCGGCCGTAGGGATTGATGGCGCCGGTAGGGTGGTCTTCCTGCAGGGGCATCTGCTCGCTCAGCCCGTAGACCGTGGCCGACGAGCTGAATACCAGCCGCTCGCAGCCAGCGTCCTTCATGGCCTCCAGCAGGGCGACGGTGCCGCCCAGATTGTTGTCGTAGTAGTGCAGCGGCTTGTCGTTGGACTCGCCGACGGCTTTCAGCCCCGCAAAGTGCACGACCGCCAGGACATCGTGCTCGGCGAACAGCTGCGCCAGGCATGCCTTGTCCCGAATGTCGCCTTCCACAAAGGTCAGTGTCTTTTGGGTGATCTGCTCCACGGCCTGCAACGAGCGGCGAGAGCTGTTGCACAGGTTGTCCAGAGCGACGACTTCGTAGCCTTCCTGCAACGCCTCGACGCAGAAATGGCTGCCGATGTAGCCAGCAGCGCCGGTGATCAGAAGGGTTCCCTTGGTGGCGGGTTGAGTCATAGCAGGCTCCCTGCGTGCTTCAGACGTTACGGGCGACGTCGCTCACGTCGTAGTACGCCTTGTACCAGCGGACGAACTCGTGAATGCCGTGCTCGACGGGGGTATCGGGCTTGT
>CAZXIJ010000075.1:0-3797 GCA_964640725.1 uncultured Pseudomonadales bacterium | reverse complement strand
CCGGCAGCCGGTTGCCCTGCGCCAGGGTCGATAGCGCCGCGAAGGCAATCCAGCCAGCCGAGACGCGAAAGTGATCGCGCAGCTCGGCCCGGCCCTCGCTCAGACCGAAGCCGTCGGTGCCCAGGGCCACAAAGTCTCCGGGCACCCAGCGGGCGATGCCCATGGGCAACGCCCGCATGTAGTCGCTGGCTGCGACAAAGGTGCCAGTGACGCCGTCGAGCTGTCGCTCAAGAAACGACCGAGCGCTGCTGTCACCAATCGCGAGCAGCTGCTGCTCGTCCGCAGCCAGCGCGTCTCGCGCGAGCTCGTTGTAGCTGGTGACGCTCCACACGCCAACGGTCAGCCCCTCGTCTTCGAGCAGGGCGGCGGCTGCCAGGGTTTCTGTCATGATCGGGCCACTGCCCAGCAGCTGAACGTCGGCCTGCTTGTTGCCCTGGTAGAGATAGATACCGCCCAGCACGCCCTCGCACAGCTGTGCAAAGGCTGCCTCGTCTTCCGCCGGGACCGGGCAGGCCGGCATGGGCTCGGCCTGGTTCGTGACCGTCAGGTAATAGAAGACGTCCTCCATTTCCGTGTACATGCGGCGAATGCCGTCGCGCACGATGATGGCCAGCTCGTAGCCAAAGGCCGGGTCGTAGCTGATCAGGTTCGGTACCGTCGAGGCCTGCAGGTGAGAGTGGCCGTCCTGATGCTGCACGCCCTCGCCGTTCAGCGTGGTGCGGCCGGAGGTCCCGCCCAGCAGAAAGCCTTTGCAGAGCATGTCGCCGCAGGCCCAGATCATGTCGCCCACGCGCTGGAAGCCGAACATGGAGTAGAAGATGTAGAACGGGATCATCGGCAGGCCATGATTGGCATAGGCCGTTCCTGCCGCCAGGAACGACGCCATCGCGCCGGTCTCGCAGATGCCTTCCTGCAGTATCTGGCCGTCCTGCGCTTCCTTGTAGGGGGCGATGGTGCCGACGTCGACCGGCTCGTAACGCTGCCCGGCCGGCGAGTAAATGCCCGCTTGGGGAAACAGGCCGTCCATGCCAAAGGTCCGCGCCTCATCTGGCACGATCGGCACCACGTAGCGGCCAATCGACTTGTCGCGCAGGAGCTTGGCCAGCATGCGCACCACCACCATGGTGGTGGACTGCGGGCGCTCGGAACCTTTGAGCTGGTCGGCGAAGAGCGCCGGCGGCAACGGCTGCAGCCGCTCGCACTGCACGTGCCGTTGCGGCAGGTAGCCGCCCAGGGCCTCGCGCTGCCCGCGCAGATAGGTCATCTCCGGCGAGTCCGCGGCCGGCTGGTAAAACTCCGCGCGGCGGATCGCATCTTCGCTGAGCGGGATTTCGAAACGCTGCGCGAGCTCCAGCCGCTCGGCGGCGCTGAGCTGCTTCTTTTGGTGCACGGTATTGCTGGCCGCGGTACCGGCACCCAGGCCGTTGCCCTTGACGGTCTTGAGCAGGATGACGCAGGGCTTGCCCTGTACCTGCTGCGCTTGCGCGAAGGCCGCGAAGATTTTTTTCGGGTCGTGGCCGCCGCGCTTGATGGACCGCACCTCTTCGTCGGTCAGAGTTTGCATCAGCTTGTCCAGCCCCGGCGTTGACTCCACCCAGTGCTCGCGCTGCGCGTCGCCCGGCAGGGTGGTGTAGCGCTGATAGTCGCCATCGAGCGCCTCATTCATACGCTGGCGCAGCAGGCCTTCAGTGTCCCGCGCCAGGAGCGCGTCCCAGCCGCTGCCCCAGATCACCTTGATCACGTGCCAGTCAGCGCCCCGGAAGGACCGTTCCAGCTCCTGAATGATCTTGCCGTTGCCCCGCACCGGGCCATCCAGGCGCTGCAGGTTGCAGTTGATCAGCAGCACCAGGTTGTCGAGCCCCTCGCGGCTGGCCACGTTGATGGTGCCCAGAACTTCCGGCTCGTCGGCTTCGCCGTCGCCAATGAAGGTCCAGATCTTGCCGCCGTTGTCCGCTTTCAGGCCGCGCTGTTCCAGGTACTTGGCGAAGCGCGCCTGGTAGATGGAGCTGGGCGTCGACAGCCCCATGCTCGCGGTCGGCATCTGCCAGAACTCCGGCAGGCGCCGGGGATGGGGGTAGGACGGCAACCCGCCGCCATCGGCCAGCTCCCGACGAAAATTCTTGAGCTGTGTTTCTGTCAGCCGTCCTTCAAGGAATGCCCGTGCGTAAACCCCTGGGGCCGAGTGCGCCTGGAAGTGCACCTGGTCGCCGCCGTAGCTGTCGCTGCGGGCTCTGAAGATGTGGTGAAAGCCGACCTCCATCATGGTGGCGGCAGACAGGTAGGTGGCGATGTGGCCGCCCACCCCGCTGCCGCTGTCGTAGGCCTGCAGCACCATGGCAACGGCGTTCCAGCGAATGATGCGCCCCAGGCGCTCCTCGAGCGCGATGTCGCCCGGGTATGCGGGCTCCTCGCCCACATCGATGGTATTCACGTAGGGCGTGTTCAGCGCCGCTTCCGTGAGCACGACGCCGTCCCTGCTGAGCTGGTCCTGGAGCTTCAGCAACAGGGCTTTGGCGTCTTCCGGGCCGCGGTGCCGCAGCACGTCAGCCAGCGCGTCCAGCCATTCCTGCTGCTCAGACAGCCATTGGTGTTCGATTTTCGGTTCAGCCATGGATCACCCGCACTCGCGCTGCCTCGGGTGCCGAAATGTGCCCCGATCGCGCCGGAATGTTACGTCATTCCCCGGCGGCTGGCCGGGCGCCGGGCCGACCACTTTCGCATGGGTCAATGCTCTCCGCGCATCGCCGGGCATCAGGCCCGGGACGAGACGGTTCATCCAGCGCTGAAGCGACTTTGCTACTATCGACGAGGTTCAACGCGGCCGATTCTGGAGGGGATCCCCATGACACTGAAGACACGCGCCACCCTGGCTTTCCGGGGCCTTGCCGCAACGCTCATCATCGCCCTGCTGGGCGCCTGCAGCGACAGCACCACCACGCCGGAACCGGCGGCGAGCGCGGCCGCCGCCGGCGACGCGCCGTCTGCAGCCAAGCGCCTGCAGGCCGCGACTGCCAGCATCAACGGTGCGCGCCTGGCCAATGCCAACAGCGAGCCGGGCAACTGGATGTCGCACGGCCGCACCTACGACGAGCAGCGTCACAGCCCGCTCAAGCAGGTCAATGCCGAGAATGTCAATGAGCTGGGTCTGGCCTGGTACTTCGACACCGGCACCAAGCGCGGTCTGGAAGCGACCCCGATCGTCGTTGACGGCGTGATGTTCTCGACCGGCAGCTGGTCTGTGGTCTGGGCCCACGATGCCCGCAACGGCGAGCTGCTCTGGGAGTACGACCCGCAGGTCGACAAGGCCTGGGGCAAGTACGCCTGCTGCGACGTGGTCAATCGCGGCGTGGCGGTCTGGGAAGGGAAAGTGTTCGTCGGCACCCTCGACGGCCGTCTCATCGCTCTCGATGCCGGCACCGGTGATCCGGTCTGGACGACGCAAACCACCGACACCGAAAAGCCTTACACGATCACCGGCGCGCCGCGCGTGGTGAAAGGCAAGGTCATCATCGGCAACGGCGGCGCCGAGTACGGCGTGCGCGGCTACGTGGGGGCCTACGATGTCGACACGGGCAAGGAAGCCTGGCGCTTCTACACGGTGCCCGGAGACCCCTCCAAGCCCTTCGAGAACGAAGCCATGGAGATGGCCGCGAAAACCTGGCGCGGCGGCAAGTGGTGGGAGATCGGCGGCGGCGGCACGGTCTGGGATTCCATGGCCTACGACCCGGAGCTGAACCAGCTGTACATCGGCGTCGGCAACGGCTCCCCCTGGAACCGCTATATCCGCAGCCCGGGCG
>CAZXIJ010000074.1:0-4513 GCA_964640725.1 uncultured Pseudomonadales bacterium | reverse complement strand
GTTCCATGATGAGCGTGGTGCCGCTTCGATGACAGCCCACCAGGTGCAGCCGGGGGCGGGAACCGTTGGCCTCAGGGGGCGGGGCCACAACAGGGGCTTCGGATTGACCTGGGCTCAAGTACAGCTGCTGACAACGAGGTAGCCGTGACCTTAACGGATCTTCAGCAAGGGCCGCAACGAGGCAAAAATGCCGCAGCCAGCGGAACTGGCTGCGGCGAGGGCCGCACGGAACACACGGCGGGCCGGCAACGGCAGTCGCTGCCGACAGGAAAAGTCAGCGATCCAGAGAGAAGCGCAAGCGCGTTCGGACCCCTGTTACAGCGAGCGCTTTGCCGTTGACGACTCGAGGGCGATAGCGAAAGCGCTCGATGGCCTGGAGCGCCGACCGCTCGAAGATGCCCCGGGGTTCAGCTTCCAGAACTCGGGGGTCCCGGACCTGCCCGCGCCGGTCGACGGTGAACTCCAGGGTGACAAAGCCTTCCGCACCGCTGCGCTTGGCCCGCTCAGGGTACTCAGGCGTGATCGCGACGATCGGCAGCAGGTCGCCGTCCGCGTAGCCGCTGCCGGGACCAATCTCCGGCGTCGCAATCGGCGCGATCGGCGTGCCTGCAATCGCGACGGCCTCGCCTTCGGCGCTTGCGGGCACGCGGGGCACTTCGGGCTGCAACTCAGGCCTCGGCGGCGGTTCGGCGCGGGGCTGGCGAACAGGCGGCGGCTCGTCTTCGATAAGAGGCAAAAAGATCACGACCCTTCCCGGCACGGGATCACTGACCCGCACTTCGTCCGCACGAATCAGCTCGTACATGAGAAGCGCCAGCCCCACGGTGGCGAACAGCGCCAACGTGAGGGTTGCGGCGGCTTTGCTCGCCCGGACAACCGCGTCCGGAAGGAAAGATTCAGTCAAGGGGATGCTCTGGGCTGCCATAGCTGGCCTCCTGGGGTGGATCAAGGGAAGGTTTTCGGGATCAGCGCAACGGCGCTGAGGCACGGGACGCGCTAAAGGCTTTGCCGGAGCCGGAAGCGGTAGCGCTCAGTCACCACGAGCGGCGGGCCAGTCTGCCGGGCCTGCCAGTGCTCGAAGGGCACGGCGTGGCGAATGCTGCGAAGGGGCGGATAGCGCGTGCTGCCCAGCGCGGTGCGTACCCGCTGCGCAAAGGCCGCCTGAGCCGGGTCCGATCCAATGATCTGCACCTGGCTGATGCTGCCGTCCCGGAGAATTTCGTAGCGCACGGCGACTTCGGCCTGGATGCCGGAGCGGATGGCGGCGCCCGGGTAAATGGGCAAGGGCAGCTGCGTACGCTGATGGGCTCGAAGCGCGCTGAGCAGCCGGGGCCCGCTGGTCGCGACGGCAATACGCTCCACGGCTGGAATGATGGCAGCGGCGAGGCTCGGTGCCTGGGGCGCAGGTGCAAGCGTCAGCGCTGCGGGCGGCCCGATGGGTTTGCCCTGCACCCAGCCGGGCGCAGTCTGGGGCACAGGCTCCAGTCCGGTAAGCACGAGCAGCCCGAGCAATACCGAGCCGACCATCGCCAGACCGCCCGGCCAATCCGGGTCGAAGTCCCGGCGCCGACCAAAGCGCAGTACCCGGCCCAGCAAGGGGTGGGCGCTCATGAAGGCCATGGGCGGCCGCTGCTGCGGTCGGGCTCGCACCGGCTGCTCAGCCCGGCTGGCGTCCAGCACGCCCTCCAGGTAACGGTGCCCGGGGGAAAAGAAGTCGGCGGCGCGATCGTCACAGCTTTCTTCGATCGCCTGCTCGACGCGGCACGCCAGCGAGCGCAGCCAGGGCATCCACCAGTACAGATCGGTCACCAGCTGGGCGAAGCGCAGCGCCCGATCATCCCGGCGTCGCAGGTGGATGAGTTCGTGCACCAGGGCGGCGCGCAATCCGTCGCCGCGCAGGTCAGCGTCCGGCAGCTCCGCGCCCTGGAGCGGCGCTGCCAGCACGATGAGCGGCTGGCCGCCCGTCAGGCAACCGGTGTTGGTGCCGATCTTGAGCCTGGGTCGCGGCGCCTGCACAGCCTCGGCAAGGTCATCGGCGAGCGCGACCACGATCGGGTGCTGCACATCGGGCAAGGCCTCAACCTCCCGACGCAAACGCCGCGCGGCAATCAGCGTTCGCGCCATAAACAGCGCCGCCGGGAGCAGCCAGGCGGCCAGCAACCAGCCGGGCAGGGGCACCGCGAGGGATAGCTCCGGGACGGTGCTGACGCCGACCGGCAGGGTTAGCGGGCGCAGCGCCAGCAGCATGGGCAAAAGCACCAGCGCTGCGGCGCCTGCCAGCAGCAGCGAGCGGCGCGCTGTCGGGTTGCGCTGCAGGGCGCAGCGCGCCAGAACAACCAGCGCCAGGGAGAACAGCAGCAACCGCAAAACCGCCCGCACATCGAGCGCCGCGCTGGCAGTGACGGCGCTTGCCCAAAGCTCGTACAGGACCTCAGTCACCCCGACGCTCGCGCTTCAGGGCTTTCAGGGCCGCCTCGATCTGCTCGATGTCATCGCTGGAGAGATCTTTGTCGTTGCGCCCGAGCAGCCCGACAACCGCCGCCGCCCGATCTCCGGCAAAAAAGGTATCCACCAACCGCCGCATGGCGCCGCCGCTGGCCTCAGCCTTGCTGACCACCGGCTGGTACAGGTAACGCGGGCCATCTTCCCGGAAGCTTACGTGGCCTTTATCCAGCAGCTTGCGCAACAGCGCGCGCACTGTGGAGTACGAGGGAGAGTTGGGCATTTGTGCCTGAATGTCCGCCGCCGAGGCCTCCTGGGCCGCGTACAGCACATCCATAATCTGACGCTCGCGGCGGCTGAGGTGGAGGTGGGTATCTTCGCTGCTCATCGCAGCGCTCTTCGAAGAGGGGCGATGGAACCGATCACGTTGTGCGCCTTTTTTAGCATAGTGCTAAATTAGTAGCATACCGGTGCCAGGTCAACGCACCTTTTAGATCAAAGCCTCATGAAAGATTGCCGAAAAAGGGCGCTAAGGTCTAAGGCGTCAGCGCCCCTGCCAAAAACTCAACGGTCTGGCTCACCGTCATGCGCGCGCTCTCAGCATCGCCGTTGAACAGCCCCAGTCCGTGATCGGCGCCCGGCACCACCACAGTGCGCACCGATCGGGCACGCAGCGCTGCGCTTGCCGCAGACCGGGATTCGGCCGGCACCACAACCTGGTCCTCGCTGCCGTAGAGCACCAGCAAATCGCCCTCGAAGGCCGCCGCCGCGCCCAGCGGCGCAGACGCTGCCAGGTCCGCAAACCATTGCGGGCCCAGCGCCTGCTCCTGCCCCCATTCGGTGGTGAAGGATACAAACCCTTCTGCCTCGGCCTGCGCGCGCTTGGCGGCCAACCCCTCTTGCCCGCCAAAAAAGCGCGCCATCATCTGTCCGCCCTCGGCGACGGACGGTGCCCAGAGCGCGATGGCCCGGTAGTCTCCATCCGCAGCGCTGCGGTGCAGCGCAAGGCGACCGCCCATGCTGAAGCCGAGCAGCGCAACCCGCGCCGGGTCTAAGGTCATACGGCCCTGCGCATAGCGGCGCGCCGCCACGATGTCGGCCTGCATGGTGCCGAGGCTGTTGTTCGCGAACGATTCGGTGCTGTCGCCACAGCCGGCAAAGTCCATCCGTATCGAATAGATGCCGCGGGCCGCCAGCGCGTCTGCGACAGCGGTAAATCCGCCGGCCTCGTGGCGCGTGCCGCCGTGCCCGTGCACCAGCACAACCAGCGGCGCTGGCCCTGGCTCGCCCGCCGGGCCGGCAAAGGTGGCCGGCACGGACACGCTGCGGGAGGCAATGAGGATGTCGTCGCTGAAGGTCGCGGGGGGCGATGCCGGCGCTCCAGCGTCGCGCGCGGCGGAACCGCAGGCCGCCAGCAAACCCAGCAGCAGGCTGCTACACGCAATTTTCAACAGCTGATTCATCGGGAGACCGCCCTCTTGCCGAGGCGACAGGCTAAAGTGCCGTCATGCCTGAGCTCAAGCTAACCGTGCTAAGCCTTCGCTACTCCTCCTGGTCCATGCGGGCCTGGCTGACGCTCACTCATGCGGGCGCAGACTTCGAGCTGCAGACCGCCAGCCTGCCCAACATGCAACGGCAGGGGGACAGCGACAGCGGGGCCCTGGCCGAATTGACGCCAGCGGACCGCACCGACCGGCGCCAGGTCGGCAGCGTGGCCGGCCTTTTTCCGACCCTGTGGGTCGATGGCGAGCCGGTACACGAAACGCTGGCGATCTGTGAAACCATCGCCGAGCTGTTTCCCGACGCCGGGCTCTGGCCTGAGACTTTGCCCGAGCGCGCCCGCGCTCGAGCGGTCAGCACCGAAATGGCCACGGGCTTTACCGCGCTGCGTGGCGAGCTGTCTTGCCACCTGTTTGGCCGGGTGCCGGGATTTCAGCCCAGTGCCGCCGCGACCGCCAACATCGATCGAATCTTCGAGCTGTGGCAGGACTGCCTGGCACGCAGCCCCGGTCCTTTTCTGTTTGGCTCGTTCGGCATTGCAGACGCCATGTACTTTCCCGTGCTCAGCCGC
>CAZXIJ010000073.1:0-4605 GCA_964640725.1 uncultured Pseudomonadales bacterium | reverse complement strand
ACAAGATTGGGAGATCGACCATGGCTCAAACAGCCGACAAGGACAGCGGCCCGGCAGACGCTTTCAGCCACACAATCGAGGCCCGCAGCGCTGATCGCAGCCGGCTGGCGGACGATGTTGAAGCGTATCTCAGCGCCGGGGGCGAGATCGCCGAAGTTCCGCGCAACCTGCGCACGGACCTGCCCAAGAAGCCCCAGAACAACTACGGGCGCGGCTCCCTCTAGAGGTTCCCGCCCCGGGCGCCGAACGGGCGCGCCAGCCTGCTAGAATCCCGGCTTCGCCTGTTGGAGCCGGATCGCCAATCTCATGATGTACCAGAGCACGCGCGGGCAAACGCCGGCGATGCCTTTTAAGGACGCCGTGATCACCGGCCTCGCTCCCGACGGCGGACTGCTGGTGCCAGACCAGATTCCGGACGTGCGCGAGCAGCTTGCCGACTGGCGGGCGCTGGATTTTGTGGGTCTGGCCAAGGCGGTTATCGCTCTGTTCGCCCCGGACATTCCCCGGCAGGATCTCGATACGCTCATCGAGCGCGCCTACAGCACCTTCGATCACCCGGAGGTGGTGGGCCTCGTCGATCTGGGCGAGATCAAGGTGCTCGAGCTTTTTCACGGCCCGACCCTGGCGTTCAAGGATGTCGCCCTGCAGCTGCTCGGCGCGCTGTTCGAGTACATCCTGGCGGAACGGGGCGAGCGCCTGAACATCGTCGGCGCGACCAGCGGCGACACGGGCAGCGCGGCGATCGCCGGCGTGCGCGGCCAGCAGAACGTCGATATCTTCATCATGTTTCCCAAGGGCCGGGTCAGCCCGCTGCAGGAACTGCAGATGACCTCCGTGCCGGACGAGAATGTGCACTGCCTGCGGGTCGACGGCAGCTTCGACGATTGCCAGTCGATGATGAAAGAGACCTTTGGCGATCTGGACTACAAGGCGCAGCACGCGCTGGGCGCTGTGAACTCGGTGAACTGGGCCCGGGTGCTGGCGCAGGTTGTCTACTACGGCTACGCCAGCCTCAAGGTCAGCGAGGTCGATGCCCAGGGCCGGGCAGAACCCGTGAGCTTTTGCGTGCCGACGGGAAACTTCGGCAACGTCTTCGCCGGTTACGTCGCGCGCCGCATGGGCTTTCCCATCAAGCGGCTGGTGCTGGCGACCAACGAGAACGACATCCTGGCGCGCTTTTTCGCCACCGGCCGCTACGAGCGCGGCGACGTGCACTTTACCGTGACCCCGGCGATGGATATTCAGGTTGCCAGCAACTTTGAGCGCTACCTGTACTATCACCTGGGCGAGGACGCCGCGGCTTTGCGCGCGTTCATGGCCGAGTTCTCGCAGTCCGGGCGCGCGGCGCTGCCGCAGCCGCCGGCGGACCCGGCGCTGACCGCGACGGCCGTCGGCGCCGAGGGCACCCTGGCGGCGATTCGCAGCGTCTACCAGCGCTTCGAGTACGTGGCTGATCCGCACACCGCCGTGGGGCTTGCGGCGGCCGCGGAGATCCCCGCAGACGGCCCGATGATTTGCGTCGCCACCGCGCACCCGGCCAAGTTTCCCGAGTCCGTGGATCAAGCCGTGGGCGCGCCCCTGGCCCGGCACCCGCGGCTGGAAGCCCTGCGCAGCCTGCCGAGCCGCTGTGACGAGCTGCCAGCAGATGTGGCTGCGCTCAAAGCCTACGTCGCCGCGCATGCTTCCTGAGCGCTAAAAAAGTTTGAACCGCTGCGGCCCGCGGTGCCTCTGTGCAGGCACAGCTACCGGAAAGTGCCATGTTCAAAAAATTGTTGCTGCTTGTTGCTGCCGTTGCCACGGGCCTGGGGCTGGCAGTGCTCGCTCAGCCCGAGGCGAGCTTCGCCCCGGCATCGGTGCCGCCGCCCGCTGAGACGGTGACCGCGGTCCCGGTGCCCGAGGCACGGCCTGCGGTCGCCATTGCCCCCCCGGCTGAGAAACTGATGCCCGTGACGGAGACGCCAACAACCTCGTCCGCAACGGCCGTCTCCGTTCATGAGCGCCTGGCGGCGCTGTTGCAGGCCGGCGAGTCGCCGGCACTGGAAGGCTTCGGGCGCGAAGCCATCGATGCCGAGGACGAGGCGCTGCTGGCCGAGCTGGAGGCGGCGTTGCTGGCGGAATTCGAGGGCTCCTGAGCCTCGGCCTCCGGCCGGGAACGGCTCAGCGCCCGGGCGCATCTGGTACCAGGGTTCGCTCGTAGAGCCTGGTACCGGTGCGATCGATCAGCTGGACGGACAGCGCGCCGCTGCGCCCGTCCAGCTCCACCATCCCGAAGTACTGGCGGTTGGCCGACGGCGGCAGGTTGACGCCTTCCCCGGGCAGGGGCCCGGCATAGAACTCGGCCCTCGGCCCGAAGGTGCTGTCGAGCGGGCCTGCCGGGAAGGTCCCGGCATGCAGTGGTCCGGCCACGAACTCCCAGAACGGATCGAAGTCCGCAAAGGCCGCTCGCGCCGGGTGGTAGTGGTGGGCGGCCGCATAGTGCACATCGGCGGTGAGCCAGAGCAGGTTGCGCACGCCGCCGGCCTTCAGGTCGCTGAGCAGCCGGGCCAGCTCAGCCTCCCGGTACTCCGGTGACCCTGGAGTGCCGCTGGCGATGCCTTCCATGCCCTCACCGGTGCGAAAGTCATCGGCGATCGCGACGCCGACCGGCTGGCTGCAGGCGATGATCTTCCAGCGCGCTGTGGACTGCCGCAGGGCGCGACGCAGCCAGCGGAACTGGGTTTCGCCCAGCAACGGATAGTCATTGCGGTCGTCTGCGGCCGGACGATTCGCTGCGCGATAGCTGCGCAGATCGAGGGAAAAAAGTTCCAGCTGATCGTTGATGCGCACGCTGCGATAGGTGCCGTCGGAGCTGTGGGTGCTGGGGTCGACCGGCAGCATCTCCCGAAACGCGCGCAGGGCGCGCTGCTGCAGCTGCCCCAGGGTGACGTCGCTGTAGCGCGGGTCGGCCGCCAGATCGGTCGACGGCGAGTGGTTGTTCAGGACCTCGTGGTCGTCCCAGTGATAGTAGCCGGGCACGGCGGCGTTGAAGGCGCGAAGGTGCTGGTCGGTCAGGTTGTAGCGGTGCCGCCCGCGAAACTCGTCCAGGGTCTGGGCAACGCGCTCGACGCCGTCGGTGACGCGGTTCCGCCAGAAGCTGCCGTCCGGCAGCGCGATCTGTGGCGGCACCGGGCCATCGGCGTAGATGGTGTCGCCGCTGTGAATGAAGAAGTCCGGCTGCACCGCCAGCATGGCGGCGTAGGTCTGCATCCCGCCGCGGGCGGGATCGATGCCCCAGCCTTGCCCCGCGGTGTCGCCGCCCCAGACAAAACGCACCGGGGCATCGTGGTCTTTCAGGGTCGCGAGGCTGCCGGTGACCGGTTCCGACCAGGCCCGGGCGTCGGTGGGGCTGACAAAGCGCGCCCGGTAAAACAGTCTTTGCCCCCGGGGCAGGGCGGGCAGCGATACCCGCGCGGCGAGCCCCGTATCGGCGCTCGCCAGGACCGGCGGCAAGCGAATCGGGTCGGCGAAACTTTCCGTAGTCGCGATCTCGACGTGCAACTGCGCGGGGCGGTCAGCGCGGGACCAGATCACCCCGCCCGTCGGCGACAGATCGCCGGCCTGCACCCCGTGGGTGATCCGGGGCCTGCTGGCGCTGTGGCTGATCGCCGGGGCGGCCGCGCAGCCGCCCGTGGCGGTGCTTGTGACCAGGCCGGTGGCGGCGATGCAGAACTGACGCCGGGACAGCTTTGCGGCGTCGCGAGTCACCGGTCGCCCTTCGGGTCGCGGCCGCTGGCCAGCAACCGCTCCAGGCGCCCAAGGGCCTGTGGCAGCTCCGAGATGTTGCCGATCCGGTCCGACGGCGCGTGCGGCAGGTCTGCAGCGGGCACCTCGCCATGCCAATCCAGCCACACGGCATGCATGCCCACGGCGCGAGCGCCCTGCACATCGTCCAGGAACGCGTCCCCCACGTGCACGGCTTCCTCTGGCGCGACCCGGGCCCGGGCCAGCGCGGTCAGAAACATGTCCGGTCTGGGCTTGCTGGCGCCGACATCGGCGGCCGAGCAGCTGAACGCAAACGCCGGCGCGATGCTGAGCTGGGCGACGTCGGCGTTGCCGTTCGACAGGGCAGCCAGGGGGTAGCGCCTGGCGAGTCGTTGCAGCAGCTGCTCCACCCCCGGGTAGTAGCGCACCTGGTGGCGACCGTGGATAAAGATCTTGAAGGCTTCGACGGAAATGGCCTCGGCGCGGCGCCGTTTCAGACCGTAGGCTTCCAGGGCCCGGCCGATGACCGCCAGCCGCAGCCGGGACAGGTCGTGGGCGAGCTCCGGCTGTTCCTGCACCAGTGCTTCCCGGAATGGCGCCAGGGCCGCGAAGGGATAGCGTTCGTTGAAACCGGGCACGGCCGTTGCCAGCCACTTCCGCATGGCCAGTTCAGCCCCGCGAATGACCTCTTCGACCGGCCACAGGGTGTTGTCCAGATCCAGGGTGATGAGTTTGATGGGGGACGGCGAACTTTCATGCTCAGCCATCGGTGTCTCCAGGCTCGGCGCTGGCGGCCTCGGTGCCGGGCACCTTGCGCGCCCGGGGGTGCGCTGCGTCGTAGACCCGCGCCAGATGCTGGAAGTC
>CAZXIJ010000072.1:0-4989 GCA_964640725.1 uncultured Pseudomonadales bacterium | reverse complement strand
GCAGACCGGGCCTGGGCGCGGCTGCTTAAGCTGTTTGAGCGTGAGCTGACCTAGCGGTCAATGTAGCGGTCAAAGGCGCTGCGATTCAGTCGTCGCGCTCATCGCGGCGCGACGCGCTTGCCGGCCAGGCGTTTCAGGAGGCGCGGGGCTACAGGGGCCAGCAGCTTTCCGAGCAGGCGCTTGAAGACCGGCAGCTGCGGTGAGTGAGCCGACGCAGAGTACTCGTCGATGCCAAGATCCTGGCGAATGTTCTGGGTCATCATCAGCACAGGCTCGTCCAGGGGAATCCCGGTGCCGTCAGCAATGCGGACCATGCGCTGAAAGTTGGCGATGACGGCAGCCGCATCCACCATGGCGGCCTCCCCAAGTTCGGCGGTGACAGTGTCTCGGGCGCGACCAATTGCCTCGGCGTCGCCCTGCACAACAGCGTCGGCGAAAGCCGTGAGGGCAGCGCCAGCGATCACGCCGGTATCCGTTGCAGAAACGAGGCCCTGCAGATTGACGCCCTGGTCCTGAATCTCGCTGCTTGCACGAAGCAGCAATGAATGTGAGGAGGTTCAGTAAAAACACTCGTTGATCGAAGAGACACGCCCGGCAAGCAGTTCGATCTGCATACGATCAATGGCTCTGCCGCCGTTGGTGGCAGGATTCGGCACATCTGTGGCAGATAGATACTGGGCTTGCCCCAAAACATTCAGCAACGCCACTGAACTGGGCACCAGGCTCATGGCGCTCAGGACGTTGCCAGTCTGGCTGGCGCCGCCATATAGGTCGGCTTCCGCAGCGCTGACGTCTGCCGGAGCGACCGTATCAATCCAGGCGCCATGCGCCTTGGCGCCGGGTGGCCGGTATCGGGTCGGTGTTCCTGGCTCAGGCTCCGGCAAAGTTTCCGGCGCTGTGCCCAGAGCCTTGTGAAAGGTGTCGATGCTGATCATGGCGACGGCAATGCCCAGCAGCTCGATGTAGTGCCCGTGGCTGATGCCCTCTTCGGCGAGGCCATCCAGCCAGGTCTTGGTCAATCGCGAGGCATCGGTGCAGATGCGATGAACAGTGTCCACGGCGGCAGCACTGAGCAGATTGTTGGCCGGGTGCCTGTGATCGGGCATGTTCGGTGACAGGGCGGCTTTTCTGGTTTCGCACAGCGCGCAGTCGAAGGCGGTGCGGGCTTCCTGAGCAACGGCGATGCGCTCTTCGGCGGTCCACCAGTTGCCGGGGCTGGCGATGATCTGCCAGGCCTCGCGGTATGCAGCTGGCAGATCAGGCCTGACCGGCACCGGATAGCGATGGGCTCCAAAGTGTTGCATAGGGCGCTTCCGGCGATGGTCGTTAACCGAGCGGGTTCGGTTTGCCCCAGCGCGTCCTGGCGAAGGCATCTGTCGCGTTCGCCCGGTCGCTGAGTGCGGCCAGGGGACCGCTGATGCGTTTGGCAATCTCAGGCGCCACGATGCCTGCAAAGTCGTAGGCAACGACGGCGTTGACGTCTGCAAGGTTTGGGCTCGCGCCGCCGAACCAGCCCGCGCTCGGGGCCTGCTTGTCGAGGGCCAGGAGCCCTGCAAGAGCCTGGAGCTGGAGCTTTTCGCGGTACGGCTTGTGCACGAGTTCTTTCGGGCGGTTGGCGACTTCGTAGGCAGATGCGACGCCCTTTTCCATGGCCCCGGTGGCGATCGCGCTCAGCTGCAGGACGTGGCGTCGCTGCGGGCCGGCGGCAGCCAGCAACTGGTGTTCGGTATCTCCGATTTCCAGGGCGTAGTCGATAATCGCAGCGCTGTCGATGAGGGCTTCGGCGTCGAGCAGCAAGGCAGGGACGCGCCCAAGGGGGTTGTACTTGCGCAGCTCATCGGCATCGTCATTGGTGTTCAGCGTGCGCCGCTCGTACGGCAGGCCCAGCAGATTGAGTACGGTCGCCGTGCGGCGAACAAAGGGCGACAAGTCCCGGCCAACTAGAATCATCTGTTAAACCCGGATCTCTGCTAAGCGACTGTTTGAACCTTAACGCACAACAATTACGGTGGCCATTGATAGTGTCCTGCCACGATGGTCGCCCCGATTGGCAACAAATTGTCCGAAAAACCGAGGATAGCTTCGCTTGCTGACGCAGAGCCGGTCATTTCAGCGGGCCACCTGTCTATCTCGCGATCCGCTTCTAGACTACGAAGAGGCGTACTATTCACCGAGTCCTGGAACCGATGGTTCATGAACCCAAGTGGGATCCGGACGACATCGCTGAGCTGATTCCTGGCTGTCTCCTTTGTATAGACAGCGCAACAGGGCGGCTCGTCAGCGCGTCATCCAATCTTGAAAGCCTGACCGGCTGGCCGCGGGAAAACTTCCGGAGCGCCCGGGCTTTGCTGCGTCTGTGTAAAGATCGTCGGGCGGCAGGGGCGGCCGTTCTTGCTGCGCGCGATCGCCCGGGCCATGTCGCGGAAGCAACCCTCGAATGCCTCGACCGGGAAGGCCGGCCGCTGTGGGTCGAGCTGCGGGCGCGCCTATCGCCGGACCAGGCGAGGTTGGAGCTGCACCTGCGGGATATCAGCCGCCGCCGGCAGCAGGACATCAACACGGAGGTGATGCGGCAGGCCCTGCAGAATTCCTCCAATGAGCTGTACGTGCTTGACGAGAACATCAATCTCATCGGCGCGAACGCGGCAGCTTGCCTCAACACGGGCTACAGCGAAGAAGAACTGCAAGGCATGAGCGTCGGGGTGGTCGCGCCCGCTGTCATGACGGACGAATACCGTGAGGCCATGGCCGCGGACTACGCCACCTCGCCGGTGAGCAAGGGTCGCTATGAGCACACGCGCAAGGACGGCTCGCGGTACATGTTTGACCACGTCGCAACGCAGGTTCGGCGGTTCGGGCGATACTGGTACGTGACGATCGGTCAGGACGTGACGGAAGCACTCGCCAAGGAAGAGGCGCTGCGCGTCAGCGAAGAACGGTTGAGTACAGCGCTGCGGAGCAGCGGCGTGGCCATCTTCGACAACAGCCTTTCCCGGGATACGCTCTATGTGAGCGAAGCGTTCTGGCAATGGCTGGAGCTGGACGATCCGGGCGAGATCGCAGATTGCATCGCCTTCTTTAACAGCCGCATTCATCCTGACGACTCCGAGCAGGTGTTTCGTGATGTGGAGCACCAGATTACTTCCGGGGATCGGGTCGACCACGTTTATCGCCTGCGCACTGCGAGCGACAGCTATGTCTGGGTCCACTCCCAGGGTCGCTGCCAGTACGAGGCCGGCAAAGCGGTGCGAATCACGGGCACTTTCCTGAACATCAGTGCCCAGCGGGCCGCAGAGGCTGCTCACGACAAGACCGCGCGGCGCCTGTCTGCTGTACTGGACAGTGTCAGCGACTCCATCCTGTCGCTGGATCGCGACGGCAACATCTGGCAGGCCAATCCGGCGGCGCGCCGGTGGCTGGACAGCGGGCCCGACGATCTGCCGTCAGCCCTGGGGCTGTTTGCAGATGCGCTGACGCTGGACCCCGCTCTGGGCGTGCAGGTCTTCGAAACGCGCCTGCTGCGCGGGCCTCAGGAGCAGAGCGAAGTCGAGCTACAGCTGAGCCCTCTCGCTGGCGCCGACCGAAGC
Organism: uncultured Pseudomonadales bacterium; assembly: GCA_964640725.1. Taxonomy (GTDB): domain Bacteria; phylum Pseudomonadota; class Gammaproteobacteria; order Pseudomonadales; family Azotimanducaceae; genus CALHVX01. The sequence continues at coordinate 1,402 of CAZXIJ010000072.1, read as the reverse complement.
AGCACGGGCTACACGCTGGTGGTTCGAGACATCTCGGCCCGCAAGCGCTATGAGCAGTCACTGCTGGATGCCGTCCGTCGAGCGGAGCACGCAGACCGGGCCAAAAGCGAGTTTCTGGCCATGATGAGTCACGAGATTCGGACCCCCATGAACGGCGTGCTGGGCATGGCTGCGCTGTTGCTGGACACCGAGCTCACGCCGGAGCAACGCGAGTCTCTGCGCATCATCAATGCCTCCGGCACGGCTTTGCTCGGCATTATCAACGACGTCCTTGATTTCTCGAAGGTCGAGGCCGGTCAGCTGGAGCTGGACACGGCGCCCTTCGATCTGCCGCAGGCCATCCAGGATGTCCTGGATCTGATCGGGCACGGGCTGGAGAGCCGAGGGCTTGCGCTGTCGCTCGAGGTCGACCCGCAGGTGCCGAGGGTCGTGCTCGGCGATAGCGGACGGGTGCGGCAAATTCTCCTGAATCTGGTTGGCAACGCGGTGAAATTTACCGAACGGGGTAGCGTTCAGGTTCAGGTTGCCCCCGGCGCCGCGCCGGGAAAAATCGAGATTTCCGTTCGCGATACGGGCATTGGCATGTCTGCCGCGGTCCTTGCGCGGTTGTTTCAGGCGTTCAGCCAGGCCGATGCATCGACGACCCGGCGCTACGGCGGCACCGGGCTTGGGCTGGCGATCAGCAAACAGCTGGCAGAACTCATGGACGGCGATATTTGTGCTCATAGCGAGGAGGGCGTTGGCTCTACCTTTACCTGTGTGCTCGGGCTGCCGGCACACGCGGGGGCTGTTCGCAGCGCCAGCCAGCCGGGGCGGGAAGAGATCGCTGGCGGTTTTGACGGCGCTCGGATTCTGCTGGCAGAAGACAACGCCGTAAATCAGACCGTTGCGCGCAGGCTGATCGAGAAGCTCGGCTGCGAGGTCACCATTGCCGCTAACGGTGAAGAGGCGGTAGACCAGTGGCAGGCACGCCACTTCGATCTGATTTTCATGGACTGCCAGATGCCCGGCGTCGATGGCTATGAAGCGACGCGCCGCATCCGAGCCGAAGAAGCCCGGCGATCCTCGGCGCGGGTAGCGATCGTTGCCATGACCGCCAACGTATTGCCAGAAGACCGGGCGGCCTGTACCGCAGCGGGCATGGACGACCATGCGGGCAAGCCGGTGGAGTTGGCCGAGATTCGCCGAAAGCTGGCACGCTGGCTCCCCGACCTGGGTGAGGCCCGGCGCGACTTCTAACCGTCGCCTCGGCGTCGCGCCGACATGCGCTGAAAATGCGCGGCTGCATTTGGCTCAAGCTTCGCGCCTCGCGTGCTGCCGAGGGCGAGGTCCGGGGAATCTCCGAGCGGCAGCTGCAGCGCGAAGCGCTGCCGCTCCGGGATATCGCAGACCTTGTCGTCAC
>CAZXIJ010000071.1:3681-5380 GCA_964640725.1 uncultured Pseudomonadales bacterium | reverse complement strand
CCTGCAGGAGAACACGATCCGCCCCTGCATCGGCACCAACATGGGCTGTGTCGGGCAGCTCATGTCTGGCGGCAGACTTGGCTGCGTCGTGAATGCCGCCGCGGGCAAAGAACAGGTCCTGAGCTTTGAGCCTCAGGACCAGGTCCGTCAGCCCAAAAGCATCCTCGTTGTCGGCGGCGGCGTCGCCGGCATGGAATTCGCCAGAACCGCAGCGCTGCGCGGTCACCAGGTAGAAATCCACGAGGCCATGAAAGTGCTGGGCGGTCAGGTAGAGATGGCCCGCTCGGCGCCAAAACGCGGCGACGTCGGCACTATCGTTGACTGGCTGTCCGACGAGTTGGAAACGCTGGGCGTCGAGATCCATCTCAATTCCTACGTCGACGAGGATCGAGTGGCTCAGATCGCGCCGGACGAGGTGGTCCTGGCAACGGGCACGTCACCCCGGATGGATGGCATGCAGCTATCGACGCCGGCGACAAAGATACCGGGCATCGATCTGCCCCACGTGTACTCATCCTGGGACGTGCTGGGCTTTGGCGAGATCACCCACCTGGAAGGGCCCGCGGTGGTCTACGACGACACGGGCACCTTCGAGGCCATATCGGTGGCCGACATTCTGCTGGAGAAGGGCCTGCCGGTGACCATGGTATCCAGACACGACTCGGTGGGCGCTCGACTGACCTATCCGCCGGTCACGGCCGGCGCAGCGCGAGAAAGGCTTTACTCCGGCAACTTCGACTTCGTTGGCGCGCACCACATCCTCACGATCACCGACAACCACGTCGAAGTGGGCGTGCTGTTCGCCGACCGAAGTCGCAAAATTCCCGCAAAGACCGTCGTGTTCGTGGCGTTCAATGAACCGAACCGGGCGCTATGGCGATCCCTTCAGGGCAACGGCCCACCGTCTCACATGATTGGCGATGTGCGAGGCAAGAACAGTATTCTCACGGCGATACACGCGGGGAACGAGCTGGGCCGGAGTATCTGAGTCCTACGGAAAGGCCACAACCTGCGCTTATACAACAAGAGGAATTTTTTCTATGCCAGTCATCAAATTGAACCCCTCCTCCATGCCGGACGCAGGAGCAATGGGTTACTCCCAGATTACGACTTCCGAGCCCGGTACTTTGGTGTACATTTCGGGTCAGGTTGCATGGTCTGCCGACAATCAACCCGTGCCAAGCGACCTTCGCACGCAGACGGAGCGCGCGATCGACAACGTCCGTAACGCTCTGACAGAGCTTGACGCATCGCCAGACGACGTCACCTCTGTTCGAATCTACGTTGTTCACATGGACCCGGAAAAACTGGCCGCCGTCGCCGAGCCGCTGGCCAGCTTTTTTGGGGGACAGGCGCCCTGCGTCACAGGAATCGGGGTGACGTCGCTCGCAGCGCCTGAATTGCTGATCGAGATTGAGGTCACAGCCGTCATCAATCGCTAAGCCGCGCAAACGGGACCGGGGGCGCCAGCGGGAGACTGAACCATCAACAAGTCCGACCTACAGGGGCGCCGCGCCCGCACAATGCAAGAGCTGGCTGAACTCTTCGCTCGCAACACCAACGTCGAAGAAACCATGGCGTCTATCGTGGCCTATCAGCCCCGTCCAACGGACATCATCATCTCTCCTGCGGGCAAATGCGGCACCACACTGCTGCAGCAGACCTTCCACACCCTGCGCACCCGCGGCGACATGGCCTT
>CAZXIJ010000071.1:0-3581 GCA_964640725.1 uncultured Pseudomonadales bacterium | reverse complement strand
GCCTTCGAGTCCGGATTTCGGTTCATGGAAGGCTGGTTCTTTGAGCCGGGCACGATTACCTACGATGAGTTTTTTGCACGCAATCGCGCCGGCCGCGACAAAGGCCTCGACCACTGGTCCCACCTGGTGAGCTGGTGGGAGCAACGCGACAATCCCAACGTGCTGCTGGTGTCCTACGAACAGATGGTCGAAGACCCGAAGTGGCTCATCAAGCGCATGGCTGCTTTCTGCAACATCGACCTGGATGACGAGCTGCTTGCTGTGACCGTTGAGCACAGCTCACGCTCGTTTATGCTCGAACACAAGGATCGTTTCGACGACGCCATGATGCGTGCAAAATCTGAGCGAGTGGCAGGCCTGCCACCGGGCAGCGACTCCGCTAAAATTCGCCAGGCCGGGCAAAAACGGCGGCGAGAGGCGCTGCCGGCGGCGCTGCGCCAGGAATTCGCTGACATCTGGCAAAGCGACGTAAAACCGCACACAGGTCTGCCGGACTACGCTTCATTGGAAGCGGAGCTGCGGCGACACAACACGTGAGTCAGCCATGACTTACCGACCAATCGACTGCACCCTGCATGATCACCTGGAGATCGCCTGCCTGTTTCACTATCAGGTGCAGCTCAAGCTTAAAAACGGCGCTACCGTCACCGGCGAGGCCCAAACGACAACCACCTGGCCAAACAGATCAGAAACGCTGGCGGTTCTCACCAAGGCTGGCACAGAGCACGTTCCCCTGGAGCAATTGTCACACATGCTGATCCTGACCGAGAACGCCCGATTCCTGCAGGTCGACTTCGAGAACACCCCCCCAACATGCGGCTGAGCTGGCCCCTCTGGGCAAGCATCGCGCTCCTGGCCGTATCAGGACCCGCTCAGGCTGGCGATGACGTTCGGCAACTGGCGCTCCGGTTCTTCAGCCCCCTGCCCGCAACCATGCCTGCTGCAGTGCTGGACACCGCTGACCAGATCGCCCTCGGACAATCGCTCTACTTCGAAACTGCCCTGTCAGCCAACCGCACGCAGTCCTGCAACAGCTGCCACAACTTGCTCAATGGCGGCGCTGGCGTCGACGGCCGCCCCACATCTCCGGGGGCGCTCGGCACGCCCGGGCGCCGCAACAGCCCCACAACATGGAACGCCGGCCTGCAGTTCGCACAGTTTTGGGACGGTCGCGCTGCTTCTCTCGAAGAGCAGGCGCGCAGCCCGATCCTGAACGCAGCCGAGATGGCCCTCGGTTCGGAGCAAGAGGCGATGCAGCGGTTGCAGGCGCTCGGCTACGGCGCGAGGTTCGACCAGGCCTTCAGCGGCGACACCCAGCCCTTTCGCTTCGGGAACCTGCTCAAGGCGCTGGCCGCTTTTCAGCGCACGCTCATCAGCCAGGATCGCTTTGACGAGTACCTGCGCGGCGCGGACGGCGCCCTGTCCGCAGCGGAGCAGCGCGGTCTGGAGAGATTCATCCGCACAGGCTGCAACGGCTGCCACAGCGGCGCCTTGCTGGGCGGCGATTCAATCATGAAACTGGGCACAGCCCATCGCTATCCGAACGAAGAAGACGGCGGCCGCGCCGAGGTCACGGGAGAAAGCCGCCACCGCTTCTACTTTAAGGTTCCGCCGCTGCGCAACGTTGGCCTGACCGCACCCTACTTTCACGACGGCGCTGTCGCCAGCCTGGAACAGGCCGTGTTCGGCACCGCGTGGCACCAGCTCGGTGTCAAGCTGAGCGATCAAGACACCGCTGATATCAGTGCCTTTTTGCGCGCCATGAACAACACCCGGCAACGGGATTTCGCTTTGCCGGCGCCCTAGCCCCCCCAGGACGGAGCACATCGGAAGTCGCGCGAAGGAACTGACCTCAAAGCTGCCAGACCTTCTCGAACATTCAGCGCCTTGCATCCTCTTCCGGACGCGGCTTGGTGATCGCCTCGCCGATGGTTCCGTAGTCCATATACCCCATGCGCGTGACCGGATTCATGGCAACGGTATCCACCAAGCCATCATTCACGTACGCATCGTCAATGTGGACCGCCACCACGCGACCCAGAACGATGCAGGTCGAAGGCTCCTTCCCGGGCTCGAAGGGCAGGTCGACGGTTTGAAGATAAGTACATTCCATGTGTGCGCGAGCCTCGGCCACCCGCGGCGCCTTGACGCACCTGGATTCGGTCATCGTCAGGCCCGCCAGCTCAAATTCATTGACCTCTGCCGCCACGTGCGCCGAAGAAACGCTGACCTGATCGATCAGATCGAGGGAGGCGAAGTTGTACACAAACTCCCCTGTCTCTTCGGCGTTGATCTGCGAGTGTTTTTTTACCACGCTGGCGAAACCGATTATCGGCGGCGACGTAGAAAACAGGTTGAAGAAGCTGTACGGCGCCAGATTCGGGATACCCTCTTTGCTGACGGTGCTGATCCACCCGATCGGGCGAGGCGCAATGATCGCCTTGAGCGGGTCGTGGGGTAAGCCGTGATCGTTGGTGGCGGTCTCGTAGTACATCGTGCTCTCTCCGCGAAGCGATCATTTATGTTCCGGTGCGGGATCGCCCGGCCGGCATTATACGTAGCTGCGCGCGACTGCCCGGCAATACCCGCGCGGCAGTCGTCCAAAAGAGCAAAGAAGGCCAGACCAGGGGCTCACCTGGAGCTCGGCCTTGACTTTCGCCTGTTATGTAATATTGTAATTACATGATTACTAGTGACGATATGGATGCTGTCTTTCACGCTTTGGCACATTCCGCTCGTCGGTCGGTTCTGGACTATGTGCGCGCAACGCCGGGCATCACGGTCGGCGAGCTGGCGCGCAACTTCGACGTCAGTCGCATCGCCGTCATGAACCACCTGGCCGTTCTGGAGAAGGCCGGACTGATCATCAGCGAAAAGGACGGACGAGCACGCAGGCTCTACCTGAATGCCATGCCGATTCAGGATATTCACGAGCGCTGGACAGACACCTACTCGGCGCATTGGGCCGAGCGGGTGAACGTCATCAAAGATGCCGCCGAGGCTGCGGTGCAACAGTTGAGCAGGAGAGATAAGAATGACTGAAACGCGGTACGCCAAGGCCAACATCAACCGTACGTTCATTGCAGCACCGATTGAGACCGTCTGGTCGATACTGGTCGCGACCGACAAGGCATTGCCGTTCTTCTTTGGCTCTATTTGCGAGACCACCGACGGTCTAAAGCCAGGCGCGCGTTACCGTATGGTGCACCCGAATCGAAAGGTGGCCATGGTCGTTGGTGAGGTACTTGCTTTCGAGCCTCCGCATATCTACGCACACACATTCCAGATGACCAACATCGATGAGCCACCCTGCAAGGTTACCTATGAACTGACGGAGAAGGACGGCGGCACCGAGTTCTGCCTGACCATCGAGAACGCCATCGAAGGCGGCAAGCTGATTAAGGAAATGGCTTCGTCCCAGGACTTTATCGGCGCAAACCTGAAATCTCTCTGCGAAACAGGAAAGCCCGCGTTCTCCGGCAGGATGGTCGGGTTGCTGGGGCCGATCTTTGGCTGGCTCGCAAAAAAGGAACAGAACATCGAGAACTTTCCCCTTGGCTAGATGGCATAGACGGTCAGGT
>CAZXIJ010000070.1:0-5987 GCA_964640725.1 uncultured Pseudomonadales bacterium | reverse complement strand
CGCACGCGCTCGCCCGGCCGAAACAGGCCGGTCCAGTTTTCCGCCGGGCTATGACCGTTCAGCAGATAGGTGTAGGTCGCGCCGGTGACATCCGCAATGTCTGTGGGGTTCATGCGCATGGCGCCCCACATCATCCGGCCGGCCAGGGTGCGGTCCAGGCCCTCGGCTTCGACGTCGTTCAGGAAATCGCCGACGGTGCGCTGCTGAAAGTTGTAGTTGTCGCTCATCTTCTTGAGCTTGGCGAACACCCGGTGCGGGTCCTCGAAGGTCCAGTCCGACAAAACGATCACGTACTCGCGGTCAAAGACCACGGGATCACTGTCCTGCGGCTCGATGACGATGGGACCGTAAAGGCCCTGTTGCTCCTGCAGGCCTGAGTGGCTGTGGTACCAGTAGGTCCCCGCCTGCAGCAGCGGGAACTTGTAGGTAAAGCGCGCCCCGGGCTTGATGCCCGGAAAGGTTACTCCGGGCACGCCGTCCATCTGAAACGGCAGGAGAATGCCGTGCCAGTGAATCGAGGTGTCCACCGCCAGGCGATTGCGAACGTTCAGGACAATGTCGTCGCCCTCGCGCCAGCGGAGCAGCGGCGCCGGTAACTGGCCGTTCACCAGGATCGCCCGGCCGGGCTTTCCGTCAATCCTTGGGCGAGCGTAGCCAACGTCCAGGTCGAACCGGGTCCCGGATTGGGCCCGCAGGCCTTTCAGATCCGCCGCGCCCCCGCTCCGGGCCCAGGCCGGTAACGCCAGCTGGCCAGTGAAAGCTGCGCCCAGGGTCGCGGCGCCATGCAGGAAGTGTCGGCGCCTGGCGGAGGCGGGATATCGGCTTGCCATGCGCGGAGCCTAGATACCCCCCGGCGGTATAGCAAGGCCACAGGCCCCGGAAGAGACAACCCGGCTCTCGCGCCGAACAGCGCCCTATGGCCGTGGCCTGGACTCAGGTCGCTCCGATGAACTTCACCACCGCGTTCACCAGCTGCCCGGGCACCTGCTCCTGCAGGAAATGACCGGCGCCTTTGAGCGTGACGTGCGGCTGCCCTTCGGCCCCGGGCACCGTTTCCCGAAACCGCACGTCGCCGCCAGCAGTCACCGGGTCGCTGTCGCTGAACGCCGTCAGGAACGGCTTCTGCCACTCCGCCAGCGCTGCCCAGGCGGCGCGATTCGCCGGGATCGCCGGGTTGTCCGGCGTCACCGGGACCAGCGACGGAAACTGCCGCGCGCCGGCCATGTAGTCATCGCTCGGAAAAGGCGCATCGTAGGCGGCAATCTCTTCGTCGCTGAGCTGTCCGTTGGCGCTGCCGGCGAGCACGTCGCTGGCCTTGAAGCCGTCGGACTCGGCGCAGAACTTCACCCAGTGCAGGAACCCCATGCCCGTCGTGTCTGACACCATGGCCGGCATCATCTCGGTCGCGGTCGCGTGCACGGGCAGCGAATCGTAGTAAGTGCGCATCTGATCGCTGATCGCCTGCACCTGATCGTCCGGCACACCCGCCGCATCGGGCAAGCCCGTGTTGGCGGTGACGATGCGCGCAAAGCGATCCGGGTGCGCCATGGCAACCCGCAGCCCGATCAGCCCGCCCCAGTCCTGACACACCAGATTGATGTCCGTCAGGTCGAGCTTCAGGATCAGCCCGCTCATCCAGTCCACGTGCCGGGCGTAGGTGTAGTCTTCGCGCTGCGACGGCTTGTCAGAACGGCCAAAGCCAACCAGGTCTGGCGCGATCACGCGATAGCCGCGCGCCGCAAACAGGGGAATCATCTTGCGATACAGATAGGACCAGGACGGCTGCCCGTGCAGGCACAGCACCAGGGCGCCGTCCCTGGGGCCTTCGTCGATATAGTGCATGCGCAGCTCGCCGCCATCGCCGTCGGCGACGGTGGCGTAGTTCGGGGCAAAGTCGTAGCCGGGCAGGTTTTCAAATCGGCTATCGGGGGTTCGCAGCGACTTCATCAAGAAGGCTCCTCGCTGTTGCGGGCGTCCTGACGGCTGCTCGCGGGTTCTGGGACAGGCTCAGCATGCAGTACACCCTGCTCCGTCAGTTCCTGCACCGTATTGGGCGCAGCACCGAGCCATTCTGTGATCACGGTCTCGTTATGTTCGCCGCGATGGGGCGCCGGACCGCGCACGCCGCTACGGGCATCGGAAAAGCGATAGGGCGACTGCGTGATGGGCCGCGTGCCGCCGGCACGATCATCGATATCGACAATGGCGCGCCGCGCTGCGACCGTCGACTGCGTCCGCAGGGTCGAGGCGTCCCGCACCAGCCCCCAGGCGATGTTGAGCCGGCGCATCAGGTCTTCGAACGCTTTGGCGTCCGGCAGTTCCCGAAGGTACCGCGTGATCGCGTCGTGCCGGGCCGCGATCTTCTGCGCCAGATCCGCGCCAGCCGGCAGATCGACCGTCAGGCCACAGTGCTCGCTCAGCAGTTGCCAGAGAAAGCGCACATCTGCAGTCAGCAACACCGGCCCGGCCGGCGTCTCCCAGACTTCGTTGGGCAAGGGTCCCGTGCCGGTCGCGACCTCGAGGTCGTAATGCATGTGATCGTCCGTGGCGAGCGTCGCGTCGATCATCGCCATATCGATGTGTTGGCCGCGGCCAGTGCTCTGGCGCAGGTGCAGGGCCGACAGCACCGCGACGAGCCCGTGCAGGGATGCATTGGTGTCCGCCACGGACAGCGGCAGATCGTGGGCGATCACGCCAAAACGCTCCGCGGCGCGATGCATCAGCCCGGCTTCGGCGTGAATCACCGGCGCGTAGGCCGGGCGGTCTGCCTCGGGCCCGCTCTGGCCGAAGCCGGTAATGGACAGCATGATCAGCCTGGGATTCGCCGCTGACAGCACCGGGTAATCGATGCCCATCTTCTGCATGACATGGGGCCGGTAGTTTTCGATCAGGATGTCGGCCTTCGTAGCCAGCTCCAGCACCAGGGCGGACGCGCCCGGTTGCCGCAGGTCCAGGCAGATATTGCGCTTGCCGGCGTTCTGCTGGTGATAGTAGCCGGGCAGATTGGCGATGCGCTTGCCCCACAGGCGGGTCACGTCGCCGTCCGGCGGCTCGACCTTGACCACATCGGCCCCCAGATCGCAGAGCATGCGTCCCGCAAAAGGACCCGCCAGCACCCGGGAAAAATCGAGCACGCGCAGGCCCTGCAACGGGTAAGCGGAATTGGAATCGGTCACGGCGTCTCCCCACATCACCAGCACGCGGCTGGGCGCTGCAGAGTGTCACACGGGACGGCGACAGGCGGTAGGGTCAAGCCGTGCGGCGGCGACGATTCACCGCTACCACACTCACGCTAAAGCGCGCGCTACAGGTGGCCTTCATGGAGACCGCACTCGCGCTTCAAACCGTCAAAGCGTGTCGCCTCGAGACTTTCAGCCTGATGCAGGGGCACCGTGGAGTGCGTGTCGCCGATGCTCACGTAGCCCTGATCCCACAGCGGGTGGTACGGCAGGCGGTGCGCCTGCAGGTAGCGGTACACATCGCGATCGTTCCAGTCCGCAATCGGCGCCACCTTGTAGCGACCGTTGCCATGCTGCACAAACGGCGTATCGGTGCGGCTGCTGGCCTGGTCCCGGCGCAGCCCGGTAAACCAGGTGCCGGCGTCGAGCTGCGCCAGCGCACGGCGCATGGGCTCGACTTTGTTCTGTTCGTTGTAGGACTCCAGCCCGCTCAGGCCCTGCTGCCAGCGCTCGCCGTAGAGCGCTTCCTGGCGCGCCGGCGACATGCTGCTGCGGTACACCTGCAGGTTCAGATCCAATCGTTCCGTCAGCGTCTCGACAAACTGGTAGGTCTCCGGGAACAGGTATCCGGTATCGACCAGAACGACCGGCAGATCAGGCGCCTGCTGCGTCAGCATGTGCAGGCTGACCGCCGACTGCGCACCGAAGGAGGAGCTGAGTACGTGCACGGCCGGCAAGTGTTCCAGGGCGTAGGTCACACGCTCTTCGGCGCTGTGATTGGCGAGGCTGCGGTTCAGCGCCGCCAGCGCCTTTGGGTCGAGCGCCGGGTCCGCCGGCTTCGCGGCCACGCAGGCAGCCAGCGGCCGCGACAACGAGGTCGGGGCGTCAGAACGGATAGGGCAAGCAGTGCTCACGGTCGGTCCTTCGCTGGCTCTCAGAAGCCATATAACCTACAGCTATTAACCCGCGCCGCTAAATACCCATTCGCAATATTCTAAAAAGCATCCGAACTAGCGCGCCAGACTGCGCAGCCGCCGTGATCTCCCGGGGGCTGAGCCCCCGGGCTCAGGCTGCGGGCACCGCGGTCAGGACCGCTTTACTCCGCCGCAGCCGCGCCGCCGCGTCCTCGCCCAGCGCCAGCGCGACGGCCACCTGCAGGGCATCCAGCAAAGCGAGTTGCGCAATTCTCGAACTCATGGGTGTGTAAACGCTCGTATCTTCATCGCTCCCCGGATCGAAGCACCAGGTTGCGGCCTGCGCCAGCGGCGAGCCCGACCCGGTGAGAGCCAGCACCTGCGCCCCCTGGCGGACCGCCAGGCCAGCGGCGCGCACCAGATCCGGCCACTGCCCGGAGTGGGAAATGAACAGAAACAGGTCGCCCGGCTGCGCAATCGCAGCCGACTGCAGCGCGGTCGGCGCATCGGTGATCGCCCGCACCGGACGACCCAGGCGAAAGAACTTGTGAGCGCCGTCCGCGGCCACATAGCCCGAGGCACCGAGGCCGCAGAACAACCACTGTCGCGCTTCGGAGAAGGCGTCGATGGCCGGGTCCAGGGGGAACTGATCCAGCTGTTCGCGTAGCGCCATGAGCGTGTTCAGCGTGCGATCCATCACCTTGCGGGTCGCTGCGGGGGCATCGTCTGCCGCCGACACGTCTTCGTGCAGCGCGGGCGGCGTGCTGTGGATCGCGGCAATCAGGTCCGCCTTGAAGGCCCGGAACCCGCTGGCGCCAAAGCGCCGGGCGAAGCGAATGATCGTCGGTTCGCTGACCCCGGAGCGCTGCGCCGCGTCGGCCAGGGCACAGCGGCTGGCCTCGTCTGGAGCTTCCAGCACCCACTCAGCCACCCGCGCCTCGGCGGGCGACAGGGCGGGCAGTTCTTGCTTGATTCGAGACAACATGTAGTTAAACTACACAATATCGAGGCCGGACGCTATTTATAGCCGAAATCAACGGCCATTTTAGTAGCTTAGCTACATCAGGCAGCAGGATCGCAGCATGGCGCGTTTCGTCCCGGTCGAGCAGTTCGACCTCATTATCTTCGGCGGCACCGGGGACCTGGCGCTGCGCAAGCTGCTGCCTTCCCTGTTTCGGCGAGACCGGGACGGGCAGCTGCCGGACGGCAGCCGCATCATCGCAATCGGGCGCAGCGCGATGTCGCTGGACGCCTACATCGAACAGGTCGAAGGCGCGCTGACCACACACATCAAGGGGGACAGCATCGGCACCCCGGCCTGGGACACCTTCCGGCCCAAGCTGCGCTATCTGGCCCTGGACGCCTTCGACCCGAGCACCTGGGACGACCTCGTAAACACGCTGCCGCAGGACGATGACCGCCTGCGGGCCGTGTACCTGGCGACCGCACCGAATCTTTACGGCCCGATCGCGCAAGGCCTGGAAGCCCGCAACCTGCTCACCGACAACATGCGGATCGTGCTCGAGAAGCCCGTTGGCAGCGACTACGAGAGCGCCTGCGCGATCAACGACGCCGTGGGCAAGCGGTTCCGGGAAAACCAGATCTTTCGCATCGACCACTACCTGGGCAAAGAGACGGTGCAGAACCTGCTGGCGCTGCGCTTTGGCAACTCTCTGTTTGAGCCTCTGTGGCGGCGGGAAGTCATCGATCACGTGCAGATTACCGTTGCCGAGGATCTCGGCGTTGGCAATCGCGTCGAGTTTTACAACGACATCGGCACGCTCCGCGACATGGTGCAGAACCATATCCTGCAGCTGGTGTGCCTGGTCGCGATGGAAGCGCCAAGCTCCCTGGACGACGACGCCGTGCGCGACGAAAAGCTCAAAGTGCTGCG
>CAZXIJ010000069.1:0-6036 GCA_964640725.1 uncultured Pseudomonadales bacterium | reverse complement strand
GCTCTCGCTAGCGGTGCGCTAGCTCTCGCTAGCGGTGCGCTAGCTCTCGCTAGCGGTGCGCTAGCTCTCGCTAGCGCAGCGTCATACCGGCGAGATCTCCGGCGTCCCGCCAGCGCTGGAGCAGATCGTTAAAGGCGTTGATGCCCGGGGCGTACGGCGAGTTCTGCATGTTGGACTGCCCCGACTGGCCCTCCCGGTTGTAGTAACCGGGGGTGCACTCCTCGAGAAACGCGGTGGCGCCCGTGCCGGCCAGCGCCACAATCTGCGCGACCCACTCGTCTTCAGCCTCGCGCGTCACCTCGACGACCTGCTTGCCCCGTTCCTTGACCGCGCGAATGATGTGGGCGACGTGAATGGCCTGGTCATCAAACATCGCCGTCATGTTCGGAGATAAGCCGTTCTGGTTGATGCCGATCGTGAACCAGTTGGGGAACCCGTGGCTCGCCAGGCCGTGCAGCGTGCGATAGCCGTCGCCCCAGTGATCGTACAGGGACTGGCCGTCCGTCCCGACCGTGTCGAAGTCGACGCGGCGGTGGGCCGAGGTCGTGATCTCGAAGCCGGTCGCGTAGATGATGCAATCCACCTCGTAGCGTTGCCCGTTGGCAACAACCGCGTTTTCCTCGATACGTTCAACGCCCTTGCTTGCAGACACGTCCACCAGCTCAACGTTGTCCCGACAGAAGGTCGCCAGATACTCGTCGTTAAAAGTGGGGCGCTTGCAGAATTGCCGGTACCAGGGCTTGAGGGCCTCGGCGGTGTCGGGCCGGTCGACCTCTTCGTCTACCCGGCTGCGCACTTCGTTCATCTTCTGGAAGTCGGCGATCTCCGAGCGCAGCAGAATCTCTGCCATGTCCAGGTCGCCGGAATCGGCGCGCCGGTTCATCAATGACAGGCCGATGCGCCGGGCAATGTCCGTCCAGCCGTCGGCCACCAGATCTTCCGCAAAGTTCTGCCCTGCCAGCACCGCCGCAAAGTTCTCGCGCCGCGCCCGCTGCCAGCCCGACGGCAGACTGCGATACCAGTCTTCATCCGTTTGGCTGTTGCCGCGCAGATCAACCGACGAGGGAGTGCGCTGAAACACGTACAGCGCCTTGGCGTGCTCGCCCAGGAACGGCACGCACTGGATCGCTGTCGCGCCGGTGCCGATCACGGCCACGCGCTTGTCGGCCAGCCTGGTGAGGCCGCCCTGATGGTCGCCGCCGGTGTAGCCGTAGTCCCAGCGGGAAGTATGGAAGGAGTGGCCCTTGAAATCCTTGATGCCGGGAATGCCCGGCAGCTTCGGGCGGTTGGCCGGACCTGTGGCCTGAATCACAAAACGTGCGCGTATCTGGTCGTTGCGGTGCGTTGCGACCTGCCAGTGCTGGCTTCCCTCCTGCCACGCAATGCCTGTCACCCGGGTCTGAAACAGGGCGTTGTCGTACAGATCAAAGTACTGCCCAACGCGCTGCGTGTGCGCGAAGATTTCCGGCGCGTAGGAGTATTTCTCCTTCGGCATGTAGCCGGTTTCTTCGAGCAGAGGCAGATAGCAATAGGACTCGATGTCGCACTGGGCACCGGGATAGCGGTTCCAGTACCAGGTGCCGCCAAAATCACCGCCGGACTCGATTATCCTGAAGTTGGTGATGCCGGCTTCCTTGAGCCTGGCAGCTGCCATGAGGCCACTGAAGCCAGCGCCGATCACGGCCACCTCCAGGTCCAGGTCCAGCGCCGGCCGATCGAAGCTCGCGTCGGCGTACGGGTCTTCGTCGGCGTAGTGGGCAAAGGCCTCTGCTGCTTCGGCGTACTGCGCCTCGCCGTCGCTGCGCAGGCGTTTGTCGCGCTCTTCGCGATATTTGTTGCGCAGCGCCTCGGGATCAAAGTCGAGATCAGGAAACAGGTTGTGCAGGCGTTCTCGTTCTGTGCCCATGGGGCCTCCGCAGTGATCACCACCAGTTTACCCCGACTGAGCGTCAGCCTGGTGTTGCCCTCCTCCCCTGGCGGTGCTTTGCTGAACGCCCGAATACGCGAAGGCGCAACCCCATGAAGCCATGGCCAATCATCACGGCTCTGCTGGCCCTGGCGCTCGGGCAGGCCGGCTGCACGAACGCCGCCGAGACGAAGGCCAGGGAGAGAGCGGACGCATCCCCCCCGTCTATCGCGGCGCTGCGCGCGCAGTTTCCGTCCTGGTACGAGCCCGCCGAGCCCTTTCGCGTCATCGGGCCCATTCATTCCGTGGGCTCCCGCGGCCTGTCGATCTTTTTCATCCCGACCCCTGAAGGCCATCTGGTGATTGACGGCGGCCTGCCGGAAACCGCCGCCATCGCCGCCGATAACATTCGCGCCCTGGGCTACGACCCGGCAGATATCCGCATTCTGCTCAACACGCACGCGCACTTCGATCACTCCGGCGGGCTGGCAGAACTGAAAGCCCTGAGCGGTGCCCGCCTGTATGCCCACGAAGGGGATCGCTCCGCGCTGGAGGGCGGTTTCTACCTGGGTTTCGAGGATCGGCCCCTGTTCAACGCGCCGCCGGTTGCTGTCGATCAGACGGTTGCCGACGGCGAAGCGGTACGTCTGGGCGATGTGACTCTCACCGCCCAACACACTCCAGGTCACACCCGGGGCTGCACGTCCTGGAAGCTAACGGTGGAAGAACACGACAAGCCCTACACCGTGCTGGTGTTTTGCTCCGCTTCCGTTGCCGCCAACCGGCTGACAGGCCCGCCGCAGTATCCGGGTATTGTCGACGACTACCGTCGCACCTTCGAGCGGGTGCGGGACTGGCAGCCGGACGTGTTTCTGTCCAACCACGCAGAGTTTTACGAGCTGCCTGCCAAGCGCAAGCGACAGCAAGCCGGCGATGCCCTGGCCTTTGTGAAGCCCGGAGAGTTCGAGGTGTTCATTCGCCGGGCCGAGGCCGACTTCAAGGCGGCGCTGCAGGCGCAGGGCAGCGAATCATGACGCGCTGATGCTAGAGTTGTGCGCGGGGCACCGCGATCCTGTCCGCCCCGGGAGATGAACCAAGTGCAGCTTTACTCCGCGCCCTGGGTATTGACGATGGCGCCGGACGCCACCCTGCTCGAAGACGGCGCCCTCGTGGTCGATGGTGACCAGCTCATCGCCGTCGGGCCACGCACCGAATTGATGCAGCAACATCCGCAGGCGACCGAGACTTGCTTGCCGGATCGCTTGCTCATGCCCGGGCTGGTGAACGCCCACATGCATTCCGGCCTGCTGCGCGGGACCGCCGAAGGCCGGAAACTCTGGGACTGGCTGCGCCTGTACATCGACCCGATGCACCGCGTGCTGACCCCCGCCGATGCAGAGGCCGCCTCCTGGCTGTGCTACGCCGAAGCATTGCTGTCGGGCACCACGACCGTCGTCGATATGTGGCGCTACCTGGACGGCAGCGCGCAGGCCGCCCGCCAGCTGGGCAATCGCGCGGTGCTGGTGCCTTACGTCGGCGAGCACCCGGACTACGACTACTTCGACACCCTGGACGACAACGAAGCGCTGATCGAGCGCTGGGCCGGCAAAGCCAACGGCCGGATCATGCCCTGGGTCGGCATGGAGCACCTGTTCTACTTTACCGAGGACGCCTGGGGCCGCGCCGTCGCCATGGCGGACCGGCATCAGGTGGGGCTGCACACCCACGTCGGGGAGTCTCAGGCCGAAGTGCGCGAGCTGCAGCAGCGCTACGGGCTGCGGCCCGTGCACGCCATGGAGCGCTTCGGCTTTCTGGATCTGCCCCAGGCCCTGTTCGCGCACTGTGTCTGGCTGGACGACAGCGAGATCGCGCTCATGGCCCGCAAAGGCGTGGGCGTCGCCCACAACCCCACCAGCAACATGAAGCTGGTGAGCGGCATGGCGCCGGTCTCGAGCATGATCGCCGCCGGGGTTGCTGTCGGCCTGGGCAGTGACGGCGAGAAGGAAAACAACAACCTGGACCTGTTCGAAGAGATGAAGTTCGCTTCGCTGCTCGGCAAGCTGCGAGAAGACGACGCGACGGCGGCCGATGCCTGGCAGGTGCTGCGCATGGCGACCATCGAGGGCGCCCGGGCCCTTGGCCTCGCAGACCAGATCGGCAGCCTGGAACCGGGCAAGAAGGCGGACTTTATCGCGGTCCGAACCGACACCCCGCGCATGACCCCGCTGCTGACCGGCGAGTCTCTGAACGTGCATCACAACCTCGTGTACGCAGTGCAGGGGGGCGACGTGTCCATGGTCGTGTGCGACGGCCAGCTGTGTGTGCAGGACGGCACGCTTCGCACGGCAGATCTCGGCGACATTCGCCGGACTGCGCAGGCCAGCGTGCCGGACCTGTTCCAGCGCCGCGCTGCCTGGCTTGCGGACCATGACCAGGGCGCCGTCAGCCCCGTCGATGGCGATTGAGCCGCAGCCGCCGGAAACCATGAACACCGAACCCGCCAGAAGCCTCATGCCTGATCTGCCCTCCCCGGTCGACGAGATATTGCCCGTCGGCCCCACGGTCGCGCTGTCGCTGCAACATTTGCTCTCCGCCTACGCCAGCCTCGTGGTTACGCCGCTGGTCCTTGCTGGCGCCCTGTCCCTGCCTGCCGACACGCTGACGACCCTGATTGGGGCAGCGCTGGTCACCAGCGGCATCTGCACGCTGATCCAGTGCCTGGGTATGGGCAACCACATCGGCATTCGCTTGCCGGTGGTTCAGGGCACCACCATCGCGGCGGTGCCGGCACTCATACTCATCGGCTCCGTGCACGGGCTGAACGCAGTGTTCGGAGCGACGCTGATCGCCGGCCTGGCCGCTTTCCTGAGCGCCGGGCTGTGGAGTCGCATTCTCGTGCTGTTCCCCCCGGTGGTCACGGGCACTGTCATAACGGCAATCGGCCTGTCGCTGCTGCCGGTCGCCATCATGTGGATGAGCGGCGGCAACGCCCCCGGGGCGCAGCCTGTTGCCGGCACCGACATGGTGCTGGCATTCGCCTCCCTCGCCGTTGTGTTGCTGGTCATGCGCTTTGGCCACAACCTGCTTGCCCGCTCGGCGATTCTCGTTGGGTTGGCACTGGGGACCGCGCTGGCAGCGGCGCTCGGGCAGGTACAGCTGGACGCGGTCGCGAGTGCGCCCTGGTTCCATCTGGTGACGCCCCTTGCATTCGGCGCGCCAACTTTTCCGGCTTCAGCCTGCATCGCGATGCTGCTGGTGATGTTGGTCACTATGGTTGAGTCGACCGGAGACTACCTGGCCATTGGCGAGGTCTGCCATAAACCCGTACAGCCCCGGGACATCGCCGCCGGGATTCGTGCCGAAGGGCTGGGCACGATGCTGGGCGGGCTGATGAACTCCTTTCCGTTCACCACGTTCTCGCAGAACACCGGCGTGCTGCGGATATCTGGCGTGCGCAGCCGCTGGGTCGTGGCGACCGCTGCGCTATTTATGATCGGCCTGGGCCTGGTGCCCAAGCTCGCCGCGCTGGTGTCCATCATTCCCGCGCCGGTGCTCGGCGGCTGCGCCCTGGTCATGTTCGGCAGCATCGCCGTAACGGGCATGCACACGCTCAAGCAGGTCGACCTGGAAGACAACCGCAACCTGGTGGTCGTCAGTGTCAGCCTCGGCCTGTCGCTGCTGGTGATCGCCAACCCGCTGTTCTTTGACGGTTTTGGCGACAGTGTCAAGATCGCCCTCGGCAACGCCATCGCCCTGGCCGGCGTCTCTGCAGTGCTGCTTAACGCGCTGTTCAATATTCTGGGCCGGCGCAACTGACACGTCGGAGGCGCCCCGGCAATCAGACCTGCCAATCGCGGTGCTGCACGTGTGCTGGCACCTCGCCGCCCTTGTGTTTCTCAGCCTGATCGCGAAGCCACTCAAACCACTCGCCCCAGGACGGCTGCGTTGACGTACTCGTCTCCGTGCGCCCGCAGCTCTTGAGCGTGACGCAGTGACGGTAACGAAGGTCCGCCGCTGTGTGAAGGACAAGCGAACGCACCGTGAAAGTGTGACGGGCTTCTCATAACCGGCCGCAGGCGCCCGCTCTCAACTTTCGGTTACCACCATGTTGCAGACATCCTTCCAGGCAA
>CAZXIJ010000068.1:0-6217 GCA_964640725.1 uncultured Pseudomonadales bacterium | reverse complement strand
AGCTCGTAGAACGCGATGAGGCCGCCGATCTCCCGCGCGTCATCGGTCGCCGCATCCTCCGCTTGTGCCACTGAATCCAGCCAGGCCCGGAGGGTCTGTTTCAGTTCTGCGATCTTTTCCGGGCTAGCCTTGCCCCGGATCCGCATCAGGACGGCCTGCTCGTCGTCACCGGCATCGGCCGCGGCCTCGGCTTCAGCCCTGGCCAGCACGTCGAGTATCTCTTCCTCGCTCGCCCGTAAC
The DNA here is from genome assembly GCA_964640725.1 of uncultured Pseudomonadales bacterium. GTDB lineage: Bacteria > Pseudomonadota > Gammaproteobacteria > Pseudomonadales > Azotimanducaceae > CALHVX01. The sequence continues at coordinate 5,977 of CAZXIJ010000068.1, read as the reverse complement.
ATGTCGCGCACCGTACTGGCGCCATCGGCGTCGCTGAACAGGGAATGATCGGCCTCGAAGCGCTGAGCCACAGCCCGAAAGGTCCGCTCAACGGTGCCGCGCTTCGGGTTTTCTGCGACCACGACGAGCAGCCCCGCATCGCTCAGGGCGTCCACATGACGGTAGAGCTTGGTGACGTTTTCGCCGAGCGCTGCAGCGACTGATTTCGCCGTTCCCGGGGCCTCCGCGAAGGCCTGCAGCAGCTTCAGCTTCAGGGGGTCCGCCAGCAGCCGGGCTTGCGCCAAATCCTTGATTTTGTAGGTTTCCTGCATCGCGACCCTGCCAGGCCCCCGTTCCGATTGATTATTCACGATATCATGAATATTATTATTCACGTCTGAGTGAACATTGGGCGACCTCATGAGTGCCATCGATCACCTGCTCGCGCTGTCTGTGCTGCTGGCGCTGCCCGCCTATGCCGCCTATGAGGCCCGCCGGGTCGCCGCTCTGGCTCGTGCGGGCATCGGGATCGATCGAACGACCTTTTACGGGCAGACGATCATCGCGCACGTGCTGCTGGACCTGCTGCAGGGCGTTGCAGTCAGAGAGCTGGTGCGCGGCCCTGGCTCCCTCGCGCTCCATTCGCGCAGCTGACAGCCTCCGCAAGTCTGAATCAGCGCCCGGTAGGCAATGCCATCGATGTGTTCCAGAAGTGCTCTGCGATGCGAAACTGGCGCAGCAGAAAAACCAGGGCCGCGAGCACCACCGGGCCAACGACCATCAGCCCGGGGTCAAAGATCGCAAGGCCGAGGCCAGCGCAGGCAAGTACGCCAAAACCAATGATGTGCGGATAGAAGTCCGCGAGCGTTGCCTTCGGAATGCCCTCGAAAAACTGTGCGTTGTCGTCATCGTAGCGAGCGCGGCGCATGGTGATCTGGCTGATCCAGGTCATGACCCCAAAGGCGAGCCCAAGCGCCAGCAGCCACAATCCCGGTGATCGCGACTGCAGGAACTCCACCATCGCGAACTCGACAACGCCGATGAGAAACGGGTAGACCGAATCGGTGATGGCGGGCACCCAGCGAAAGCGCATCACATTGCCGGCGTAGACCACCCAGACCAGAACGATGCCCAGTAAGGTGGCAAGCACCTGGCCCCAGCCAACCATTGCGTCGAGGGTGAGCGCACGCAGATGAGCGGCCTCAACAACATGTCCCCAGAGCAACTCCAGCGCAATGGCCTGAACAATGCTCAGCAGCGTCAGCAGGACCGCCGGAAAATGATCTTTCGCGCGTTGGCGAGCCTGGTTGTCCATCAGAGTATCCGCGATTCCGGAGCAAGCCCACAAAGCATCGCAGGCACCCGCAACCCAGGCAATAAGCCTTCGCCGTGCGTATATCGATCTTCGTGCCGGTGAGGCAACCTCCCGATTTATTTGATACGCTCGAATCGTCCAACCTTGGACTGACCAACATTTTTGAGGGGAGTCAAGATGTTTCGAGTTGTCATGGGGAGTGGAGCAGCCGCAGTTCTGTGCGCGCTGATCCCGGGGATTACCACACCAGCAGCCGCCTTCGCGGCCGAGCGCGCATCCAGCGCACTGATTGAAGAGATTGTCGTCACGTCCAGACGCAGGGACGAGTCCCAGCAGGACGTGCCGTTGTCTGTGACCGCTTTCGGCATGGAGGCTCTGGAACGATTGCAGCCGACCACGCTACGGGATATCGACGGGCTGGCACCCAACCTGTACGTCGGCATGAATACTGCAGGCCCCGGCGCAAGCGCGATCTACATCCGGGGGGTGGGCTACGCCGACATCGAGAAGACGCAGAGCCCGCAGGTCGGCGTCATCGTTGACGGCGTTCAGATTGGGTCCAGCACCGGACAGCTGATCGACGTGTTCGACGTGGAGAGCATCGAGGTCAACCGCGGCCCGCAGGGCGTGCTCTTCGGCAAGAACACCATCGGCGGCAATATCGTGGTCAATCGCACCCGGCCCGAGATGGAGAAGTTCACCTTCAAAGGCAGCGGCGAAGCAGGCAACTTCGACATGACCAACCTGAAGGCACGGGTCAACGTCCCCCTGTCTGACGTGCTGGCCCTCAAGATCGGCGCCATCAGCCGCCAGCGCGACGGTTACTACGACAACAAGACCCTGAACCGCTCCGCCGGCGATGTCGATTTTCAGAGCCAGACCGCAGCCTTGCGCTTTCGGCCCAACGACTCGTTCGATGCGATCCTGACCTACGATCGCATTCATGATCGCAGCCAGATCCCGCCGCAGGACCCGCGCTTTGACGGCGACGACCCTTTCGTCAACCTCGCCGACAAGACCGAACCGACGCGTTACGACGTCGATCAGATCGGCCTGCGCTTTGACTGGGACCTGAACGACAGCGTGACGCTGCACAACATCACCGGCTGGCACGACAGCCGCGACCAGGTCAATCAGGACTTTGACGGCGGCTCCCTGGCGGGCACCGCATCGCCCTTCGCCCAGCTGCATGCCTTGCGGACCCAGGAGTACGAAGTGCTGACCGAAGAGCTGCGCCTTGACTGGGCAGTAAACGAAAACTTTGATGTCATGGCGGGCCTGTACTACTTCGATTCAGAGCTGGACTTCAACCAGCTGTCGAACCAGGTGCTGCAGGTGCCCCTCGGCCTGCCCCCGGGCGTGCCCTGCGCTGCGATCGGCTTCCGGGACAACCCGGCGGTCGGCAACGCACTGTGCCAGTTTCCGAATACCCGGAGCAGCCAGATTGCCTCGGAGGACGTGGAGTCCATCTCTTTCTTCGGCAGCATCAACTGGCGGCCCACCGAGTCTCTGGAACTGGCCTTCGGCGCGCGCTACATCGACGAGGAGAAGGACGGCACCAACTCCTATCTGATCTTCACCGACGGCACCTTTGATACCGGCGGACCGAGCCAGGAGTTCGATTTCGCCACGGGCACCCCGCTGGGCGCCAGCGTGCCCTACTCCGTCAGCGACAGCTGGGACGACACGATCATCACCGCGTCGGCCAACTGGGCCATTAACGACAACGCCCGCGCCTACGTGAGCTACTCCGAAGGCTTCCGCTCCGGGGGCTTCAGCATTCGCAATGCCGGCTCTCCGGCAACCGCGCCCTTTGATCCGGAAACCGCCGACCAGATCGAGATTGGCTTCAAGAGCGACCTGTTCGGTCGCCGGCTCCGCGCCAACGTCGCCGTGTTCCGGCTGGAACGGGACGGCGGGCAATTCAGCTCGATCATTCCGCTGCAGCCCGATCCGGTCACCGGCGTCACGCCGGTCCCTGGCACAACGACCATCATCAACAATGGCGGCAAGAACACGACGGAAGGTATTGAGCTGGAGCTGGTCTGGTCCATCAACGACTACTTCACCTTCATGCTGAACGGCGGCATCATCGATGTCGAAAACGAGTCCTTCAGCCTGCCCTGTGAAGTGATCGATGGCTGCGTAACCGAAACCCCGGGCGTTTTCGACCCCGCCGGCACGCCGCGCAGCTTTGTCGAGACCGACGATTCGCGCCAGCCTGAGTACAACTACTCAACCCGCCTCGCCTTTGATCGCGAGTGGGGCCCCGGCTTCTTCAGCGCCAATGTGCAGTACAAGAAGGTCGGCAACTTCCTGCTGGTCAACACCGGCGGCGGCGCCGACCAGCGCCTGGAAGAAGGCGGCTACTACGACGTGTCCGCCACCATCTCCTACGAGCGTATGTTCGCCAGCGGCGACTCGGTCAAGTTCTCTCTGTGGGGCCGCAACCTCACCGACGAACGGTGGAAAGAGCAGGCCCTGTTCCTCGGCGGACCGAACACCGGCTTCCAGGGCTGGGGCGCGCCCCGCACCTACGCGCTGGAACTGGAATACAAGTTCGGCGGCAACGAGTAAGCCTGTCGCGTTCGGGGTACCCTGCGGGCATCAGCCAGCAGGAACCCGGCCATGTTTACACCGGCAGAAGAAGCCTTCCTGGACAGCCACCGCTGGGCGGTGCTGTCCCATCTCGCCCCCGGGGGCGCACCCAGCAGCTCTGTGGTGGCCTATGCCCGGGACGGCGACGAGTTTGTCGTCAGCACCCCCGGCGGCACCGCGAAGCGCCGGCACATCGCTGCCGATGGCCGGATCAACCTGTGCGTCATCAGCAACAGCGAGCCCTTTAACTTCATCGCCCTGCAGGGCCAGGCCGAGGTGAGCCGAGAGGATCTGCTGCGTCGCACCAGACTCGTGTTCGATGCCATCAGCGATACGGGCTGGACCGTACCGGAGGACCTTGAGGGCTGGCTCGAGAAGCAGCGACGCGTGATCATCGCCTTGCGCCCGACCCACCACCACACGGTGCTGCGCTCGTGAACTGGCCGTTGCTCATCGGCCTCGGCGCGCTCTGGCTCGGCGTGCAAATTATCTGGGTCGCGCCGCGACCGCGACAGCTGCGTAAGGGCAAGGTGCCCTCCGCGCCAGCAGGCACCCCCCAGGCCTTCCTGCTGTTCTGGATTGACCAGTTCGGCTGGCTCGGGATCGCCCTCACCGGCTTCGGCATTGCGGCCGCCCTCATCGGGCTGGCTTCATGATTACCCTGCTATACGCAGGCCTGCTGGCACTGCTGGCCGTGTTCCTGGCCAACTTCGTGCTGTACATCCGGCTGCGCGGAGATCGGGAGCCCGCCTGGCGTTCCGACGCGGCGCTGCGCGTGCAGGCAAACTTTGTCGAGAACGTCCCGCTCGCGCTCATCCTGCTCGGGCTGCTGGAACATGCCGGAATCAGCGACATTGCACTGCACAGCTTCGGCGCCACCCTTCTGGCGCTGCGGCTGCTGCACGCCTGGGGTTTGGGCTGCTATGAGGGCGCCAACTATCCGCGGCTGATCGGCGCTCAGGGCACTTTTCTGCTGCTGTCGGTCATGGGCGTTGCGGCGATCTATCGCACTCTGCTCTAGCCGTCTCCGGTAGAAAAAGCCAGGATACGGGAGATCTCCGTCAGAGAGCGCCCGCTCTCTTCCATCCAGCGGTTCAAGGCGCCCTGCAGCTGCGCCAGCGCCTTCTTGCTGGTCGGCGCTTTCTCCACCACTCCTGCGGCGATCAGAGCAGCGACAACGTCCGGAGACAGGATCGGCGAGTCCTTGCCCATGAATCTCAAAAAGTAACGACCGGTCTGGCCGCCCAGCCGGTCGCCGCGCTGCTTCATGTCCGCCCACAGCCCGACGATATCGGTTACCGGCCAGTCCGCGATGTAGGCCGCGAAGCTGCCGTGGGTGTCTCTCACCTCACGCACGTACAACGCGTTGTTGCGCACCGCGTAGACTTTTTTCGTGTGGCGCACAATGCGCTCGTCCTGCGCAATCAGATCCAGCGCCTCATCGTCGAGCATCGCACAGGACATGCTGTCAAAGCCGTGAAACACCTCTTCGAAGGCCGGCCACTTGGCCTCAATCACGCGCCAGACGAAGCCGCTGCGAAACACACAGGCGGTCATCTCAGAAAGGTATCGATCGTCGCTGACTCGCTTTAGCGCACGCGCTGTCTTGGGCTTGGCCAGCAAGCTGTCGAGCGCGCTGCTGCCGCCCTTGCGCAGCGCAGCGCGCTCGTAAATTTCGGCAAAGGGGACCATCTTGGCCTTAAGGTTGGTGGTTGGCGCGCCTATGGTGGGGCTCGCAGGCAAAGAGCGTCAAGGCAGCCCCGACGCACGCCAACCGCGACCCGCGCTTTGCTAAGCTGGCGCGATGGCTCGAAAACCGACGATCTACCGCTTTGCCGTCACCGTTTCTGATATCGACGCCGGCCGCTATCAGGATCTGAATCTGACGGTGGCTCTGCACCCGTCAGAAACCCTGGAACGTATGATGGCGCGCCTGCTCGCCTACTGCCTGAACGCCGAAGAGGGACTGACCTTTTCGAAGGGCCTGAGCGAGGCCGACGAGCCCGACATCTGGCAGCACAGCCTTGACGGGCGCATTCTGAACTGGATCGAGGTCGGCGAGCCGTCTGTGGAACGGTTACGCAA
>CAZXIJ010000067.1:0-6646 GCA_964640725.1 uncultured Pseudomonadales bacterium | reverse complement strand
CTTCAGTGGAGGAAGACAAGTACTTCTCGAAGGTTGCGCTGATTGATGGCCGAGCGGCGTATCGCGGTTCGGTGCCGCTGAGCGAGACCCAGGAAAAGATCGTCGCCGAGGCGGGCAGGCTTGATATCGTTGCGACTGAGCAGGGCAACTACACCCAGGGTGCCTTCGAAACCTGGGGTGCCTCCGGCCTGACCGGGGTCTGGGCCGAGGCGAATACGCGAGACTCGATCTATGATGCCTTTCGACGCAAGGAAACCTTTGCGACTTCCGGCCCGCGGATCAGGCTGCGTTTCTTTGCCGGGTTTGGGCTTCAGACGGACACCATCAGCGATGCCTACGCGTCGGGGGTGTCGATGGGCTCGGAGCTCTTTGCGCAAACACAAGGTAGCCCTAGCTTTATGGCCTGGGCGACGCAAGATGCGCAGTCGGCGCCCCTGCAGCGGCTGCAGGTGATTAAGGGGTGGCTGGAGAACGGCGAGTCCCGGGAACAGGTCTTTGACGTTGCCTGTTCTGATGGCGGGGCCGTTGATCCGGCAACGCATCGTTGCCCTGACAACGGCGCCGCCGTGAACCTGAAGGACTGCTCTTTCAGCGCCGACGCCGGCGCCTCCGAATTGAAAACGGTCTGGTCGGACCCGGACTTCGATCCCGAGCAGCGCTCGTTCTATTACGCTCGGGTATTGGAAAACCCAACCTGCCGCTGGTCGACCTGGGATGCGCTGAGGGCCGGAGTACCCCCGCGGGAAGGTCTGGAAGTCACCATTCAGGAGCGTGCCTGGTCATCACCGATCTGGCTTGTCCCGCAATAGATCTGCTAGCGTCTTGAACGGGTCGGTCGACGTTTGCAATTGAGGTACCCATGAACAATTTGAGGGCGTTTTTAATGGTGTGGCGACTCAGGCCTCCGGGTCCAGCATTGCGCTGGAAGTCGCCGATGCAACCCTTGTCCTGTCTGAGCCGGAAGCGTTCGGCTAGGACCGAAGTCAGGTAAGCCCATCCAGCCGGTCCGGTGTGATTCAGCTGGGGATTGGCCACCTGGGGTTTCTGTACGAGGACATTCAGGCTGCGGTGGACCAGGCTGCACGTAACGGCTACACGCCGGTGTTTCAGCCCACGGCCTACATCTACAAAAACAAGCCGACGCTGTACAGGTTTACGGCGTTTGCGACTCCGGACAATTACAACATCGAGATGGTGCAGGTGCGCGGGCGAGTAGGGCCGCATTCCTACTACTGTTCGTCCTGCAGCACACCTTAGCTGCGACAAGGGGCCCTTCGCTGCTAGGGCGAATCCATGGCCAGGATGATCTGCGCGTAGCCTGATGCCATGCGCCCCATATTGGCCACAGAGAGCCGTTCGTTGGTGCCGTGAAAGCCCGACACTTCTGCCATAGAGACCAGGCTCGGCTGGAAGCGGTATACGTTGTCTGAGATCTTGCTGGCCCAGCGCGCATCGGTGCCGCCGAGCACCAGAGCCGGCCCGCTGGGCGCGCCGTCCCCGACCGCTCCAGCGACAGCGGAGAGCACTGCGAATGCGCGATTGTTGGCGGGAGATACAGGAGACGCGGCGGACGAGATGCCGTTTCCGGCAGGCGCGATTTCCAGTCCCTCGATCTGAGCCGTGACGTTGGCGACATGGGCCATCAGTTCATCGAAGGTGTCGTTCGGGTGCAGGCGAAAATTGACCAGCGCGGTGGCGCGTTGCGGCAGAACGTTCTCTTTGACAGAGCCCTTCAACATCGTGGGCGCTGTGGTGGTGCGGATCATCGCATCGCCGGCTCCCGCAAGCTGGGCCTCAACCACGCCGCGAAACAGCCACAGATTGGCGAGCGCCATACGCCCTGCGAAGCCCATATCGGCCGCCGCGGCTGCGAACAGGTCTGAGACGGGCGGCTTGCTGAAGTCGGCCTTCATCTGATGATCTTCCAGGGCGAGGATCGCCCGAGCGAGACGCACGTTAGCGCTGTTGCGGGGCGGGTTGGAAGAATGGCCACCAGCACCGATGGCGGTGAGCTGCAGGGATGCATAGCCCTTTTCGGCAACGCCGATGAAGCCGAACGCCTTGCCCGTTAGCGGCGAATCTTTGATGACAAAGAACCCCTCATCCAGCACCATTTCGGCGCGGACGCCCCGGGTGTCCAGCAGGTCGACCATCGCTTGTGCGCCGGAGCCGGACACCTCTTCGTCATGGCCGAACATCAGATATACAGTCCGCGTTGGCTGAAAACCGGAAGCCAGCAGCGCTTCGGCAGCTTCCATGATGGCAACGAGAGAGCCCTTGTCATCGAGTGCGCCTCGACCGTAAATCGCTCCATCAATTATGTCGCCTGCGAAGGGTGCGCCGGACCAGTCGTCCAGCGTGCCATCGTTTACGGGCACCACGTCCTGGTGTGCCATCAGAATGATCGGGTTCAGGGTCGGTTCACTGCCCTGCCAGCGGTAAAGCAGCGACAGCTGCGCGACCTTCTCGAGCGTGAGAGTGCTGTGGACGCGCGGGTAAGTTGTTTCCAGCCAGCGATGCAGATCGTGCCACGGAGCAGCGTCTTCCGGCGCTGGATCCCCCGCTTTGTAGGTGACCGTCTGAAATCGGACGGCCTCAGCGAGGTGGGCTGCACCAGTTTCGGCCGAGATCTGTGGGGCATCGGGCAGGCTGATCACGGGCATGCCCTGGGGGCTGCCGCCGTAGGTGAAGGTGCGAAACAGAACGATGCCGGCAAGCACGAGTATCGCGCCGGTGACACCGGCAAGTAGGCGTTTCAAGGGCAGTTCCCGGGGTCGATTAAAGTGCGGAAGCATGATATTCGTAATTGGGGTGGTGGGGTTGCTATGCGGATATCGCTGCGCAGATCGTCTCGAAACACCAGTGCGTATCTCTGGTTTGCGCGACCCGGCTCCCTGACGTGATCGTGGGTCCTGCGCTGGCCTTCGGGCTGGCGAAATAGTGCTTGTCCAGATCTTTGGAATCCGCCGGCATGCCGATCAGGTTGTTGCGAGCATCTGGCACGTATGTGTAGACGATGGATGCGAGGGCAATCCTGATCTTGGGTCCGAAAGATCAGACACGGTGAACTGGATGTCGATCCCATCTTTCGCCGCAAGCGCAGGCACCGCTGTAGAGCCAACGTGGTCGATTCGCATTGCGACATCGCCGAGCTCGGCCCGAACTCGCGGCCGATACCGCGTATTCCTTTGCCCGGCCCGGGTCGTGGGCCACGACGACAATAGGTTCGCTCAAGGTTCGTCCGGAACATCGGTTGTGCGATGTGTGTTCAAATAGATCTCTTGCCGCAGCGAATGGCAAGCTTGGCCCAGGGATACCAATGCTGGTAGTAGTCCGGCAACCCGAGCAGGTAGAAGCTGAGCCAGGTCGCGAAAATGGGTCATGTAAGGCGGACCTGCAGCTTTGTGCAGCCGCGAAACATCAGCGATTTTCGGTGCTTGAAAGAGGTCACCGCAAACGGTGGCATGCATTCCAGGGCAACCTCGGCCTCAGCCCGTGCCAGCGCAGCGCCCAGGCAGTGGTGAATACCTCGACCGAAAGACAGATGAGGTCCGCCTTGCGGGTCGTGGTTGGCAGCGGCGAGCAGTATCAGCACTGGACGACCCTTTTTGAGCACCTTGTCGCCGATCGCGATGTCTTCCAGCACCCAGCGGCGCAAGGACAGCGCGGGCGTATCCAGTCGCAGGGTATCGTCGACAAAGTCGCCAATCCGGGAGCGGTCTTGCTCCGTAAAGCGCAACAGCGCGTTGCTGATCAGGTCTGTGGTCGTGAAATTTCCCGCCCCGACCAGCAGGCAGCACATGTCGATCACTTCATCGGTCGTCGCCTCAGATTCGATCAGGCGGGAGACCAGGTCGTCGGCCAGTGTTTGCCGGCGTTCCGAGATCGCCTGGCTGATGCAATCCCTCATGGCGGCATCGGCGTCGACGATTGCGTCCCATTGGCCGGGCGAGGGTAGGGGGTAGCCCTGCATTAACAGGGTCTCTGTCCACTGCTTGAACTCGACATGGCGAGACGGGTCAATGCCGATGTACTCGGCAATAGCGATCGTGGGCAAGGGTTTAGCCAGGCGCTCAACCGCGTCGAACTCAGCGGGCAGGTCCGCGGTGAGCTGCTTCGCGATCGCTTCGATCTTTGCGCGAAAGGCTTTGACCGAGCTGGGAGTGAATGCGCGATTCACCAGCTTGCGGAGCCGTGTGTGTTCCGGCGCGTCAAGGTTCATCATATCCGGTGCTCGGCGAGTTACCGGGTTGTCTGCTCGTGGGTCCCGCTGCATGCCGAGCTTGCCTGGTTCTACCGACAGCCTGGGATCCTTGAGCAGTGCTTCGACCTCGGCGTAGCCGCTGATCGTGTACGCGGTGCCGTCCCAATGCACGGGGGCAGCCTCTCGCAAGCGCGCGTACACCGCGTATGGGTCGCGAGCGAACTCGGGGTCGAATGCGGTGAGCTGGATGCCTTCGGGAATGCTCGCCATGGGCTGCTCCGGTAGTGGTGGAGCGATCCTAGGCGGGCCGCTGACTGAATTGCAGTCTTGTATTTCTTGTGAGCTTGGCTCCACCTTTGGTTCTGGGTAAGCGTCCGAAAACAAGGCCGTATCGCGACGTAGCTCCCTGCTGCCCTGCGTACTTTCGCGATATTCGCTGTATCCTCTGTACCCGCTGGGTAAGTCGGAGGGGCGGAGCATGAAGAAGATCGTTTTGAAAGGGCACATCAAGGTTCCTGCGGATGACCTCCCTGCGGTGCAGGCGGAGCTTCCCGCCCATATCACTCAGACACGAGCGGAGGCTGGTTGTCTGGCGTTCGAGGTCAAGCAGCGCGCTCAGGACCCTCAGGTCTTTGATGTGTGGGAGCGGTTTGAGAGCAAGCAGGCTTTTGATCAGCATCAGGCGCGCGTTCGCGCGTCCCGGTGGGGCGCGATCACCGGCAACGTCTCTCGCCACTACGAGATCAGTGAGGAAGGCGGCTAAAGGCCCGCTCCGAACGCGCCACAGATTCGAACTGCCAAACCGATCGAGACAGATAGTGCCTTTGTGAGCACCGGGATTTAGGGCGCCGCGCCTAGTCCAAGGTAGTCTTCGTAGTTTCTGGTGTAGAAGTGATCGAGCTCTTCCTCCGTTGCTGAGACCTGGTCCAGGCTCCGCTCAAAGTCTCCGAAGGGGTCGCGTCCGCCTTCCGGGTGCGGATAGTCGGTGTTGAACATCAGTATGTCCTTGCCGACGTTGCGCAGTATCCAGCCAGCATTCTCGGTGTGTAGCGGTGCAACGCGCACCTGCCGCTGCACATACTCCGAAGGTTTGAGAGACAGGGCTTTCAGGTTCTTGTCGAACTTGCCGAGGAGGGAAACGCCCATGTCCAGGTTCATAAGCGATGCGGGTAGCCAGTTGGCACCCAGCTCGACCAGGCCAACTTTCAGCTGCGGGTGACGTTCCAGAACCCCGTCGTAGATCATGCAGGTCAGCCAACGCTCTATGGAGTGATGGACGACCGGCAGATCTTTAGGCCGGGTCGTTTCCAGATTGGAGGGGTTCGGGCCGGCATCCGTCGGTTCGACAACGTTCATGTAGGCCGGCGGCATGTTTTGGCCACTGCCGATGTGCAATGTCACCGGGACGCGCGCCTCCTGCAGCATGGCCCAGATTGGATCGTAGCTTCTGTGGGACGGCGCGCGACCTTCGACTGCGTCCGAAGCGATCCACAGGGTACTGATGCCCAGCTCAAGCGCCAGTTTCAGCGACTGGACCGCGCGCTCGGGGTCTTTGTGAGAGAGGTAGCCAACGGCAAGCAACCGCGGGTCGTCAGCGCAAAAGTCAGCCATCGCTCGATTGAGTGCGTCGCAACCGCCGTACACCACATCCAGGTCTTTGTGGCGGGCAAAACGAGAAGCCGCGAGCGTTGGGAACACCAATTGCGAGGACAGGCCCATGAGATCGACGCATTGACTTCGCTCGCTTTTGTCGGTCGCGCCGTAGGCCAGCCACTGGTTCAATTTGGCCTTGTGGCCGAACAGATTGTCTTTGAGCGCCTGGGTCAGTTCTGGCGATTCGCCGGCCAAGCGCTTGTCGGCCTGTTCCATCAGCGGATCGAGAATGGGCAGGTCCAAAGAGATCACGCCGGGCATGAGATTTGCGGCCACCTCGTTGGTCGCGTAGCGCTCCAGCCAACCGCGGGACTCGATGAGGTGACTGTCCGCGTCATGAACCATCCGGCCTTCTACGTGGGACATGCTGTTGCTCGCTCCTGATATTATATAAAAACTATAATAAAGGATGGGATCCGTCAACTGCGGTCCCGAGGGCGAGGCACCGACCTGGGCGATGAACGATGCAAGGCGGCTGCGGGCTGAGCGCGGCAAAGGGGCAGGCCGAACTAGCCCGATTTCACGCTAGACGTTAGTGACCTCGCAGGGTTAGATGAGAACGCTAAGCCCTCTAGACACGCCCTTGAGCCGATGCCTGACGAGTTGATGACGGAACGCAGAGTGCTGTCCTTGCAGCGCGGTGACATGATGTTCCATCGCGTCGGAAAGGGCGGCCAGACCCTGTTGCTCCTGCACGGGCTTGGAGACAATGGTTTGTGCTGGTCTCGCGTGGTGCGAGCGTTGGTCGATGACTACACGATTGTCATGCTCGATTCGCGAGGTCACGGT
>CAZXIJ010000066.1:0-6726 GCA_964640725.1 uncultured Pseudomonadales bacterium | reverse complement strand
CCCGCAGTTTCGAGCTTTGCGATCTATGCGAGCTCAGCGTTCAATCGCTGGCACGGCCACTTTGTCGTGGGGTCCCTGGCGGCCCGCGAGCTGTATCGGGTGGACGTCGAAGGTACGGGAACCGTAGAAAAACTGCTCACGAACATCGGCCGGATTCGCGATGTTGAGGTTGGCGTAGATGGCTTGATCTACCTCTTGCTGGAGCATCCCAGCGGCGGTCGAATCGTCCGGCTCGTACCCGATCAAAGCGCCTAGTTGCTCCGCCGTCGGGTTCTATCGCGACGGTTTGAGTTGAACTCTATGATCTTTCTCGGGTATTTGTTGTCGAGCTCGCGCAACCTGTCGAGCTGTTCTGCTGTTAGTCTGTCGACAACGCCGCAGTCTTCCCCCTCGCAGGCGGGTTTGCGACTTGGTCGAATGACCGTTGACTCAATCCGGGCGGGGTTTGTGCGAGGCGGCGCCTCCCGGTCATCGGGTGCGCAGAGGCCGGGCACAGGAAGACCGGCGATTGCGAAGGCCGTGGCGTTTAGGAGTAGGCGATGGATCTTTGCGGGCATGGCAGCCGTACCTGTACCGTGAGTCCTTGGTGCTCGGGCGATTGCGCGCAAACGCTGCCGCCATGAGCTGTGATGATGCGTCTTGCCAGCGCTAGACCGACTCCGAAATTGCCAGTGGAACGTCGCCGCGCTTCATCGAGACGTACAAATGGCTCAAAGATTCGGTCCAGGTCCCGCTGGGGGACTCCGGGCCCCTCATCCTCGACGGTGATCACCGTGTCGCTTGCCAAGTTTTGGACGTGAACCAGTATCTCTGAGCCGCAGGGACTGTGTCGAATCGCGTTGCTCAGCAGATTCTCGAAGACCAGTGTCAGCAGTATGCGATCGCCAAAGACATCCGGCGAGCTGTGCCCCGGTGAGCTTCTGCGGATCGTTATCTGCTTGGCCTGGTACAAGTCCTTCGCGCGGTCAATCGCGGTGCTTATGACGTCCGTGATGCGGCAGTCGCTAGCCTCTGCAGGCAAGGCTTTCCCCTCGGCCTGCGATAGTTTCAGCAGGTGGTCTACCAGTTGGTCGATCGTCGATACTTCGGACTGTATGCGTGCAATAGCCTGAGCGTGATCGGGTCGCAGTTGCACAAGTTCTGTGGCCAGCTGCAGCCGTGACAGAGGTGCGCGAACTTCGTGGGAGACGTCTCTCACGAAATCCTTTTGCTTTTGGATCAGGGTTTGTGCCTGGCTAGTGGCCGTTGCAAGCGCTCTCGCCAGCTCGCCGATCTCGTCTTTGCGAGCCAGCAGGTCGGCTGGGATCGACTGCGTTGCGCAGTCCGCAGGGCTCCGCCGGAGGGCGCTAGCGAGTCGGTTGAGCGGTTTCGCGACGATTGCTGCAAGTAACCCAGAGATCAGACCGGTACAAAGCAGCCCGAAGATCAGGACCCAGGTCAGCCCAACGGTCTGAAAGGCAGACCAGATCAATGAATGTTGCCTGTGGAACTGGAATATCATGAAGTGCGTGCGTTCTTCGTTCATCCAGATGGCCCGGGCAAAGATAGCCTCGCCGCTGCGCGAGTCGTTTTTCTGGGCCAGCTCAGGTTCGCCGCGGGCAACAGCATCAGGAATCGGCCGGCCGAGAGCATCCCCGCCGGAGCGGCCGATCAGGAACACTTCTCCCAAGTGTTTGAGCTCATGATCCAGCAGCAAGGGCGCTACCGGATCTCCGTTCGCCAGCGATACTTCAATCTGATCCGCGAGCTGTTCCAGCTGATCGTGGGGCCGCGAGATCGCTTTGCTGTACGAGTCGAATCTTTGCCACTGGGTGACGACCATCAGACTCGTGGCGAGCATCGCCGCGATGGCGAGGCCAATGGCGATCCAGAATTTCCAAACCAGGCGCTGCATTAGTTAGACAGTACGTATCCGTAGCCGCGTATGGCCCGAATCCGAGTTCCGTGTTCCGGGTGAGGTCGCAGTTTTCGTCGCAGGTTGCTGACGTGTACATCAAGGCTGCGGTCCATGGGGGAATAGCCTCGGCCGAGTACCTGGGTGTGCAGGAGCTCGCGGCTCACACGATGGTTTGCCGCGCGGAGCAGAGTCTCCAGAATGCGGGTTTCCATGCCGGTCAGGGTGACGGCCGTTTGCCCGACATACACCGTGTGCTGTGCCGGTTCCAGCCGAAGATCACCGAGGGAGAGTTGGTCATTGGGTTGGCTCTGTACGCGACGCTGGATCGCCCGAAGCCGGGCAACGAGCTCTTTGGCGCTGAACGGCTTGGTGAGGTAGTCGTCCGCCCCCAGCTCCAGCCCTGCCACTCGCTGGTGCTCCTCTCCGAGGGCGGTGAGCAATAGGATCGGCGTCGCAGTTTGCCGGCGCAGCGCCGGCAAGATGTCGAAGCCGCTTTGGCCCGGCAGCATCACGTCAAGAATAATCGCGTCGTAGCTGGTTGTGCTGAGGAGTGCTGATCCTGCCTCTGCTGAGCCGGCGCTGAAAAGAGCGATGCATTGCTCCCGAAGGTATTCGAACAGGCTCTGGGTCAGATCATGGTCATCGTCGATGATAAGGACCTTCATGCTTTAGCTTTGCTCTGCTGCGCGCGTCCTAGTTTACCGGTTTCTCGCCAATCGAAGCTCAGGCTTTACATTTCTTAAGGCGAGCCGTACCCGGTTAAGAATACCTAACACTTCTTAAGCCATCTAAAGAGTCGTGTTTCCAGGTTCTGTGTTTAATCGTTGGGTCATTTCAATCGGTTACACGCATGTATCAGATACGGCACAGTCAGACCATGGCGCTGGTGGTTGTCCTGCTCGCCTGCTCAGCTTGCGGCAGCGATGAGAGCTCTGACAGCGGGACGGGCTTCGTCCAGTTCGTGAACGGCATCCAGGATGCCCCGACTTTGCTGGTCGAAATCGAAGAAGATGGCGATTTAATCGAGTCCGTGAGCGCCTTGGCTTATGCTGGTGCGTCTGGCCTGACCAGTTTTGCTCGCGGGGCCTACGAAGTCGATTTCTACTACGAGGACCCCGAGGACGGATTCAATCAGCGGCTGCTCGCTGGGGAGCTGGAGGTTCGCCGCAACACCATCTACCTTGGTTTGCTCACAGGCTCTTTCGACAATCCTCTGTTGACCTGGATCGAAAAGCCTGAGGGGACTGTAACCGATGCGGACAGCGAGGATATCGAGCTCCAGGTCATCAACCTTTCCGAGGAATCCCTCTCTTTCTACCTGGGGGACGATGACGATGGCCTGGCCGCTGAGTCGCTGGTAACAACGATCGCCAGCGGACAAACTTCGACGCCCGTGCTGCGCGCCTATGATGACGATGCAGACTATCGTGTGCGGCTCACTCGAGATGGCAGCGACGAGATCATCTACGAGTCCGTAAGCCTCTCGATCTCGCAGGCGACTCGGCAAATCCTGGTGGCAACGGAAAGCGTTGGGCCGGACCCGGCTGCAAAATCGCTGTTTGCTGTGGGAGATTCCGGTGCGATAGCTCTAGCGAACTCCGTCGCTAATTCTGGCATTGCTGTGTTCAATGCGGTGCCCGACGCTGCGGACGCGAAACTGTTGGTCGAGACGTCCGCTTCAGGTGAAGTGCTGGTCGATGCCTCGTTGCTCTACGGCGGCGCGACCGAGCTACTGGTGGCGGATGCTTCCTTTATCGATGTAGAAACCCGGGTGCCCGCAAATGCCATCGTACCGACCAGGACCACCGTCTCGCTCAGTTCGGATACCGCTTACCTGATCATCGCTGCGGGCAATGCGCTCGAGGATGATGTATCTGTACGCGCGAATGAGCTGGCGCTACGCTCGATTGCGAACGCGGTCAATGCACACCTCGTTAACGCCCTTTCGGAAACAGATGATGAGGACGTGTCTGCGGTCGACTTTTACGCACTGCCGCTGGGCGATTCGCTCTCCGACACCCTTCCGGCTGCGACCAGCGTGGGCTTTCTAGAGGGCAGAAACGCTATCCTGCCGGCGACGCCTTATGATCTAGTCGTGACGACCGCTGGCACGCAGTCGATCCTTGCTGGACCCTCGCGATTCTTCCCGGAGGGCGGTGAGCGGCAGATCTCTGTTGCCGCCGAGAACGCCGGCGGCGGGCTGCCCAATCAGATCCTGTCGACCAGCAATGACTAAAGGGCCTGAACTGGTTCTAATGCTGCTGACTATGGGGCTGGCAGCGGCTGCCCAAGCTGCAGATGCGCCGTCCCCGCGGTCTCTCACGGTCGGGGATCGCTGGAGCCTGGGACTTGCCCTTGGCAATTTCGACGTCGATACGAGCGATTCGGACGATCCGCACTTGAACGAGGTTTCCTATGCGCTGACGCTTGGCTACCAGCCACTGCGCTACCTGGCAATCGGCGCCGAGCTGCTGCATGTTGAAACAGCGCGTCAGTTCGATGAATTCAATGAGCTGACTGCTTTTGGGGCGAGCGGCGCAACCGTCTCGGCGCGGCTCCAATGGCCTCTTCCGGAAGATATTACCCCTTACCTGCGGGTCGGCTACACCTACCTGCAGCTGGACGAAGAAACGCAGATTGCCGATCAGCCGACAGGCAATAGTCTCGGGCAGCTTTCCTTTGGTGCCGGGATCCAGGGCAAGTACTGGTTTGCCGAGTACATCAACTACGGCCGTCTTGAGGGGCTCTATCTCGAGCAGATGCGAGTGGGATTGCAGTTTCGCTTTTAGTGCTCCTACGCAGGCGCCCTTTTCCGGCAATCAAACTGCCTACCTTCTGGTGCGCCTTTCTCAGTGCACCTTGAACAGCTGCTAAGGCGTGCTGACGCTGCGGAAGAGGCGGGCTGGCCCAGCCGGCTCTTTGCGGTGCATGTTTCCGCACCACGCGGTTGCGTCTGCACCGATTCGAAGCCGGCCCGACGGGCCGTCGCCGGTAAGTCCCTGCTTTTTTTGGGGATCTGAGCTGGCACAATCATTGCTCCGCATTGCAGGTGGAATTCGATATTCAAACCATTTTCCTGCTGGGTGCGCTGTGCGCAGCGGGAGCCGTCGCGGGAATCACGTCAGGGCTATTCGGGAACGGAGGTGGGTTCGTGGTGGTTCCGGCGCTGCTCGCCGTCTTTCCGCTGTTCACCGACCAACAGGACAGTCTGGTCTACGTCGCGATTGGCACCTCGCTGGCGACCATCGTCGTTTCTTCAGCGCGATCCGTACAGGCCCACCATGCCCGTGGCGCCGTTGATTTCGAGGTGTTGCGGGACTGGTCGATCTGGCTCCTCATCGGCGTCCTTATCGGGCTGGTTATCGCTGCCATGAGCGACGCGAGCGGCCTTGTCAGGCTGTTTGCGATCGGAGTGCTGATCTACTCGCTGTACTTCTTGTTTCCCGGCGCATTGGCGCATTTGTCCCGACAGCTCGCGATGCCGACGGGAGCGGCCCGCGCGGGTCTCGCTTCCTTTCTGGGCGGGTTCTCTGCGCTCCTCGGTATTGGCGGTGGGACCATTACCGTCATGACCATGGTGATCTGCAACCGGCCGGTACATCAGGCCGTCGCCACCGCCTCCGGTGTTGGTTTTATCATTGGCCTGCCTGGGGCGATCGGGTTCATGATGATGGGGCTTGGGCGTGATGATCTGCCCATGGGCTCTGTTGGCTACATCAACATCCCGGCGCTCCTCGCGATTTGCGCTGTCTCGGTGGTGACTGCGCCAATCGGTGCGGGCTGGGCTCATCGGCTGGACGAGACTCGGCTGAAACGATTGTTTGGGGTGTATCTAGTGATTGTCTCGTTTTCGATGTTTTACAAGTCCACGCATCTTTAGCGGCACAGAAGAAGGAACTGAGTATGGAACTGTCACGGCGAATGTTAATGGGGGGCGCGGCGATTGGCGCTGGAGTCATCAGCAGCGGCGTCAGTCTCGCCAAAGCGCCCCCGGCGCTGCGCTACGGACCGGCGCCCGGTATTGCCAAGCTGAACGCCAACGAAAATCCCTACGGTCCCAGCCCGAAAGCCCTGCAGGCCATGAGCGAGGCGGCAGCCCATGGGGCCTACTACGTCGGTGAGAGCGTGCCACGGCTGAAGTCTATGATTGCCGAGCGCCACGGCCTGACGCCGGAGAACATCAGCCTGAGCTCAGGCTCGAGCGGTGTGCTGAGTTTCTTTGCGATTGCCAAGGGCAAGGAGGGCAAGATCCTGGGGCCGGATCTGTTCTGGGACACGACGGCCAAGGCAGCGGAGCGGCAGGGCACGGAAATTCTGCGGTTGCCCAAAGCCAAAGACCTGGCGATCGATCTGGATGCGCTGTACGAGCGGATCGACGATAGCGTGTCCCTCGTGCACGTCACGAACCCGAACAATCCAACCGGGCTGACTCTGGATGGCGATGCACTGCGAAAGTTCTGCGTTAAGGCCAGCAAAAAGGTCACGGTGCTGGTCGACGAGGCCTACAACGAACTGACTGAGGACCCGGAGTACACCTCGATGGTGCCCCTGGTGAAGGCGGGCCACAACGTGGCGGTTGCCCGCACCTTCTCCAAGATCTATGGGCTTGCAGGTATGCGGGTAGGGTACATGCTTTCTTCGCCTGCGCAGGCACGGCTGATTTCTCAGTACGGTTTGGGAGACTACGCCCTGAACCAAGCCGGTGTAGCCGCGGCCATCGCGAGCTACAACGATACCAAGTTTCTGGCGATGGCAAAGTCACGCATTGTCGAAGCTCGGGAAGCGATTGTGGAGGCCGCGACCGGTGCCGGGCTGAAGCCGCTGCCGTC
>CAZXIJ010000065.1:6506-7738 GCA_964640725.1 uncultured Pseudomonadales bacterium | reverse complement strand
CGGGCGGGCCCGACCAGATTGGTGAGCCGGGGCAGGGCGCCCCATTGCAGGTTCAGGCCAATCTTGACTTCGGGTACGTACAGATAGGCACCTTTGCCCAGCACCCGCCAGTCGCAGGCCAGGGGCAGCGCGACGCCCGCACCGACGGCCAGGCGCTCCATCGCCGCGATGGTCACCTGCGGCATTGCCTCCCAGGCGGCACACAGCTTGCCGCCCCGGTAATAGGTCTGGCGCTTTTCCATATCAGTCTGCTCGCTCGCGTTTCGAGCGGCGAGGTCTTCGATATCAGCGCCGGCGGAAAAGTACCCGGGGGCGCCGGTCAGGACGACCGCGCGGGTTTCCAGGTCGTCGTGAAAGGAACGGGCGACCTCTGTGAGCTCGAGTACCAGCTGCTGGTCGAAGGCATTCAGGTTCTTCTTGCGGTCGAAGTGGACAATGGCGATCGGGCCCTGGCGCTCGATGGTGACGTACGGCGTTGGCATGGTGCTGTCCCTTTGGCGAAAGGCTGAGGATACCCGCCCCTTGGGGCCCTTTCACGGGTTTGCCGCCAGCTTGCCAGAGGTTCGCATCGAGTCACGGCGATTGTTGCGCTAAGCCTGATTCTGGCGACATCCGCCGTGTACGAAATTGTGGAATGGTTGGCGGCGCTGATGTTTGGCGGTGATCTGGGCCAGGCCTATCTCGGCACCCAGGGGGATATCTGGGATGCCCAGTCTGATATGGCCTTGGCGGGCATCGGCAGTCTGGCGGTGCTGGCGGCGGCAGGCCTCGCCTATTTGACCGGCAGTTTGCTGCGCGATCTGCTCGGGGCCTAGCCGAACCTGGCGTTTCCGTTATCGGAGAATTTCAAACTCTGATTCCTGGGCGTCTCGGGTTTGCTGCCAGAACTCAACGAGGGTGCCCGGCCAGTTCTGAGTGATTTTGCCCTTGGCGTTCTTGTACCAGGTATTCACCCCCGACTGGCCCCAGGCCATTTTGGCGTTGCCTTCCTCGATCCAGCGATTATAGGCCTCGCAGATGTCTTCTTTGACATCGATATAGCGGGCGTCGTGTTTCATCATGAGGGCCAGGCAGCCCATGATGTAGCGCACTTCGCATTCCGAGAAGAAGACGATGCTGCCGTTGACCACGATGTTGGTGTTCGGCCCGTAGGTGCAGAACAGGTTCGGAAAGCCCGGCACCGTGACGCCTTTGTAGGCCTGCGGGTCGCCGTCCCATTTGTCCTGCAGCTC
>CAZXIJ010000065.1:0-6406 GCA_964640725.1 uncultured Pseudomonadales bacterium | reverse complement strand
GCACCGTGACGCCTTTGTAGGCCTGCGGGTCGCCGTCCCATTTGTCCTGCAGCTCTACGCCGCCTAGGCCGTACACCTTCATCGGGAACAGGAACTGGCTGGCCTTGAAGCCCGTGCCATAGATGAGCACATCAAACTCATGTTCCGTGCCGTCTGCGGTGCGAATGCCTTTGGGCGTGATCTGATCGATCGAATCGGTGATTAGGCTGACATTGTTGCGTCTGAGCGTGCGCAGGTATTTGCCGTCGTCGATGAGCATACGCTTGGCGAACGGCGGATAGTTGGGCGTGCACTTTTCGATCAGGTCCTCTCTGCCGTCCAGTTCGGCGACGAGATTCTCGAGAATCATATCTCTGGCCGCCTGGCTGGCTTCGCCCACAGATTCCTCGGGGCGGTTCCAGCCTTCGTCGGCCCGGGCAGCGGCGAGCATGCCTTCTGCGCCAGTCCAGAACACCTTGAAGCGATACCACTTGGCATAGAAAGGGACGTGACGAAGCAGCCAATGTTTGCCCCTGGGCACCTCGGAAAAGTAGTCCGGATTGGGCAGAATCCAGGGGGCGGTTCGCTGGAATAGGGTTACGTGCCGCGCTTGCTCTGCCAGGATCGGCGCAAACTGGAAGGCGCTGCCCCCGGTGCCGATGATGCCGATTCGCTGGCCGCTCAGATCGTGTTCATGCTCCCAGCGAGCGCTGTGAAAAGACGGGCCGGCAAAGCTGTCTGCGCCCTTGATCGCCGGCAGATTGGGCCGGTTGAGCTGCCCGACGGCGCTGATGATCGCGTTGGCGGAGTGGGTCTGAGACTCGTCGTTGTGAGTGACCGTGACCTGCCAGCGGCCGCTGGCTTCATCAAAGCGTGCTTCGGTCACTTCGGTCTCGAAACTGATGTGCTCCCGCAGCTCGAAGTCTCTGGCGGTGTCGGAAAAGTACTCTCGCAGGACGGCCTGAGGCGAAAAATGTTGCGGCCAGTCTTTGGGCCGGAAGGAATAGGAGTAGGTATGGTTGGCGCTATCGACCCGGCAGCCGGGATAGGTGTTCTCGTGCCAGGTGCCACCGACGTCGCTGTTTTTCTCGATGACCTTGAACGGGATCCCTGCTTCTTTGAGGCGGATTGCAGACAGCAACCCGGACATGCCAGCGCCAATGACCAGCACCTTAAATTCGGCGCGGGTCGCCTCGGGAATGTCGAATATTTCCGGCTGCAGGTAGGGATCCTCGCCGTGCATCGAGAGCTCTTCGGTGAGGAACTGGACGTGGTCTTGCTCAGTGTCCTCGCCAACCAGAAACTGCAGCATTTCCAGCAGGTCATCGCCCTGCGGTTTGAAAGGCGTGCCGGGGCGGTCTCGATGAGCGATGATCATGGACAGCGCCTGCTCCAGGACGCGCTGGCGGTCGGCTTCGCTAACGCCGTCGTCCGGGGCCATGAACTCGACCTTCGGACGGACCGAGCCACGTATGATGTCCATATCCCCGGACAGGTGAACCATCGCCAACATGATCGATGCGGTATCCGCCTGCGCCAGGGCTTCGCGGATCTCGTCGTCGGTCTCGGTGATGGGTGCCAGTTGCTCGGTTACGGATTTCATCGCCCCTCCCCATTGCTCGAGATTTCGGTAGCCAACCGGCTCCTGCTGCGAGGATACCTGCCCGGGCGGCAGGTTTCATGAGGCCCGGTGGCAAAGCAGTGTCTGTGCCGTATATTTGTCGAGACGGCGCTGTGTAGGCGAATCAAGGTGGTTCGGTGTTGCAAGGGGGGCGATCACTCCTTGACTACCCGCAGGGCCGATTGACGCAAGCGGACAAGACCCTATGAAGATCGAGCGGCTGGACACGAACGGCTGGGAGCGGCTCAAGCAGGTCCGATTGCAGGCCCTGCAAGATGCGCCGGACGCCTTTGGGAGCACTTACTCGGACGCTCTGCAGATTGCGGATGAAGGCTGGGAACGGCAGCTCCGTCAGTTGCCAACGTTCCTTGCAGTACGTCAGGGTGAGGATGTCGGCATGGCTCGCGGTGCACCTGAAGTTGGCGACGGGGACACTGCCCTGCTGATCTCCATGTGGGTCGCCCCAAAGGCGCGTGGCTCGGGGGCTGGCGAGCGGCTGATCGCCGCGGTGGCGAGCTGGGCGAGGCAGTCTGGCTTTGCCCGTCTGATACTGGACGTTGCGGATCGCAATGCTCCTGCCATCGCTCTGTATGAGCGTTGCGGATTTCACCCCACGGGAGAGACTGGTGCTTTGCCGCCACCGCGTTCCCACGTGCTGGAGCATCGCAGGGCCCTGAAGCTTTAGCGGCGCTCAGGTCCTCTGAGCGCGAAACAGGAGGTGATCCGTGACTGAACCAGTCGACCCGACGCCTTATCCGGCTCTCAATCGGGTGCTGGAACATCTGGTTGGGAGTGCCCAGGAGATCCTCGCAGATAATTTCGTGGGTGCCTATCTGCAGGGATCCTTCGCCATCGGCGACTTCAGCGAGTATTCGGATTGCGATTTTGTGATCGTCACGAATGCAGACCTGTCCGCTGATGAGCTGGCGCGCCTGCAACAGCTGCACAAACGTATCCCTAAGTTGGACCTCCCCTATTGGCCCCTCAACATAGAAGGATCGTACGCGCCCAGAAGCGTGCTGCGTCGCTGGTCGACGGAGCCCAGAGACCCGCCAGGAGAGTCGCGCGACGACAGCTGGGGCGATCCGGGCATGGATGGCATGCCGGCCCGGTGCTATCCCTTTTGGTATCTCCCTCATGGCTCCGACACCCTGGTTCGCTCGGAGCACGACAACAGCCAGGTGGTCCGGTGGACGCTTTACGAGAAAGGAGTTCATTTGGCGGGCCCGGATGTTCGCGAGCTGGTGGACCCGGTCTCCGCCGACGCTCTGCGCGCAGAAATACGTGAGCTCATGGACGCGGTCATTGCGACAGGTTTGTCGATGCCGATCTTCGCTCTGCAGGCCTTCTGGGTCGGTCTCTTCTGCCGGATCTTGCACACAACCGTAGCGGGTCGGGTCACATCCAAGAAAGAAGCAATGAACTGGGCGCAGGCGAACCTTGACGGTGACTGGCAAGGCCTGATCAGCCGATCACTGACCCTGCGCAAGGGAGATGCGGAACAGGCATTGCGGCCCGTTGAGCCAGAAGAGGTCGAAGCGACCCGTGCCTTTGCCCGCTACTGTCGGGCCCAGGCCAATGCGCTCCAACGAAACGACAATCGCTGATCTCTCGGTTTGGGTTGACAGGGCTCAATGATTGCGACTATACATGCATTATGCATATGTAATGTCGAGCTGTTGGCTAAGCGGGCATGCCAAGAGCAGAAATGCTTGATCGAGGTGACCGACATTGAAACAGCGAACTGCAAACTTACTGGGTGCAGTTTCTCAATTCGCTATCGACCGTCAGTTGGCAGCGATTGAAGGGGTCAGTGGACTCACCGCAAGCTCGGCAGCAGCGTTAGTGACGATCTCCAATGCACCGGAGCAGCGGATTGACTTTCTGCACAGGACTCTGGGGCGCTCTCAATCAGCGACAACGCGACTGGTGGCGAAGCTCGAAGCTCAGGGGTTGGTCATCAGGGCAGAGGCTGATGACGCCAGGGCTGTGGCCCTCGTTCTCAGCGCCGAAGGGGAAAGCTTGGTCAGGAAGCTATTGGCATCACGGCATGACGCATTGGCATCCTTTCTGGACTTTCTATCAGCAGCCGAACAGATCGAACTGGATGGACTTCTCGCAAAGATGCTCGCCTGTGCGGTCGTTGATGAGCAGCATGCCTATCAAATCTGTCGCCTGTGCAGTGCCGACGACTGCGACGCCTGCCCAATGGATGACGCGCTGGAGTAACGTATGCGAACTGAGCAGGAGATGGTGGCCTACGCGCTGGAGATTGACCCGGATCTGTTGCCTTTGGCACCGGCGCTACTGGCCGACCTTGACGAGCTGGGCAGCGACGCGGAGCAAATTGCAGAAGTCATTGCTGACCTGAATCTGACGGCCGGTTCGACCATTGTTGACCTGGGCTGCGGCAAAGGCGCAACCGCGGTCGAGATTGCCGAAGCAACGGGCTTAAAGGTCACAGGCATAGAACTCTTTGAGCCCTTTGTTCAGTGCTGTGAAGAGCTGGCTCAGGAAAGCGGCGTTGAAGGTCTTTGCACGTTTCTGTACGGCAACGTTCTGGATATGGCGGCCAGGGTGGGGCCCTTTGATGTCGCTGTGTTCGCGGCTCTGGGGGATGTGCTGGGCGGGCCAGACGAAACCGTTGATGTAATCCGGGACTATGTCCGCCCCGGCGGTCTGATGATCATCAGCGATTTGTATCTTGCCGATGACGGGTCGAACGACTTTCCTGGTTTTGAGCGGTACGGCCATCGCGATGACACGATCTCCCGATTGACGACAAGCGGCGATACGCTGGTCAAGCTTTTGGACGCGGATTCGGACGTTGAGGACCCAGAGGAGCTTGACGACGAAGACTTCGAAGATGAGGCACTGAAGATTCGGGCCAGAGCTGAGGCCCTTGCCCTTGAGCATCCGGACCTGGAACAAGCGCTGATGGCCTTCGCGGAAAGCCAGGCTCAGGAGAACGCGTTTGTCGAGGAGAACCTCGTCGACGCGATCTGGATTCTTAGAAAAGCCAGCTGACGCCAATCTATATCCAAACAGTGCGGCCAATCGAGCTGACCGGTTTAACCGATGTGTGGCATCGTCCGATTGAATCTGCAGCCGAAAGCAGTCATTGAAATGGGTCTAGGGCAGTTTTTGGGCGGGTAAGTTACAGCAGGCTGCTTATAGCGCTCACTGCGACCGCCAGGGGATGCCAGCGATTGCGCCGGTCAGGCGAGGTCAAGTGCGATGACGCGCACCTCTGCTAGCTGTGCTGCTACGCTCCTTCCGACCGAGCACCCAACAGCTGCTCGATACCCCCGAAGATGAAGTCGACCGCCTGCTCGATTTGGGCGGCTCTGTCCCCGCCGTACCGGCCGTAGTGTTCGGCCGCGGCGATGGACGCGCCAGATGCCATGGCAATGATCTGTTCCGCGAGTCGCCGGCGAATTTTGTATTCCTTGGCGAGCTGGTTCACGAAGAAGGGTGCGTGCCGCGATTTCTCCCCTTCCTCTACGGCTTGGCGCACGTCAGGTTGGCTGAGCAGTATGCTCAGTACATTCCCGCCGGCGAACTGCCTGAAGTTGATATCGACATAGCTGCGAACCGCTTCGCGATAGCTGTCGACGCTCATGTTCTGGGCCACTGATCGTCGAAACGCCTGGAATTCTCTGACAAGCAGCTCCTGCAGAACCTGCAGCCGGGTATCAAAGTACTTGTAGATCAGCGGGTTGCTGACTTGCGCCTCTGTAGCCAGACGCTCCATGGTGAGCGTGGAGAGCCCTTCCTGGACGATAACCCGCTGGGCGCAGTCCAAAATCTGGTTGCGCCTGGCTTCGCGGGTCAGCCTGCGCCGGGCAGGTTGTGTCATATCAGGCACCTGTGGATTGTTGCCGCAGATTCGTGAAGCGGCCCATATTATATGATTCGTGTAATACTAGCAGCGCACCAGATTTAATGCGGATACGGGAGCGACTATGAAGCTGCGCCAATCTTTCACGGTTCTGTTGAGCGCGCTTGTGCTAACTGCCTGTGGCCAGCCCGAGACTGCGGCACCGGCGCCGGACGCCGCCGCATCAAGCCCAGAGCAGGGTCCTGACCCCCGCGCAGCGCAAGCAGCCGCGCGCGAGTTTGTCGAGAAGGCGTTTGCCGGCAACGCCGAAGTGTTTGTTGCCGATGCCGCACGCAATGCCGATCGCAACGCCTACTTCGGTGACCTGCACGTTCACACCGCTTACTCCTTTGATGCCTTTGCCTTCGGCACCATCGCGACCCCGGACGATGGCTACCGCTATGCGAAGGGCGAGGCCATTGCCCACCCGTCCGGTTACGACGTGCAGCTGAACCGCCCGCTCGATTTTTACGCCATTACCGACCACGCGGGGTTTCTGGGGGCGTTGAAAGAGGGGGCAGATCCGGCGACGCCGTTAGGGAAGCTGGCGCTGAATGAACCGCTGCACAACCTGAACCGGCCGGGTAACCTGAACGACGACAGCATCGGCGTGCGCGGGCAGACTTTTGCCGGATATCTGCAGTCGGCAGTCCGCGAGCTGGTCTCGGGCAAGCTGGACGTGCAATTGCTCAAGGACGCGTCCCGCTCTGCCTGGATGGATATTGTGCGCGCCGCGGAACGACACAATGCCCCGAACGAGTTCACGACCTTTGTTGCGTACGAGTACACCTCGTCCACCGACGACCGGGGCAACCTGCACCGCAACGTGATTTTCCGCGGGGCCGACCGCTTGCCGGAGATCCCCTTTTCTCGCTTCCACAGCCAGGACCCGGCCGGGCTTTGGGACTGGATGGATGAGCTCAGAT
>CAZXIJ010000064.1:6706-8729 GCA_964640725.1 uncultured Pseudomonadales bacterium | reverse complement strand
CTAGCCGATCAGTTCTGTCAGCGACTTGCTGGCGTTGCTCTGGATCTCGTCCGTGTCCCAAAGCCCGGCGAACTGCAGCGACCGTGGGCAATGGAAGTAGGCTTCATCGATCTGCAGCACCATGCCCTGAACGATCTTGGTGTTGTCGTCGGACATGAGGGTTTCCGGCGCGACGTTACGGGCTTCCAGCTGGGAGCGTTCTTCGACGGTGATGCGCCCATTCACCCGCACCGTGATGTCGGAGCCAGGGATCAGGAACAGCAGCCCGGCTTTCGGGTTGGACTCGAAATTCTCGTAGCTCTGGAACAGCCGGTTGCCGCCCACATCGGGCACCAGCAGCGTACGGTCATCCAGCACTTTGATCCAGCCGGGCTTGCCGCCCTTGGGCGAGGCGTCGCAGTCGCCCGCGGCGTTGCTGCTGGACATGATGGCAAAGGGCGAGCGCTCAATGAACTTGCGCACGTAGGGCTCGAGGTGGTCCTTGACCTTGGTCGCGGCGAGCGGATGGACCCCACCGTGTTCTTCTCGCAGCGCTTCGATTCTGGCCATCGGGTGATCCTCCAAGGGAACCGCCAGTATAGCTGGCGCCGCTAGAAGTTGATGCTGGCGGTCAGCCCCACGCGCCGCGGCTCTCCGAGCTGATTGAAGCCGCGGGCGGTATAGCCGTCCCGGGGGTCGTTGCCGAAAAAGAACCCGCGCACGACGTACTCCTCGTCCGTCAGGTTGCGCGCCCACAGTCGCACGCCCCAGCGCTCGTTCTCGTAGCCGACGGTCGCGTTGACCAGCTCGTAGCTGGGTGCCCGCTCGGTGTGGCTGTCAGAAACGAAGTAGCTGTCCTTGCCTTCGAGCTCGACGCGCGCAAACCAGTCCGACAGAAACTGGTACTCGGCGCCTACATAGAAGGTGTACTCCGGCGCCTGCGCCTGCTCCCGGCCGTCCAGGTTGTCGCCGTTGCCGTTGGTGTAGTCCTCCAGCTCCGTGTCCAGCAGGCCGACGCTTCCGAACAGCTGCAGCTGGTCGGTGACGTACCAGGTGCCTTCGAGCTCGATCCCGGCATTGCGGCCCTCGGCGGCGTTGCCGACAAAGTCGATGAATTCGGCGCTGTTGTCAGCGCGCACTCGAGTGAGCGACGTTGCGACCTGCATGTCGCGCCGGTCCATCAGGAACGCGGCGGCACGCAGGCTCAGGCGGTCGTCCAGCCATTGGCCCTTGATACCCAGCTCGTAGTTCCACAGGGATTCCGGATCGAACTCGCGCAGATCGGTATCCAGGGTGCCGCTGGTGTTGAAGCCCCCGGCGCGATAGCCGCGGGTCACGGCGAAGTAGGCAAGGGTCTGATCGGAGAGGTCAGACTCCAGCACGATGCGCCCGCCGACCAGATCGTCCTCGGGACCGAAACGCACGCCTTCCGAATCGCGGTAGCTCGACTCGTGCTGTTCGAAGCGCAGGCCGCCAGTCAGGCGCAGCCGGTCATTCAGGTGCGCCGTCAGCTCGCCGTAGACGGCCACCCGATCGATCTCGAAGGCGCTGCTGAACGGGCCGGGCAGAAAGGTGTAGGTGCGCGTCAGGTCGACATCCTGTTGCAGGAGGTAGACGCCGGCGACCCAGTCCAGCCGATCGTTCCATAACCGCTGCTCGGACACGGCGCGCAGATCCAGACTGAAAGTGTCGCGCTCGCGCTCGTAACGATCGGTCGAGGTGTAGCCGATCGGGTCGAAGCCGGCAAAGGTCCAGTCTTCGTCGTAGCCGTAGTCGATATCCGACGTGGCCCAGCCGATGGTGTTCTGCACAAAGAACCCTTCGCTCGGGCGCCAGACGCTGATCAGGCTGGCGTAGCTTGTTTGCTGCGAGTCTTCGCCGGGCTCGTCGGAGCGCGTGTTGCGGTCGTTGTCCAGAGAGAAAGCGTCGTAGCCGTTGTCGACGTCGATGTGGCTGACGGCCAGGGTGCTTTCAAAGCGCTCGCTCGGTGCCCACTGGAGCTTGCCGCGCAGGGTGAGTTCTTCGTGGTTGTCGGTGTCGTCCT
>CAZXIJ010000064.1:0-6606 GCA_964640725.1 uncultured Pseudomonadales bacterium | reverse complement strand
GTGCCGATACCGCTCAGGTCCACGCCGTCGACCAGCAGGCCCACAGAGCTGTTCAGGGGCTCTGCAAACTGGCCGCGCTCGCCGATGCCGCGAATCTGGATAAAGCGCGCTCGCGAGCCGCCGCTGGCGAAGTTGACGTTGGGCACCCAGCCGAGCACCTCTTCCAAATGGTTCACCATGGTCTGTCGCAGGTCGCCGGGCTGAATCACCGAAACGCTCGCCGGAGTTTTGCCCAGCGACGGCGCGCGGAACTCTCCCTGCACGATGATCTCTTCGATGATGGGCTGTTCGGGTTGCGCGTTCGCGGCGCCGCTCAAGCCGGTGGCGGTGAGCAGGAGAGCGATTGCCGGCATCTTGGGGCGGATCATGATGGTCTTATACCTCGGTCAACATGGATCGACATGTGCCCGGGGACGGAACCGAAGGGGGAGCGCCATGAGCGCGCAGGGGCGCCGCAGCAGCGTTCGCCTATTCCTCCGCCGGTGTTAACCGGATCAGGTTCAAAGGGTCCACCAGATCAGACGCCGCGTTTGCGGGCCCTGGTGTCTCAGGATCTTCCACCCCTTAGGCGCCGCCATTGTCTCGGTCGGCTGCCGCGAATACAAGCGGGGTAGCAACGATCGCCGCGCGCTCGCAGAATGAGCGGATCAAGAATCTCAGGGCAGCAGATCGATGACTCCAACCTGGCAGCGGGCGACGTGGGCACTGATTGGGGTCAGCCTGCTGGCCGGATGCGCGGCTGCCGCGTCAGGTCCGGCACCGGATGCTGCGTCGCCCCCGGTCGCCATCGCGCTGCATGGCGGCGCTGGCACAATGACCCGGGACCAGCTCACCGACGTACAGGAAGCCGCCATTCGCGGGAAGCTCACCGAGGCCCTGGAGACCGGCCATGAGGTGTTGATCGCAGGCGGCACGAGCCTGGATGCGGTGCAGGCGGCCATTGTCGTGTTGGAGCAGTCGCCGCTGTTCAACGCCGGGGTGGGCGCGGTCTATACCTGGGATGCCGGGCACGAGCTGGATGCCAGCATCATGGATGGCGCGACCCGTAACGCCGGCGCGGTCGCCGGGGTGCGGCTCATTAAGAGCCCTGTCATCGCTGCGCGCGCGGTGATGGACCGCTCCGAGCATGTGATGCTGAGCGGTGCCGGCGCCGAAGCGTTTGCGCAATCCCAGGGCCTGGCCATGGTGCCCAACAGCCACTTCGATACGCCCGGTCGCCGGGCCTCGCTCGACAAGGTCAAGGCGCAGCTGCTGGAGGACGAGCAGGCCCGGCTGAGCCTCGCCCCGGAACACCGCTTCGGCACCGTGGGCGCCGTGGCGCTGGATGCCGCGGGCAACCTTGCTGCCGCGACCTCGACGGGCGGCATGACGGCCAAGCGCTGGGGGAGAATCGGCGACTCGCCGGTGATCGGCGCGGGCACCTGGGCTGACAACCGCAGCTGCGCTGTGAGCGCGACAGGCCATGGCGAGTACTTCATTCGATACCACGTGGCCGCTGACATCTGCGCCCGCGTGCGCTACCAGGGCCAGACGGTGGCCGCCGCCGGCCAGGCGGTGCTGTTCGATGAGCTGTTGCCAGCCGGGGGCACAGGTGGTGTCATCATTCTCGGGCCCGACGGCGATATCGCCATGCCCTTCAATACCGAGGGTATGTACCGCGCCGCCATCGACATCACCGGGCGCAAGACGGTCCGGATATATCGGGACCAGGCGCCCGGGCCATCAGATCCACAGTCACCGTAAACGGGGAGCATGACCATGCCGACAACTCTTATCACAGGCGCCAACAAAGGCATCGGCCTGAAACTGGCGGAACGCTACGCCGCGGCAGGCCACAAGGTGATCGCGTGCTGCCGCAACCCGGACGGCGCCAGCGATCTGAAAGCGCTGGCCGGCGACGTGCAGGTCGAAGGCGTGGTCGTTGGCGATGATGCCTCCGTTGCCGACCTCAAGGGTCGGCTGGGGGACCAGCCGATTGACCTGCTGATTAACAATGCCGGGATGGCGGGCCCCGCGCCGGATCAGCAGTCGGCCGCGCAAATGGACTACGCCGGCTGGATGGAGACCTTCAACGTCAACACCATGGGCCCGCTGCGCATGGTCCAGGCCTTTCGGCCGAACATGGCTGCCGCGGGCAGTGCCAAAGCCGTGACGATCACCAGCCAGATGGGCGCGCTGTCCCTCGACATGCCGGTCATGTATGCCTACTGCTCATCCAAGGCCGCGGTGAACAAGGTCATGCGCATGTACGCAGCCGATGCCAAGCGCGACGGCATTGCCGTGCAGCTGATTCACCCGGGCTGGGTGCAAACCGACATGGGTGGCGCGCAGGCCGAGATCACCCCGGACCAGAGCGCTGACGGCATTGTCAGCGTGATCGATGGGCTCAGCATGGACAGCACCGCGAGCTTCATGAAGTGGGACGGCGAGCCGCACGCCTGGTAGCACGGCTGCAGCGCAGCCCGGGTGGGCGGTGGGCACAGGGCCCGCCGCCGTAACTGCAAGCGACCTCTGGTGCTGGCCTTGGCGCCGGCTAGGGCTTCACGAACAGCAGCGTAAACCGGTCGCTGTTGCCTCTTACAGACTTGCGTCCAACCTCATAGCGCAGCTCGTCGTCAAAGCGGTAGTGCAGGTTGGCGTAGTCGACAAACCGGAATCCGGCGGCAGTCGCCTCCTTGATGACGAGCACCGGGTCCAGGCGTCGCCAGTTCTCGTTGGTCTCGTCCTGCATGTGTCGGCGGGTGTGGTCGATGATGCCCAACCGACCGCCCTTCTTCAGGGATTTCAGGCTGGCTTTGAGCATCTGCGCACGGCCGGCCGCATTCAGGTTGTGCATGTTGCGGAAAGTCAGGACCAGATCGGCTTTGCGCACGCCAAAGCTGGTCGGTGCCATATTCAATTGGCCGAAGCGCTCGCCGGCGCTGAGCTTGTCAGAGATGTCGACAATCTTGACCGAGTCGCGGGCCGGAAACTCGTTGTCCAGAATGCCGCCAAAACCGAGCGCTTTGCCGAGGCCGCCGGCGACGATCAGCTGGCCATCGTCCGCCAGTACCGGAGCCAGCAGCTTGGTGTACCAGCCGCCGCCGGGAAAGATCT
Source organism: uncultured Pseudomonadales bacterium (assembly GCA_964640725.1). Classification (GTDB taxonomy): domain Bacteria; phylum Pseudomonadota; class Gammaproteobacteria; order Pseudomonadales; family Azotimanducaceae; genus CALHVX01. Next base: position 3,510 of record CAZXIJ010000064.1, on the reverse strand, counting down.
CGATGACTTTCATGTTGCCTTTCAGCCCAAAGAATTCGAGGGTCTTCACGGGCATGCGGTTGCGGTCCCGCGACCGGTCTGCTTCCGGGCGGGCTTCGCTGGCGATGGCTTTGTCCAGTGCCTTGGCAGTGGCTTCGGGCAAATCGGCGCGGGCACTAAAGGTCGCCAGCAGGGCCGCGAAAGCCACCGCGAAAGCGTTCAAGTTTTTTCTGAATCGAAGCGTGTGCATGGGACTCCTTGTCACCGGGTATTCGAAACGCTGGCACGCATGGTATCCAAACGGCTCGGGCTGCGCATGGCCGGGCAATCTGTGCGTGCTTTCATGGTTTAAGGCCCTCGCGGGCTCCCTGCCGGCAGCGTGCCGATCTCCTGCCTAGACTAAAGCGAACCCTTGCGTTGTGTGCCGCCGTGTCTGACTCGCTCCAAACCGTTCGCCGTCTCCATCTGACCGCCGACCATCGCAGCTACGAGTTGCTGGCCCCGCGGGAGGCCATGATCTGCCCCCAGGAACTGGGCGAGCAGCTTGGCGCCCCGGTGCGCATCGTGCCGCCCCTCGCCGCGGAGGGCGAAGACCTGGGCGGAGCGCCCCTGGTCGATATAGCGCTCCGCGACACCCCCGAGATACTGATCGGCGAGGACTCGCACGCCGCTCAAGGGGGCCCTGTCGTCCGCCTTGTTCCCGCCGCCGATAGCCAGTGGGTGCGCTGCGCTCTGCCCATTCCGCCGCTGCCGGTGCCGGCCCTCGAAGCACTGGAACAGCAGACCGTCGAAGGCACGGTCGGGCACTTTACCGAGCGGCGCATTCGCGAACGGCTCGAAGAAACTCTCGACCTGCCGCCGCTGCCGGAGACGACCCGGGGCATCCTGGCGCTGTCCGGGAACCCCGATGCCCATGCCGGCGATCTTGTGGTCCTCGTGGAGCAGGATGCGGCTCTGGCCGCACGCATCGTGGGCTGGGCCAACTCCGCGTTCTACAGCGCCCGGGGAGACGTCAACTCGGTGCACGATGCCGTGGTGCGGGTCATCGGCTACCGCGGTGCGCTGGCGCTGGCCATGGGGCTGGCGGTCGGTGCCGCCATTCCCTCGCCGGTGTTGCCCGCCCATGGTTGCCCCAGCTACTGGATCGAGTCGTTACTGACGGCGAGCGTGATGGACCATCTGCATCAGCGAGCGGCCGGCACGCTGCCCTTCGACTCCGGCACAGCCTATCTGGCCGGTCTGCTCAGCAATTTTGGCACCCTGGTGCTCGGGCATACCTTTGCGCCCCAGTACCAGCGCATCTGCGATTTGCAGTCGGCCAACCGGCACCTGCTTTACAGCTACAGCGATGTTGCGGTGCTGGGCATGGACCGGGAGATGGTCGGCTCAGCGCTGCTTGCGAGCTGGGACTTGCCTGGCGTGATTACCCGCGCGATTCGCGAGCAGCACTTCGAACAGACGGAACTGCCCCTCGCCCGGCTCGTGTCCTGCGCGCGCAGCCTGCTCGCCATGGAAGGGCTTAGCAGCACCCCAAACCGCGGCTTGCCTCTGGCGGCAGCACAACCCCTGGGGCTCGGCGAAGCGGAGCTGAAGGAAACGCTGGAAGTCGTGACGCAACCTCGGGAAGAACTCGAGGTGCTGGCGCGCATGTTCCAGCGCAGCGCCTAAGTCCAGGCGGCTCAGCGCAGCTGCGCGTCGAGGCGGGCCTGTAGGGTCGCGAACTCAGACTGAAACCAGGCCCCGATGCGTTCCAGCGTCTCCCGGTGCGGGCTGTCGGGGCGAAACACCAGGCCGTACTGCGGCTCGATGGGCACCGGCCTGGCATGGCTCGCCGCAACCCGACCCTCCAGCAACCACTCGCCGGACAGGGGCAGGACCGCGACGCCCATGCCGTAACCCTGTTCGATGGCCTTAAGGCCGGACAGGTAGCTGTCAAAGCGCGTAGCGGAAAGCGGCAGGGCCGGCAGGTCGACTCCCGCATCTTTGAGCAGCGCCCAGGCGTCAAAGCCGCCCTCGATCTGGATGCGCTGCGCAGGCGCGCGATCCGTGCCGTTGGCCGCGACCACTGGCTGCAGGGCAATCGGTGTGAGCGTGATGCGGTTCAGGCCGTCAGGGGTGCCGGTGTCGTAGCGAATCACGGCGTCCACCTGCCCGTCATGCGGCGGGGTGTCTGGCTGCCGAAGATCGCTGACGTGCGTGGTCGCGGCCAACTCAGCTTGCGCGGCGGCGCGGAAGGACGGCTGCCGACCGGCTTCGCGAAAGGCGCGAATCCACGCCAGCGGTGGCAGACGCTCGCTCATGGCGCCGGGGCCACGTCAGGGTGAACGCCGTTCACCTCAGGCTGCACAGCATCCTTTTTTGGCGCAAGCCGCATCGTGCCAGGCTCCCTGATCGATCACCGAAAACGAGAGCGGAGCTTACGCCAATGCGAGCCCTTCAATATCAAGGACCCGGGCAGCTGGCCTGGGTCGACGCGCCGACCCCGGTCATCGAGGACCCGACCGATGTGGTGGTCGCGCCGCTGGCCGTCGCCACCTGCGATCTGGACTGGGAGATCGTGGCAGGCCGGACGCCCTTCCCCGGGCCTTTTTTGCTGGGCCACGAGTTCGTGGGGGAAGTCGTGGCTGCCGGGGATGCGGTGACCGCCTTTGCCCCGGGCGGTCGCGTCGCGGTCTCCTTCCAGCCCAGCTGCGGACACTGCCGTCCCTGCGGGCGCAGCAGCTCTGCGGGCTGTCGCGAGGTGCCGCCGACGTCCATGTTTGGGGTCGGCAAGGTCTCCGGCGACTGGGGCGGCGCGTTCGCCGAGCGCATTCGCGTGCCCCATGCGGATCATATGCTGGTGCCGCTGCCGGCCAACGCCGAGCTGCCCGCTTTCGCCAGCGCGGCGGACAACGTGATGGATGCCTGGCGCACGGTGGACGGGTTGCTGCGCCCCGGGGACAGCGTGCTGATCCTGGGCGACTACGACAGCATCCCGCTGTACGCGGTGCTGGCCGCCCGGGCCCAGGGTGCTGGCGCAGTCACTTTCTGCACCCGCAGTGCCCGCGCTGCTCGCAATGCCAAAGCGCTGGGGGCGCACGTGTTGGAGGTGGCAGACTGGCCCGCCCGGCTACCGAGCCATGACGTGACGGTTTGCGCGGTGCGGTCAGAGGAGGCGCTCCTGGCGGCCCTGCGCGCGACCCGGCCTGAAGGTCACTGCACGAGCACCACCATTTTCGGCGGCGCGCTGCCATTGCCCATGCGCGAGCTGTATATGCGCGGCATTCACTTTCACACCGGACGGGTCAACAGCGCCTCGATGTTGCCTGCTGCGGTCGCGCTCATTGCCAGTGGCGCCCTTGCACCGCTCGCGGTCGACACCGCCGTCGTGTCCTTCGACGCCCTGATCGAGACCCTGCTGGCGCGGCCGGCGGCGAAAGTAGTTGCGATGCCGGGCGGCAGCTAGACGTTTGCCGCGCTGGCCTGCCTTCGCGGTTGGTGCGAAACTGCCGCGCTATCCTCCAGGTGACGTTTGTCATGCGCTGGCTTCCC
>CAZXIJ010000063.1:1320-9552 GCA_964640725.1 uncultured Pseudomonadales bacterium | reverse complement strand
TCTGCCAGCCCTCCCGGAGCCTTTGATTCAGGACGACCTGATCCAGGATCAGGTTGGCGCCACTTCTTGCCATGGCGGCGGCAGCCGCCTGGTGGGCGCGGAGGGTGGCCCAGCCGACTGCACCGAAGTTAAGGCGGACCAGCCCATGCTCATCGCGATCAAAGAAGAACCCTTCGGGATGCTTGTGATAGCGCAGCGGTATGGATGCGAAGGCATCGTCAATGCCGCTGAGCAGGTAGGGCTCTTGCAATAGCGCCTGAAGAGATCTGGCGATGCTCGACTTGCCGGCCGAAGTGCAGCCGTTCAAAAAGATGATGGCCATGCTGGTGCTAGCCGCTGTCTGCGCGCAGCAGCGCAATCATGACTTCGCCCTCGATCTGGGCCAGCAGGGCAGGGGCTCGATGCTTTTGCGAGGCGGGCAGTTTGGCCTCGATCCAGCTTTCCCACTCTTTCAGAAACAGCTGCGCGGTGGAGAGATAGGGTTCATCGCCGCGCACGGCGAGCCCGACGATCTCGAACCACAGGCGCAGGGTTTCTCGACTGCCGTCCGTCAGCGCAGAGTCCACCATGGTGCTGACGATTCGCGCGCCGCTTGCCTGGCGGTCGGGCAGCACGGCATCCAGCCCCGTTTGCAGGTTCTCGGCGATCATCAGGATGGCTTCGGAGATCAGCGATTCTTTGGTCTCGAAGTAGTACATGACCATGCGATCGCTCATGCCCGCGCTTGCGGCCAGCGCACGCAAGTTGCTGTTGCGAAAGCCCTCGCGCAGCAAATGGGCGACGACGGACTCGACGATGTGTTGACGTTTGCGGTCGGCGTCTGCTGGTGTTCTGGGCACTGGGGCTCGCTGAGTACAACGGGAACGAAGGCGAGAAATGGTACCGGCAAAGCCGCGAAGCTGCTTAGCCGATTGACCGCCTCCTTAAACGTAGTGTACGCTACGCTAATAGATGTAGTGAATGCTACATAAACCGCACTCAACAAAGCCCGTGACAGGAGCAAATCCATGACTGCCTTTCGTATGATGCTGGCTCTGATGATGGTCGCCCTTAGCGCCTATACCCTGGTGGTCATCGGCGAGTACGGCATGAACCTGTTCGCGGTGTTCTTTGGCGATATCGGGAAGATGGCCTGGCCGGGCCAGTTCAATCTGGATTTCCTGTTCATGTTGATGCTGTCTGCGACCTGGGTTGGGTGGCGCCATCAGTTCTCCCCGCAAGGCCTGGGGCTTGCGCTGCTCGCGTTTTTGGGCGGCGCCATGTTTCTATCGATCTATCTGCTGGTTGTCAGCTTTCAGATAAAGGGCGATGCCCGCGCCCTGCTGCTGGGCGACCGCGCCTGAGGCGTTGCCATGTCACCGCGCCTGCATAAAACCTGGTTGAAGATCACCGCGGTCGGGATCGCGGCCTTCGGTCCGGTCTTCTTCCTGGGCACCATGGCGCCTACGGAAGAGCTGGCACGCTGGTCCCTCGACCTGCTCAGCTGGCCGGTGGACGGCGCGCAAAACTTCGACGCTCCGACAACGCGCTTCGTCCTGGCGCTGACCGGCGGCTTTCTCTTTGGCTGGGGCGTGACGGTCTGGTGCCTGTCCGGCCGTCCTTACGATGTGGCCCCAGAGGCGATTCGCCGCGCCGTGTTGACTGGGCTGCTGGCCTGGTTCTGCCTGGACAGCATCGGATCGGTCACCTCGGGCCATGCTTCGAACGCGGGTTTCAATGTGCTCGTGTTGCTGATTCTTGTCGGACCACTGTGGGTCCCGGCCCGGGCGCGTAACGCTGGTGCGTAGTGGCGATCAGCCGATAGACTGATCCTCCGTTGTCTTCGAGCCCGCAGCCACGCATGAGAGTTCAGGGATGCTGTCGATTTGCCAGTTGCCAGCTTCTGGCCCTGGGTCTGCTGGTGCTGACCGCCTGCGCGCCGATTCCGGAAATGACCGTCGATACGCTACCTCCGGCGTTGCAAAGCCGGCTCCTGCCCGCCGACGGATTCGATTTGCACTACGTTGAGAGCGGCGAGCGGTCACTGCCGCTGCTGCTGTTTGTGCACGGCACGCCGGGATCCTGGAAAGCTTTTGCCAGCTACCTGAGTGACCCGCGCCTGAACGCTCGGGCGCACCTGATCTCCGCGGATCGCCCGGGGTTCGGCCTTTCCGCTGGCAGCGGTCCGACGCCAAGCTTCGCGGACCAGTCCCGCTGGATCGGCAAGCTGCTGGCTGTGAATGAGTCGGAGCAGCCGGCCATCGTCATCGGTCATTCCCTGGGCGGCGCGCTGGTGTATCAGCTGGCCCTGGACTACCCGGAACAGATTGGCGGCGTCATTTCCATTTCGGCGCCGGTGGACCCGGAGATCAGCCGGCCGCGCTGGTACAACCAGCTGGCTCGCATTCCCGGGGCCCGCTGGCTCATCGGGCAGGACCTGGCGTACTCCAACGACGAGATGATGCCGCTTTCGCGGGAACTTGAGCCGGTGGCCGCGGCGCTGCCGGAGATCGCCGTGCCGGTGACCATCGTGCACGGCGTCGAGGACGGGCTGGTGAAAGTTGCGAACGCGGATTACGCGCAGGACCGGCTGACCGCCGCCGAGGTCCGCTACCGCCGCTACGAAAACGACGGGCACTTTATCGTCTGGGAACGCCACGACGACATGGTGGCCGAGATCGAGCGGATGCTGAATGCGGCACTTTGAGTTCTGGCCGCCGCGGCTGTTCGAGGCGCCGTACTACCTGGCGCTGCTGGCGCTCTGTGCCCGGCACCGGTTGCCGCCGCTGCATCTGGCCAAGGCCAACTACGCGCTCGATCACGGCGAGTTGGCCCTGGGCTCCAAATACGAAACCCAAATGGCGTTCGATCAGGCGCGCTTTCCGGCAACTGTTCTGCTGCGCGACAGCACCGAGGCGACCCTTGGCACTGCCGCGCAGTTTTCTCAGGCGCAGGGGTTTCCGCTCATTCTCAAGCCGGACATCGGCGCCGTGGGCAAGGGCGTGGTCAAGGTGGATGATCCGCAGGCGCTGAAGGCAGCGGTGGCGCGCATCAACACGCCGCATCTGTTGCAGGCCTTTGTGCCTGAGCCGGAAGAGTTTGGCGTGTTCTACGTACGCAAGGGCGGGGTGGGCCAGATCTCCGGTATCAACCAGAAGCACTTTCCGACCGTCACCGGCAATGGCCGGGACACGATCGGGCAACTCGCCCGGCGTCATGAGCGCTACTCTGACCACTGGCCCATGTTTCTGAAGTACCTCGCAACGGACCAGGTGCCAGCCCCGGGGGAGCGGGTGCGGCTGTCTTTTATCGGCTCGCACACCATGGGCTGCCGGTTTACCAACGACAGCGCGTTGGCAACGCCGCAGCTGCTGCGTGCCGTCGATGCGGTATGCGCATCGCAACCGGGCTTCAACTTCGGACGGCTGGATGTGCGGGCGATGTCCCGGGATGCGCTGCAGGCGGGCGAGTTCACGATCATCGAGGTGAACGGTGTGGCCTCGTTGCCCGCACACATGTTTGATCCTCGCCACAGCTTGCGGCAGGGCTATCGGATCTTTTTCGAGCATGCGCGACACATGGCAGACATTGCCGTCGAGCACCGCCAACAGCCGATGGATTTGCTCCCGTTGACGGCGCTGCTGCGCAAGGCCCGGCGCAACGCGCGGCAGCTGGATGACCTGCAGGCGGCGGCGATTCGCGGCTGAGCGCTGGACGCCTGTGCGGACCTCAGCGCAGAATGCCAGACACCTAGCACAGCTTTCGGGGGGAAGGCCATGTATCCAGGAACCTACGCGCAGCAGCATCCGGAGCGCCCGGCCTTCATCATGGCGAGCACCGGCGAATCCGTCAGCTATCGCGACTACGAGGCCCGGGCCAATCGTCTCGCGCAGCTCCTGCGCGCGCAGGGGCTTGGCCGGCTCGATCACTACGCGATTTTCATGGAGAACAACAACCGCTATCTGGAATGCTGCGGTGCCGGAGAACGGTCCGGGCTCTACTACACCTGCGTCAATCACTACCTGAAGGCCGACGAGCTGGCCTATATCCTGAACAACAGCGAATCGAAGGTGCTGATTGTCTCCGGCGCTAAAGTGGCGGTTGCCACGGAAGCGCTGCGGGATAGCAAGAACGTGAAGCTGTGCCTGGTTGTCGATAGCGCCGAGCTGCCCGCGGATATTCCGGGCGGCGCGGTGTTCCGGGACTTCGCCGACGCGACCGCGGACTGTTCCGATGCGCCGATCGCCGACGAGATGCTCGGCACATCCATGCTGTACTCATCCGGCACGACCGGTCGCCCCAAAGGCATCTTGCGGCCCCTGCCGGAGCAAGCGCCCAGCGATCCCTTGCCCCTGTACAGCTTTCTGTTGAACCTGTGGCATTACCGGGAGGACATGGTGTATCTGTCCCCCGCGCCGCTCTATCACTCCGCGCCCCAGGCTGCCGTCGGCCTGACGGTGCGCATGGGCGGCACTGTGGTGATCATGGAACGCTTCGACCCGGAGGAGTACCTGCGCTACCTGGGCGAGTACCGGCCCAGCCACAGCCAGCTGGTACCAACGATGTTCAGCCGCATGCTCAAGCTGCCCGAGGCGGTGCGGGCCCAGGCGGATGTGTCCTCCCTGGAGATTGCCATCCACGCGGCAGCGCCGTGCCCGGTCAAGGTCAAGGAACAGATGATCGAGTGGTGGGGGCCCATCATTCACGAGTACTACGGCGCGACGGAGGGGCTCGGCTTTTCGGCCCTGGACAGCCATGAGTGGCTGGCCCACAAAGGCAGCGTCGGCAAGGTCATTCTGGGCGAGCTGCGCGTGCTGGACGAAGACGGCAAGGAATGTCCTGAGGGCGAGCCGGGGGAGCTGTGGTTCAAGACGGCAACCCAGTTCAGCTACTTCAATAACGACAGCAAGACCCAGGAAGCGATGTCTGCGGACGGCACGCTGAGTACCGTGGGCGATGTCGGCTACCTCAAGGACGGCTACCTGTACCTGACGGATCGCTCGACCTTCATGATCATTTCGGGCGGGGTCAACATTTACCCCCAGGAAACCGAAGACCTGCTCATCACTCACCCCAAGGTGGCCGATGCTGCGGTGTTCGGGGTGCCGAACGAAGATCTGGGCGAGGAGGTCAAGGCGGTGGTGCAGGCGCTCGATGGCGTTGCGCCAGACGACGCGCTGGCCGAGGAGCTGATGACCTTCTGCCAGGCCAATCTGTCCCGGCAGAAGTGCCCGCGCTCTATCGATTTTGAGGCGGAGCTGCCGCGGTTGCCGACCGGCAAGCTGTACAAGCGGCTCCTGAAGGATCGCTACTGGCAGGACCATGGCAGCGGCATTCTCTAGGCGTTGAGCATGGCTCTGCCCAGACCCGAGTATCCGCGGCCGATTCTCGTTCGAGAACAGTGGCTGAACCTCAACGGCCCCTGGTCTTTCTGCCAGGATGCCCGGGACGAAGGCCTGCGCGCCGGCTGGTTTGCGCAAGGCCTGCCGGATGCGGTGCCGATTGTCGTGCCTTTTCCCGTGGAGTCCGAGGCGAGCGGCGTCCATGTGACCGAGCCAGCAGATGTGCTCTGGTACCAGCGCGACGTGCAGATTCCGCTCGCCTGGCAGGGCCGAATCGTTCTGCGCTTTGGGGCCTGTGATCACTGGACAAGGGTATTCGTGAACGGCCAGGAGGTCGGCCAGCATCGTGGGGGCTACGCGCCCTTTGCCTTCGATATCGAACACGCACTGAAGCCGGGCGCCAATCGAATCACCGTTCGGGTGCAGGACTCGTTGTCCTGGACGCAACCGCGGGGCAAACAGGCGGGGACGACGCGCTGGCCCATTGACTACGACGGTGTCACCGGCATCTGGCAGACCGTCTGGCTCGAGCCCTTGCCCGCGGTCGCCATCGAGTCGACGGCGCTCGATTTTTCCCTTGCGTCCCGCACACTCAGCTACACCGTTTGTTTTTCCGGTCAGGTCGACGGCGAGCTCACGGCCCAGATCAGTCGCAACGGCACGGTTGCCGCTGTCGCCACGGCGCCGACTGGTCAGCGTAGCGAAGTTCGGCTGGCGTTCGATATGCCCGACTGCGACCTCTGGTCTCCGGACTCGCCGGCGCTGTACGACGTTGAACTCAAGCTCGTCAACGCCCGCACCAACGAAGTGGATGAGGCGAGCAGCTACCTGGCGCTGCGAGAGGTGAGTGTCGAGGCCGGTGAGCTGCGCCTGAACGGTCACAAGCTGTACCTGCGGGGCGTGCTGGATCAGGGCTATTTTCCGGGTGGCTGGTACACCGCGCTGACGGACCATGACCTTCGGGCTGACGTCGAGCTGACGCTGGCCATGGGCCTGAACTGTGCCCGCAAGCATCAGAAGGCCGAGGACCCGCGCTACCTTTACTGGGCGGACCGGCTGGGCTTGATGGTCTGGGCCGAAATGCCCTCCGGACGAATCTTCTCGACCGAACTGGTCGAAACGCTGACGCGGGAGTGGCTTGACCTGGTCAAGCGTGACCGTGCGCATCCCAGCATCATTGCCTGGGTGCCCTTCAACGAGTCCTGGGGCGTCTGGCACCAGGCGGCGCGTCCGGCGCAGCGAGCCTTTGTGGACGGCATCGTGGCCTTGACCAAATCGCTGGATCAAAGCCGACTGGTGGTCGGCAACGATGGCTGGGAATACTCCACCGGCGATCTGTGGACGTTGCATCTGTACTTCGAGCACTCCGATATCGCGACACGTCTGGCGGAACTGGTGCAGGCGCCTTCCCGATCGGTGTCGGAGCAGTTTGGCGGGCACCCTCGAGCCGGGGCCCTTCCCGGCGCGGATGTCACGGGACTGCCCATTCTGCTCACGGAGTGCGGCGGGGTCGGCTTTGGACGGTATTCGGACCAGGACTTCAGCTATGGCGACTTGCCGCAATCGGCGCAGGCTTTGGAGGCGGGAATCCGGCAGATCGCGGACATGATCGATGCCGCTGAGCCCCTGCAGGGTTTTGTCTGGACTCAGCTGACCGACGTCCAGCAGGAGATCAATGGCCTGCTGTACTTTGATCGGCAGCCAAAGCTGCCCCTGGCGACGATCAGAGAGATCTTTGCAAGCGTGGGCGCCAAAGGGCCGGGCACCATCAGCTAGGGCCGCTCACCGGACCTTGACCGCTGCCTCGTTGCCCCTCGAAGCCAGTGCAGCAAGCGCCGGAGGTCTCACGCCGACGGCGCGGCGGCGTAGGCGATGCCCACCAGGGATTCTCGCGTCACCAGCGTCGCGAGCGCGTCCTCAGAAAACCCCTCGGTCCCTGCAGGGCGGAGCGGAATGACCATGTAGCGGGTCTCGGCGCTCGTTTCCCAGACTCGGACCCGGATGTCCTCGCTCAGCGCCAGCCCCATCTCGCGAAGCACCTTGCGCGGCTCGCGCACGACGCGGGCGCGGTACTCGGGGCTCTTGTACCAGTCGGGCGGCAGCCCCAGCACCGGCCATGCGGTGCAGGAACACTGGGTGCACACAATGACGTTGTGACATGCTGGCGTGTCCTCCAGGGCAACGATGTACTCGCCCTGGGGGCCGGCATAGCCGAGCTCTGCGCAGGCCGCGGTGCCATCCTGGAGCAATCGGTCTTTGTAGGCCGGATCGGTCCATGCTTTCGCGACAACGCGGGCGCCGTTCTCGGGTTTCCAGTCCTCGGTGGCCTTGATTAAGGGTTCCAGCTGCCCGGGGCTCAACAGTCCCTTGGCTTCCAGCGCAGCGACCACCGCTTCGGCCCGGCGGGCGACGGGCGCAGCGTTCTTGGTGTCAGTCATTGGGCGGCTTCCAGATAGCTGTCCCACAGGTCAACGATGACGCTGTTGTTGTCCTGCTCCGGTTCGTCCCAAAGATCCCCGGATGCGAACTCCACGTGGTAGGTGTGTTCCTTGCGCCGGGGGCCGCCGTGGGCCGAGGTGTCCGGAAAGGTGAACGTGGGCGCGACCCTTAGCACGATGCCGGGCTTGCCGCGGCAAAAGCGCGGGGCGCGGATGTGGCCGCCCGGGTAGATGGCCTTCACGCGCACCCGGTCGCCAACGGCGAACCGCGCCACGGGCTGGGCTTCGAGGTCTGCGACCGGGTTGCCGGCCACGGGCTGCGACAGCGGGAAGGGGCCCCCGGCGCGCTGCTCCAGGTCATCGAGCGCAAGAACACCCTTTTCGACCAGCAGCGTGGTGGCGCCCGTCAACATGCGCTCGTAGTAGTGGGCCTGAAAGTAGTGGGGCGGGGCCATCCGCTCCACCGAGTGCCG
>CAZXIJ010000063.1:0-1220 GCA_964640725.1 uncultured Pseudomonadales bacterium | reverse complement strand
GGCCTAGGGCAGCTCGCCGCTGCTGATCGCCTGCAGCGTCCAGACGACCAGGTCGCGCTCGGCCCGCTTCACCCGGTCTTCGATGTCGTCCACCGTGTCCGCAGCTTCGACCGGCACCACGACCTGCTGCAGGATCCGGCCGCGATCGTATTCTGCGTTGACCAGGTGCATGGTCGCGCCCGTTTCGCGCTCGCCGGCGCGATGTACCGCCTCGTGAACCCGGCGTCCGTAGCAGCCCGCGCCGCCGTGTTTTGGGAGCAGGGCAGGGTGCGTATTGACGATACGGTCGGCGTAGGCATCGAGCAGCGGCGCGGTCAGCTGCTTCATGTAGCCGGCCAGCATGATCCAGTCCGCGCCGGCCGCCTGGGCCTCCTGCGCAATCCGGGCGTCCCGGGCCTGCTCGGTGCCGGCGGTGGCAGTGGAGATGTGGGCGGCGGGAATATTGTGGCGTTCGGCCCGGGCAAGGGCCGTGGACGCCGAGTTGTTGCTCACCACCAGCACGACCTGGGCATCCAGCGCGCCGCTCTCGCAGGCGTCGATGATGGCCTGCAGCACCGTCCCGCCGTGGGACGCCAGCACGGCCAGCTTCACGGCTGGTATGCCTGGCCGGGTAGCCAGGTCACGATGCCGGAGAACTGGTAGATGATGATGAGCCCGATAACCTGCAGCGCGATAAAGGGCAGTACGCCGCGGTAGATGGTCTGCACGTCGATCTCCGGCGGCGCCACGCCCTTGAGGTAGAAGATGGCAAAACCCACCGGCGGCGTCAGAAAACTGGTTTGCAGGCACACCGCAAACAGCACCGTGAACCACACCGGATCGAAGCCCAGGGCGATCACGACCGGCGAGACGAGCGGCAGGATGATGAGGGTCAGCTCGATCCAGTCCAGAAAGAAACCCAGAATGAACGTGGCAATCAGAATGCTGATCAGAATGCCGTTGCGCTCAAAGGGCAGGCTCAGCAGCGCGTCCTTGATCAGGTCGTCACCGCCCAGCCCGCGCAGGACCAGGGCGAAGGCGGTCGCGCCGAGCAGGATGGCAAAGATAAAGGCCGTGGTGCGCGTGGTTTCCTGCAGCACTTCGCGCAGTACGGGCAGGCTCAGGGCGCGGTTCAGCCAGGCCAGGAGCGCGGCCCCGGCAGCGCCGACGCCAGCGGCCTCGGTGGGTGTTGCCAGCCCGAAGAAGATGCTGCCCAGCACCGCGATGATCAGCAGCGCCGG
>CAZXIJ010000062.1:0-10007 GCA_964640725.1 uncultured Pseudomonadales bacterium | reverse complement strand
GTTCCATGATGAGCGTGGTGCCGCTTCGATGACAGCCCACCAGGTGCAGCCGGGGACGGCATCCGTCGGCATCTGGGGGTGGGGCCACGATGGTGGCTTCGGAGGAACCTGAGCTCAAGAACAGCTGCTGACAAAGATGTGCCCGTGACCTTACCGGATCTGCGGGAGCTGCCGCAACGAGGCAAAAACACCGCAGCCAGCAGAACTGACTGCGGCAAGGGCCGCACGGAACACACGGCGAGCCGGCAGCGCCAAGGCGTTGCCGGCAGGAACGGTTACCGATCCAGAGAAAAGCGCAATCGCGTTCGGACGCCTGTTACAGCGAGGGCCTTGCCATCCACTACCCGCGGCCGATACCGAAAACGCTCGATCGCGCGCAGGGCGGATCGCTCAAAGATGCCGCGGGGCTGCGCCTCCAAAACCCGGGCGTCGCGCACCTGTCCGCGCCGGTCGACCGTGAACTCGAGGGTGACATAGCCCTGTGCGCCCATCTTTTTGGCACGCTCCGGGTAGTCTGGCGTGATCGCGACGATCGGCATCAGATCGCCATCGGCGTAGCCGCTACCGGGGATCGGCTTGGGCGGATTACCCGGACCGGTCACCGGCCCGCCGATGTGGACGCCGGGTCCCGGATCCTGCGTGACCGGCCGCGGCGCCCGGGGCTGCTCGACGGGTTTCGGCGGCGGCTCAGCGCGAGGCTCACGCCCGGGCAGCGGCTCGTCTTCCAAAAGAGGCCAAAAATCGACATAAGTGTGCGGGTCCGCATCGCTCACCGGCACCTCTTCGGTGCGAATCAGCTCGTACATCAGGAGCGCCAGGCCAACGGTCGCGAACAGGGCCAATGTAACTGTCGCCGCCGCTTTGCCCGCACGGGCAATGGGGCTGGAAGGATAAAATGGGGACAAGGGGATGCTCTGGGCTGCCATGAGTGGCCTCCTGTGTGAGTCAAAGGAACGGTGTTGCAAGTCAGCGCGACGGCGCTGCAGAACGCGACGCGCTAGAGGCTTTGCCGAAGCCGAAAGCGGTAGCGCTCAGTCACCACGAGCGGCGGGCCAGTCTGCCGCGCCTGCCAGTGCTCGAACGGCACAGCGTGGCGAATGCTGCGCAAGGGCGGATAGCGGGTGCTGCCAAGGGCGGTGCGCACCCGCTGTGCAAAGGCCCGCTGCGCTGGATCTGACCCAATGATCTGCACCTGGCTGATGCTGCCATCGCGCAGGATTGCATAGCGCACGGCCACCTCAGCCTGCACGCCGGAGCGAATCGCAGACCCCGGGTACACAGGCATCGGTAGTTGGGTCCGCTGGTGCGCTCGCAGCGCGCTGAGCAACCGCGGCCCACTGGTCGCTACGGTCAGCCGGTCCACAGCGGGAATAATTGCCGCGTTCTCCAGGCGCCGCGGAGCCGGGGCAACCGCCAGGGCGCCAGGCTGGCGCGCCGGTGCGCCCGGCTTGCCCAGGGCCCACCCCGGCGCAGTCTGGGGCACAGGTTCCAGGCCAGTCAGCACGAGCAGACCCAGCAGCAGGGAGCCGACCACCGCCAGCCCGCCCGGCCAGTCCGGATCGAAATCGCGACGCCGGCCAAAGCGCAGCACGCGGCCAAGCAGGGGATGGGCGCTCATGAAGGCCATACGGGGGCGAGGACTGCTTTGGTTTGGTGCCGGTTGATCCGCGCGGCTGGCATCCAGCACGCCTTCCAGATAACGATGGCCGGGCGAAAAGAAATCCGCGGCGCGATCGTCACAGCTCTCCTCGATCGCCTGCTCAACCCGGCATGCCAGCGTTCGCAGCCAAGGCATCCACCAATAGAGATCGGTCACCAGCTGGGCAAAACGCAGCGCGCGATCATCTCTGCGGCGCAAATGAATGAGTTCGTGCACCAAAGCTGCGCGCAAACCGTCGCCCCGAAGACTGGCTTCCGACAGCTCGGCGCCCTGCAGCGGCGCAGCCAGCACGATGGTCGGTTGCCCGCTCGTCAGGCAGCCGGTGCTGGTACCGATTTTGAGCCTGGGTCGCGGTGCCTTCACCGCGTCGGCAAGGTCTTGTGTCAGCGCGACCACGATCGGGTGCTGCACATCCGGCAACGCCTCGACCTGACGCCGCAAGCGCCCGGCGGCACTCAGGGTGCGTGCCACAAGTAGCGCTGCGGGCACCAGCCAGGCGGCCAACAGCCAGCCGGGCAGCGGCACGGCCAGGGTGAACTCAGGCACAGTGCTGACTCCAACCGGGAGCGTCAGGGGCCGCAACACCAAAACCAGAGGCAACAACACCAGCGCTGCGGCACCCGCCAGCAACAGGGAGCGACGGGCGGTCGGGTTGCGCTGCAGGGCGCAGCGCGCGAGCACGATCAGCGCCAGGGAGAACAGCAGCAGGCGCAGCACCGCTCGCAGATCGAACGCGGCGCTGGCCGCAACGGCACCGGCCCAGAGTTCGTGCAGCGCCTCAATCATTCCGGCGCCCGCTTTTGAGGGCCTGCAGGGCGGCCTCGATTTGCTCGATGTCGTCGCTGGAAAGATCTTTCTCGTTGCGCCCCAAAAGCCCGACGACTGCCGCCGCCCGATCCCCGGCGAAGAATGTATCGACCAGCCGGCGCATGGCGCCGCCACTGGCGTCGGCCTTGCTGACCACCGGCTGGTAGAGATAGCGCGGGCCATCTTCCCGGAACGTGACATGGCCTTTATCGAGCAGCTTGCGCAGCAGAGCGCGAACCGTGGAGTACGACGGCGAGTTCGGCATCTGCGTCTGGATGTCTGCCGCCGACGCCTCCTGCGCCGCATAAAGCACGTCCATGATCTGACGCTCCCGGCGACTGAGGTGGAGGTGCGTGTCGTCGCTGCTCATGACCCGGTCGCCGTTGGCATCGCGAAAGGCGCGTTCGAGGTGTGCGTATTTTTTAGCATAGTGCTAAAATATTAGCACATCCGCGAAAGGTCAATGAGCCCTTTAGATCAAAGGCTTATGAAAACAGGGCGGCCAAGGCGCTCAGGGTCTAAGGCGCCAACACCGTCGCCAAAAACTCAACGGTCTGGCCAACCGTCATGCGCGCGCTCTGCGCATCGTCGTTAAACAGCCCCAGACCGTGATCGGCGCCGGGCACCACCACCGTGCGGACCGATCGGGCCCGCCGGGCTGCCGCTGCCGCAGACCGCGACTCGGCCGGCACGACAACCGGGTCCTCGCTGCCATACAGCACCAGCAAATCGCCCTCGAATGCCGCCGCGGCGACCAATGGCTCCGAAGCCTCCAGGTCGTCAAACCACTGCGGCCCCAGCGCTTGCTCCTGCCCCCAGGTGGTCGTAAAGGACACGAACCCTGCGGCCTGAGCCTGCGCGCGTTTGGCCGCCAACCCCTGCGGCCCACCAAGGAACCGCGTCATCATCTGTCCGCCGGCTGCCACCGACGGCGCCCAGAGCGCAATGGCCCGATAATCCTGATCTGCGGCGCTGCGGTGCAGCGCAAGACGCCCCCCCATGCTGAAGCCGAGCAGAGCAATGCGCGCCGGATCTGCGCTGATCCGGTTCTGCGCGTAGCGGCGCGCCGCCGCAATATCCGCCTGCATATTGCTGAGGTTATTGTTTCTAAAGGACTCGGTGCTATCGCCGCAGCCGGGAAAGTCCATCCGAATCGAGTAGATGCCGCGCGTCGCGAGGGCGTCTGCCACGGCTGTGAATCCCCCTGCCTCGTGCCGCGTACCGCCATGGCCGTGCGCCATGATCACGAGCGGGGCCGGCGTGGGCTGGCGCGACGGGCCGGCGAAGGTCACCGGCACCGACATACCGCGGGAGACAACGAGCAGGTCTTCGCTAAAGGTGGCGGCTTGCGCCGCTGGTGCTTCGCTACTGCGCGGCGTCGCCTCGCAGGCCGCGAGCAAACCCAGCAGCAGGCCGCCGAGGGCGATTTTCAAACTCTGAGTCATCATGCGACTGTCCCGTTCATCAGACGACAGGCTAAAGTGCCGCCATGCCTGACCTCAAGCTGACTGTTCTGAGCCTTCGCTACTCTTCGTGGTCGATGCGGGCCTGGCTGACCCTGACTCAGGCCGGCGCAGACTTCGCGCTGCAGACCGCCAGCTTGCCCGACATGCAGCGCCAGGGAGACTGCGAGAGCGGCGCGCTGGCCGAGCTGCGCCCCGCAGACCGCGTCGCCCGGCGTCAGGTGGGCAGCGTCACCGGACTGTTTCCGACGCTGTGGATCGATGGCCAACCGGTGCACGAAACGCTGGCGATTTGCGAAACGGTGGCCGACCTGTACCCCGACGCCGGCCTGTGGCCCGGCGCGGTGACCGATCGAGCCCGGGCTCGCGCCGTCAGCACCGAGATGGCGACGGGATTTACAGCGCTGCGCGGCGAGCTGTCCTGCCACCTGTTTGGCCGAGTGCCAGGCTTTGCGCCAAGCGCAGCGGCCGCCGCCAACATCGACCGCATCTTCGAGCTGTGGGCAGAGTGCCTGGACCGCAGCGGTGGACCCTTTCTGTTCGGGCAATTCGGCATCGCCGACGCCATGTACTTTCCGGTGCTCAGCCGTTTGCGCACCTACAACATCGCGTTGCCGGAAGCTCTTGTCGAATGGGCTCACGCAATGGACTCGGCCCCGCCCGTCCAGGCGTTGTGGGAAGCTGCGCGTCAGGCCCCGGCTATTGCTATCTACGATGACTATCTGCGGGAACTCGGCGGCGATCCAGCGGCAGCGACGCCCAAACAGGCCCCTTAGCCGGACGTCGTATCCAGCCCCTGAGCTTTCTGAAACGCTCTGACCCGATCCACCGGCAGCCGGTTGCCCTGCGCCAGGGTCGATAGCGCCGCGAAGGCAATCCAGCCGGCCGACACGCGAAAGTGATCGCGCAGCTCGGCCCGCCCTTCGCTCAGCCCGAAACCATCGGTGCCAAGAGCCACAAAATCGCCCGGTATCCAGCGCGCAATCCCCATGGGCAACGCCCGCATGTAGTCGCTGGCCGCGACAAAGGTGCCGGTCACGCCATCGAGCTGGCTCTCTAGAAAAGATCGCGCCGAGCTGTCGCCCACCGCCAGCAGCCGTTGCTCATCAGTGGCCAGCGCGTCCCGGGCCAGTTCCGTATAGCTCGTTACGCTCCATACCGCCACCGTCAGCCCCTGCGCCTCGAGCAAAGCTGCCGCCGCCAGGGTTTCTGTCATGATTGGGCCGCTGCCCAGCAGCTGCACGTCGGCCTGCTTGTCACCCTGGTACAGGTAGATACCGCCCAGCACCCCCTCGCACAGCTGCGCAAAGGCCGCTTCGTCATCGGCCGCAACCGGGCAGGCGGGCATAGGCTCCGCCTGGTTGGTCACCGTCAGGTAGTAAAAAACGTCTTCCATTTCCGTGTACATGCGACGGATGCCATCGCGCACGATGATCGCCAGCTCATAGCCGAAAGCCGGGTCGTAGCTGATCAGGTTGGGCACCGTAGATGCCTGCAGGTGGGAGTGGCCGTCCTGGTGCTGCACGCCCTCGCCGTTCAAGGTGGTACGCCCGGAGGTGCCGCCCAGCAGAAAGCCCTTGCAGAGCATGTCGCCGCAGGCCCAGATCATGTCGCCAACGCGCTGGAAGCCGAACATGGAATAAAAGATGTAGAACGGGATCATCGGCAGGCCATGATTGGCATAAGCCGTACCCGCCGCCAGGAAGGAGGCCATCGCCCCGGTCTCGCAAATGCCTTCCTGCAATATCTGGCCGTCCTGCGCCTCTTTGTAGGGCGCGATGGTGCCGACGTCTACGGGCTCGTAGCGTTGCCCCGCGGGCGAGTAGATGCCCGCCTGCGGGAACAGCCCGTCCATGCCGAAGGTCCGCGCCTCGTCCGGTACGATCGGCACCACGTAGCGGCCGATTGACTTGTCGCGCAGCAACTTGGCCAGCATGCGCACCACCACCATGGTGGTGGACTGCGCGCGCTCGGAACCTTTGAGCTGGTCGGCGAAGAGCGTGAGCGGCAACGGCTGCAGCCGCTCGCACTGCACGTGCCGTTGCGGCAGATAACCGCCCAGCGCATCGCGCTGACCGCGCAGATAGGTCATCTCGGGCGAGCCCTGGGGCGGCTGGTAAAACTCGGCGCGGCGGATCGCTTCTTCGCTGAGCGGGATCTCAAATCGCTGCGCGAGTTCCAGCCGCTCACTGTCGCTCAGCTGTTTTTTCTGGTGCACGGTATTGCTGGCCGCGGTGCCGGCACCGAGACCGTTGCCTTTAACCGTCTTGAGCAGGATGACGCACGGCTTGCCCTGCACCCGCTGCGCTTCGGCAAAGGCCGCGAAGATTTTTTTTGGGTCGTGGCCGCCACGTTTGATCGACCGTACCTCTTCGTCGGTCAGCGTCTGCATCAACTTTTCGAGCCCCGGGGTCGACTCCACCCAGTGCTCGCGCTGCGCATCGCCAGGCAAAGTGGTGTAGCGCTGATAGTCGCCGTCCAGCGCTTCGTTCATGCGCTGACGCAGCAGGCCTTCCGTGTCCCGCGCCAGCAGCGCGTCCCAGCCGCTGCCCCAGATCACCTTGATCACGTGCCAGTCGGCGCCCCGGAACGAGCGCTCCAGCTCCTGAATGATCTTGCCATTCCCGCGCACCGGGCCATCGAGTCGCTGCAGGTTGCAGTTGATGAGCAGTACCAGGTTATCGAGCCCTTCGCGGCTGGCAACATTTATGGTGCCCAGCACTTCGGGCTCGTCGGCTTCGCCGTCGCCGATGAAGGTCCAGATCTTGCCGCCGTTATCCGCTTTCAGACCGCGCTGTTCCAGGTACTTGGCAAAACGCGCCTGATAGATGGAGCTGGGGGTGGACAAACCCATGCTCGCCGTTGGCATCTGCCAGAACTCGGGCAAGCGCCGCGGGTGCGGGTAGGACGGCAAGCCGCCGCCCTCGGCCAGCTCCCGGCGAAAGTTCTTGAGCTGCGTTTCGGTCAGGCGCCCTTCCAGGAACGCGCGCGCGTAGACGCCAGGCGCCGAGTGCGCCTGAAAGTGCACCTGGTCGCCGCCGTAGCTGTCGCTGCGGGCGCGAAAGATGTGGTGAAAGCCAACCTCCATCATGGTGGCGGCAGACAGGTAGGTGGCGATGTGACCGCCCACGCCGCTGCCGCTGTCGTAGGCCTGCAGCACCATGGCAACCGCATTCCAGCGGATGATGCGCCCCAGGCGCTCCTCCAGCGCGATATCTCCCGGATACGCAGGCTCGTCGCCGACATCGATGGTATTTACGTACGGTGTGTTCAGCGCTGCCTCGGTCAGCACCACGCCATCGCGGCTGAGCTGGTCCTGCAGCTTCAGCAGCAGCGCCTTCGCATCTTCCGGGCCGCGGTGCCGCAGGACGTCCGCCAGCGCGTCAAGCCATTCCTGCTGCTCGGAAAGCCAGTGAGCTTCGATCTTCGGTTCAGCCATGGGTCACCCGCACTCGCGCTGCCTCGGGGGCCGAAATGCGCCCCGGTACCCCAGGAATGGTACGTCATTCCCCAGCCCACCGGCGTGCGCGACCTCGACCACTTTTGCATTGATCGATGCGTTTCGGGCATCCCCAGGGGCGCCGTATCGGGCCAGCCAAAGGGTGTGGGCTACGGTCGGCCTTCATCCGGTACCGGGGGGACTTTGCTACTATCGGCAGCCTTACCGAGCGGCCGATTCTGGAGGGGATCACCATGATACTGAAGACACGCGCCACCCTGGCATTCCGGGGCGTCGTCGCAATGCTGTTTGTGGCCCTGCTGAGCGCCTGCAGCGAAAGCACCACCGCGCCGAAACCGGCAGCGACCACTGCGGCCGCAGCCAGCGGCGACGCGCCGTCGGCGACCAAACGCCTGCAAGACGCAACCGCCAGCATCAACGGTGCGCGGCTGGCAAACGCCAACAGCGAGCCAGGCAACTGGATGTCTCACGGCCGTACCTACGACGAGCAGCGCCACAGCCCGCTCCAGCAGGTCAACGCCAAGAACGTCGACGAGCTGGGTCTGGCCTGGTACTTCGATACGGGCACCAAGCGCGGCCTCGAAGCCACGCCGATCGTGGTCGACGGCGTCATGTTCTCGACCGGCAGCTGGTCCGTCGTCTGGGCCCACGACGCCAGAAACGGCGAGCTGCTGTGGGAGTACGACCCACAGGTCGACAAGGCCTGGGGCAAGTATGCATGCTGCGATGTCGTTAACCGCGGCGTGGCGGTTTGGGAAGGCAAGGTCTTCGTCGGCACGCTGGACGGCCGCCTGATCGCGCTGGATGCTGGCAGCGGCGAGCCGGTCTGGACGACGCAAACCACCGATACGGAAAAGCCCTACACCATCACCGGCGCGCCGCGCGTTGTGAAGGGCAAGGTCATCATCGGCAACGGCGGCGCAGAGTACGGCGTGCGCGGCTACGTCGGCGCGTACGACGTCAACACGGGCAAAGAAGCCTGGCGCTTCTACACGGTGCCCGGCGATCCTTCCAAGCCGTTCGAAAACAAGGCCTTGGAAATGGCCGCGAAAACCTGGCGCGGCGGCAAGTGGTGGGAGATCGGCGGCGGTGGCACCGTGTGGGATTCCATGGCCTACGATCCGGAGCTGAACCAGCTGTACATCGGTGTCGGCAACGGCTCGCCCTGGAACCGCTACATCCGTAGCCCTGGGGGCGGCGACAACCTGTTCCTGTCGTCGATCCTGGCGCTCAACCCCGACAGCGGCGAGCTGGTCTGGCACTACCAGACCACCCCGGGCGATACCTGGGACTACACCGCCACGCAGCACATGATCCTTGCCGACATGGAGCTGAACGGTGAGGACCGCAAGGTGCTCATGCAAGCACCAAAGAACGGCTTTTTCTACGTTCTGGACCGAACCACCGGCGAGTTCATTTCGGCCGAAGCTTACGTGCCGATCACCTGGGCGAAAGGCGTCGATCCGGAAACCGGCCGCCCGGTGGAAAACCCGGAGGCACACTACGCGAACGACATCAAAGTCATTCAGCCGGCCCCGTACGGCGGGCACAACTGGCACCCCATGGCGTACAACCCGGATACGGGTCTGGTCTACATCCCGGTCCTCGACCTTGCCTTCGCATACGGTCAGGACAACGCGTTCAAATACAATCCGGAAGAATGGAATACGGGCGTCGACACCACCACCATGGCGCCTTCAAGCGATCCCGAACAGCTGATCGCCGGACTGCAAACCGTGAAGGGCTTCCTGACTGCCTGGGACCCCATCAAGCAAAAGCCGCGCTGGAAGATTCAGCATCCCATGAGCTGGAACGGCGGCGTGCTCAGCACCGCCGGCAATCTGGTCTTTCAGGGGCGTGCTGACGGCAGTTTTGCCGCCTACTCGGCAGACGAAGGTGAGCTGCTCTGGGAGTTCCCGACGGACATCGGGATTATCGCAGCACCGGCTACCTACGAAATCGACGGTGAGCAGTACGTGACCGTCGTTGCAGGCTGGGGCGGTGCCTTTGCGCTGGCATCCGGCGTGCCGCGACATCGGGCGAACGCGCTCACAGACGGTCGAATCCTGACCTTCAAGCTCGGCGCTGATCTGCAGTTGCCGAAGGTTGACGTCGCCTACATCGACATTCCCGAACCGCCGGCTATGGACTTCACCGCCGAGCAAGCCAAGCACGGCGAAAAGCTGTTCCATACCTACTGCTCGGTCTGTCATGGCGCCGGCGCGATCAGCAGCGGCGGCGGCGTGCCGGATCTGCGCTACAGCACCGCTGACATCCACAGCGCGTGGGATGCCATCGTTCGACAGGGCGCGTTTAGCGGCAAAGGCATGGCGAAGTTCGATCACGTGCTGGATGAAGCCGACTCCGAGGCCATTCGGTCATACGTGGTATCGGCCGCGGCCGGAGCCATCGCGCTCTGCCAAAGCGACTACCGCAAGAACTATCCGGAGCTGCTCGACACCGCCTGCACCAAGCCGCAGGTTGTCGCCGGGGAGTAAGTCCCGGCAACCGTGAGGCCCCGGCAGCCGCCGGGGCGTCGTTCCGCGCCAGCAGAAGTCACCGCGCCCCATGTCGATTTTCGAATTTGTACTGACTGGTTTCACGATCGTGCTGGCGC
>CAZXIJ010000061.1:0-10148 GCA_964640725.1 uncultured Pseudomonadales bacterium | reverse complement strand
CGCGAACGCAAAGCGCTGGTCAGCCGTTACCGGGATCATCAGGTGTACGTCATGCCGCCAGTCAGTGGCGGCGGTGTGACCTTGTTGCAGATGCTCAATATTCTGGCGCGCTTCGACCTGTCGGCGCTGCCCCGCGGCGGGGCGCAGCATCTGCATCTGCTGGCCGAAGCCATGAAGCAGGGCGCGGCCAGCCGCCGGTCCGGCATCGGCGATCCCGACTTCGGCGATCTGCAGCTCGAGGGCCGCTTGTCCGCCCGGGCCGCCGAGCATTGGGCGTCACAGATTCGGATGGATCGCCCGCGTCCTGTCCGCGACGTTCGCCCGGCAGAGCCTTGGTCAGAGAGCCGAGACACCACGCACCTGTCAGTGGTTGATGCGCAGGGCAATGCGGTCGCGCTCACCTACACCCTGGGCTACAGCTTCGGCTCCGGCTACGTTGCTGGCGACACGGGCATACTGCTCGACAATCAGATGCAAAACTTTTACTACGACGAGCCTGGGCACGCGAACGCCTTCGCGCCAGGCAAGCGCATGATGTCCACGATGACACCCACGATTGTGCTGGATCCTGCGGGCAAACTGTTCCTGGTCACGGGCACTCCGGGCGGCAGCCGCATCGTCAACGCGGTGCTGCAGGTGCTGGTCAACGCGATCGACTATCAGCTCGACATCGCCAGCGCGACGCACGCGCCCCGCATTCACCAGAACTGGCAGGCGCCGGCTGTCGCAGCCGACAACAGCTGGGCCGCCCCAGCACTGCAGGTCGAAGCGACCCTGAGCCGCGACGTGCGGCGTGCGCTTGCGGCCCTGGGCCATCAGGTAGAACCCACGCAAACCATTGGCAGCACCCAGTCCATCATGGTCCGGGACGGCGTGCTGCAGGGCGCAGCGGACCCTCGCCGGCCTGACGCCCACGCTGCGGGCAGCCAGGCGACCCCATCCGGGCGTTTGCGCTAGACTCGGGGCTCATCGAAGAGGGGAGCACTGACGATGGCCCAGGCGCAGTACCAGCTACGGGAAGCCACCGCTTACACGCAGATCCGGGTCGAGCCGCTGACGGGCATGATCGGCGCGGAGATTCACGACATCGATCTGCGTAACAACCTGTCAGACGCCGTCATGGCCGAGGTGGAGCGGGCGCTGCTGGAATGGCGGGTCATTTTCTTTCGCGAGCAGGACATCAGCACCGACGACCACCTGCGCTTTGCGCGCTGGTTCGGCACGCTCGAAGTGCATCCCTTTGCGCCGCACAAGCCGGACTACCCGGAAGTGCTGGCCATCACCCATGACGAGCAAAGCCCGGGCCGCGAAAACCTCTGGCACTCCGATGTGACCTGGCGTCTGCAGCCGTCGCTCGGGTCCGTGCTGCGCGCCATCGAGGTGCCGCCGTACGGCGGCGACACCCTGTTCAGCGACATGAACGCCGCCTATGAGCGCTTGAGCGACGATGTTAAAGCAAAGATCGACGGCGCCCGCGCCGTGCACGACTTCGGCGGCTTTCGCCGACGGCTGATCAAGGAAGGCGCATCCCCCGAAGAGATCGAGGCCTTTAACGCCAAGTACCCCAACCCATCGCATCCGGTGGTGCGCACGCACCCGGCGACCGGCGAACGCAGCCTGTACGTCAACCGCGCCTTCACACAGTACATTGAGGGCATGCCCAGGGAAGACAGTGATGCGTTGCTGCAAACGCTGTATGCGCAGGCCGCGACGCCCGAGTACCAGTGCCGATTCCGCTGGGCAAAAAACAGCATTGCCTTCTGGGACAACCGCGCCGTGCAGCACTACGCAGCGGCCGATTACTGGCCGGCCCGACGGCAGGTCGAGAGGGTGACCATCTGCGGAGACACACCCGTCTGACCGCGTGCGCCCACTTGTTTTTATTGACGCCCTAGCGACCTCATCAACCACGAGGTCGTAAGGCCATGAGCGAAGCCCAACCCCTGCCCCGGCGCACGCTGTTCTACTACAGCCTGACCGACCTGCCGTTGATGATGGCGCTGTTTCCGGTGCTGGTATTCATCCCCAAGTACTACAGCGGCAACCTGGGCATCTCCCTGGTCCTGATCGGCAACATCATTCTGTTTACGCGGGTGCTGGACGTCATCACCGATCCGCTGGTCGGGTACCTGAGCGATCGCACCAACAGTCGCTTTGGCCGCCGCAAGCCCTGGATCGCCGCGGCGGCGCCGCTGCTCATGGTCAGCTTCTACAAACTGTTCGTGCCGCCAGACGACGCCGGCGCGCTGTATCTGTTCACCTGGATGACGTTGATGTGGACGGGGCTCACCATGATCCTCATCCCTTACTACGCCTGGGCCGCCGAGCTGTCACCGGAGTTTCACGAGCGCTCGCGCATCACCGGCTGGCGCTCGATGGCTGGCACCAGCGGGCAGCTCCTGGCACAGCTGATCCCGCTGATTGTCGCCGTGGGCCTGGGGCTCACCGGCACGCAGTGGGTCCTGACGATCGTCGCCTGGACCATGCTGGCGGTGCTGCCCATTTGCATCGGCCTGACCGTAACGCAGGTGCCCACAGGCCCCATTCACGCGTCTTCCGGCATTCCCATGCGCGAAGGCCTGAAGCTGATGATGAGTAACGGGCCGTTTAAGCGATTGGTGCTGGGCTTTATGGTCGGGCAGACCGCCCTGGCCATGACCACGCCGCTGTATCTGTTCTTCATCACCTATGTGCTGCATGCAGAAGACCAGGCCATCAAGATGCTGACCTGCTTCTATCTGGCCAACCTTGCCTCCGTGCAGGTGTGGGTGCGCATCTCCCGGCACATCGGAAAACACATCGCGTACATGCTCAGCTTCATCATCATCGCCTGCGCGCACCCGTTCTACCTGTTGCTGGGCGATGGCGACTTTTGGTGGATGCTGCCCATCACGATCGTCACGGGCTGCGCCGCGGGCGCGTTCATGGCGCTACCGAACTCGATGAAGGCGGACGTTATTGACCTCGATACGCTGGAAAGCGGCGAGAATCGTGCGGCGCTGTTTTTCGCCACCTGGTCCTTCACCATGAAGGCCGCAGCGGCCCTGGGCAGCGCCATGGCAGTGTGGGGTCTGGCTCTGTGGGGGTTCGATCCTGCCCTGGGCGACGCCAATACGCCGGAACAGCTGTTCGGGGTCCGCTTTCTGTTCGCGCTGGCACCGTCCGTGTTCTTCCTGACGGCCGCCTGGATTATCTGGCGCTACCCGATTACCGAGCAGGTCCACACCGAGATGCGGGCGGCGCTATCCCTGCGCAAGCAGCCCGCAACAAGCTGAGCAGGTTCTAGTCGCCGTTGTGGTGGTGATGGTGCTGCTCGCCCGTTTCTGAAGCCAGATGATGGTGGGCGTGTTCGGAATCATGGCCATCGTCGCCATGGTGGTGGGCGTGGTCGCTGGTGTGCCCGTCAGCACCGTGGTGGTGCTCGTGCTCACTGACATGCCCATCGGCACCATGGTGATGGTCGTGTTCGTTGGCATGCCCGTCAGCACCGTGATGATGCTCGTGGTCGCTGGCATGGCCATCGGCCAGGGGCGCAGTCGGCGTCGCGCAAGCGGTTGCCATGAGCGTGGTCAGAGCTGCAATCAACAGAGGTCGGCCGGCGTGAAAGGTGCGCATAGCGAGGTTTCCTGAAGGAATCGAATACTGCAAGGCTCAGCTCCTGCCGACGGTTGCACATCCGGGCAAGGTCTGACAAAGATGCAGCCTGTAGCGTCAAGAGTAGCAGATCATGGCAGCACTGATTCAGCCGCACGCGCAGGCGAAGGGCGATTCTCCAGCTTTAATCGACGAGCGCGGCAGCACATCATGGCTTGAGCTGAACGCCCGCACCAATCAGCTCATCGCCGCTTTTGGCGAAGCCGGCCTGGGGCCAGGCGACACGGTCGCGATCTTCGCGGGCAATTGCCGCGAATACTTCGAGCTCATCACCGCCGCGAGCCATGCCGGCCTGGTTTTTGTGCCGGTGAACTGGCACTTCAGCGCGGACGAGTTGGCCTACGTAGTCGAGAATTCCGGCGCGCAGCTCCTGTTTATAGAAGATCGCTTTGCCAGCCTCGCCGCGGACCTGAAAGACGTGCCGCGCATTTGCATCCGCTCAGCGCCGGACGGCTTTGGCGAGTACGAAGACTGGCTGGGCGCGCAGGATGCCAGCGAGCCCGCCTCGGCCGTGATGGGTGGTCCCATGTTTTACACCTCTGGCACCACCGGTCGCCCCAAGGGGGTACGCGGCAAAACCGGCGCCGGCGACGGCCCGCCGCCGATCGAGATGCTGCAGGGTATGGGCGGCGGCATGTCCATGATGCTCCGCATTCCTGCCGGCGGCACGACGCTGCTGTGCGGACCCGTGTACCACAGCGCTCAATGGGCTTTTTCGTTCCTGCCGCTGATCGCCGGCAACACCGTGCTCATGCGGCACAAGTTCGACGCCGCTGAGTGCCTGACGCTCATCGACGAACACCAGGTCACCAATGTGCATCTGGTGCCCACCCAGTTCCGCCGCATGCTCAACCTGGACGACGCGACCCGCAGCGCCTTTAAGGGCGACAGCCTGGCGGTGGTCTGGCACGGCGCAGCGCCGTGCCCGCCGGAAGCCAAACGGCAGATGATTGACTGGTGGGGCCCGGTCATCAACGAGTACTACGGTTCAACGGAAGGCTCAATCGTTGCGATGACCACTGCTCAGGAATGGCTCGAGCGGCCAGGCACCGTAGGCAAGCCCTCGCCAACGGTGGAGATTCGCGTCGTTGACGAGAACGGCCAGGACGTGCCCCAGGGGGAGTCCGGCGAGATCTACGTGCGCAACCTGATGGGCAGTGACTTCGAGTATCACAAGGAACCGGAAAAGACCAAAGAAGCGCACCTGGCGCCGGGTGTGTTCACCTTTGGCGACATCGGCTACTTTGACGAAGATGGCTATCTGTACCTGAGCGACCGCAAGATCGACATGATCATCTCGGGCGGCGTCAACATCTACCCGGCCGAGGTGGAAGGCATTCTCGCGACCCATCCGGCCGTGCAGGACGTGGCAGTGTTTGGCATCCCGAACGACGAATTTGGCGAAGAGGTGAAGGCAGCGGTCACTCTGCATGAGGGGCACGCAGGCGATGCCGCCATGGACGAAGATCTGGCGAAGTTCTGCCGCACGCACCTGGCAGGCTACAAAACGCCACGAAGCTTTGACTACCTTGACGAGATGCCGCGGCACGAGACCGGCAAGCTGTACAAGCGACTGCTCAAGGATCCCTACTGGGAAGGCACCGGCCGCAAAATCTGAGCCGCCATGAGTGCAGCGGACGGCATCGCGACGCCATCGGCCGAGGTCGTCATTGACAAGCCCCTCGTGCGCGGGCTCCTCGAAGCCAACGGCATCGATACCAGTGCACGCACACTCGCGATCCTGGACGAGGGGTGGGACAACGCGCTCTTCGACCTGGGGCCCGCGAAGGGCGATGACCCGCTGGCCGGGCGGCTGGTCGTGCGGCTGCCGCGGCGGGCCCTGGCCGTGCCGTTGCTGGAAGCGGAGCAGCACTGGGTACCGAAGCTCCCTGCGCTCCCGATCCCCATTCCCCGGCCGCTGTTCTGCGGCCAACCTGCAGCAGGCTACCCTTGGCCGTTCACCCTGCTGCCCTGGCTGCCTGGCAGAGCCTCCGACCTGGCACCGGCTGACGATACACAAGCGCCGCGCTACGCAGACTTTCTCGCGGCGCTGCATCAGCCTGCCCCGTCAGAAGCCCCCGAGAATAAGGTGCGCGGCGTGCCCCTGGCCCAACGCGCTGAGGCCTTCGATGATCGGTGGCAGCGCATCGCGCCAGACGATGTCGAGACGCGCGCTGCGCTGGAGCAAGTCTGGCAGGACGCACTGGCAGCGCCGGACGCGACCGACCGGGTTTGGATTCACGGCGACGCCCACGCGCGCAACTTGCTCGTAGATCAGGGTCGCATCAGTGGCGTGATCGACTGGGGCGACCTGGGCGCAGGGGATCGCGCCACCGACATGGCGGCATTCTGGATGCACTTTCACAGTGCGCCGGCGCGGCAAATCGCCAGGAGCCGCTACGCGCAACGCAGTCCCGGCGTTCACGCGGCCGATTGGCAGCGAGCCCAGGGCTGGGCCCTGATGTTCGCCGCAATCCTGATCGACACCGGGCGTATTGATCACCCCCGGCATCTGGCCATGGGAGAGCGCACCCTCGCGAACCTGCTCGCCGACCTCAAGCTGGCGGCCCGCTAGGACGTCGCGCGCTCCTGCACCGGCGTCCAAAGCGAGAAGCCGCCCTGGCCGGTCATCGGATCAAAGCGATCGTCGTAAAGCTCGAAGCAGGGACCCGGCAAGGGCTCCCAGGGTGACCCGGGCAGCCAGTCTTCAAACAGTGCCCGGAAACTTTGCCCCACTTCAGCAACATGCCCGCGGTGCTGCGCCACCGCGTAGCGCCCAGCCGGCACGGCATAGCCAACCATATTGTCCGGCACCTGATCCAGGCTCGAGACTTCGACCCCACACAGGTAACGATTTTCGGTGTCGTCCTCCGGCGCCATCATCAATCCGTAGCTGAGCATCCCGACCTGGTTCGGGATGCGGCCAATGTGCGGGCCAAAGCTCTGCCACTGATCCGAGATGTCGGGGCTGGGCATACGCTGGTGCGGGCGTTCAACCCCCACGACGTACCACGCCGCTCGTTCTTCGATGGTCACCTCAAGGGACTCTTTCATGCTTCGTTCCTCCAGCAATACCGGTTGCAGCACCGTCGCCGTGTCGGGCAGGCCGTGCGCTCGCACGGCCTCGGGGGTGGCGCCAATTTCCTGCCTGAACGCGCGACTGAATGCTTCGTGCGAGCCGTAGCCGATGGCCAGGGCCAGCGCCAACAGGTCGTCCGTGCCGGCGAGCAGCTGCTCGACCGCCGCGGCCATGCGACGGCGTCGCAGATAGGTACGCGGCGCCATGCCGACCGCCAGGGAAAAGGCTCGCGCAAAATGGTAGCGAGATACGCCAGCGGCCGTTGCCGCGTCTTCCAGCTTCATGGGCTCACGATAGTGGCTTTCGATGTACCAGAGGCCGCGGGCAACAACAGTCATGGACCAGCTCCGATCAGACAGGTGGCCAGTGTGCGGCGCCCTGCAAAATCGTGCCTGATCGAATGTGCGCTTTACAGGCTTTGCTTGGCGACCACGGTGATCTCCAGGCCTTTGACGTTCGGGCCGTCCACCAGTGGCACGGCAAAGTCGACATGCAGGATGCGATCGCGGCGCGTGCGCGTCGATTCCAGGCGCAGGCCGAAGCCGATGTTGGCAAGGGTGCCGAATTCGTCGGCGCTGCGATCGGCCGGGACCCAGGCCGGCGCGTCGTCGCGAAAAGAGACGCGACCGACATCGGCAAACACCGCTGCCCCAAGGCGAAACATCTCGAAGGGGTAAAGGTCTGAGTAGTAACGTTCCTCGACCGTGAACAGGTAGCCGCGGTCGCCGGTCTGGTAGCGGTTCGGATAGCCGCGCAGACCCACGTCGCCGCCCAGCAGCAGCTGCCGGTCCACCGGCAGATTCTTGGTGTAGAAGTAGCTGGCCCGCGCCAGCAGGCTGAACCGCTCGGCGTGGTTGAATTGAAACGCAGCAAATGCTGAGGCGATGACTTCTTCGCTGCGCGAGGCGTCCAGATCGTAGCGGCCTTCGGCCTGCGCGCCGAGGGACATCAGGGCACTGCGCGACAGCCAGCGCGTGTGGCGCGCCGACAGGTTGCCGAGCCAGTGGTCGCCGTCGCTCCCGAACGCGTCCGGCGCGTAGCCGACCTCTGCATAGAGCTGGGAACCGAGCGCGATATCTTCCGTGCGCTGGATCCGATCCAGGTTCACGCGCTCCACGAACTGATCGGCCACCTGCTGGTAGGCCAGCCAGGGGTAGACAAAGCGGCGATCATTGTCGGGATCGCCCCCGGGAAAGCCCGTCGGAAATCGGAAAGATTGATCGCTGATCGCGACGCCCGCCAGCACGCGTCCAATGGCGCTGCGCGATCGGAATAGCTGCTGCCCGCCGTAGATCGAAGCGTACTGCGCGTCGACGTCAAACTCGAACAGCTCGTCGCTCAGAAAGAACAGGCCCTGCTCGCGCTCGTTGTCCCGCAGGCGCACGCCCAGGGCATAGGGCGTGTCCAGCGCGTAGAACGGGCGCTCGAGCGCCACGTCATACAGATGCCCGTCGTTGCTCTCGATCAGCAGGCTGTTCAGCGCCCAACGGCTGCCAAGCAGGTTCTGGTCCTGATAGACCACGCTGATACCGCTGCGATCTTCGTCTTTGATATAGGCAATGGATGCGGCGATGCCGGTGCCGAACCAGTTGCTGTCGGACACGCCAGCGCCAAAATCCGTCTGGCTGCCGGTGCGTGTCAGGACCAGACGGGGGTTCAGCGTCCAAACATCCCGGGCGATGACATCGACGCGCACCTGATCGGCGCTCGCCCCGGCGCAGCGGCGTGAAACGACGACCGCAGCCTCGAACAGATAGGGTTTAAGCCGCAGGATGCGCTCGGCCTCGGCGAGATGCCGGGCATTGATCGTGTCGCCGGCATCGAAGGGCAGGGACTCGATGAGCACCTGCTCCCGGGTCTGCACGTGGTAGCGATTCGCCAGGCGCTTGAACCAGGGCGTTTCTTCCTGGAACACCCGCTGCTGCCGGACACGGATCTCGCTCACCTGCACCTGCTCCCCGTCGCCCAGGGGGATCGATCGGGGCGGTGTCTGAAAATCGTAGACGTCGAACTCCCTGGCCGACAGCTCGACGACTTCGCAGCTGGCGGCTTCCGCCGCCGAGGCGGGCAAGGCCGGCGCGATGCCCAGCAGCAGCGCCAGCAGAGCGCGTGCAGTCACCGCCAGCGGGCTGGTGCCGGCGGGCTGCCGGCCAGCCGGTCGGATCGTCTCAGGAAACTTCCCGGGACCAGTCAGCGCCGTAATCATGAGTCAACTCGTCCCCGGGCCGGATATCCCGCAGTGCCACTACGGACAGATCGTCGTAGTAAACCACGTTGGGTTGGGGGGAGTGATTGATGAACCGCAAACGACAGGTGACGAGCATGTCACCTTCGTCCGTGGACAACGTGTAGGGGCCGGAAATGGTGGTCGACTGTGCTTTGCAGAAGCCGATGACGGCGCCGTTGGCGATCGGCACGGTGGCAAACAGGCCTTTGCCGTGAATGCCGCTGTCTCGGGCTTTCACGGTGTGCTTCAGGTACTTCTTTTTCTTTTTGGACACGTTATCTTCGCGGAGGCGGTAGAGCTCCGGCACTGCAGTCTTCGAAGCCGCGCACTCTACAGGTCGGGTCGAAGGAGCGCGAGCCGAGCGGCCCGCGCGACACACTTGCGTCACAACTTTCGATCAAGTCACCGTTGGCAAGCCGTCGCTTAACCCAACAGCCCGGGCAACTGCTCGGCAATCTGCTCCGGAGTCACCTGAGGCCCAATGCGCGAGACGGCCTGGCCATTGCGGCCCACCAGAAACTTCGTGAAGTTCCAGGGCAGGTCCTCGCCGCCATCGGCTTCCGGCTTCGCGGCGCGCAGATACTTGTACAGGTCACAGGCGCCGTCGCCGTTGACCTCGATCTTGCTGAACATGGGAAAGTTCACATCGAACTTGTCCTGGGCAAACTGCAGGATCTCGGCGTCGCTGCCGGGCTCCTGAGCGCCGAACTGGTTGCAGGGGAAGCCCAGTACCGTAAAGCCCTGTGACTCGAAATCCTGCTGAAGGGTACGCAGACCTGCGTACTGAGCGGTGAGTCCTCACTGGCTGGCCAGGTTCACAACCAGGCAGACCTTGTCCTTGTAGCGGCTGAGGGCAATGGGCTCGCCCTCGATGGAATCCATGGTGTAGCCGTAAATGTCTGTCATTACGCAGTGCCTCTGGGTTGCTGGGATCAAATCATGGCGCCGCGCCGTCGCGCCCCGCGATGCGGGACACCAGCGCGTCTTCGTCAGGAAAGGAATACGATTCAAACTTCGAGAACGCGAGGTCGCCGTCAACGACCACGTCAAAGATGCCGCCGCCCCCGGGCGTCAGCACGGCGTCGACGCCAAGGCGCGTCTTGATCAGCGCAGCCAAACTGGCCGCGGCGGGGCGGTAGTTTCACTCGCTGCAGTAAGTGATCTCGATGTTCATCATGCAGGCTTCGG
>CAZXIJ010000060.1:0-12444 GCA_964640725.1 uncultured Pseudomonadales bacterium | reverse complement strand
AGCACCACCAAGGTTACCTGACCAAGCTGAAAGCGACGCTGGACGGCGACGATCGCGCAGCACTGTCTCTGGAGGAGATCATTGCGCGGCAGGACAAGGACACCTTCAATAACGCCGCCCAGGTCTGGAACCACGATTTCTACTGGCTCAGTATCGATCCGACCGGCACCAGCAAACCGTCAGACGCTTTGGCAGCTGCGATCGACGAAGCTTTTGGCAGCATGGACAACCTGAAGCAAAAGCTGAAAGACGTCGGTGCGACCACCTTCGGCTCCGGCTGGGTCTGGCTGTGCGCGGACCACGCCAGCAAGAAGCTCGTCATTACCAGCACCTCGAACGCCGAGACGCCGGTCACCGAGGCGCTCACGCCGCTGCTGACCATCGACGTCTGGGAACACGCCTACTACCTGGACCACCAAAACAACCGCCCGGGGTACCTGGATGCGTTCGTCGAGCAGCTGATCAACTGGCAGTTCGCCTCTGACAACTTCGCCAGCGCCGGCTAGCTTTCTCGCCGCTCACAGGCGGGCGGTGCAATAGACCGCCCGCGCCGATTGCCGGAGCGCGAGCTTCAGGCAACAGCGTCGCCAGCCTCTGGCACCCTCAGCGCCTGAGCCAGCCGCTCGGCCTCCCGCTGAAACCAGGCGGCAAGCTCCGGGTGCTCACCTCTCGCAGCCAGGGTTTCACAGAGATCTACCAAGCGCTTCGAGGCCAGCGCATCGCCGGCCGCGAACTGCTCCAGGGCGGCCGTCACCGCGCGCGCCATCCGCGCAAACTGGTTGGGTTTGACCAGCACGCGCACCTTGCCCGCGGTGTCAAGCCGTCGAGGGTCCGGTTCCCGGCAGGACATGAGATGCAGGAGCACGCGCTCGAGATGGTCCATGGCCCGGGTGGCGGTAAACGGGTCGTTGATCCCCGGAGACAAGGCTCGGCCCGCAATTTCGCAGAGCTGCAGCAGGGAAAACACCGGATCCTGCTCCTGGGTGCGCAGCGGACCAAGGGTCACGTGTTCCAGCAAGGCCTCCCGCGCAGCGCTGCAATCCACTGGGTCAGAGCCTTCCCGGCAGATCCGAGCC
Organism: uncultured Pseudomonadales bacterium; assembly: GCA_964640725.1. Taxonomy (GTDB): domain Bacteria; phylum Pseudomonadota; class Gammaproteobacteria; order Pseudomonadales; family Azotimanducaceae; genus CALHVX01. The sequence goes on along the minus strand of CAZXIJ010000060.1, from coordinate 11,368 downwards.
ACCGGTGCGCCAGCGGACAGGAAATCGCCCGGCTCGATCAGCAACTCCACCAGCCAGTGCCCGTCTGCCATCGCTTTCAGCAACGCCTCGCTGTCGATCACCCGCACGTAGCCACCCATTCCCTCTATGCGCAACAGTTCGGCGCGCCGATCAAAATCCTCTGGCAGCGGACTGCCCCCGGCAGGTTCCCCGAGGCGCTTGGGAAAGAGCGTCGCGTGCCGCGCGACGGCGTCGAGGCTGATGCGATCCAGAACGCGATCCACCATGAGGCTTTCCGGAACGTGGTGAATGAAATAGATCAGAACCAGGACGCTCTGTACCGCAAACACCAGTGCCAGCAACACGGACAGCTGCGGCACGAACAATGCACCGCTCCTGGTATCGGGCCCACCGTTGACCGCCTGCAGCACCAGCAGGCAGTAAACGAAAGTTGCAGTGAAGACGCCCAGGGTGATCTGGTTGCCCCGATCCCGCATGAACTGGACGATCGTGCGGGGACCGAGCTGGGCGCTGGCATGGGAAACGGCCAGCAGTGTTAGCGAAAAAGTCACTCCGGCAACGGTGATCATAGACCCCGCGATCGTCGCGAGCAGCGAGCGCGCGGCGTTCGGCTCGGCCACCACGAGCCAGCGCCAATGCGCCAGCGATTGGCCATCGCGCGAGCGGTCGTAGTCCAGGGCTGCGAAGGCGGCGATTGCCGCACCGGCGACCATCAGGAGCGGCACGAACCAGTAACTGGAGCGGATGCGGTACCACTGGTCCAATAAGAGGCTCTTCACATCGTCTCCCAACCGTCTAACTCAGATCAACGACAAGCTGCAATCAATCGCAGATGCTAGCCGGGCTGGGTCACCCCGCGGCAACTCAAGGCCCGGCAGCCATTATGCAACCGGACGCAAGCAAGGAAGGAAGGTGCCATGCCGTCTGCCATCAGCACAAGCGGCTTCGGCGAGGCCATCGAGTCAGATCAGCGAAAGCTACGCCTGATGCTCTGGCGTGCCGGACTTCCCGGAAGCGAGCCTCAAGGCCCAGCCGCGCTCGGCGCCTTCCGCAAGCTACTGGGGGCACATCATTTGGCACTGGAGCAAACACTGCTGGCGCAGCTGCGCTCGACCACGAGCCTGGCCCCCTATATTGCACGCACCGAGGCGATGCACGAACTGCTGGAGCGAGCGAGCGAAACCCTGCTTGACCACGGCGTAACCCGGGGAATCGAGAAGAAAGCAAGGCTGGATCTGGTTGGCACGCTGTTCGAGCGCCAAGCGCTCACAGAGCTGCAGGAACTTCTCCCCGCCCTGCGACTACTCCGCAGCCGGCAAGCCGTCGAGGCCAATGGCAGTCGCTATCGCCGGCTGGTTGCCGGCTACCTTCGGGATCACTCGGATTACGCTCTGAGGGTATAGTGGATCGTCCAGAACAACGAGAATCGCTCATGCCTTTCGAGGCTTTCTCCCGCCGGCTACACCGCCACTACCAGGTATCCAGCTCGGATCTTGCACGACTGGAACAGATGCCCTGCAACGAGCAGAGCTACCGGGCTGGCGACAGAGTGATCGAGCGCGGGGACAGCAAGGACGAGCTGCTGCTCGTGCAGCAAGGCTGGGCGGCCCGGTGTCGCTATACGCCCGCGGGCAGCCGGCAGATTGTGCACGTCCTGGTGCCGGGCGACATGATCACCCCCGACGTCGCAGTCACAGCCAGCGCTGATCATGAGGTCGTTGCGCTGGAGCCGAGCGTTATCCGCGCCTATCGTCGTGAAGTAATTCAAGAGCTGATGATCGCGCTGCCAGGCCTGACCGCTGGGCTGTGGTGGTCCATGGCACAGGAGGAAGGCATGCTTCGGGAGCAGATTGTTCGCTTAGGACGACGCTCTGCCCTGGAGCGCATCTGCCACCTGTTCCTGGATCTACATCGCCGATTGGAGCTCGTGGCGCTCACCGAAGGCAAGACCATGCGAATGCCGCTGACCCAGACCGATATCGCCGATATTCTCGGGCTCTCCGCCGTGCATACGAATCGCACGCTGCGTCAACTCGTTCGGCTCGGACACATCGACTACGACGGCCAGCACGTGACGCTCCGGAACCAGCAGGAGATGGCGGCACTCGGCGACTACGACTCAAGGCATCTGCACCTGGACGCGACCGCCTCTGCGTACCCTGGGCAATAACACTGTTGGAAATTTTTCAACGCACCAGCATTCCCAATCGCTCATGACAAAACCTGTGCCCCGCCACTTTCGGCTGATGTCAGAGCAGACCACTGACGGGCAGCTGCTGCTTGATCGCAAGGGACGCTTTCGTTACGTCAATCCAGCGATGCGGCAGCTCACCGGCTATGACCGCGTTGCGTGGGCGAGCATGACCGTCGCCCGGCTGGAACCGAATCTGGACCGGGCCGCACTCGACCGCCTGTTCACGGATGCTACCGCAGGCCGTGCCCGGGGCTTCGAAACCCTGGTTCACTGCGCAGATCAGAGCACTTTCCCGGCCGAGGTCAACGTCACCGCAATCACCGTGGACGGCGAGGACCTGCTCTTCGCAACGGTTCGCGACACGACGCTCCGCCGGCAGGCAGAAGCCAGCCTGTCTCTTTACCGGGCGGCAATTGAGGCAGCACAACAGGGCATCTGCATCGCCGACGCCCGATCCCCAGAGATGCCGATCATCTACTGCAACGACGGGTTTCTCGAAATCAGCGGATACGAGCGGCACGAGGTACTGGGCCACAACTGCCGATTTCTGCAGGGCCCGGGGACCGACCCCGCGAGCGTTGACCTGATACGCAGCGCCATCGCGCAAGCCGATGCGCTCAATGTCACCCTGGTGAACTATCGCAAGAACGGGACGGCGTTCTGGAACAGCCTCAGCATCAGCCCCGTGTTCGACAGCGCAGGCCAGCTCACCAATTTTGTGGGTTTTCAGAAAGATGTGTCGTCCGTCTATTCCGCGCAGGGCAAAGAGGTGCAGACCGCCGCCCAGCTGCTGACCCTGATCAACACGACGGCAGAGGGCATCTACGGGCTTGACGTGGAGGGCAAATGCACGTTCTGCAACGACACCGGGCTGCGCCTGCTCGGCTACCGCAGCGAAGACCAGCTGGTGGGGCGGAACATGCACGAGGCCATTCAGCACAGCCATGCTGACGGCACACCGCGCAAGGAAGAAGACAGCCAGACTCTGGCCACCCTGCGCGAGGGACGCATGCTGTCAATCCAGGACACGACCTACTGGACGCGCAGCGGCGCTGCGCTGCGAGTCGATCACAACTCGCGGCCGATCCTTGTAGATGGCGAGGTCGTTGGCGCCGTCGTGTCGTTCTCTGACGCCTCCCCGAGAATTGCTCAGGAGCAGCAGCTGACTGCCGCCCTGCTCGATGCGGATGCCGCAAGCCGAGCCAAGAGCGAGTTTCTGGCGAGCGTCAGCCACGATATCAGAACCCCCCTGTCTGCCATCGTCAGCCATGCGGATCTGATGCTGCGCTCTGACGTGGCGCTTGATCAGGCCGCCAGCCAGGAACGAGCAACCGCGATCAAACGCAACGCAAACAGCCTTCTTGAACTGCTCAACGATATTCTGGACCTCTCTAAAATTGAGGCTGAGCAGCTGGAAGTCATCAACCAACCTGTGGCCATGGCGTCTTTGCTGGACGATCTGATGTCCATGATGCAGGTGCGTGCCGCCCAGAAAAACCTGGCGCTACAGGTAGAGGTCAGCAGCCCTTTCCCGGAGATCATTCAGTCCGATCGGGTAAGGCTCCGGCAGATTCTGGGGAATCTGGTCAGCAACGCCATCAAGTTTACGGAACGCGGCTTTGTCCGCATCACCGTTGGCTACAAAGCGCCCGACCTCGTGCTCATCGTCGAGGATTCCGGCATCGGCATCCCTGCGGACCGGATCGCACAGCTCTTCGAGCCTTTCCAACAGGGCGGGCGCCATATCGCCCAACGTTTCGGGGGCACGGGGCTGGGGCTGAGCATCTCGCGCCGCCTCCTGGACAAGATGGGGGGATCGATTCGCGCAGAGAGCGTTCCGAACGAGGGCAGCCGATTTCTGGTGTCCTTGCCCGCAGGAAACATCGACGGCGCTCGGATGCTGACGGAAATAGAGGTGATCCCTGCCGAGGAGCAGCCCGTCGCCGCGCCCGCCCTGGCCGCGCTCCGGGGAACGGTCCTGATCGCCGAAGACAGCGCTGAACTCCTCGCCACCACCTCGGAGCTGCTCACCCACTGCGGCGCAACGGTATGCCCGGTGTCCGATGGCGTTGAAGCCCTGCGGGAAGTCAGAGCGGCTCCGGATCGATTTGATCTGTTGCTGCTCGATATCGAGATGCCTCGCATGGATGGGCTGGCGCTCACACGAACCCTGCGCGAAGAGGGCCACAGCGGCCCGATCATCGCGCTCACGGCCCAGACAATGAAAGGCGATCAGGACCGAGCCCTTGCTGCGGGCTTCGATGCCTTCCTGGCCAAGCCCGTCGATGCAGAGCTGCTGGTCAACACGCTCAAGCGCTTGATGCACCAAGCCAATCGGCCACCGCCCGGAGCTACGGTGCTCGTTGTCGATGATCATGCAGACAGCTCCGCGGCGCTCGCTCAGCTGCTGCAGCTAGAGCAATGCGAGGTTTACACTGCGCACAACGGCAATGAGACCCGCCACCTGCTTCAAACTGTTACGCCAGACCTGTGCCTGCTGGACGTTAACCTGCCGGATATCGACGGCCCTCTGTTGCTCCAGGAACTCAAAGCCATGAGCAACCTGGCAGCGACAACCTTCGTTGCGACAACCGGCGAGGTCGGCGCCGCAGCAGAAGCGCGCTTCCTGGCCGCCGGCTTTGACCACTATCTGCCCAAGCCCGTAGACCTTGAGAAGCTCAAGCAGCTGATCCGGCCAGGTCAGGCTACGGCGCCCTAGCTGCCGCCGTTCTTGCCTGGATCCTGAATGGCTCGGAGGAGCGTCACGCAACGCTTCGCGCACCGGTCCAACCGCTCCACCGCCACAGAGAGCTCGCTCGAGACGGAATCGTCAATCAGGGATCGGGCAATGTCAGCGCTCAGGCTGAGGGAACTGAGTTCATCAACCAGCTGACTGATGGGCGGTGCCTTGGGCAACTTCGAGCGCTCCGGATCCTTGAATGCCGCCGGATCTTAGGCCCGCTATTCAGCGAGAGCACTAACATAGGCTAGCGGCCACCGCGCGAACCGGCGCGACGGAGATCAAATCTCCACGCCGTCCTTCTGGTAGCCCGTGAGCCGGTTGTAGAGCGTTTTGATGCTGATACCGAGCATCTGTGCGGCTTCCTTACGATTCCCGTCAAAGTGTCGAACCGTCGCCAGTATCAGTTCCCGCTCGACATCCCGAACGGTTCTGCCCGGTTCGATGGCGGCGTTGGACCGGGCAATCGGGTCTTCCAGGCGTTCGGGAATCAGCAGGACGCCGTCCTGTGCCGGCGTGCCGATGTAGGCACGGTGCATCAGGTGCTTGAGTTCGCGAACGTTGCCTGGCCAGCTCCACTGGCAAAGCCTCTCCAGCGCCTCCTCTCCCAGGTTTTTCGCCGTGCCGTATTTCAGGTTGAGCCTGCGCAAAAACTCGCTGGCCAGGATCGGCACATCGTCACGGCGCTCCCGCAACGGAGGCACTTGCACCGGGAAAACGCTCAATCGAAAATACAGATCTTCGCGCAAGGCCCCCTCAGCGATCGCCTCGCCCAGATTGCGGTTGCTTGCGGCGACCAGCCGCGGTGCGACCGGGATCAGGGCTTCGCCGCCGACCCGGGCAATCTGCCCGGACTCAATCGCCCGCAGCAGATGGGGCTGCTGATCCAGAGGCATCTCAGTAATCTCGTCCAGGAATAAGGTTCCTTCGGACGCGCGCTCGAACACGCCCAGATGGCGTTTGCGCGCCCCGGTAAAACTGCCCACCTCGTGTCCGAACAGCTCGCTGGCGACCAGCTCACTGCTGAGCGCGCCGCAGTTGACCGGCAAAAAGGGGCCGGGCACTTTGCTTGCCGTGTGGACCGCTTCGGCGACCAGTTCCTTGCCGGTTCCGCTCTCGCCGTTGATCAGGACCGTCGTGTCCGTTGGCGCCACCTGCTCGATCTGCGCATAGAGCGCCTGCATGACCTCTGACTCGCCGATCAGGCAACCGAAGTGAAGTGTTGGCTGCCCGCCGTCCGCCTGATCGTCAGGCTCGACCTGGTCAAGGATGCGCTGCAGCTCGGCAAACTCTATAGGCTTCGTCAGGTACTGGATGCCCGGCCCGTGCAGATGCTTGATGGCGCTCTTGATGCTGTGGTGTCCCGTCATGACCACCGTCTGGCCGACCAGCTCGCGGTCGACCTCGTCCAGCAGCTCGAGCCCGTTGCCGTCTGGCAGCATCAGGTCAATCATCAGCAGGTCCCAGCTTTGGTCGGAGCGGGCAAGGGTCGCGCGGGCGGCACCCAGGGAGTCTGCGGTTACCACGCTGTGGTCGTGCGCACGCAGCAGCTCCGCCAGCGCCGAGGTAAAACTCGCTTCATCGTCTATCAGCAGTACAGCAGCCATGATCGCGGGGTCCCGTTGCGCCGGCGTATCTTAACGGAGCAAGGTCCCGTGGGCGATTTTGAGCACCAGCGCGGCGCCATCGCTGGCGATGTCGATCTGTACCTTCTGCTCGTCCAGCCAGCACGCCAGCGCAGTGGCCTCCGGATGGTCAGCCTGCCTCTGTTCGAGCAGCTGGCGCTGCGCGCTAGCCAGCGATTCGCTGGCGGCGCGCCAGCGAATCTCCGTTTCGGGCCCGGCGACGGCCATCTCGATCTCGCCAGCATCGTCTCGAACCAGCCAGAACAGCAACGCCCCGAGGCCCACAATGTAGGGTGCCGGCGCAGTCACGTCCGTCGGGCACTGAATTCGGACTCGCTGCGCCAGAGATCCACAGCTGGCCGACAGCAAGGTGGTCACAGACACAGCCAGCTGCAGCGCGTCCTCGACCGCCCCGCTCTGCGCTTCCCGATCGATAGCCAGGGCAAGAGTGCGGAAGCGTGCAAACATCTCCACGGAACGCCGGGACTCTGCCACCAGGCGGTCCGATGCACGCACAATGTCATCGAGCTGCGGAAACTCTCCCGGCCCCTGCTGTTGCACGAGGGTCTTGATCAGGTGGCCGTTCATCTGCACCCCGTTCTGCTGGTTCATCAGTTCGTGTCCGGCCGAGGCCAAGAGAATTCCGTGCGACGCGAGAAGCGCCAGCCGGGAATCGGCAGAGAGGGTGGAACCGCTGTGCGTCATGAATTCGCTCCGTTGCCTTGCGGACCATCATGGCCCTGCTGCATTGCTGTTCTGAGCAGGGGCATGGCAAGCCCGAGCTGAAGTCTGTGGCAATGCAACGACCGCGCCAGTTAGCAGCGCTTTGGCACAAGCATTGCAGCCGTAAATGTGAACGGCTGCAACGCCATTCAACACCGATACTTTAACAACACAGGAATTGCCATGAATTGGGATCAAATCGAAGGGAAGTGGAGTCAGTACAAAGGTCAGGCCCAGAAAAAATGGGGCAAGCTGACGGACGATGAGCTGGAAGTCGTGCTGGGCCGTCGCGAAGAACTGGCCGGGCGCATCCAGGCAGCCTACGGCAAGACGAAGGAGGAGGTCGATGAGGAGATCGACCGGTGGTGCGAAAAGCTCTGAACCGCAGCGGCATCGGCAGATCTTGCGTCAGAGCGGCAAGATTTGCCGGCGCAGCGAAGGGCGGGCTGCGGCCCGCCCGGACACTCCCTGAGCCTTGCCAGCCAACGTACCGGCAAAAAAAAGAGACCGCTCTGCAGCGGTCTCTTTGCGTTCCAAAGCCAGCATGTAGCAAGGCGCTGGCCCGCGATATCGCTGCTAGAGCCCGGTTGACCGGCCCCTGACAAACATCACAGCAGCGACGATTAGCCCGATAACAAACAGCACCCAGGCGATGTTTGTCGCAGTGCCTGCGATTCCGCTCAAGCCAAGGGCACCGGCGACGATCGCAACGATCAAAAATGTAACAGCCCATCCAAACATGAAATTCTCCTCCTACGGTACAAGTCAGCGGCCGTGGCCGCGTTGATGGTGAGTATCAAGCAGCAAATAACGGGCCAACATCAACAACTGCGGGCCGCTGCTCGCCCGTGGCCCGAGTGCTCCCTCAGGAAAGAAGTCCAAACAGCGCTCCGAGAAGAGCGACGGTGAGCCAAAGCACAAGAGCCGCCGCGCTCAGCAGAACGAGCACGCAGAGCGCAAGGAAACCCCAGGAACGCTGACCGACGCGCTCCGGCGCTGTGGCGTGAGCTCGGAGCAATGCGACGTTCCGGGTGTTGCTCTTCCACACCATATCGAACAGATCTCCGACGATCGGGACAATGCCTACGGCAGACTCAATCGCCACATTAGCGACCATGCGCAGCAGCACTGCGCGGCCGACCCCGGCGCGGATTGCCTCGAGAAGTATGTAACTGGACGTGAGCATGCCGAGTCCGTCACCGAGCCCCGGAATCAGGCCGACAAGGCTGTCAAACCCGATCCTGAACCCCCCGGGCAGCCGTATGGCGTTATCCAGGAACCAGGCCAGCCGATCCAGGCGGCCGAGCGCCTCACGCTCTGCCTGCCCCTGCTCCGATGACGGGCTCGGTGCGGGCATGCTGCCCGGCTCTTCGCTCACCGGCGCAACAGGCCGGACGCCTGGCGGTCGGGAGGCTCGCTCGGGCCAGCTTCGGTTTCTTCCCGGGCAATGATCGACGCAAGAACGCCAGCGCCCGGCACATGACTACCAACGATCTTGAGGCAAACCAGAATCGGTACCGCCATCAACACGCCAGCGAGCCCCCACAACCAGCCAAACAGCAAGATCGCCAGGAAGATGACGTAGGGTGAAAGCGCCAATCGCTGCCCGACAAGAAACGGAGTAATCAGCTGTCCTTCAATCAGCGTTAGCACTGCGTACCCTCCCACGACCAGAACCAGGCTGCTCTGCAGATCGACCTGCAGCAATGCCACAACGGCAAGCAAGATCATACTGGCCACAGAGCCGATGTAGGGCGCAAAGTTAAACAGAGCAATCAGCAACCCCCACAGCATCGCGTTCTCGATGCCAAGCAGCCATAGCCACCCGGCAGTCAGCGCCCCGAGACCCAGATTGATGAGCGTGATCGTCAGCAGGTAGCCGGAAATCTCCGCTTCGACGGCCAGCCCGACTTCGCGAATGTCTCTGGAGCGAAACAGCCGTGGAAAGACGCGCACGACTTTCTGGGTGAGATGATCGCCGGCAGCCAGCAGGAAGAACAGGAAAAACACGGCCGCTGTCCCGCTGGCGAGCACGCGCGGCGTGCCTGAGAGCGCCGCAGCCAGGAACGGTCGCTGCTGAACCTTGACCTCCAGCGCGTCATCGGCTGGCTGCAGCTCGGTGAGTTCTTCGACGCCAGAGGTTGCCTCGCGCAACACATCTACGGGCTCCCGCAGGGTGCGAAGCTGGGGCTCCAGGGCTCGAAGCTTTTCCGGCGCCGCGGAAAACCATTCTGCTGCGGGCTCGCCAAGCTTGACCAGGCCAAAGCCCAGGGCTGCGACCAGCCCAAACACAACGATCCCCGCAGCCAAACTGCGCGGCAGGTGCAGGCTCTGCAGGCCGCGGACAATCGGGGACAGCACGAAGGCAAGAAGAACGGCGAGCAGCACCGGTATCAGGATCGGAGCTGCAAAGTACAGGGTGTACAGCACCGCCAGCCAGGCCAGCACACTCAGGGCGACGGACGATTGCCCGCCCTCCGAAGGACCTGCGAACCGCTGACGACGCGAAGGTTCGCGCTCGACCGGTTGGCGGTACTCAGCGGACATGCCGCTAGCGCTGGCTTGCTGACGCACGGCCCGCCCCGTCGTCGGCCGCCATTCCGTATCGCCTCAACGCTCTTTTGACCAGAGCGTCAGCCAGCGTTTTGATGGCTGCGGAGATCAGGAGCGAGCCAGTGGCGTGACCGGTCCGGGCAAGGGCACCAGTTTGCCCGCCGGGCTCCCGCGCTTGCTCCGACGCTGTCCCTCTCTCAGCGTCCGCCCGCGCCCGCGATTTCGCGCTTTCGCCGGCGGCGGGGGTGGCGTCTGGATTGGCGTTCGCGGTCGGCCACAGCAGGCCAGCAACCAGGCCGGCGCCGGCCGCTCCGAGCAGCCGCGTCTCGGGCGCGCTCCGCTGCACCAACGTCTGAATACACCGGTCCCCTTCGATCCGAAACAGCCCCGCCCTCGCTTCGGCGATCTGTCCGAGCAGCGCGAGCTCTCTGGCCCGCGCGCTGACACGACGCCCCATCATCGCTGCGACACCGAGCCCGGCGTCCCGAACGCTTGCCAGGCGCGGCCGGCAACCTCGCAGGTCTGCTTGAGGCCGATCAGCCTGCGCAGCCTGCGTGCTCGCCAATACGCCGCCACGGTGAGGGACAGATCCAGAAGCATGACGCCCGCCATGGCTGCCGGCCAGGACAGATGCGCCCAGCTGATCATTGCCGCCAGCGCGAACCCCTGCAGCGCCAGCAGAGTCAGGCCCCCGGCCGCACCAGCCAGAACCCCCATGATCAGCAGCTGGCCCGCTGCCGCGCGGCTCAAGGACACCTCGGCGCGCGCAACTTCGTACATAGCGGTCACGAAGGGCATGGCCTCCGAGGCCATGGCAACCGCTTGCGCCGACAGCTCGTTGCTGTGCGCACCGGGACCCGCTTCGGCAAAAGGCTGGGTGGCATGAGGTTCCGGCATTGCTAGCGCAGCAGTCGCGAGAGGATTAGCCCGGCCGCGAAGGCAATGCCGGCGCTCTGCACCGGCTTCTTCTCGATAAAGGTCCGGACCTGTTCGACCTGTTCTTCAGCACTGTGCTCGGCTTTTTGCCGGTAGGCCTGCAGCTGCGCTTCGGCTTTCGCGATGCTGTCCCGCAGCTCCTGCTCCGTGCGAACCGCACCGTCAGATACCCGATCGATGGTTTCGTGGGCTTTCTTCGCAAATCGCTCAGCCGTCGGCGCGATCGCAGGCTCAGTGCTGTTTTCCGCTGCTGTTTGGGAGCTGTTGGCGGTAGTTTCCATGGAATTCTCCTTGCTGGGTGATAGACCTGAGCCGGCCTGGAAGACCGCTCGTTCAGCCAGAAGGAAGCAATGGTTATGCCAGCGGCCTCAATCCCCGTCGTGGCGGACGCACAGGCCGAGCGCTGCGCCGACAGGCCCCGGCGTCAGAGCATGGCCGGTCATTCTGACCGACGGTCGGGCAGAATGACCGGCTGGCGATATCGGGCGCGAACAGCGCAGAGTGTCAAGAAAATGCTCAGCCAGCAGCCGGGCCGTATCTACTGGTTGGCGAACGCAAACCACCAGACCAGAAACGCACCGCCAGCCACCCAGGCGT
>CAZXIJ010000059.1:0-12764 GCA_964640725.1 uncultured Pseudomonadales bacterium | reverse complement strand
AGCGGGTCGGTGCCCTTGAACTGGATCTCAACGAAGTCCGTCAGGCCATCGCGATCCGTGTTGCGCTGCAGCGGATCGGTGCCGTAGGTATTCACCTCGTCGCCGTCATCGAGCCGGTCGCCGTCCGTGTCGGGCTCCGTGGGCGACGTTCCGATCGCGACCTCTTCGGCGTCGCTCAGGCCATCGCCGTCCGTGTCCTGATCCAGCGCGCACTCGCCCAGATCGTCCAGCTTAAAGCTGCTGCCGGTCAGCGGGATCGCCGCGCTGCCCAACCAGACCGGGAGCGCGTCACTCGGCACAAAGCAGGTGTCTGAAGTGACGGTCAGGTCGAAGCCGTCGGTGCCACTGCCCCACACGCGCAGGGTGTACGCCAGGTCGCCGCCGGCGAGAGACAGATCATCGGATGCTTCGATGTTCACGGGCTGCAGATTCGGCTGCGCCGGCAAGGTGCGGAACGAGCCGCGAAAGACGAGGCCGCTGGGCGTGCTGCCCCCGGTGCTGCGCAGGTGCCAGCGATTGCTGCCGTCGCAGTCCGACCACAGGAAAGTGCCCCGCTGCGTTCGCGCATCGATGGTAGGCGCGCCGCAGGCATCCCCGCCGGGGTTGCCGGGCACCAGTGGCTGCGGATCTTCGCCGTCGTTCAGCCCGTCGCCGTCCGTATCGGGGTTGAGCGGATCGGTACCGAGCGCGGCTTCTTCGGCGTCGGTGAGATTATCGTTGTCGTCGTCCGGGTCGCAGGCGTCGCCGCCGTCGATGGCGCCGTCGGTGTTGCGCTGGTCAGCGTTGGGCACCAGGGGGCAGTTATCAACGGCATCATCCACGCCATCGCCATCGCTGTCTGCGGCCGGGCCGCCCTGGCAGGCACCGAGGGTATTCAAATCAAAGCGCGACAGGTAAGGCTTGCCCAGCTCGCCGACCACCACGCCGGCCACCGGATTGGCGGACACCTCAAAGCAGGCGTCCGCTTCCAGATCGATCTCAAAATCGACGCCGTCCTGGCCGAAGGTCCCGGACTGTAGCGCAAAGCTGACGTCGGTCGCGTCAGCGGTATCCAGGCTGTCGTTGGCCTCGAGATTGACGCCGGTGATATTGGTCACGCTTGCGCTGCTGACGATGCGGCCACTGTAAAGCGTGTCCGTGCCGCCGCCGGTGGCGCGCAGCTGCCAGCGCCCACTAAAGCAGTTCTTCCACAGGAACAAGCCGCGGTCGCTCCCCGGCGCGTATTGCGGCTTGCCGCACACATAGGGCGCCGCTGCACGACCGTATCGGGGGTTGTGACGAGCACGCGCGCACCGATCCCGTCACGGTTGCTGGTGGTGCCCTGCAGATCGAACTGCAGCCAGTGATTGCTGTTGCCCAGGTTTCGAAACAACGCGTGGGCGCCGCCGTAGTTGCGCGGCCTCAGGTTCAGCCCGTTCGTCACAAACAGGTCAAGAAAGCCATCGACGTCCAGATCTGCCATGGCGACACTGTCGCCGGTGCCCGCGCCCAGCCGGTCGGCTCCGACCGCCACGCCCACTTGCCCGGTAGCGCCCGACACCGTGCGGCGCAGGAACTGACCGTTGCCCTGGTTTTCGTAGAACACATTGGGCAGGTTCTGTGACCCACCCCGGCAGACCAGGTACAGGTCCTGATCCATGTCGTTGTCGAAGTCCCCCGCCGCGGTACTGACACACAGCTCGGCGCCGAAGCCCGCCGCCGCGGTGCCGTCGGTGAAATTGCCAAAGCCGTCGTTTACCAGCAACAGCGGCACGGCGGCCTGGTCATTACTGGTGGTGCCAGTCATTTCGAGCCCCGTCACCGCCGCTGTCGAGCTGACGGCGATGTGCGCGACCTCGTTCGCAAAGGCTCCGGGCAGCGAGATGGTCCAGGTCGTCGTCGCAGGCTCGTAGCCGATCACGAACACCTTGTCGGTGGCGGGATCGAAGCTGATCTGGCCCCAGTTGTCCGGATTAGCGGGGTCCAGGGAGAACTGCACATTCGCCGGCTGGCGACCGCCGGCGCCGATGCGCATCCGCTCCTCCGGGTTGCCGGTCCGGTTGAGCTGGCCGCCTTCGTCGCCCTCGTTCCAGTCGATATCGAAATCAACAACACCAGTCGCCTGAAAGCGCAGCGATTTGAGGTTGTCGTTTGTGACGTTCATAAAGGCTTCGACGCGATTGCTGTCGACCTGAATGAAGTCAGAGATGCGCAGAGCGCCCTTCACATGAAAGATGTCGATGTCGCCGTCGTTGTCGAAGTCCGCCAGCGCCACATCGCGTACGGGACGCGTTGCGGGAAAGGGAATGGTCGTCGCAAAACCAGTTTGTAGGGAGTAGATGCGATCCTGCCCCGGATAGGTGCCGTCAAAGAGGCCGCAAAGCACCTCCATGCGGCCCTGGCCGTCCAGGTCCGCCATCTGCAGGAACTGACCGGCCTTGGCAAAGGTGTTGCCGCCGCAGTCCAGCCCGGTGTTCTCGATGTTCGTGAATTTGCCGTCCGTGCCCTGGACCGCCGTGCGGCCGCCACGGAGCCGGATCTTGTAATCGAGCAGGCCATCGTTGTTGTGATCGAACCACATGGCCCCGTTGCCGAACTCGTTCCGGGGGAAAGAGCCAATGGTGTCGACGGTGTCGAACAAACGGCCGCCGCGGTTCTCGAAAAAGAACCGGTGCGGCATGGTCAGGTCCTGATCGCCGTCATTGTCGTAGTCGCCCCAGGCAGCGCCGTGGGTGTCCTTGGACGTGAATGTCCAACCAGACAGCACGTCTACCTGCAAGGACACGTCCGTCATGGTGCCGTCGGCGTTGTTCTGCAGCAGGCTCGCGGGGTTGCGATGATTGTTGACGAAGATGTCCGGGTAGCCGTCGCCGTTGAAGTCGCCCCAGGAGGCGCCCCAGGTTTCCGAGCGAATGGTGCTCACGCCGGAGCTGTCGCTGATGTCTTCGAACTCGATGGCCCCTGCCGGCACAGCCATAACGACAAGGATCAGCGCAGAGAACAGAGACACAAAGTAAGTCATGGGGAACCCGAAAAACAAAGTTACCGCCGTCCGATACTACAGGTTGCGATCCCCGATTCCCGGCCCATCTTGCACCGATTGTGTAAGCACACCATGGGCCGGGATGACCCCACCGCTACGGGAGCCGCGAAGCCCACCGATCGGCTATCGTCTTGGCTGCATCTCGCCCGCCGAATCCGAAGGCCAGCGCGCCGGCAACCGCGACGCTACCCAAGGTCAGACCAAAAGCCATGTTGACGATGTTATCCGCAAGGCCCATCGCCTTCAGGCCCATCGCGACAACGAGCCCGATGATCGCGAAGCGCGCGATGTTGGCAAAACCTGTTGCGCCCGTGGCACTGAGCCTGGTGTACGCCAGCTGACTCAGGAAGTTGCCAATCAGCAGGATGACCCCTCCCATCAGAATGCCTCCGCCAAACTCAAGCACTCGCGCAAAGATCATTGAGATGACCTCAATCCCAAGGGTGTCCACAGCAGCCGTGACGGCAGTAAGCATCGAGAAGAACATGATGGCCGCACCAACCAGCCGAGTTGCTGTGTAGTCGCCGCGAAACAAAGACTGCGCGCCCAGTCTTTCTGGCAACGCATTGAAGTTCATGCCCTCCAACAAGCCCGTCAACATGTAAACCACAAACCGGGCTACGAAGTAAGCAACCAGGACGATAATACCG
Source organism: uncultured Pseudomonadales bacterium (assembly GCA_964640725.1). Lineage (GTDB taxonomy): Bacteria > Pseudomonadota > Gammaproteobacteria > Pseudomonadales > Azotimanducaceae > CALHVX01. Next base: position 9,092 of record CAZXIJ010000059.1, on the reverse strand, counting down.
GCGCCAACGACGTTCGGGACCGCTGCCATCAGCTTGCCGATCATTGCAGAGGCCGGATCGGAGATGGCCGGTATGTTCAGAACACCCAGGGCGGCAACAACGATCGGCAACAGGACCCCACCGAACACGAAAGCGCTGCCGAAACCGGAGACCTTGATGTCGGCGTTGCCGGTACGCTGCGCAATCTGCTCATCAACCTTGCCAAGCGCGACGCCTACCAGCTCCGACACGATTTTGGCGATGACCCAGCCCGCGTAGCCGATCACGCCAGCGCCTATGATATTTGGAACAGCAGCCAGAAACTTGTTGGCCAGATCTTTAAGAGGCGCCAGCACGTCGGTCAAACCGAAGTGTTGCAATACTGCCATCAGAACGAAAATCGTCAGCACCGCTCGGATCAGACTCACAATCGGGCCCACGAAACTGGTGACCTTGCCCTCAGCATCGGTTCGGGACAGAAAGCTGGCCCGGGATAGCAGGCGCCTGAAAATCGAGGCGATAAAGCGCACGACAATCAAGCCAACGACCAGAATCGCCAGCCCAACGAGCGCGCTGACGAGGCCGGGTGGCACAGCACCGCCAAAAAAATTCTCCAGAGCCGAAGTAAAAGACTGCATCAGGTATCTCCTGGCTGGGCGGGCGCAAGACAATGCCTCGCCTGCCCCGATGGGTGTGTCATACACTCATACGCACCGACGCAGCAACATCCAACGTTGACCATTCTGTTTTTACAGGCCTGTTACGGAGAAACAGGCGTACATGGCAGGCGCCTGGGCCCCTGAGAGAGCATGCTGGCACGGCGCGGAGCGCCGCCTGCTGCCGCAGGGGAGGGCTAGTCTTCGGACAGGTAACGAGATCGCCAGAACAGGTTGTAGCCATGCACGTCGTCGGTCGCGCCCCGATCGTTTTCCATCGGCAAACCGCGGTTGTGCCACTCAAAGATGGATCCTTCCAGGTTCCGCGCGTGGGCAACGCCCTGGGCCTGCAGCCACTGCACCGCGCGCGACGAGCGCACGCCCACCGAGCAGTACAGCACCAGTTCAGTTTCCGGGTGCGACCGTGCGTAGGCCAAGAGCGCTTGCCGGTCATCCAGGTGGACGGCGCCGGGAAGCCGGCTGATGGCATACTCCTTTGCGCTACGCACATCGACCAGAAGCAGGGGCGCGTCTGCATGACGCACCTCGTCGATGCTGCGATGGCGGACGGTGGGGTAATCGCTGCGAATCTCGGCCTTGAGCGCGTCCAGTCGCAGGCTTGCAGCATCCAGAGACTGGTCGGCAACCGCAAGCCCAGGGCAGAGGCAGGAGAGCAGCAAAATCCAATGGGCTGTGAACTTTGCGGAAAATCGCGACTCGGATGGTAAATTCATGGGAAAGAGTCTTCCGCCGATGCGATACATGGTCAAGCGCTCCCTTCTGCCGCTCGCCGCCCTGGGCACCCTGCTCGCCTGGAGCCCGCTGTCGACGGCCTCTGGCACCATCGGCGGCGCCGGCGGCATCCAGGCGCCCCAGCGCGTCGTTGACGAGCGCTACGAGTACGGCAAATCCGTGTACCTGGGCCGCGAGCCCGGCGTTGCGAAAATCTCGTACTGCCTGCAGTCCGAGGACAAACCCCGAAAGCTCCGGCGACGCGCCCTCAAGCCGTTCCGCGGCGGCCCGGCGGGCGAATTCGCCAGCGCCCTGGTCAACTGCGACGCCCCCGAGCAGCGCGCCCTCACCGGCCTGAAGCCGGAGCAGGCACGCCTGGTGCTGTACTACCTGAACAAGCGCTACAAGCTGAAGCTGACGAACGGCTAGCGCGCGAACCGTTGCCAGCGGTACAGGTCCAGCGCCACAGCCGCGTAAATCGCGGCGAACTCCAGCCCGAGCACCCAGCGCGGGTGCTCGTAGAGACCGAGTTCCGATCCGGGCAGGTTGATGCCGCTGCCGTAGCTGAGCGCCAGCGCGACGGCAGCCACCCAGGGACTGGCCGCAGCCGGCCCAGGGCGCAGCAACGCAAACGGCAGCACCCAGATCAGGTACCAGGGATTGAGCGCGGGCAGCGCCAGCAGAAACAGCCCGAAGACTTCCAGTAACGGCCAGCGTCCGGGGGCGCGCAGGTCATCGGCGGCGCGCAGCCAGCGCCACCACGCGAACATCAGAAACGCCCCGACGCCCAGCAACAACGCCAGGCCCACGCCCTGACGTGCGGTGGCACCGCAACACCGCAGCACCGCTTCGTGCAACGGCGCGTTGAACACCCAGCTGCCTGCCATGGCGGCAAGGCCCGCCGGTGCCAGCGCCCGGTCTAGCCCCAGTGGCCAGGCGATCAGGGCGAAGGTCATCAGCGATGCCAGGGCAGCGGGCCATCGCAGCGCTGCGATAGCGCCGCGCGCACGCTGGTTTGCGAGCAGAAAGGGCGCGGCCAGCAACGCAAAGGGCTTGACGCCCACAGCCAGGGCCAGCAATGCCCCGCTGGGCACGCCGCGGGCTCGATGCGTCAGGGCGAGCGCGGCCAACAGCAGCGCAACGCCCACGCTGTCGATGTGCGCGCTGTTGGCGAACTCCTTGATCACCAGCGGGCACCAGCCGTACAGCAACGCGACCCAGGGGCGCTGGCGCGCCGGAACCAGGCAGAGCAACAGTCCCAGGATGGCCAGATCCCCCGCCAGCGCAAGGCACTGCAGCGGCCAGATGGAGGTGGCAAACAGCTGCGCGCTGAGCGCGAAGAGCCCCTGGGCGGTGGGGCCATAGGCCGTGGGCACCGCAGGGTAGGCGACGGCGTCCAGCACGGACTCCCAGTCCTCGGGCACCAACGCCGAATCGAAGAACGATGCCGGCGCCACCCCGTAGGGACTGCCCAGGCTCAAGGTGACCCAGCCGTCCCAGAGATAGCGGTACGGGTCGTCTTCCATCAGCGGCGCGGCAGACAACGCAGCCAATCGAAACGCCAGCGCCCAGAACAGCAGCCCGCCCAGGTTCAGAAAACCCGGGGCTCGCTGTTGCGCCCGGGCCAGCAGCGCAATGATGGCGGCTGCCAGCCCGGTGACGACCAGGTAGCCTGCGAACGCGCTCTCCAATCCGGGCCGCTGCAGGGGAAACAGCCACAGATAGGCGAGCAGCAGAGCCAGCCCCCCGGCGAACACACCGAAACGGTCCCCGAAAGAGCGATGGACAGCACTCACAGACCAAACCTTTGGCGCGTCTGCGGGTCTGACACTTTGCACATCATGCGAGCGCCAGACAGCGAATGTTTCAGGGTCACCGAATCAGCGTCATCGTTCCCGCCCTGAACGAGGCGCAAGCGGTGGCGCAAGTCATCCGCGGACTGAGGGCGCTGACGCAAGATGGCGAGCCTCTGCTGGATCAGATCATTGTTTGCGACAACGGCTCGACGGATGCAACCGCTGTGCGCGCGCGAGCTGCCGGGGCAGAGGTCGTGCGCGAACCGGCCCGCGGCTACGGTGCGGCCTGCCTGCGCGCGCAAAGCGCCCTCGAACCCTGTGCAGCCGTACTGTACGTAGATGCCGACGGCAGCGTCGACCCCGATGACATTCCGCCCCTGCTGAGAGCGTGGCAAGGCGGCTCGGCGCTGGTCGTCGGCTCTCGCAAGCTGGGCATGGTGGCGCCCGGCGCCATGAGCAGGTCCCAGCGCCTGGGCAATGCCCTCGCCTGCGCGCTCATCCGCGGGATCTGGCGCCGACCCGTCACCGATCTCGGACCCTTGCGACTGATCGATCGCGAGGCGCTCGAAGCATTGGCAATGGCCGACCAGGCGTACGGCTGGACCGCAGAGATGCAGTGCAAGGCCCTGAACGCAGGCCTGCGGGTCACAGAGGTGCCGGTCAGCGTCGCCCGGCGAGCCGGGCCTTCGAAGATCAGCGGCAGCTGGTTAGGGGTGTTTCGTGCCGGGCGCGGCATTCTGGGCATGGTTGCGCGATGCGCCCTGGCCCGCGCTAACACCAAAGGGCAGCGTGCCGCGGGCACTTTAGACGAGGTCCGGAAACAGGGGACGAGCGCCCCCTAAAGGGCTACTGCTGAGAGAGGGTTGGCGGCGTCGCGCTGCTGGCGATCGCCGGACCGCTCGGCATGCCCTGCTCGTCGACCAGCACGTACCCGCGTTGGTACATGCAGCGAAAGAACGGGCTCGTCGGATCGACGCTGTGCGCCTGGCCCCGATCGCTGGCCAGGGTCTGGCACTCCCCAGCGTCGTAATCGAACAGATACTCGCCACCCTGGGGGTGATACCAGGAAAACTGCGCCACGGGCACTGCGGAGCACCCGCCAAGGGCGAGTGCAAGAGAAATGACAATGGTGGCGGTCCTGAACATGCGCGCACTCTAGGGGCGCTATATGACTTGCTGATGACAACGCCGCAGATGCCCGTGACGGGGGACACAAAGGGCAAGGCGGAGGAAGACGGGGGCATTGTCAGGCCGCGAATGTGACCTGGAGCACACAAAGGGCACGGGAGCCCGGCGCCAAGTGTAACAATACCCGGCCGGAGTTCTGCTATGCTCTTTTTGTCACGACAGTAAAGCACCCGAATATGACACCTGTGTTACAGAGCGTCATCTTCAAGAACCGGCGGAGAGGCCGGGCATCAGGAGGCCTATACTGTCAATTGAATTGATAGAATCATAAGAATATAGAGGAGCTCGTCATGATCAAGATGTTGACCCCTGCTCTCCTGGCCCTGGCCCTGACTGCCTGCGCGACCGGAGCACCGCAAAACGCCCCAACGCACCGCTGGGCATCAGCCAGCGTCGCCTCGGAAGCCCAGTACCAGATGGATCACGCCCGCTGCGAGACTGAGTCTGCCGTCAGCAAATCCAACCAGGCCTACGAGGGCAAAAGCGCTCAGTTCGAAGCCTACAAGACCTGCATGGTCGACCGCGGCTACGAGCTCACGGCCTATCGGGACAACAAGCACCTGACCCACTAGCCGGCCAGGCACCCGCCGCTCAGTTCAGATCACACCGTAGGCCAGCATCGCGCTGGCCACTTTCTTGAAGCCCGCAACGTTGGCGCCGCGCATGTAGTCAACGTGGCCGTTGCCCTCGCCTTCCGCCACACACTGCTCGTGAATGCCGGCCATGATGTCGCGCAGCCGCTCGTCCACTTCCTCCCGCGACCAGCCAATCCGCAGGCTGTTCTGGGACATCTCAAGCCCTGACACGGCAACGCCCCCGGCGTTGGCCGCCTTCGACGGCGCGTGCAGGATCTTGGCGCTGCCAAAGACTTCGATCGCCGCTGGCGTCGACGGCATGTTCGCGCCCTCGGCCACCGCCAGCACCTTGTTCTTGATCAGCGCCTTCGCATCGTCCGCATCGATCTCGTTCTGGGTGGCGCAGGGAAACGCCAGGTCGCAGTCGATGCCCCAAGGCGTGCCCTCGTGGAACTCGCAGCCAAACTCCTCGGCGTACTCGGAGATGCGTCCGCGGCGCTCGTTCTTGAGCTTCATGACCCAGGCCAGCTTCTCGGTGGTGACGCCGTCCGGATCGTGAATGAAGCCGGAGGAGTCCGACAGGGTAATCACCTTGCCGCCAAACTCGATGAGCTTCTCGACACAGTAGGTGGCCACGTTGCCGGACCCGGAGACCACACAGGTTTTGCCGTCAATGCTGTCTTTGGCGTGCTCCAGCATGTTGCGCATCATGTACACAACGCCGTAGCCGGTCGCTTCGCTGCGGATGCGGCTGCCGCCGAATTCCAGCGCCTTGCCCGTCAACACGCCTTCGAAGCGGTTCACGAGCTGCTTGTATTTGCCGAACATGTAACCGACTTCCCGGGCGCCGACGCCAATGTCGCCCGCTGGCACATCGGTGTTCGGGCCAATGTGCTTGGACAGCTCGGTCATGAACGCCTGGCAGAAGCGCATGACTTCGCGGTCTGACTTGCCCTTGGGGTTGAAGTCGCTGCCGCCTTTACCGCCCCCCAGGGGCAGGCCGGTCAGGCTGTTCTTGAAGGTCTGCTCGAACGCGAGGAACTTGAGGATGCTGAGGTTGACCGACGGGTGAAAGCGAATGCCGCCCTTGTAAGGTCCGATGGCATTATTGCACTGGACTCGATAGCCACGATTGACCCGGATATTGCCGTCGTCGTCCTCCCAGCACACGCGAAACACGATGATGCGGTCCGGCTCTGTCATGCGCTCCAGAATCTGCTGGTCCTTGTACTCCGGGCGATCTGCGATAAACGGCAGGATGTTGACCGCCACCTCTTCCACTGCCTGGTGAAACTCTGTCTCGCCGGGGTTGCGGCGGACGAGCCCCTGCATGAACTGCTCGAGGGCAGCGCTATCGTTGTTGGTCGCCATGCGGATCTCCGTATCCAGATAGATCCTTAACCCTAGCAGAAATGCGCAAGTATCCGAGGCAAAAAAAACCGCGCGAGGACGCAGCGGCCCAGGCGCGGCACAGAAGATCTTGCCAGGCACAGGGCGCTAGAAGTCCACCCGCAGCCCGAGGCTGTAACCGACGCCGATCTCGTACTCCTCGTAGATCTGCCCGCCCTGGGTCCAGAGCACCTCTTCGTCCAGAATGTTCTGAACTTTGAACTCCAGCTCGACGTCGGCATCCCACATGACCATGCTATACTTAAACAGCAGGTCGAGCTTGCCGCGGGCGTCCTCGATGATGTCTGGGGCATTGTCACTGCCCACCAACGCAATGCGGTCGCCGGTGTAGTTGTAGGCGAGCGAAGCCTCGATTCCTGCGTCGTAGTTGACGTAACTGAGCTGAATATTGCCCAGAATGTCCGACTGGCCACTCAGCTCTCGCTCGTTCTCGAACAGGCGGGCGATCTGGCGACCACCGGTCAGCGGCACGTCGGCAGCAGTCTCGCCGTCACCTAGCAGCGTCACCTCTGAATCAATGAAGGAGACGTTCGCCGTCAGCGTGAACAGATCGAGCGCACTGCTCCAGCCAAACCAGGAGCCCAGGTACAAATCCTTCCGAAACTCGACCTCAACGCCTTCCAGCTCCGCCTCTTCGGCATTGAACCAGGTGAAGATGTCGTTCTGCGCCTGAATCAGGCCCAATTCAATGGGGTTATCGAACTGCTTCTGAAACAGGCCAACAGATACGCTGTCGGCGTCGCCAAAATACCATTCCCAGCGAATGTCATAGTTCTCGACATCCGCAGGCTCAAGAAAGACGTTGCCGCGGTACAGCTGGAAGTTCTCCGGGTTTCTGATCGTGGTGCCGGTAATCTCCAACAGGCTCGGCCGGTTCACGGTCTGTGACCAGGCAGCGCGGACCTGCATGTCGTTGACAAACTCAAAGGTGACAGAAGCAGAAGGCAACGTGTCAGTGTAGTCCTGGGTAACGTCGTTTACGGTGCCCTGCTCAGTATTGCCGCCGAAGGCATCGGCAAACAGCGTGGCCTCCTCCTGCCGCACGCCGGCCTGCAGGCGGACCCGGGGCGTGATCTGCGCATCGACAGCGCCGTAGTAGGACGTGGTTTCCTCGCCCGATTCCGCGAAGGGGAAAATCCCGCTGGCGTTCGCAGCGCTTCCGGAGAAATCCCGTACGTCCAGGTAGCCGGCGCCCCAGTTGTCGAGCCCAAACAGCTGGCTGGGCGTCTGTAGCGCCACGAAATCGGGAGCCGCGCCGGTCAGGTCAAAGCGAAAGAGACGGTCTCGGCTTTCCCGCACGCGCTCATACTCAGACCAGCCAAAGGAGAAAGACACCTCGGCGTCGCCAAAGGTGAACGGCAACTCCAGGTCCAGGCCGTACTCCTCGATATCGTCATTGAGCTTCGCAAAGTTGCGCTCAGGGGCCTGAAAGACCTCGCGCAGGTCACCAGCGGCCTGGCGGTTCGGGGTGACCACCTCTTCCAGACCCTGATTGTTGTCGGCGTAGGTATAGGTTCGGCGGTCCGGCGATTCCCGGGAGCCGCTGCCATCAACATAGCGCCAGTTCAGGCCCGCACCGATAATCGCTTCGCCCAGGTTGAAGTAATGCTCGCCCTTAACGCTGCTGCTGCGAATCTCGTTCTCGGTCCACTGCAGCCGATAGTTCTCTACCGGCGTGCCGCTGGTCACGTCATCCTCGCTGGACAACCCCCGCAGCTGCTGGATCTGGTTATCGGTTTGACGGAGCACGATGTGCGTCAGTGACACCGTGTGATCGTTGCCGAACTCAAGGCCGACGTTGGCGAAGCCACTCAGGTTGATCGTCTGGGTCGTCGTATTCTGATCGTAGGCAACCGTCTGTCGGCTGCCGCCGTTAACGCCGGTAAACTCGTAGCGCCGAAAATCCTTAAAGATATTTCGGTACTGGTTTTTGTAACGCCCGGCAAAGATCGCGCCGACGCTAAAGCCGTTATCCATATCGAAGCGCAGGCCCAGTTCCGCATCGCCGCTCGCATCGGGCTTCATGTCCCGCTCATAGACGTCCCATAGATTGAAGAAACTCGCGCCCAGCACCCGGTCTTGGGGGAACTCGACGGCTTCGAAGTTTTCGCTGGACAAGGGCTGTACGTTCAGCGGCTGATGGCGCGTACCGTCGTCGTAGCCCCAATTGTCGTCATCGCCACCGCGGTAGTCGAGCCCGTCGCCACCCGTCGTTTCCGAATTGCCACCGGCACCCAGGCTCAGGGACAGGTAGTTTTCTTCTGGCGTTGCGCGGGTCCGTATATCGACCACACCGCCGCTGAAGTCGCCCGGGTACTGCGCTGAAAACGTTTTCTGCACCAACAGGTTGCGCACAATGGCCTTTGGCACGATGTCCAATGGCACGGTTTTCTGAAACGGGACCGGTGAGGAGATGCGGGAACCGTCCAGCAACGTCGATGAGTAACGCTCGCCCAGCCCGCGCACGTAAACGTATTTGCCGCCGACCAGCGACAGCCCGGTGACCCGCGCCAGAGCATCGCCCACGCTGGAGTCCGCCAGCAGCCCGAGCGCTTCTTCGTCAAGAACGTTTGAGATCTCGGAGGTCGTGCGTTTCTCGTCAGGGATAAAGCGTCCCAGCACGACGATTTCCTCGACGATTGTTGGCGCCTCGATCGTGAACTGCTGATTGATGGTCGTACTTTGCTCCGCTTCCGGAGCAGGCTCCGCAGGCTCTGCCTGCACGGGCTCCGCAGGCTCTGCCTGCACGGGCTCCG
>CAZXIJ010000058.1:8092-13259 GCA_964640725.1 uncultured Pseudomonadales bacterium | reverse complement strand
GTTGCCGCTTTCCCGGGCCCGGGCCGCCAGCCGTTTGGCGTTGCCTGGGCCGACGGTGCTGTCGCTGCCGCCGTGCAGCAACAGCGCCGGACCAGCGGCCGCCTGGGCGAAATTGATGGGCTGCGAATCCGCTCGCAGCGCCTCCGGAAACACGGACCGCAGGGCGTCCGAAGTCAGCGGCAGAAAGTCGTAGGGACCGGACAGGCCAATGAACCCGGCGGGGTCCGGCAGCGTGCCGTCGTCGACACGCGCCAGGTGGCGATCGTCATAGTGCAGCAGCGCGGCGATGTGAGCACCGGCGGAGTGACCCATCAGATAGATCTGGTCCTGCTGGCCGCCGTAACGATGGATGTTGTCGGCAACCCATCGATAGGACTCGGCGCTGTCTTCGATGAACGCCGGAAACACCACGTCCGGATACAGCCGGTAGTTGGGGATGACGACCCGGTAGCCGAGCCGCGTCAGCCGGGAGGCGACGAAGCGATACTGGTCCTTGCCGCCGCGCTGCCAGGAGCCGCCGTAGAAGAACAGGATGGTCGGCCCCGGGCTGTCGCTTTCGGGCTCGTAGACATCCAGGGCCAGGGCAGTGTCTTCCTGGAACACCAGGTCTGCGTGCCGGGTCTGCGCGAAGTTGGGGCTGGCCCAGTTCACCAACGTGAGCGGGCTACAGCCTGCCAGCAAAGCCATTGTCAGTACCAGTAGCGGCGATCTGCGGGCCGCGCTATTTCTTGCCAAGGTCACCCAGATTCAGAATTGGCACCGCGCCTTCGCCAGATACGCGGGGCAACACGCCGTCCCACTTTTCCGCAAGGCGCAGCTGAATCAGCTCCGGGTTGTTTTTGAGGGCGGCCGCCTCCCGTCGAATGGCTTCGGCCCGGGCGGTGGACTCGGTCTCGATCTCGTAGGCCTTGGCGTCCGCGGCCAGGTTCCGCTGCGCCGCAGCGGCTTCCGCCTGGGTGACGATCCGGATCTTGTCGTTCTCAGCCTTCAGGGCTTCCTGCTCGGCTTTGACCTTCTCTTCAATGGCGCGATTGAACTCCGGCGAGAAGTCGAAGTCGGTGATGGCGACGTTGGCGATGCGCAGGGCGCCGGCTGCGCCTTTTTCTTCCAGGGTCGTCACAATGAAATTTTCGATGGCGTTCTGAATGGCGAGTTTGACCTCGGCACGGCTGGTCACCAGCTGCTCGGCGGTGTACTGCGCGGTGACCGCTTTGACGGATTCCAGAATCGCGGGATCGACGAGGGTTGTCTCGACGGCGTTGCGGCGACCAATGCGCTGGTAGGTCAGCGGTGCCACGGCGCCTTGCAGCGAGTACTGCACCGTGACCTTGGTAGACACGTTCTGCAGATCTTTCGAAGCGGAAGTCGCGGCGCTTTCGGCCCGGGACAGGCGCACATCGACCTGCTCAATCTTGTCCAGGAACGGCTTCTTCAGGTGAAAGCCCTCTGGCAAAGCCTCCGGCTGCACTGCGCCCAGGGTACGAATAACGCCCACGTGCCCGCTCTCGACGATCACGAAGCACTCGGTGGCCACAAAGATAGCCAGGAATGCGATGACGCCGAGCGCCAGCATGGATTTTTGCACGTTGTTTTCCTTCGACTTTCGCCGCAGCCGCTGTTCGAACTCGTTCGCCATGGATCGCTCCCCCCTCTCGCGCGGCCATGATAGCAAGCTGGCGTCCGCGGGCTAACAGGGATGCATGCTGGGCTAGCCGGCGAGGCGGCGCTTGAGCAGGGGCAGGTGTCCGCGCCCGTAAAACACCTCGCCGTCAAAGATGAACGCTGGCGTGTTGAACAGTCCCGCCGTGCTCAGCAGTTCGGCCTGCGCGCGAACCCGCGCCAGGGTCTCCGGTGTCAGCGACTCGCCGGTGACACAGGCCTCCAGCCAGCGCGCGCCGAGCTGGGCGCCGGGCACGGCGTCGTCCAGGCACTGGGCCCAGTCAGCGGGGGCCTCGGCATTGATTCGGCATTCCCAGTGCGCAGCGAAAGCCGCCTCGATTGCCGCCGCCAGCTGCGCCGGGGCGTGGTCCTGGACCCACAGCAAAACGCTGGCAAAACACTCCGGCGCCGGATCCTGGTACAGCGCGGCAAGGGATCGGCCCATGGCCTCGGCGTAAAAGCGCAGCTCCTGCTCCCGGTAGCGGAAGCGGTGTTGCTTGTGGGCGGCGCTGCGCTCTGTTCCCGCCACGGCAGTGGCACGGGTAATCGCCGGACGGGCGAGCGCAAACCAGCGCACCCTTTGCGTTGCCGCTGCCGCGAGCGCGACGGCGCCGGGCACCGCCAGGTGGCTGTAGGGGTCTTTCAGGTCGAGGCCGATGAACAGCGTGTCCCGGCCGCCGCTCAGGGGATCGATCGGGCCGTTGCCGGGCAGCGCGCTCACGCAGTGCGCTCCGGCAGCCCTGGCCCGCGCCCGTCCAGGCGGTCATAGGCCGCGTCGGGCATGGGCCCCTTGCGACCGGTGAGCAACCAGGCGATGGCGGACAGATGGTCCCGGCCGAAAAACCGGTGCTCGCCAACGATGTAGCTCGGGACGCCAAAGATGCCCGCGTCGAAGATCTGCTGCTGCGTGTCGTCGTGTTCCCGGGCGCCGGCGCCGCGCGCGTAGTCGCCAAACCCCTCTGTGGCGATGTCGCAGTGCGCGAGCATGCCGGTCACAACTTCCAGGCTCTCGACATCCAGCGCGCGCCGCCAGAAGGGCTCGTACACCGCATCCAGAAAGCGCGCCGTCGCCTGGTGCCCGTACTGCTTGGACCACTGCATGGCGATATGGACGAGCGAGGTATCCCAGATTTTTTCGGTACCGCGCAGCGTGTAGCCCTGCAGCGCTGCGTAGCGCCGGGCATCCTTGTAGGCATAGCGCACGCCCCCCCACTGCGCCGGGGTCCGGTCGGCGCTGGCGACTTTGCCCTGCTTGTCCAGCTTTGCCGAGCCCAGGTAGCTGGGAATGTTGAGCGTAAGCGGGCGCCAGTCAAAGGCCAGGCCGAGGGACTGCTCCAGGGCTCGGGTGGGGTCCTTCGCGATAAAAGCGTAGGGACTCTTGATGTCAACGTACACGATGACCGGTGCATCGCTGCGCAGGGGGTCGAAGGTGGGCAAGCCAGAGTACTCAGGTACCGAAGCGGTAGCGTAGCTTCACCACCAGCTGGTTGGCAAAAGGCTGGTTCCAGCCGTCGCTGGCCAGATCGTCGAAGCTCTGCTGACCCAGCCGGCGGCTGGTGTCCGAGATGCGGGTATACACCACGAACAGATCAGACAGCGGCGCCAGCTCCAGCCGGTAGCGCGCCTGAAAGATCATGTCAGAAATCGCGAAGTCATCGCTCGGCCCGGCGGGTTTGGCGGTGCGCGAGAGTTTGGCGGCGCTGCGGGGCAGGCGGTAGAACTTTTGCTCCCGGGCTTTGACGCCGATCCATTGCCAGGACACGCGAAACTGCTGCCGGGCGCTCGCGAAGTACTCAAACGTCAGGCTCGGTCGCCACTGCTCGGCGTCGAAGGTCGTGAAGTTCTGGTCTTCCTGGTGCAACAGCCAGCCGCTGCGATCATCGTAAGCGAGGTTCAGCGAAGCGACCATGGCGTCACTGGGCCGCCAGGTCAGAGACAGACGGTAGTAGTTGCTGTCTTCGTTCAGGTTTTCTTCGCGCCGGGTAAAGCCCAGGCCGACGATCAGGCGGCGGTTGGACGGCGTTTCCCAGGTAAAGCCAAAGTCTGTGCGTGGCTCGATCCAGAAACTGCCGTTGCCGAAACTGTTCAGGTCGTCGTAGCCGCCCGTCCACTGATTCAGGTTGAGGGTAAGCCGCGACAGGTCGTTAAAGGTGACCCGGTTGGTAAAGAAGATACCGCCGCCCAGGAACAGGCCGTCATTGTTGCGGGAGACAAAACCCCGCACGTCGAAATCGTTGTTCCGCCCGAAGCTGATGTTGCTGTTCTGCCGGCCATGGGACATGCGGATGCGGTTACGGTCGTTGCGCTGCAGAAAACCCAGATCGTTCAGGTCGATGTGACGGTCGAAATGCTCGATGCCGAGGCGGTAGAAGCGCCCCTGCCGGGGGATCAGCTCGAAGTCCACGAAGCCGCCGTAGCCGGTGGCGGTGCCTTCGATATCGGACACGAAGGATTGCCCATCCATACGAAAGCGCCCGGTGTTGCTCAGGTAGTGCCAGTCGATGCCGTGCGCCGACGCGTCCCGGGCCTCATTGACCACGGTGGTGCTGAGGAGCCCCAGGCCCCGATAGCCGCCGCCCTCGGCATCTTCGTACAGCAGCCGCAAAATGCCGTAGTTGCTGCCCTCAGAACGCAGGTGCAGCTCGCCCGCCGGTATCGTGGCGTCAAACTTGCTCTCTTCTTCTGTGGCGCCCAGCAGTCCGTAGCGCAGCGCGCCGATCTGGCCAGTGGCTTTGAGCGCGCCGCTCAGCTGGGCGAACTGGCGCAAATCCTGAGGCTCGATCGTGGCGTCGAGGGGGTTGTCAGGCGCGCGCGGCAAGCCACCGATACGCCGGGTATTGACCATGGTGAAGGGTGGTCCCGGATTGCCGATACCGCGCGAGCGGTTGTCTGCCCGGGGCGTTGCGATAAAGACCTGCTGGCCCTCCTGAAAGAACAGGCGCTTTTCCGGAAAAAACGTTTCCTGAGCGGTCAGATTCAGGTCAGCGTTGTCGGACTCGACGCCGCCAAAGTCCGGATTCAGGGTAGCGCTCAGCTGGAAATTGGTGGATGGCCGCCAGAACAGGTCGAGGCCGCTCTGGAATCGGACATCGTCGTCCAGGTAGTCGCTGGTCACCGCCGTAAAGGGGTAGAAGTCGAGCTGCTGCCGGGGTTTCAGGGTCTCGAAGTTGAGCGGCTGCAACACCGACAGAAAGCGCGATTGGGTCGAGGGCAGCGCAGGCCAGGCCCAGCGCTCGGCGAGGTAGGCGACGCTGCGCGAAATGTAGAAGCCCATGCGGCGGTTGTTGCTTTCCCGGGGCATGGCGACGATGCCCCAGGGTATGAACACCTCTGCCGACCAGCCGCGCTCCGTGACGCTGCTGGCGCCGCGCCAGGGGCCGTCCCACTCGTTTTGAAAGCGGCGTTCCGGCAGCACCGTGCCGTCCGAGATCGCGCCGCCAAGCCCGAGCCCGAACCAGAAGGCGTAGCGTCCGTCGCCGGAGGTATCGAGGGTGATGTTGATGGTGTC
>CAZXIJ010000058.1:6095-7992 GCA_964640725.1 uncultured Pseudomonadales bacterium | reverse complement strand
ACCAGAAGGCGTAGCGTCCGTCGCCGGAGGTATCGAGGGTGATGTTGATGGTGTCGCGGTTGATGCCCGAGCCGTCGCGCCCGGATAACCGGGCAATCAAGGTTTCCGCCGGCTGATCCATGTCGAAGCTGACGTACAGGCCCCGCTTCGTATAGAACAGGCGAACGCGGGTTTCGTGGGCGGGCGCTGCGAGGGTGTCGGGCTCGATGACCTGGAGGTCCCGATGCACGGGCAACGTTGCCCACACCGGTTCGGTCAGCTTGCCGTCCAGCTTGAAGTCGGCCGGCCGGTCTTCCAGAAAGGTCACGGTGAGCTGTGGCAGCCGGGCCGGCGACGCCGAGCCGGCCGGATCCTGTGCCGGGGACGCCAACGCCGCGACCGGACACAGCAGCAGCCCCGCGGCGAGCAGCCAGCTGGCGATAGAAAGGCGGTAGCGGTTTGGCAACGGCGGTTCTCGGTCCCTGAGTTCTGGGCATCGCACGATAATGGTGCGAGGCGGTGCGTGCCCGTGGTTTCTCGCCCCTGCAGGGTGCGAGCTGCCTTGCGTGGGCGCGATGGCGGCAGAACGGATCGGCCGCGGCCGGCACGTCGAATGCCTGCTGGGCCAGCGCACAATTTGTGCGGCTGCAACGCCGCGTCGACGAATCTAACGCAAAATCAGCAGCTTATGCGCGATTTCGGTCACGCTCGAGCGACTGCCCAGGGGCTCGCGGTGAACTTTGGCGCTCTTTCGGCCGCTCCCGAGCCATGCTGGCACAGCCTTTGCTATCTGGAGAGCAGACGTCGGTTGGCTCTCCCCTCTCTCTCGACTCCGCTACCGATGTTGAGGCGCAGTCTGACTGTTCCTCGCGGTACCCGGCCATCTCCCCTCGGCCGGGTGCCGCTCCCCTTCCTTTTCCACAGCTTCCTGGCGCCGATGGCAGCTCGCAAGGCGTGCTAGATTTCAGCTGTGAAACCGGGAGAAACGCCATGTCTCTGACCACTGTAGATGCCAGCGCACCGACGGATGCCATTGTGGCGGCCCTCGAGCAGGACGGTGCCGTGATTCTGGAAAACGCTCTGGGGAACGCCGAGCGCCTGTCCCTGGTCAACGAGCTGCAGCCGCTGATCGACCGCACGCCGCACGGCGGCGATGATTTTACAGGCCGCAAGACCCAGCGCACGGGCGCACTGGTGGCGCGCAGCCCCCGCTGCCGGCCGCTGGTCACGGATCGGCGCGTCCTGGCCACCGCCGAAGCTTTGCTGGCGCCGTTTACGGAAAAGTTGATCCTGCACCTGACCCAGACCATCTGTATCCACCCGGGCCAGGGCGCCCAGATCCTGCATCGGGACCGGCTGGCCTGGGGCACGCACCTGCCGCACAGCATTGAGCCCCAATGCAACACGATCTGGGCGCTGACGGACTTTACGGCCGAGAACGGCGCGACGCGGGTGGTGCCCGGCTCGCACCGGTGGCCGGCCGAGCAGCGCGCCGAGCCGGAGCAAATCTGCCAGGCCGAGATGGCCGCCGGGTCGGTCTTGCTGTACACCGGCACAGTGCTGCACAGCGGCGGCGAGAACCAGTCGCAGCAGGCGCGCCTGGGCCTGAACATTACCTATTGCCTGGGTTGGCTGCGGCAGGAGGAAAATCAGTACCTGTCCTGCCCGCCCCATATCGCGCGGGATCTGGACCCGGAGCTGCAAGAGCTGCTTGGGTACACCCAGGGCAACTACGCGCTCGGCTATTATTCGGACCCGGATTCTGACGAGCCGGGCCGGGACGTGCTGCCGCCAGAACTGGCCCTGGGGCGCCTGCCGCGCAAGGGCAAGGGCTTCAGCCTGTCGGACGTCACCAGCGAAGGCGTGGCGCTCGATGACCCCAAGCAATCGGCGCGCATGGTGTCTCCCGATCAAATCT
>CAZXIJ010000058.1:0-5995 GCA_964640725.1 uncultured Pseudomonadales bacterium | reverse complement strand
GTGGCGCTCGATGACCCCAAGCAATCGGCGCGCATGGTGTCTCCCGATCAAATCTGACCTTGACCGCCCGGCGAGCGACAGCTCGCTCATGGCCTGCCCGACCTGTGACCTGCTGCAGGCCCTGCCTGTGCTGCAGGTGCGCGAGGCCGCACACTGCATTCGCTGCGGCCACGTCCTGACGGTGCATCACAAGGAAGCTCTGGAGCGTGCCTTTGCGCTGTCGTCCGCCGGCCTGCTGCTGCTGCTCCTGTCGGCAAGTTACCCCTTTCTTGGCGTCAGTGCCGAAGGGCAGGTGGTGCAGATGACGCTGCTCGACAGCGCCGTCGCGCTCTTTGAGTACCAGGCCCCGATGCTGGCAAGTCTGGTATTTCTGTTCATCTTCGCGCTGCCTACGGTGCTGCTCACGCTGCAGCTGGTGCTGTTGTCGATGTTGCTCCTGGCGCGCTGGCCGCGCCTGGCCCCCTGGCTGGCCCGGGCGGTTCTGGCGCTGTCGGAATGGAACATGGTGGAAGTGTTCGTGCTCAGCGTGCTGGTCAGCATCGCGAAGCTGTCGACGCTGGCCACCGTGCAGCTCGGGCTGTCGTTCTGGTGTTTTATCGGTTTTGCGCTCTGCACCGTGGCCACCCAGGTCACCCTGGATCGCTATCAGCTGTGGCGGGCGGTTGAACGCATTCGCTTTGGCCAGCCGCGGCGGGTCGCTGCGCTGCCGGAACAGGGCCAGCTGCTGGGCTGCGATCGCTGCGGGCAGGTCTGGCCAGACAGCGCGCACCGCTGCGCCACCTGCTTCGAGCGCCTGCGCGACCGGTTTCCGCACAGCCTGCAGACGACCGTTGCGCTGTTGGCCACTTCGATCATTTTGTACTTTCCCGCGAACTTCCTGCCGATCATGTCGTCCACGGAGTTCGGGCAGGTTATTCGCAGCACCATCGCCGGCGGCATTGTGTTGCTCTGGATTGACGGCTCTTACCCGACGGCGATCGTGATTTTTATCGCCTCATTGCTGGTGCCGATCCTGAAGATCGTCATGCTGGGCTGGCTGTGCTGGACCGTGCACCAACAGCACCACCTGGGTTTGCGGCAGCGTTCTGCGGTGTATCGCATCACGGAGATCATCGGGCGCTGGTCGATGGTTGACGTGTTCGTCGTGGCCCTGTTGGTTGCGCTGTTCCAGTTTGGTACGGTCCTGTCGGTAGAGCCCGGAGGTGCTGCGCTGGCTTTTTGCGGCGTTGTGGTCATGACCATGCTGGCCGCGCGCTCCTTTGATCCGCGACTGATCTGGGATGCCGCCGACCCCACTGCGTCCCCCGGGAAAAGAACCAACGCTGGTACCGCACCATGAGTTCTGAGCTAGGCAACGATGATCCGGCCGCACCGCCGCTCGCCAGCGCGACGGTTCGTCAGGGCCGCCGCATGTCGCCCATCTGGATTGTGCCCCTGGTGGCCCTGGGCATCGGCGCCTGGCTGCTGATCGAGAGCGTCGTCAATCAGGGCCCGATGATCTACGTCGACTTCGCCACGGCCGAGGGCATCGTGCCGAACGAAACGCCGGTAAAAATGCTTTCCGTGGATCTCGGCACGGTGAAGGAAGTGCGTCTGAACAAGGACCTGAGCGGCGTCACCGTGGCCGCGCGGCTGGTGCCGGAAGCCAGCGAGCTGCTGCGCAGCGACACCAGTTTCTGGGTCGTCCGCCCGAGAGTGGGCAGCGACGGCATCTCCGGCCTGTCGACCTTGCTGTCTGGCGCCTACATCGAGCTGTCCCCCGGGTCCGGCAACAAGGGCAAGCGGTCCTTTGCGGGGCTCGACAACGTGCCGCTGACACCGCCCGACACTCCCGGGGTCCAGATTGAGCTGATCTCCGAAGACGCGGCGTCGCTCAGTGTCGGTAGCCCGGTGCTGTATCACGGCTATAGCGTCGGCCGGATCGAGAGCGCCGAGCTCGACACGCAGCTCGGCGAGACGCGCTACAAGGCCTTTATCGATGCGCCTTACAACGATCTGGTGAACACCGCGACCCGGTTCTGGAACGCCAGCGGTGTTGCCGTGTCGGCCGGCGTGGGGGGCTTTAACGTGCGCACGGAAAGCCTGGAGTCGCTGTTTACCGGCGGCGTGGCGTTCGGGCTGCCGGAAGAGGCGGTGCCTGGACCCTCGGTCGAGTCCGGCGCACTGTTCCGGCTGTACGCCGACTACGAGTCCGTCGCGCGCAACCCCTACCGCTTTTCTAAAGACTACCTGTTGCTGTTCGACTCCTCGGTGCGGGGCCTGGAGGAAGGGGCGCCGGTGGAGTATCGCGGGCTGCGCATCGGCACGGTCGTCGATGTTGCTTTTGACTACGACGGCGAGCGGCGGCTCCTGGGGCCAGAAGGCAGCAGCGCCATCGCTGTGCTGGTGCGGATTGAGCCAGGCTGGTTGGGCAATGATTCGGAAGCCGGCGCGCAGGAGATCGAAGCGACGCTCGCCGAAGGGGTTGGCCAGGGGCTGCGGGCCGCCCTGTCGATCGGCAACCTGCTCACGGGCAGTCTGTATATCGAGTTCGATTTTTACGGCGACGCCGAAGCGGCAGAGATTGTCACCCTTGCAGGGCTGTCCCAGTTCCCCACGGTGGCGTCCGGCCTGGACCAGATCGAAGCCAAGGTGGCGGACCTGCTCACCAAACTGCAGAAGCTGCCCCTCACAGAGACCTTGAACAGCGCCAGCTCCGCCATGGATCGCGCTGGCAACGCGCTCGGCCAGGCAGACACCTCGCTGGCCAAGCTGGCGACGGTGCTGGAAGACGTGAGCGAAGCCGAGGTCCCCGCAGCGCTGGCCGAGGTGCTGGTGGATGCCCGGGAAGCCCTGCGCGGCCTGACGCCGGGGTCGCCGCTGCACGATGAGCTCACCCGCTCTCTGGCCCAGCTGCAGCAAACGTTGATCGGCGCCGAGAGCGTGCTGGATACCTATGACAAGAAACCAAACGCTGTGATCTTCTCTGCGAAACAGCAGCCGGATCCGGTGCCGGGGTCGGGCGTGCCATGATGATTCGAACTGTTGCCCTGGCAGCGATCCTGGCGCTGGGCGCCTGTGCCAGCACGCCGGACCCCGTGACGCGCAGCTATCTGCTGACCCGGCCGGGCATGTCGACTGGCGCCGTTGACCTTGCCCTGGCGGTGGGCGCTGTGGCCATGCCGGCTTATCTGCAATCCAAAGACATCGCGGTCGCCACCCATGACAGCCAGCTGCGTGGCGCTCGCAATCACCAGTGGGCCGAGCCGCTGGCGGAGGGCATTGGCCGCTATCTGTCTTTGGCCTTCGAAGGCTCGGAGTTTCCGGAAGGCCCGGAAGGTCCGGAAGCCGCCGCCGCGGATGCTCTGCTGCTGGATCTGACCGTGCTGCATTTTCACGGTAGCGAAGCCGGCTCAGTGGTGCTCGAGGCCGACTGGCTGCTACGGCGCCGCGGAGCGGGCGAGGCGCTGGCGGGCAATCATTTTGAAGGCCGCGTGGCCCAGGACGGCGTGGGCTACGATGCACTGGTTGACGCGCACCGGGCCTTGCTGGATCAGCTCGTTGCGGAGGTGCTGGGCGCCGCCGGTGGCCTCGCGAACCAGAAGCAGAGCGCGCCAAGCACCGACGCGCCGGCGATGATCGAGAACGCCAGCTCGTAGTTGCCCCGGGTATCGGCCAGGTATCCGGCCAGCAAGGGCCCGGCCATGGTGCCCAGCATGACGACCATGGAGCTGAAACCCAGGATCGTGCCAAAGGCCGCCGGTCCAAAGTAGTCTGCGCGCAGCGCGATCATCTGCGGCCCGCGTGTCCCCCAGGCGAAACCGTGGATCGCCGCGAAGGCGAGCACGGGCAGAAACCCCTCGGCCCAGGTGATCAGCAGCAATCCCAGGGCATGACCGAGCATGCAGGCCGCGCAAATCGCGCGCTTGTTCAGGCGATCGCCGAGATAGCCGCCGGCGAACTGACCCAGGAGCTGAAAGACGGTCATCACAGAGATGACCAGCGCCGCGCGCTGCAGCGTGTAGCCCATACCTTCGGTCAGATGCGGAATCAGATGCACGAGCAAGGCGGCAACGGTCAGCAGGGCGATCGCGTGGCCGATGGATATGAGCCAGAACGCCGAAGTCCGCAGCGCCTGGCGGGTGGTGAACGAGATGGCCTCCGGTACCCCGCCCGCTGCAGAGGGCACCAGCGGCATGCCGTCGACCTGCTCACCGATCTCTTCCGGGCGGTGGCGCACGAACTGCACCAGGGGAATGCCGAGCACGAGCACGATGAGACCCGACGCAAAGGCCGTGTCGCGCCAGCCAAAGCGCTCCAGCGCGATGACGAACAGCGGTACGCAGAAGCCGCCGAGCGCGTAGCCGGCCTGGGAAAAGGCGACAGCCTTAGAGCGGTGACGGCTGAACCAGTTCACCAGCGATACCATTAACGTTGCGAAGCCGCCAAGGCTGGATCCCAGCGCAATCAGGCCAAAGGTCAGATAGAAGCCGAGCAGCGAGTCGATGCGGCTGAAGAGCATGAAGCCGATGCCGAACAGCACCATGCCGATGGTGAGAATCACCCTTGGCCCAAAGCGATCCACCAGCCAGCCCTGCAGCGGCCCGAGAAATCCGCTCTCGAAGCGGGCCAGCGCAAAGGCGGCAGAGAAGATGGTTTTGCTCCAGCCGAACTCGTCCTGCATGAGCACCAGATAGGCGCCGAAGGTCTGCATCCACAGGACGCTGGCCAGCAGCTGCGCGTTGGCGCTCGCGAGCACAATCCACCAGCCGTAGTAGATCTTGCCACCGGGCATAAAGGTGGCGCGCATTTGGGTCAGCAGGGAATCCATCAACCGATCATGGTACGCGAAGCTCAGTTACACTGCGGCGAGGATGCCAGGAGGCGAGCCGATGACAGGATCAGACGATCGCGGGCCAGCACCGCAGGATTCCGGCGCGCCCCGTCCCCCAGCCCCACCGCCCAAGCTGTCGCCGGGCTTCATGCTGCTTTGGATCCTTGGCCTGCTGGTGTTCGTCAGCGGTGTCGGCTGCACCCTGATGATGTCTGCCTTCGCGTTCGAGTCTGGCGGTCATCTTGGCGGCTGGCTCGGGTTGCTGGTGATGCTTGGCGCTCTGGTCTGGTTCTTCCGTAGCCTGGCGCGCGGCCGGCAGGCCGAGCGCGCTCAGGCACCGCCGAACCAGGTCCTCAAGTTCATGCTGTTGCTGCCCGTGCTGGCCGGCTTTGTCTGGGCCGGCGGCTGCCTGCTGAGTTTAGGTGCCCTGAGTTGACCGATTTGCCGGTGCACCTGCTCTTTGATGTCGCCGGCTATCTCACCGCCACGATCACCTACCTGCTGCTCCGGCGTCGCTACGGCGGTCTGGGCTCGCCGCTGCCCGCCGGCTTTGGGCTCTACTACTTTGTGTGCGCGTCAAGCGGCGCGATCGCCGGCAGCGTGCTCCTGGGCACAGCCAACCTGTGGCTGTCCGGCGTTGACGGCGGTCTGGGCAAGTCAGTGCTGGGAGCACTCGTGGGCGGCATCGTCGCGATCGAAGGGATGAAGCGTCGCTATGGCATCCGCGGTTCTACCGGTGGCCTGCTCGTGCCGGGCATCGCCTTTGGCATTGCCGTGGGCCGTATCGGCTGCTTTACGGCGGGCCTGTCGGACTACACTCACGGCGTCGCCACCAGCGGGCCTCTGGGTTACGACTTCGGAGACGGCGTGCTGCGCCATCCGGTGCAGCTTTACGAAGCAGCTGCCATGGCGCTGTTTGGCGTTGCTTATCTGGCGATGCTGCGTCGCGCCCCCGCAACGCTTTTGCCCTGGGGCTTCTATGCCTTTACCGGGTTCTACGCCGCGCAGCGGCTGCTGTGGGAGTTCCTCAAACCTTACGCCGACATTGCGCTGGCTTTGAACCTGTTCCAGTGGCTGTGTCTGGCCCTGCTGGCCTACAGTATCTGGCTGAGCCGCAATGCGCGATCAACAACGATGGAGATATCCGGGTGAGTGAAGTAGAGACGCAAGCACCAGCGGCAG
>CAZXIJ010000057.1:0-14210 GCA_964640725.1 uncultured Pseudomonadales bacterium | reverse complement strand
TCAGATCCATCATCTCGCTCATCCAGGGGAAGGGGTTCTTCATGCCCGGATGCGCTTCGGCCAGCCCGATCTGTGCCAGGCGCCGGTTGGCGATGAACTTCAGGTAGTCGGCCATCATGTTGGCGTTCATGCCGAGGATGCCGCGGGGCATGGTGTCCTGCGCGTAGGCGATCTCCAGCTCCATGCCTTCCAGGATCATGGCGCGACACTCGCTCTGCATCTGCTCGTCCCACAGCTGCGGATTTTCGAGCTTGATCTGGTTGATCACGTCGATGCCGAAGTTCACGTGCATGGACTCGTCGCGCAGGATGTACTGGAACTGCTCGGAGGTGCCGGTCATCTTGTTGCGCCGGCCCATAGACAGGATCTGGGTAAAGCCGCAGTAGAAGAACACACCTTCCAGCACGCAGTAGTACGCGATCAGGTTCTTCAGCAGCTCCTTGTCCTTTTCGATCGTGCCGGTGGTGAACTGCGGGTCGGCAATGGCTTTGGTGTACTTGAGCGCCCAGCTGGCCTTTTTGGCCACGGCCGGAACCTCGTGGTACATGTTGAAGATCTCGCCTTCATCCATACCCAGGGACTCGATGCAGTACTGGTAGGCGTGCGTGTGGATCGCCTCTTCAAATGCCTGGCGCAGCAGGTACTGGCGGCACTCGGGGTTGGTGATCAGCCGGTACACGGACAGCACCAGGTTGTTGGCAACCAGCGAGTCGGCGGTGGAGAAGAAGCCGAGGCTGCGCTTGATGACCGTGCGCTCATCATCGGTCAGGCCGCCTTCGCCCTTCCACAGGCCGATATCGGCCGTCATGTTTACTTCCTGCGGCATCCAGTGGTTGGCGCAGCCATCCAGGTACTTCTGCCAGGCCCATTCGTACTTGAAGGGGACCAGCTGATTCAGATCGGCGCGGCAGTTGATCATGGCCTTCTGGTCCACGGTCACGCGCTCGCTGCTGCCTTCGCCCATGAGTACGGCGAGGCCGGCATCGGTTTCGGCGTCGCTGTCCGATGCGACAGCCGGCGCTGCTTCGATGGCAGGGCTTGCCGCGGGGGCCGCGGGTTCCGGAATGGCGGCAACCGGCGCTGCCAGGGCAGTCTCCGGCTCTGCAACGATCTCAACCACCGGTGTCGCGCCCGGGACGGCGGGCTCGGATACGGTGAGTTCCAGATCGTCGTCATCGTCAATGTCGACATCGGCGAAGGTGTCGACGGCCGGCATCGCGGCCTTGGCGCCGTTGTTGCCGCTGCTCTTGGCGGCGGCGGGCAGGTCTTCCTGATAGTCATCCCAGCTCAGCATGGGTCATCCTTTCTCTTGTTCTTTGCTTGGTCTGTTCTTTACACGTGAGTCGGCGAGAGCGGCGCGCCTTACGGGCGCGTGCCCTACTGGCACGCGTGCCCTACTGGCACGCCTCGCAATCCGGGTTGTCGATGGAGCAGGCCTGCGGCACCTCGGCGGCTTCGCCCAGCTCCAGGTCGATGCCGCTGTCCGCTGACGCCATCGTCGTTGGTGCGGCGGCTGGCGCGGTTGCCGGTGCCGAGGGCCCTTCGCTGGAAACGGCATTCAGGCTGCCGCGGTCCAGGGTGGACTTCTCGGTGTGCGTCGCGCCCAGGGCACGGAGGTAGTAGGTCGTCTTGAGTCCGCGCAGCCAGGCCATGCGGTACGTGATATCGAGCTTCTTGCCGTTGGCCCCGGCCATGTACAGGTTCAGGGACTGAGCCTGGTCGATCCACTTCTGCCGACGGCTGGCGGCGTCGACGAGCCAACGCGGCTCGACTTCGAAAGCGGTGGCGTACAGCGCCTTCAGCTCAGCCGGCACGCGCTCGATCTTGGCCAGGCTGCCGTCGTAGTACTTGAGGTCGTTAACCATGACCTGGTCCCACAGGCCCTCGGCCTTGAGGTCACGCACCATGAACGGGTTCACGACGGTGAACTCGCCAGACAGGTTCGATTTGACGTACAGGTTCTGGTACGTCGGCTCGATGGACTGCGAAACGCCGGTGATGTTGGCAATGGTCGCCGTGGGCGCAATGGCCATGACGTTGGAGTTGCGCATGCCGTTCTGCTGCACCTTGCTGCGCAGCTTGTCCCAATCCAGACGCTCTTCGAAGTTGGCGTCCAGGTAGCCTTCGCCGCGCTCGGCGGCCAGCTTCTTCAGGGAGTCGATCGGCAGGATGCCCTGGCTCCACAGGGAGCCCGGGAACGAGGCGTAGCTGCCGCGCTCCTTGGCCAGGCGGCTGGAGGCGTCAATAGCGTAGTAGCTGATGACTTCCATGGAGCGGTCAGCAAACTCGACGGCGGCATCCGAGGAGTAGGGCAGGCGCATTTTGTACAGCGCGTCCTGGAACCCCATGATGCCCAGCCCTACCGGGCGGTGCTTCATGTTCGAGTTCTTGGCCTGGGGCACCGAGTAGTAGTTGATGTCGATGACGTTGTCGAGCATGCGCACCGCGGTGCGAATGGTCTTCTTGAGCTTCTTGGTGTTGAGCTTGCCGTCATCAACGTGGTGCACCATGTTGATGGAGCCGAGGTTGCAGACCGCGATCTCTTCTTCGCTGGTGTTCAGCGTGATTTCCGTGCACAGGTTGGACGAGTGCACCACGCCGACATGCTGCTGCGGCGAGCGCACGTTGCAGCTGTCCTTGAAGGTGATCCAGGGGTGGCCGGTCTCAAACAGCATCGACAGCATCTTGCGCCACAGATCTTTGGCCGGCATGCGCTTGAACAGCTTCATCTCGCCGGTGCGAGTCATCTCTTCGTACTCGCAGTAGCGCTGCTCAAAGGCGGCACCGTACAGATCGTGCAGGTCCGGGCAGACGCTGGGCGAGAACAGGGTCCAGTCCTGATCTTCGGTCACGCGCTTCATGAACAGGTCGGGAATCCAGTTCGCCGTGTTCATGTCGTGGGTGCGGCGCCGATCGTCACCGGTGTTCTTGCGCAGCTCCAGAAACTCTTCGATATCCAGGTGCCATGATTCCAGGTAGGCGCAGACGGCGCCCTTGCGCTTGCCGCCCTGGTTGACCGCAACGGCGGTGTCGTTGACCACCTTCAGGAACGGCACCACGCCCTGGCTCTTGCCGTTGGTGCCCTTGATGTAGGAGCCGAGCGCGCGCACCGGGGTCCAGTCGTTACCCAGGCCGCCGGCCCATTTGCTGAGCATGGCGTTGTCTTTGATGGCGCCGTAGATGCCGTCCAGCTGATCGGGCACGGTTGTCAGGAAGCAGCTGGACAGCTGCGGGCGCAGGGTGCCGGCGTTGAACAGCGTCGGCGTCGAGCTCATGTAGTCAAAGCTCGACAGCAGGTTGTAGAACTCGATGGCGCGTTCGTTCGGCGCGTCTTCCCGGGCCGCCAGGCCCATGGCCACGCGCATGAAGAAGATCTGCGGCAGCTCGAAGCGCACGTCGTCGCTGTGAATGAAGTAGCGGTCGTACAGGGTCTGCAGGCCCAGATAGGTGAACTGCTGATCGCGCTCGGGCTTGATGGCGGCGCCCAGCTGCGTCAGGTCGTAGTTCTTGAGGGCCGGATCCAGCAGCTCCAGCTGCACGCCGCGCTCGATGAAGGCCACCAGCGCCTGCGGGTACAGCAGGGCCATGTCGCTGTGGGTGGCGCGTTGCCCGGTGGGCAGGCCAACGCCCATGAAGCCCAGGCCCTCGGCCCGGAGCTCGTCCTGCAGCAGGCGGGCTGTGGCGTAGCTGTAGTTCGGTTCTTCTTCGATCAGGGTGCGGGCTGTGATCATCAGCGACGTGGCGACGTCCTTTTCGCTGATACCGTCGTACATGTTGGCCAGTGCTTCGGTGATGATGCGCTCGCTGGACACGTCCGACAGACCGGCACAGGCGTCCATCACCAGCTGGTTCAGGCGTTCCAGGTCGAGCGGGGCGCGCTCGCCGTTGGCCAGGGTCACGCTGATGGCCGGTGTCGAGGCGGCGACCGGGGTTGCCGGTTCCCGCAGCCGGGCGCGCTCGGCGCGGTACAGTACATAGGAGCGGGCGACCTTGTGCTCGCCGGAGCGCATCAGCGCCAGCTCAACCTGGTCCTGGATCTCTTCGATATCCATGGTGCCGCCCGTGGCGAGGCGACGACGGAACGTGTTGCTGACCTGCTGGGTCAGGGTGGCGACCAGCTCGCGGATGCGTGGCGAAGCGGCAGCTGTACCGCCCTCGACGGCCAGAAAGGCCTTCGTCAAAGCGACAGCGATCTTGTCATCGGAGTAGGACACAACCGTGCCGTTGCGCTTGATGACTTTCAGCTGCCCGGGGGCCGTCGCGCTGATCGCAGCGGTCGGTGTCGGGCGGGGGGCGTCGGCCGAGGTCGTAGTCTGGGGGCCGCTGCCCGTCTCGGGCACTGATTCGATCTGCATGAGGTGTTGTTTCTCCCGCGGGCAGGGAACCCTCCGGCACAGCTGGCCGGTTTCCCCCTTCCCATTAGATGGTTGTCTGCTGCTTGAGGCGGGCCGTGGAAAAAGCGAGGGCACCGCTGGAAAGTGGACGCTGCTGTTAGCGCCCAGTGCCAAACTGGCCGCTGGCGATCAGAATGACGAATCTAGTTATTATCGTGCTCGATCCCGATCAGCCCGCCCTGTACTGCGGTGCGATGGCTGTGACGCCAAGCAAAGGCACGTTGGATATAGCTCAATGGCATATCCATATGCCGACAATTAGCCGCGTTCACATTTCCGCAACATAGTTGGCAGGAATTCGCCTGAAACCCAACATGTAGGGGTTAGCCGCCGGAGAAACCACAAGATAATGCGCCTCCTGGGCCTTTGCAAGTGCCGGATTTCGGGCATTGAACGCCTCGAATTGCCGAACAAAGTGGGCAAAAGCGGTGGAAACGCTGTGAAAAACCTGTGGATAAGTTTTTCCCCAGGCCGATCTGCGAACGAAACTGAGCACGACCTGTGGAAAACCTGTAAATAGTGGCCGCGAAACCAGTGGACCGTTTTGTTGGAGGGAGCGGCATGGCGCAACATTTTTTTATGGCCATCGATCAGGGCA
Organism: uncultured Pseudomonadales bacterium; assembly: GCA_964640725.1. Lineage (GTDB taxonomy): Bacteria > Pseudomonadota > Gammaproteobacteria > Pseudomonadales > Azotimanducaceae > CALHVX01. Next base: position 9,218 of record CAZXIJ010000057.1, on the reverse strand, counting down.
CGTCCAGTTCGCGCTGCATTGTGTTCGACCAGGACGGTGCGATTCGGGCCCTGGGCCAGGCACCGTTCGATATGCATTTCCCGGCCGATGGCTGGGTTGAGCAGGAACCGGAGGTTCTGTGGGAAACCACGCTCAGCTCTGGTCGTGAAGCCCTAAAACAGGCCGGCTTACAGGCGGATCGCATCACCGCCATTGGTATTACCAATCAGCGCGAAACCACGCTGCTGTGGGAAGCAGCGTCGGGTAACAGGTTACACAACGCCATCGTCTGGCAGGACCGGCGCACCGCAGACCGCTGTGCGGACCTGATCGCAGCCGGACACGAGGGCCGGGTGGCAGCCCTCACCGGTTTGCGCCTGGATCCCTATTTTTCCGGGACCAAGCTTGCCTGGCTGCTGGATCACGTGCCTGGCGCTCGAGCCCGGGCCGAAGCCGGGGAACTGCAGGCCGGCACCGTGGACAGCTATCTCATCCACCGGCTCACCAAGGGCGAGCGGCACGTGACCGACGCCACCAATGCCAGCCGCACCCTGCTCTACGACATCAGCCAGCAGGCCTGGAGTGCAGAGCTGGCAGAGCTTTTGAACGTGCCCCTCAACCTGCTGCCAGCCGTGCAGGATTGCGCCGCAGATTTCGGCACGGCCCACAAGGACTGGTTTGGCGCCCCGATACCCATTCGCGGGGTTGCCGGCGACCAGCAGGCAGCGCTCGTCGGTCAGGCCTGTCTGGAAGTCGGCATGAGCAAGTGCACCTTCGGCACCGGTTGCTTTGCCATGACCAACATTGGCGAGCGGTGGGCGCCATCGACCCAGGGTCTGTTGGCCACCGTTGGCTACCGGCTCAACGGCAAGACCACCTACGCGCTGGAAGGCAGCGTCTTTGCCGCGGGCGTCTCGATCAAGTGGCTGCGCGATCAGCTGGGGTTGATCCAGGGCGCCGCCGATACAGAAGCAGCCGCCCAGCGTACCGGCGGTGATACCGGGGGCGTTACGGTGGTGCCCGCGTTCACCGGCCTTGGGGCGCCGTATTGGGACCCCGATGCCCGGGGCCTGATCACCGGCTTGACCCTGGACAGCACGGCGGACCAGATTGTCACGGCCACGGTCGAGGCGGTCGCGCTGCAGGCCGCAGATCTTGACGGTGCGATGACGGCTGACGGCGCGGTTCCCGGACCTTTGCGCGTTGACGGCGGCATGGTTGTTAATGACTGGTTTTGCCAGCGCCTGGCCGACTTGCTCGGGCGCGCCGTCGAGCGGCCCCGGGTCACGGAAACGACGGCGCTGGGTGCCGCGATGCTGGCGGCCGTGGGCAGCGGCGCGCTGCCAGACCTGAACGATCTGGCGCGTATGTGGCAGTGTGAGCAGGCCTTTGAACCGCAGTTGCCCGCGGCAGAGCGGGCGGCGGCACTGTCCCGCTGGTCAGCGGCAGTCGCCCGAGCGCGCAGCAGCCAGTCCTGATCCCCTGGGCTGGCGAGCGCCAGCCCCGGCGCGCTTGTGACGTGCTTCTCACTTCGCGCTGCTGCTAACAGAGCAGCGCCAACAAGCTTTCGTGCATTGGGCCGGAGTCACAGTTTGCCGGATGCGGTACCCGGGTAGATCGGTTAAGTTGGCGCGGTGAACGGTCCCATGAAGGAAGTATGGGACGCAAAGCCGGAAAGGACTCTATCGCGTTGGAAAAGCGTCGCTTTACTCGCCAGACCATCTCTCTGTCGGCCCTCATGCACCCGCCCAAGGGGCGCTCATGGCTGTGCCATGTTCGGGATTTTTGCGAAGACGGCATGCTCCTCACGGGCAGCCGCGGGCACCGCATCGACAATGAGTCCATCAATGCTGGTGACGAGGTTGCGCTGCACTTCTCTGTCGCTTCCCCCGAGGGGCAGCACCACTTCCGAACCCAGGCGAAGATCATCCGCATTCTCGATGGCGGCGCCGGTATCGGCGTGCAGTTTCCCAGCGGTGTGCCGGATGAGGCCTATGACAGCCTGAAAGCATTTTCGATCGCAGCCGGTCTATCCGCCGACCCGTCGGCTGATATCGACGGCATTGGCGAGGCTGACGATGATGCAGCCGTGGCCAGCGCCTACAGCAGCGATCAGCTGCAAGGCGCCGAGAATATCGAGCTCTACGAGGCGACACCGCCGGGTTCTCGGCTGACCGAAGACGGTCGGGATCCGCAGCCCGGTGCGCCAGGCGCCGCCAGCGGCCGGCAACCTGCGGGCAAAGCGCCCGGCCCCGCGTCAGGCCCCGCGTTAGACAAAGCCTCAGGCAAGGGACCAAGCATTGCGCGGGCAGCGGGCAAGGCCGGCTCCATGCGCGACCGTCGCGTCTCGGAAAGCCAGGCGGAAGCGGTCCGCAAGCGCGTGCTCGAAGTCACCAGGCGGGCACTGCAGCGCCTGGGCAGCCAGTACACTGCAGCGGTTCAGGAAACGCTGCTGCTCAGAGCTCGGGACGCAGAAACCAACACCCTGCAGCAGGTCTTCTTTGAGGGCCTTGATGCCCTCGAAAAGCACGATCAGAGTCTGCGTGACGGCATGGTCGAAGGCGTGCTGGGCCAGATTCGCGCGGTGTCTGACCTCGAGAAGGTCATGGAGCGGCGGCGCCGGCGACAGAGCGGCAATACGGCCAAGCTGGAGCTGGTCGATACGGAGGATTTCGAAGAGTGGCTGGGCATCGCCGAGATCATCTCGAAAGCCGAGAACCGCTACACCAACGAGCTGCTGGACCTGCGGGCGCAGCTCGGCCTGATTGCCAAGCCCTGGTCCCACAAAGATGTCGTGCCCGTGGGCCCGTCGGCGATTTCCTGGTCCTTTGACGATGCGCTCAAGCCCCTTGGCCTGCGCCGACAGGTGCGGGAGACCTTTTTCGAGGTGTTCAGCAAGGTCCTGGTGAAGTCCCTGGGCAATCTCTACATCGCGCTCAATCAGGTGCTGGAAGAGTCCGGTGCGTTCCCGTCCCTGGAGAAGCTGCGGGACGACCTGACCCGTGGCCAGATCAAGCGCACCACCTCTGGCGTCAAGGTCGATACGGCGGCTTACAAAGAGATGGACAGCGCGGTGCGCGAAGCGGCCATGGCTGCCGACGGCGTGGTGTCCAAGCGGGTCGACTACAACCCCTTCGAGCCTGTCGCCGGGCCCAAGCGCGCGGCGAACACGGCGCGCAATATGCTGGGCATCAACCGCCAGGCTCGGGAGCTGCTCGGCCGGCCCCGGGACGAGATGCTGGCCACGGCCGATGCTGCCTCGCACGAGCTCTTTGACAGCCAGGAAATTCTGGACGCGCTGGCGTCGCTGCAGTCCGAGCTTGGCGATAGCCAGCTGTCGGACCAGCGCTTGAAGCCGCGGCTCATGGAGACCCTGCGGCGCCAGCACGGCGACAAATCATTTTCTGAGTCCTCCTATGACACGATCGATGTCATGGAGAACCTGGTCGACTCCATCGAGAGCGACCGGCTGATTACTGACGGTATTCGCGAGTGGGTCAAGCGCCTGGAGCTGACGCTGCACAAGCTCGCAACCCGGGACCCGAGCTTTCTGGAATCGGACCCGACGTCACCGCACGGCGCCGTGCGCATGCTCAACCAGCTCGCGCGGCTCGGCAACGCCAAGGACAGCCAGGTCGGAATCGATCGCGAGGTTGGCCGGCAGGTCGACGAGCTGCTGGGGCGCGTCATCGGCGAGTATGACCAGAACCCCGAAATCTTTGACGAGGTGGTCGATGAGCTGAATCCGCTCATCGATCGCCAGACCAAGGCCTACCGCGGCAACATCGAGCGTACGGTGCGCGCCAGCGAGGGGCAGCAGAAGCTGGCCCGGGCGCGGCTCGAAGTGCTGCAGTCGCTGGAGGACACGCTGGAGGGCGAGGAGCTGCCCGACCTGCTGACGTCGCTGCTGAATCCGGGCTGGCGCAACCTGCTGGTGCACACCCATCTGCGCCATGGCCAGGACAGCAATGAGTGGCGCGATGCGGTCTCGGTGGTCGACCAGCTTAAGGGCCAGCTGACCGGCAAGATCAGCGAAGCCGACGACGAATTTGTGCCCACCGAGACCCTGCTCAAGCGCGTGGTCGACGGCCTGAACAGCATTTCCTTCGATCCGGCCAAGCGCACGCCGCTCATTATGAAGCTGTCCTCGGCGCTGGTGGGCGATGCCGAAGGTCGCAAAGTGCCGGTCACGACCTCTGCGGTGCCCGCAGGCGGGGCCGTCGACGTGTTGGGGCTGGACGGCTTGCTGCCCGAAGTAGCGCCGGTTGTGGAGCAGGCCGACGCCGCCGGCGAGCAAAGCTGGCAGGACGCGGTGTCCCGGGCCCGGCGGGTTCAGGTCGGCGAGTGGCTGGCGACCAGCGACGCCCGCGGCCGTCCCCTGATTCTGTCGGTCGCCTACGTCGGTGACGACAACACCTCCTTCGTGCTGGTGAACCGCAAGGGCGTCAAGGCCCGGGAACTGACCCTCAAGGACCTGGCAGAAGGGTTGCAGCAGGGGCATATCACGCTGCTGGACGACTACGACCTGCCGCTCATGGAGCGCGCCAGCCAGCGCATGCTCGAAAACATGCACACGCAGCTCGCGCACCAGGCGAGCCATGACGACCTGACGGAACTGCTCAACCGCAAAGAGTTCGAGCGCCAGCTCGAAGACGCGATCAAAAGCGCTCGGCAGCGAGAGCTCCAGCACGCGCTGCTGTACGTGGACCTGGACCAGTTCAAAATCATCAACAACACCAGCGGCCACAGCGCTGGCGATGCGCTGCTGAAGCAGATCGGTGATTGCCTGTCGCGTACCTTTAAAGAGCAGTCAGGCGCCCAGCTGTCGCGGCTGGGCGGCGACGAGTTTGGCGTGCTTCTGCCTGACATCGATACGGACGATGCGCGCAAGCTGTGCGAAGCGTTGCTGCAGAGCATTCGCGACGAGCGCTTCGAGTGGGAAGGCAAGCAGTACACGGTGTCGGCAAGTATGGGCCTGGTCTTTGTCGACAGCTCCACCGAGAGTGCGGATGTGGCCTTGCGCCACGCCGACGAAGCCTGCTACTCCGCCAAGGATGCCGGCCGCAATCGCCTGCAGGAATACGAGCTGAACGACACCCGCATGCTGCAGCGCCACGGCATCATGGAGTGGGTCACGCAGCTCGACAAGGCGCTCGACGAAGAGCGGCTGGTGCTGAACTGCCAGCGCATCGCGCCCCTGGGCGGAACCGCGAACAGCGGTCCGTGCCACTACGAGATCCTGCTGACCATGCGCGACGAGCTGGGCGACATGATGCCGCCCACGGACTTTATTCTGGCTGCGGAAACCTACAACCGCATGGCGACGGTAGATCGCTGGGTGATCGACCGGGTGCTGAGCTGGATGGCGGACCACCGCGCGGGCCTGGACCATTGCGCCGGCATGTCGATCAATGTTTCCGGCCACTCGGTGAACGACGAGACCTTTGCCGACTTCGTGCTCGAGGCCTTCGCTCGCACGCAGGCCCCGACCGGCAAAGTGTGCTTCGAGATTACCGAGACAGCGGCCATTGCCAACCTGGACAACGCCATCGACTTCATGAACCGCATGAAGATCATTGGCTGTCAGTTCTCTTTGGACGACTTTGGCACGGGGCTGTCGTCGTACTCCTACCTGCGCAACCTGCCGGTGGATTACGTCAAGATTGACGGCGTCTTTGTCCGTGGCATTGCCGACAACCCTGGCGACTTTGCCGTCGTCAAGTCGATCAACGAGATCGGCCACTACATGGGCAAGAGAACCATCGCCGAGTTTGTCGAGAACAAGGCGGTGCTCGACAAGCTGGGCGAAATCGGCGTTGACTTCGGTCAGGGCTGGGAGATCGACCGGCCGCAGCTGCTGGAAGACCTGAAGCTGTAGCGCTTGCGCTGCCCCAACGGAGATCACGCGCTGCCATGTCCCAACCCTATCTAGCGGACTATCCTGCCCAGGCCTACCTGGCGACGGCCCACGAAGCCACGGAAGACACGCTGAGCGACACGATTGCGACAGCCATCACGTCCCTGGCTGACTATCTGGCTGCGAAGGATGCTGTCGTGTTCGGCGCACCCTTCGTGCGTTACCACCTGATCGATCGGGAAGGCTTTATCGCCTTCGAAGTCGGCTACCCGGTGGACGAACCGGATAGCCTGGCCGATGGCGAGCACAAGGCGGGCGAGATGCCCTCGGGTCGCTACGGCATATACGAGCATCACGGCGCGCCCGATGCGCTCGTACGCTCCCACAAAACCCTGCAGAGCTGGGGCGACAAGCAGCAGGTGGCGTGGGCCTGCGAGAGCAGCGGCACCACCGAGCGCTGGGCCGGGCGCTTTGAGCATCAGCTGGTCGGTGCCGAAGAGCAGCCGGACCGCAGCCAATGGGTCGCGCGCATCGCCTATCTGTGCCGCTGACGCGCTACACTCCCCGGCAATCCGGAGGAGTACCCATGGTCAGATACTCATCGATTGTCCTGCTGATGGCCGGCGCGCTGCTGGCGGGCTGTGGCGGGCCGCTGGGGCCGCTGCCTGGGGGCAAGCTCTCTGGCCAGGAAGTGCCCGTGCTGGACGGCTGGGCTGGCGTTACCACCGCTGACGGCATCGCCCTGGAGACTGTGGACGGGCAGGGCAAGCCCCATTCGGTGAACACCTGGGCGACGATCATCGACGGTGCCTTCTACGTACCGACCTCACTCATTCTCGGCGCCGAGGATCCCAACGAACGGGAATGGGTGCGCAATGTGCTGGCTAACCCCATGGTGCGCGTGCGCAGCGGCGAGCGTGTTTATCCCGGCGCCATGCGGCGGGTGACTGATGCGGCACTCGCGGCGGCCGCCAAGGCGCAGCTGCTCGCAGCCTACGAAGAAGCGCCCACAGAGCACTCCGAGGCGGCCTGGGTTTTTCAGGTGGTCGCGCGCTAGCGCCGCGAGCGCCCGGCGCGGCTAGCCCGGGTCGACGCCCAGCAAAAAGCAGGCAAGGGCCTTTTGCGTGTGCATGCGGTTGCCGGCTTCCTGCCAGACCACAGAGCGCGGATCATCAAGCAGTGTCTCGCTGATCTCTTCGCCGCGGTGGGCGGGCAGGCAATGCATGAAGAGCGCGTTGCCGGGCGCCTGGTCCAGCAGCGCTTCGTTGACCTGGTAGTCAGCGAAAGCGGCAACCCGGCGGGCCTGCTCTTCTTCGTGGCCCATGGAGCTCCAGACGTCGGTCACGACCAGGTCAGCGCCGGCCACGGCGTCCTGCGGCGATGTCGCGAGCGCGGCATTGTTGGTGGCGCCCAGCACCGCGGGATCGGGTTCGTAACCCGCAGGCGTTGCGATCTTGAGCTGGAAGTCCCACTGCCGCGCCGCGTTAATGTAGGAGTGGCACATGTTGTAGCCGTCGCCGACGAAAGCGACGGTCTTGCCGGCGATGGGGCCGCGCAGTTCCTCAAAGGTCTGCACATCGGCCAGGAGCTGCAGCGGGTGGTAGACCGCGGTCATGGCGTTGATCACCGGCACGCTCGCGTAGCGGGCCAGTTCTTCGACCGTGTCCTGGGACAGGGTGCGGATGATGATGATGTCCAGCATCTCGGACAGTACTCGCGCGGTATCGGCGATGGGCTCGCCGCGACCGAGCTGGCTGGTCTTGCTGTCGAGCAGCACCGTGTGCGCGCCGAGCTGGTTGAGCCCAGCCTCGAAGCCAACCCGGGTGCGCGTGGAGTTCATCTCCAGAATCAGCCCGGCCGTTCGGCCAACCAGCGGCTGGTGCAGCGCGCCGGAGGCGTGCCGGGCACGACTGCGCTTGGCCGCCTCGACAATGCCCTTGAGTTCCTCGGGGGAAAAATCCAGCAGCGTCAGGAAATCGCGCTTGGCGGGCCGTTGCCAATGGGTATCGCTGGGTGCCAGAGCTGCCATGGTTACTTTCCTTCGATCAGGGCGGCAACGTGATCGCAGATCGCGTCCGCTTGCTCGTCAGTGATGATGAGAGGCGGCAGGAGCCGCACAACATTGTCCTGGGTGACGTTCAGCAGGATGCCGCGATCCAGGCCCTGGGTGACCAGTTCGCCGCAGGGGCCGGTCAGCTCGATCCCGATCATCAAGCCCTTGCCCCGAATCTCCCGAACCCGGTTGTCGCCTCGCAGGCGTTCGCCCAGGCCATTGGCGATGCGATCGCCCAGCTGTTTCGCGCGCGCCATGAGCGTCCCGTCTTCCAGGGCGTCGACCACCGCGTTGGCGGCCGCGCACACGAGCGGGTTGCCGCCGAAGGTCGAGCCGTGGGTGCCCGGGGTCAGCACCTCGGCAGCGACGCCCTTGGCCAGGCAGGCACCGATCGGCACGCCGTTGCCCAGGCCTTTGGCGGTGGTCACCACGTCCGGCAGGATGTCGGCGTGCTGGTAGGCGAAGAATGCGCCCGTGCGGCCGTTGCCGGTCTGCACTTCGTCCAGCATCAGCAGCCACTGCTGTTCGTCGCAGATGCGCCGCAGCGCCTGTAGATAGCCATCGCCGGGCACCACGATGCCGCCTTCGCCCTGGATGGGCTCCAGCAGCACTGCGATTACATCGCTGTTGTTGCGGGCGATCTGCTCGATGGCTTCGACGTCATTGTAGGGCGCGCGTACGAAGCCCTTGAGCAGAGGCTCGAAGCCGGCCTGCGCCTTGCGGCTGCCGGTGGCCGTCAGCGTGGCCATGGTGCGGCCGTGGAAGCTGCCTTCCATCACGATGATGGTGCCCCGGGGCGTATCCTGGCGATTGCCCCACAGCCGCGCGATTTTGATGGCGGCCTCGTTGGCTTCGGCGCCGGAGTTGCCGAAGAACACGCGGTCCATGCCTGACATCGCGCACAGGCGTTCGGCCAGGCGGGACTGGTCGGGCACTTCGTACAGGTTGGAGCTGTGCAGGAGCGAGCGCGCTTGCCGGGTCAGCGCGGCGGTAACGCCTTCGTGGTCGTGACCGAGCCCTGTGACGGCCAGCCCGCACAGCGCATCAAGATATTCCTTGCCGTCGCTGTCGCGCACGATTGCGCCGCTGCCGGAGGAAAATGATACGGGCAGACGCCCGTAGTTCTGCATCAGATGTGACATGACGGTAAAGCAGCAACGGCCCGATCCGGGCTGCGCTGCGGCATCCCGAAACCGCGCGTGCTGCGGTTGGCTCCCTGAAACGAAAAGGCAGCGAGAAAAGTCGCTGCCCAAAGGCGGAAGCCTACTACCGCGAATCGAGCAGATCAACGCTCCCGTGCGGCTTGTCCGTGCGGATCCTACGTGGCCG
>CAZXIJ010000056.1:0-14616 GCA_964640725.1 uncultured Pseudomonadales bacterium | reverse complement strand
GCACCGGCAACGGTTGCCAGCGGCGCGGGCGCGAGGGTAAAAAAGGCCTCCTGACTGAGCGCAGACACCCCGCGACGAGGAGCCGCAGCGATCTACGCGGAGCTTGGATCGCCTTCCCTTTCAGCCAAAAACCATCTCTGACAACCGCCTTGAACAACAGCGGTGAGTTTGGGAGGGTAGCAGCGACGGAAGCGATCAGAGAGGGGGTCGAATGAGCAGCGATAGTCGAGCGCAACGCGACGTCTCATGGAACGCAGGTTGGCGCGCTGCGTGCCTGGCCTTGTCGCTTTTGATTGGCGGCTGCACGGCCCTTGATGTGCGTCCTGCGCCCAGGTCAGACAGCCCCGCAACGGCCGCGCCTGCGGGCATGGAAGCCAGTCGAATCCTGTGCCTGAGCGGGCGCGAGGTGCTGCGACGTACTGCGGCTGAGTGTCAGCAGTTGCAGGCCGAAGAGCGGCGCACCGCGAACCCCGTTTCGCGAGTGTTAAACCTGGCAACCATCGACTACGCACCGGCGGAGCTGACGCTGGATCTGGTCGAAGGCATTTTGGTCGGTGCTCGCTATCGATACCGGGTTGAGCCCTCCTATCGCGGCGAATACTTCACGCGGCTCGACACCTATCGGTTCTCCAGCCGGGTGCGGCCGGGAGAGTTGCTCGGTCAAACCCCGATCAAAGTCGGGTTTGCGCGAGGCTCGCAGGTACTGTTTGCACAACAGTTTGCCAGCGGTCCGGAAGCGCGTGATCCCGCGAACGGGTATCTGCCCGATCGAATTCCTTTTAGCAGCGCGCTCGCTCGCTCCCTGAAACCGGGAGACTATGTACGCTTTGATGCACGCATGGGCCTGACCGCCAACGCCGGCCAGGTCTGGCCATTGGCGGGTTACCTCCTGACGGCAAGTACTGCTTATTCCGTGGTTCTGAACGGCGAGTACCAAGTGCATCTGTTTCGCCTGGACGGTGATCGCGTCCGGCTGCGTCTCGTGGGTGAGCGTGCTCGCGATGCCAGCTTGAGCGCAAGCGCCGGTGCCAGCCGCTTTCTTAAGGCTGCCCTGCTAAACCGGGTGAGCGGTGAGCTTCAGCCTTTGGTCGAGTTGCTGGGTCTGGATGCGAAGGCAGCGCTTGCCGCTGAACGATCGTCGTCGGACCTGTTTATGGCGGACTACACCATGGATCTTGCCGATCCGGAGGTTGCTGCAGCGTATGACCAGATCTTTGCGGGTGAACGGCAGCTGGCGTCGGTGCGCATTGCTCGTCCATTGCGCAGCGGCTTTGACCTTCGCGATCAGCTGATTGGGACTGTCGAGGGCGTCGATGCACTGGCGCGTGGCGATCTCGAAGCTGAGGTGCCGCGGGTCACTCGCCACTTCAAGGGCGCGAACTACAGCCATAGTCAAAAGCTGCAATTCCGAATGCGTCTGAGCAGCTTTGATGTGGATCGCTCACGCGTTTTTCGGCGCAACCTGATCACGCAGGCCGAGCTCGTGCCCGGCGGCGGTGAATCGCTCACCCACTATCTGTTGCCGAACTGGGCTCAGCTGCGTGATCGCAGCATGCTCTTCGGCATGCTGGACGAGTCGCAAGCGCGAAGCGCCGATGCGCTGTTCCTGGCCGATGCGCAGGGCCGGCCAGTGCAGTTTCTGAACATTGGCTTCGGTTTCACCTATCGCGATCGTCGCTTGCGGCCCAGCGAGTATCGGCGCTTGCGCCGGCGCCTTGAGCTGCTTCTCCCGTCCGGAGCAGAAGCGCAGATCGCCGAGCAGATGGGCGATACGCAGTGGCTGGAGGATCGATTCCGCCGAAACTTCAGCCTGGACCTGAACTATTTTTTCAGGGAATCGGCGTTCGACGGTCTGGTCGCGGCAGGGTTCGGCGAAGAGGCCCGGCTGCGCAACGCGCTCGCTGATTTTGTAGTTCGGGGCATTCAGGACGGCGAGTACCCCTACTATCGCGGCAGTATTGATGCGCTGGTCGGCCGTGAGTTAGAGGTGCGAAAAAGGCGCCGGATGAGTGCCGAGCAGCAGGCTAGGCAAGCGGCGTATCAGTCTTGGCAAAAAGAGATCGATCAGACTGCAGCTGGCCTTGCCACGGCCTTTACCGCAGGTAACGACAACTCGCGGCGGATGGAAGCGATCCTCTCGCTTCGCAATAGCGGTTTCTACCGGCAGGTCGGAACCGCATTCTGGGCGCATCTTGTAAGGGTGGCGGGCCTGGATCTCGAACAGGTGATGTTCCTGGAATTCACCCTGAACGCCGATGGCCATGAGGGCGTGCACTATGAGTTTGGTGCGCCCGGCGAGCGGGCGCTGTACGAGTCAGTCAAGTTCATTCAGAACCTGCTGAACGATCGCAGCCTTGATTTGAGAGAGCCTGGAGATCTGGAATCGATCATCTCCAAGACTACCCTCGTCGTTAACTGACGCGCTGCCCATTGGAACCGTATCCCGATACACCATGGTCGCTTATTGTTCAGGCAGGCACCGACGGCCAGACCCAGCGGGCGCTCTTCCGCACCTTGCTGCAGCAGTACTGGCAGCCCGTACACGCTGTGCTGCGCGCCCAGGTGGATTTGCCTGCGGAGCAGTTGCAGGCTTTGCTGGCAGAGTTCTTTGCCGAAGTGGTGGGCTCTCAGTGGTTGCGGGAGCTGACGCCCGAGCAAGGCCAGTTCCGGACTGCACTTCGATCACACCTGATTGAGTTTTTGGACTCCGGACGGGCCGCCCAGGTGCCGAAGTCAGTGCGGCCCTCTGATATGGCCCTCGCGAAGGAACTGGATCTGCCACGCTCAGAGGGCGAGCCAGCGCAAGTGTTCGACGAGCAATGGACGCTGCTGGTCTTCTTGCGAGCCGTTGAAACGTTGAAGTCCAGCGCATCGAAAGAGGCTGCGCGCGCTTTTGTGCTGGTCGACGTCGAGGCTGAAGTCTCTGAAGCGCAGCTGGCGCGAGCGATGGGTAGCAGTGTTGCCCAGGCTCAGGCCTGGCTTCGAACGGGCCGCGCGATGTTTCGCAGGCTGATCACCGATGCCGTCCGGCAATACGTTGCTGACGACGCGCACAGCCAGGAGGAGCTCGATTGGCTGCTGCACTGATCGAAACCATCCGTCAGGGTCAGGCGAGTTTGCAGGACCAGCTGCTGGTCGAGCTTGGGGTTCGGCGCGGCCTTGTCACGCCAGCGCAAGTTGCCGACGCGGCAGCGACGGCCGCCCCCGGCGCGATTGCAATCACGCTCGTAAAAGATGGTGCTCTTGCGCCCTCTCAGCTCGATACCCTCGCTGCGAGTGTGAAGGACACAGCGTTGCTCGACACGCTGCACGACAGCAATCTGCCGGACGCAGTGCAGGCGGTCAGCGGAGATGTGGAGCGGCAGCTGGGTCGCTACGTACTGGTCGAAGAGGTTGGTGCCGGTGGCATGGGTGTGGTTTGGCGCGGCTGGGACAAGCAATTGCAACGCTGGGTCGCGGTAAAGCAGCTGAAAGTGCAGGACTCGCGCTTGATCGCGCGTTTTATGCGCGAAGCAACGCTGCTGGCCCAGCTTGCGCACCCCAACATCACCGACGTCTTTGAAGTGGGCGTGCATGACGGGCGGCCGTTCCTGGTCATGGAGCTCATCAACGGTGGCTCGCCGGACTCCAAGCAGCTTGAACGGGCGGAGGCTGCTGCGGTGGTGCGCGACGCGGCCCGGGCCGTTCACTATGCCCATGTGCGGGATATCATTCACCGTGATCTGAAACCCTCCAACCTGCTCATCGAAGACGGTGGCCGTGTCTTTGTCACTGACTTTGGCCTCGCTCGCATGCGCGAGGAAGGGAACGAGATGACTGCCAGTGGCGCAATTCTGGGCACGCCATCGTTCATGGCGCCGGAACAGGCGCAAGGGCTCGACGCCGACCATCGCACTGATATCTATGGACTTGGCGCGACGCTGTATGCACTGGTGGAGGGAAAGCCGCCCTATACCGGCGAGGTCGTTCACGAGGTGGTCAAGCGGGTGGCAGTGTCTAACCCGCCGTCGCTGGTGGGCACCGACGATCTGGTTGTCATCGCTCAGAAGGCCATGGAGCGGGATCGTGAAGACCGCTACCAGAGCGCTGAAGAACTCGCGGACGAACTGGAACGCTACATCCGCGACGAGCCGATCCTGGCTCGCCCGCTCAACCCGCTGCAGCGAACCATGCGCCGAGCATCGCGCCGGCCTGGTCTAGCGGCGACGATTCTGGTCGCAGCGTTGACGGCTGCTGTTGCCGCCGGATGGGGTGTCAGCCAGCTCAACAGCTACTACGTGCGAGTCGCCCAGATTGAAGACGCTCAGCTACCGCTCAAGCAAGCTCAGGAGACGTCTGCTGAGTTGAGACGGTTGTTTGCCCGACAGGAACCAGTGCCGGAGTGGGAAAGTCAGGCCATGGCAAACATGGGCGAGCAGGTGGAGCGCGCGCTGGCGGCAGCACCCGGTTACGTCGAGGCAGAGTTTCTGGCAGGGGAGCTTGCGATCTGGCAGGAGCGTTGGCCTGATGCCCTTGCGGCATTCGAGCGCGCGTTGATCGATGAACCGCTGCATCATCAGTCTCGCGTATACCGGGTGGTTGCCCGATATGCCGCGAACGATCGGACGTCCCCAGAAATCGAGCATGACGGCGATGGGTTTCGGGTGGTGCCGCCGCGGCCAGGGCCAGACCTTGACGCGTCGCTTGCGCTGCTGCGGGCAGATTTGGACCAGATCCCCGAGGACTACCCGCGCCGCAATCTTGCGCAGGCCGTGTATCAGTCCTCCCTTGGCCATTTTGACGCAGCCGGCCAGGCATTGAACGCGCACCTTGAGGATCACAGCTACGACCAAAAAGTGCGGGCACAGCTGCTCTGGACGCTCCTTGCAGTCGGGGACTACGAGCAGGCGATCGCCACAGCGACGCAAATGCTTGCTCGCGGCGGCTTCCCGGTCACCGCTCACGAAGTCATCGCGTTCTCCCACGCGGGACAGGGGAACCTGGCGGCGGCGATCGACGCCATGAACCAGGCGCAGACACTGGACCGCTCCCTGGATCGCGCTCAGTGGATTGCCTTCTGGCGCTTTCGCCAGGAAGACTTCGAGGCCGCATTTCGCGGCTATCAGGCGATTCTGCGAGAAGACCCGGCGCACCTGCAGGCACTGCTCGGTCGCTCAACCGCCCTGGCACAACTTGCGGCGGGCCCGGACGATCCGTTGTTTGAGCAAGCCTTGAAAGATGCGCGCAGCGCGCAGGCCCTGGCCCCAGACGATGCTGCGGTTCAGTTCGTGCTGGGCGGTGCCTTGCTGTACCAGGATGCTCAGGCCGCAGAGGTGGCCTACCGGCGTGCCATCGAGCTGGACTCGGACTACTACGAGGCCGATGCCAATGCGCTGATCGCGGGCGCGCGAATCGGCCAGCAGGATTTTTCCGGCGCCAAGGAGGCGCTTACGACGGCGCTTGGCATTCGTCCTGAGCAGGCCAGCTGGCGGCGTCTGCTGGTTCGCGTTCACTTGCTCGAAGGCGATCTCGACACCGCCTTGAGTATGGCTCAGGCGGCGCCCGAGGACTCAGAGATGCGACTCCTGGCGGCTACTGCGCTCACTCTGTCCGGGCGCGATGCGGCTGCGTTGGCGGAAGTTCGCGCAGCCTCCCTGCTGGCGCCGGACTCGGTCGAGGTGCTCAGCGAGTTGGGTTACTTTGCGGCGGTCACCGGCCGGGAGGATGAGGCCCGCGCGGCTTTCGCCAAAGCTGATCAGATTGGCGAGCGCAGTGCCGCTCAGCGCTCTCGCGAGGTTGCGGGCTGGTATTTCGGCGGCGCGTTGCCAGCGGCGCAGCAGGCGGTAGACCAGCTCGTGGCGGATGGGCTGGCGAGCGATGCTGACCGGGCGATGCGGGTGTCGATCCTCGGGGCCCTTGGAGACTGTGCGGGCGCCAGAGCCCAGCTTCAGCAGCTGCCCGATGCGCTGCAGACGTTTGAGCTGCAGGAAGAGATCGGAGCGTACTGTCCTAAGCCTGGGCGATAATCTGCGACGCAATGCTGCGCGCGAAGGAGCGAACCAGCCCGGGATGCACCATCAGCAGATCAAGGAAGTCCGTGCGCGCGATGGCCAACAGCTCGGTGTCCTCCGCGGCCGTCACGGTCGCCAGCCGTCGATCGCCCCGCAGGAGCGCGAGCGCTCCAAAGCTGGCGCCGGGATCCAGTTCTTCGATCACATTGCCGACCTGGGTGACGGTCAGGCGGCCGCTCAGGACCATGTAGAAGTGTCCGCCGAGGCGGCCCTCGTGCACGACAGCGGTGCCGGCAGGCGCGCTTAGGGTGCGAGAGATTTCAGCGACCAGGCGTAAGCGGGCCGGGGGCAAGCTGTCGGTCAGCGTGTTGCTGCGCAGGAAAAACATGCGTTGCCACAAATCCAGCGCGCCTGCTTCCCGTTCGTCCTCGGCCTGCACACGGCTGGCGAGCGAGACCATGGCGGAGCGCGTGACCTCAATGCTGCCCTGATCGGGGGCCGGGACCAGATCAGCCAGCGCCTCCAGCCACAGCAGCCCACAGCGCGGAGACTGTCGCGCCACCTGATACACGGCCGCCAGAGGCAGGACGATGTCGCCGGGTTGCGGTTCAGGCGATTGGCCCGTCAGCAACAGCGTGGGCAATGCCAGCGGCGCGCCGTCGCGAATCACAATAGCTGCCGGATCCTGCGCCTGTGCCTTCAACAGCTGTTCAAGGTCTGCCAGGCGCCAGCGACGAAACAGCTGGCATTGCGCCAGCTGCTGCAAATTGGCGGTGCCGCCTTGGTCTGGACGCAGGCGCGCCTGCATGGCGAGCCACAGACGATCCTCTGCTGGATCGAGCGCTTTGCCCGGCACCCTATCTTCCAAAACGGGAAACAGCGGGACAGTGATTGAGCGCGGCAGCGCTTCGTCGAGCAGCTCGATCGCGAAGGAGCGTTGCCGGGCGTCCACCGACTGCAGCGCCAGATAGGCCAGCCGTATCGGTGCGTCCGGGTATAGCAGGGTCAGGTTGGCAAACAGATGCTCCAGAATAGCCAGCCGCTCATTGCCGGCGATCTGCGCCAGCATCGGTTCGGTACTGTGATGGTGGTAGCTGTGAAACCGGGTGGCCTGGCGAACGCTGCGCTCCAGGTTCTCTTCGATGAGCGCACGCTCTGCGGGGCTCAGGGCGAAATCACCGTGCAGCCGCGCCAGCGTTGCCAGCTGACGTATCTCTGCTTTGTCGTGAGCCATGAGACGCAGGTTGGCCAGGTGTGCGTTTTCGCCCTCGATGCTGGGGATAACGGTGAAGCTGGCGTTGGGTTGTGTCGGATCCGTCGCCGCCGATTCCAGGGAAGGCACAGCGGGCAGTCCGATCGCCAGCAATGCCGCGCGTGCGTCGCTAAAGCTGCGGTCTTTGCCAAGCTGGGCGACGCACAGCTCCGCGAACTGTGGGTCCGGTCGTTGCGCGATGATGCGCAGTGCCGCCTCCGGCACCCTGCGTGCCAGCTCCGGCAAGGCATGGTCGTATCGGGCATCCGGCCATTGCGTGAGGGACAGCACCGCCGCCTGAGCCATCGCAGGTTCTTCTGTCCCGCCCGCAATCCACGCTTCCAGCTGTTCGTTCGCAGCAGCATCGCTCGCCGTGCCCGCCTGCTTCATCTGGATCAGCGCGGCCGCCGCGGTCATGGGGTGGGTCGATACAGACTGCGCCGCCTGCTGTAGCACTTCGGGGTCCCAGGTCTGTGTTGATCCTGCCAGCGCTGCGGCGCGCACTGCGTCGTCCGGATCTTGGGCGGCTTCCCTGAGCCAGTCATTGGCCTCCACATGGGCCATGCCCAGGGCGACCGGCACGGCGAGCTCCTTGAGCCAGGGCGCCCACAGCGGCCACTGACGACGAATAATGCCGAGCGTCTCCCGGTTGCCGCCACCGGCGAGCAACCGCAGCGCCAGGGCGACCCGTTCTTCCAGGTCGCTTGCCAGATAGCCGTGCAGTGCCAGCCGCAATGTCGCATCGATCACCGGCACGGGCAGGCCGTCGGCATCGTAGCGGCCGCCCTCGACATTCTGGTTGCCGAGCTGCAGGCGCCGGGCGTGCAGCGCGCTTTGCAGCCTGGCGGCGTAGCCGACCCGGGCGACCAGCAGGGCCCCAAACAACGCTGCGGCGATCAACGCGATGGGCCAGTACAGGTCCTGCCAACCGAGATCCCAGTGCGCGGGTGCTTGCGCACCGACCGTGAAGAGCAGCGCGAAGGAGGTCAGCAATACAGCGAGCGGGTTGATGTTGCCGGTTATGATCAGGTACATCCGGATCCGAATGGGCGCGGGCAAGGGCATGCCGACCAGGTTCGCCACGGTTCGGTGGGAATTCTGGCGAAACAGGCGTTCCCCGAACTGGGTCGCGGCTGCGCTCAGCAAGCCGGGCAGCCAGGCGCCTGCTGCGGCAATGGCCGCAAGGCTAATGGGATAGGCGAGCAGTGTCCGGGCCGCACCCATACGCTCGATCAGTACCCGCCCGACAAACTGGGCAAAGACAATGGATGCCAGATTGAGCGCCAGCATGAACTGGCCCATGAAAATGGCGATCTCGGCGCCGCTGTACTCGTCTGCAACCGCTGCATTGAACTGATAGCGCACCAGGTTGGATAGGGCGATCACCAGCCCTGCGGCAATCAGCAGTGCCAGCGCGTGTTTGTCGCGAAAGACTTCGCCAGCGCTCGCCTGGCGGCTGGTCACCCGAGGCCGCATGGATTCTCTGACCTGTGAGGCGGGCAGCAGAATGACCATCAGCAGTGCCGCAGCCAGCAGCAACAGCCCGGCCTGGCCGATGCGTGGTGTGAGCATGGTGACCAGATAGGCACCGGTGGCCGCACCGGCCCCGCCGACGCCGCCAATGAGCGGTAACAGCCGGCGTGCCGAGCGGACATTCAACAGTGCTGCGGACAGCCGTCCGCTCTCGGAGGCCAGAACGCTGGCGTACAGAGGCACCATGGTGAAGAGCGCGTAGACCGCGACGATGCTTTCTTGCTTGATGAAGGTGAAGACAGCAGCCAGCCCGGCGGTCAGCAGGATGACCACGGCGGTGCTTAGCAGCCGGGTCGGCAGCAACTGCCGTAGTCCCCGGTACCCGTAGAAGCCAACGATCGCGACGACCTGGGCCAAGGCCATGCCGTAAGGCATGTCCTCAGCGCCCAGAAAATTCAGGAACAGAGAGTCGGCGGCGGCGCCTTGAACGGTGGTTGCGGCAAGCAGAAAGAAGCTGAGGCTGCCGAGCAGAAGCACGACACGACCCTCGCCTTCGCGCAGATTTAGCATTCGGGTTAGCATGGCTGGAGAGTATAGCCATAGCCCGACCGGTTTCGTCCGGTAGCGGGAGCGGGAGGTTCAGCGAGCATGGCGACGGCAACGGACGATGCGCGCGGCAATTTGCATGTCGCGGCCGATCAGGGCGAACGGGTAATTCGACTGACTGACGGAACCCTGACCATAGGTCGCGGGGTGGACTGCGATGTAGTGTTGGCTGATCCGAATGTATCCCGGCGTCACCTGCAGCTGGACATCAGCGCTGACCGCATACAGGTCACCGATCTCGACAGCAGCCAAGGCCTCACCGTGGATGGAATTGCCGTCCGTCAGGCGACGCTCGGCGATGGCAGCGAGATCGTGTTCGGCGGTTGTCGTGCCCGGGTCGAGCGTTTTGGGGCGCCGGCCAAGTCGCTCTCTTCGCCCGATGAGTACATCGAGATCGTCGCCGGAGCGTCGGAGCCGACGGTGGTCGAGACCGTGCTGCCCGGTGAGGTTACCGTCAGCCACAATGGTCTGCAGCAAGCCTTTGTCGATCACAGCAAGCCGCGCATTGTCATATTCGCTGACGGCGAGTCGCGGGAGTACCCCCTAACGGGCGATCGCACGGTGATTGGCCGTGACGAAACGGCCGATATCACCATCTCCGATCCTGCATCGTCGCGACAGCATGCCGCGCTGGAACGTCATGGCGATCGGGTCGTGTTGCGAGACCTGCAGTCGAAGAACGGCACCTGGCTGCGCGCCAGGCCAGTCGTTGAACAGGAACTGTTCAACGGCGTCAACTTCCGCATCGGCGATACGTTCCTGGTCTACAAAGCGGGCTTCAACAACGCCGCGACGACGCTGTCTGGCGATGAGCCCGCAGGCGCGACGAAGCGTACGCCGGTCGTGGTGCTGCCAGGCATCATGGGGTCGGAGCTGAATGACGAGAACGGTCTGTTCTGGCCCAACCTGTCTAAAGCGTTTCGCTATCCGGAAAAGCTGACGGTGGGGGCGAGCGATTCGCTGACCGTCGGTGGCATTGCGCGTAGCATCGTCATGGTGACTGGGTTCATCAAGCTGGACGCCTATTCAGAGCTGGTCGACTACCTGGTGGATGGTCTGGGTTACCAGTCCGGTGTCGATCTGCTCGAGTTCCCCTACGACTGGCGACAGGACAATCGAGACAGCGCCGAGAAGCTGAAGACTGCTATCGAAGAGTGGCGCCGCGATGTCATTGGTCTGGATACCAAGATCAACGTCCTCTGTCACAGCATGGGTGCGCTGGTCTCCCGCTATTATCTTGAGTGTCTGGGCGGAGCAAGCAACGTCAACAAGCTGGTGACGCTCGGCGGCGCGCACTTTGGCGCACCCTTCGTCGTTCGCGGCCTCCTTTACGGGCCCGAGCTGCTGCCGCTGGGAATTGGTCGCGGCGGCCTGCACTCGGCGTTGATCAGCATGCCCTCCGCTTACCAGCTCGTCCCCCCTTACCCGTGCGCCTATGATTCCTCTGGCAAAGTCATTGACCTGCACGAAGAAGATGAATGGGTGCGCGCTGACTATCGGCCGCTGCTGCGCAGCGCGCGGGAGTTTCACCGGGAAATTGGCGCGCAGACCAGCGTGCCCACAGTCTGCATCTTTGGCTACGGCGTCAAGACTGTCACTCGCATTGAGGTCAACGAGCGCAGCGCTGAAGGCTGGGAGAAAGTCCGCTTCATGCTGGAGCATGCTGGCGACAATCGCGTCGCAGAGAAGTACGGATACCTCGAAGGCGCCGACATTCATCCGGTCAAACAACATCATGGCTCGCTGTGGAACGACAACGACGTCAAGATGCGAATCCGCATGGAGTTGCTGAACGAGTGGTAGCCGGCGGAGAAGCCAATCTCGCAGACGGCACACAGTTCAGCTCCCGTAACGGGCTGCGCACCGGCACCGTCGGTGCGTTGCTGGGCGCTGGCGGACAGGGTGCGGTGTACCGAGTCCGTTACGAGAATGCCGACTTCGCTCTCAAGTGGTACCACCCGTACTACGTGCAGATTGATACTGGGTTGGAGTCCCGTTTGGCTCGCGCGGTCGAACGGGGCGCACCTGATCCGCGGTTCCTGTGGCCCCTTGAGCTGATTGAGATTCCCGGGGAGGCCAGCTTCGGCTATCTCATGGGTTTGCGGCAGGCCAGCTATGTCGGGATGAAGGACCTGATCGCGCCGCCGCCGCAGCGCGTCGAGCTATCGTTGAGTCAGCGCCTGCAGGTTTGCGGACACATCGCGCACTGCTTTCTGCAGCTTCACAGCCGTGGCCTGTGTTATCAGGACATCAACTTCGGAAACATATTCCTTGATCCCGAGCAGGCTGATGTGCTCATTTGCGATAACGACAATGTCAACGTCGAAGGAGCTGACGCCTCCATTTACGGTACGCGAAAGTTTATGGCGCCGGAGGTCGTACGTCGCGAGGTGTTGCCCAGCACCAATACCGACCTGTTTTCCATGGCGGTCATGTTCTTTTACGTGGTGTTTGGCTGGCACCCGCTCGACGGTCGTCGTGAAGCCGAAACCCACATCATGAACGCTGACGCGGAGATGCAACTTTACGGCACACAGCCGCTGTTTATCTTTGACGAGGGCAACAACGCTAACGGCCCCGTAAGCCCGATGCATGATGCCCTGGTCTATCGCTGGCGATCGATTAGCCCAGAGCTGCGAGCGCTGTTCCAACGATCCTTTACCGGCGGGCTGTTTGCCCCGGGGTCTAGGGTGCTGGAATGGGAGTGGCGTGCGGCATTTGCCGGCAACTTCGGACGCAGCTTTGGCTGTCAGCAGTGCGGCTACGAAAATCTGGTTGGCCTTGGCTCCGACGATACGCTGGAGCCGCAGCGCTGCGGCTACTGCGACAGCTCCCCTGGGGCGCCGCCCGTGTTGCACAGCGGCCGGCAGTTGGCGGCGCTGCTCGCCGGCGGCTCGCTGACGCTCGGTCAGCTTACTGGCGAGGCAGATGACCGTCGTCCATTCGCCCGTATCGACGCGCACCCGCAGCAGGCGCAGGTGCTTGGCCTTCGGAATCTTTCCGAGCAGACCTGGCGAGCGGAGATACCCGGTTACAGCGCGACGCCCATAGAACCCGGCAAAACGATTCGCCTTCTAAATGGCTTAACGATTGACGTGCCCGGTATGCAGGCTCGAGTTGTGAACCCACAGGATTCGGGCTCCTCATGACGCCGGACGCGATGCGTTGGCATGCTGGCGGCGCCTCGGTTCGCGGCACTGCTCATGAGCGGCGCGGGCAGCCTAACCAGGATGCCGTCTGGTGGACGCCGCGTCGGGGTGCTGAGCTGGATTTTGCAGTTGCCGTCGCGGACGGCCACGGGGCACCGGCTTACTATCGTTCCGAGGTGGGTGCCCAGCTTGCTTTGCAGGCGCTGGAGTCGGCGCTGAGCTGGTACTTCGATGAGCCTGATTCCCTGGAGCGCCTGGCCGAAGACATCGTCACGATCTGGCAGAGGCTGGTCGATGACCACAGCAGCAAGCATCCGGCCTCTACACTGAACGTCGCCGCACATCCCCGAGAAGCCTATGGCACGACTCTGGTGGGCGTTGCAGGCAGCGCCCGTCAGATCCTTGCGGTCCAGCTGGGGGATGGCGACCTGCTGGTCGGCTACGCCGACGGCCGGGTCGAACGGCCGTTGCCGGACGACCTGGGCCTCAAGGGCGAGCAAACCTACTCCTTGTGTTTGCCTGATGCGGCTGCCCGGATGCGCCTTCGGCAGTGGGACCTGAGCGACGCCGGGGGTGGTCCTGAATTCGCGCTGGTCGCCACCGATGGGGTGTCCAAATCCTTTGTATCTGAAGCGGCCTTTGAAGAAGTCGTACAAAGTTATCGAAAGCTGGTCCGCACCGAGGATGAACTTTTCGCTACACTCGAAGCGCTGCCCGATTGGCTGACTCAAGTGTCTGCTAACGGCAGCGGCGACGATGCGTCGTTGTGTCTGGCTTCTCGGCGGTTTCCCGGAGGGGGGAACAACGCCGGCAATTCTGGTCAGGGCGGATAGATTCGAGGGAGGGGGCAGCGAATGACGGATCCAAGCAAACGGCCCAGGCAGGACATGCCGCCGGTGCCGCGAGACTTTCACGAGGCGAGCCAATCCGAACTCGTCCCTTTCCGCTCCAGCTCGATCAATCTGCTCAAGAGCCCGATTTTCTACATGGTCGCGGCCACCGGCGCGATTACCCTGGTTCTGTTCGGCGCCCTGGGCAATATCCAGCAAACCGGATCCCTGGCGGAGTTTCAGACGATCACGGTCGCATCGGTCAGCTATCTGCTGCTGATCGTGCTATTGACGATCTACCTGTATTCGCGTTCCGACAAGCCGTTCTGGGGCTTTGGCCTGAACTTCGTCTTCACGGCTCTCATCATCGCGACGCCGCTCGCTAAACCCTATTTTCTGGTGTTCCGCGAAATATTGCCCGGCAGCATGGAAAACGCGCTGAGCAATGACCCCATGACCCATTTCATGGGCATGTTCTTTGCGGCAGGGCTCTGCGAAGAGCTCATGAAGGTGACGCTGGTGCTGTTTGGTGCCTGGATTGCCGTTCACGCTGCGACCTGGCGGGCGCGCTTACCGAGCAAGCTCTATGATTTGCTGTGTATTCGCGGGCCCCTGGATGGGTTGATGATGGGCATTTTTGGTGGCGCCGGCTTCATCCTTCTCGAAACTGCGTACGAGTATGTGCCGCGCACCTTTGCTCAGACCGCCGAAGCGACAGGCAGTGCTGAGGCAGGGCTCGCCACGGCGTTGATGTTGCTGTTGCCCCGTACCATCGGCGGCATGGTCGGGCACATGGCCTGGGCTGGAATCACTGGCTACTTCATTGGCCTGGCGGTGATTCGCCCGACCAATGCCTGGAAGGTCATTGCCGCGGCCTGGGTTGGCACCTCAGCGCTGCACGCGCTATGGAACACGACCGGACTAATTCCCGCGGCCAATTTGATTTCTGTCGCGATCAGCACGGTATTGCTGGTTGCCTGTTTGCTCAAGGCCCGGCAGCTCGATATGTCCATGGGACGTGCTGTCGAGACTTACGGGTCGATCGTTGTTGGCTCTGGCAATGCCCCAGCCGCTCCGGCCTCTGCCCCGGCCGCGACGCCGATGCCAGCTGCACCGGCGGAAGCACCGGTCGGAGCGCCTTCGGCGAAGCCCGAACCTGCTGCCGCAACGCCGGCTGCGTCGAGCACACCCGCTCAGCTGCGCCTCATCTTCGACAGCGCGACCATTCCCGTGACGCTCGGTAAAGCCCTTGATCTGAGCCGTGTCTCAGCCCTTGCCGGCTTGAGCGAAGAGCTGCGGGCCGAAGTAACGGCGCA
>CAZXIJ010000055.1:0-14712 GCA_964640725.1 uncultured Pseudomonadales bacterium | reverse complement strand
GCAACGATCGGGATCCGGCCGGCTTCGACGTCCTGGAACAGCTTGCCGGTCTCGATGTGGGTAATCCGCGCCCGGCCATGCTGGTCGTCCGTGCGAATCGCCACCTGGTGGGCGAGATAGGGCACTGCCTGAACGCCGTGCGCTGCCAGCGCGATGCTCAGCAAGGCGATGGTGACCTGCTCCCCGGAGGCCAACAGGACGTCCATGAACTCCGGCGAAGGGTTGCTGCCGGCCTCCTGGCCAAGCCCGGTAAGGCGGTTCGTCTCGCCGCTCATGGCTGACACCACAACCACCAGCTGGTGGCCGGCCGCACGGTCCTGCAGCAGGCGCTTCGCCACGCCCTGGATGCGTTCTACGGAGCCAACGCTCGTCCCACCAAATTTTTGGACCCAAAGTGCCATGACTGCTCAGCGATCATCGTTACAGCGCCTCTCTGCCCGGCCAGCAGATGCACCCATGGCACCACCGGACCGCCCAGAAACACGCACTCGTTAATGGCCGCGGAGTATAGGGAAAGGCGGAGTCTGACGCGATCTCAGCGAAGAATCTGGCTGATGACATCCATGGGGAAGCCACGCCCAGCCAGAAACCGGCCGAGCTTGCCCCGGGCGCGATGACGAACCTCGGGGTCATCGCTCCGGGCCTCAGCGAGCTGAGACCCGCGTCGCTCGGCAACCTCCCGGGCATGCTCGAGCCAGAACTCGCTGTCAAAGCTGAGGAAGTGACTCACGAGTTCGTCGCCAATGCCACGCTGGCGCAGCTCCTGGCGAATCCGGGTCGGCCCCTGCCCTCTGGCGATCCGGCTCCGGACAAACACCTCGGTAAATCGCTCATCGCTCAGCAGATGGTCTGCAACGAGCGATTCCAGAACCTGCTCGACCACCTGCTGATCAAAACGACGCTCGAGCTTGCTACGCAACTCGAACTCCGAGTACTCGCGACGACTGAGGGCCCGCAGCGCCGCGGCATTGACGGCGACCGGGTTAGCCGCCTGATCCGGGTTGTCGCTGGCCCGCATGGTCCAGGATCCTCTGATATCGTGCCAACGACAGCGTTGGCTAGAGGCCGTCTTGCGCAGGTTCCGGGATTAGAACCTCGGCTTCGCTGCTTTCCTTACTGTTGAGTTCTGGCAACAGCGCGCTGCGAATCTGGGATTCGATGTCTTCCCGGATGTCTGGATTTTCGGCAAGGAAGTCCGCAGCGTTCTTGCGGCCCTGACCAATCCTGTCTTCTTTGTAGGAGTACCAGGCGCCAGATTTCTCAACGATGCCCTGCTGAACGCCAAGGTTCAGGACCTCGTCAAGGCTGTTGATGCCCTTGCCGTAAAGAATCTGGAATTCAGTCTGACGGAACGGTGGTGCCACCTTGTTTTTAACAACCTTGACCCGAGTCTCGTTGCCGATCACTTCGTCGCCATCCTTCACGGCCCCGATGCGGCGGATATCCAACCGGACCGAGGAATAAAATTTAAGCGCGTTACCGCCGGTGGTCGTTTCCGGCGAGCCGAACATAACGCCGATCTTCATGCGGATCTGGTTGATGAAGATCACCAGCGTGTTCGAGTTCTTGATGTTGCCGGTCATCTTTCGAAGCGCCTGGCTCATGAGCCGGGCCTGCAGGCCGACGTGGGTGTCGCCCATTTCGCCTTCAATCTCCGCCTTGGGCGTGAGTGCTGCCACCGAGTCCACAACCACCACGTCAACGGCGCCGGAGCGCACGACCATGTCGCAGATTTCCAGCGCCTGCTCGCCGGTGTCCGGCTGGGAGACCAGCAGGTCTTCCGTGTTGACGCCCAGATGCTCAGCGTACACCGGATCCAAAGCGTGCTCGGCATCGATGAAGGCGCAGGTGCCGCCCGTTTTTTGCGCTTCGGCGATGACCTGCAGGGTGAGCGTCGTTTTGCCCGAGCTTTCCGGCCCGTAGATTTCGACGATGCGGCCGCGGGGCAAGCCACCGATACCGAGGGAAATATCCAGCCCCAGGGAACCCGTGGAGATCGAGGGGATGGCGACCTGTTCGCGGTCGCCCAGGCGCATCATGGAACCCTTGCCGAACTGCCGTTCGATCTGGGCAAGAGCTGCGTCCAGAGCGCGGTCCTTGTTGCCGTCGGTATCGACCCGGGACGGGCTGATGGATGTTTTGGTCTTGTTGCCGCGTCCGCTCAATGCCATGGGATGCTCCTTCGGGGTCAGTTTTCCGGCACTGTATATACGTTCAGTACCTCTGGCAACCCTTCCTGCAAGGATCCGCGGCATTTTCTGGCCCGCCGCTGGGCCGGAGTCGCGCAGCGGGCAAGCGTGGCACAACGGTTGACCGTCTGGATGGAGGCTGCTTCACTCCGCCGCCATTGTGAGTACCAACCCGTCCCAGCCCTTTGCCGACCATACGCCCATGATGCAGCAGTACCTGCGCATCAAGGCCGAGCACCCGCAACAGCTGCTGTTTTACCGCATGGGCGACTTTTACGAGCTGTTCTACCAGGATGCCCAGCGCGCCGCAGAACTGCTGGACATCACCCTCACAGCCCGCGGCCAGTCGGCCGGCGCGCCCATCCCGATGTGCGGCGTGCCTTTTCACTCCGCCGACGGCTATCTGAAAAAGCTGCTCGCCCTTGGCGAAGCGGTGGCGATCTGCGAGCAGGTGGGCGATCCGGCCACCAGCAAGGGGCCTGTGGAACGCCGGGTCCAGCGCATTCTGACCCCGGGCACGCTGCTGGACGAAGCGCTCCTGGAAGCGCGGGACGATGCCTTGCTCGCGGCGCTTGCGGAAGGTCCCGATGGCAGCGCGCTCGCCACCCTGTCTCTGGCCCGGGGCACGCTCACCCTCTCCACCTTCGAGCAGCCCGCAGCGCTGCAGGCCGAGCTGGCGCGCCTGCGCCCCGCGGAGCTGTTGCTCGCCGAGGGGCGCGATGCATCAACAAGTACCGAGGTCCCTGAGGGCGCCCTGAGCGTGGCGCGCAGCGTGCTGGAATTCGATCCAGACCTGGGCAGCGAGCACCTGAAAGCGCACTTCGGCGTCAGCGATCTGGCCGGGCTGGGCCTTGGCGCCAATAGCGACACGCCCCGAGCGGGCCGCAACCGTCAGCGCCTGGCCATCGGCGCCGGTGCCGCGGTGCTGCGGTACGCCACCGAGACCCAGTGCCAGGCCCTGGATCTGGTCAACCGGCTCACCCTCGCGCAGCCAGACGACCTCATCGTCATCGATGCCGGTACCCGCCGGAACCTGGAGATTGACCAGCGCGCCGACGGCAGCCTGCACGCGACCCTGTTCCAGACCCTGGACGCCACCGCAACGCCCATGGGGAGCCGGCTGCTGCGACGCTGGCTGCATGCGCCGCTGCGGGACCTGGGCGCGGTCATGGCCCGTCAGCAGGCCATCAGCGCGCTCGGGCAAAGTCCCTCGGGCGCGCAGCTGGGGACTGCGCTCAAGGCTCTGGGAGACCTGGAACGCGTGGTCAGCCGGGTTCTCCTGGCCAGCGCCTCGCCGCGGGATCTGGGCCGCCTGCGCAGCGCCATGGCGGCTCTGCCGGAACTGAATGCCCTGCTCGCCCCGATCGAAGTGCCCCGGGTCGCTGCCTTGCTCACTGGCCTCGCGCCTCAGCCGGAAGTCCTGGCAACGCTGCAGGCGGGGCTGGTCGAGGAGCCCCCGGCCATTGCCCGGGATGGCGGCATGATCGCCCCCGGCTACAACAGCGAGCTTGATGAGCTCAAAGCCCTCACCACCAACGCCAGCGAGTGGCTCGCCAAGCTTGAGAGCGACGAGCGGGAGCGCACCGGTATTGGCCATCTGAAGGTGGGCTACAACCGGGTCCACGGTTACTACATCGAGACGCCCCGCAGCGCGGCTGGCCAGGTGCCCGCCGAATACGTGCGCCGGCAAACCCTGAAAAACGCTGAGCGCTACATCACACCGGAGCTCAAGGTGTTCGAGGAGCGGGCCCTGTCTGCGAAGGCGCGGGCCTTGAAGCTCGAGAAATCGCTCTTCGAAGACCTGATTGCCGGTCTCATACCCCGAGGCCAGGCGCTGCGGGCCATGGCCGAAGCCGCAGCGGAGCTGGACGTGTTGCTGGCGCTCGCATCCCGCGGCCGGGAACTGGGCTTTGTGATGCCGACGTTCCGAACACAGCGGGGCCTGCATATCGAACAGGGCTGGCACCCGGTCGTGGCGGCGCTACGCGATGCACCATTCATCCCCAACGACCTGTCGCTAACCGAAGCGCAGACCATGCTGTTCATCACCGGGCCGAACATGGGCGGCAAGTCCACCTACATGCGCCAGGCGGCGCTGATCGTACTGCTGGCCTACGTGGGGGCGCCGGTACCCGCCAAGGCTGCCGAACTGGGCCCGGTCGATCGCATCTTTACCCGCATCGGCGCCGCCGACGATCTGGCGGGGGGCCGCTCTACCTTCATGGTCGAGATGACGGAAACGGCCAACATCCTGCATCACGCGACGCCCCACAGCCTGGTCCTGCTGGACGAAATCGGCCGGGGCACGAGCACCTTTGACGGCCTGGCTCTGGCCTGGGCAACGGCCACGGAGCTGGCCGAGCGCGCCCGGGCTTACACCCTGTTCGCCACCCACTACTTCGAGCTCACAGCGCTGGCCGAGCAGCTGCCGGGCGCCCGCAACGTCCATCTCGCTGCCGCAGAGCACCAGGGCGATATCGTCTTTCTGCATGCTGTGCGCGAGGGCGCCGCCAGCCAGAGCTACGGCATCGCCGTCGCCCGGCTCGCCGGGGTCCCAGCGCAGGTTCTGGAGACCGCGCGCGCGCAGCTGGCGCGGCTCGAAGCAGCCGGCCTGGCCGGGAACCCTGGACAGGGGGACCTGTTCAGCGGCGCGGGGAGCCCGCCACCGGCGCCGGCGCCCTCCCCGGCGCTGGATGCACTGCGGGATCTGGCCCCCGACGACCTGACCCCGCGAGAGGCCCTCGACGCGCTCTATCGTCTGAAGTCTTTGATCTAGAAGCCCCGGTGGCTGGACGGGTACAATGCGCGCCGGATTTTGCAAAGCAACGGAACGGATTGGCTCATGACGTTTGTCGTCGGCGAAAACTGCATCAAGTGCAAACACACGGATTGCGTAGAGGTTTGTCCTGTGGACTGCTTTTACGAGGGTCCCAATATGCTCGTCATTCACCCGGACGAATGCATCGACTGCGCGCTGTGCGAGCCCGAATGCCCGGCGGACGCCATCTTCTCGGAAGATGAGCTGCCCGACGACCAGCAGCAGTTCCTGCCGCTCAATCTCGAGCTGTCGGAGGTCTGGCCGAACATCACCGAAAAGAAAGATGCCCCGGCAGACGCCGAGGAATGGGACGGCAAGCCGGACAAGTTCCCCTTGCTGGAGCGCTGAGCGCCCGCGCGCTCGGCAGCCTCGCCGGCGATGCCAGCGCTTCCAGCATGAGGCCGCCCCAGGTAAACATCCGCTACCCGTCCGGGCGCGAAGACACCTTTCCGGTCCCTCTTGACGCGGCCAGCATTCTGGACGCGGGGCTCGATGCCGGTGTTGCCATGCCCTACTCCTGCTGCGCCGGCATCTGTACCAGCTGCAAGGCTCACGTAGTCAGTGGTGCCGTAACCCACAACGAGCAGGATGTTTTGACGCCGGAAGAACTGCAGGACGGCTATATTCTGTGCTGTCAGGCAAAACCTGCGACCGCGATTGTGACCATTCGCTACGTGCCCTGACCTGAACCGTCACAGTTGGGCGCCGTCGATGCGCCCTGCTAGCATGACGACCGTCGCGACAATTGAACTGAACAGGTGCCTGCATGGCAGATTCCAACGGCCCGGACGCGGCCAGCTCCGAGGGCACAACGCCTACCGCCGACCGCATCCGCAAGCGCGTGCTCGACGCTGGCCAGCGCTTTCACGCGAACGACAACATCAGCGCCTATATTAAAGATGGTGAGCTGGAGGACCTCAAAGCCGAGGTCGAGAGCAAAATGCGTCAGGTCCTGACCGCCCTGGTCATCGATATCGAGAGCGACCACAACACTCAGGACACGGCCAAGCGCACGGCCAAGATGTTCATTAACGAGGTATTCGGCGGCCGCTACGTGCCCGCCCCCCCGGTGACCGAGTTTCCGAACGTCGCGCGGCTCAATGAGCTGATGATCGTGGGCCCGGTGACGGTCCGCAGCGCTTGCTCACACCACCTCTGCCCGATCATCGGCCGGATCTGGGTTGGCGTCATGCCCAACGAACACTCCGCGCTCATTGGTCTTTCCAAATACGCGCGACTGACGGAATGGGTGATGAATCGCCCGCAAATCCAGGAAGAAGCCATCGCCCAGCTGGCCAACCTGCTGCAGGAAAAGATGCAGCCAGACGGTCTGGCGATCGTCATGGAAGCAGACCACTCCTGCATGCAGTGGCGCGGCGTTCGCGATATGGACTCGAAGATGACGAACAGCGTCATGCGCGGATCCTTTCTTAAAGATGCCAATCTGCGCCGGGAATTCCTCGCCCTGATGTCCGCTCACAACTAGGATCACGCCATGCTCGTCCGCTTGCTTTACGCCAGCCGTTCCAAGACTTTTATCGACGACAAGACGATCGAAGGCATCCTGCAGTATGCCCGCAGCCACAACGAAGAGATCGGCGTGACCGGCGTCCTCTGCGTGTACGAGAGCGGCAACACCTTTCTGCAGGTGCTCGAAGGCAGCCGCGAGACGGTCAACGAACTCTACAACGCGATTCAGCGTGACGATCGGCATAACGATGTCACGCTGCTGCACTACTCGGAAATCGGCCAGCGCCGTTTCTCGAGCTGGCGCATGGGCAGCGTTAACCTGAACAAAGTGAACCGTTCAACGATCCTGCGGTTCTCGCCCACAGCCACGCTGGACCCCTTTGCGCTTCAGGGCGAGGCAGCGCTGCTGCTGCTCGAGGAGCTGGTGGACACGGCAGCGATCTCCAGCCAGAACGAAGGCTAGCGCAGCCCCCGCGCGCAGTACCGGCTCAGGGCAGCTGGTAGCTTGCGCTGACGCCCGGTCCGAGGGGCACGCCGACGACCACCCACAGCATGGTCAGCGCGAGCCCCGCTGCCAGTAGCCACAGCGCGTAAGGCGTCATGGTGGCGGTCAGGCTGCCAATACCAAAACCGGGCTGCCAACGCTGACAGAAAGTCAGGATCAGCGGGAAGTACACCATCAGCGGCGTGATGATGTTGGTCGCGCTGTCGCCTACCCGGTAGGTTGCAGTCGCCATTTCAGGGCTGATACCGAGCAACATCAGCATCGGTACCAGCACCGGCGCCAGCAGCGCCCACTTGGCGCTCGCAGATCCCACAAAGAGATTCACGAGCCCCGTGAGCAGAACCAGCGACGCCAGCACCAGCACCATCGGCAGCTCCGCGGCGCGAATCGCATCCGCCCCCTGAATCGCAAAGATCAGCCCGAGGTTCGACCAGGCAAACATCGCCACAAAGTGCGCCGCCGCAAAGGACAACACCAGATAGTAGGCGAGATCGCTCATGGCCTCGGTCATCATGCGCACAATGTCCCGGTGATCGCTGACGCTCCCCGCGACGCTGCCATAGGCCCAGCCGCAGGCGAGAAACAGCACGAAAAAGCCGCCCACCAACGAGCGAAAAAACGGCGACAGCCGGGCTTCCGGGCGCGCGGCCTCGTCAATCAGGGGCGTGCCGGGACCGAACAGGAACACCAGCCACAGCCCGGCAACCGCCAGGGCCGCCCATCCTGCCCGCCGTAAGCCGGCACGCTCTGCCCCGGTCAGGTCTTTGTTGGCTGGCACCGGGCCCGCCGTGGCGCTGGCCGGAACGTCCTCCGGAGCCGCAAAGACCCCTAGCCGGGGCTCGATCACCCGGTCTGTGACCCACCAGATCACGGGCAAAAACACGAAAGTCATGACAAAGATGAAGTACCAGTTGCCGGCAATGTTGGCATCCCAGCCCGGGTCAATGGTCTCTGCGGCCGCCTCGGTGATGCCGAACAACAGCGCATCCAGCTGCCCGGGCAGGAGGTTCGCCGAAAACCCTCCGGACACCCCGGCGAAAGCGGCCGCGATGCCGGCGATCGGGTGCCGGCCGGCCGCGGCAAACAGCACGCCGGCGAGGGGAATCAGCACCACGTAGGCCGCGTCGGCGGCCAGGTTACCCACCATCGCAACCAGCGCGACCACTGGCGTCAGAATATGGGTTGGCGCGTTTCGCACGGCCGCCCGCATGGCCGTGCCAAACAGGCCGGTTCGCTCGGCGACACCGGCGCCCAGCATCACAACCAGCACGTAGCCGAGCGGGTGAAAGTGCGTAAAAGTTTTGGGCATCTCGGTCCACAGGCGCGCAATGTTGTCCGCCGACAGCAGGCTGGCAGCGGCAATGATCACGGGCTGCCCGTCAGCGCCGGTGCGGGTGGGATGCGCGGCCGCCAGGCCGGCCAGGGCCGCGGCGACGCTGACCGCCACCAGCACGCCAATGAGCCAGACAAAGATAAACACCGGATCCGGCAGCCGATTGCCAGTGCGCTCAATCCAGCCCAAGACCCCGACGTTGCGGTTTGCGTTCATTCTGGCGTCGCCCTGCTGATTGTCGTTGCCGGCCGCAGCCGGCGCTGCAAATCTGCGGCAAAGCCTATGCAATCGCTTTCGGAACTACCAGACTGGCGCGCAACTGATGCTGGAGTCCCCCTATGTTTCGACATTGCGTGATGTTTCGCTTTAAAGATGGCACCACCCCGGCCACGGTCGCAGAGGTTCGAACGGCCCTCGATGGCCTGCGCCACCTGCCCATGGTTCGGCGCTACGAATTTGGCACCGATGCGGGGCTGGCGGAAGACAACTTCGATTTCGCCCTGGTGGCGGATTTTGACGATCGCGCGGGCTACGAGGCCTACGCCGCCGACCCCGCGCACGTGGCTGTACTGAGCGGCCACCTGCGCCCCAACATCGCGGCCCGCAGCGCGGTCCAGTACGACATAGACCGTTAAGCCGGGGGTGCTGGGCGCTAGGCAGAGACGTCCAGCAGGGTCCGAATCTCGGCCACCACGGCCCGCTCCTGGGGCTGTTCCCGATCGTCCGCATCGGCCGCAACATGCGCCGCGGCCAGCACCAGCTGGCAGTGCGAGGCCGTTCGCTTGACCGCCTCGATATGGCCCTTGGCGCGCGACTGACCGGCCTCGGGATCACTCAGCAGCGCCGCACAGGCGTCCCGGAAGCTGTCTTCGACCCAGTCGAAGTCGAAGCCCGGGAACAGGCGGGCCCGGGTCCGGAGCATCGAGAAGAAGCGGGCCGACTCCTGGGGCGCCAGATTGCCGTCGCTGGCCGCCACCAGAGCGAAGGTACTGACGAGCGCTTTCAGCAAGAGATCGTCGATTTCGTCCTCAAAACGTGACCAGGCCGCGATTGCGTAAGCTGCAGACTCGCTCAGGGGGGGCTGATCCGCCATAGTGTGCTCGATGTCATGAACCGGGTAACCAGTATGCCAGTTCGCTTTTTCAGACTCATGTTTGTGGTGATCCTGGCCAGCGCCAACGCGGCTGCTCGCGCTGAGACGGCCACCGTTGAGCTGACCGATGGCTCGACGCTGCGCGGCGAAGTCCTGTCCCTCAAGAACAACGCCTACCACCTGCGCACCGAGAGCCTGGGAACGGTCACCATTCCCCAGAGCAAGGTGGCCCTGGTGCGCTACGGTGCCGGAAGTGCGGCCGGCGGCGCGAGCACTGCCAGTCCCGACAGCACGTCAAGCCCGGACCTTCCTGCGGGGACCAATCTGAATCAGGCGGTCAGCGACCTCATGACGCGCCTGCAGGCGGACCCGCAAGCCCTGCGGGATATCACGGCTCTGGGCAGCGATCCGGCTTTGCAGTCTCTGCTCGAGGACCCCGCGATCCGCCAGGCGATCCTGAGCCAGGACTACTCGAGCCTTGCCAGCAACCCGAAAGTTCGGGCGCTCATGAATCACCCCACCGTTCGGAAGCTGTCCTCCCGCATGCAGTAAGCGCTGCGCGAGGCTTCGAGTACAATCGAAGCCAAACAAGCGTTGGGGGACGCCATGAGCGAACCGAAAAGCTGGTCTGGCTATCAGACCATTACCGTGCGGGCCGAGGGCCCGGTCGCGCACCTGACTCTGAACCGGCCTGAGGCGCTGAATGCCATCACCACCGACATGGTGACCGAGCTGCGCGATTTCTTTGGCGGGCTGTGCGAAGACCAGACCACCCGCGTGGTGGTGCTGCGCGGCGCCGGCCGGGCATTCTGTGCCGGGCTCGATATCAAAGCCTCGCAGGCAGGCGGAACCAGCGCGCCCTTCGGCGCCGGCATGGGTTTTCAGGGATATCTGGCGGAAGTCTATATCCGTATGCGCCGGGCACCGCAGCCGATCATCAGCCTGATCCAGGGGCCTGCTTGCGGCGGCGGCTTCGCTTTCGCGCTGGCCAGCGATATCCGGGTCGCCGCCGACAGCGCCCGCATGAATGCCGCTTTCATTCGCATCGGGCTGTCTGCCTGCGACATGGGCGCGAGCTACTTCCTGCCGCGGTTGGTCGGCACCTCGATTGCGTCTGAGTTGATGCTGACCGGCAACTTCATTCACGCCGACCGGGCGCTGGCGACGGGCCTGGTCTCCAGGGTGGTGCCCGAGGCCGAGCTGGACAACGCTGCCGACGACTATCTGCAGGCCATGCTCACCACTTCCCCTATGGGCCTTCGGCTCACCAAGGAGGGCCTGAATATGGCCATCGATGCCCAGGGCCTCGAGGCCGCGATGGCGATCGAGAACCGCAACCAGGTGCTGTGCGCGCGAACGGAAGACGCCAAGGAAGGCATGCGGGCCTTCGTCGAGAAACGCGCCCCGAACTATCAGGGCCGCTGAAGGCCCCACAGGAGACCCAATTCATGAACGATCTTTGCGAAAAACTCGGTATCGAATTTCCGCTGTTCGCTTTCAGCCATTGCCGGGACGTCATCGCCGCAGTCAGCAAAGCGGGCGGCTTCGGCGTGCTCGGTGCCGTCGGTCACACCCCGGAGTCCCTGGAGGTGGAGCTCGCCTGGATCGACGAGCACGTCGACGGCAAGCCCTACGGCGTGGACCTGATCGTACCGACCAGCATGGCCGACAAAGCCGGCGACCTGACGCCGCAGGACCTGCTTGACCGCGTGCCCGACACTCACCGCCGGCATGTCGAGCGCATCCTGGCCGAGAACCACATCTCCACCGAAGGGCTGTGGGACCACAAGGTCAGCACGACCTTTGGCGACAACCTGCGCGAGAAGGGCGCGACCGCGCAGATGGATGTCGCGTTCAACCACCCGATCAAGATGATCGTCAATGCCCTGGGCGTGCCACCGGCGAGCATGTTCGAGCGTGCCCGGGAAGCCGGCATTCTGGTCGGCGCTCTGACCGGCGCCAAGGAACACGCCATCAAGCACGCCGAAGCCGGCGTCGATGTCCTCGTGGTTTCCGGCACCGAAGCCGGCGGCCACTGCGGCGAAGTTTCGACCCTGGTGCTGGTGCCCGAGGTTGTCGAGGCAGTCAGCGACCATCCGAACGTTTCGGTGCTCGCTGCCGGCGGCATCGTGACCGGCCGCCAGATGGCTGCCTGCATGGCCATGGGCGCCGAAGGGGCCTGGTGCGGCTCCGTGTGGCTGACCACCAGCGAGGCGGAGACCCTGCCCTCCATCAAGGAGAAAATGCTGACCGCAAGCTCTCGGCAAACGGTGCGTTCCAAGAGCCGCACCGGCAAGTACACCCGCCAGCTTCGATCTCCGTGGACCGATGCCTGGCAAGGTCCAGAGTCGCCGGAACCGCTGCCCATGCCCCTGCAGGGCCTGATCAGCGGCCCGGCCCTGAATCGTATCGACAAGCTCGCAGAGGCCGGTGACCCCAACGCCAAGCGTCTGGCCACCTATTGGGTGGGTCAAGGCGTTGGCCTGATGAACGTCGAGCAGTCGGCCCGCACCGTGGTGTACGACTTTATGGAAGACTTCGCCAAGGCCACGGAGCGCATGAGCGGCTTTTTGGGCAGCTGACTGCGACGGATGAACGCCTTCGAACGCTTGCTGCAGCGGTTAGCGCTGCGGCCCGGGGACGACCCTGGCTGCTGGATCGGCGGCGCGGGCAGCGGCGGCGTCACCGCAAACAACCGGCTTTACGGCGGTTTGGTGATCGCGCAGGCGGCGGTCGCTGCAGCGCGAACTTTCCCGGACCGGCACATGCACGCGATGCACGCCAACTTTTTGCGTCCGGGACGCCCCGACAGCGATATCGCCTACCAGGTCATCGCCACCAAACACGGTCGCAGCTTTGGAACCTGCACCGTCACCGCGCTCCAGGATGGCAAGCCGATCCTCACCATGTTGGCCAGCTTTGCTGCCTTCGACGGCGGGCCATCCCATCAAAGCCCCATGCCGGAGGCCCCCGAGCCCCTGGGCCTGCCCAATCGCGACGCGCTGCGGGGGCGTGACCCGACCCGGAGCGCGGTGATCGACGTGCGTCTGTGCGACCCCCTGACCGGGAGCGAGCCCCTGCCGCCCGCCAAACGAGTGTGGATGAAACCCACGGCACCGCTGCCCGAGGACCCGGTCATGCAGCTGGCCGTGCTCGTCTACGCGACGGATCGCACGCTGCTCGGCACCGCCTGGCGGCCTCATGCCGACCGGGGCCAGCTGGCCGGCGCCAGCCTCGATCACAGCATCTGGCTGCACGTGCCAGCCCGCTTCGATGACTGGCTGCTGTACACCATGGAAAGTCCGGCTGCGGCGCACGGTCGCGGTCTGGTGCACGGCCATTTGCACCGGGCGGATGGCACCCTGATCGCCAGCGTCGCGCAGCAGGGAACGCTGACTTTTTCGCCCCGCTAGCGGACTGCGCGAGTCAAGTCAGACGCAGCACGTTGTGCCGCTCGCCCGGCGCCGCGGTGACCGGGTGACCGATCGGGTCGTCCCGCAGCAGGGCCTGGATTGACGCAACGTCGCCCTTCTCGGTTCGGGCCATAAATCGCGCCCCGCTATCGGTTCGGCCATAGACGTAGCCCAGCAACGGCTCGCGTTTGACGTAGGCGACACCGTAGCTTTCCACGGTGCCCGTGGAGCCGGGCTCCGCGCGCGGCACCGGCGCTTCGCTGTTGATGCGTGCCTGCGCCAACGCGTTGTCCACGGGGCGCCAATGCAGGTTCGGCGTGGTGGAGTAAAGGCCTGCGGACTCCTTCGAGAGAAAGCCGCCGTTCGCGAGCACCAGCCCCAGGGAACCGGCATCGGCCCGCAGCGTGTCTACCATGCTCGCGATACCGTGCATGCTGTAGTTGTTACCGGCACCCCCGAAAAACGGCAGCCCCCCGGTCTGGGTCAATCGCGCTGGCCCGCCGTCGGCAAACGGATCGATGCCCAAGGCATCGCAGGCAAATTGCACGGCACAGGGAAAACAGCTGTAGAGCTCGAAGTGGCTGATGTCCCCCGGGCGAACGTAGAGCCCGCCAATCGCCGTGTCGAGCACCGCATCCATGGCTGCGGATTCGCCGAGCGACGGTCGCTCCGAGACCACTTTGTCCTGGGCATCGGCGCCTTCCAGGCAGAACACCCAGCGCTCCCGGGGAATGCCCAGGGCCATCGCTTTGCCGACCGTTGTCAGCACCAGCGCCGCGCCCTGATTCACCGCGTCCTGCGCGACGTGCCACTTGAGGAACGGATCAGCCACCCGATAGTTGTCTGGCGTTTCCGTGGACAGGAAATTCGCGGTGCGAGCCGTGGGGAACTGCGCCTGGGGATGTCGGGCCGCGACCTCGCTGAACGGCGCAAACAGCGCGCCCATGTGGGCCCGATGGGCGTCCCGGCTCATACCGCGAGCCGCGCGCCACGCATGTTCGAAGCCGCCGTAGACCTGCGGCGGCAGCCCCAGGCCATTGGCAATTTCGTAGGGATCAAACAGCGCCGGCCCGTGCCCGCGATCTTCCAGCTGGCCTTCGACCTGTTGCTCCCAGGACAGCTCGGCGCCCTGGCGCGCGATCTGCTTTTGCGTGGCAATGGCCTCGGCCCCGGTCAGCAGCACCGCTTCGCAGTCGCCGGTGCCGAGTTTGCCCGCGAACTCGTTCACCAGTTGCTGGGGGCTCTGGCCACCGACAATGCTGTAAATCGCCGATGCCGGATCAATGCCCAGGCCCTGCGCCACGGCCCGCGGCAGATTGTCGCAGCGCCCGAGCGGCGACGGCTTGGGCATGGAATCCGCGTTGATCCGCACAAACGCCACCGTATCGATGGCCTGGCTGAGCGCGTCGACCCCGCTGCTCGCATCTGCGTCCCGAAGCGCGTTCTGACAGGCCTCGAGGGCGAGCGACTGCGGCGTTGGCCAGGCCAGCGGATCGCTCGGCAGGTCCCGGATAACGGTCTGGCCAACGCCGACAATGACGGGCAGATGGGCTGCGGGTTCGGACATGGCGGCATTCCTGCGGGACAAGGAAGCGCCTAGCATAAACGATGACCTCGCCCGCGGTGCCGTTTGCGCCCGTGGTACCCGCCTCCAGGCCGGCATGGTAGATTTGCGAGGCAACAAATCTCGAGGGTACCCGGTGGCAGAAGCACGCGATCTCAAATATGTCGGCACCCGGCCGGTCCGGCCCGATGGCGTCGACAAAGTGACCGGTCGCGCCCTGTACGGCGCCGATCAAAACCTGCCCAACATGATCCACGGGCAGATCCTGCGCAGCCCGCACGCGCACGCCCGCATCAAGGCCGTTGATCTGGGCCCGGCCCTGGCGAT
>CAZXIJ010000054.1:0-15086 GCA_964640725.1 uncultured Pseudomonadales bacterium | reverse complement strand
TTCAAGTACCACTGAGCCTCGGTGTTAGGCGCCCACACCCACCATGAAAGTCTATCTAGACGACGAACGAAAGACCCCTCTTGGTTGGCAACGAATCTACTGGCCTTCGGAGGCAATACCACTCCTGGAATCAGGAGATGTAGAAGAGATAAGTCTTGATCACGATCTTGGAGACGATGCTCGAGGCACAGGGTATGACGTCGTTCTCTGGATCGAAGAAGCCGTGGCAACCAGAGGCTTTGTGCCACCAAAGATTACGGTGCATTCTGCCAACAGCTCAGCGAGGGCCAAAATGGAGCTGGGGATCAGGAATATTGAAAAGCTGGCTCGCAACAACAACTAGTGTTGCGTTTCACAAACTTGAATGTGCCTCGGTAGATCAAAAGAATCCACAGGGTACGCGATGACTCGCAGTTCTTCGCTACTCTGAAGAGCTTGCAGCTACGTATTCGATCCGTTGGTATACTCAGTTCTGCTTAGATGACGAACGAGAGTCGGTGATCAACTATCCTATAACCGCTGCTCTGGCACTCATTGTCTTGGCTTTTTTCGCCCATATCACTGGCGGGTTGATGGAGTCTCTTTCCGTACGTCCGGCTGCCAATGGCGGAACCAGTCATGCGGATCCTGACTCTGTCAAGATCGAACGCAGCTGGGTACAACTCATGTGTGCATTTCAGCTGGTCTCGGTCGATTTGGCAGCTGTTGCAATCGTCCTGTATTTGCTCGCCTTCACCGACCATCTAATGCCAGCTCAATCAATTGCCATGGGTATGTCGGTGTTGTTGATGCTTTGGGGCATATCCTGGCTGCTGCAACTTAGCTTTCTCAAGCGCCCGTCTAGGGACTATCTATTCTTGGGGCACTGGTCATTTTGGTTTCTGTGCTCGGGCCTAACCTATTGGGGCGCGCAGGCACTTTAGTCGCCAGCAGGACTGCGTTTCTTCAGGTTCAGGTTGAGTGACTACACTCAGCGCCGCCTAACGTTTCGGTTGGGACAGCTGTAAAGCCAAGACAAACCAACGGAAACATGGACTGAGCTTCGAAGAAGCCCGCTCGGTATTCTACGATGACTTCGCCCGTCAATTGGACGACCCGGCGAGCCCGCCGGGAGATCAGCGCTTCCTGATGCTTGGTCGCAGCCTTCGTTCAAGACTACTGATCGTCTGTCATTGCGAAAGGCAAGAAGGC
Source organism: uncultured Pseudomonadales bacterium (assembly GCA_964640725.1). Classification (GTDB taxonomy): domain Bacteria; phylum Pseudomonadota; class Gammaproteobacteria; order Pseudomonadales; family Azotimanducaceae; genus CALHVX01. Next base: position 13,895 of record CAZXIJ010000054.1, on the reverse strand, counting down.
GAAATCATTCCAATTATCTCTGCTCTAAAAGAGACGTAACGAAAATACAGACGTTATGCCGAACCAAAGTGATCAAAAAGGAATACGACCTAAGCAAACTGAAAGCAAGAAAGAACCCTTACACTGCAGAGCTTAAGCGCCAGGTTACAATTCGTGTACGCGATGATGCGATCAAATACTCTAAGAGACTGCGTCGTCAATGACCGAAAGCCAGATCTCAGCCGTTAGGCGTCATCAGGCTGTGCAGGTTTGCCGATGTGAAGCAGAGTTCCCGCTGGGCCCCAGAGATAGAACAGTCGCCATCCCCATTCTGTGATCTCTGGGCTGGAGTAGCGCACCCCAGGAAACACTGAAGGGAGATCGAGAGATTCTATGTGCCGATGCCGCACATCTACATCCTCTACCTCTAAATAAAACACGCCAACTCTTGTCGGCACCAAGCCGTGATGAAGCGTAACCAAAAATCTCTGGCTTCCTGAGCCAAACTCGAACTCAGCAGCGCTATCGTTTCGCCAGAGTCGTTGGCATCCGTTCGCGCCCCACTTCCTGCGCTTTTGGTCTGTGTGCAGACGGCACTGTACATCACTACCTGGCGCCATGAGCAGAGAGCCCTCGCCTGCTAGACTGGCGGTTCCTCATAAGAGGGACTAGCTATCACCACTCCTTGGACACGACTGCTGCATATGGCATTTGTGTGCGCAGTGCCAGGCTCCTGTGCGACACAACCAGATCCATCATCATGCAACCCACCAGGCTTCTTCCTGGGGGGCAACTATGTTCCCTGGGGGCAGCGCAGCAGGCACATGATGGCGCCCAAAAGAGACAGGAAGCGCCAAACTTGCGGCTACATCGGATCCTTAAACGGATCGCATTTTCGCGACCGCAAAACAAACTCCCTTCAAGTGCCACTGACTCTCGGTGCTTGGCGCCTGTGGTACCTTCAACCCAAACCCTCACCACTCATCTTCTAGCAGAATATCCTATGCGAATATTTCTACCCGTATGGCTGCTAATGCTATCTGCCTGCACCAGCAATCACTTCGTGAACTTGAACTATGGCTCAGATCCTGCAGCACGCTCCGATCAATCTGGCCCGAGATTCACTCTCGGCTATGTGGAGGACGATCGCAAAGAACAGTCAAACATCATTGGCACCATCCGGGGCGGGTACGGCAACCCCCTTAAGAGAATACAGCTAGAAGGATCCGTCGCTGAGCAGGTACGATCTTTCGTAGAAGAAGCGCTCGCTGCCAGGGGCTTGCTAGCTTCCAAAGAGTCGTCTCCGAGACCCCCACTGCTCAACGTTCGCCTCAATCGTTTGGACAGCAGCTATCTTGTTCGGAAGGAAGCCCATGCGTCTGTTTCTCTGGTCGTCATGTCCGCTGGAAAGGAAGAGACTTACCTCGAAGAAACCTATACGGCTGACCTCACCCGAGGTGGTGTCGGCGCGGGAATCTTCGGTAACGCCGAAGCCCTGGGGGCACTAGCGAATCAAGCGCTAACGGAAGCAGTGGACGAGGCGCTCAATGATCCGAGGCTCCTTACTGCTGGAGCAGATGCTCTCGCGTACACCGCTGCACCGACAGGGCTAACCGCTCGCCTGGCAGAACTCAACAAATTGAGAGACGAAGGGGTGATCTCCCAGGAAGAATATGAACAAGCACGCCGTGCTGTTCTCACTTCGCAATGACGACGCCTAACGTTGCGCTACAACCGGACGGGGCGCTCTTCGAAAAAGCCAGGACCACATTCAGCAACGTAGTGGCTGTCGACAAAGATCGGCATAGAGCCTTTGACTAGACCATGGCTCCCCGGCAAGAATGATCACATCCACAAAACGAGGCAGGAACATGGGTGAAGCGCAGTCTGATATGCCCACATTTGTAACACTGGATGAAGCCGCAGCGATGAAGACCGGTACGCGGGTGACGTTCATTCCCGGTATTCCCGCACTCTATGCCGAGGCATTAAAGAACATCTGCTTCGTCAAAGGCATTCCGCTCATCCGTACGCTGCACCCCATGATGGGTTTGGACAAAAAGACAGGCGAGGATCGGCAGGCGCGGCTTTACGAACTCACCAGCCAAACCAGTATCCCCACCATGTTCCACGACGAGGAACGGCCCAGGAATGTTTGGATCGAACAGCTGTCACTGGCTGAGAATATCGGCGCGCCGGGCACACCAAAGCTGATACCCGACAGCATTGAGCAGCAGGCGCAAATGTTCGGGCTGTGCGCAGTGATACTTGGTGAAGGCGGGATGGTCTGGAACATGCGAATCCTGAGCGATAGCCCATTGGCTCAGAAGTACGGCTACAGCCAGGAAGCCAGTGCGTCCGCGCCGGCGAAAGTCGCCGAGGTTCTCAAACTGGTCGACCACCACCTTGCGGCTCAGGAGAAGAACGGATCACGCTACCTGGTTGGCGACAGCGTGACAGCGGCCGATGTGTACCTGGCGACTATGAGCATGTCAGTACTCGTGCCGCCGCCTGAGATCATGCCGCTCACCCAGCAGAACAAGGGCATGTTGAAATATTTTGGAAAGAACGGGCAGATCCCGATTATCGCCGAGGCACTGAGCGAGCGCATCGGCGAGCATCAACGCTATATCTTGAGCACCTACTGCGAGACGCCGGCTGTCTTGGGCGGCGATCCCTTATAGGTCATTGCGCTCCGAGGGGCCCACACTGGATGACTGGTGAAAGTCGCTGTACTGGACGAAGGCGCTTCATCAAATCTGGCTCACAGCTGCATCGGTTGGTGCCTGCAAACAGCCATTGCTAACGGATACCTGCATCCTCATTAACGACTACTGAGTCCAAACTCCAGGCAATAAGTACTCATGCCCATACTAGATATAGAAGTTGTTGATCTTACGGGAGATGTATCCGCCATCTCCCAAAAACTCGCAGATCACGCCGGCGAAGTCTTTGACTCGTCGCGAGGCAGAACCTGGATCAAACTCAGAAACCTCGAATCGACCCACTATGCTGAAAACGACGAGCCTTCAGCACCCCTTCCAGTATTCGTTCGAGTGCTAGAAGCGCGACCTCCCGAAGATTCTGAGCTGCGACGCCTCATGAAGAAGCTTACGGCAGCGATTGCAGATGTTCTGGACCGATCGGAGGAGCACGTCCATATTTTGCTGGAGCCTCCGGCTCTCGGTAGAATCAGCTTTGGTGGCAAATTACGCGAATGAGCAGCACTGCGTATGCACCCCCCCTCCTGGATGAAGTGTTGCTGGTAGCTCCCCTTTGTGCAGCGTTGAGCGGGCTGGTCAGCCTGTTCGCTGAGTACCGGGTGTACGCCTTCCCAAACACGGGATTCCTTTACGATCTGGGTTTCTTCCTCGGGACAACGACATTTCTGGGGGGTAGTGCGGCAAGTGCGTGACGGATCCCTGATTTCCGCGCTAACCGCGCCCCATCGAGCCGCCTAACACCGCAAACATACAAACTGGGAGATAACCGATGAAAATCCTCGCCTTTGCAGCATCCAATTCAACCCAATCGATCAACCGGCAGCTGCTGCGCTATGCCGGCACCCTGATCGACGGTGCCGACATCGAAACCCTGGACATCAACGACTACGAGATGCCGCTTTACAGCAGCGACCGCGAAGCTGCGGATGGCATTCCGCAAGAGGCGCGCCGCTTTTACGAGAAGATCGGCGGTGCGGATGCGCTCCTGATCAGCTTTGCCGAGCACAACGGCTCCTACACGGCAGCGTACAAGAACCTCTATGACTGGACCTCCCGTATCGACATGAAGGTCTATCAAGGCAAGCCGACGGTGATGCTGTCGACATCACCAGGGCCGGGCGGCGCCGCGAACGTGCTGGCTACGGCCACGAAGTCAGCGCCCTACTTCGGCGCAGATCTGAAGGCATCGATGTCGGTGCCCAGCTTCCTTGAAAACTTCGACATCGAGAACGGGCGCCTGAGCAACAACGACCTGGTGCAGCAATTGCAGACCGCTGTGTCGCACCTGGCAAGCACGAGAGTTTGACTGACCGTAAAACGCTGGCTCTCGTTCTGAGCACTGCAGTGGCTGTGCTGCTGGGATCCGCCGTTTCGAGCCACCTCAATGGTCACCCGCCCTGAGCGCCAGCGGCTAAAGAAGGCACATACATGGACCGGGATGCGATCAGCGGAGGCGCCATAGTGCCAATTGGTATTGACAAGCCCAAGATCATCGCTCACCCTTTCTGGGCGATCTACGTCTTCTCCTGCCTTTAGCTACCTGCCCAGAATCTGGGCACTTCCTGTTCAAGTCACTCAGAATACCCGGATTGTTCGTTCCCACGCCCGAACTGCGCGTGGCTTTTTTCGCTATGGAGGCCAACATCGTGGCTACTGGAACCGTAAAATTTTTTGACGCAACCAAGGGCTTTGGATTTATCCAGCCCGAGAACGGCGACAAAGACGTCTTTGTCCACATCAGCGCCGTGCAGAGAGCGGGCATGGACACCCTGTCGGACGGGCAACGCGTCAGCTTTGAAGTTGTCACCGAGCGCGGCAAGCTCGCCGCCAGCAACCTGCAGGCAGAGTAACTGCCCTGAGCGTGCCAGCTACGCGGTAAGGACCCACTCGGTTCCAGGCTGGCCGCCCATGCGGAGGTGCCCTTTTGGAGGGTCCTCCGCCCTTACCGCCCAGTCCGACGACTCGCTCAACGAGTGGGCTGTGGTGGACCCAGCTTCAGATTCAACCGGTCGCCCTGCTTCGCAAGTCGGCGACGGGATTTTCAGCGCCCCTTCTACGGGTCACGGGAATACACAGCCCATCATTCCACGGGCTGGTTGGTGACCAATTGATACATCCCGTCCGGTGCCATCACGCCATCCATCTTCGAGTCTTCCCCCGGCAAGCTCAGATACTTTTGCAGCCAATACGGCATGAAGCTTCTGGTGCTTAGTCCCGTGGACTATCCAAACCTTGGCCTACAGATTTCTGGGGGCACAATCGAGGAAGACGAGTCCCCGACAGAGGCTACCTTGCGAGAGGGGCTTGAAGAAACCAGCTCCCTGACAGCTCAGACCACGTCGGGCGACCAAACCCGGCTCATGCTATGTTTTGTCGCATCGTGGTCCGAGGCGGCTCAATGGAAACAACAAACGTGCTGGAACTGTTGGCTGCCCACCCTGAGGGTTCCTTCCTGGAGTTCGGAGCGCTGCCGGACGCTTAGACTCGGATCACAATCGCTCCCAACCTTGGAGGTCGCTCGATGATCAAAGGTGTACACACCATGTTCTACTCCTCAGAGGTAGAGGCGCTGAGAGCCTTCCTACGGGACAAGCTCGCGCTGCCCGCGACAGACGTCGGTGACGGCTGGCTGATCTACGACATTCCTGAAGCAGACATGGGCTGCCACCCCGCATCGCAGCGACAAGGGGAAAGATCAGGTACGCACTATGTGTCCTTTTACTGCGACGACATTGAAGCCACTGTGGATGAGCTGTCTGGTCGCAACGCTCTATGGCACGCATCGGCGCACGCATCGGGGCATGCAGTCTTCCGCACCGAAGAGGCGTCGCCCGGGGCTCATTCACTCTGAACGGATTTTTCTTCACCACCTTCCGAGCGGCCAGATGGCGAAGCTCCAGATTCCGCTCGGGATCTACAATCGTTCCTTTCTGAGTCAAGTGCGCAAGGAGGCCATGCAGATGTTTCTTGGCATGATCGACACCGGGCAACAATCGATCCCCCTGACGATTGCGCCAAACCTATCGCTTGAGCGCGACGGAAAGGCCTGATGCAGCGCCCTGCCCAATGATGCAGCTTCCAGCGACAGCACTCTGCCCCTGCGGGCACGCGCGCCTAACGATCACTGCGCTACCGTTCGTGAGCTACACCTGCCACTGTGACGAGTGCAAGAAACTGACGGCCAGCGCCTTCGCGACCTTGATCCAGCTCCCGTTCGAAGCGATTCAGTTTAGGGCTGAGCGCTTCGCGACATCCAGCAGAGCCTGCGACTCGGGCAACACCCTCGCAATCTATCGCTGTGCTTCCTGCCAGAGCCCGCTGTTTTTGCGAAACTCTGCAAGGCCCGGTATCGGCACGGTGCTCGTTGGTGCCCTTCAACACCCGGAAGCGATCGCGGTCGACGCCCACATCTGGACGAAACGCAAACTTCCCTGGGTGGCCTTTCCAGCGAACCACGAGGTGTATGATTTCGCAGGCGACTGGCGCAGCCGCTATCGCAATGATCCAGGGAGGCTCGAAGGTGAGGTCTAATATAGCATCCAACGCATGGGCAGATCGGGGCTAGCTGGTGCCTGTTGCAGAACAACTGGGCGCAGACGACTACGATGCGGTTTCCTCGCTGCTGATCAACAGCAAACTTCAGATATCCGACCTGACACCCGAAGCACTGACGCACTTTCTCGGCATCAGAGAGGAAGCGACCATCACCGCTGTGGGCGGCATTGAGGTGTATGGGCCCGTAGCCCTGTTGCGTTCCATTGCGGTCGCCGGATCCAGCAAAGGTCAGGGCTATGGCCTGCAGATCGTTCATGCTCTGGAAGCAGGCGCAAGACGGACCGGCATCGAGACACTGTATCTGCTCACCGAATCCGCCGACGCGTTCTTTGCCAGGCTCGGGTACCGGCACACCGCTCGGGATGACGTGCCCGCGGCCATCCGCGCCACCGCCCAGTTCTCGGCACTGTGCCCGGAATCCGCCGCTTGCATGGCCAAGCACTTGGCATGAAGGACCTGCCCGCAGATGTCAGTTCCTACAAGAGGACCCCGACGTTCTCGGAATCCACCGTGCCTGCCGGCCTGCGGAAAGCACATCAGACCAAAGCTGGCACCTGGGGGAAAATCGTCGTCCTCAAAGGGCAGCTGCTGTATCGAATTCTGGAACCCGAGATCGAAGAAGTGCTCTTGTCACCAGAGCGCTACGGCGTCGTCGAGCCCGCGGTCCTGCACGAGGTCGAGCCTGTCGATTTCGTAGAGTTTTACGTCGATTTCCACAGGTAGGATTCCTCACGATCCATCGATCAAACATCAGCCCTCTTCCACGGCAGCACCAGGAAGAAGTACTCTGGCCTTGAGTATTTTTCGACACCTTCGGCGATATGCAGTATGACTAACACAAACCCGCGCCCGACCAAAAGATTCCTGGTCCCGGTGTTCGGAGTGATGGTCGCCAACCTGGTGCTGATGGGATTTGTCGCCGCCTTGGTTCCCTACAGCATTCCCGTGTTTGTGGTGCTGCATCACCTGGGTATCGGCCTGTTCGTCTGGGATGTGATCCGCAACCCGAAGGTCGCCACCGGTCCAACGATCGGCTGGATCGCCGGCTTCTACTTCCTCTGGTTCTTTGTCATGCCCGCCTACATCTACGTCTGCGGTCGGGAAGACGAAGGCTAGCCACGCGCTGCGGCTCAACAGGTCGGGATCATCAAATCCCGACGAGTGACCGGGGTTGCCGGATGAATCGCAACCAGCGCGCCGCTGGCGTTTCTGATCTCGACGCCGGTGAGCACCTCCGTCATGCCGAGAATTTTTCGCCCGTTGTAGGAAAAACAGGTCGCCGAATAGGCCGCGCCCGCGCGCCCGTTCAAAGAGAAGCTGGCGATCAGGCTGGGCAGATCGTCGTCTTCTCCCACCCGATAGACCCCGACGTTCTGCGTGCCCGCCGGGTAAACGCCCCTACCCGCACAGGCGCTGCCGCGAACACCGCCAACGCACAGCTCGCTGCTCGTCGCCGTTACCGCAAAAGTGTCGGCGATGGGCCAGTTTTTCGGAATGCCACAGTAACTGGCAAAGCCGCAGGGGGAGGCGCAGCCCGCCAGCAACAGGAGCGCCAACAGACAGGCAGCTGCGGCGCGCGGCGAAGGCACATCAGCGAGGGTCAGGTGGCGCACAAAAATCACTCCCACGCGATTGGTGACGGGGGATCGGCATCAGGTAACCTTAGCGCGAATCCCAAGCCAAGCAAGCAGCGACCCCTTAGCCTATGCCGACGCAAAATACGCTGTCTGTGGTTCGAATCCAGGACTACGAGGTTAACGAGGCTGCCGGGGTCTGGCATCGCGCCGGCAAGCTCGAGTACAAGTATCTGCCGGCCTTTCAGGCTCTAACCCTCGAGCGCGCGCAGGCCATCTTTCGCCGGGATATCTACGAGCTGTGCGACATCTGGGTCGCCAAGGCAGAAGCAAGGATCGTTGGTCTGGCTGCTTTGCAGGGCGACACGCTGGACCGGCTCTATGTCGATCCAAACCACCAGCGAATCGGTGTCGGCTCCGCTCTGATGCGCCAGTGCCTTGCGCTGCGGCCGAAGGGTATCCGGCTCTTCACGCACCAGGAAAATCTGCGCGCCCAGGGCTTTTACGAAGCCTTTGGCTTTGTGGCCGTGCGCTTCGGCGTCTCGCCGTCCCCGGAATCGATGCCGGACATCGAATATCGCATTGGCGATCCCAGCGTCGAGTAGCCGGTGGCAGTTTTGCGTGTCCAGAGCGGGCAGGGTAGCCTGAAAGGAAGCGTTCCGGCTGGCTAAATCGCATCAGGCGTTGGGGGCAGGATGACGGCGAACGAATGGTTCAAACAGGCATCCGGGCAGCAAGCCCGGATCTTGCGGCGGCTGCGCCAGCTGGTGCTGGAGCGCAACCGCAAGATCACCGAGAGCATCAAGTGGGGCCGACCCTGCTACACCGCAAACAGCCTGTTCTGCTACCTGCATTGCGCTAAGGCCCACGTCACCATCGGGTTTCACCAGGGCACGGCGCTGCGCGACCCAGGCGCTTTACTGGAAGGAACCGGCAAGGGCATGAGACACGTCAAGCTCCGCATGCTCGCCGATCTGGATGAGGCCGCGATATCGGCACTGATCCAGGAAGCGCTGGAGATTGACGCCCGACAACCCGCAAAGGCCTGAGCGCCCGTCCCTGGAAACCACTGCGAGGTACGTCAGCATGAGCCAACAACCGCAAGAGTCCCGGCAAGCCCGCATCATGTTGCCCGAAGAAGGTCGTGACTACGACATGGGCCGCATGCAGGCCACCTTCTACGCCGACGGCGAAGAGACTGCGCAGCGCTACTCGATCTCTGAGTGGTCACTGGATCCTTTCACCGAGGGTCCCGGGGCCCATGCGCACCCCGAAGACCATATCTTTTACGTCCTGAGCGGCATCGTCAGTCTGGTCATCGACGGCCAGCGGTCTGACGCTCCGCAGGGCGCCTACGCGGTCATCCCCGGAGGCATCCAGCATGACTTCGAGAACCACACGGCAAAGCCGTGCCGCTTTATCAGCCTGAACAGCCCGGCCGGGTTTGAGCAGATGATGCCCCGGCTCGTTGCGTGGTTCGCAGACAACCCTTTGGGAGATGCACGCGAGCGATGACCAAGTCCTCAACGCCGTCGCAACCGATCCCCACCCTGCAGACGGAGCGGCTCCTGCTGCGCGCGCCAACCCCCGCAGATCTGCCCACCTACCAGCGGTTCTTCGCCGACGCCGAAGCCTCATCGTTCTATGGCGGGCCACTGGATGCGGGCCAGGCCTGGCGAGTGCTGGCCATGGACTTTGGCCACTGGGCATTACGCGGCTATGGCCGCTGGGTGATCGAGTCTCGAACATCCGGCACGATGGTCGGGAGCTGCGGGCTGTGGTGGCCGGAAGGGCTGCCCCGGTCAGAGCTGACCTGGTGGCTCCTGCCAGAAGGGCGCGGCCAGGGTTTCGCGACCGAAGCATCCGTTGCCGCGATCGCCTTCGGCTATGACGTGCTGCAATGGGACCTGGTCGAGACGCACATGAACGACAACAACGTCCCGGCGCAGCGCCTGGTACAGCGGCTGGGCGGCACGGTTCTGGTTCGGGAGACCTTTCCGGACGGCATCACCCGCAACGTATACCGGCTGCCCCGCGCCGCTGCCGGGTAACGGTATTCGAGGACAAGCTTCATGGACCGAATGACCAATGACCTATCCAGCGCAGCGCACGCGTTGCTGGCCCAGACAATGACGGCGCAGCACTGGAACACTGTGGAAGAGACGCTACAGAGCCTTCGTTCGCGCTACCGGTTCTTTGACGAGAGCGCGTCTTACTGCTTCGACGCGGGCTGGAGCGACACGCTGCAGGAGAACGAGCAGCGTTTGAAAGCCCTTCGGCCCCAGATCGAAAGGCTGGCCGCTTGCCGGTTAGCACCTGCGGAAGCGGCAAGCGTGTTGCTTGAACTGGCCGGGCAACCGGTCAGATAGCGGTATTGTTCCGGAATGCCGCAAGCGGTCTCTTGTATCCTTCGGCTCTGTCTCTCAAAGCGTCAAGAAATTCGACATGAACGATCGCGTCGCACCAGCTCGAACCCATGTCGGCTTGTGGTCCATCGCCTTTGGCTTTATCGCCTTCATGGGCGTGGTCGGGCATTTCTTTGCCGGCCCGATCGATCCCCCGCCGCCCCTTGAAGTGTCGATCGCCGAGAAAGCGGCCAAGATACGCAACGCAACCGTTGCGGCGCTCAAGGGCGAGGACTACCAGGCTGAAACGGTCGTGCGCTCACGAACGATCGATGACTACCTGACCTACATGTTCATCGCGCTCGCTGGCCTTGCGATTCTGCTGGCCGTGATCGGTTTCGTGAAACGCGAGCCTTTGCGGGCGGTCGCGGCAGGCGGCGCGCTGGGACTGATGGCCATTACGTTCCAGTTTGTGATGATCCTCTTTTTCGTGCTGGTGTTCGTGGCGCTGTCCAGCGTCGTCATCGACCAGCTGGACTTCAGCTTCTAGCGCGCAGCGCTGGGCAGAGCAGCAGCGCTTCTCGCCCCGGAAGGGACGCTCGCCCTATCGCTGCGCAGCGGCCCCGCGGGCCTGGGCCGCTATGTGCACCCCACAGACGCGGCCGGGACGATCCGGGACGCCCTGGCCCTTGGCTTGCAGTGCAAGCTGGACCGCCGCAACCTGCCAAGCCTGCTGCCCGGCAAGGCGCAGGTCAGCTGGTGCCGGCTGGCCTTTAAAAAATCAAATTGACGGCTTTGACCGCACTATGGCTATCTGGGTGATCCAGGTCAGCACCGCAACGGCTGCAGACCGCCACCAGGAGCAACCTCGATGCTGAACCACGTAATGATTGGCTCAAGCGATATCCAGAAGTCCAAGAATTTCTACACCGCCGTGCTGGGCGTTCTCGGCGCGGGCGCGCCCATGGAGCACGTCAACGACACGGGGCAAACCCGGCTGTTCTATATTCACGACGGCTCCACCTTCAGCGTCAGCGAGCCGATTAACGGCAAGCCGGCCACCGTGGCCAACGGCTCGACGATCGGCTTTATCTGCAGTTCACCGGAGCAGCTCAAAGAGTTTCATGACGTCGCGGTGGCCAACGGCGGCACCAGTGTCGAAGACCCGCCGGGACCGCGCGAAGGCAGCATGGGGGTCATGCACCTGTGCTACTTCCTGGATCCCGATGGCCACAAGATCTGCGGCCTGCACCGTCCGGCCTGAGCGACCATCGTTGGAAAGCGCGCAGCCACAACCCGTGCGGCCCGTACCGGAGACCGGCCGCGCGACTTTCTGGGTCGTATCCACGTTCCTGTTTCTGTGGGGCGTCGCTTACGCGGGCCTCGTGATCTTCACCTTCGCGCTTTCTGGACCTGAGCACTGGCAGAGCCTGGTTGCGCAAGGGCGCATCAAGCCCGAGTACGCGGTGTACATCGCCAACATACCGGCCTGGGCGATGTTGCTGACTTGCCTAGCCGCCGCCAGCCGTTTCGCCGGTGGGCTGGGGCTGATGCTCAGGAAATCCTGGGCGGTGCCGGCCTACGGCGCGTCCCTGGTGCTCGTCGCCGTCCTGATGTTCCGAGGCTTCGTGCTCGCAGATGTCGCAAGCGTGATTCGCACCTCGCAGATCTGGCTGGAGGCGGCCTTCATGGCTCTGAGCATATTCGCTGTGTGGTGGGCTCGTCGTCACCGGCATAGTGGCCGTTTGAGGTAGCCGCCTGCAGGCGAGCGGTATTTGGGGAGCAGCGACAGACGATCAGATCGCAGCGTGGAGCGCCTGGTGACGTTGCGCGATCATCTCAAAATCCAGATCGCCATCAATCAGAAACGTTGGACAGCGAAGCTGGCCAAGCCTTCGCCAGCGTTGCAGTGTCGAGGTCGACCTGCAAGCAGACAGCCATCGATCGATTTGCTAGGCCGGAGACGGCGGCTGACTGACCGAGTCAGGCAGGTGGCCGGTTGCCTTGGCCACGCTGCTGTACGCGTTCAAGAACTCGATAATCTCTGGCGCAGGGCGATTCCAGTACCCGGGCACATTCTCGTCGCCATGCTGCAGGGGGAACGCCAGCTTTTCTACCGGCGGCGAAAACTGCGCGTTGACATCCTTGTTGTTTCCACGCGGATCGACGCGGTACCAACCGTACGCCGACAGCTCTATCGCGTTCAGGCCATGAATCGTGGCGCCATCCTTGCCCGCCAGCCTCTGGTAGCACATGGCGGTCGGTATGCCGTTTGACCGCAGCAGCGCCGCCAGCAGATGACTCTTCGCATAGCAGTAGCCGGTACCGGCCTGCAGCACCTCGGACGCGCGAGCAGGGACCACATCGTCGCCGCCGTCCTGGCAGTGCCGGATCTCGTCACGCACGTACTCGTAGCAGCGGCGAGCCACTTCGACAGCGCCACGCTCCGTAGCGCCCAGAGACTGGCCGAGCTCAAGCACGGCCGGCGCTTGCCAGTCGACGTATTCCGACGATTCCAAGTATTCCTGCATGACCCATGGTAGCACCTGCGATGGGCTTGACTGGTTTTTTGTCGATTTAGTTTTCGCGGCAGACCAGACACGAAAAGCTGAACACTTTGTTGCTTGTAATTCTCGTCATGGCGCTCTTTCAACAAGTGGTTTTATCTATTTCGGGCTTACATTTTTCGCGTTGGAATGGCGCCAAAGTTTCGAAAACATCCCTGTCCGCACTTGAAAGCACTCGGCCACAACTGCAGCCGCGATGCAAAACGCAAAGGTTTGTGTAGCGGTTACCACCGCCACTAGCAGGGGTTGTAAGCTCCACCTGAACCTTTCAGGGGCAAAGGGCATACCATGGACTGGACGAACGCACTCAGTTTCGCCGCTGTTGCATCGCTTCTGGTGATGTCTCCCGGGCCAAACGGCGTGCTGATCGCAACGCGGCCTGGTTCGCGATGATGGTGGTGCTGTTTGCGCGGCTCTCAGGACTCGCACGGCGCGGCGCTTTTCAGCGTTGGCTGAAAGGCGTCACCGGATTGGTGTTCGTCGGCTTTGGGGTTCGCCTGGCAACCTATCGAACCTGATTGCGCAAACAGCGCTCCATCAAGCGCTGCTGTCAGTCTCTACAGCAGTGAACTTCGCTGGACAGCAGCCGGGACCACGCCGCCGCCGCGGTCTCGTATAATCACGGGCGCGCAGCCCGGACGACTGTTCCTGGCAAACTACCAGGGGCCAAAGGGAGCGGGCACGATGAACTGGGAAACAGTCGGAGCCATTGGGGAGATCATTGGCGCTACCGGGGTCATCGTGACCCTGGCCTACCTGGAGTCGTTGCCGGCCGATTCGCCCGCACCGCTGCGGATGCCTCGGAGCGGTGTTACGCCGCCCGCCGCAGATGATTGATCTCGGGGCCATACAGGACATGCTCAAGCGCCTGCCCGGCGCTCGGGAAGAGCCCTCGTACGGCACGCCAGGTTTCAAGGTCGGCAAGAAGCTGTTTGCGCGGCTGCACCAGAAGGAAGATGCGATCGTGATCCTGCTGAACTCGATCGAAGAACAGCAGGAGCTCATGCAGCGCGATCCCATGACCTACTACATCACTGACCACTACCGAAACTACGCCGCGGTGCTGGTGCGCCCAACGATCGCAGCGACGGCTTTTTTCGAGTTGCTGGAGCATGCCTGGCGCCGCGTTGCCCGCAAAAGCGATCTGGCGGC
>CAZXIJ010000053.1:0-16417 GCA_964640725.1 uncultured Pseudomonadales bacterium | reverse complement strand
GTCGGCTCGATGAGCCAGCACTCGGGAATCAGCAGCGGGAAGTAGGTCGTGGGCGAGTGCATGCCGTAGTCGAGCATGCGCTTGGCGAAGTCCATGGCTGTTACGCCGAGCTCCTGCGCTTCTTTCTTGAAGGACACGATGAACTCGTGGGTGGCCCGACGTTCCGGGTAAGCCAGGGCAAAGCCGGCGCTCTTGAGGCGCGCCGCCATGTAGTTGGCGTTGAGCGTAGCGTACTCGCCCACGCGCTGCAGCCCTTCGGCGCCGAGCAAGCGACCGTAAGCGAGCGCGCGCAGCAGGATGCCGGCATTGCCCATGTAACCGGAGAGCCGGCCGATGGTTCCGGGCAGATCGTCTTTGGTAAACCAGCGATAGCGATACTCGCCGTCGATCTGTTCCCGGGCAACCGTAGGCGTTGGCAGGTGCGGCAGCAGGCGCTCGGAGACGCCGACCGGACCTGCCCCCGGACCACCGCCGCCATGCGGGGTGGCAAAGGTCTTGTGCAGGTTCATGTGCAGCACGTCAAAGCCCATGTCGCCGGGACGGGCCTGACCGAGGATCGCATTCAGGTTGGCGCCGTCGTAATACAGCAAGCCACCGGCGTCGTGCACGGTCTTCGCGATGTCTTCGACCTGCCGTTCGAACACGCCACAGGTACTCGGATTGGTCATCATCAGCCCGGCAGTCTGTGGGCCGACCGCCGCCTTCAGGGCTTCCAGGTCGACATCGCCGCTGGCATCTACCGGCACTTCCCGCACCTGGTAGCCGCACATCACCGCGGTCGCCGGGTTGGTGCCGTGGGCCGCATTCGGCACCAGAATCTCGCGCCGCTCATGATCGCCGCGCGCGTCGTGGTAGGCGCGAATCATCGCCACGCCGGCAAACTCGCCCTGGGCGCCCGCCATCGGCGTCAGGGACACGCCCTGCATACCGGTGACGTCTTTCAGCAGCTCCTGGAGGTCATGCAGGCAGGCGAGGTAGCCCTGGCTGACGGACTCTGGCGCCAGCGGGTGCCGGCCCAGGAACCCCGGCAGCATGGCCGCCTTGTGCGCGCCTCGCGGGTTGTATTTCATAGTGCAGGACCCGAGCGGGTAGAACTGCGTGTCGATGCTGAAGTTACGCTGCGACAGGTTGGTGAAATGACGCACCACCTGCAGCTCGGAAACCTCCGGCAGCTGCGCAGGTCGACGGCGCAGCACATGATCCGGCAGGTCAGACAACTCAGCGGCGCTGGCGACCGGCGCGCCCACATGCTGGGCCTGGGCACCGCGGCGAGGCATGCTCTGTTCGAACAGGGTCTTCATGCCGCCGCCTCCATCAACACGCTCGCCAGGGCCGTCGCGAAAGCAGCAATCTCCTGCTCCGTGCGCTTTTCTGTCGCGCAAACCAGCAGGCAGCGATCCATGGACTCGAAGTAATCGCCCAGGTCGAGCCCGGGCACCAGGCCGGCGTCGAGCAGCGCGGGCATCACCTGCGCAACCGGTACCGGCAGCTCAAGGACGCATTCGTGAAAGTAGCCGTCGGCAAAGCGGCGGCTGACGCCGTCGATCTGCGTCAGCGCCGCGACCAGCTGCCGCGTTTTGCTGGCGCTCGCAAGCGCTGCCTGGGTCAGGCCTTCGTTGCCCAACAGGCTCAGGTGAATGGTCGCGGCGGTCACCAGCAAGCCCTGGTTGGTGCAGATGTTCGAGGTCGCCTTGTTGCGGCGAATATGTTGCTCCCGGGCCTGCAGGGTCAGGGCGTAGCCGACCTGCCCGTCCGTATCTTCCGTGCGGCCAATGATTCGCCCGGGCATCTGCCGAACGTAGGCCTGGCGACAGCAGATGAAGCCAAAGGACGGCCCGCCGCTGGCCATCGGTATGCCGAAGGGCTGTCCATCGCCACAGGCGATGTCGGCGCCGTTGGTGCCCCATTCCCCCGGCGGCGCCAACACTGCCAGGGACAGCGGGTTGACGACGCCAATGACCAGGGTGCCGCGCTCCGCCGCCCAGTCGGTGATGGCGTCAACGTCTTCAAAGCCGCCGAAGAAGTTGGGCTGCTGCACGACGATCGCCGCCGGCGCCTCTTCGACAGCGCGCAGCGCATCGAGATCGAGGGTGCCGTTCGCGGCCATGGGCAGCGTCTCGAGGGCGATGCCCTGGTTACGGACGATGTTGCCGGCGGCCTCGAGGTACAGCGGGTGCACGGTGGGCGCGGCCAGAATGCGCCCGGTCTTGTTTTTGCGGTTGGCGCGCTGCGCCATGAGCACCGCCTCGCCCAGCCCGGAGGCGCCGTCGTAAACCGAGGCGTTGGAGACATCCATGGCCGTCAGCCCGGCCATCATCGACTGGTACTCGTAGATCAGCTGCAGGGTGCCCTGACTCGCCTCCGCCTGATAAGGCGTATAGGCGGTCATGAACTCCCCCCGGGCGGTCAGGTCCCAAACCGCTGCCGGGATGTGGTGGTCGTAGGCGCCCGCCCCCAGAAAGCACGGGCCGGCATCGTCCTGCGCCGCGCGCTCGCTCAGCTGCTGGAGCAATGCCAGCTCACTGATGCCCGGCGGCGTTTGGGCGAGGCCCGCGATCCGAAGGTGCTCGGGAATCTCGTCGAACAGGTCGTCAATGCTGTCTGCGCCGATCACGGCCAGCATTTGCGTTACTTCTTCCGGCGTGTGCGGGATAAACGGCACGCGAACTCCTCCTGAGCGTTAGGGGCCTGCGCAGCGCACGGTACCCACACCGGCCTGCCGCGACCGTGAAATCAGTGCTCTTCGGCCTCGATCTGCTCGCCATAGGCATCGGCCGTGAGCAGGTCTTCCAGCTCCGAAGCATCATCGACCTCGACCTTGAAGAACCAGCCATCCCCGTAGGCGTCTTCGTTGACCGTTTCCGGCGCGTCGTCCAGGGCCGGATTGATGGCGATTACCGTGCCGGTCACGGGCGCGTAGATGTCCGACGCCGCCTTGACCGATTCCACCACGCCCGCTTCGGAGCCGCTGGTCACCTGCTGGCCTTGTTCCGGCAGCTCCACGAACACCACGTCGCCGAGGGCGTTCTGCGCGTGATCGGTAATCCCGACGGTGACAGTGCCGTCTTCTTCAAGGCGCGCCCACTCATGGGTGCTGGCATAGCGGTACTCGCTGGGGATCTCGCTCATGAATACTCCGTCGCAGTGCTGGCGCCTGCGTGCTCGCTAGGACCAGGCTCGCTCGCCACCTTTTACGAAGGGCGGGCGCGTTAGGGAAACCGGGTGGTGCTTGCTGCGAATCACCACCTCCGCGTCGCCAGTGGCAGCGCGGGGGACCCGGGCAAGGGCGATACTGTACCCAAGCGTCGGCGAAAAGATACCGCTGGTAATGACCCCTTCACCGGCGCTGGTCAGCACCGGATAACCATGGCGCAGGACGCCGCGACCCTCGAGCACCAGGCCCACCAGCTTGCTGGGCACGCCGGCGGCTTTTTGCGCCAGCAGTGCGTTCCGGCCCAGGAAATCCCGGGACTCGTCCTTCAAGGGCACCGTCCAGGCCAAATTGGACACCAGCGGTGTGGTGTCGACGGTCATGTCCTGGCCGTAAAGGTTCAGCCCGGCTTCCAGGCGCAAGGTATCCCGGGCCCCCAGGCCGATGGGCAGGACTCCGGCGGCGGCCAGCTGCGCCCACAGATCGCGCGCCTGGGCGCCGGGCAGGATGACTTCCGCGCCGTCCTCACCGGTATACCCGGTGCGGGCGATCATCTGCTCGTTCCGCTCGGCAAATTCGAACGGTGACAAGGTCGCTGCGAGGTCCATCTGCAGCACCTTCGCCAGGGTGGCCAGCGCCTTCGGGCCCTGCACGGCGATCAGCGCCAGCTCTGGCTGCTCTGCAACGGTGACCGCGCCATCGAAGCGAGCCTGGCAGTCCGCCAGCCAGGGCAGCACGGCATCCCGGGTACCGGCGTTGGTCACGAGGCGAAACCCTGACTCCCGACGATAGGTGATCAGGTCATCGATGATGCCGCCAGCCTCGTTCAGAAGCGTGCCGTACTGGGCCTTGCCGGCAGCCGCGAGGCGATCGACATCATTGGCCAGGACCCAGCGCAGGAACGCCCGGGCGTCCGGGCCAGTCACGTCGATGACGGTCATGTGCGAGACGTCAAACATGCCGCGGTCACGGCGCACGACGTGATGCTCGTTGAGCTGGGAGCCGTAATGCAGGGGCATCTGCCAGCCGGCAAAGGGCACCATCTTCGCGCCTTCGGCCACGTGCTGGTCGTAGAGCGGGGTTTGCCGGGTCGGGTCCGTCATGGCCGGTCGGGCTCAGTCAGTGGGGCCCGCCATTGTAAGGCGCTTTGGTCGCGCCGGTCAGAGTCCCATGGCCTCGCGGATGATCGCCCGGCGTATGGGGCCGGCGCGATTGACGGCGCGGACGCCCACGTTGCGCACCCAGCTGGCCAGCGGTGCATCGGCCGCGAAGAACCGTTGCAGCCCGGTCAGGGACCGCTGCACCAGCACGCTGCGAGCCCGGCGCTGCCGCCGCCAGCTGCGCCAGCCAGCGCGCTCCCCCGGACCGTCCTGCGCCAGGGCCGAGCTCAGCACCGGGCGCAGCGCGATCACGTCCTCGAGCCCCAGATTAACCCCGAGACCGGCCAGCGGATGCACCACATGCGCCGCGTCACCCACGAAAGCCAGCCCCGGCGCCGGGGCAAAATCCGCCGCCATCAGCTCGACGATCGGAAACGCGCCCCGGACCCCCACGGCCTGCACAGCCCCGAGAACCCCCTCGCTGGCGACTTCGAGCGCCTGGCAGAACGCGTCGTCCGGCAGCGCCAGGCGTGCCTGCGCGGCGTCCGGCGGCTGCGACCAGACCACGGAGATAACCTGCGGCTCGCGGGTGGGCAGCAGCGCCAACGGCCCGTCGACCAGAAAGCGCTGCCGGGCGATGTTGTCGTGGCCCTGCTCCGTGCGCGCCACCGTGGCCAGGGCACTGTGTCCGGTCGCCCGCGTGCCGGCGTGCTGGCCCGTCAGCTCGCGCACCGCCGAGCGGGCACCATCTGCTGCCAGCACCCAGTCCACCGTAAGCTCCGCGCCGGCGCCGTAGCGCAGGCACCATTGAGCGCCGTCCGCATCGATACCGTCGATGGCATCTTCGACGCGACGGATCGCCGGGATTTCGCAGACCCTGGACCACAACGCCGCGACCAGATCCGGCAGCTCGGCCATGGCTGCGAGCGCCTGCTGTCCAACCTCCCGGGCCCTGAAATCCAGGCCCGCGGTCCCAAGTTGCTCCCAGACCTGCATGCGATCGAAAGGCCCGGCGCGAAACGTCGCCGGCACGCCCAGGTCAGCCAGAAAGTCCTGCGAAGCCGGAGACAGCGCAACGTGGCGATTGGGCCAGGCCGCCAGATCGGCGGGGCCGGGCGGCGGAGCGGTGGCGGGAGCAGGCGGGCGAGGCTCAAAGAGCCACACCTGCGCACCCAGCCGGGCGGCCTGCAGCGCAGCGGCAGCGCCAACCACGCCAGAGCCGACGACCCCAACGCGCAGCGCCATCAGGCGGCCCGGGACCGGCTGCTGCGCGCGCCGCGCATGAGCCTGTGGATCTCCGCAACGCTTTTGGGCGCGGCCGCGGTCAGGTTTTCCGGCCCAGCGGCGGTGACATGCACGTCGTCCTCGACCCGCACACCGATGCCGCGATAGCGGGCGGGTACCGCCGCCATGGTCTCGTCATCGGGCATGTAGATGCCCGGCTCAACGGTCAGCACCATGCCCGGCTCAAAGGACCGCCAGGTGTCGTCAAAGCGGTAGTCGCCAACGTCGTGCACGTCCAGGCCCAGCCAGTGGCTGGCCTTGTGCGGGCAGAACGGCCGGTAGCGCTCATCGCCCAGGATGTCCGGCACGTGGCCATCGAGCAGCTTGAGATCGACCAGACCCTGCACCATGACCGCAAGCGCCGCCTCGTGCGGGGCATTAAAGGTCTGATCGGTGGTGCAGGCATCGATGCCCGCACGATTGGCCGCCAGCACAACCTCGTAGATGGCCTGCTGTGCCTTGCTGAACTGTCCGCCCACGGGAAAGGTGCGGGTCACGTCCGCAGCGTAATACTGGTACTCGCAGCCGGCATCGATCAGCACCAGATCCCGGGCCCGCAGCTTGGCGTCGTTGCGCACGTAGTGCATGACGCAGGCATTGCTGCCGCCGCCAACGATGCTGGAATAGGCCGGTGACCGCGCGTCGCCGCGCATGAACTCGTACTGCAGCTCGGCTTCGAGCTGGGTTTCCGTCATGCCGGGCCGGCAGCGGCGCATGGCTCGCCGATGGGCATTGGCGGTAATGCGAGCCGCTTCCCGCATCAGCTTCATCTCGCCGGCAGACTTGAACAGGCGCAGCTCATGCAGCAGGTGCTTGAGCGCGACGATCTCGCCCGGGGGAATTGCGCCGCCAGCCTCCCGGTCCCGAATGCCCTTGATCCAGCTCAGCATGGTGCGATCGAAGCTCGGGCGCTCGCCGACGGTCGCGTAGATCCGGTCGCGGCCTTCCAGCATGCCCGGAAGAATGTCGCTGATGTCGGTGTTGGGGAACGCATCGTCCACGCCAAGCAGTTCCTGCGCCCGTTCGGGGCCAATGCGCTCGCCGTTCCAGCGCTCGTAGTCCGGGTCGCGCTCGGCACAGAACAGCACCACCTCGCCATGGGCCCGGCCCGGCTGCAGCACGAGCAGCGCGTCCGGCTCGGTAAAGCCGGTCAGGTAGTAAAAGTCGCTGTCCTGGCGAAACGGATACTCCACGTCCCGGTTGCGGGTCTTGAGCCGCGCGCCGGGCAGCACGGCGATGCTGCCGGGCTCCATCATTGCCATGAGCCGCGACCGCCGGCGGGCAAATTCCGCCCCGCGCAGTCTAGGCATCCGCGGGTTCCGCTCCCGGGGCCAGCAGCAGCAGCACCGCCACGCGGACGTACTCCGACAGCTCGGTCAGCGCTGCTTCGCGCTCTTGTTCATCCAGATTTTCGGATTCGTGCTCAAGCTCGGCGATCGCCAGGAGATCTGAGACCACCTCCTGGGCCTCGGGGCCCAGGCGCTGCAGCGCGTCCCACTGATCGTTCGCCTTGGCACCCTCGGGCGGCGCCGGCAGGCCCGCGACGAGGCCGGCCACAAAGGCGGCGCACCATTCCGAGAGGGCTTCGGGCAGCGCATCGAGATCCAACTCGCCGTCATCGCCGACGTCATCGATGTCCGCCAGCAGGAGATCGAAGGTCAGGTCGTCGGCGGTCAGCTCCGCCACGGCCTGGTTCATGAATGCCGCCACGGCATCCTGGTCTGCCAGGGCATCTTCGCCCAGCAGCGCGATCACGGAGAGCGCGCTGGCGGTTTCCGGGCCGCTCACAGCGACCCCGCAAACGGCGCCGTGCAGTTCCGCAGCCGAGATGGAGCGGCGTGTTTCCGCCGACAGATACTTGAGTTCGCTCACCGTGCGTTGCGCTCTCGCGGTCCAGATCAGGGGGCGTACTCTAGCACCTGGCCCGGGAGCGGGACTTCACATGCCCAGAAATTCAGCGCACACTTATCGGCCGCCTGCAGAAGTCCGCCCCACCATGAGCCAACCCACGAACGCCGAGCCGCTTGCCGACTGGCAAGAGCTGGAAGCGAAGGTACAGGAGCTGCTCGAGCTGACCAGCACCCTGGCCCGCGAAAATCGGGCACTGCGGGCCCAGCAGCGCAACTGGTCTTCTGAGCGCGCCAAGCTTATCGAGAAGAACGAGCTGGCCAAGAGCCGCGTAGAATCCATGATCACCCGCCTCAAGGCCCTGGAGCAGGACGCATGAGCGAGAGCGACAGCACAACGATCACCGTCACTATCCTCGACAAGGATTATCAGGTCGCCTGCCCGGCCGAAGAAGTCGAGGCCCTGCGCACTTCCGCTCGTTATCTGCATGATCAAATGGCTGCGATCCGCGGCTCTGGCAAAGTGCTGGGCGCCGACCGGATCGCTGTGATGGCCGCATTGAACATTGCCAACGAAATGCTCAACCAGAAGCAAACCGCCGGCACCTCGAATGCCGCGCTGAACACCGGCATCGGCAGGCTCACCGCCCAGGTCGACGCGGTGCTGGCCGAGCAGAAGCAGCTCAGCCTTTAAAGGAAAGCCGCGCTGTTTGCCAGCGGTCCGACGCCCTTTTTCCGAAAGATCCAAACGCCTTCGCAGTTATCGCTGTCAAGGGGTGGCGGGAGCGATCTTTTCGCTATACTTGCCCTGTTCCTGGGATGCTCGCCAGTTGGTGTCGTCCTTGAGCCGTTAGAGATACCCTAGGGAATCAAATGCTTTCCTGGTGCGCTCGCCCGGCCGCTTGCGGTTGGGAAGCCTGATGGAAAGCCGAGGTTCCCGCCTTGAACCGTAACGGTTCAGGGCCAACCATCAGCGGCATCTCCGGGAGCACTCTTCGATTTGCGCATTTCTGTGCGCGACCTTCCGCGCCGCCGCGCGCGGAACTTTCATGCCAGGCACGCCATGCCAGCCGCTGAACCGCCAGATCCGCCGGACCCGACACAAGATCGCCGAGCACGCCTGCGGCAGCACTTTCGTCGTGCCCGGCGCCAGCTGACCGAACAACAGCAGATCGCGCACGGCCTTGCCGTGGCCAAACACTGGCGGGCCGAATCCGTGCTCAGCGCAGGTACCGGTGCCGTGGCACTGTTTGTTGCCCAGGACGGCGAGATCGATACGGGGCCGCTGCGCGAGCAACTGCACAGCACCGGCCGCGTCGTCGCCCTGCCCTGGATTGACCCGGCCGGACAGCTGCAGTTTCGCGCGCACCGCGCTGGCGAGGCGCTCGAGCCCGGCCGCTACAACATTCCCGTACCGCCCGCGAGCAGCCCGCCGGTGCAGCCCGCAGCGCTTGCGATCATGGTCATGCCGCTGGTGGCCTTCGACGCCGCCGGCACCCGGCTGGGCATGGGGGGCGGCTTTTACGATCGGCTCCTTGGGCCCCTGGCTGCGGAGCGACGGCCGCTCCTGCTCGGGCTCGCGCACAGTGCGCAGCGAGCTGAAGCGCCGCTGCCCAGAGCAGACTGGGACGTTCCGCTGAACGCCGTGCTGACGGAGCAGGGGCTCGTCCACTTCCCCTGACCGGCTGCGCTAAGATCGCCTCTGGCAGGCAGAGGCGGCATGATCATGGCGATCCGGGACATTCTGCGCATGGGACACCCGACGCTCCGCGAGCGCGCAGCCCCAGTGGCCGACACGATGATCGGCACGGCGGACTTTCAGGCGCTGCTCGCTGACCTGCGCGACACGCTCGCCGACTCCGGCGGCATCGGTCTGGCGGCGCCGCAGATCGACGTGTCGCTGCGCGTCGCGCTCATCGACCTGCCCGGCGGCGACAGCCGCTACGGGCCGCTGCCGCGCATCCCGTCAACGTTCTTCATCAACCCGCAGGTCGAGATACTGAACCCGGCCACGGCCGGCTACTGGGAGGGCTGTCTGTCTGTGCCCGGGCTGCGCGGTTTCGTCGAGCGGCCGCAGCACCTGCGCGTGACCGCGCAGGACGAGCACGGCGCAAGGTTGGACCACACCTTTGAGGGGTTCCCCGCCACGGTCATCCAGCACGAGTTCGATCACCTGGACGGCCGGCTCTACGTCGATCGCCTGGCCAGCGCGAAGCTGCTGATGTTCGAGGCCGAGTTCGCCCGCTACGTGCTGGGGGAAGCCGCGGAACCGCCGGCGGACTGAAGCCCTGCAGGCGGCTGCCCGCGGCGCCACGGCTAACGCAGAAAGCGTTCGTACGCGGGGTTCTCCGTTTCCGGCCAGTAGCGATAGCCGATCTTGTCGAGGTAGGCGTTCAGCTCCCGGGCCTGCGAGGCATCGGCGCTGAACCCGACCAGCACCCGGCCCCAGGCCGAGCCGTGATTGCGATAGTGAAACAGCGTGATGTTGAAGCGGCTGCCCACACCGCTCAAAAACTTCAGCAGGGCCCCCGGTCGCTCGGGAAACTCAAAGCGATACAGCAGTTCGGGCTGCTCCGCCTGGGGCCGGCCGCCAACCATGTGCCGCACGTGCAGCTTGGCCGCTTCGTTGCCGCTCATGTCGACCACGTCGTAGCCGCGCTCGCCCAGCCGCGCCAGCAACGCTTCCGGCGTTTCTTCCGCCGACACCTGCAGGCCCACGTAGATGTGCGCCGCGGCGTCGCTGTCGTAACGGTAGTTAAACTCCGTCACGCCCCGTTTGCCGAGCGCCCGGGCAAATTTCAGAAAGCTGCCGCGCCGTTCCGGGATCGCCACGCCGATCAGCACCTCGCGCTGCTCGCCGACCTCGGCCCGTTCAGCGATATGTCGCAGGCGGTCAAAGTTCACGTTGGCACCGCTGATGATGGCGACCAGATCGCCGGCCTCGCTCGCCGGGTCGGGCTGCGCCGCCACCCACTTCTTGAGCCCTGCCACCGCTAAAGCGCCGGAAGGCTCAGCGATGGCGCGGGCGTCGTCGAACACATCTTTGACCGCGGCGCAGATCTCGTCGGTGCTGACGGTAATCACGTCGTCGACGTAGCGCTTGGCGATGCGAAAGGTTTCCTTACCGACCTGCGCGACCGACACGCCGTCGGCAAACAGGTCCAGGGACTCGAAGGGCAGCTTCACGCGCCGGCCCGCTTTCAGCGCGGCCTTCATGCTGGCAGAGCCCTCGGCCTCAACGCCAATGACCTGGATATCCGGATTCAGGTACTTCACGTAAGCCGCGATACCGGCGATCAGCCCGCCACCGCCCACGGGCACGAAGATTGCGGCCGGTGTGCCCGGGCACTGATTCAGGATCTCCATGCCGACCGTGCCCTGTCCGGCGATGATGTCGAGATCGTCGAAGGGATGCACGAAGGTCATGCCGTCGCGCGCCTCCAGCTCCCGGGCGTGCGCTGCCGCCTGGTCGAAGCCGTCGCCCTGCAGCACCACCTTGGCGCCCAGGTTGCGCACCGCATCGACCTTGATGCTGGGTGTGTTGCGGCCCATGACGATCGTTGCCCGGATCCCCAGCCGCTGCGCCGCGAGCGCCACCCCCTGGGCGTGATTGCCGGCGGACGCCGCGACCACCCCCCGCGACCGCTGCTCGTCGTTCAGCCGCACGATGCGGTTGTAGGCGCCGCGCAGCTTGAAGGAAAACACCGGCTGCAGGTCCTCGCGCTTGAACTGCACGCGCCGGCCGAGCCGGGCAGACAGCCCGTGCGCTTGCGTGAGCGGCGACTCGACGGCGACGTCGTACACCTTCGACGCCAGGATCCTTTTGACGGTTTGCTCAAGCATGCCTATGGTGACGCGCGCTCATGTCGCGCCTGCAGTGGGAACGGCGACGGAGTATGCCGGAACGACGGAGACCCCGCATGACGCCCGATAATCTGGATCTGCGCAAGCAGGAGGCGGCCCAGGCCGCCATCGAGCACATCAAGCCATTGCTCAACAGCAAGAGCATCATCGGCGTGGGCACGGGCTCGACCACCAACCATTTCATTGACGGCCTGGCGGCCATCGCGCCGTTGTTCGACGCCTGCGTGGCCAGCAGCGAAGCCAGCGCGGCCCGACTGCGCAGCCATGGCCTGACCGTGCTGGACCTGAACGCCGTTGACGAGGTCACGGTGTACGTGGACGGCGCCGACGAGGTCAACGCGCAGCGCTGCCTGATCAAAGGCGGCGGCGGCGCGCTGACCCGGGAAAAGATCGTAGCAGCGGCGGCTGACGATTTTGTCTGCATCGTCGACCACACCAAGGTGGTTGACGTGCTTGGCCGTTTCCCCCTGCCGGTGGAAGTGATCCCCATGGCCCGGGGGCTGGTTGCCCGCAAACTCGCCGGGCTGGGCGGCCAGCCGCTGCTGCGGGCGGACTTCACCACGGACAACGGCAATATCATTCTCGATCTGCATGGCCTGGACATTATCGACCCGCCGGCGCTGGAGGCTGAGCTCAATAACCTGGTCGGCGCGGTCTGCAACGGGCTGTTTACGGCCCAGCGGCCCTCGACCGTGTTCGTCGCCGGCGAAGGCGGCGTGCGCCAGCTCGGCTAGGCGACGGTCGCTAGCCCCCGGGGGCCGGCCCGTGCACCTGCCGCGCCATCGATGGCGTGACGCCAAAGCGCGCCTCGAAGGCCGTGCGGAACGCCGCCTCGGACCGAAACCCCACCGCCGCGCAGGCCTGTTTCACCCGCGCCCCGTCGCCCAGCAAACCTCGAGCGCGCTGCAGCCGCAGGTCTTCCAGATAGCGCGCCGGCGGTTGCCCGAACGCCTCGCTGAACCGGCGGTGAAAGGTTCGCCCGGTCTGCTGCATCTGCGCCGCCATGTCTTCCACCCGGATCGGGTGGTGCAGGTTGGCCTCGAGCCAGGCCAGCAGGTCCCCAAAGCCATCGGCCACCTTGCCCTGTTGGCTCAGCAGGTCGCTGAACTGGGACTGGTGCCCGGGACGATGCGCGTACAGCACCAACCGGCGGGCAATGGCGAGCATCAGCTCTGTGCCCTGGTCCCGGCGCAGCATCTCGAGCGCCATGTCGATGCCCGTGGTGACCCCGGCAGAGGTCCAGAGGGTGCCGTCCACCACGTAGAGGGCCTGCGCGTCGACAACGATGCCCGGGTACTGACGCGCCAGGCGCTCGCACCCCATCCAGTGGGTGGCCACGCGTCGACCTTCGATAGCCCCGGTGGCGGCCAGCAGGAAGGTGCCGGAGCAGATAG
This sequence comes from uncultured Pseudomonadales bacterium, assembly GCA_964640725.1. Taxonomy (GTDB): domain Bacteria; phylum Pseudomonadota; class Gammaproteobacteria; order Pseudomonadales; family Azotimanducaceae; genus CALHVX01. Next base: position 3,777 of record CAZXIJ010000053.1, on the reverse strand, counting down.
AGCCCCAGCGCTCGACCTGGGGGCCATGATCGCGCAGCAAGGCCAGCAGCACCGGATCAGAGATGGCTGCGGTCAGGGGCGACTCGCCGGCACCGACGATCAGCAACGTGTCTGAGGCTCGGGGCCGGTAGCCCGCCGCCGGCAAGGCAGTCACGGGCACGCTCGCGCCGCTGCCGATCAGCCCGCCCTGCGCGGACAGGGTCAGGATCTCGCAAACAGGGTCCTTGCCGGCCTCCGCGCGTATGCGGTTGGCGGTGGCAAAGACGCTGACCGGCCCGGCGTAGTCCATGAGCTCGAAGCCAGGGTAGATGAGGAAAAGAATGCGCCGAAGCATGATGGGACACTCGCGATATTTGGCAGAATTTAGTCGCTTATTGTCATTTATGCCAACCCCTGACTCTCCTAGCCTGACCATCTCCCCCAACGACACAGAGACTGACGCGATGCACCCGGAACTGGCCACTAAGGATTCTCTTGAAATCGGCTTTCTGATCTACCCCGACATCACGCAGCTGGACGCAACGGGTCCGGCAGAGGTGCTGGGCGCACTGCCCAACGCCCGCATTCACCTGCTGTGGAAAGATCTGAATCCGGTCCGGGCGGAAGTTGGCTTCGACATCCTGCCCACCACTCGCCTGACCGACTGCCCGGATTTGGACGTGATCTGCGTGCCCGGCGGGCGGGGACAGTTCGACCTGATGGCCGACGCCGAGGTGCTGGGGTTTCTGCGCCGGCAGGGCGCCCAAGCCAGCTACATCACCAGCGTGTGCACCGGCTCGCTCCTGCTTGGCGCGGCCGGGCTCCTGGACGGCTACCGATCCGCCTGCCACTGGGCCTTCCGGGATCAGCTGGCACAGTTCGGGGCAATTCCGGTGGCGGAGCGGGTGGTGCGCGACCGCAACCGCATGAGCGGCGGCGGCGTCACTGCCGGGATCGACTTCGGGCTGACACTGGCCGCCGAGATCGCCGGCGAAGCCCAGGCCCGGCTCATTCAGCTGGGGCTGGAGTACGACCCGGCGCCGCCCTTCGACAGCGGATCGCCGGAACGCGCGGGACCGGAGGCAGTGGCCGCGATCCGGGCACTGTTCGCGCCCGAGCGCTACAGCGCACCCTAGCGCGCGCAAGCACCAGGGCCGGACACCAGCGGGCGGCGGCGACCGCGCGACGGCCGGGTCAGCCCGCGGGCAGCAGCTTGTCGGGATTCAGGATCTGATCGGGATCGAAGACCTGCTTCAGGCTGGCCATGTAGGCCAGCTCTGCAGGGCTGCGGCTGTACGCCAGGAACGGCTGCTTGAGCAGCCCCACCCCGTGCTCGGCGGAAATGCTGCCGTCCCGGCGCGCCACGGCTTCAAAGATGCGCGGGCTCATTTCGTGGCAGCGCGCAAAGAACTCGTCTTTGCTCAGGTGCGCAGGCTTGAGGATGTTCAGGTGCAGGTTGCCGTCACCGATGTGGCCGTACCAGCACACTTCGAAATCCGGATAGCCGTCGGCGACCAGCGTGTCGATGTCAGCCAGAAACTCGGGCACCTGGCTGATGCGCACCGAGAGGTCGTTCTTGTAGGGCAGCTCCGGCGCAATGGCTTCGGAGATGCCCTCCCGCAGCGCCCACAGGGATCGTGCCTGCGCTTCGGACTGGCTGATCACGCCGTCGGTCACCAATCCGGCCTCAAGCGCATCGCTAAACGCGGCCAGCGCCGTGTCGGCCTCGGCCTCGTCATATTCCAGCAGGGCGTAAAAGGGAGCGGGCGCTCCCAGGGGCGCGGCCAGGTCCCGATGACCGCGCACCTTGTCGAGGCACAGCTGCGAGAAGAACTCGAAGGCCGACAGGGTCAGCCTTCCGGAAAAGCTGCGCAGCACCGCCAGCAGGTCGGTCACCCGCGGCACGCCCAGAACCATCACCTGCTGCGGCGCCGGCGCCGGGGCCAGCTGCATGTCGGCTTCGACGATCAGCCCCAGGGTGCCCTCGCTGCCGATGAACAGGTGCCGCAAATCGTAGCCGGTGGCGTTCTTGACCAGCCCCTGATTGAGAGACAGCAGCTCGCCGGCGCCGGTGACCACGCGCAGCCCGGCGACCCAGTCCCGGGTCAGCCCGTAGCGGATCACTTTGATACCGCCGGCATTGGTGGCGACGTTGCCGCCGATACAGCTGGAACCGGCCGACGCGAAGTCCACGGGATAGGCCAGGTTTCGTTCGGCAGCGTAGTCCTGCAGCGCAGCCGTAATGACACCGGCCTGGCAGGTCGCGATGCGGTCAGAGGGATCAAAGTCGAGGATCCGGTTCATCTTCTCGAAGCTGACCACCACCTCGCCCTTGGCCGCAACCGCGCCGCCGGACAGGCCCGTGCGGCCGCCGGAGGGCACCAGCGCAAAGCGCTCGGCGCGGGCCAGGCGGACCAGGGCCTGCACCTGCTCAACGCTCGTGGGAAACACGACGGCACTCGGCGCCGGCGTGGCCAGGCGCGTCCAGTCCTGGCCGTAGGTCGAAAGCGCCTCGTCATCGCGGCGGAGCTGGCTGCTTGAGAACAGCTCATCGAGGGCTGCGGTCATATTCGTCTTCGCACACAACGGGAGCGCTAGTATAGGCGGCCCGCTGTGAGCGTCGCCCAACCGGATATCCATGGATCAGATCTCTCTCGCCAAAGACAAAATTGGCGTGCTCCTGCTCGAAGGCATCCACGAGAGCGCTGTCCGGCAGCTCGAAGCCGACGGCTACCGCAACGTGCGTCAGCTGCCGCACGCCCTGCAGGGCGACGATCTGGCCGAGGCCCTTGCGGGCGTCCACATTCTGGGCATTCGCTCGCGCACCCAGCTCACCGCCGAGATCGTGGCGCAGGCGCCGCGCTTGATGGGCGTCGGCTGCTTCTGCATCGGCACCAATCAGGTAGACCTCGACGCCACCCGGTCCCGGGGCATCCCGGTGTTCAACGCGCCCTACTCCAACACGCGCAGCGTCGCCGAGCTGGTCCTGGCGCAGATGGTGCTGTTGCTGCGCCGGGTGCCGGAACGCTCCATGCAGATGCATCGCGGCGAGTGGCAGAAGTCCGCAGCAGGTTCCTTCGAAGCCCGGGGCAAGACCCTGGGCGTGGTGGGTTACGGCAACATCGGGGCGCAGCTGGGCGTGCTCGCCGAGGCCATCGGCATGAAGGTGCGCTTCTTTGACGTCGTGAAAAAGCTGCAGCTGGGTAACGCCTCGCAGGCCGATGACCTGGCCGCGCTGCTCGCCGAAGCCGATGTCGTGTCCCTGCACGTGCCGCAGACGCCCCAGACCGCCAACCTCATGAGCGCCGAACGGATCGCGCAGCTGAAGGACGGCGGCGTATTGATCAACGCCTCACGCGGCAACGTGGTCGACATCGACGCGCTGGCTGCCGCGCTGAAGGACGGGCGCCTGAAGGGCGCGGCCATCGACGTGTTCCCGAGCGAGCCGAAGTCGAACGACGAGCGTTTCGAGTCACCGCTGGTCGGTCTCGACAACGTGCTCCTGACCCCCCACGTAGGCGGCAGCACTCTGGAGGCGCAGGCCAGCATCGGCGTCGAGGTCGCCGACAAGCTGGTGCGCTACTCCGACAACGGCAGTACGGTGACCAGCGTCAACTTTCCGGAAGCGGCGCTGCCGGAGCACGAAGGCAAGCACCGGCTGCTGCACATCCACCGCAACCAGCCCGGCGTTATGAGCCGCATTAACCAGGTCTTCTCAGAAGCCGGACTGAACATCGCCGCGCAGTATCTGCAGACCCGGGAGGACGTCGGCTACGTCGTGATCGACATCGACAGCGA
>CAZXIJ010000052.1:0-16632 GCA_964640725.1 uncultured Pseudomonadales bacterium | reverse complement strand
GCCGGCAAGGCGATTCATCCGGACTACGTCGAAGGCCAGATTCAGGGCGGCGCTGTCCAGGGTATTGGCTGGGCCCTGAACGAGGAATACATCTACAGCGCTGAAGGCGTGCTGGAAAACGCTGGCTTCCTGGACTATCGCATTCCCGTGGCCTCGGACCTGCCGATGATCGACGCGACCATTGTCGAGGTACCGAACCCGACACATCCCTACGGCGTGCGAGGCGTCGGCGAGACCGGCATCGTCGGGCCGCTGGCTGCAGTCGCGAACGCCGTTTCCCGTTCCGTAGGCTTCCGCGTCACCGACCTGCCGCTGTCCCCGCCCCGGCTCCTCGAAGCCATCGACGGGCAAGCCTGACTGGCCACCGTCATCCTGGCCGACGGGCTGCTTGAGCTGGCGAACCAGGAACGTCAGCTTGAGCTCGCCGCCGAGGACTATCGCGGACTGTTGCGCAAGCTGGACGAGCGGCACCCCGGCCTGGGCGCCGCAGCTGCCGGCTACGCCATCGCAATCGATGGCCTGATCTATCAGGAACCCATGCTTGAAGCGCTGGCGCCGGACAGCGAAGTGGCCTTCCTGCCGCGCATCGAAGGCGGTTAAGGACCCTCAGCGGCTGCAGCTGCGGTTGCCGCCGGCGGCCAGGCCCCGCCAACCGCCTGGAGCGGCCGGCCAGCGGCATCGCTGACCCAGATCGCCACCGCCAAAGCGTTCGCGCCTGTGCCTGGCTCTGCACGCTGCCCGCAGGCTGTCGCCCCGCTGACACGGTACTCCTCACCGCTTGCATCGCGCGCCAGAGCCAGCCGTTGGTGAGATCGGGCCACAAAGCCGTGAGAGAGGGTCCGGCCACGGTTTTCGCCGCGCAGGACCCGGGAGCTGGCATTGCGGGTCAGCCAGGCAATTTCCAAATGGCTGGGCAGGCCTGCCTTCACGGAAGGCCCTTGCCCCTCGGGGACCGGTGCAAACTCAGCTTCGATGCGATCGCAGCTGACGCGCGCCGAAAGCACGCCAGCGGCCTCCGTTCGCTGCGGAAGCGACCGATCCCGGCGCCAGTTGCGCCACTCCCGCCCGGCAAGAAACACGCCCGGGGTATAGACGCCGCTGTGTTCCCGGGATGCCAGAGCACGCTGACGCCGGTCGAAAGCGACAGCGGCAAACGGGTCCTGCCAACCGAGGTAGTTCCAGTAGGTGACATGAAAAGCGACGGGCACGACGTCCTGCCAGAGCCCCGGGGTCTGCGCCAAAGAGGCCAGATAGCGATCCGCCGGCGGGCAGGAAGAACAGCCTTCGGAAGTGTAGAGCTCGAGCAGCGGCGTTTGCTCGACCTTTGATTGCAGTGTCAGCGTGTCTGCAAGGGCGACGGCCGGCCATTGCACGATGCCAGCCAGCAGGATGCCCGCCAGCACGGGCTTGCCCGGGCCTTTGCCCAAACGGGATCGAAGCCATGTCAGTTTGTTGGGGCGGCGGCAAGGTTTCAGCGGTTGGCGCATGACGGTTCACTGCAGGGTTTGCCTGTGTGACTGCCGCGTCACCGGGATGTTCCCTCAGGCAGCTTTCCAGGCCGCGCCGCCCACCGCCTGTCCGACAGCACCGACAAAAGGCGACACCCGAACGCTGGCGTACAGCTTGCCTGCGATGTAGGGGTCGGCCGCCATCACACGCTGCGCTGCGGCCAAGTCTGGCGCCTGCAGGATGAACAGAGAGCCGATGGCGCTTGCACCGTCTTCGGACTTCAGAGGGCCGGCCAGCATGTAGGCGTCCAGGTGTGCCTCTACGTGCGCCAGATGGTCTTCGAGCCTTGCGTCACGCTCGGTGGCGTGAGCGGGGTCGTCGATGCAGTAGAAGGCAAAAAAGGTCTGCATGAGAAACTCCCGGGAATACGCTCAGCGATGACGATACACCACCCTGTCCGAGCGCCAGGGCGGTTCGAACAGCGCCGCGTCAAGGATGCTCCAGAGATGGACGAGCCAGCCGAGCAGCACCAGCCAGAGCAGCGCGGCGAGCACAAACTGAAACGCAGCCCGCAGGAGCCGCCCCTGCAGCAATTGACCCAGTCCCGGAACCACGAGGCTCGCCAACGCTGCGATGACGTTGCCAGCCGATCCTTGTCCTGCCATTGCTTCACTGCCTCCTTCGACGCGGTGCACCCGCGGGCACCTGAAGCGCAGCAGGAATCATGCCGAGTTTATATATCGAATAAATTCAATATTTTAGAGGGGATATCTCACCTGAAATGGTGGTCTTTTCCGCCACCTATTGGCGGCGAACCGCACGATCGACCCAGACGCTGCCGGTGACGGGATTGAGCCGGGCGTGGAACGGCCGCGGCCGGGCCTCACAGTAACTGCGCATCTGCGCCTGCGCAGCGCGCAAGGACTGAGCCACAAAATAGATCGGCTGGTAGTCCGTAATCGGGTAGTCCTGCGCAGCAGCCGCAACCGGGTCCCAGGGGCGCAATACAGGGCCCTCGCGGCTGTCCGATGGCTGGCAAGCGTAGGCCAACTCTCCAAAGCTGGACAGCAACCCGGCGCCATAGGCCTTGCGCCTGCCCTCTTCCTCCACCAGCCCGAACTCCACGGAATGCCAGTAGCAGCGCGCCAGGCGCTCGATCTCGGCATCGCTCGCGCCCAGGCTCGCAAGCCCGATATCCTGGGAAAAGTCCGCAAAGGCCGGGTCAGCGAACATGGGCGCGTGCCCGATCAGCTCATGGCAGATGTCTGGCTCTGGCGTGTACAGCGGCTTGCTGTGATGCCGGATGTACTGCGTGGAAAAAAATACGCGAAACGCCAGCGCATTCAGAAAATCCCGGGAGCTGAGCAGCCCGGCCACGGGCCGCAGGCTGAAGCCTGTGACTGACTGCAGGTACTCGCTGACCACGCGCACCTGGGGAATGCCCTCGGCGCCGAATCCGCAATGGCGACGCAGCTCGTCCGCAATATGCAGGTATTCACGACAGGCATAACGCTGGTGCAGTTCGTGCAGCCGCTCGTAGACCTGGCGCCAGGTATCCTGCTCCGCGTCCGTGTAGCTCACCAGGGGCAGCGGGTCGCCGTGCCGGTAGTCCCGGGCCAGCTGGTCGATCAGGGCTCGCCGTGCCCGGTACGCCTGATCGTGGAACCCGGGATGGTCGGCAGTCAGATCGGTCCCCGCATCGAGCACGTGCGCGGCGACCCGGTCCAGCTCGGAGACATGACGCGGGAACCAGGGCACTTCGCGATGATCGAGGATCAGCAGTCGGTCCGTAAGCTGCTGCAGCGCCGCGATCGCCCCCTCGACTTCCGGGTGCCCGCGCTCGCCCGCGCAGTTCACGTAAAAGTCGAAGCTGTCGCCGTGCGCGGGCCGCGATTCGATCTGCGTCAGGTTCACGCCCTGCGCCGCGAACACTTTTAACGCTTCGAGCAGCGCACCGGGCTCGTCGCGCAGCTGCAGCAGCAGCGATACCCGGGGCTCGCGCGCCGCCTCCTGAGCTTGCGCCATGGCAAAGCCCGAGTGCTCGTCCCGCAGGCTGACGGCCCCCTGGGGGCCAACGCCTGCCGCTGCTGATTCTGAATCGCTCATGGGGCGAGCATAGCGCGGGGCCCCGGGGGCTGCAGCCAGGCCCTAGCGCAGATCGGTCGCAAATCGATCGAGCCCCGACGCGCCCGCCACGTTCTCCGGATACCGGGGCACGGTCTGCCAGGGGACTGGGCTGATCGTTGCCCAACGCGTCACCGCCTCGCGCTGGGCCGCCGCTGCAGCCTGCCAGTGGCGGGTGCAGTCGAGCAGCGGCGGGATGCTGGCTCCGTCGATGCCCGCCGCCGACAACATCGCCGGGGACGGCATTTCAGCCAGGTCCGGCAAGGCAATAACCTGGTTGAAAATCAGCCCATCCAGCTGCATGCGCTCTTCCGCCAGACGGCGGGAAAAGGCCTCGGCACGCGCAATCCCTGCAGCCTCGGGAATCAGGACCATGAGGAAACCGACGTCGTCGCCGCGCAGCAGCGTCTGCATGGTCCGGGACCGGCGCTTGAAGCCATCAATCACGGACTCGAACACCTCGTAAAAGCGCGTCAGGTCCAGCAACAGGCGATGGCCAGTGAGCTTCTCGAACAGCTTTGCAAATTGCTTTTGGCCCTGGCCAACCAGGCCAAAGCTGAAGCGGTTGGCGATGCTCGTTGTGCGCAGCAACAGCCCGAGACCGCTGCCGTCGAGCAGCGTCAGCAAGCGTGCCGGGGCATCCAGAAAGTCCAGCGCGTGCTGCGCCGGCGGCGTATCGACCACGAGCAACTCGTAGCTGTCGCTGGCGACCAGGTCGTGCAGTTGCTCCATCGCGACAAACTCCCGGGACCCGGCAACCGACGCGGAAATTTGCTGGTAGAAAGGGTTGGCCAGCAGCGTGTCGCGAATGCGCTCGCTGGGCGCGTGGGCGGCGACCAGGCCATCCACCGACGCTGCCGGATCCAACATCATGAGCGACAGCTTCGGATGCAAAGCCGTTTGTGTGGGTTCAGGACCAATATCGGCCAGCCCCACGGCGTCCGCCAGGCGCCGGGCCGGGTCGATCGTCAGCACCAGGGTCTCGATGCCCAGGCGCGCTGCCGCCAGCCCCAACGCCGCCGCGCTGGTCGTTTTGCCAACGCCGCCGGTGCCGCCGCACAGCAGAACCCGACGGCGCCGCAACAGCGCCTCAAGGTCCAGGGTGCCCTGCCCGTGCCGCCCGCCGGTCACGCCAGCACCTGCGCAACCGGTTCAATCAGTCCTTCGGGGCTGGCCTCAACCAGCTCAGGCAGCTCCAGGACCCGCATCGCCAGGTCTTGCGCCACCGCCTGCAGGCTCGCCAGCTGCCCGCGTTGCTCCCCCGCCACCGCGGTGTCCAGCGCCAAGGCCTGGGCGACCGGCTCGGCCCAGCGCTCTGTACAGGCATCCAGCTGCGCCTGCAGTTGCACGGTATCTGCGGTCGAGAATCGATCCGGCAGCACACGGTTGACCAGAAACGCCGGGCAGCGCAGGCCCGCTTCCGATTGCGCGTAGCTCGCCAGCTGCTGCGCTTCCCGCACCGGCGTTTCCTCCGGCAAGGTCACGATCAGCAGCTGCGCGATCGTCGGGTCCGTCAACATCTGCTGTATCTCCAGAGCGCTGCGGTATATCGGTCCTGCCACGAGCGTTTTCGCGGCCACCTTTGGAATGTTCAACAGAATCTGGCAGTGACCGGTGGCTGGCGCATCAAACACAACCTGGTCCCAGGGACTGTCCGGGTCCGTCGACAGGTCGTACAGCTTGCCCAGGCACATAAGCTCCTCAAAGATCGGCAGGGCTGACAAAAATCGTCCGACCAGGGGGTTGCTGATCGCGGCTTCGTAGACCATGGAGAACGTCATGCGGCGCCGCACGTATTCCAGGAGCGCGGCGCGGGCCTCGACTCGCGACACCGACAGGTTGGGAGCAACCGCTACCGGCTCGTAGCCCAGCGGGCAGCCGAAGACCGGGTGCGTGTCGGCCGTATCGTCAAAAGACACGAACAGGGTGCGCGCGCCCTGAGCCGCCAGATGCCGGGCGAGCGCAGCTGCGACCCAGGTCTTGCCGACGCCGCCTTTGCCGGAGACGAGATGTAACTTGGGACCGTCGATCACGGTGGCAGACGCCCCCTCCTTTGTTTGCCGATGATGGTGGACATTTTATCCGGTCCGCCAGTGAAGGCGTGTCTTTCTCCGGCGCCTGCAGTATCTTTTCGGCAAATTCTAGCCGCGCCCGGGCTGGCAACCCGTTGCCGCCCTATCGGAGATCGTGCCCATGACCCTGTTCCTGCTTTTCCTGTTCACCCTGGCCGGCCTGTGGCTGTACGGCAAGCGCCTCGGCGGCAACGACCTGTCAACGCTCGACCAGCCCCGGGGGCCCGCCATGAACGCCGGGCAGCCGGCGAGCGCTGCCCTGGCGGAGATTCACGCTCGGCTGCGCGAGATGGCGAGCGAAGGCACCAGCTTCTCGGGGGCCGGCATGGCCAAGCTACGCGCCCGGATGGATGAGCTGGGTGCAGACGTCGCACTCGACGACTTCCGCATCGAGCCGGTGCAGGCCAACGGCGTTCCTGCCGAGTGGGTGCTCGCCGGTCACAGCGACCCCGATCGCCGGTTGCTGTACCTGCACGGCGGCGCCTTCACAGTCGGCAGCGCCGTCAGTCACCGTGCCGTCACCACCGAGCTCGCCCGACGGCTGGGTGTGAGCGTGCTGGCCATCAACTACCGGCTCATGCCGGAAAACAAGCGCATGGACGGCATCGAAGACTGTCGCAGCGCCTATCGCTTCGTTCTCGAAAACGGGCCTGGACCGGACGCCGGCGAGCCGCGGCAGACCCCTTCCAGCGCGCTGTATGTTGCCGGCGACAGTGCCGGCGGCAGTCTCACCCTGGCAACCATCGCCTGGGCCCGAGACAGCGGCCTGCGGGCTGCGACCGCCGCGATCGCCATGTCGCCCACGACGGACAGCACCTTTGCAGCCCCCAGCATGCACAGCAACGCCGACACGGACGTGATGCTCGGACCGATGCTCAAGCCGCTGCTGCGCGTCCCGCGACCGTTCGCAAACTGGCTGACGCTGCTCACCAATCGCGTGCGCCCGACCGATCCGAGGATCTCGCCGCTGCGCGGGGACCTGTCGGGCCTGCCGCCGATTCTCGTGCACGCCAGCGAGTGCGAGATGCTGCTGGATGACGGCGCCCGCTACGTGGCCAAGGCGCAAGCCGCCGGGACCGACGCGACGCTCCAGACCTGGGAGCACATGGTGCATGTGTGGCATATCTTCGCGCCGGCGCTGCCGGAAGCGGCCGCAGCCCTGGACGAGATCGAGGCGTTCGCGGCCCGGGTAGAGGCGCCGGTCGCGACGCCAGCGCAGCTGGCCGCTGGCGGCTAGCTCTGGCGGCTCGTACTGAGCCGAGCCGGAAAGATGGCGTCCCCTAGGGGAGTCGAACCCCTGTTGCCAGGATGAAAACCTGGAGTCCTAGGCCTCTAGACGAAGGGGACTTGGAAAGAGCGGCGCATTCTAGGAACGTGGCCCGGGCAGGTCAAGCTCGATCATCCAGCTTGAGCAGTGCCTCCCCCACCCAGGTTCGGGCGAAGTACTGGGCGGTCCTGCCGCTGCGAACGCCCCGAGCCCGGGCCCAGCTCAGCGCCGCGAGCCTGACCGGTTCGGCCAGCCCGCCGTCGTTCAGCGCCTGGCTTTCCAGCCCGCTCTGCGGCGGCAGCAGCCGCCGCAGCCAGTGGGCGACGACCATCAGGTAATCGTCCTGCCGCAGGGGATAGAACGAGAGCCACAGCCCGAAGCGATCGGACAGGGAAATCTTCTCCTCGACCGCCTCCGACTCGTGCAGTTCGCCGTCGCGCAATGCAGTCTGGGCATTGTCGCTGCCGTACTCTGGCAGCAGGTGCCGCCGGTTGGAGGTCGCATAGATCAGGACATTGCCGCCACCGCGAAACACCGAACCTTCCAGCGCGCTCTTGAGGGCCTTGTAGGAAGCGTCCCCGGCGTCAAAGGACAGGTCGTCACAGAACAGGATGAACCGGTAAGGCTCCTGAGCGACCCGCTCGGAAATCTCGGGCAGCTCGATCAGAGCGGTCTTGTCGACCTCGATCAGGCGCAGACCGTGATCGGCGTAGCGGCTGAGCAGCGCGTGCACCAGCGACGATTTGCCCGTGCCCCGGGCGCCCCAGAGCAACGCGTTGTTGGCTGGATAGCCCTTCAGGAAAGCTTCCGTATTGCGTGCCAGCTGGGCCTTCTGCCGGTCCATGGCCGCCAGATCGTCCAGCGTCACCGGGTCGAGGTCACCGTGAGTGCGCAGCACAGAACCAAAGCGGCCGATCCGCCAGCTCGCTGCCCGGCTGTTCCGCCAGTCGATTTTCTCCGCCGCCGGCAGCCAGTCGAGTAACCGGGCCGAAAGCGTCTGCAGCGCATCGCTCATGATCTGTTCCTTGCCATGGCGCCAGTTTAGCAAGTCCAGCCGGATCCCCTCAGCCTGCGTCGAACAGATTGAGGTCACAGCCGGCAGCGAAGGTCTGCCAGGCCTGAGAGTGATCGCGAAACGCCTGACGCGTGGCCAGCCAAAGACTGCGTTCGTTCGTCAGCGAGATCGTTGCGTCGTGCCACTGGGCAAACGCCCCGGGCAATGGCCGAGGACTGTTCGCAACGATGGCGTTCAGCTGCTCCACCCAGGGGCGATCAGCGTTCACCGCACCGGCCAGCTCGCCCTGCAACTCCGCCACATAGAACTTGCGAAACACGTTTTTCAGACGCGCAGCGGCAGGCGTTTGCTGCCCGTTTCGGCACAGCCGGACCGAAGCGCCATCGACCAGCGCCGTGGCGCGCCGCAGCAGCGTCGCCACCTGCGCCCAGCGCTCGAAAGCGGAGCCGCCCCCGGCCGCGCCGGCAAGCCCTTCGAGATGAGTGCCCAGGGTCGCCAGGCTGCCGCCCGCTGATTCGGCAACAGCGTCCGGGCCGGCGACAGAAGCTGCAGCCGCGACCGGCGCAAACTGACGAACCGCGAGCAAAGCAGCCGCTGGGCTTGGCAGGCGATCGGCTGCCGGAGCGTCTGTTGCAGGCCCCCGCAAGCGCAACCACCGCTGCAGTTCCGGACCGGCAAACACGAGGTTCCACCAGGCGGCCTGAAGGTCCTGCGCCTTCTGCTCGCGCAAGCGCGCCAGCAGTGCCTGCGTCGAGCCCTCCTGCTCTGCCGCCAGGTTGCCGGCACACTGAGCGGCGACCTGACTCCAGCTGCGTTCGTAGCGATAGCGCTCAAGGCTGCCCATCACGCGCCCAAGGCCGCTGTTCCGGTAGCCCACCAGGTCGCCCATGTCGCATTCATGCAGCCGCGCGAACTCGAGCCAGTCGAGGCTCGCTTCGGAAAACGGCAAGCGCAGCACTCGTCTGGCCGGGTACGGCACCTGGGGCCTCAATTCGATCTGCGGGACCGGTCGATCCAGGACCCGGGCCAGGCGCGTCAGGTACTGCCCGGGCTCACCGGGCCCCTGCGCACAGGCGCTCAGCAGGACAAGTAGGGCTGCCGTCGCTGCAACCCGCACCCCCTATTTGCTTCGCGGCGCTTGGGAGAAGAACGCATCGATGAGCGCGTCGTTGTCCGGAGCGTCAGACGATGCGCCGAGCGCTGTGGTGGCCGTGAGCTCCTGCCGCGATCGGACCGTCAGCCTTGCATCCACGTGCTGTTCCAGAAACTGCAGCACCTCATCGAGCTGGCGCTGCGCCAGGCGCCGCTCGGAGCTGGCAGCGACAAAGTGCCACTGGGCATGCTGTACGTGCGCCTGCGGCGTCTCAAACACCGCGATGCCAGCCTGACGGCCGAAGCGGTCGCGCAGACCGCGCAGGCGCCCGCGGCGCTCCTTCAGGGACCGACAGCCTGGCAAATGAAACTGCACCACGAGCTCAACAACAGGCATCGTCAGCTCTGACCCAGCTCGTGCCGCTCCAAAGCGTAAAAAACCGTGTCCAGACCGCGCCAGCGTTTGCGTTCGACGAAGTTCATACCCAGGCGCCGCATGACCTGCACAGACGCCTGATTGGGTGTGTCGGTGGCTGCGATCACCCGCTCGCAAGCCGGCTGGTCGAACCCCTGCACCAACAGGCGATGCGCAGCCTCAGAGACGAGCCCGCGGCCCCAGTAGGCCGGATAGGTGCCGTAGAGAAGTTCCAGCGTTGCAGCCTGATCGAACGCCCTGAACCCGCAAAAGCCCACCAGCTCCTCCGGGCATGCGGCCAGATGCAGGCCGTAGAGACCCACGCCGAAATCGCGAAAGCAGGCCTCGCTGGCCCGCAGGATCTCCTGCACCTGGGCGTCGGTGACCAGCTGGTCGTCCCACAGGTACCGGCGAACATCGGGGTCGTGCCAAAGCGCAGTCAGCGCTGCCTGATCGCCCGCAGTGATTGCGCGCAGTATCAGCCGGTCCGTTCGGAGCGTCTGGGTAGGCATCCCGGCAGTTTGCCATAGCCATAACCATAAGCGAACATCGACACAGTCAACTAACGAGACGGTCAACGGTCTATGAGCGGTCATCCAGATCCTGCAAAAATCATCCCCTCAGCCACGGTGTTGCTCCTGCGCAACGGGGCTGACGGCCTGGAGGTATTCATGGTCGTACGGCATCACCAGATCGACTTCGCCTCTGGCGCACTCGTGTTTCCTGGCGGCAAGGCCGACCCGCAGGATTTTGACGGCGCGCTTGCGCCCTGGCTCGAAGGCGCGGCACAGGATCCGCAGCAACGGGCGATTCAGGTCTCCGGCATTCGCGAGCTGTTCGAAGAATCCGGCGTCCTGCTGGCCCGCCCCAAGGGCGAGCAGGCCCTGGTCAGCGGCGAGCGAATCGCAACGCTCGACGCCGATCGTGCCCTGCTGAACGACGGTAGCCTGCCCTTGCTGGCATGGCTGGAACGTGAGCAGCTGGTGCTCGCCTGCGACGAGCTCGTGCACTTCGCACACTGGATTACGCCGGAGATGATGCCCAAACGCTTCGACACGCATTTTTACCTGGTGACCGCACCGGCAGATCAGCTGGCCCTGCATGACGGCTACGAGTCCGTGGACTCTGTTTGGATCCGGCCCGCAGATGCGATTGCCGGGGCCGAGGCCGGCACCTACACCATCATCTTCCCGACCCTGCGGAATCTCGAAAAGCTGGCCCGGCACGCGACGGTGCAGGCGGCTCTGGAGCACAGCGCAGCAGAGCAAACGGTGACCGTGCTGCCCTGGACGGAGAAGCGCGACGACGGCACCTGGCTGTGCATTCCTGACAACGCGGGCTATACGCACTGCGAAGAGAAGATGCCGGAGCGCCCGCGGTAAAACAGGGGCTGCGAAGGGGTCAGCGTTGCGGCGTGTCGCCCAGCGCGCCCAGCAGATGCTCGACGCTCATGAGCAGGGACTCGTAAAAGACGCTGACTTCACCGGCTGCAGAGCCCTGTTCGTCGCTGGCATGGGGGCGTGTCTCCAGCCGCTGCAGGTGGCCGCGCACAATCTGCTCGAGCGCCCGGGCGTGATAGATCTCCAGCAGGTCCGGATCGCCGTTGCCCACCAGCCAGGGACCTGGCAGTGGCTCGGAGGGACTGGGCAGGAATCGATTCACACAGGCGACACGGGTTCACAAACGTGCTTTCAATGTAGACAGCGAATGGCCCGGCCGCCACTTCCTGACCGGAAACTGTGGACTAGGCGCAGCGCGCCTCGCAAAAGCGCATTTGGCCCTCTCAAGCTGTCCCCGTACACTGCCCGGGGCGTACAGAACACCAGGAGCGGGACCAATGGCCGAAGCACCCAGCAACACCACGGCAGACCAGGGCGAGCCGGAGGTGACCTACGAAGTGGCGAACCACATCGCGACCATCACTCTGAATCGCCCGGAGCGGCAGAACACCATCTCGCAACCGATGCTCAGTGCGATTACCGAGCAGATGCTTGCCGCCGACGCCGATCGCGACGTGCGGGCCATTATTTTGACGGCCAGGGGCCGCTTCTTCTGCGCGGGCCTGGACCTGCGCGGCAGCGACATCAGCCAAGGGCTCAGCG
Organism: uncultured Pseudomonadales bacterium; assembly: GCA_964640725.1. Taxonomy (GTDB): domain Bacteria; phylum Pseudomonadota; class Gammaproteobacteria; order Pseudomonadales; family Azotimanducaceae; genus CALHVX01. Next base: position 5,096 of record CAZXIJ010000052.1, on the reverse strand, counting down.
AGGGCAAGCGCGCTGTCCCGAACCTGGATCTGCGCAACACCCCGCCAACGGTGATGTACAACCTGGACACGCCGACGATCTGCGCGCTGAACGGGTCGGCCGCCGGTTACGGGCTGGATATGGCACTGGGGTGCGACCTTCGCGTCATGAGCGGCGACGCCAAACTCGCCGCCGCGTTTACCGCCCGGGGCATCGTGCCGGAAAGCGGCGGAACCTGGTTTCTGCCGCGCCTGCTCGGCTGGTCCAAAGCGGCGGAACTGATTTTCACCGGCCGCACGCTGACCGCGGCCGAGAGCCTTGAGCTGGGCTTGGTCTCCTACGTCGAAGACGCGTCTGCCGTACTCGACAAGGCCCAGGCAATCGCAGCGGAAATCGCCGGCAACGCACCGCTGGCCGTGCAAGCGTCCAAACGCATGATGCGCATGGGCATGAACGAGACCTTCGACGACCACGTGCACCACGTCTTTCTGCAGCTTGTGCCCCTCATGCAGTCCGAAGACTTTCGCGAGGGAATGGCTTCCTTCATGGAGCGCCGTAAAGCCGAGTTCAAGGGCCGCTAGCGCGGCGCAGCGACGGTGCACGAGCACAGGGCGAGCCAGCTATGAACGGGCCATCGACAGTCATTGCCAGCGTGCTGATCGCGGCCGGACTGGCCGCGGGCGGCTACTTCATCGGCGCTGGCTGGGTCAACGCGAAGACCCTGGAACGGACCGTGACCGTCAAGGGGCTCTCCGAACGGGAGGCGCCGGCAGATATCGCGATCTGGCCCATCGTGTTTACCGTGGCAGACAACGACCTGAACGCGCTGGTCAAAACTGTCGAGGAGCAAACGGCTACGGTCACGCGCTTTCTCGCAAGCAGTGGCTTTGAAAGCGACGAACTCACCGTGAACCCGCCCGCGATTACCGACAAACAGGCGCAGAGCTACAGCGGCGATACGGGCCGGTTTCGCTACCTGGCCCAGACCACAGTGACCGTGTACAGCGACAACATCGCTGCAACCCTGGCGGCCCGACAGCGCATGCTGGAGCTTGGCAAAGCGGGCATCACCATCAACCAGGACAGCTATCTCGCGCAGACGCAGTTCCTGTTCGAAGGCCTGAATGCCATCAAGCCCGCCATGATCGAAGAGGCCACGCAAAACGCCCGGGCGGTAGCAGAAAAGTTTGCCGCTGACTCCGGCAGCACGCTGGGCAAGATTCGCAAGGCCCGGCAAGGCCAGTTCAGCATCGCCGATCGCGACAGCAACAACCCGCACATCAAAAAAGTGCGGGTCGTCTCGACCCTTGAGTACTACCTGGCGGACTGATTCGCAGCAATCGAACGCGCGTCTGCCAGCTGGCCGGCCAACAGCTCCGCGGTCTGCTGCGGGTGCGTGAGCATACCCACCCGCGGCGTGTCCTGATCGATCCACTGCCAGCCGGGAGCCCGGGCCGGCCCCCACATGGCCTCGCTGGATCGGCGGAAGCTCTGGCCCCGGCAATGCACATAGGTTCGCGGCAGGCCTTCCCAGCCGCCATGGGCAAAGGAGACCGGCGTCGTCCACTGCCCCGCCGGATGCAGGCTCAAACTGCGCTGCAGCCGGGCAGCCACCTGCGGGTAGCGCACCGGGTCCACCAACATCTCGATCGGGTACTCCGCGAAAAAGTCCATCAGGTAGCCGCTGCGGAACTTCGCCCGGCGCGCCTCCCACCAGGCGGGCCATGACCCGTCGGGCGCCTGCTGGACCCAGGCCGGCCGCGCTCGCGTCGGAACGAACGCGTCGTAGAACACCAGGTGATCAAGGCGCTCCCGCAGGGCGTCCGCCACGCCGGTGACGGTCAGTCCTCCGAAGGAATGCCCGACAAGAATTACGTTATTAAGTTCTTCATATTCAATAAGTTGAACCACATCTTTAACATGTGTTTCAGCTGTGATGCTCGGGTCCGCCAGGTGCGAGCGCTCCCCGACACCGGTGCAGGTGACCGCGAACGCTCGATGCCCCATGGCGCGCAGGCGCTCACAGACCGGCGTCCAGGCCCAGCCGCCGTGCCAGGTGCCAGGGACAAACACAAAGGTTCTGCCGGCAGATCCGCCGGCCGGCTGCGCGGGGCTCCGCGTCGCGCAGCTCGTGCTGGCCCCGATCGCCAGCGCCGCTGGTGCGCGCTTCAGCCAGCTTCTGCGACTCTTCATCTTCCGTCCCTCTCCTGCTTGCGGTTTATGCTGAGCCATTGCGAATGGCTCAGGAGCCTCATGATGGCATCGCCCTCCCCCGGCGAAAATGTGCGGCGTTCACCGCCGGTGCAGCTGGCGTACACGGTCAGCGACGCCGCTGGGGCTGCCGCCGCCTGGGCCGCCGAACACGGCGCCGGGCCGTTCTTTCTGCTGCCGCACATTCCCCTCGACCGGGTTGTGGTGCACGGGCAGGCCAGCAGCTTCGACCATAGCTCGGCGTATGGCTGGCACGGCGAGGTCATGATCGAGCTGGTGCAACAGCACTGCGACACGCCCACGATCTTTAACGACCGGCCTTACGGCCTGCACCACGTCGCGCATTTTGTGCCGGACCTGGCCCAAGCTCTCGCCAGGCACCGGCACGCGGGCCGGCCACTCGCTATGCAGGCTCAAACAGCGCCGGCCAGCGCGACGGAGCCCGGCACAGCCTTTGCGTTTGTTGATGCGCGGGCAACCCACGGGCACTACCTCGAACTGTACGAGCCCAGCGAGCGACTGACGGGCTTCTACGCCATGGTCCGAACTGCGTCCGAGCGCTGGGACGGCAGAACGGATCCGGTCCGCAGGCTTCCGGTCCAGCGCTAGCTTTGCTGGCGCGCCTTTCGAAAGTCCGGCGCGCGCTTTTCCATGAACGCAGCAATCGCTTCCTTGTGTTCTGGAGAGCGATAGCAATCGTCCAGGGCTGCCATTTCCAGACGCTGAATCTCGGCAAGGTCCGTCGCGCTCGCATTTGCTGTGAGCAGCGCTTTCGTGTGCAGAATCGCCGTCAGCGGATTCTGCCCCATGCCCGCGACGACGCTGACCGCCTCCGCCACCAGCGCCTCCCCAGGCACCACACGGTCCACCAGCCCCAGCGCCTGCGCTTCGGTGCCGTCCAGGGTCCGGCCCGAGAGCATGAGCTCCGACGCGATCCCAAAGCCAACCCGCGCCGCCAGAAAGCGGGAGCTGGCGAGCTCCGGCACAAGGCCCATGCGGACAAAGCGCATGCTCAAACGCGCGCCCGGCGCCGCCAGCAGGTAGTCCGCGGGCAGGACCTGCGTGAGGCCCACGCCGATCGCGGGGCCGTTGATGGCCGCAGCGATCGGTTTGGAGCGTCGCAGCAAGGCCACCCAGTCTCCCACCGGCTGATCCCGGTCCCCGGCGGCCGGCGCTTTGGACTTGCCGTCGGCCTGAGACTTGAACACCGCCTCGACATCGGCGCCGGCGCAAAAGCCACGCCCGTTGCCGGTGAGCACGATACCCAGGACCCGGTCGTCGGCATTCGCCGCTGCAACGGCCTGCCCCAGCTCCCGGCCCATCTGATAGGTCCAGGCATTCAGGCGGTCCGGTCGGTTCAGGCGAATCACCCGAACTTCCTGCTCCGTCGTGATTTCCAGAGTCTCGTAGACCGCTTCTGTCATCGCCAGCTCCCGGTTGCAAACAGGTAGACTATAGCCAGCTACATTCAGATACGCACGGAGACCCGACCCCATGACGGACGCCCGCCCCGCTCTTCCCCGCTCCTTCCAATGGCTGCTGCTGCTTGCCGGGCTCAGCCTGTTTGCAACGCCGGCCGCAGCCCGCGACCTCCCGGCCAGCAAGGCGGAACGGGTCGGCATGTCCAGCGAGCGTCTGCAGCGGATCGATGCACTCGCAGAACGCTACATCAGCGAAGGCCGGGTGCCTGGCATGGTCACCATGGTGTCCCGGCGCGGCAAAATCGTGCATTTCGAAGCCCACGGCAATCGCGGGCTCGCCGACGACACGCCCATGCAGAAGGACGACCTGTTCCGCATCTACTCGATGACCAAGCCCATCACCGCGGTCGCGATCATGCAGCTGTACGAACAGGGCGCGTTCCAGCTGTCCGACCCCATTGCGAAGTTTGTGCCGGAGCTGGCTGAGCTGGAGGTTCTGCAGGAGGACGGCTCCCGCGTGCCAGCCGCCAGCCCCATCACCATGCAGCAACTGCTCACGCATACGGCAGGCTTCTCCTACGGCTTCGATCCGACCGATCCGGTGGATCAGCTGTACCGGCAGAGTGCCGGGTTCGACATGAAAGACCTCGATGCCTTCGTGGCTGCGCTTGGCAAATTGCCCCTGAAGTATCAGCCCGGCACGCGCTGGCACTACAGCGTCGCCGTCGACATCACCGGCCTGATCGTTGAGCGCCTCAGCGGCGAGCGCTTCGATGAGTATCTGGCCAAGCACATTTTCGAGCCTCTGGGCATGAATGACACATTCTTTTCTGTGCCCGACGAGAAGATGCCGCGCTTCCTGCCAAATCACGCCTTCAACCCCAAAGCCGGCAAAGCGGTGCCTCTGGGCAAGGATTCCGTTGAGCGCTTCCGCAACGCCACCCTGTTCTCTGGCGGCGGCGGCCTGGTGTCGACGGCCCAGGATTACATGCGCTTTGCCGAGATGCTCCGCGCCGGTGGCCAGTTCGAAGGCCAGCAACTGCTCAGCCCGGCCACACTCAAGTTCATGACGATGGATCACCTGCCCGCCTCCACCGCCGCGTCCGGCAGCGGCGAAGCGCCCACCCTTGGCAGCAACACCATGCGCGGCTTTGGCTTCGGGCTCGGCTTCGGCGTGGTCACAGACGTCGCAGATAGCGGCCTGATCGGATCCGTCGGCGATTTTCAGTGGGGCGGCGCAGCCGGCACCATCTTCTGGGTCGATCCGGTGGAAGACATGATCGGCCTGGCCATGATTCAGCTCATGCAATCGCCCTGGCCGCTCCGGGCGGACTTCAAGGTCGCAGTGAACCAGGCCATTATCGACAGCCAGCGCTAGCGGCTCGCTCCGATGGCTGAACCGGCCGTGCCAGCGAGCCCCGGTGCCACCGGCACTGCGCCGCCCCTGTCCTGGGGCGTCAAGGGGGCCTTCGGCATTGGCCAGAT
>CAZXIJ010000051.1:13939-16933 GCA_964640725.1 uncultured Pseudomonadales bacterium | reverse complement strand
GCCGGCAAACACCTGTGGCGCAATGGCGTCGGGGATCCTCATGACTAAACATTTTAACAATATTCGTCATATTGTAAAGTTCGGCCGTCTGGCTACTCGTTCAGCGCAAAGACGTACAAAGCCTGACCGTTCGCTGGCTGATAGATCTGCGGGCTCATCACGGCGGTCATGGCGCGAAACACGCCCATGCCCGTGGGGACAGCAACGTACTGCCGACCGTCCACCGCATAGCTGATCGGATAGCCGTGCGTGGGCGCGCCAAGGCGAGTCTTCCAAAGCTCCCTGCCGGATTTGACATCAACGCCTTGAAGTAGCGATCCAGATCTCCCACGAACGCGAGATCGCTGGCAGTGGTCAGAACGCCCGTCATGAACATCGCTTCCTGCTCATGGCTCCAGGCAATCGTCCGATCCCGCACATCAATGGCGACAAGCTTGCCCAGCAGGTTGTTGGCCCCGGGCATCGGCACACTCTTGGAGTCGCCGCCGTAGCCCCCCGCGCCTACCTGGCGCTCGACGCTGCGGCCGGTCATCTCTCCGCACAGCTGGTGCAGCGGCAGAATCAAGCGCTGCTGGCGACTGGCGAACGCCATGGACTGCCAGTTATGGCCGCCGTAAATGCCCGGGCACATCGAGACGGTCTCGCCCACCTTCGCCTCGCGGATGTCTTGCCGGTAAGTCAGTGCCCCGGTCTCCGGGTCGATGCTGGAAAAGATGTTCTGGGGCATGGTCTCCAGGTGCGCCACGTACTGGCCGTCTGAGGCCGCCAGGTTTTGATGGAGCCTCAGCCAGATCAAGTCAGCCGGACAGGTGCCCTTGAACGAAGGGGGTCGGAAGAAAGATGCCGTACTGTGCCCGCAACCAGACCTCGTCGGGCTGCACTTTTTAATCGAATCTCACCGCCATACTGTCTATATAGCTGTCTATACACTGCCAATAGCGCTTATACCGAATAGATCATGGCGTAAATTGGCCGTTCGCGACCTTTTACAGGCTCTTGTAGAAATAGAAGCCGCATGGCAGCCGGCCTCCGGTATGATCGCGCACCGCCGCAGACCACCCCTGGTGCCGGCCGCCACACGCACCCGAAAATGACAGACACCCAAGGCAAGCCCTCGGCGGACGATCCCACCGACACCGCAACCACCGGATTCGCCGGTCTGAACCTGCCCAAACCGCTGTTGAAAGCGCTCGAGGGCCTGGGCTACGAATCCCCTTCTCCGATTCAGGCCCAGGCCATTCCGCTGCTGCTGGACGGCAAGGATCTGCTGGGGCACGCCCCCACGGGCACCGGCAAGACGGCGGCCTTTGCCCTGCCGCTGCTGGCCCGGCTGGATCTGAAGGCGTCCGCTGTGCAGATCCTGACGCTGACCCCCACCCGGGAGCTGGCCATTCAGGTCGCCGAAGCCTTTCAAAGCTACGCGGCTCACCTGCGAGATTTTCACGTCCTGCCGGTCTACGGCGGCCAGGAGTACCACGGCCAGATCAAGGCGCTGCGGCGGGGCGTGCACGTGATCGTAGGTACTCCCGGGCGCGTCACCGACCACATCAAGCGCGGCACCCTTAAGCTCGATCAGATCACCGGCCTGGTGCTGGATGAAGCCGATGAGATGTTGCGCATGGGCTTTATCGACGACGTGGAGTGGATTCTCGAGCAAACGCCGAGCACCCGCCAAACAGCGCTGTTCTCCGCGACCATGCCGAAAGAGATCGAGCGCATTGCGCGCAAGCATCTGCGTGACCCGCAACAGGTGTCGATCAAAAGCCGTACCGCCACCGCCGAGACCATTCGCCAACGAGCCTGGATCGTCAGCGGCACCAACAAGCTGGATGCGCTGACCCGAATCCTCGAAGTCGAAGACTTCGACGCGATTCTGATTTTCGTGCGCACCCGATCCTCCACCACGGAGCTGGCAGACCGGCTATCCGCCCGCGGGTACACCGCCACGGCGCTGAACGGCGACATGCCGCAAAAACTGCGGGAGCAAACAGTCAACCGGCTGAAGGCCAGGCAGATCGACATTCTGATCGCCACCGACGTCGCTGCCCGCGGCCTGGACGTTGACCGGATTTCTCACGTCATTAACTACGACATTCCCTACGACACCGAGTCCTACATTCATCGCATTGGCCGTACCGGCCGCGCCGGGCGCACCGGCGAGGCCATCCTGTTTGCTGCGCCTCGGGAGCGGCGCATGCTCAAGGCCATCGAGAAGGCGACGCGCAAGTCCATTGAACCCCTGGAGTTGCCCAGCATCGACCAGGTCAACGCCAAACGAGTGGACTTGTTCAAGCAGCGGGTGATCAGCCGCATCGCCGAAGGCAATCTCGATTTTATGCGCGACCTGATTGGCCAGCTGCAGCAAGAGAGCGAGGTGAGTGCCCAGGACATCGCCGCCGCCCTCGCCCACCTGTCCCTGGGCGGCCAGCCGCTGCTCATGGAGAAGACGTCTCGCAAGACCCGGTCATCAGACCACGCAGAGCAGCCCGGCAAAGACAGGGGCTTCGATCGCGGTCGCCGCGAGCCTCGAGAGTTTCGCGAGCCCCGGGAACCCCGGGAGCGTCGGGAGCCCCGGCGCCGGGAGATCAACCCGGACAACGAGCTGTTTCGTCTCGAAGTCGGGCATGAGCACGGCGTGCAGCCCGGCAACATCGTCGGCGCCATCGCCAACGAGGCAGGCATCGATGCCAACAATATCGGCCGGGTCGCGATTCACGATGACTACAGCGAAGTCGAACTGCCTAAGGGCATGCCCCGGGAAATCTTCGAAGAACTGAAAAAGGCCTGGGTGTGTGGCCGACGGCTCAACATCAGCCGCGTTGGCAGCGGCGGTCAAAAGCAGCGCCGCGAAGCACCGAGCGAGCCTGGCACCAAACGACCGAAACCTGCCCGCAAGCCCAAGCTGGACCACAAGGACCGAAACAAGAAGAAAAACGCCCGGAAAGGTGATCCTTCCAAAGGCCCCGGCAGCGGCAAGGGCAAAAAGAAAGGCAG
>CAZXIJ010000051.1:0-13839 GCA_964640725.1 uncultured Pseudomonadales bacterium | reverse complement strand
GGAAAGGTGATCCTTCCAAAGGCCCCGGCAGCGGCAAGGGCAAAAAGAAAGGCAGCCCGGGCACCAAAGGCAAGAAGAAGGTCGGCAAAGGCAAAGCGCGCTAGCCTGCTGGACCTGGGGCTCACGGGTTCGCCATCACCGCTCTCCCCATGGGGTTCAAGCTAAAACAGCCCGCTAAACAGCGGGCCAACTAATTATTTGAACTTGTTCATTTAATGCCCTATTCTCCCCGGCACCAGCTATCGCCACCGGGAGAAACCCATGACCCTGCTCAACGATCCAAGACCCATCTCGGCTGACTCGCACGCGCTCGAAGGGCCGGAAGTGTTCGAGGGCCTGCCGGAGCGCTTTGGCGACGATGCGCCGCGGGTCGTCCACACGGAAGACAAAGGCGACTACATCACCGTCCCGAGCAATCCCAAGCGCACCCGCAACGTTGCGGTGATGGCACTGGCCGGGACACGACTCGACTACGCCACCCCGCTGCCGCGAGAGCACGCGAGCAAACCTGGCGCCGGCTCAATCAACGATCCGGAGATTCAGGCCTACTTCACCGGAGGCTACGCGGCGATGCGACCCGGCCTGACCGACGGCGCGCGCCGCCCCGACGACCAGGACATTGACGGGATCTCGGCGGAGGTTCTCTACCCCGGCTGGTTCCCGATGTTCAGCCTCTCGAACCTGGACCTGATGGTCGCCCTGCAGCAGAACTACAACAACTGGATGCACGGCCAGCAGGTGGCATCCAAGGGACGGCTGGTCGGCCTCGCGGCACTGCCCGTCCAGCAGCCAGAAGTCGCGGTGGCCGAGCTCGAGCGAGTGATCAAACTCGGTTTCAAAGGCGTCGTGATCCCGTCCAACGCCCCCAAGGGCCGCCGCTACTGTGACGAGGAATACGAGCCGATGTGGGCTCGGCTGGAAGAGGCCGGGCTGCCGGTCGGCTTCCATGTCGCCTGCTGGTCCCACGTGCCTGACTGGCAAAAGGCCATGGCGGCCCGGGACCCGATCGTGCAGTACGCAGGCTCACCGACGCTCATTCACGACACCATGGTCGAGCTGATGGTGCGCGGCGTGTGCGCAAAGCACCCGAACCTGAAGTTTGTGCTCGCCGAGTTCAATGCCGGCTGGGTGGCGCACTGGGTCGACAAGGTACAGCAGGGCTGGGCCCGGGATTACGCCAAGGATCCTTCGCACACACCGCCGGTGAACGTGCTGGACATCTGGAAGCGCCAGTTCTTTGCCACCATCGAGGACGACACCGCCGCGATTCAAACCCGCGAGCTGATCGGCGAAGAGACCTTGCTCTGGGGCTCCGACTACCCGCACACCGACTCCACCTGGCCCTGTTCGAGCCAGGTCCTGGACGAGATGTTCGAAAGCTACTCCCCGGAGAGCCGCGACAAGATCACGCGGACCAACGTGGCGAACCTGTACTCGCTCTGAGCCATGGCGCAAGAAGCGGCTTTGTCTGAACGAAGCCGCTATGCTTGGCCCACCGTGTCAAGGTGGACTGCATATGCGCGAAAATGCCGCCCTCGCCGCCTGGCGAGCCGGCCAGCAAACCATCGGCTGCTGGCTCTCCATGGCGAACGCCTACAGCGCCGAGGCGATCGCAAACCTCGGGTTTGATTGGGTCTGCATCGACATGCAGCACGGGCTGATCGACTACACCGATCTGACATCCATGCTGCCGGCGATCTCCACCACCGCCACGACGCCGCTGGTCCGGGTGCCCTGGAACGAGCCTTCCCAGATCATGAAGGCGCTGGATGCCGGCGCGTACGGCGTGATTGTGCCCATGGTGAACAATCGCCAGGAGGCCGAGCAGGCCGTCCACGCCTGCCGCTACCCACCCCTGGGCAACCGTTCCTTCGGCCCCATGCGCGCGGCCCTGTATGGCGGCCGCGGCTACGCCCGGGAGGCCAACGACCAGATCGCCTGTATCGCCATGATCGAAACCAAAGAAGGAACGGACAAGCTGGAGGAGATCGTGACCACCCCCGGCCTCGACGGCATCTACATTGGCCCTGCGGATCTGGCCCTGTCGATGGGCATACCAGCCCGGGGCGATCAGCCGGAACCGGAGCATCTGGAGATGGTGCAGCACATCCTGGCGAGCGCGAAGCAGCACCAGGTCGCCGCGGGCATCCACACGTCCAGCCTCGAGTACGCGCAAAAGTACCTGGCGTTGGGATTCCACTTCGTCACCCTGGGCAGCGAAGCCGGGCATATGGTGAACAGCGCGAGCGCAGAGCTGGCTGCCGCCCGGGGCACCAAACGTGAAGAGCGGGAGCGTACCGGGTACTGAGCGCCCTGCTAGACCGGCGTCACCCGCACCGGCAGATGGGTGATGCCGCGCACGAAGTTCGATCTGGCGCGCACGGGCTCACCAAAGATCTCCACCTTGTGGAAGCGCTTCAGAATTTCTTCCCAGACCACGCGCAGCTGCATTTCGGCCATCCGATTGCCCATGCATCGGTGGAGGAACGCCTCCGGCCGATCGACCACCGTGTCGTTGCCGCCAACGATGAGCAGCATAATGTTGCCGAGGTACACATGCGGGTCGTCCACCATGTCCTGCGTGCCTTCGCCATCCCGCTATTGGCGAACGGCCCCCGGCCCAACGCCCATGACGCGCTTAAACGCCTTGGCAAAAGCCGCCTCGCTGTCGTAACCACAGCGATCGGCGACTTCCAGAACGGGTAGGTTCTGCTCGTCGAGCAGGTTGTAGGCAATTTGCATACGCCACTGGGTCAGGTACTCCATAGGGCTGACGCCCAGCAGGGACTTAAAGCGATCGGCAAAGGCTGACCGTGACATCGTGGCGAGCTGCGCCAGTTTCTCGACCGACCACTTCGCCTGGGGCTCGGCCTGCATGCCGGCCAGGGCTTTGTGAATCTTCTGGTCGTGCAACGCGGCGGCAAGACCGACGCCGCCTTCGCTGTTCTCTACATGTTCCCGCAGGATAATCACAAACAGCGCTTCTGCCAGCCGGTTAACGACCGCCTCCGTGCCCGCGCTGACCCGCAGCGACTCGCGAATCATCAGATCCATGAGAATCGCAACACCCGCTTCCGCCTTCTTCCGCTGAATCAGAACCGCGTCTGGGAGGATATCCAGCAGCGCGGAAGCGGCAGACTGGCGGAAGTGAAAGTAGCCGCAGATCAGGCCAACGCCATCGTCCTTAAGCCCTTCCTCGTAGCTGACAGCCGTCTCCTGATTGCTGGGCAGATTGCACTCTGCCACGTTGCTGAGCAGATGCTTGCTGTCCCGGGGGAACAGGACGCAGTCCCCTTCCTCCAGGTAGACCGTGCCATCTAGATCATCGCTGCGGATATAGGCATCGGCGTGGGAGATGATGTGGAAACTGGCCTTGCCCGTGCCAGACGTGTCGATGGCCCAGTCCCCGCGGTACTGGGCGTTATTGATGACATCCGTTTTGAGTCGAAAGGTCGCGAGCAGCTGATTGAGCGCGTCCAATACTGAGTTCCCCGCAGGCGGCCGGTTGGGATGAGGGCGGCATGCCCAATACCCGACGCATGCTGCCACGCATTCGGGCACAAATCTCGATCCACGCCGGTAGGCCTTTCCTTCAGCAACTAAACTCTATATATTCACAGTTCATGAATTCATGAACTGTGTAATAGCGGATATGACATCGCAATCCGTCATCGACCGCGCCGTCGGCATGCTCAGAGCCAGCGGCGATCCAGCGCGCTTGAGAATCCTCGACTTGCTCCTGGCTGGCGAGCTTCAGGTCTCAGAGATCGCTGACCGCACGCAGGCTGAGACATCCACCACCTCGCAGCGCCTGCGGATTTTATCGCAAGAGAACCTGATTGCACGCCGCCGGGAAGGTCGCCACGTTTTCTATCGGCTAGCCGATGGCCACGTCGAAACGCTCATTCGCAATGTTCTTGATCATGCCGATCCAACACTACCCATACACAACTCTGACTAGGAAAACCCACCCATGACTCATCAGATTCACGACAACCATCAGCATCAGCACGGACCGAACTGCGGCCATGTGGCTGTCCAGCACGGCGACCATATTGGTTACCTGCACGATGGCCACCTGCACTGCGCCCACGAAGATCACTATGACGAACACGTGATTGCTGTCTCGGACGCAAACCCGGCCACCTGTGACACCCACCAGTGCGCAGGCCATGCAAGCGATCACGTTCACGGTCCCGACTGTGGGCATCCTGCGGTGCCTCACGGCGATCACGTCGACTACCTCGTGGACGGGCACTTGCACCACCCCCACGGCAGCCACTGCGACAACCACGGCGCACTGATGCTCGCCTAGCCCTGCCGCCCGCTGGCGAAATTCATCGCCGGCGGGCCCTTCCTTGACGCAGGAACAACTGCTCCTCAGCTACGGGCGACATTACATACTCAAGATAAGGCGGCGATCCCGGCCCAAGGTATGCTCAGCGGGTCCGGCATGTGAGCGCCTCGATGTACTACCTGCTAACCGCGATCGCCGCCCTCGCCCTGGGCCCCATCATCCTGCATCAGTTGCGGCGCAGCCCCGCTCTGCATGCCGCCCTCAATGGCTTTGTCTTGGTATCGATCGTCGGGCTCATCTTTCTGCATTTTCTGTCTCCTGCGATCGAGCAGCGAGACTATCTGGTCATCGCTTGCCTGGTGGTCGGCTTCTTGTTGCCGATACTCGCGCGCCAGATTGGTGCGCGCCGACAATTCCGGACCGACCGATGGGGTCTGCTCCTGGGCTTCGCGGGCCTTGCTGTCCACGCCGGTCTCGATGGCGGAACGCTGGCCGCAGCGCAGGCCAGCGGTGCCGATCTGCCCCTCGCGCTGGCGGTGATCCTGCATCGACTGCCCGTCGGCATCGCGGTGTGGTGGCTGGCCGATCAGACTCTGGGCCGCCCCGCCGCGGCCCTTGCGCTGATCTCGCTCATGGCTTCGACCGCTCTGGGCTTCTCGCTCGGGGCAGCGGCGGCGAGTCAACTGGGCGCTCCTGTACTGGTCACGTTGTTTCAGGGCCTAGTCGGCGGCGTGCTGGTGCAGGCCGCGGTCCATCCGCACGCCATCACCCGCCCGCAGAGCGGTCAGCTCGCAAATCACCGCCGGGCCGAGGGCGCTGGGGCGCTCGCCGCCCTGATGCTGCTCGCGGCCTTTGCCATCTTGCCAGGTGCTGACGGACACGGGCCGGATCCTTTCCTTGCCAGGCTGTTCGCCCTGACCGTTGAGAGCGCCCCGGCACTCCTGCTGGCGTACCTGTTCGCAGGCCTGCTGTCCGCGTTTGTTCCAGCAGCCTCAATTCGTTGGCTGAAGAGGGGCCCACCGCTCGTTCAGGCCGGGCGGGGAATGCTCATAGGCCTGCCGTTTCCAGTGTGCTCTTGCGGTGTCGTTCCGCTCTACCGCACCCTGGTCGCCAAAGGCGCACCTCCGGCCGCCGCGATGGCTTTTCTCGTCGCAACGCCAGAACTCGGTATTGACGCGATACTGCTCTCCATTCCGCTGCTCGGGCCTGATGTCACCCTGCTGCGCCTGGGCACGGCCGGTGCGGCCGCGCTGCTGGTTGGTTGGTGGGTGGGCGGCAAACTCAAAGCTATTGCGCCGCAACCAGACGCACTGAGCAGCGCATCTGTCGACCAGCGCCTGCCCGCGCGGCTGCGCTCCGCCCTTGTTACAGGCACCAGCGACATCGTTGATCACACCGCCCCATGGATTCTACTGGGGCTGGCAGGCGCTGCTCTGGTTGCGCCATGGCTCGAAGGCGGTTGGCTCGCGTCACTGCCTTCCCCAGTTGCCATCATCCTCTTTGCGCTGATTGGGTTTCCAACCTATGTCTGTGCAGCGTCCGCCACGCCGCTAGTCGCGGCGCTGCTCGCTGCCGGACTGAGTCCGGGCGCCGGAATCGCTTTCCTAATCACCGGCCCCGCCACCAACCTGTCCACGCTCGGCGTGCTCGCCAGCCTCCATGGCCGAGCCGCGGCGATGGCCTTCGCCGGCGCCCTGGTTGCGTTCGCGGTTGCCACCGGAATCGCCATCGATTTCGCCTTCACTTCCCTCTATATTCCTGACCTGGGGGCGCTGACCGATAAATCGCCTTCAGCGCTTCAACTTCTGTGTCTGGCTGGGCTGCTGGTACTGATCGGTGCGTCGATCGCGCGCCGCGGCATTCGACGCTTCGCGGCTGAGATCCGTGAGGGGCTTGGTTGGGATCACGATCACGCCCATGAGCATGGTCATGACCACGAACTCGGGCATGGGCATAGCCACGGTCACGGTCCCAGCCACGAATCCAACCATCATCACGGGTAAGCGAACCGGCGAGCAGCATCAGAGTGTCAAGACTAACCACATTCGCCCTGCGGGTATTGATTCTGCTGTCCGCCTCCGCGACAGCAGACCCCGGCTCCGCCTTACCTGAAGCCCCAGCAGCAGCAGAGACTGCATTTCATTTCGTTGTGCTCGGCGATAGCCAGTTCGATGATCCGGAAAGCTACAATCGCACGATCGATCAAGTTCGCCTGCTGGGCCCAGCCTTCGTCATCCAAGTCGGTGATCTGATTGACGGCTACGTAGACGATCTCACCGTTGTGCAGCAGCAATGGCGCCGGTTTCGCAAACAAATCGCTCCACTCGCACCGATACCGTTTTACGCGGTGCCGGGCAATCACGATGTCTTCAACGGTGAGCGCCAGGTTGATCCCAGGCTGGAGCAACTCTTCGTCGAGGAATGGGGGGCGCTCCACTACCGTTTTCGTTACGGCAACGCCGTGTTCATCGTCTTGAACTCTGACTCCAGCCAAGCGCCCAACGGCATCGACCCGGAGCAGCGTCGATGGCTGTCGAGTGTGCTCGAACGCGAGCAGGCCACTCACCGGTTCGTTTTCCTGCATCGGCCCCCACGGCTTCTATCTCGCGCCGACGAACTTCACGAACTCTTCGTCCGGCACGGTGTCGACTATGTCATCTACGGGCACCACCATCATTACCACCACGAAGTGCGAGACGGTGTGCACTATGTCATGACAAACAACTCGGGGGACGGCGTCACCACCGACCCGCGTCTTGGAGGGTTCGATCACCTGCTGCAGATTGCCGTGAAAGACCAAGAGATCAGCCTCGCCTCGGTCGAAATCGATGCGGTCCGACCGATCGGCTTCGTCAGCCCATCAGACAACTACGACTACTTCGAGCTGCAGCGGCGTCTGCTCAGCGAGACCGTCAGCGCGCAGGCTGTGGCAGACGGCCGGTACAGGGTCAAGCTCGAGTTGCGCAACCCGACCGAGCGCGCAATTGACGCATACCTTGCTTGTTCCTCAGGAGACAATCGCTGGTCTTTCACGCCCGCGACGATTCCAGGCCTGGAGATTCTGCCCGAGGGCAAACAGACCGTCGCCCTCGAAGCCAGCTACGCGCCGTACCGCGTTCCCGAGTCTGCCCCGTATTGCCAAGTGAAAGTGCCGTACCAGACCAGCGGCGGCGAATGGCTCATGCTTGAGCAATCCGCAACGATCATCACGCCCACTGCGACAGCACGCTAGCGGCTACAAACGCAACCGAACGCCAGCTTCCAGAGTCCGCCCGGGCTGCGGCGCAAAGTCTTTGATAAACGAGGTGTGATAGCGCTGCTCATCGTCGGTCAGGTTGCGGCCGTTAAAAAACAGCTGCAGCTCGCTCTGCTCGCCAAGGTTGAAGTCGTAAGAGAGATGAACCCGCAAGTCGTTGTAGCCATCGGTCGGTAGCTCCCCAAGAGCGACATCGCGCTGCGACGCGATCGTCTGCCAGGTAACCTCTACCGCAGCGCTGCGCCACTGCATCGCGACGCCCAGACGCCACCGCCGCGGCGGCGTTCTGGGAACGTTTCGTTGGCTGCCGGTGGACAAACGCGCCCGGACGAGATCCAACCCTGCGTTCAAGGTCACAGTGCCCGTCTGCCAGCTCACGGCGCGCCAGCTCAGATCGGCCTCCGCACCGGTGAACGTCGCGTCGCCCTGGCGCCACTGCAGAACCGGCAATTCATCCATCGTTTGACCCGTTGCCGCCTCGAAGATGAAGTCCGAAAAATCGGTATAGTAGCCGGACAGGGCAACTCGAAGCGGATCACCATCGTAGGCAATCGTTGCGGAAACGTTAGCGGCACGCTCCGAATCGAGGTTTTCGTCGCCAATCTCAAAGCTTTGCGTCGCCAGATGGGGGCCATTGGAGTACAGCTCTTCCGCGACCGGCGCACGACTCGAGTAGTCAAACTGAGCGCTCACCATCCAGGGCTGCGCGATCGCTCGCGAGAGGCCTAAGGAAATTGCCCCTACGTCGAAGTTGCGGGCGCGTCCTGAGCTGGGGTCATGCTCAACCTTCTCGTAGCGTATACCTGCTTCCAGCGAAGAATGCCCGCTATCGCGCCGGCCGACGTAAAACACGCCAGAGGTCCGGGTATCGACGGGCTCAACGAAAGCTTCTTCTCCAATCGCCGAAAATTCGCGGTCCGAAAACTGCACGCCAACGGCGCCCCGGACACCACGCCATGCCTCATGGGTTAGCTCCAGCCGGCCTTCGAAAGCTTCGTTGCTGAAAACGGTGCCCGCTTCGCCGTTGCCTTCGGTTTCTGTGTGCTCGTAGTCGTTGCGGCCAAATCGAAAGTTGAGCGACGCGATGCCCGCCATCGGTGCCTGCCATCCGGCTTCGATATCGATTCTGGTCTGGTCCAGATCCAGCGACGGCGTGCCTTCTTCTCCCTCTTCGCCGTCGCCTTCTTCATCACCTTCGTGCTCGTGTCCATGGCCGCCCGGCAATCCGTACTCCGCATCATAGGTCGACACAGAGAGCCCGACGAACGCTGATTCTCCGACATAAGATACGCCCACCGCGCCGGCAAGGGTCTCCAGTTCGCTACCGGGCAAAAAACCGGCCGCGCTCTCTTCGTCTAAGTGATCGCCGTCGTCGGGGTCCTCTTCGGCAGCCTCAAGGGCGCGCAGCGCGGCCGACTCAACCTCGCCTGGGATATCGTACTCGTCTGCATCACGGTAGCTGCCGTCGACGTGGAAAGCGAAATTTCCCGCACCGGCCGAGAGACGCCCGCTGGCGGTTCGCTGATCAGCGTTGTCGGCACCGAGCACCTCTGCGCGCAGTTCGACCCGCTCCGGCATCCGATGCGGTACCCGACCGGTGTGGACGTCCACGACCCCGCCAATGGCACCCGTGCCATACAGGAGGGTGCTAGGCCCTTTGAGCACCTCAATGCTCTCCGCCGCATAGGACTCGATCGTGGTCGCGTGGTCCGGGCTCGAAACGGCTACATCCATGCTGTCGATTCGGTCTTCCATCGTTTTGACCCGCGGCCCGCCCAGACCGCGGATTACTGGCCGTCCAACCGCTTGCCCAAAGCTTGAAGAGTGCACACCGGGAAGATCGCGCAAGGTTTCTCCGATCGAAGGGGCACGCGCACGCTCGAGCGCTTCACCAGCGAGGACCTCCAAAGGCTGCGTCATGCCCTCGGCGGACAGCGGATGCGCCCGGACGATCACTTCTTCAATCGAATTGTCGGCAACCGATTCTGCGTGGACCGGGATCGCCAAGCCCTGCGCCATGCA
Source organism: uncultured Pseudomonadales bacterium (assembly GCA_964640725.1). Classification (GTDB taxonomy): domain Bacteria; phylum Pseudomonadota; class Gammaproteobacteria; order Pseudomonadales; family Azotimanducaceae; genus CALHVX01. Next base: position 4,264 of record CAZXIJ010000051.1, on the reverse strand, counting down.
AAAGGCAGCCGCCGCGAGGCGGAGCAAGAGTCGATAAGACACGGCAAACCTTCCGAACCATTATTAATATGTTATATCATATCTTTTGACGCGAAATAGCAAGCGCTGCAGCAATCGGATAGCGACCCCGATCGTATACGTTATAACATCGCCTTAAGTGACCAGGAATGAAGACCCCGTCAGCAACCCTTCGCTTCGCCAAGCGCTACGCCGCGAACTACAGGCACCTCTCGTGAGTTCTAGCAACCCTCAGGCCACAGCAAGCATCAGCGTCGGCCGAGCCGATCTGTACGCGGCTGTGCTGTCTGGACTCTGCTTGGTGCACTGTCTGGCACTGCCGCTACTGGCATCAATGTTGCCCTTCGTCGGTCTGCTGTCCGACAACGAGCTCATACACCACGTCCTGGTGATCGCAGCGGCACCGGCAACGCTCTGGGTCGCCTGGGTATCCCTGCCGATGCGAGGCACCTGGCCCTTCCTTGCCGTCGCGCCAGCGGGGCTGGGGCTCTTGTTCCTAGCCGCCTTTGTCCCTTTGCTCGAAGGCTACGAGAAGGGGCTCACGATATTCGGGGCGACCATGCTGGCGACAGCACACCTGTGGCGATGGGCGGTCTTTCGAAGAAACGTTTCGCAGTCTGCCCCAGCACCCGAGGCGGCCGAGTATCCGAGCGGATAGCCAAGGAAGTGCGATGCCAAACTCGCTAGCCGTCGATGTCGCCGATTTGCGATTCTCCTACGGAGACAGCGAGGCGCTGAGCATAAACCGCTGTCAACTACAGCGCGGGCAGACTATGGCCGTGCTGGGTCCTTCTGGCTGCGGCAAGACCACGTTCCTCCACCTGCTGGCCGGCCTCATCCGGCCGAGCGTAGGTTCGATCCGGGTACTCGATCAGGATCTGTCTGCGCTTTCCGGCGCGCAGCTGGACCGGTTCCGCGGTCAGCACCTGGGCATGGTCTTTCAACGGTTCCATCTGCTGCCCGCGCTTACGGTCCTGGAGAACATCGCGCTGGCCCAGCGCCTGGCCAGAGTTCCCGTCAACACTGCCGCCATAGGGATACTGCTGGGCCAGCTGGGCATCAACGAGATTGCGAGCCAGAGGCCGTCAACGCTCAGTCAGGGACAGGCCCAGCGAGTCGCCATTGCCAGGGCGCTAGTTCACAACCCCGGCCTGGTGATTGCCGACGAGCCGACCTCTGCCCTCGACAATCAGAACGCCGAAAGCGCTATTCGATTGCTTCGGGAATCGGCCGCCGCCATCGGTGCAGCACTGATCGTTGTGACCCACGACGAGCGGATACGAGGCAGCCTGGAACGAGAACTTGAGCTGGCACCGGCCCTATGACCTGGGCGCGCCTAGCCATCGCGAACCTCGGCTTGTCGCCGCTCACGTCTACTGTGAACGTTGTGCTCATGGGTCTGGGCACAGCCAGCATTGTCATTCTGCTTCTGGCAGGCGAGCAGCTGGCTAGCACCATGGCCCGGGACGCCCGCGGCATTGATCTCGTGCTTGGCGCGAAAGGCAGTCCGGTGCAGCTGGTCCTTGCCGCCGTCTATCACGCAGACATCCCGCCGGGAAACATTCATCAGGCCGCAGCCAACCGCTGGGCGGCCGATTCGCGAGTGGCAGCAGCAGTTCCCATCTCTTTGGGCGACAGCTACCGCGGAGCGCGCATCGTCGGCACCACACCCGACTTCTTGCAGCTGTACAGTGCCGAGCTAACCAACGGGCGGCTCTGGAACACCCCCCTGGAGGCTGTCGTGGGTGCTGCAGCTGCAGGTACGACCGGTCTTGCCGTGCGATCCCGCTTTGCTGGGGCGCACGGCATCGCGGAAGGTGGCGCAGATCATCAATCCGACCCCTATGAGGTTGTCGGCGTGCTGGCCCCCACGGGCACCGTGGTCGATCGTCTGATCCTGACGTCGCTCGAGAGTGTTTGGGCGCTGCATGACACGCACCACGGCGAGGAGCAAGACGTGGCGCATAATGACCATCACGATACGCCGGGTGAGCGTAGCGACGATGAGCATCACCATGCAGACGAAGTCCCATCCGAGCATGGACGAGAGATCACCGCCATGCTGATCCAATACCAGTCACCCCTGGCGGCGATGACACTGCCGCGGCAGATTAACGCCGATGGCGCCATCCAGGCGGCCTCGCCGGCCATGGAAATTTCGAGACTGTTGCAGCTGGTCAGCATCGGGCTCGAGGGGCTGAGCGCCTTTTCCTGGGCCTTAGTGCTGACCGCGGCGCTTTCAGTATTCGCAGCGCTGTACGGGTCTCTGCGAGCGCGCCGAGGTGAACTGGCCATACTTCGATGCCTGGGCGCAACACGTTGGGAGCTGCTGTGGATCCTGCTACTGGAGGGCCTGTTGCTCACGTTGCTGGGGGTGACGCTGGGCTTCGTTGCGGGACACGGCGTGCTGGAGTTGCTTGGGACCTGGCTTGAACAGACGCGCGGTGTGACGCTCACGGGCTGGACCTGGATCTCATCCGAAACCACACTGCTCTTGGGTCTATTTGGCGTCGGCATCATCGCCGCCGCCATTCCGGCGGTACAGGCCTATCGAACGGATGTTGCAAAAACACTGGCGGCGGGCCGATGAATACTAAGCTCCTTACCCTGGGCACCTGGGTCTGGCTGCTGCTTGTCTGTGGCGCAACGCAGCCTGCAGCCGCAGCGGAAACCACACCAGTGACCGATCAGGACCCGATCAGAGTCAGAATCACACCGTTGCTTGAAACCGGTTGGGTAGACGATCGCGGTCGGTACATCGTCGATGTGCTCCAGCAAGACCTCACACACTTGGCCGTGCGGTTGGAAACCGCGCAAGAACAACCAATCCCGGGGGCAAAACCGAAGTTCTTCATGGAAGGCGGTAGCCAGCTCCTGAAACCGAAAGAAGTATCGAGTCGAGACACCACCGACGAGTACGGCGTCATCGAGTTTGCGGTGGTGGGCGGCCCGATGGGAATGGATCAAGTCCGGGTCGAATTTGGCGAGGCCATCACCGAAATCTTTATCAACGTCATCAGCAGAGAAGCGCTCGGCTATGAAGCGCCCCCTACCGTAGAGGGCGGGCTACCCTGGGATCAGCTCATGAGCGCCAGTATTCGCTACGAGGAGCGGATCATGGTCGCCGAGTTTCCCGAAGCGATTAACAAGCAAGCAGGCAAGACGGTAAAGCTATCGGGCTTTATGATGCCGCTGGACCCGGAGCAAAGCCAAAAGCGTTTTCTGCTGACCTCCAACCCGCCAAGCTGCTTCTTCCACATGCCCGGTGGCCCGGCCGGCGCCGTTGAAGTGTTTTCCGAAGATGGGATCGAGGTTACCTGGGAGGCTGTAGTGCTAGAGGGCCGATTTGAACCGCAGCACACAAGCGACGTGGGTGTCGTCTATCGCCTCCATGAAGCTCGTCTGGCGCAGCCATGAAGCCACCAGTCGCTGATCGCGATATAGTATCGGCGTTGCTAGAGAGAGAAGAGATCTGCCTTGGCTAGAGCTCCAGTCAATTCGCATCACCTGCCGAAGAAATGGCGCAAGCTCGCGGAGCAGCGGTGTGCGCAAGCAGGCGAGCGGCTGACCCCAGCGCGGCTCGCGGCTTACGCAGAAATGCAGGCTAGCAACCGTCCGCTATCCGCCTATGAGCTCATCGCGCTTCTGGAAAAACGTCAGAAGCGCAAGATTGCGCCACTCACTGTCTACCGACATTTAGACTTTCTCGTGAAGGTCGGCCTGGTGCATCGACTAGAGACAGCTCAAGCGTACCTGCCATGCGTCCATCCGGAACATGCGCACGAAAGCCAATACCTGCTCTGCTCAAACTGCGGCCATGTTGACGAGGTGGAATCTAAGCGACTTGGCACGCTCCTGGGCAAGATCGCAGACCAACACGACTTTCGTCCGGAGGCCGCCGTCGTCGAGATTAAAGGCCTCTGCGGCAGCTGCGCCACCGAAAACCCCTGAAGCGCTGACCGAGTGCCGTCCTCCGTTGGGCGCAGCACTGTACTAACCCGTGCCACGCCATTCTGGATGATCAGACATAAAGCCCGGGGCCCCGGGCATGTTGCCGCGCGCTCGTGAACGCTTAAATGTGCTCCATGGCCTGGCCATTCAACGACACGGAACAAGGAATCTTTAGTATGAAAAACATCATCTTAGCCGTAGCTCTCGCCGCCCTGGGCGCCCTCGCCGCCGCACCGGCAAAGGCCGCAGAACTCGCCAGCGGAAGCCTCGAAGGCGCCTTCTCTTCCTGGGGCAA
>CAZXIJ010000050.1:16176-17914 GCA_964640725.1 uncultured Pseudomonadales bacterium | reverse complement strand
GCCCGGTAACGCCGGGCTTTTTTGTGGCTGGGCTGTTCGATAGCGTCCGGAATGATTCTTTGACTTCCCGCCTTGCAGTCGTCCATCCCATGGATCTTGGTGAGCTGCATTTTGTTTCCTATTTTTTTCCAGGGAACAAGCCGGGTAGCCACCGTTCTGCCATTTCTGCGGACAAATTGAGTTTGAGTGGCGCCCGTGTACTCGCGCTGTTGACGACGGCGCGCTCGATCAGTGCGGACGTTACTCTTCGCGCGCTGCGATCACTGGCGCTGAGGATTTCAGGAAGGCGTGCGCGCTCAACTTCGCCATCCTGAAGCAACACCTTGAGGACGGTGTCTGAGCCCTTGGTGAGCTGACCCAGCCGCATTTCTTCTTCAGCCCAGACCAGCACGCGCGTGCGTAGTCGCTCCGGCTCTACAAGACCTTCTATAAACTCAACCTGATCGATACAAGTCTTCAGGAAGAATTCAGTAAACTCAGCAAGTGCTTCTTCGCTTAGGTTGCCGCGGCCATCCAGGTCATTGCGCCTTGGAAGGTCGCAGTTATTGAGGTGCTGCTTGTACTGCGCTTCGTTGCGGGCAAGACCGCGCGCAACTGACCATAGGCCCTGAGTCTTTAGCCCTTCACGCAACATGGCATAAGAGATGAGCCGAGCGACACGGCCATTGCCATCGAGAAAGGGGTGTATCCATAGCAATCGATGATGCGCCGAGGACGCAGCCATAATCTGATCAGTGCGACCAAGCTTGGTGTAAACCGCTTCAAATCGAGCCATGAACGCAGGAATTGCACCCGGACTGATCGGGACGTGCCGCCCAACCTTTACATCTCTGTCTCGATACTGCCCTGCAGTAACCTGAAGCTCTTCCCCGGTGTCAGGATTCGCGACTTTCAACAGGTCCGGCGGCAATAGCTCGCAGAATCTACGATGGGTTTCGAGAATTCCCTCTTCGCTACATGCACGTCCATCGAGACCACCCTCATCGATCCACTTCTGAACCTCGATATGTGCCTTCGCTTCGAGCTGAAGATCGCGCTGTTCAGGGTCAGCGCTGAAATCTTCATTGAGTGCTCTCTCAATATCGACTGGGTGGGTGTCATGGCCTTCGATGAGGTTTGAGTAGTAGCAATTCAGGGAGCGCACCAGCGTCGCAAGCGCCTTGGAAATGGCGGGTGCCAGGCTCTTGCTCAAGCCCGTCGACTTCGCGGTCAGCTCAACCACCAGGTCGGTGAGTTTCCCTCGATGTGAGGAACTCGCACTGATCAGCAGCGGTTCCATGGATGCGGGGCTTTCACCGCGGCTTTCTGGTATTTTTTTGGCCGATTTATTGGCCGCTTCTGAATGGCTCATATCTCTATATATATCATATAGATATATAGTAAATATATGAAAAATAGTCCGCGTTTTTGGCCGGTTTTTTGGCCGGCCTTTGAAAGAATGGCACGAACGGGAAAAACAGAAGTATCTGATCTCCAGGGGCGCATCCTCGAAAGGCCCGGCGTGGCGCAGTTGACTTGCTATCCTGCGCGCTCTTCGGCCTCAGAACGACATCGCAATGCTCTCGCTCCTGCTCCTGTTCTTCTCCATCTCTATCATCTTCTCGTTCCTGTGCTCCATGTGGGAAGCCGTGCTGCTGAGCATCACGCCGACCTACGCAGAGATCGAGAACCAGAAAGGCACGGATCTCGGCAAGACCCTGCGCGCGTTCAAAGAGGACATCGATCTGCCGCTGTCGGC
>CAZXIJ010000050.1:12294-16076 GCA_964640725.1 uncultured Pseudomonadales bacterium | reverse complement strand
ACGCGGCTGATAAAACCGGACGTGGACGGCAGCGTGCTATCCCGCAGCGATTTTCTGGCGATGACGCGCATCGGCGCCAAGCAGGGTGTGTTTGAGCAGAAAGAATCCGAGATCATCACCAACCTGCTGCGCTTCGAGCGGGTCACGGCGGAGGCAATCATGACGCCCCGCACCGTGGTCGTCATGGCGGCTGAAGAGATGAGCATCAGCGCTTTTCACGCCGAGCACGAGACGCTGCACTACTCGCGAATTCCGACCTTTCAGTCCGATTCCAGGGATCTGGTTACCGGCTTCGTGCTGAAGGACGAGATCCTGGAGCGGCTGGTTGCCGATGCCGGGGACGATCTGATTCAGACCCTTCGCCGCGAAATCATGGTGATTCCCGAAGCCTTCCCCCTGCCGGATCTGTTCACGCGGTTCATGAACCGGCAGGAGCACATTGCAGTGGTTGTGGATGACTTTGGGGGCATGTCCGGGGTCGTCACGATGGAAGACGTGATCGAGACGCTGCTGGGCCTTGAGATCGTCGACGAGACGGACGCGGCGGAAGATATGCAGAACCAGGCGCGTGCGCAGTGGCGCAACCGGGCGCGCGCCCGGGGTCTGGTTGTCGAAGACCTGCCGTAGCCGCCGGCTTTACGGCGCCGTTTCCCCGACTCCAGGACTGTCCCGCAATGCATCGCATCGGCTTTGACTACGGCACCTCGCACTGTGCGGCTGGCCTGGCCGGCGCCGCCGGCGTGCAGCTGTTGCCCGTAGAGCAAGGGCGCACTTTGATGCCCTCCATGCTCTGGAGCCCGGAGGTGAAGTTCGATTTGCCGCTGGACGCAGCCGGGCGTCTGCGCACGGACAGTGCGGCGTTCACGGCGCTACGTTTCGGCAGCGAGGCCCTGGCGGCCTACCTGGAGAACCCCGGGGCGGGCTTCTTTGTGAAGAGCCCCAAGAGCTTTCTCGGGGCTCCCGGGCTGCTGCGGGAGGTGCGGGCACGCTTTGAGCGCATTGTCGGCGCCATGATGGCGAATGTGCGGCTGCACGCCGAGCGGGCGCTCGATGCGCCGGTAACTGCCGCGGTGATCGGCCGGCCAGTGAATTTTCAGGGCCCGGTGGGCAGCGTGGAGAACGATCAGGCGCTGCAGATGCTGCAACGCGCAGCGCACCTTGCAGGTTTTGATGAGGTGGAGTTTTTGTACGAGCCGCTGGCGGCAGCGCTCGAATACGAAGCCGGCCTGAACCACAACGAGCGCGTGCTGGTCGTGGATGTCGGCGGCGGCACCACGGACTGCTCCCTGGTCGCGGTCGGTCCCGATCATCGGCAGGCACCGGATCGTGGTGCCGATATGTTGGGCCACAGCGGCGAGCGCCTTGGCGGCAACGACTACGATCAGGCACTGGCTCTGGCGGCTGCCGTGCCTGAGCTCGGCTGGCAGCAGCTGCTACGCAGCGGGCTGCCGGTGCCCAACCACTACCTGGTCGATGCGATCACCATTAACGATGTCAACGCGCAGGCGCGGTTTTACGCGCGCGACACGCTGACTCGGCTGGAAGAGTTGCGCGATGACGCGTTGGATGCCCGTGGCCTTGAGCGCCTGCTGAGCTTGCAGCGCGGGCGTGGCAGCTATCGTCTGCTGAGAGAGGTGGAAGCCGCCAAGATTGCGCTGTCTGCGCAGCCCGAGGCGGCGATGGATCTGGCGTTTCTGGAAGCCGGTTTGGCCCCCGGGGCGGATCGCGCGCTGTTTGCCCAGTCCTGCACCCGGCTGCAAGAACGGCTGCGTGCGACCGTGACCGAGCTGCTGGACAGTGGCGTGTCCGCGCCGGACCGGGTGTACCTGACCGGTGGTATGGCGCAAGCCCCCGTGGTGCGCGATACGCTCGCGGCGCTCATCAGCGATGTGCCGATTCAGGACAGTGATCACTTTACGAGCGTCACCGAGGGCCTCGCGATCTGGGCCCGGGACCGCTGCGACCCAACACACGAGTCACCGTGAAAGCGCTGGCTAGCGGGCCTTCTTGCCGAAGCACTGCACGGTTTCCGACGTTTCGATACCCGCTCCACCTTTGGCATCTAATGCCGTGTGGGTGATCGTCACGGAGTTTGCGCGCAGGTTGACCTGCTCCGTGGGCAGAGCGTTGGGGTCGTCGCTGGTGCTGCTTTTGAGCCTCGCGATGCGAACGGTTTCCAGGGTCATGCGGTAAAACTCGGTTTGCCCGCCGGAGGAGCCGGGCGCGGTGTAGATGATGTCAACCTCGGGCTCAAGCCTGCCGCCGATGACGCTCGAAATCAGCCGCGGGCTGGCGATATCGATATTCTTGACGATCGTAAAGACGCCGCAGCCGCCACTGTTAAAGGTGCCTGTCGCGCCGATCGCTCTGATTGTGTCGCGGAACTGAGCATCCTGGCTGTCGCCGGGAATGCCCGGGATGTCCACAAAGATGTCGGCAGAGGCGACGGCGCTCATACCGAGCAGGCCCGCGGTTACCGTAGCGAGAAGAGTTTTGGAAGCGATGGTTGCAGCTGCTTTGATCGTCATGATGATGGCCTTGGTCTGTTGCTGAGTCCTGCGGGGCGCTGTGGCACCGGTCCTGCAGGGGACAAGGGCAGACTATTTGGGCCGGCCCCGGCGGACTGTCTGCCGGAAGACACATGGCGCGATCTATTTCGGCCGTTATCATCAGACGTTGCTCGCCGCTGGGCCGAAACGCTCAGTCGGCGCGTGCGTCCAGCCCCGTTGTGAACGCTGGCGCATTGCCGGACCATCCCGAATGCTCGGATCCAGAAGAGGTCACACCTTGCACACATCCAGGGTCATCCACATCGTGGAGTGCCATGCGGAGGGCGAAGTCGGCGACGTGATCGTCGGCGGCGTTACCCCGCCGCCCGGGGACTCTCTGTGGGCGCAATCCCGCTTCATCGCCGAGGACCAGACGCTCAAGGACTTCCTGCTCAACGAGCCGCGTGGCGGCGTTTTCCGGCACGCCAACCTGCTGGTACCGCCAAAGCACCCGCACGCGGATCTGGCCGCGATCATCATGGAGCCGGCAACTGTGCCGCCCATGTCGGGCTCGAACACCCTGTGCGTTGCCACCGTGGCGCTGGAGACCGGGATCCTGCCCATGGTCGAGCCGATCACCACGTTCCTGCTGGAGATGCCCGGGGGGCTGGTCGAAGTCCGCGCGCAGTGCCGGAACGGCAAGGTGGAGAGCGTCGCGTTCACCAATATTCCCTCCTTTGTGGACCGCACTGGAGCGCCGCTCGAGGTGGAAGGGGTCGGCACCCTGGCAACCGATGTCCTGTTTGGCGGCGACAGCTTCGCCTGCGTCGATGCAAAGGCTCTGGGCTTTGACCTGACCGTCGATGAAGCCCGTGATCTCGCGATCATGGGGATGCGTATCGCGCGGGCCGCGAACGAGCAGCTCGGCTTTCAGCATCCGGTGCTGACCGATATGAACGAGATCACCTTCTGTCTGCTCGCGCATCCGGTCTCGCGCCAGGACTCGGGGCTGATCGGTCGCCACTGCGTGGCCATTCAGCCCGGCAAGATTGACCGGTCGCCCACGGGCACGGCCGTCTCTGCGCGGCTGGCCCTGATGCACGCGCGCGGTGAAGTGCAGCTGGGGCAGCCCGTGCAGTTTCAGTCCCTGCTCGGCTCGCAGTTCACGGGCACGATCGAGCAGACGGAGACCCTTGCCGGCCGGCCCGCGGTGCGCCCGTCGGTCCGTGGCCGGGCCTGGATCACCGGAACGCGGCAGCTGATGCTGGATCCGAGCGATCCCTGGCCGACCGG
>CAZXIJ010000050.1:6940-12194 GCA_964640725.1 uncultured Pseudomonadales bacterium | reverse complement strand
CTCCGGCCGTTGTCGCCCGCAGCCTCAGCTTGCATCATAGCGACCCTCTTCAGTCACCGGTCCGCGAGCACCTGATCTATGTCGGAGCAGCCTGAGCCGTCCCCACAACGCCTGACCCTGCGCCGCCCGGATGACTGGCACGTACACCTGCGCGACGGCGAGATGCTGACGAGCGTCACGCAGTACACGGCGCGACAGTTTGCCCGGGCCATCGTCATGCCGAACCTCACGCCCCCCGTCACCAGCGTTGCGCTGGCCGAGGCCTACCGCTCGCGCATCCTCGCGGCGGTACCGGAAGGCGTGGCCTTTGAGCCGTTGATGACGGCCTATCTGACCGACAGCATTGCTGCGGGGGAGATTGAAGCCGGCTTCGAGGCTGGCGTGTTCACGGCCTGCAAGCTGTATCCGGCAAACGCCACCACCAATTCTGCCCACGGCGTCACCGCCGTCGCCAACATCACTGAGGTGCTGGAGACCATGCAGCGGATCGATATGCCGCTGCTGATCCACGGCGAGGTCACTTCGCCCGAGATCGATGTCTTTGATCGCGAGGCGGTGTTCATCGACCAGGTCTTGCAGCCGCTGGTGCGAGACTTTCCCGAGCTGCGGATTGTGCTCGAGCACATTACCACCAAAGACGCCGTGGACTTTGTGAGCAGTCAGGGGGCCAGGATGGCCGCGACCATCACGCCGCACCACCTCGAGATCAACCGCAACGCCATGTTCGACGGCGGCATGCGCCCGCACATGTACTGCCTGCCGACCGCCAAGCGCGAGCTGCATCGCCAGGCGCTGCGCGCGGCGGCGACCTCTGGCAGCGGCAAGTTCTTCCTGGGCACGGACTCCGCGCCCCACGGGGTGGCTGCCAAGGAATCCGATTGCGGCTGCGCGGGCATCTTCTGCGCGCCCTATGCGCTGGAGGCCTACGCCAAGGTTTTTGAAGAAGAGGGCGCCCTCGACCGGCTCGAAGGCTTTGCCTCGGAGTTCGGTCCGGCGTTCTATCGTCTGCCCTTGAACGAAGAGCGCGTGACATTGCTCAGAGAGCCGGTGGCCGTGCCGCTCACCCTGGCTGCCGGTGGCGATGTTGTTCGGCCCTTTCATGCGGAAGCAACCCTGCAGTGGCGCTTTGCCGGCCCGCTATGAAGTCCTCACCCATCGTTGCCGGCGATGCCGCTGGTCTGCAGCGCGCCGTGGCGGCGCTGCGCGCGGGGCAAACCGTGGGTCTGCCAACCGAGACGGTCTACGGCCTGGCCGCAGACGCCAGCAACCCTTCGGCGGTGGCCTCGATCTACGCGATCAAGGGGCGGCCCACTTTTAACCCTTTGATCGCGCACGTTGCCGACACCGCTATGGCGCGGCGCGAGGGCATCCTGGACGCGCGTGCCGAGGCCCTGGCCGAGGCGTTCTGGCCCGGTCCCCTGACCCTGGTGATGCCCGTCGCCAACGGCGGCCAGACCTGTGAGCTCGCGCGCGCAGGTCTCGACACGATCGCGGTGCGTGTGCCCTCCCAGCCGATTGCGCAGGCGCTGCTGCAGGCCATTGGTGTGCCGCTGGCAGCGCCCTCGGCCAACCCCTCCGGCCGGCTCAGCCCGACCCGGGCCGAGGAAGTGGCGGCCGAACTCGGCGACGCCGTTCGGTTGGTTCTGGATGGCGGTCCGTGCCGATCTGGCGTGGAGTCCAGCATCGTTGCCGTACTGCCCGATGCGCCGCCCACGCTGCTGCGCCCGGGCGCGATTCCTCGTGCAGAGCTTGAGGCGATCGTGGGGCCTTTAGCCGACCGGGCGGACACGTCAATCTCGGCGCCAGGGCAGCTGCGCTCGCACTACGCGCCGCGCGCACAGCTGCGCCTGAATGCTCAGCGGGCAAACCCAGGGGAGGTGCTGCTTGGCTTTGGCCCGGCATCGCCGGCAGATACGCTCTGTCTGTCCCGGTCAGCCGATCTTGCGGAAGCAGCGGCCAACCTTTACCAGTATCTGCGCCGGCTCGATGCTTCCGGTGCCGCAGCGATAGCGGTGATGCCGATACCAGACACGGGCCTGGGTGAGGCGATCAACGATCGCCTGCAACGGGCGGCCGCGCCCCGGGGATAAGGCTGACGGCTGCACAGACCGACCAGGGTGCCATCGATAGCCGGCATCCTGCGGAAAGATCGCCCTGCTGTTACCCTAACGCGTCCGCAGCGTGATTCGGCGCCGGCGGCGCTGCAGTGCCGAAAGTACGGGGACATGATTCCAAGGAATGACAGCTCTATTGCGAGCCCTTGACCGATGGCGAATTGCGGGGACCGGCTTCGTGCACGCAGTCTCCAGCCTGCCGCGCTGGCTGCGCCAGGCTGATGCGATCGATCAGGTCGCGAGCGTTGCCGAAGACTTTATTGGCGTTAATGTCGCGACCTCAGACGATCCGCGTTGCGATGACTACGTCGTTGCGGCGCTGCGCGAACTGCAGATCCGGCACGTTCGGCTGAGCTACAGCTACGATGCCGTCGGCGCGGCCTCGGAACGGTTTCTACTGCGCTTGCTCGACGAAGGATTCGATGTCCTGCTGGCTTTGTTGCCCCCGCGGCAGGACGCCAAGGTGCTCGCCCGCGACAGGGCGGTGCAGGCGCGATGGACTGAGTTTGTGACGCAGGTGCTGGCGCAGCACGGTGATCGGGTTGGCGCCATAGAAATTGGCAACACGCCCAATCGCGGCCGCTGGTCGGGCTACAGCGCCCAGGGCTACCTGAAGGCGTGGCAGCTGGCAGCGCCGGTGGCGCAGTCGGGCGGCAAGTCTTTGGCTGGGCCAAACGTTTCGGACTTTGAGCCCGTCTACAACGTGGGCTTTCTTGATGCCATGAGCCGGGCGCATTCGGCGCCGGACATCCACACGGACAACCTGTTTGTCGAGCGGGTCGTAGAGCCAGAGGCCTACGACCACCGCGTTGCCCGCCAGTTTGCGACCCGCTGGCTGCGCCTGAACCTTGTGAAGAAAGCTCGGGTGCTGGCCGAGATCAGTCGTCAGAACGGCATCTCCAGGACCTACTGCACCTACACCTGCTGGAGCCGCAAGCGGCTGATGCGCTGGTCGATGCAGCCTGAGTTAAAGAACGCGCACTACCTGACCCGCTACCTGGTTCTTGCGGCAGCAAGTGGTGCGCTGGATCGTGTGTACTGGGGGCCGTTGATTTGCCAGCGAGATGGTCTCATTGATTGCGGCGATGGCAGCTATCCGGATGCCGACAATGTCAGCTACTACCGGGAGGTGCGCGGCGACGTCGCAGACTTTACTCGAACGGCGGCGTTCAGCGCCCTCGGATTCTGCGTCCGCCTGCTTCGAAACGCCACCTGTCTGCAGGCGCATAACGATGTCGACGGGGTGCACCACTTTGCGTTCTCGAGCCCGGAAGCCGGCCACTGGCATATCGTCTGGTGTGGTGACAGAAGCCTGTTCCCGTTAAAGGCGCTGTACGATGAAGAGCCCCTCAACGCGGCGCGCTTCTTTACGCCGGAAGGTCAGGAACTCAGCGCGGAACCCGTATCAATCTCTGAGCAGCCCCTCGTCTTGCGCTGGGAGCAGGCGGTGGCAGCACCGGAGATCGCTCGGCTGCGTCGGATGCAGCAGGGTCAGGTGCCGGGTGTGGTGCACTGGCTCGGCGATCAAAAAGAGACCCGGGTTCTGCAGGGCCGGGCGTGGCGCGGTGCTTACTCGCTGTTTGCGCCAGCGGCAGATCCGGCGCCATTGGCTGCGGAGATTCCGCAGCTGCTGCAGGAGCTGCCGCAGTTAAAAGTGTTGCGCGATAAGCGCAACAAGCTGTGGAACGTCAGGGCGCCCTGGTGGAGCGAGGGGGAGCAGACGGTCAAGCTCAATCGCGCCCGCGGGATTAAGCGCTTCACCTACCGATTTTTGCCGAGTAAAGGCAAACGTCACTGGAACAACGCAACGCAGATGCTGCGGTTGGGTATCAATACACCAACACCCCTGGGTTTCTTTGAGCAGCCCGGCAGCAACGCCGCCGACAGCTACTACATTTGCCGATTTGTTGAAGGGGCCTTTTCCTGTCGGGACCTGTTTACGGCGTTCAAGGCGGGCGAGCACGAGTACCGGGGCATCGACAAGGCCACCTGGTTGCTGCGCATTGGGGAGTTTGTGGCCCATATGCACTGGCGCGGCATCATCCATCGGGACCTGTCGTCTGGCAATCTGATGATGACCAGTGCCAACGGCGAGATCACGTTCTACCTGATTGATATCGGCCGCGCTCTGATTGATCGGTCCCGCGCGGCCAGGGCTCGCATGCGCTTCAAAGATCTGAACCGAATCTGTTACAAGCTGGCCTGGCCGGATCGAGAGCAGCTGATTGCAGCCTACGATGCCAACACCCTGCAGCCGCTGCCCCGCTGGTGGCGCTGGTCTCTGTCCAGCTACGACTGGAAGCAGAACTGGAAGAAGACGCTGAAGGGGAACAAGAAGCCCAAGCGGAAAAAAGCCGTACCGGGTTAAAGCAAGCTTGTCGTGGCTGCGGTCTGTTGCTTGCTGGCCATCGCGCCCGCGAGCTGAGTCGGCGTTGTCGGTCCCCGATTACTTGAGCGGCGCGAAGTGATTCGCCCCGATCACAAAGTGTTCGTCGTCTTTTGGGTAGAAAGCGAAAGCGTAGTCCTCCATGGTGCCGTCGTTGTAGCGCAGCTGGATGGAGTGGCCGTTCAGCGTATAGCGTCCCGAACGGCGCTTGTCGCTATAGGCGGGCAGCCAGCCGCCAGTGCTTCCGCCTTTGAGGCTTGCCCAGGCAAAGCGGCCATCTGCACTGAAAGCGACAGTGTTGAAGTTGGCGACGCGCCCGCCGCCAAAGCCGTCTGCGGACTGGAACCGACCCTCGATTGTTTGCCCTGGCCCCGCGGCTCGGGTGCTGAACCATGTCTTCCACAGCGTCGGTTTCTTGCCGGGCCAGGTAACCTGCAGCCTGTTGCCCTGGGGTCGCCAGCGGCCCCAGTTTTTCGGAACGGCGCGTTTGGAAGCAGCGACGTTTAAGGTGTAGGGGTTGTCGGAAAAGTTTCGAAGGATTGAGCCGTCCTTCAGCAGTAGGTAGGTCTCGTTCTCGACGTAAACGCCGCCGAGCCCGTAGCGGGTAACGGTGCGAAGGGCGATGCGCTCGAATTGTGCGTTGGCCCCCGCTGAGGTCTTGGGAGTTGCCGCCGGAGCAGAGTCTGGTGCCGAACCTGGTTCCGAAGCCGCCGTTGCCGCCTTCGCGGTCACTGCCTCGGCGACTGCCTCGGCG
>CAZXIJ010000050.1:1506-6840 GCA_964640725.1 uncultured Pseudomonadales bacterium | reverse complement strand
CTGCCTCGGCGACCGCCCTTTCCTGAAACCCCTGGTCGCTGAGCGTCCACTGGGTCGGGTCGCCGTAGTGTTTGCGGAAATACGCAGCCGCGTCCTCCTGCAAGAAAGCCTGCAGCGCGTCGTCCCCCAGGCTGTTCGCCACAAACTCCAGATTGCGCTGCCAGATACCGCGCAGGATCGCGCGATCGCCGGTGGTCTGAGACACCGGCTTGGCCCCCAATGTGGTCTCTTCGGCGTCCTGGCATTGCTCAATAAGTCCGGTGATCTGTGCCGGCGTGGCGTCCCGGCCCAGGGCCAGACGCCAGTTCGTGACGCTCGCAAAGGTGGCAACGCTGCAGTCTGCGTACGGCTCGAAACCGGCTTCTTTGGCGATACGCTCGTAGTCGCGAAAGGCCCCCCGGGGCGAAAAGCTCAGGCGCACCGAAAGCCGCTGGGCGGCTGGGGTCGCTTCTACGAGCGCCCGCTTTTCAGTTTTGGACAGCGTGTCGCGCAGTGCTTGATCCGGCTCATAGGCGGCTGCCATGCTCGGCAGCGTCATGGTTAGCAGCCAGAGATGTCGTCTCAACTTGCCTCTCCGTTCCGGTGCCAACGCGTCTGCGAAGAGAAATCGTACCCCATCGCCGCCCTGGTGCCCCGTGGATTCTCCAGCGTCCAGCTGTCAGGCTAAGCCTTGAATGACAGCTATGGGTGAGGGATATGGTGCTAGAGGGTCAACGGGTCGTTATCACCGGGTCATCGCGAGGGCTCGGACGAGCCTTCGCGGTCGCCTGTGCGCACAATGGCGCTCGGGTCGTGGTGAATGGCACGAACGAAGCGGCGCTGGCGGAAACTGTCGATGCCGTGCAGGGCGCTGGCGGCACGGTCGAGAGCGTGGTCGGGTCTGTGGCCGAAGAAGCGACGGTCGAAGGGCTGGTTAACTGCTGCGTCGAGCGCTTTGGCGGCATCGATGCCATGGTGCACAACGCTGGCATCGTGCGGGATCGCACGCTCCTGAAGATGACGAGTCAGGAGTGGGACGACGTGATCGCTGTGCACCTGCGGGGCGCGTTTCTGACCACGAAGTACGCGGCCCTCGCCATGAAAGGCAGTGGCGGCCATATCGTGCAGATCACCTCCGGGTCCGGGCTGGCGGGCGGTTTTGGCCAGTCGAACTACGCGGCGGCGAAGGAGGGCATGCTCGGTTTGCTGCGGTCGGCGGTGCTCGAGCTGAGTCGCTCGGACATTCGCGTCAACACGATGTGGCCGGTTGCAGACACAGACATGACGCAGGTGGTCTTCGAGCGCGCCGGTGCTCAGGCTGCCCAGGACGGGCGCAAGGCGCCTGCGCCGGTGGAGCTGGGTTTCGGTGCGCCGGCGGAGGTCGCGCAAGGCCTGGTTTGGCTCTTAAGCGACCACGCAGCGCAGATGAATGGCCAGTGCCTGTCCTTTAACGGGCGTCGCACGGCGCTGTGGGCGCATCCCCAGGAGTACTACGAACACTTTTCCGATGAGCCGATGAGCGTGGCCGACCTGGCGGCGTACTACTCGGACAAGGCGCCACTGCCCTTTGGTCGGCCCAGATTGGTGCGCGACCCCGCGTAGGATGGATCCACACGCCAGTGCGATGCTACAACGACGCGGCGGATGTACTCCCAGTGCAGAGCGACGCCGACCAGTACCAGGACGTGAAAGATCTCGTGGGAGGCGAAGATGCCGCTGGCGATGGTCGGCACTTCGGCGAACTCCAGAGCGGCGCCCAGCGTGTAGGCGACCGCGCCGCCCAGCAGCGGCGCCAGCGGCGCGAGACCGAAGATGCGGTAAAGGGCGACGGCGGAGATGAGACCGGCCCAACCGAGTCCCAGGTACAGGGTTAGGCCCAGCCATTCCGGCATGGCATCAAACCAGATGGATTTTACGACGATGGCGGTCACGGCTGCGAGCCAGACCAGGGCCAGCATGCCCCAGCGCATGAATCCCTGGAGCTGCAGGAGGTGGACGGGGGTAAAGGTGGCGGCGATGAGGAAGAAGATGCCGGCGTGGTCGAGTACTTTGAACAGGTACCGGATGTCGGTCTCTCGCGGCAGGGCGTGAAAGATGCCGCTGACGGTCAGCACGAAAAGCACGCCCGCCACGTAAATGGCGATCACGGCAACCGGTAGCCCGTTTTCCCGGGCACGTTGCAGGAGCCCGACGCCGAGAGCGGCGAACACGGCGGCACCGACAAGGTGCAGCAAGGAGCTGACAGGATCGGCTAGCCCTAGATATGGCGTTGGGTCAAGGATGAATCTTCACCAGCATCTGCTCGTAGCCGTTCACGAAGTTTGAGTACACGCGTTGCGGCGGCTCGACAATCTCGATGCGCGACCAGCGCTTCAGGATTTCTTCCCAGAGGATCTTGAGCTGCATCTCGGCCAGGCGCATGCCCAGACAGCGGTGCACCCCAAAGCCAAAGGACAGATGTTTGCGCACGTTCCGGCGCTCGATGTCCAGGTCGTCCGGGCGCTCGAAGGCGTCCGTGTCGCGGTTGCCGGAGTAGTACCACATGACGACCTTCTCGCCTTTGCGAATGGTCTGGCCACCGATCTCGACATCGGCCAGTGCGGTGCGGCGCATATGGGCCAGGGGCGTTTGCCAGCGGATGATTTCTGACACGGCGGAGCCGAGCAGCGCCGGCTCTGCCTTCAGGCGGTCGAGCTGATCCGGGAACTGGTGGAAGGCGTTGATGCTGCCGCTCATGGTGTTGCGGGTGGTGTCATTGCCGCCCACGATCAATAGCATCAAGTTCCCCAGAAACTCCGCGTCCGGCTGGTCTTTTGTGGCGGCGTCCTGTGCGAGCATGGTGACCAGGTCCAGCTTTGGCGGCCCGTCCCGGCGCGCGGCTTTGAGTTCTTTGAAGTAGCTCAGGCACTCCATGAGTTCGGCGATGCGGGCCGCCGGGCTCTCGATCAGGGGCGAGCCTTCTTCGGCCGTGGTGACATCTGACCATCGCGTCAGCCGGTAGCGCTCTTCGAAGGGAAAATCGAACAGCGTGGCCAGCATCTGCGTGGTCAGCTCGATCGATACCGCGGGGACCCAGTCAAAGGTTGCTCCCACCGGCAGATCCTCCAGCGTGCGCACAGCGCGCTCGCGGATCAGCTGCTCGAAGTGCATCAGGCTCTGCGGCCGCACGATGCTGTTCACAGCCTTGCGCATGGGGCCGTGCGAGGGCGGGTCGGTGGTGATAAAGCTCGAGACGAAGAAGTCGCTGTTCGGGTCGCCGACGATGCCGTCGTCTATCTGCACGCCGCCCAGACGCGCCTCGGAGGAGAACCGCTCGTGGTCCTGATCGATCTGCTGGATGTCCTCATAGCGCAGGATTGACCAGTAGGGCCCGTAGGGGCTGTCGGCACAGTAGTGCACGGGTGCTTCCTGCCGGAGCCGCTCGAAGAGCGGCAGGATGGTGGCGTCGGCAAACCGCGCGGGGTCTGCCAGGTGCAGGTCACGCAGCGGCGCCTGTGCCTGGATCGCCTCGTTGCTGCTTGCTTCGCTCATGGTCATCACCCCTGTTGTCCCAGGAGCCCAATGTATAGCACACCCGGCCCAGGCAGGGTGTGTGAGTCAGCGTTTGGCCCTTTGATATCGCTCCCATCTCCTGCTGGAATGATGCTCGACCGTTCGCTGGAGCAAAACCTTGATAGAGCGTGCATTCGTGACCATCGCCGAAGGGCAGGTGCACTATCGCACCGCTGGCCGGCGCGATGGCCGCCCGGCAGTATTTCTGCTGCACGCCTCGCCGTCGTCCTCACAATCGCTGGAGCCCCTGATCGCGGCTCTAGGCGACCGGTTTTTTGTTGTGGCGCCGGACACGCTGGGGAACGGGCAGTCGCCGGCGCCGGCGGTAGCGGCGCCCGATGTTCCTTACTACGCCGACGCCTTGGACCGGGTGGCTGAGGCCCTCGGAGTCCAGAGCCTGAGCGTCTACGGCACCCATACGGGCGCGCACATTGCCATCGAGTGGGCCATCCGCAACCCAGGCCGCGTGCAGCGTTTGATCCTGGAAGGGCTGGCGCATTTTGACGATGCGCTCCGGCGCGAGTTTCAGGCGCGCTACGCGCCGCCCCGGTCACCGGACGCGTCCGGATCTCAATTCCCCTGGGCCTGGCAGTTCATTCGCGACCAGATGATTTTCTTTCCCTACTACAAGCAAGACGCGGCGCACCTGCGCACCGGAGGTACCTTCGACCCGGTGGTCCTGCACAATCTGGTGATGGACGTTTTGAATTCGCTGGAGACCTACCACCTGGCCTATCAGGCTGTGTTCCAGCACGATCTGGAATCGCGGTTGCCATTGATTGCAGTGCTCACATTGTGCCTTGGCAACCCGGATGAGCATCTGGACGAGGGCATGTCCCTCGCGCTGGAGAAAATCCCGGAAGTGCGCCGTCGGGATGTAGGCCCCGACGCCACTCGAAGTCAGGAGATCGGCACCTTTCTTTTGCCGTAGCGCTCGAGCCGAGCGCTGATCAGGCGGTCGCCCTCGAGCGCCAGGACGTACAGCCGATCGTGCTCGTTGGCTTCGTTAATCCGGCCAAAGTCTGGTGCCCCAAGCAGCTCGGCCAGGCGGGCTGTTGTGTTTGAGTGGCCAACAACCAGTATTGCGCCGTTCTGCTGTTGCAGGGACAGTGCCAGTTCCGGAAGGCGACCTGGATCATAGAACCTCGGCTTGATGCCCTGCCGCTTGGAGACGGGCGCGGCGGTTTCGCGTGTGCGCTGGTAGTTGGTGGTTAAAATCGCAGTGAGCGACTCGCCGTCAAGGCGAGCGGCGAGGGCCTCGGCCCGCGCCCGGCCAGCATCGGTAAGGTGCGGATCACGGCTGTCGCTGTGCTTCTCGGCGTGCCGGACCAGATACACGGTCGTCACACCCGCCGCGGCCTTGCTCGGTGACGTTGAGCAAGCGGTGCCCACCATCAGCAGCGCGAGCAGGCCGGCGAGCGCAGCGACCCGGCTCAGCAGCATCGGTCGCTCAGGACGACTTTTTGAAGCGCAACAGATAGTTGTCCTTCAGCCCGGGCACGGCCAGCTCCTCGACGAACGTGAATCCGCTGCCCTCAAGCTCTTCGCGCACCACGGCTTTGCCGGCGCGGACGTGTTCCAGCACCCAATCCGGGGTCACCCCGGGAATGCGCTCGAACTCGAGCACGAACAGTTCGCCGCCGACCACGAGCGCCCGGGCCAGGTCCCGGTTCATGGACATGGGGTACTCGAAGTGATGGTAGGTATCGCAGTGGAAAATGACATCGACAGAACCTGCCGGAAGCCCGGACGCGCGATCTTCTCCAAGCACCGTCTGGACGTTGGTCAGCCCATCCGCCGCCG
>CAZXIJ010000050.1:0-1406 GCA_964640725.1 uncultured Pseudomonadales bacterium | reverse complement strand
CGCCGACATCGGCGATGCGGTCGCCAGCTTCGAGGCCGAGCGCGGCCAGGACATCGTAGCGCGCGGCAAAGACCTCGCGGCTTTCGCCGCTGAACCGTTCGGCCCAGCGCTCGACGTCCAGCTCGGGGCTCTTGTAGTTGTCGTTGATGTCCGGGCTGACATTCTGTTCCTGCGGTGCAGGAGGTGCCGCAGGCGCCGGCGGCGCCTCAGGAACCGCGCAGCCGGTCGCGCACAGGAACAGGATCAGCAGTCGCTTGCGCATCGGCTCGCTCAGGCTTGCGGCGTGACCAGGTACTTTTCGCCGGTCCGCATGGCCCGGTAGTCGATCGCCGCGTCCTTCTCCAGCATTTGCTCCAGGCTCACGTGCTGCTTGTAGCTGCTGGCAAAGGTGCTCGTGATGCCCTCGACGACGCGCTTGCGCATGCGCACCATGGTCTCCATGCCTGCCTTGGCCAGGAACGGCGTGAGCAGCCAGCCCGAGATCGTCCACTGCAGGCCGTAGCTGGGCGTCAGGACTGTGGGACCGAGATCCAGGCGCCCGTACACGTACATCTTCTTGTCCTGGTCGGAGCCGTAGCGGCTGAACTCGCCCATCTTGGATGCGGCGACCTGCTCCATGGCTTTCAGGCAGGCATCGCTCATGTCGCCGCCGCCAATGGGGTCAAAACCCAGGTAGGCGCCGGTCTCGTCGATGGCGCTGCGCAGCTGATCCATGAAGTCATCGTCGGATGAGTTGACCACGTACTTCGCGCCCTGGCTCTTCAGCAAATCGACCTGCGACTGTTTGCGGACCACGTTCACGAGCTTGAGGCCGTCTTCCAGGCAAATGCGATTGAGCATCTGGCCGAGGTTCGAGGCGGCGGCGAGGTGCAGGATCGCGTCCTGGCCCTCCATCTTCGCGGTCTCGACAAAGCCGAGAGCAGTCATCGGGTTGACGAAGGCGCTAGCGCCGTCAACCGAGGACACGTCGCCAAGAGGCAGGCACATGGGCGCCTGGGCCAGGCAATACTGGCCGTAGGCACTGCCGGGCACGCAGGCCACCCGCTGCCCCATCAGCGCCTTGGCCATCGCGCCATCGCCGGTCGCGATCACTTCGCCGGCGCCTTCGTTGCCTACGGGCAAGCGCTGGCCGTGGCGACCTTTTTGCCCGCTCAGGAAGGGCTCCGGCATCTGCGCTACCACCTTACCGGGGGAGTATTCGGCGTTCTCCAGATCTGCTGCGCTAAACAGCAGAGCCAGATCCGACGGGTTGATGGGGGCCGCCTCCATCTTGACCAGCACCTGATCGCCGGTCGGGGCCGGCACATCGATGTCGCCAACCTCTACGGTGAGCGTGCCGTTGGCCTCGAGGGTAGAGAAAATCTGTTTGCTGCTGGTCATAGGTGCCCCCTGGGGAATGTGTATAG
>CAZXIJ010000049.1:13994-18169 GCA_964640725.1 uncultured Pseudomonadales bacterium | reverse complement strand
GTTTCATGAGCAGTTGTAGAGCCGATCGGACAGCGCCGATAGTTCCCTCATGGTCGTCCTCTTGGACAAATGGGTTCTGGTTCATTTGGCCTCCTTGGCCGTTCTGGCCTCGTTCATGGATCTCACCAGGCGGTACAGGGCTTCTCGCTGCAGGGGCGTTAACCTGCGGAACGCTGTTTCGAGGTCCTTGCGAGTTTCTGGGGTCATTTCGCGACCCCATGGAAAAGCACTCGGACTGCCCGAGCCTGTTCAGAGTCCATCTTGGATAGAGCGTCCAGGAACTGAGCTTCCAGTTCCTCGTCAGAACACTCAGAGAGGCTTTTGGCATGTCCTGCAGCCAAGGCATTGGCTAGACGATCTAGCTGCTCCTGGCGTTTCGGGGAGGATGAGAGGTAGAGCTGTTTCCACTGCTCTCGAGGGGTACTTACTTGGTTCGTCATAGCGGCTCCTTGGTCAACACGAAGTGTGCTACCAGTGTGCTACCGCTATTGCTTAGAAGGCTGTGGGTTGAGCTAACCTATTGATTTGATGGTAGCTACGGGTGGACTTGAACCACCGACCTCAGCATTATGAATGCAGTCATCACGCCGACAGCACCAACAGCCAAACACACGCCCCAACCCCCGCAAACCAGATCAACGATCGCAGCGTCGCCTGATCCATGGCGTACGCCACTCCGTGCAACACCCGCGCGACGATAAAGACGATACCCGCGGTACCCGCAGCCCCTGCATCCGCCCCGGTCACATGCGCGATCAGCGCGCAAGGCGTGAACATGGCAAGCGCTTCCCAGGCGTTTGCCTGAGCGCCGTAAAGCCGTTCGGCCAGCCCCGTCAGCGTGGCTGCCTGGCGCCGGGGCAGATTGTTGTCGAACCCCGCCGGATCCTTGGCCCGAAACGAGCCGCCCCACATGCCCCAGACGATGGGCAGGAAGGCGGCGATGGCGAGGGTCCAGAGCAGGGTCGTCATGAGTCGTATTCCTTCTTCATTTTTGCGATCAAAGCACGGAGACTGCCGGGCAACAACTTTCCTTCTTCTCGTGCGGAGGCAATCAGGGTGAATGTGGTGTTTGATATCGGCGGCGTGCTGCTGGACTGGTCGCCGGCGCGCTTGCTGGCGCAGCAGGGGTGGGACCTGTCCCTGGCGCAACCGCTGTTCAAACACGAGCGCTGGTATCGACTGGACGCCGGTCTGGATACCCGGGCGCAGTACGAGCGAGAAACCGCCGCAGCGTTATCGCTGGATGTTGAACGCCTGCGGCGGCTGCTGGACGCGATGCCGCACTCTCTTGAACCTGTCGAGCCGGTGGTTGATTTGCTGCGACAGCTGCACGCGGCGGATACGCCGATTTTTGTGCTGTCCAACATGCCGGATTACGTGAGTGCTGCCCTGATGGCAAGGCACGACTTCTTGCGGCTGCCCACTGAGCGAGTGTTCTCCTTTGAAGCCAAGGTGAATAAGCCTGATCCGCAGATTTACCGGTACTTCACCGAACGCTGCGGCCTCGCAGGTTCCGACTGCCTGTTCATTGATGATTCCCTGCCCAACCTGCGTGAAGCGCAGGCCCAGGGCTGGCAGGTCGCTCACCTGCCAGATACGCGTCCAGGCAGTATCGAGCGCCTGGTGCAGACGCTCGACGGCCTCGGATTGCCTGTCGCCTAGCCGTCCACTCGCTCGATGATCGTGCCGGTGCCGAGGCCGCCACCACAACACATGGCGATCAGCCCGTAGCGGCCACCGCTGCGCTCCAGCTCGTGCAGCGCCGTGGTGATCAGGCGTGCCCCGGTCGAGCCGGTGGGGTGGCCGAGCGCAATGGCACCGCCGTTCGGGTTCACCCGATCCGGGTTCGGGTTCAGGTCTTTCTGCCAGGCCAGCACCACGCTCGCGAAGGCTTCGTTGACCTCGAACACGTCGATGTCGTCCACGCTCAGGCCGGTCTGGTCGAGCACCTTCCGGCTGGCAGGGATGGGGCCTTTCAGCATGGTCACCGGGTCAACGCCCACCAGGGTGGTCGCGGCGATGCGCGCCCGGGGCTTGAGTCCCAGCCGCTCACAGGCGGCCTTGCTGGCCATGAGCACGACGGCTGCGCCGTCCGACACCTGAGAGCTGGAGCCGGCCGTGTGCACGTCCTGGCCCGGCACCGGCTCAAGCTTCTGCAGCCCTTCGATCGTAGTGGCGCGCAGGCCCTCGTCGCGGTCGATAACTCGGGTCTCGGCCGTCGGCTGGTACTTTTCGTCGAGCACCGGCGCGGTGATGGGAATGATCTCGCGATCGAAGCGGTTCTCTTCCCAGGCGCGAGCGGCGTTCGCTTGGCTCTTCAGGCCAAAGGCGTCCGTGTCCGCGCGGGTGATCTGATACTCCTCGGCGATCATGGCCGCGCCCTGAAACTGGCTGGTCGGCTGGTAGTGGCTCATGTACTGGTCGCCCATGGGGGCGGCATCTTTCATGTTCGAGCCCAGCGGCACCCGAGACATCATTTCGACGCCGCAGGTCATGACCACGTCTTCCATGCCTGAGGCGATCATGGCCGCGCCCATAGAGGTGGCCTGCTGACTGGAGCCGCACTGGGCGTCTACGGTTGTCGCAGCGACTTCTTCCGGATAGCCGTTGGACAGCCAGGCGATACGGGAGACGTTGAAGGACTGCTCGTTGATCTGCGAGACACAGCCGCCAACGACCTGGCCCACCTGCGCCGGGTCAACACCGGCCTGGTCCAGCACGCCTTTCTGAACAGCGGCCAGCAGCTCCGCCGGCTTCATGCCCGCAAGGCCCTTGCCGCGTTTGCCGATAGCGCTGCGACCGGCAGCAACGATGTAGACGTCTTCCATAATGTGTTCCTCTGGGTTTGCGCCGCGCATGAGGCCGGGCGCCGGTGAATGTCGGGAGCGACAGTTTACCCGAGCGTGCCGGCCATCGCCGGCGGCGGGCGTCTCTGGCATTCTGTGCGGGAAGGGGAGAGCACCATGAACAGCGCCGTATCAAGGCTTTCGTTGGCAGCCGGCGTGCTGCCGGAGCACCGTGGCCCGGTGGTGGCCCGGGCCGCCGCCGCCGCCGGCTATCCGGCTTTCGGGGTGACCGTCGACAAAGATTGGCAGGACCAGGAGACCCGGCAGATTCGGGCCCTGCAGCGCGAGCACGGCCTGCGCTGCCTGGATGTCGAAGTGGTATGGCTTGAGGCCGGTGCCGCGGTGACCGACCTGCACCGGCGGATTGTGGATGTCGGCGCTGAGCTCGGTGCCCGCCAGGTCCTGATGGTGAGCGCGGAGCCGGATGCCGAGCGGATCGCCGCGGCGCAGCATGAGCTCTGCGAGCTTGCCGCGCCGGCCGGCATGGGCGTGGTCCTGGAGTTTCTGCGCATCACCGCGATCACCCGGCCCAGCCAGGCGCTGGCCATTGCCCGGGCTGCGGACCATGCGGGGGCGGGCGTGCTGGTCGACAGCCTGCACCTGGCACGCAGCGGCGAGACGGTGGCTGCTCTGGTCGGCAACGAGGGGCTCATTCCCTACCTGCAGTTGTGCGATGGCCCAGCGCGCTGTGCCGATGATCCCGAGAGCCTGCTGGCCGATGCGTTGGACGCGCGCCTGGCCCCCGGCGAAGGGGAGTTGCCCCTTGGCGCGTTGGCCAACCTGTTCCCGGCGGCGCCGCTGAGCCTCGAGATCCGCTCGCGGCACTATCGCGAGACCTGGCCCGACCCTGCGGAGCGTGCCGCCGCGATCCTTGCGCAAACCACTCTCTGGCTGACGCAGCGCGATGCGCAGGAGCTTTCTGATGACTGACGAGATCGTTCGATACACCGAGCAAGACCACATCGGTACCCTGGTGCTGAATCGACCCAAGGCCCACAACGCGCTCACCTACGACAGCTACCGCTTGCTGGAAGACACCGTACGAGAGTCCACGGCGCGGGTCATTGTAATCACGGGCGAAGGCTCGACCTTCTGCGCCGGCGACGACATGAAGGCGATCCTGGGCAGCAGTGAAGGCCCGCCGCCGGACGCGATTGAACGGTCGCGCCGCTCCGGCGGGTTAACCCCTGCGGCAGATGCGCTCCTGCACACCGATATACCGGTGATTGCTGCGGTCAACGGGCCCGCCGTAGGCTGGGGCATGGAGCTTGCGCTCATGGCAGATCTGCGCGTGGCGTCGACCACGGCGCGCTTTGGCGAGCTGTTCGT
>CAZXIJ010000049.1:0-13894 GCA_964640725.1 uncultured Pseudomonadales bacterium | reverse complement strand
CTGGATCCGGACTGGCGCGACACCGGGCGCTGGGCCATCGAAGAAATTACCCGGCTGCGCAAGACCGAAGACTCCCGGGAGGGCGTTGCCGCCTTTCTGGAGAAGCGCGCGCCCATCTACCACGGGCGCTAGCCGGTACCCCCTCGGACCAGACACGGCAGCAGGCGCTGCCAGACTTTCCATTCAATACAAGAGATGAAGACATGGTGGCAGAAGCCAAGCCGGTCGGTGGCCAGCGTTATCGGGAGTCCTACGGGCGCTATCTGGAGGACTTTAAGGTCGGCGACATTTACGAACATCGCCCAGGACGTTCCATCACGGAAACCGACAACACCTGGTTTACGTTGCTGACCATGAACCAGCATCCGCTGCACTTTGATCGGGCCTATGTGGAGAAGAGCGAGTTTGGCCAGCTGCTGGTGAATTCCTGCCTGACCCTGTCCATCGTCACCGGTATGTCCGTGAGTGACGTCAGCCAGAAAACGATCGCCAACCTGGGCTGGACGGACGTGAAGCTGACCGGCCCGGTCTTTATTGGCGATACGCTGTACGCGGAGTCTGAGGTGCTGAGTATTCGGGAAAGCCAGTCACGCCCAACGCAGGGGATCGTCGCGATCCAGACCCGGGGCACCAAGCAGGACGGCAGCAGCGTGATCGAATTTCAGCGAACCATGCTGATTCCGAAGCGCGGGCATGCCGTTGATGACGCGCTGGATTACTAGAGAGAGACTTTGGGAGGAGCGTGGTGCTCAGGCGGCGTAGGTTTGCGTCTCGGCAAGCCGCTGGTCGATCAGCTCGTTGGTGAAGTCGCGGCAGCAGCCGCAGCAGGTGCCTACGCCGAGCTGGTCTCCCAGCGCCTCGGTGCTGTCCGCACCGGCGTCAATGGCTTCGATGACTTCCTTGTCCGTGATGGCTTTGCAGAGACAAACGTACATGCAGAGAACCCGGCTGTTCAATCTCAGACGGCGGGGCTGAGCGTTATGGGTGTGTCGCCGTTGATCTTATTCTAAATGAAAGCGATTCTCGATTGCAACGGCGGCTGTTTCTCATTTTCAAGATGATTTTTGATCCCGTGACGATCCGCGGATGAGATTAAATATCAATAAAAAACAATGAGTTAGCGACCTTTTCCCTTGCCAGCGGGCGCTCTATGGGGCATTCTGCGCGCCGTTTACTCAACCAATGGATGTTTGTGTATGAAGGCGCTCGACTCCGAGGTCCTCGTGTTTCTGAATAAGGTGCTGAAGAAGGAACTGACTGCGATCAATCAGTACTTCCTGCATTCGCGCATGTACCAGGATTGGGGGCTCAAGAAACTCGGCGATTACGAGTACCACGAGTCCGTCGACGAGATGAAGCATGCGGACGACCTGATCCAGCGCATTCTGTTCCTGGAAGGGCTGCCGAACCTGCAGGAGCTGGGCAAGCTCTACATCGGGCAGGACGTCAAAGAGATGCTCAACGGCGATCTGCGGCTCGAGATGGAAGCCATTCCGCTGCTGCGCGAGGCCGTTGCGCACTGCGAAGCCAAGGAAGACTTCGTCAGCCGCGATCTGTTTGCCAGCATTCTCAGTGCCGAAGAAGAGCATGTGGACTGGCTGGAAACGCAGCTGGGCCTGGTCGACAAGGTCGGGCTGGAAAACTACATGCAGTCCCAGATGGGCGATACCGCCGGCGACTAGCCTGGTGCCAGGCCGCCGTTCAGGTTGCGATAGAGCTTGGGCCGGGGGTCTCTGACGGGCTCGGCGCCTTGCGCCTCCAGCCAGCCGATGACGCTCCGGCGGCCATCACGCAGGTACTGCTCCAGGCTCGCCAGGTGTGCGCTGTGGAGCAGCGCAAACAGCGGTTGGGGTCGATCGCCGTCATGAATGTAGCGGGGCGGGTCGTTCTCCGGGGCAGCGGCGAGCCGTTGGCCCAGATCCAGGGGCAGCTCCGGGCTGTCGCCCGGGCAGACCAGAAAGCGCGCGTCGGAACCAGCAGCCGCTGATCTAACAGCGCTGGCAATTCCGGCCAGGGGCCCTTCGAAGCCTGGCCAGCGATCTGACACCACAGATCCGTACTGCGCATAGCGTGCATGGTTGCGATTCGCGCTGATCAGCACCCGGTCGACCTGCGGCTGCAGGCGCGCCACGACCTGGGCGACCATGGTTTGTCCCCGCCAGGGCTGCAGGGGTTTGTCGGCGCCCCCCATCCTGCGGCCGGCGCCGCCGCAAAGTACGATGCCGATGAGCGGCTGTGGGTGACGGGCCTGCATAGCCTCGTTAGAGTACGCGCTCCCGTCGGCCGGTGCCCAGTACCCAATCATGACCCGTCTTCGATTGCTCCCTGTTTTCCGTGGCCTCATGGCAAGCCTGGCGCTGACGTGGCTGCTGGGCGGCTGTGCCGCCGGCACCGTCGACGATCCCTATCAGCGCAGTGCCCGGATCACCCAGCAGCTGGCGGACGCCGAGCGCTCCGCTGCAGATCGCCGTCGCGATGAGCCCCGGCAGCCCGCCAAGGTCCTGGCTTACCTGGGCATTGCTCCCGGAATGCAGGTGCTCGACCTGGTGTCCGGGGACGGCTACTACGCCGAGGTTCTGGCGCTGGTCGTGGGCGAGCAGGGGCGGGTCTACGCTCAGAACCCGCCGTGGATCCTGGCGCTTCGCGACGGCGCGAACGAAAAGGCCATGCGAGCGCGGCTGGCCGGCAATCGCCTGCCGAATGTTGTCCGCTGGGATCGGGAGTTCGACGCGCTCGGTTTGGGCGAAGATCTGCTGGACGCGGCTTTGCTTGCGCTCGCTTACCACGATCTTTTTTACCGGCAGAACGGCAGCGACAAGGCGTTGCTGCGCAGCGTCTTTAAGGTGCTCAAGCCAGGCGGCGTGCTCGGCATCATCGATCATGTGGGTGTCGTCGACGGTGCGAATGACGCCCTGCATCGGATCGTGCCTGCCCAGATCGAGAGCGATGCCCTGGCAGCCGGGTTCGTTTTTTCCGGGCGCAGCGAAGTGCTCGCAAACTTTCAGGACGATCACCAGCGCAGCGTGTTCGACCCGGCCATGCGCGGCCGAACGGACCGGGCGCTGTACCGGTTTGTGAAACCCGCCGGCACCAGCAGCCAGCCCTAGCAACTCCTCAGGGGAACCACGCGAATGACTAGATGCGCCAGCCAGCTGCTATTGCTGCTGGTCCTCGCGGTACCTGCTGCGACGACCGCGGATGCGGCTGCGGTCGCTGTGCCGCCGAGCGACGAGACGTTTCGCTGGCCGCGGAGCCTGTCCTTTTCTGCCTACAATCTGGGAAGCACGGGCTATAACCAGGCCGTTGCGATCGGCAAAATGCTGCGAGACCGGCATGGCGTCACGCTACGCGTGGTGCCCGGCAAGAACGATGTGTCCCGGCTGTTG
Organism: uncultured Pseudomonadales bacterium; assembly: GCA_964640725.1. Taxonomy (GTDB): domain Bacteria; phylum Pseudomonadota; class Gammaproteobacteria; order Pseudomonadales; family Azotimanducaceae; genus CALHVX01. The sequence continues at coordinate 10,508 of CAZXIJ010000049.1, read as the reverse complement.
CCGCTGGTCAAAAAGCGCGTTCAGTTCTCTGCCAACGGCATGGCGACCTACTTCGCGCAGGAAGGAGTTTTCCAGTTTTCCGCCAAGAGCTGGGGGCCGCTGCCGGTGCGGCTGGTGCTCAGCTCGAACGGCGACAGCAACCAGGCGCTGGCCGTCGCGGCCGATACCGGAATTCGGTCCTTCGCGCAGCTGCGCGGCAAGCGGGTGCCCTGGGTTCGCGGCGCGCCGGCGCTGAATGTGTCCACGGAAGCGTTTCTGGCCTGTGGCGGTCTGGGCTGGGAGGACGTTGAGCGCGTCGATTTCCCGGGCTACAACGCCATGTGGAACGGCATCGTGAACGGGCAGATTGACGCGGCCTACGCGACCACCGTGTCTGGCTCGACCCGCAAGCTCGAGGCCTCGCCGCGCGGCATCTACTGGCCGCCGGCGCCGCATGATGACGAGCAGTGCTGGTCGCGCATGACAGCGATCGCGCCTTACCTGGCGCAGCACATCGGCACCCGGGGCGCGGGTATCTCGACCGAGGCACCGCACGAAGGCGCGACTTACCCGTACCCGCTGCTGATGACGTTTCCCGACCAGCCAGCGGATCTCGTTGCTGCGCTGGTGCAATCGCTGCACGAGCACTACGACGACTACAAGGACGCAGATCCCGGCGCGATTGGCTGGGCCCTGGATCGCCAGGACCTCACCTGGGTGGTGCCTTATCACGAGGGCTCGATTGCCTACCTCACGAAGATCGGCCGATGGGGCGCAGCGGAACAGGCGCACAACGAATTGCTGCTCAAACGGCAGACAGTGCTTGCCAACGCCTGGGCACAGATGACGTCGCAGGCCCTCGCCCAGGATCGCTGGGAGTCGACCTGGATGGCCCTGCGCGCCGAGGCGCTCGCTGCGGCTGGCTTCGATCCGGTATGGCGCTGAATTGACCGATACGCCCCGCGTCCGTTGGCTGCCGGCGCTTGCGGCGGTGCTGGCGTTGCTGCTGGCGATGGATTCGCTGCGCCTGTTTGGCGGCGAGCAATGGCTGGGGGAGTGGCTGCCGCTGGAAACCAGCTATTTCTTTGCCCTGGCGGCGCTGCTGCTGCCGATCGTCTTTCTGACCTTTCCGCTCGGCCATAGACTCTGGCAGAGGTTCATCGACGGCGCGCTGGCGCTCGCGGCTTTCGCGGTGCTGGCGTTGCTCTACAGCCAGGCCATACCCATCGCCGACGAAGGCATGGAATTCGGGGCGCCGCCGTTACTGACTTGCGCCGCCTTCGGGCTCTGGGCGCTGACCCTTGAAGCCGTGCGGCGAGCCGGCGGGCTCGGGCTGCTGGCCATCACCGCAGTCTTTTCCTTGCTGCCCATCGTTGCGGACCAGCTGCCGGAGAACTTTGCGGGCCTCGCCTCCTCGCCGGGAGAGACCGCGGCCTATCATGCGCTGTCGATTGAAAGCCTGTTTGGTATGCCGTTTCGGGCGTTCGCGGAGCTGGTGATCGGCTTTCTCCTGTTTGGCGTGGTGTTGCAGCGCACCGGTGGCGGCCGATTTTTTCTCGACCTGGCCTTTGCGGCGCTTGGCCGTACCCGCGGCGGCCCGGCCAAGGTGTCGGTCTTTGCCAGCGGGCTGATGGGCTCCATGAGCGGCAGTGTGGTCACCAATGTAGTGACCACCGGGCAACTCACAATTCCCGCGATGCGCCGGTCCGGCCTCGATGCCGAGACCGCCGCAGCGGTAGAAGCCAGCGCGTCGACCGGGGGCGTGCTGCTGCCGCCCATCATGGGGTCGACGGCCTTTGTCATGGCGACCTTCCTGGAGGTGCCGTACTACCAGGTCGCGCTGGCAGCAGCAGCTCCGGCGCTGCTGTACTTCCTGGCGCTGTTTCTGCAGCTGGACGCGCATGCGGCGCGCTCTGATCAGCGGGGCATGGCGCCAGCGGAGCTGCCGACGCTCCGAGAGACCCTGCGCGACGGCTGGTACTACCTGATTGCCTTTGGGGTACTGATCGTGCTGTTGCTGGTGCTGCAGCGAGAGGCCGTGGCGCCCTTTGTCGCGACCGGACTGGTGCTGGTGCTGAACCAGATCAGCCCGCGCTCCAGGCTGGACGGTGCGAGCGCGCTGGATTTGCTCGGGGCCGTGGGCCGGCTGCTCGCCGAGCTGCTGGCGGTGCTCATGGGCGTCGGCTTGATTGTCGGCGCGCTGTCGTTGACGGGCTTGTCAGGAACCCTGGTGAACGATCTGCTGTTTGTCGCCGGCGACTCTGTCGCGGCAATGCTGGTGCTGGGCGCGCTTACGAGCTTTGTGCTCGGCATTGGTATGACGGTCACTGCGGCGTACATTTTTCTCGCGATCGTGCTGGCGCCGGCGCTCGTGCAGAGCGGCATCTACCCGATGGCAGCGCATCTGTTCATTCTTTACTGGGCGATGCTGTCGTTCATTACGCCCCCGGTGGCGCTGGGCGCCTACGCGGCGGCGGCAGTCGCTGGAGCATCGCCCATGCGTACCGGACTGACGGCCATGCGGATCGGCGGCTTGATCTATCTGTTGCCGTTCGTGTTTGTGCTCAACCCGTCCCTGGTCGGTGGCGGCACGCTCGCCGAGGCGCTGCCGGTAGCCGCGCAAACGCTGCTTGGGATCTGGCTGCTGGTGGGCGCGCTGCAGGGCTGGTTGCTGGGTCTGGGGCCGGTGCCTGGCTGGGCTCGCGCGCTCTGTGCCGGTGCCGGGCTGTTCAGCACCCTGGCCTGGCCGCTGCTCTAGACCGCTGGCGGTGCAGCCTCAGCGACCGTTGCCGTTGCTATCGTCCCGGGTGACCGACACGGCGACCTTTAGTCGCTGCTTGCCGCCGCCCCGAATCACCCCAACGGTGGGGGCCACGTCACCGTAGTCCCGGCCCCAGCCGACGGTGATGTGCTCGTTGCCCGGCATCAGATTGTTGGTGGGATCGAAGTCGACCCAGCCAAACTCCGGGCACCAGACGCTGAACCAGGCGTGCGAGGCATCGGCGCCCTGCAGCTTGGGTTGCCCGGGGGCCGGATGGGTACGCAGGTAGCCGCTGATGTAGCGGGCAGGCAGCCCGAAGGCGCGCAGGCAGGCGATGGCGAGGTGCGCAAAGTCCTGGCATACCCCCCGGCGTGCTTTCAGGACCGCTTCCACCGGGGTGTACACGTCGGTGACGCCGCCCTTGTACTCGAACTCCCGGTAGATGCGCTCGGTCAGTTCCATAGCGGCACGCAGCAGCGGCTTGCCCGGGGTAAAGGTGATGGCGGCGTAGCGGTGAATGCCGTTCAGTACCACCCACGGCGACGGGTAACAGTAGCGCGAGGCGTCCCACTGCCCGGGCGTGCTTGGTGCCTGCAACGCTGCCGCCACGTCGCCCCAGGCGGGCGACAGATCCAGCAGGATGTTGGTCTGCTCGGAGACGTCGACGCGCGAGCGCGCGGTAATGGACAGCTTGCGATGCTCGGTGCGGATGGCGAGGTCGACGACCTGATTGCCGAAGTAGTCCGTGCCTTCGGAGCGGCCGTCGGCCCCTGGCGTGCACTCGATGGTGCTGCGCAGAACTTTCTGCCGCTCGTACCCCCGTGGGGTCAGGTGGAGTCGCTGACGCGACGTCGAGACGGGGTTCGCGTAGCGAAACTCGGTAATGTGTTCGATCAGATATCGCATGGGCTAGCGGTGGGGCGAGCGCGTGTGCGCGAAGTAGGTGCGCGAGATGTGTGAAGACAGCGCGGCCATGGCCTGGTCCACGCGTTTGAGCAGCTTTTCCAGCAATGCCCTGCGGCCATCTTTGTTGTGGCGCATGATCAGCCGCTCGATGTTGGCCAGGGTCAGCTCGTTCTGAATGCTGAGCAGGATGCGGTGGCTTTCGCTCAGCTGCTCGTCCCGGGGCTCCAGCGGCATGACGCGCAGGTGCGGATACATCTGGTTGATCTGGTAAACGATGCTGCGCGGGTTGGAGCCGTCTACCAGCAGCAGGTCGACGACCGTGAGGGCGCTGGCGGCGCTGCGATAGCGGGCGCGATGCGTGATGGTGGAGTCGGCAATGGCCAGCAGCAGCGGCAAAGCGCCGCCGTCGTCCTGGCGCGGATCCAGCGCCAGCTCCCGCAGCAGGCGGGTGCCGAAGCGCGCACGCTCGATGCGTTTGCCCAGCTCCAGCAGGCGCCAGCCGTAGCCGCGGGTCATGTTCTCGGCGGTTTTGCCCGATACCGCCGCGAGCCGTTCCAGGACCTCTTCCAGCAACGCCGACAGATCGCTCGCTGAGTCCACGCGCCAGCGCAGCTTCGGAAACTCGCCGAGTCTCTCAAACAGCCGCCAGGTGTCTGATGACAGGCGGCTGCGCAGGCGCCCGGCGGTGCGTTGCACATTGCCGAGCAGGCTGGCAAGGCCCTCGATCCCGGCATCGTCGAACAGCAGGGACCATAGCTGCCGGTCAACGCCGCTCAGGCCCTCGCCCAGGGCGTTTTGCGCGCTCTCCGCCGACAGGTGCCCAAGGGTGACGAGCAAAGCGGTGATCTGCTCCAGCGTCAGGGAGCCTTCCGACAGTGCTGCGTCCTGGGCCAGGGCCCGAAACAGCGCGCGGTACAGGCGGATCGCGCCTTCGGTGCGCTCCAGGTAGCGCCCGAGCCAGAACAGGTCGTCGCCGGTGCGGCTGGGCAGGTCCTTGTCGCTGCGCCGGGTCAGCGCCGGTCGCCGGGGCGGCGGTGCCGCTCGGCCGGCAGCGTTGGGCACCCAGACGTCCTTGCTGATGTCGCCGTTGGCGGCGGCGATACGGGCCAGCCCGCCGGGCATGACCTCGAAGTCTTCGCCGGTAAAGGCTGCGTAGAGCCGCAAAGTCATGGGCGCGCTGCGCAGCTGCTGCTGGTCGTCCAGGTACGGCACCGTCGACAGGGAAATCGTCTCGCGCCCGACGTAGTGATAGGGCTGCTGTTGAATCGATGTTGCCGATGGCGCGAAGTCGTCCTGCGGATCGCTCTGGCGCTCATAGTCGTGCACGCGGCTGTCCCGCAGGCGCTGCAGTTCGAAGGCGCTGCCCAGGCGCAGCTCGGACAGGTTTTCCAGTACCCGTTGCCGGTCCTTGGGCTGCCCGCACCACCAGGTTGCGATGCTGGGCAGCGACAGCGTCTCGCCCAGCAGCCGCTCTGAAAGGCCCGGCAGAAAGCCCATGATGGCGTCGTTCTCGATGACCCCGCTACCGATCACGTTGGTGATGGCGATGCGATGGCGGCGCGCGGCGTTGAGAATGCCCGGCGTGCCGTGCAGCGAGGTGCTCTTGAGCTCCAGCGGGTCGCACAGCTCGGACCTGACAAAGCGCGCCACGGCGCCCACGGGCTTCAGGCCTTCGAGCGTTTTCAGGAAGACGTCGCCACCGCGCACGGTCAGATCGTCGCCTTCGATGACCGGCAGGCCCAGATAGCGTCCGAGGTAGGCCAGCTCTGCGTAGCTGTCGGCGCCCGGTCCCTCGGTCAGCAGCGCGGCCAGCCCGGTATCGTCACCGATGCTCGCCCCGCGGCCCAGCAGCGCACCGCTCATGCGCTCGTAGAACCCGGCCAGGCGCTCGACGTTCAGGTCAGAGATCAGCCCCGGCAGGCTGCGGGCCATCACGATCCGGTTCTGCAGCGCGTAGCCGAGGCCGGTCGGTGCTTCCGTGCGATTGTTCAGCACCCACCAGCGACCGTCCGGTGATCTGCCGAGGTCGAAGGCAAGTAACGACAGCGCGCCGCTGGGGTGATCGCGGGAATCGCTCCGGGCCGGCAGCGCGCCGCACCCCGGAAGCAGAAACGACGGGTTCGCAAAGGCCAGCGCCGGCGGCAGCACGCCGCCCGCCAGCAGGGTCTGGGGCCCGTACAGATCCTCGACCACCCGGTCCAGCAAGCGCGCCCGTTGCAGGATCCCCTGTTCAAGAACCTGCCACTCGTCTGCCGGCAAAATGAAGGGCAGCGCGTCGAGCCGCCAGGGTTTGTGGTCCAGCGGAGTGGCCGTGCTCAGGGTTTCTTCGTTGTGCAGATGCTGGACCTGAGCCGCGAGCTGCCGCAGACGGTCTTCGCCGGCCTGGGTGTGGGTCAACCCGCCGAGCAGGTCATGCAGGAGCCCTCGCCAATGATCGCGCAGCTCACCCTGGTGCAGGGACTCGTTGTACTGGTTGCCGGCATGGTGTTCCGGGCGATCGAGCCAGCCTGCAAGGGCGCTTTTGGGGTTCGGGTGAGACAGGACCGCCGTGCCTTAAGAACGCAATGGCGGCAGGGTAGGGCCGGTCTGCGGGATACGCAAGGATTGACCTTTGCGCGGTCCTCAAGATGCCCTTGCGCTGGCCTGGAACCTGATCTCTGCCAGCCGCCGCTCCGCGTAGCGCGGTTCGTTGGGATAGCCTCGCGCGTTGTTCAGGTAGCGGATGCCGCTCATGCTCCGGTCGACATTCACGTGCGAGTGGCCGTACAGGTGAACGTGCTCGCCCACGGCGCTGCAGGCGTGCCAGCGGCGCACCTGCCGTTCCAGAGCCCAGCTCCCCAGCACCGGGAGTATCCAGCCGAAGGCCATGATGGCGGGCATCGGCAACAGGTCCGGGCGCGGCACAAAGTGCGATACCGTGATCAGCGGCAGGGCCGGTTCGGTTGCTGCTGGCGGCTGCGGGTTCAGCGCGTCGAAGTGGGTATTGACCCTGGGGCTATCCCAGCCCTCCGGCCAGCGGCAGCGCACGAAGTCGACCCAGGCTTTTTGCAGGCGCGGGCCCGGAGCGCCAAAGCTGAAGTCGTACCAGCTCAGCAGCGGCACGATCCGCACCCCTTCATGGACCACAGCTTCCAGCGTGACGTCGAGCTGCTGCAGAGCGCGGTTCAGGTCAGCGAAGCGGTCGAGGGACGATGCTGCGCCGTCGCGCGGGACCCACAGGTCATGATTGCCCGGCACAAAGACGACCCGGGCAAAGCGGGCTCGAAGCGCGGCCATGGTCTCCAGCAGCCGCTCCGGTTTGTGGCTCAAGTCCCCGGCAACGAGCAGAACGTCGCGCTGATGATCGGCCCGGGACAGGCCGTTGACCCATTGCCGGTTGGGCGCGTAGTCGACGTGCAGGTCCGAGACCGCAAAGACCCGCATGCTCAGGAGTGACGGCGCGCTGCGTGCTGACGGTCGGCATCCAGGCGGCCGAAATAGTCCCGGGCCGCGGCGGTCACCTTGGGAGCGAGCAGCAGCGCGCTGACCATGGTTGGGATCGCCATGAGCGCATAGGCCCCGTCGATGAAGCCCACCGCTGTTTTCAGGCTGACGACGGCGGCTACCAGAATGAACCCGATGTAAATCGCGCGGTAGGTGCCCAGAGCGCGCCCGCCGAACAGAAAGCGCGCGCACTCGGCGCCGTAAAAGGAGTAGGTGACGATGGTCGTGATCGCGAAGCAGAGCACGCACACCACAAGGACCACCGCGCCGCCCTTGCCGAGCAGGGCGACGAACGCGGTTGCGGTGAGCGTGATGCCGTCAGCATCCTCAGACTGCCAGACGCCCGACAGCAGTATCATCAGCGCCGTTGCCGTGCAGATCAGCAGTGTGTCGACAATCGGCCCGAGCATGGCGACCAGGCCCTCGCGCACCGGCTCGCTGGTCCGGGCCGCGCCGTGGGCCAGCGCTTCGGTGCCAATGCCTGCTTCGTTGGAGAACGCGCCGCGCTGTACGCCGTACAGAATCATGCTGAGGAGGCTGCCGCCCGCCGCAGCCTCTGCAGAGAACGCATCCTGCATGATGAGCCCCAGCGCTGCGGGCACGGCGCCAGCGTTTAACGCCAGGGCGGTCAGGACCGCGCACAGGTAGATGACCGACATGAGGGGAACCAGGGATGCGGCGACCCGCGCGATGCGCTGGATGCCGCCGACGATCACCAGCGCGGCGACGGCAGCGATCGGGACGCCCAGGGCCAGATTCAGCAGCAGCGGGTCATCGGGCAGCGCGATGCCGACCAGATCTGCCAGGACGACCTCGCGCAGCACCTGGACCAGCTGGTTCGTTTGAAAAACGGGCAGCGCCCCGAGCATTCCGAAAACGGCAAACATGACCGCCAGCGGGCGCCATCGTGGGCCGAGCCCTTCGGTAATGACATACATGGGGCCGCCGCGATGCTCGCCATCGGTGTCGGTCTTCCGGTACATCACGGCCAGGGTGCAGGTAAAGAACTTGGTGGCGATGCCCAGAATCGCGGTCATCCACATCCAGAAGATCGCGCCGGGGCCGCCGATGACGATGGCCAGCGCGACGCCGCCGATGTTGCCCAGGCCAATGGTGCCCGCGAGGGCGGCTGACAGGGCCTGAAAGTGGCTGATCTGCCCGGGCTCGTTGTCATCGGCATGCTTGCCGCGCAGCAGGGCGACACCGTGGCCCAGGTAGCGAAACGGCAGGAAACGGCTGCGCAGCAGGAAGTAAAATCCGCCCCCCAGGAGCAGGACCAGCAGCCAGGGGCCCCAGGCCAAGTCGGCAAAACGTTCGGCGGCGTGTTGAAGGGCAGTCACCGGCGCACCTTACGGGCCCCGGCCCGGCAGGTCGAGGGTTTGCCACCGTTCGTCCCTTTTGGCGTTGACGGTTTGATGCCAGGGCCTTGTACTAGCGGCGATTGTGGGAGATCCGAAAACATGGCAACAGATCAGAAAAGCGCGCCCCAGGCGGCGGGCTCGCCGCTGGGCCAGGTTGTCGACAACATCAGTGTCTACACGCCGTCCCTGCTGCACCCGATCTTGCGGGCGGAAGGGCGGACGCGGATGGGCCTGCCGGCAACGATAGACGCCATGCAGGGCGAAGACCTGTGGACCGCCTACGAGCTCAGCTGGCTGGACGTGCGTGGCCGGCCCCGGCAGTGCGCGCTGCGGCTGACCGTGCCCGCCAGCTCGCCGGCGATCGTTGAGAGCAAGTCCCTCAAGCTGTATCTCAATTCCTTCGCGCAGACTCGCTTCCGGCAGCAAACCGATGTGCTCAAGACCTTGAGCAGCGATTTGTCGCTGGCGTTTCGCGCGCCGGTGCTGGTGGACGTGCTGGCGCCCGCCCAGCTTGGTCCGCTGACCGACAGCCTGCCGGGTTTCTGTCTGGACGAGCTGGATGTCGATATCGACTGCTATGAGTACAGCCCGGATTTTCTGACAGCAGACGCCAGCAGCGGTCCGGATCGCAAAGAGGTGCGCGAGGTCCTGCACAGCTGGAACTTCCGCAGCCTCTGCCCGGTCACCGGCCAGCCCGACTGGGCGGCGCTGGTTGTCGAGTATCAGGGGCCGGCGATCAGCCGCGAGGGCCTATACCGCTATCTCGTATCCTTCCGCAGCCACACAGGGTTCCACGAGACCACCGTCGAGCGAATCTACGCCGATCTGCTGGCGCACTGTCACTGCACATCGCTGAGCGTCTGGGCGCGGTTCATGCGCCGGGGCGGTATCGACATCAACCCGTTCCGGTCCAGCCGGGAGTCCAATGCGCCGGTGCTGCGGCTGGCGCCGCAGTAGGGCGGCTTAAGCCTCGGCAGCGGTCTTTTCGTCTGCGGGCACCACATCTGCCGACTCGGTCGGCTCGGTCTCAGGCTCCGCGGTGGTGGTGGCGGCGTCATCGGCGGTGTCGCTTGCTGTGGCTTCGGTGTCAGCCTCCGATTGGCTGATCGAGTCTTCCGAAACCGTCTCTGTTTCTGGCGCCGCCTGTGGCGCCGCCTGTGGCGCCGTCTGTGGCGCCGTCTCTGGCTCTGCATCAGCCTGCTCGGCGCTCGCCACCTTGGCTGCCTCGGCTTCAGCGCTTGCCTGAATGTCTGCCAGCACCTCGGCCTCGACGGCGGAGTCAGCATCGTTGGCCGCTTCCGGCGCGGCTGCAGTCGCGCTCGCCTGCCAGCTGGACACCTGCTGCTCCAACCGGTCCATGCGGTCCATGATGTCGCGGTTGTCCTGGGTGAACTGGCGCAGGAGCTTCTTCAGCCCGGCGTCAGAATTGGCCGTATCCGCATCCGGTGCTGCCTGGGCCGGCGCCGGGTCCGTCGCAGGCTCAGGTTCTGCGGGCGTCGCCATGCTGACTTCCGGCTCGGCGTCCGCCTCTGGAAGGGCAGTCGTCTCCTCCGGCGTTTCGCCCGGGGCATCCTTCGAAACGGCGTCGTACAGCTCCTGGTTCGCCCGGCTCAGGCGCCGGATCTTGAGCCCGAGAACCACGCTGACTCCGAGCAGCAATACTGTGAGCTGGCCTATGGCCAGCAGTTGCCAATCCACCTGACTGTTCCTGGACGCTTCCTGGCGGCTCAAGCCGCATTGTTCTGAGTATAGACGCGCTGTAGGATACGCGGCTTCCAATGGTGGCCCAGATCGGTCCCCCCGCAACGAGTCGCTGCGAACTCCGCCAGGCCCGGAAGGGAGCAACGGTAGTGGCTATCTTGTGTGCCGGGGTGTGGCTGGTTTGGGCTGCCACCTAATCCTTGCGGCGGCCGGCCGCGGGACCCCGGAGAGGTGGCCGAGTGGCTGAAGGCGCACGCCTGGAAAGTGTGTATGGGTTAACTACTCATCGAGGGTTCGAATCCCTCTCTCTCCGCCAT
>CAZXIJ010000048.1:0-18398 GCA_964640725.1 uncultured Pseudomonadales bacterium | reverse complement strand
GGCGCGATCATCGCCGGCGCCACCGGCAATAGCTACACCACGACGCAAGCTGATGTCGATGCAGTCATGACCGTCGTCGCCAGCTACACGGACGATCAGGGGACCGCAGAGAGTGTGAGCTCAGCGGGCACCGCGGCGGTTGCCAACGTCAACGATGCCATCGTTGGCACGCCAGTCATTCTTGGCACACCGCAGGAAGACCAGACGCTGACCGTCGACACCAGCGGCATCAGTGACGAGGACGGGCTGGGCAGCTTCAGCTACCAGTGGCTGCGCGACGGCGCGGCCATCGCCGGCGCAACCGGCAGCAGCTACACGCTGGGCGATAGCGACGTCGACGCAGCTATCGCGGTGGTGGTGTCCTATGTGGACGGCTACGGCGCCGCGGAATCAGCGATCAGCACACCGGTGGGCCCGGTCAGCAACGTCAACGACGCGCCCACGGGTACCGTGACCATCAGCAACAGCAACCCTGCTCAGGGGGATGTGCTGACGCTGGCCCAGACCCTCGCTGATGCCGATGGGCTCAGTGGCGCGATCAGCTATCAGTGGCAGCGCGACGGCATGGATGTGGCTGGCGCAATCGGCACCAGCTACGCCACCGGGCAGATCGACGTTGGCAGCACGATCACAGTGGTGGCCCGCTACACCGACGACCAGGGCACCCTCGAACAGGTCAGCAGTGCGGCTACGGCCCCGGTCAGCGACGTGAACGACACGCCCGTTGCCAACGCCGACGGCCTGGGAACGCTGGAAGACACCAGCCTGACCATCAACATCGCGACCGACCTGCTCGCCAACGACACGGACATCGACGGCGATACCCTGACCCTGTCCGCTTTCGGGCAGCCCGCGCACGGTTTTCTGGTGGACCGCCTGGACGGCACCCTGTCTTACATGCCCGACGCTGACTACAACGGACCAGACCAGTTCGAGTATACCGTCAGCGACGGTCGGGGTGGCCTGCAGACCGCCACGGTCACCATTGATGTCAGTGCGGTCAACGACCGGCCGGTGCTGCTGAACGCCGATCCGGCAACGATCGCCGAGGGGCAAAGTGCGATCACTGCCCTAGTCGGCAGCGATGTGGACGGCGACGCCGTGAGCTACGCCATCACCGGCGGCGAAGACGCAGCAGCGTTCGTGCTCGACAGCACCAGCGGCGATCTGGCGCTGGCGAGCACGCCGGACTACGAGGCACCCGTCGATGCCGACGGCGACAATCGCTACGAGCTGAACGTCACCGTGACCGACAGCAACGGCGCCCAGAGCAGCTACCCGCTGACCATTACCGTCGCCAATGCGAACGAGGCGCCCGAGCTGGCAGACCAGACGCTAAGTACCAATTGGCAGCCCGGCGGCGCAGTGGCTGGGCAGCTGGTCGCAACGGATCCGGATTCCGGCGACACCGTCACCTTCCGGATACTGGACGGCAACGAGACCGGCCACTTCAGCGTCGACGAAAACGACGGCACGCTGACCGCCGGCGACGCGGCAACGCCAGGCACCTATGCGCTCACCGTTGGCGTCACAGACAGCGCTGGCGTTACGGATACGGCGACGGTGTTGCTGACGATAGCGGCCCTGCCCGAGGCGCCGGCCCCAGCGGTCGACGAGCGCGACGGCAGCCAGCCCGGTCCGGACGAACCGGCAGAGGCACCTGCCGCCACGGATCCGCTGAGTGGCCCGGTCCTCAAGACCACCGAAATCCTGAAGGGCGGCACGAACGACGGCGGCCCGCAGGAACCGGCCCCTGCACCGGAGCCGGCGAATGACAGCGTCGCGCCGGATCCTGAGGGTGCAGCCCGCGGCCCGGTGGTACAGGGACCGGCCTTCCCCAACGCCATCGACACCACGGGCACCGGATCGGCGGAGATCGGAGCGCTGACAGAGCTCAGCGCGCCAGCAAACGACACTTCGGAAGCCCGCAGCAACCGGGAATCGACCGTAGGTCGCCTGGTTCGCCTGTTGGTGCAGAGCACGGACGGCGGGGTTCTCGGCGCGATCGACATTACCGGCGTCGACAGCCAGCACGCGAGCGTGCTCCTGCCGGTCTCGCCACAGCTGGCGGACGCGCTCGAAGCCATGGCGGAATCGCTCAGCACCGACGATGAGGCCATGGATCTGCGCGTGACCGGCGCCGTCGGCGGTGCCGTGACGCTGTCGGCCGGCTTCGTCATCTGGATGCTGCGCGCCGGCTCTCTGCTGGCCAGCTTCCTGGCCACGCGCCCGGCCTTTAGCGAATTCGACGTCATGCCCATCTTTGATGCGGCAGAGGACGACCAGGACGAGGATGCAAGGACAATACGATGAAGATTGGACCTCAGCTGAAGCTTGCCGCCTGCATGGTCGCGCTGGTGATCAGTACCGTGTTCGTTGCCGACTTTCTGGAGCTTCTGCCCAGACCGGAAGAGCAGGCTCGGGAGCATCGGCGAGTGCTCGGAGAGACCCTGGCCGTGCAGCTGTCCACGTCGATTGCGCGCGGCAGCACCGATGTCGCCCGGGAAACCATTCGCGAGCTGGTCGGGCGCAACGACGATGTGGTCTATGCGGTTATCGAGCGCAAGGACGGCACGGCGCTCGCGCGCTACGGTCAGGAGCAATCCGGCAGCAGCAAGGGCGAAGCTTCGTCCCTGAACGACCTGCGCATCCCCATTTTTGAAGGGCGGCAGCGCTGGGGCGAAGTGCGCATTCAGTTCCAGGCGCTAGAAGACTGGGGCCTGCGGCTGATTGGGATGCCGCAGGACACCTTGCTGTTCCTGCTATTCCTGGCGGGCTCCTGCCTGTTCTCGTTCTACCTGTTACTGCTCAAGGCGATGACGGCGCTGAACCCGTCAAAGGTGGTTCCCAAACGGGTGAACGCGGCCTTCGACACGCTTTCTGAAGGGGTGTTGGTTGTCGACGAGCAGCACAGGATCCTGCTGGCCAACCGGGCTTTCGCGAATCACTTCGGAACTGAGCCCGCCAACCTGCTCGGGCACGACCCCGGCGAGTACAGCTGGGACCTGAGCGGCAACGAGCAGGAAGCCCTGCCCTGGCAGATCGCCCTGGAGCGCGGCGAGTCCATCAAAAGCATGCCGCTGCGCTTTCTGGACGGCGGCACCTCCCGCACCTTTACGGTCAACGCGTCGCCGATCGATGACGGCAACGGCAAGTCTCTCGGTGCGTTGGTCACCTTCGACGACGTGACCCCGCTGGAAGCCAAGAACGAGCAGCTGGCCGAAATGCTCTCGGAACTGGGCGAAACCCAGATCATCATCGAGCAAAAGAATCGCGAGCTGGAGCAGCTTGCCAACTTCGACGCGCTTTCCGGCCAGCTCAACCGCCGGGCCTTTATGGAGCGCTACAGCCAGCACTTTGCCAGCGCCGCTGAGCAAGGGGCAGACCTGTGCGCGCTGATGGTGGACATCGACCACTTCAAGCGGGTGAACGACAACTACGGGCATGCCATGGGCGACCAGGTGATCCGCCTGGTCGCCGAGGTGCTGGGCGACCAGTTCAAGGACGTCGGCACCGTGGGCCGCTACGGCGGCGAAGAGTTTGCCGTGGTCCTGCCCGGCGCCCTGCTGCCGGAAGCGCAGCAGCTGGCGGAGCGCGCACGCGCTGCGATCAGCGCGCTGGTCAAGGCGCACTCCCTGCCGATGCCAGAGCTGACCGCCAGCATCGGGATCGCGGCCCGGGACGCGCAAATCAAAACCGAGCACGAGCTGCTGGAACTGGCTGACCGCGCCCTGTACCAGGCCAAGGAAACCGGCCGTAACCAATCCTGCACCTACGATGACGGCTATCAGCGGGACAACCCCGCACCAGTATCAGAGCCCGCCGCGCCCCAGGCCGACGAAGCGCTCATCGAGTCGCTCAAGAGTCGCGTCAGCCGCATGAACACCATCATCCAGAGCCAGGCGGCAGAGATTACCCACCAATCCATGCACGACTCCCTGACCGGGCTGCCGAACCGCTACCTGTTTCTGGATCGGGTCACGCAGGGCATCAAGCTCAGCGTCCGCAACGACAACCTCGCCGCGGTCGTGTCCGTGAGCCTTTCCGCTTACGAGTACGCCAACGACAACGGCGGCGGCGACGCGGCAGAGCAGATTCTGAAGCAGGCTTCGGACCGGCTGGAGCGCGTGGTGCGCGCCGTCGACAGCATCGGCGTTGCGTTCAACGAGCAGGAACTGACCCTGTCACGCATTGCCTTCAACGAGCTGGCCCTGCTGATCGTCGACCTGGACGCCGTCGACTCCGTGCCAAAGATTGCCAGCCGCATTACCCAGGCGCTGGAAGCGCCGTTCCTGGTCAACGGCTCGGAGATCGTGAACCAGGTGCACTGCGGCATCGCGGTGTACCCCAACGACAGCGACGACGCCGAAGTGCTGATCCGCAACGCGAGCCTGGCGCGCAGCTACGCACAGAAACGATCGCCCAAAGCTTCCGGCAACGCGTATTTTTCCAGCGACCTGGACGCACGGGCCATCAAGAACACGCGCATCGCTGCAGAGCTCAGGCAGGCCATCGACAACGACGGGTTGCGGGTTGTCTACCAGCCGAAAATCAACGCGCACACGGGCCAGGTCAGCGGCGTCGAGGCCCTCGCCCGCTGGGAGCACCCGGAGCTGGGCAACATCGGGCCCATGGAGTTCATTGCCGTTGCCGAGCAGATCGGCGTGATCGACCGGCTCACGGACTGGATCGTGGCCCGGGTGTGCCGGGACGTGAGCCATACCGGCATCGAGGGCATTCGCGTTTCGGTCAACGTGTCGCCCCAGGAGCTGTGCGACCCGGCCACCGCCCGGCGGATTCTGTCGATCATCCGCTCCGGCAAGGCCCGGCCGGAGCAGATCGAGGTCGAGATTACCGAATCGTCCATGCTCGACAACTTCGAGCTGGCCCGCTCAATCCTGAACGAGCTGCGGGATGCCGGCGTGCAGGTCGCGCTGGACGACTTCGGCACCGCCTACTCGTCGCTGAACCTGCTGCTGGAAATGCCTGTGGACGTGATCAAGATCGACCGTAGCTTCGTCAAGGACATTCAGTACGCGCCCGGCAATCAGGCCGTGGTCCAGGCGATCCTGCACATGGCGCAGTCCATGGACAAGCAGGTGGTGGCCGAAGGGGTTGAGAACGAATTGGAGCGCGACTGCCTGGTAAGAATGGGATGCCGAGACATTCAGGGCTATCTGTTTGCGAAGCCCATGCCGCTGGCAGATCTGACCAGCTACATCGAGCGCAAGGGCATCTATCGCGCCGACCAGGACGTCGACCTGCTGCACCTGGTGCTGTAGCGCTGACGCTCGTTCACAGCGATCGCAGCTGGACGCGCACGGCCCCGGGAACTGTCAGGCCGAAGGCCAGGACGCCCACCTCGTAGTCCTGATAGCTGGCCCCCGGAGCCAGCGCCTGCCCGCGGCGAATTGACGCCCGGGCTGCCGCGAGATGGCCCGCAGCCGCCAGCGCCACTGCCTTGGTGAAGTGTACGTGGTAGTAGGCCGGCATACGGGCGATGGCCTGCTCGTAGGCGGCGATCGCTGCTGCAATCTCGCCGGCTTCGTAGCTGCAGATCCCCCGGCGGTAGGCCCAGATCCCGAACCGCGGGTGATCGGGCGCCGCACTTTCTGCCGCCTCAATCATGGCGATACTCGGGGCCAGCTCGCGCGTCACGAAGTAGCGCGCCGTGCCCAGTTCAGCGAGCGTGTGTGCCTCGTTCGGGTTAGCCGCAAGGGAGTCCTGCAGCAACGCCAGGGCATGGGCATGATCGCCGCGCATCAGGGCAGCAACGCCAGCGGCCATGAGGACCCGGCTGTCGTTGCCAGCGAGCTGCATCGCTCGGTCCAGATGATACGCCGCCGCGGCAGCGGTCGCCGCCCCATCGTCCGCCCAGCGGCTGACCAGGTTCTGCGACAGCTGCATCGCCAGCAGCGCGTGCGCCACGCCGTTCTCCGGCTGCAGCTCCAGGGCTGCCGTCAGCTTCAACACAATAAACTCGGAGGCTTCCCGGCTGTAGCGCCGGCGCGCGCTCTCGGCCAGCTGCATGGACTCGTAGGCCGTCAGGTCGAAGACCGCCTTGGACTCGATGCGTTGAACATGGCCCAGAGCCAGCGCGCTTGAGAGCGAGCGCCCAATCTGCAGCACCAGCTCGTCCTGCACCTGGAACAGCTCTGCGACCATGGCATCGTAGCGGCCGGACCAGATCTGCTCGTGACTGCGAACGTCGCTCAGGGCCACCCGAACGCGCACGGTCGTGGCGCGGCTTTCGAGGCTGCCGGTCACGAGATAGCGCGCTCCGAGATCGGTGGCCGCGCGAACCGCGTCCGCCTGCTCGGCCGCGGCGCGCTCAGCGCTGACCGAAGCGATCATGCGCAGCCCCGGGATCTGGGACAGCAGATGCGTCAGGTCCCGCGCCATGCCCAACCCCAGAAAAGCCCGATCGGCCGCGGTCTCCATCAGCTGCAGAGGCAATACCGCCACCGCGTCGCCCTCAGGCAGGCGGGTCGCGGCCGCAGCGGTTGGCCTTGCCGTAGTCGTAGCCGTGGCCGTGGCCGCGGGGCGCACCGGAACCGTCAGCCGGTAGCCCTGCTTGGACACTGTCTGGATGAGAGAGTGACGCCCATCGCCCTGGTCCAACACGCGTCGCAGGGTGGATATCGCCCGGGTCAGAACCTGGTCGCTGACCTCTACCCTGGCCCACACGCTGTCCAGCAGATCCTGCCGGGACAGCACGTGCAGCGGGCTCTGGGCCAGCCGCACCAGCAGCGCCATGACCTTGGGCTCCAGGTGAAACTCCCCGCAGGCACCGGAAACGGCTCCGCGGCGCGGCTCGACGACCAGCTCACCCACCATGAAACGCTCCGTCGCCGGGAGCGAATTGGTTTCAGCTGGCGGGACAAGGTGGGTCAATCGGAACGTCCGTATGGCCGTAAAAGATCGCATGATTGGCGCATCAGACTATTTTCGCACGTAATTCAGGACATTTTCTTCATGGTTTTATTGGTCAATTTTGCTTCCATAGCGCGCCTGACCGGCCCTCAGAGCCGGCTCTGCAAAAAAACCATCCACCATTGAGGAAATCCTATGGGATACCGAATGCTACTGGGCCTCTGCGCGCTCGCGCTGAGCAGCTGGGCCACCGCCGACATGAAGATGTTCGAGGACTACGAACTGAGCGACGCCGTGATCTCCATGACCACCGTCAAGGTCAATGCCGGTAAGGGCGAGGACTACCTCGAAGGCCTGAAACAGACCTGGGTCGAGTCCAACGAGGTCGCCAAGAAGCTCGGGCACATCACCGACTACGGCATCTACTTCAGCGTCCTGCCGGAGAGCGGCGACTTTAATGTCGTGCTGATCGTGAACTTAAAAGATCTCGGCGACTACGGCCCGAGCAAGGCCAAGTACGACGCCTTCATGAAAGAGTGGAGCGAAAAGAAGACCAAGCGCAACGAAACGGTCGCCGACACCTATCCGGAGCTGCGCGAGATCGTTGGCGAGTACCTGCTGCAGTCCGTCGAGTTCAAGTAACCGCCTGTTGCTCGGTCCTGCGCTGCCGCAAGCGGCGCAGGATCGAAGCAGGAAATGGAACAGCGCTACAAATCGGCCAACCGGTCAGTCAAAGCGCCCCACGTTCGCCTGCGCTGCGGCAATGCGCGCTACCGGCACCCGGTAGGGGCTGCAGGACACGTAGTCGAGCCCCTGCTCGTGAAAGAAACGGATGGAGCGCGGGTCACCGCCATGCTCCCCGCACACGCCAAACTTGATGCCCTTCTTGCGGGCATTGGCGTCTTCGATCGTCATCTTGATGAGGCGCCCTACGCCGCGCTGATCCACAGACACGAAGGGGTCGTTCTCGATCAGCTTCTGGTCCATGTACTCCGGTACAAACTTGCTGGAGTCGTCGCGGGAAAAGCCGTAGGTCATCTGGGTCAGGTCGTTGGTGCCGAAGCTCATGAACTCGACCGATGACGCCAGGCGATCGGCGCTCAGGCAGGCCCGGGGCGTCTCAATCATGGTGCCCACTTTGTAGCTGATGAAAGACGCCTTCTCCTTCTGCACCTTAAAGATGCTGCGTTCGATCACTTCGTTGATGAGCCGGATCTCGCGAACATTGATCACCAGGGGAATCATGATCTCCGGATAGGGCTGACAGCCCTGCCCGCTGGCTTCGATCGCGGCGCCAATGATGGCTGTCACCTGCATCTCGGTGATTTCCGGGTAGACAACGGACAACCGGCAACCGCGGAAGCCGAGCATGGGATTAACTTCGCTGAGGTTTTTGGTGATCTCGCGAATCTTCTCGAAGGGCTTGCCGACGCTGTCCGCGAGCGCCCGCATGTCCTCTTCGGTGTGCGGCAGGAACTCGTGCAGCGGCGGGTCGAGCAGGCGAATCGTCACCGGCAAGCCGTCCATCGCGTGAAAGATACCGAGCATGTCTTCGTGCTGGAACTTCAGCAGCTTGTCCAGATGCGTCTGCCGCTCGGCCTTCGACTCCGACAGGATCATGGCGCGCATGGCCGCCAGCCGTTCCGCTTCGAAAAACATATGTTCCGTGCGACACAGGCCGATGCCCTCGGCGCCCAGGGCGCGGGCGCTCTCCGCATCTTCTCGCGTGTCGGCGTTGGCGCGCACCTTCAGGCGGCGATGCTTGTCCGCCCAGGACAAGAGCACGCGAAAATCGTCATTGGTGCTGGCTTCGATTTTGGGAATGTCGCCGAGCATGACCTCTCCGGAGGTGCCGTCGAGGGTGATCGTGTCGCCGCGGGAAATCACCGTACCGTCAGAAGTCGTCGCGGTGCCGGCGTCGTAGTCGATGGTCAGAGCGCCGCACCCGGTAATCGCGCAAACGCCCATGCCCCGCGCGACCACCGCCGCGTGCGAAGTCATGCCGCCCAGCGCAGTCAGAATGCCCTCCGCGGCCTTCATGCCGTGAATATCTTCCGGCGTCGTTTCCCGGCGCACCAACAACACCTGCGTGCCGTCGGCCGCCACCGCCACCGCCTCATCGGCGGAAAACACGACTTTGCCGGTGGCACCGCCCGGACTCGCAGGCAGGCCCTTGGCCACGATGTTGGTTTTGGCGTCCGGATCGACCATGGGATGCAGGAAAGACTCCACGTGCTCCGGCGACACCCGCAACAGCGCCTCCTTTTCGTCAATGAGCCGCTCCGTCACCATGTCGACGGCGATTTTGACCGATGCGCGCCCGGTCCTTTTGCCGCTGCGGGTCTGCAGGATGTAAAAGCGCCCTTCCTGAATCGTGAACTCGATGTCCTGCATGTCCCGGTAGTGCTTTTCCAGCAGCGCCTGGGTTTCGTACAGCTCGTCATAGACCTTCGGCAAGCGCTCCTTCAGCGCCTCGATGGGCTCCGGCGTGCGAATGCCGGCGACCACGTCTTCCCCCGCAGCGTTGAACAGGAACTCGCCAAAGAAGCGGTTCTCGCCCGTCGAGGGGTCCCGGGTGAACGCCACGCCCGAGCCGGAATCGTCGCCAAAGTTGCCGAACACCATAGCCTGCACGTTCACCGCCGTACCCAGAGTCTCGGGAATGTTGTTCATTTCCCGGTACACATGCGCCCGCGGCGCGTGCCAGGAGCGGAACACCGCTTCGACGGCGCGCTTGAGCTGCTCGAAGGGATCCTGGGGAAAGTCGGTGATGGTTTTAAAGGTGGCGATCACGGCCTGCCAGTCTTCGGCGCCCATGTCGACATCCAGCGTCTTGCTGTGAGCGCTCTTGTACTCGGCGATGGCGTGCTCGAATTTTTCGCCGTCTACACCCAGCACGACGTCGGCAAACATCTGAATGAAGCGGCGGTAGGAATCGTAGGCAAAACGGGGGTTGCCCGTTTTGCGCGCCAGGCCTTCGACGATCTCGTCGTTCAGGCCCAGGTTCAGGATGGTGTCCATCATGCCCGGCATGGATACCGGCGCGCCGGAGCGCACAGAGAACAGCAGCGGGTTATCCGGATCGCCAAAGCGGGCGCCCATGCGCTTTTCCACCAGGTCCAGTGCGATGCGGTACTCCTGCTCGAGCAGGGTTGGCAGCGCGTAGCCCTTTTCAAAAAACTCGTTGCAGGTTGGCGTGGTAATGACGAAGCCGAAGGGCACCGGCAGGCCCAGGTTGGTCATCTCGCACAGGTTCGCGCCCTTGCCTCCGAGCAGGTCGCGGTCATCCTTGCTGCCCTCGGTAAAGAGGTACACACGTTTCGTCATAGTCGGGGATCCGGTTTCTGGCTAAAGGCGGAACGGTGCCGTCGCGAGACGCGCACGCCCGAGACATACTAGTCGCTCGCGGATGCGCAGTGACGGCGAGTGTGTGTCAGACCTGTGAGAAAGATGAAATGCGGCAGCGCCCACCGACAATCCGGTTGCTGTTTTTTGTGCAGCTTTCCTGATCAGTGCCGCGCCAAGCATCTGCCGAGGAGCGCCAGCCCATGAACCAAGCCATCGTCAACATCGCAGCAGGCAGTGCCCTGTTTCTGTTCGGCGCCTACGCCCTGTTCGGTCTGGACATGAAGGCCGTCGGGATCGCCGGCATGGCGATCGGCAGCGTGCTGGAACTGGTGGGGTTGAGCGGGCTTCGGAAGCCGAAGCCCTAGCGCCAGGAGGGCGGCCGCCCTAGAAGCGGAACAAGGCTTCGACAATCACCGACCGGCCAATGCCCAGGCTGCGGAACTCGCTGCCGGCAATGGTGTAGGCGTGCTGGATGGTCATCTCGTCGCTCAGGTTGCGGCCGTTGATGCCGACCTCCCAGCTATCATCGTTGGCGGCGACGGCCACGCGAGCATCCCCCTTGGTGAACGAATCCTGGGTCGAAAAGTCAGCCTGCGTGGGCTGCACAAAGTACTCGCCTGAGTAGTACATCGAGCCGGTCGCCTTCAGGCGTGTGTTGGCCGTGAGCTGGGACTCCCAGATGGCGCTCAGATTTACCTCGACGTCTGGGGATCGTTCCAGCGGCTCGCCAGCTTGGTTCTCCGTGCCGGTCACAGGATCGCAGTCCGCGTTCGCAAAGTTGCCCTGGGAATCGAGCACGCACTGAGCACCGGCAAAGTCGTCGTACTCGGCATCGATCAGAGACAGGGAGCTGTTGAGCCGCAGCTGATCAGTCGCCTGCCAGGTGAATTCCACCTCGATGCCGTCCACGGTGGCGCTGCCTGCGTTGCCGATGATGAAGCGATCGCCGTCGAAGTTGGACGTTTGCAGGTTGGTGAAGTCGGTGGAAAAGACCGCCATGGCCAGAGAGGCAGAGCCGCCCAGCAAGGATGTCTTCATGCCCAGCTCCCAGCTCTCGGCCTCTTCGTCTTCGAAGTCGAAGACGCCGTTGCCCTGCCTCAGGCGCACGCCCGCGGTAACGCCAGCTGGATCAATGGTGTCCTGGCCCAGGAAACGCGGCGCAAAGCCTGGGTCGGCACCAGCCCGGCCCAGCAGCTGCGTGCCGAGCGTCGCATCGTTGGCCTTCATGCCGCCGGACTTGGAGCCTTCGGCGTAAGCCCCGTAAACCATCATGGACTCGTTCACGTCGTACTGAACGCGCAAAGACGGATCGACCGAGTCGTCAGATCGGTTCTGCCGAAACAGATACTCCTGATCATGGCCAAAGGTGCTGCGCGTGACCCGATTCGGATTGAAGGTGCTGCCGCTGTTGAAGAAGATCGGCCAGGAGGCGCCCACGCCATCCTGTTCTTCGTCCGTATAGCGCACGTCAACGATGGCCCGCAGGCGATCGTTGACGTTCCAGGTCGCCTGACCGTAAATCGAGAATGCTTCACTTTCCCGGTTGAAGTTGCGATCCATGCCGGTTGGTATGTCGCCAACGGCCGGAACCAGAAACGGCGGCAATACAGACTGGAAGAACGCGGGATAGAAGGGCGAGAACTGCCGCGTGGTCAGCTCGGAGTCCTGATACCAGGCTCCGACAATGTACTCAACGGTCTGGTTGGCCGGCGACAGGACGCGAAGCTCAGCGGTGGTCTGATCGTACTCATCGCTCAGGTAGGTGTTGAGGATGGCTTCCGGGTGGCCATCTACGTCCAGGAACCACTCGTTTTCGTATTCCCAGTAGCCGAGCACGCCCTTGACGGTGTGACCGCCCACCTCGGTATCCATGTTGAGCGCGAAGGACGACCACTCGTAGTCGTAGAAGTCTTCTTTCTCGGCACCGGTGGAGACGCTTCGACGATCGTCCGAGCGGAACTCCAGATTCGGGTCCGTGGTCGCACGCGTCATGGCACCGGGCGCGACGAGCTGGTTATTGCGGCCATCGGCATTCGACTGACCGGTCTCCAGCTTCAGGTAAAAGGTCGTGGCCTCACCGGCGTCGAACTCAATGCCAAGGCGCGCAGCGCGCGAGCGCTTGTCGCCGTCTTCCTGATCCAGAAAGATGTTGTCGGTGTAGCCGTCGAGGTCGTCAAAACGCACCGCCAGGCGCGCTCGAATGGCATCTGTCAGGGGACCGCTGATGTAGCCACTGGACTGATAGCCGCCATAGGCCAGCTCGGCGCCGGCGCGGAACTGTGCTTCGAACTCGTCCGTGGGCCGGGCACTGATGGCGTTGATGGCACCGGCAATGGTGCTCTTGCCAAACAGCGCGCCCTGGGGCCACGGGCCACTTCGAGCCGTTCCATGTCCAGGAACGCGCCCTCCATACATTTGCCCCGGCCGCAGTACACGTCATCGATGTAGATGGGCACGGAAGAATCGAAGGCCAGGTTGGTGATACCGGATCCCAGCCCACGGATACGCACCGCCCAGCTGCCAAAAGTCTGCTGCACCTGCAGCCCCGGGACGTAGTTCTGGACATCGCTCATGTCCTGAATATTGAAGGTATTCATAAACTCGCCGGTCACCACGCCGACCGAGATCGGCACGTCCTGCAAGCTGCTCTCGCGCTTGGTCGCGGTCACAACAATCTCTTCCAGCACTCTGGAACTTCCATCCGCGGCCATGACGGGCTCGCCAGCCAGGGCCAGGCTCCATCCCGCAATGACCGTCAGGGCGGTTGCTCGCCGCCGAAGGACACCCGTGATCTGTATCGTCATGCTGTTTCCCCTCGCATTTCGCGTTTGTTAACTTGCTAATCCTTTCGCTGCCAAGCCGAACCGGCCCAGTCCACGGGCTCCCCAGCCCCCGGTGCCGGCACTTCGACAATCCGTTCATCGACGTCATCAAACTCCAGGCGCAGCGCCTTGCAGCACACGGCATGGAGGTTGTAGCCCATCACGTGATAGGTGAGCTCGAGAATGTCTTCGTCAGACAGGTGTTCGTGCAGGGCATTGAACAGCCCGTCAGAAGCCCGCCCGCCCTGCAGAATCAAAGCATCGGTCCAGGCCAGCACCGCGCGCTCTTTGGCGTCGTACACCGCTGCGACGGACCACTCGGGAATCGCGGCGATCTTTTCTTCCGCCACGCCGTTGCGCCGGGCGGCCTTGCAGTGCTGGGAAAAGACAAACTGGCTGGCCTGCGTATAGCCCGCGCGCATGATGGCGAGCTCGCGGATTGCAGGATCCATCTGGCTGACGCTTTCTGACGCGAACATGCCGAACATGCCGAAGTGGCTGGTGGCGTGATCGAAAACATAAGGTACCGTCGCAAAGACCGTCCACCAGTTGCCCGGCGTGCCCGTCGCAGTGCCTGGTTCCGCCACGGGATCGCGCTCGCCAAAGAGCGCGTCGTAGTAGCGGCGCACGTTGTCGGTCGCATCGGCTCGGGACACCTGCTTGAGTCTTGGCATCGGGTCTTACTCCTGTTCGGTCGTACCTCTTGAGCTGACAGCTCGCGGGGCGGGTTCGTTGCCGGGCCCTGGCAGGTGCCAGACCGGGGATGTCCAGGCGCGCTCGCGAATCCAACGGTCCGCACCGGGAAACTCGTCGCAGCGGCCGGCGCGCTGGCACTGATAAGCACTCCAGCGCGGCGTCGGCGCCTGCAGCACGCGGGCGTACCAGAAGGCCGGTGCTGCCGCGTCGAAATCGTCGTCCTGCCACCGGGCACAAACGCTCATGCGACCTTCGGACTGCTGCCAGACGGTCATGACCTGCTCGCGCAGCTCACCGCCGTGCAGCTCGCCCTTGATGATCTGCACCTCAGCCAGGGGATGGCGGTCTGCCTGCGCCTCGATTTTGAAATGCACGGCCTGCACCGCGCCGAGGGTGCTGCCCATGGGCTGGGCATCGACCGGGGTCGCGGCCTCGCAGCCCAGGCGCTGGCCCGCAGCGGCAAGGCGCACGCGCAGCCGGGGCCCGCTGGTAGCGTAGACCTCGCGGCGTTTGAGGGCTGCGAACAGGCTGGCCCGGGTGTTTTCTTCGGCCCACACGGCCACCAGACCGCCAGGGTTCCAGCTGCCGCGGGCCAGCAACCGGTCGAGGCTGCCCAGCCCAAAGGCGGTGCCGGGCCAGGTTGCTTCATCGACGAAGCCGCCGGTGGCGGTGTGGTTATCGGTCGAGCCGATGATGCCCAGCTGCAGCGGGTTCACAGCCCGCTCGCCGGAGGCGGCATAGCTCCGAAGACCGCGCAGCAGCAGCTGCCGCACGTAGCCGCCGCGCATGCGCCGCCATTGCTGCGCCGTGTAGTCGGCCGCCGGCGTCGGGCGGGACTGCCGGGTGAGCGACTGCTCGAAACTGCAGTCTTCATCCGTGCTGCCAAAGGCAGGCAGGCACTCGCTACTGCCCTTTTCCTGATGGATCTCGACCAGGCGCTCGTAGCGCGCGCGCAGCTCAAGAGTGGCCGGGGCTTCGGTCTCAACATCGAAGCTGCGCCCGTCGCCCATGTTGGTGTTGTGCGGGATCGCGATGGCCTCGCAGCCATCTGCGCGCTGGCACTGGCGATCGAGTGCCTGCCAAAGCTGTTCCGGCGACGGGTGGCGCAGGTAGTCGATGGCCTCGGCGCTGGCCGCCTCGCTCGCGAAAATCACGTTGCGATGGTTATGGCTGAAGTCCGGCGTGGCCGACCACTCAAAGCCCACGAAACTGGTAAAGGCACAGGGATCGTTGGCGGCGTTGGCCTGGTCCTGCACTCTCTGCCACTGCGCGGCCCGGGCCCTGGCGCAGCGCCGGGGATCGTCCTGGCACAGCGGCGTGGGCTGCGGCTGCGCCTTGGTAATGGTCGGCAGCACGTACTCCTGAAACACCGCGCCGCCCGCTGCCGGCGTGTTTTTCTCGGTCAGCACATCGCAGTACGGGTCATCGCTGCGCTGCGGATCTGTGCACAGGTACATCAGGTCGAACCACTCCGCGTGGTCTGTGACCGCCATAAAATCCAGCGGTCGATCGAGCTGCACGTGCTGGCCGCTGGCGAGCCTGAGCGGCTCGCCCCGGGCAAATTCGTAGGCCTGGGTCGGACTTGCCGCCGTGCCGAAGCCCCAGGCGTCCAGGGAGTAGCCCGAGTGCACATGAAGGTCGCCCCAGTACAGCTGCTTGTGCGCCATGTCGGTGCCGGTACAGACCGGATCGGCGGCATGCACGCCGGCGCACCAGAACAGCCCCAGCGCAACGGGAAGCATCCGGCGGCAGCGGGCGGCGACCACGGACATGCGGGCCGCCCTTAGACCGGCCCGTTGGGGGGCAAGCCCACCAGCAGACGGCCGTAGTTTTCTGTGCTGACATCCAGATCGAACACGGTATGGCAGGACGCCGTGTTCAAATCCCGCAGACAGCGCTGCAGCGGATTGTCGAGAAAGTGCGCGCTGGCGCCGCAGGCTTCGACGACATCGCGGGTGAGGTTGCGGCTGCGGCGAACCAGCTGGCCGATGTCGACCCGCAGCTTGGCGCGCTCCAGGTCCGGGCAGGGTTGGCCCCGCTGGCCCCAGCCTTCGACCTCCGCTGCCAGCGCAAAGAGCTGGTTGCGAATGGAGCTCAGCTCCGCCTTGGCGTGGGCCAGCCGTGACTGGGCAAGCGCCCGCTCCGCCTGCTTGGTGGTTGTGCCGTAAACGGTACGGCCCTGCATGCGCTCGGCGAACAGGTTGACGGCTTGGGTGGTCGCACCGACCAGCGGCGCGGTCGCGGTCAGCCCGAGCACCGGCAGCATCGGCATCCGATAGATCCACGAGTCATGCAGCGCCGCGCCGGGGCTGGTGCCGTCGCGCACGGTCGACAGATCGACGACCCGATGCGCGGGCACCCAGACATCCGTGGCCTCGATGTCGTTGCTGCCGGTGCCGACCATGCCTTCGATATACCAGGTGTCGAGCACCTCGATCTCGTCCCGGGGAATCAGGTACATGCCCATCATGGGCGCTTTCTGCCCCTCTACCTTCGATAGCGCGCCCACCATGACCCAGTCCGCGTGCATAACGCCGGTGCCCCACTGCCAGCGCCCGCTGATGCGGTAGCCGTCGCCCAGGGCGAGGCCCACTTCCATAAAACCGCTCAAAGAAAACTCGTAGCCGCCGTAGGTCTTGGGCACGAACCAGCGGTAGGCGCCGGTTTGCTCGATGGCCTCCATGACCGCATCCACAGGCTTGCGCTGCTGCTCCGCAGCGATCGCGTTGTCTGCCAGCATGGGCTTGAGGGCAGCCAGCGCGTCGATCAGCGCACGCTCTGTGGGCGCCGGCAGCGCCGCTTCGTTGTGATCCCTGACTGCACTCATGATGGTTGCCTCCTCGCTCCGCTCAATATACTTTGAATACTAAGTTGTTTTCAAAGAGGCTGGACATGGCCGACAGCAAGCGCCACTTCGTCTCCTGCGTATCGGCTACCAGCGCCCGCAACGGTGCCGGCTTCAATCCCTGCCAGGGCCTGTACCACACGCCCGCTCAGGGCCGACCGAAAACCGCGTTCATCGCCACGCACTACAACGTCGATTTCAGCGAGCACTACCTCGGCCCCTACCTGGCGGAGCGCGGCTACGGGTTTCTGGGCTGGAACACCCGCTTCCGGGGCGCTGAAGGCTTCTTTCTGCTGGAGCACGCGCTGATTGATATCGGCGCCGGGGTCCGCTGGCTGCGCGAAGAAGCGGGCGTTGAGCAAGTGATCCTGCTTGGCAACTCCGGCGGCGGCTCGCTCATGGGCGCGTACCAGTCCCAGGCGCTCGGCGTCACCATGACCCCCACCCCGGACCTGAAGCTGCCCGACGCGCTGCACGACCTGCAGCCCGGCGACCGCTACGTATCGCTGTGCGCGCATCTGGGCCGACCCGAGGTGCTGACGGACTGGTTCGACCCGTCAGTCACCGACGAGACCGACCCGGCCAGCGTCGACGAGCGCCTGAACATGTACAACCCCGAGCACGGCCCACCCTACAGCGCCGAGTTTATCGAGCGTTACCGCGCCGCCCAGGTGGCGCGCAATGACCGCATCACTGCCTGGTGCCATGCCGAGCTGAAACGGCTGAAGGGCCTGGGTATGACGGACCGGGCCTTCAACATGTACCGCACCTGGGCTGACCTGCGGCTGATGGACGGCACCATCGACCCATCGGAGCGCGAGGTGGGCCTGTGCTACGCGGGAGATCCGAAAACGTCCAACTTCTCGCCGCGGGGCATTGGCCTGACGAACACCCTGCGCACCTGGCTGTCCATGTGGTCCTTAAAGGACTCGCACTGCCGCGGGGCCGCGCACCTCGCGCGCATCGCGCAGCCGGCGCTGGTGATCCAGAGCAACGCCGACAGCGGCGTGTTCCCGAGCGACGCGCAACAGATTTACGATGCGCTGGGCAGCACCGACAAAACGCAGCAGATGATCGATGGCGACCACTACCTGACCCGGCCGGCGAACGCCCGGGACGGCGTGGCGGACCTTATCACCGACTGGGTGGGCCGCTAGGGTGGGTGCGCAGCGCAAAGCCCGGCGCGCAGCGAAGGACAGCGCCACGGACTACCTCAACCCGATGCACAGCATCGGCTACCTGTCGCGGCTGAACTTTCGCATGTTCGCGCGTGCGCTGGAGCAGCTCACCCTGCCCCACGGCGTCAGCGGCGGCCAGTGGCGCTCGCTGCGGGTCCTGTGGGAAACGGACGGCCTGACGCAAAAGGAGCTGAGCGAGCGGGTCGGAATCAAGGAGGCGACCATCGTCTACACCGTGCGCAGCCTGATCAACGCGGGCCTCGCGCAACGGGTGCGCTGCACGGACGACCGGCGCAAGTTCTATATTTCGCTGACCCCCAAGGCGCGGCGGTTGCGCACGCAGCTCATGCCCAAGGTGCAAACGGTCAACAAGCTGGCGGTGGAAGGCATCGACCCGAAAGACGTCGCCATCGCCCGCCGGGTCATGGCGCAGACCTGCGCCAACCTGCAAAAACACCTCGAAGCGAGCGAGCGCTGACCGCAGCGCCAATACCCCGGGAGCAGCCATGGCTGACGAACACCACTACGTCTTTGTGACCTTCAACACCACCAGGGAACAGCAGGCCCAGGCGCTGCGCGAGATCGGCGACTACGTGGCCGGTTTTTTGAGCCAGCAGCCCGGGTTCGTGCAGAGCC
>CAZXIJ010000047.1:3825-18758 GCA_964640725.1 uncultured Pseudomonadales bacterium | reverse complement strand
ACCTTGACATGGTAGAGGTCGTTGGTTCGACTCCAATCGCGCCTACCAAATTCTCGCCGCTCCTTCGATCGGCGTTCTCTCTGTCCAGCTCTGGCCGATTCCGCCTAGCTTTGACAAGGCTCGTAGCTCGGCAGCGCCGCCATCGCCGCGTCGCTGTAGGGCGTGCTGCCAAACAACATCGGGTAGTAGAAATCGCGCAAAGTGCCGTGAAAGGCGCGCACGCACGCCATGTACTGCTGATGGTGCGCGCGGTCCGTACCTGCGAAGTGCGTCAGCCAACGCTGGGTAGCCAGCGGCGGCGACAAGAGCGCGGTGAATGCCATCAGCCGTTCCCGGCGGACCAGGCCTGCTCGCAGCGCTTCTGATTCCGGGCGCACGAACTCGTCGCCCATCTGCTGAAAGGCGTAGTACCACTTCCACTCAAAGGGTTGGGTGACCTGAACGCCGTCAGCCCATTGGGGATGTGAAGCCGCGAAGGGCGCCATGGTTGCTACCTTCGGCAGGTCCCAGGCGTCGTTCACCTTTTCCCGCTGCTTGAGCAGCAGCTCGCCGCCGGCGGGCACCGGGGCCGCCAGCTCAGTGACTGTTTTGCCCAGGGCAGGAATCACCATGGCCGCAACCAGCCAGCAGGCCAGCAGCAGCGTTGCTGCCGTTGGGGCTTCTTTGCACCGGGGCGTTAACCAGCGACAGATCAATAGCCAGAAGGCGACCTGTCCCGTCACCACGCCCATCATCGCGAGGCTGCGGCCCATCGGTGCGCCCACCCAGAGCGCCGTGACAATGAAGGGCAGCAGGCAGGCAGCAAGCAACCACAGGACTCGAGCGCTGGCCCGCAGATGCAGAACAGTGCCGTTCCCGGCGCTGGTGGCCTGCAGCAGTTCCAGCCGGCCCTCCCGGCGCTCGCGAGCGTCCAGGTCGTAGAGCAGCAGAATCACCAGCAGCGGCAGCAACATCGCCGCGAAAAATGCAAAGTCCAGCCGGCCGAGCCGGGACAGTTCAGGATTGCCCGTATCGGCCTCGTAGATCTGGCCCTCCAGCGCCAGCATCCGGATCCGGTGCTGCCAGGGCAGGTCGCCGCGGGTACCGAGCGCGGCAAAGGCGACCGGCGCCAGGGGCTGGTGGGTCAGATGGAACACGTAGTAGGCCGCGCTTCCGGCATCCGCCTGCTGGCTGATGACGTAGCGGGCGTCTTCCTCCGCTGCGGTGATGAGCGAAGCGCGCTCCGCCTCGAGCGCCTCGACCTCGATGTGGCCCGTGTAGACCGCCCAGGTGCTGACGAACACGGCAAAAATCAGTGTTGCCATGACGGCGCGCTCGCGCAGCGCAAAGCGCAGTTCGACAACCAGGCTACCCATGGGCGGACCAGGTCGCCCGGCGCGTGCCCAGCCAGCCTGCCAGGGCAGCGATCAGGGTCCACAGCAGCAGGGCAGCCAGAGCCGGGACCGCGCCAGCGATCCGCTCTGCGGGGCTGGCCGGGGCCCAATCGATGTCGTCCAGAACCCGCCAGTGATGGCTGTCAACGCGCGCGCGCTGGGATGAGGCGTCGTCGTTGCTGCGGTTCATATCCACCGTGTAGGACAGCTCGTTCGTGTGCACCCGATTCAGGCGTTGGACGAACGCGAAGCGAATCGCTTCTGCTTGACTCAGGAAGCGGTGGTGCGCCGTCAGGTCAGAGCCAGCGGTGGTGATCGAGAACGTTCGCAAGGCCAGAAAGGGCGATAGCCAGTTGAAGCGGTTGGCGAGACCCACCTGGGCCTGCTCCTGGTCTGCGCGCCGCTGGGCGAAACGATTCATGGTCTCGGTCAAAGACGCTTCTGCCGCCTCGGCCGCGATGCCCCGGAAATTAACGGGCAGGTCGTCGACGCTGTCGACATCGTACTGGGCCAGCAGCGCGGAGCGGAGCGCGGCAAAGCCCGGGTCGCTGGCGTTGTGGCCGTCGACGTCGTCGCGGATTTCCTGGGCGAGCTGCAGGTCGTTGTACACCTTGCTGTTCAGCGGGGCCTGGGCGTCAGCTGCGCTGCTCGCCAACCGGGGCAGGAGCAGACTGATTGCCAGCCAGCACGCCAGCAGCAGGAACAGGGACGTCGCGGTGCGCCGGGCCCAGGCGGAACCCGCGGTAATGATGAGCGACCAGCACAGCAGGTAGGCCAGGTAGCCGAGCCAGAAGAGCAGGGCGATGCCGCCGCTCTCGCCCTGGCGCCAGGCGTAGGCGCACAGCACCGCCAGGGGCAAGGAAACGATCAGCGCCACTGCTGCCAGCGCGAGGGACTTGCCCAGCCACAGGGTTCCGGGACTGACGGACATGGTGACGATCAACTGGTCGGTCGCGGCCTCGCGTTCCCGGGCCAGGCTGGCGAAGCCCACAACGATCAGCAGCAACGGCACCAGCAGCTGATAGGTCAGGGCTGGGGACAGCTCTGCGAGCGGACCGGCCTGTGCCTGGGTGTAGCGCGGGGCGAAGGTCGGTGAGTTCTGGCGGTGGCCCTCGAGGAACATGACGGTTCCCGTGAATGGATCCACCCCCGGGTCGGCGATCGCCAGCGGCACTGGCGCCCGAAACACGTAGTGCCCGTAGTGCACCATGCGGTGCGGGTGCCGGTCCGGTTGGCTCAGGAATGTTTCTTCGGCTTTGGCCTGAAGCTGTGTTCGAGTTTCGCGTTCCGATTCGACCCGCTGATAAGTCGTCACGGCGGAGGTCAGCACCAACAGCACGATAACCGCCGCCGCTGCGACCCCGGTTCGGGACCGGGACCAGTACCGCCATTCTTCCTGGGCGATGCGCCACGCTGCGGTGCTCATGAGCGGTGATACTCCGCGAACTGCCGGTGCACCTCGTCGGCGGAGATGGGCTGATCGCCGGCTTTGGTGAAGTGCCCGACCATCTGGCCTTTCTGCAGCAGGGCGATGTTCCTTGCCACCTGGCAGGCACCGTAGACGTCGTGGGTGACCATCAGAATCGTCGTGCCCTGGCGGGCGAGGTTGATGACGATGGCGTTGAACTCGTCGATGGCGACGGGATCGAGCCCGGAAGTGGGCTCGTCCAGCAGCAGGATCGGTGCCTCGCGCAGGATCGCCAGAGCGATGCCGACCTTTTGCCGCATACCCTTGGAATACGCCGACAGAGGCCGGCCCCGGGCATCCCTTGCCAACGCGACTGTATCCAGCGCCTGATCGATGGCCGCACGACTGTGCTCGACCTTGGCGATGGACAGGAAATAGTCCAGGTTTTCCCAGGCGTTGAGGTGGGCGTAGAGCTGGGCGGCTTCCGGCAGGTAGGCGACCTGCTGGTGCACAGCCTTCATGTTGTCGTGGGCTGGCAGGCCATTGACCATGGCCGCGCCTCCGGTGGGCGCGAGGAAACCCAGAAAGGTCAGCAGGGTCGTCGATTTGCCGGCGCCGTTGCCGCCGAGCAGCGCAAACACCTCGCCCTGCCCAACGCTGAAGGATATGTCGTTAAGCACTTCTTGCTCGCCGCGGCGCACGCTCAGGTGCTCTGCTGCGAGGACGGCACTTCCGGATTCGTTGCTCATAGGTTGCTCAGCCAGGCTGTGTGTCGCGAGTCATGCTGAAAGCCTCTGCACAGCCTCCAATGGCTGTGCAGGGCGTTTGCGGCCAGCGCTAGAAGGCGTAGGACGCCGTCACGCGCCAGCGCCGCGGGGCGCCAGGTTCGACCCAGACGTCGGCAAAGGAGTTCGTGTAGAACTCCTCATCGAACAGGTTGTCGATGTCGGCACGGATCGACAGGCCGGGCATTGGCTCGATCTGCCCGAACAGTCGCGCAGTGGTGTAGCTGGGCAGGAAGAAGTCGAACCCGGTCCAGCCCAGCCGCTCGTCGGTGTACTGCACGCCGCCGCCGAGCTGCACGGGCATGCCGGCAACGGTAAAGCTCTGGCTGACCTGCAGGCTGATCTGGTTCTCCGGGGCGTTAATCAGGGGGTCGCCTTCTTCAATCAAGGCTCCGAAATCTGCATCCGGGTTGCTGTTGGTGAACTCCGCGTCCGTGTAGGCGTAAGAGAACCAGACCCTGGTGCCGGTTTCGAAGGCAAGGTTGGCGTCCAGCTCGACGCCGCGGCTGCGCGCTTCCCCGGCGGACCGGGAGAAGAACCCGGCGGCGACGGCTTCGGGCCGGTCGTCATTGACCAGGATGTTGCTCTGGTCGACCTGGAACAGGGCCAGGGTCACGGACCCGGACACTTCGCTGGACAGCGCGCCGAAGTCTGCCTTGACACCGACTTCTGCTGACTCGGTCAGGTTCGGGTCGAACTGATTGCCCTGAAAGTCTGAGCCCGTCTGCTGACGAAAGCCCTCGCCGTAAGAGGCGTACAGGCTCAGCCCCTCGTTGACCAGGTACACGGCGCCGAACTGCGGCGACACCCGGGTGTCGGAGGAGGTGGTCGTCGTCGCGGGGACGGCCCGTTGGTTGGTCAGGTCCTGGGTGAAATCGTCCCAACGCAGGCCCAGACGGACCTGCAGCTTGTCCGTCAGGTCAATCTGGTCCTGGATGTAGAAGCCGAAACCGTCCAGGTCTTCTTCCCGATCGGTGTTGGGCCCTGGTACCGGTTGCGGAAACTGGTCATAGACCGGGTTGAAGACGTCCAGCAGCAGATATTCGGCCGGGTCGAGGCCGCTGATGTCGTTGCCGGCCCCAAAGAATCCCGGGCGGAACCGCAGGATGAACAGGCTGTTCTCAAAGCGGTCGTAGTCAGCACCGACGAGCAGGCGATGGCGGAGCGCCCCGGTCTCAAACTCGCCTGCCAGCTCGGCGCGGGCCACGAAATACTCGGAGTCGAAATCCCGGGAGCGAAAGAATCGCGACAGGGTCCGGCCGTCGGTGAAGTAGGTCTGCCGTCCGCCGAAGTTTGGCTCCGAGGCGTCCCCTTCGAAGGAAGTCTCCCGGTAGCCGAGCCCGGCCAGCAAGCTCCACTGATCGGAAAAGTTGTGCTGGATTTCCAGCTGGTGGCCCACCACTTCTGTGTCAATGGGGCCGTCGCCGGGCTCGCCGGCAAAGGTGTCCCGGGGGCTGAAGCCGAACTCGTCAGAGAACACGACGCCGCGATCGAAGGGGATGTCCTGCTGGGTGTACTCGAGCTCGTAAGTGATGCTGGTCGCGTCGGATACATCCCAGGTCACCGAAGGGTACAGCCCGACTTTTTCGATCTCGACGGTATCCCGGAAGCTCTCGGCATCTTCGTAAAAGCCCACCAGTCGAAAGCCGATCGCTTCGTCCGCCCCGATCGTGGACTGCACATCTGCCTCCATGCGGTACTGATCCCAGCGACCGACGGTGCCGCGGATTTCGCCCCGGGTCTCAAACTGCGGCCGCTTGGTGACCAGGTTAATCGTGCCGCCAGGCTCGCCGCGGCCGAACAGCGCCGATCGGGGGCCCCGGAGTACTTCGACCGATTCGATGCCGACCAGATCCCGCGGGCCAGCGAAGCCGCGGCCGGCATTGAAGCCGTTCACGAGAAACCCGCTGGGCAGGTTGATATCGCCGGAAAACCCGCGGACCGAGAAGCTGTTCCACAGCCCGCCGAAATTGTTCTGGCGTGCGACAGACGCAGACAGGTCGAGGGCGTCGTTCAGGTTCAGGGCGCCGACCTCTCGAAGCAGCGCTTCATCCATGATCTGGACGGCCGTCGGGTTCTCCAGCTCGTCAATGTTGCCCTGATAGGCGCGGCGATCACCCACAACGAAAATCTCTTCGATGCGGGGCTCGTCTGTGTCAGGGGTCGATTCGGCACTCGCCGGCAGCGAGGTTGCGGCCGCCATAGCAGCGGCCAGCGCGAGCGTTGTCGCCCGCAGGTTTGGTTTGGTCATTATTCAATCTACATTCGTTCGACGACCGCCAACGACGAACACGCGCGAATGCACGAGCGTCCGGGGCGGGAGGAAAGGGCGAGGCGCGCTTTAGATTGAAGGGGGGCCGGTGGCAGGAGGGCGGACAGCCGCGCCGGCGTCGGTGGGCTTCGGGACTGGCATCAGCAGAGTGGTGCTGGTGCCAGGGCGCAAAGCCGGAGTGCACAGATCGGCGGCTGGAGCGAGCCCATCGTGATCGTCCACAGACAGCGCCAGGCAGGCGTAGCCGCTGTGCTCGTGGGCCGCCGTGCCGAACTCGCTGGCGTGCGCCGTCGCGAACAGCTGGCTCGCCAGGAACAGGAGTATTCCCAGCGTCAGCTTGCAGCGTTTGTGTGGCGCGCGTGTCATCCGCGCAATTCTGCACGAATTTAAATCGGATTCAACGCAGTTGTTTCAAGGGGCCGGAGATGTATCGGCCGCCGGGCTGGTGTTCACCGCCGCTTTGTCTGACCGGGACCAGCCATTTTTGAGGCGTCCCAGGAAGGCCAGCCAGTCTTCGACCATCACGTACAGGCAGGGCACCAGGATCAGGGTGATGAAGGTCGCGAACAGCACGCCCCAGGCCAGCGATACCGCCATGGGAATGAAAGGCGCCGTTGCCGGGGTGTCAGTGAACATCAGCGGGATCAGGCCGACGAAGGTGGTGACCGAGGTCAGGATGATGGGGCGAAAGCGGACAATGCAGGCGTCGCGGACCGCTTCGAGCATCGGCTCGCCTTCGCGCCGTTGCCGGTTGGTGTAGTCGACGAGCACCAGGGAGGCGTTCACCACCACGCCTGACAGGGCGACGATGCCGAGCGCCGAGAAGAACATGAGCTGCACGCTCATGATCCAGTGTCCGAAGATGGCCCCCACCGCGCCAAAGGGAATGACGCTCATGATCACCAGGGGCTGCAGATAGCTGCGCAGGGGAATCGCCAACAGCATGTAGATCAGGATCAGCGACAGCACGGCGCCGGCCAGCAAACCGCCGAGTGCCTTCACCCGCTCTTCCTGTTCACCGCCCAGTTCGATCTGGATGCCGGGAAAGCGATCGAGGATAGCGGGTACCAGCTCCTGGCGGATCTTCGCGCTGACTTCTTCTGGCGACACGGTGCCGCGGTCGACGTCGGCCGTCACGTCCACAACTCGGCCACCGTTACGGCGATCGATCTTTGAGAACCCGCGCTCCAGGTTGAATCGCGCCACGCTGTAGAAAGGCACCTCGGTGCCGTCCGGCGTGCGGATGTACATCTCTTCCAGGTCGCCGATGGAGCGGCGCTCGTCTTCCGGAAAGCGCACCATGACGCGCACATCGTCCTGG
Source organism: uncultured Pseudomonadales bacterium (assembly GCA_964640725.1). Classification (GTDB taxonomy): domain Bacteria; phylum Pseudomonadota; class Gammaproteobacteria; order Pseudomonadales; family Azotimanducaceae; genus CALHVX01. The sequence goes on along the minus strand of CAZXIJ010000047.1, from coordinate 11,599 downwards.
CCGCGCTGCACGCGCTGGGCCTCGCGACCGTAAAAGGCGCTGCGCACCTGGCTTGCCAGGTCGTTCAGGGTCAGGCCCAGGTTGCGTGCCTCCGGCAGCAGCTCCAGCTGGATTTCCTGCTTGCCGCTGCGGAAGGAGTCGGCGATGTCAAAGACGCCGCCGTAGCGGGACAGCTCGGCTTTCATCTCTTCTGCCGCCTCGCGCATGCGCTCGACGCTTTTGCCTTTGATCTGGTACTCGATGGGCGATCCCGCCGAGAACGTCTCTGCGTCGTAGGCCAGGCGCACGGCGTCGGGAATGTTGCCCACAAGCTCGCGCCAGCGATTGGCGATCACCTTGGCGCTGATTTCGCCGCGCTCTTCCAGGGGTGACAGGTCGATCACCACCTCGGCGATGTTGCTGCGTCCGGCTTCCGGCGGACGGCCGGGCCCGTCACGGTCAACGGTGGTGCCGATGCTGCTCAGGGTGTTTTGGATCAGCGGGCCGTCGAACAGCCCTTTGGCGGCGTACTCTTCGTTGAGTTTGGCGGCCGCCTGTTCGATCTGCCGGGCCCCGCGAATGGTCACGGCCGTCGGTGTGCCTTCCGGCAGCTCAAGCTGAGCATAGACCCGGTTGCCTTCGACAGCGGGAAAGAAGCCGAAGATGACGCGCCCGCTCATGATCAGCGTGACGGCCACGATCAGGACGCCCAGGCCAATCGCCGCGGTGACGTAGCGCCAGCGAATGGCGCGGTCGACAAAGGGGGCGTAGCTGTCTCTCGCGAAATGCTCCATCCATTGGGCGATGCCCCCCTGCACGCGGTTCCACCATTTGGAGATTGCGGTGCTGGGCTCGCCGTTGCTGCGGTGGGCCAGGTGCGAGGGCAAGATGAGCTGCGACTCGACGATGCTCATGACCAGCGCGATCATCACCACGTAGCCGATGACGGAAAAGAAGTCCGACATGCGGCCGTCGACCAGCACCAGGGGCAAAAAGGCGGCGATGGTCGTCAGGACGCCAAAGATCACGGGCACGCTGACTTCCCAGGTGCCATCGATGGCTGCCTGCAGCTGCGATTTGCCCATCTGCTCATGGGCATACACGCGCTCGCCAACCACAATGGCGTCGTCAACGACGATTCCGAGGACCAGGATGAAACCCATCACGGTCATGGTGGAGATCGTGATGTCCGCGTAGGGAAAGAGGCCAATGGTGCCCAGCAGCGCGACGGGAATGCCCACTGCGACCCACATGGCGAGTTTGAACTTCAGGAACAGCGCCAGCACGATGAGCACGAGCAGCAGGCCGCCGGCGGCGTTGGTGTTGAGTACATCCAGACGCTCCTCGAGTTCCTCGGAGGTGTTGATCCAGACGGAGTGAGAGATACCCGGGGGCAGGGCGGGAGTGGCCCGGTCCAGATACTCAAAGGTGTCATCGGCAATCTGAATCAGATCTTCGCTGCCCACCTGGGAGACGTTCACCACGGCGGCGGGGCTGCCGTTAAAGCGGGCGACCAGGTCGCCCTGCTCGAAGCCGTCGTTGATGCGGGCAATGTCGCGCAGGTAAACGCGGGTGCCGTCATTACGGGTCAGCACCACGATGTCGCCGAACTCCCGGCCCTTGTAGGCCTGGCCGGTGGTGCGAATCAGGATCTCGCCGGCGTCGGTGCGGATCGTGCCGCCGGGCATATCGAGGGACGCGGCGCGGATTGTCTGGGCGATGCCGTCCAGGGTCAGACCGAACCGCCGCAGGGTGCCTTCGGACACCTCGATGGACATCTCGTAGGGCCGCACGTAGCCGATGCCGACCTGGGAGATCCCGTCGATGGCGGCGATATCGTCGCGCATGTTGCGCGCCAGCTCTTTGAGCATGCGCTCGTCGGCGTTGCCGTACAGGGCGATCTGAATGACCCGGCGGGCCAGGGTGACCTTGGACACGATGGGTCGTTCGGTCTCTACGGGGAAGCTGTTGATGCCATCGACCCGGGACTTGATCTCGTTCAGGGCAGTGACTTCGTCGGCGTCATTGAGAAGTTCCGCGAAGATGCTGCAATTGCCTTCGGTGGCGGTCGAGCGAATCTTGTCGATGCCTTCCAGGCCTTCGATCGCTTCTTCGATGCGAACGCAGACCGCTCGCTCAACCTCCTCCGGCGCAGCACCCAGGTACGGCACGCTGATGCTGACGGCTTTGACCTCAATATTGGGAAATTCTTCCTGATTGACCAGAAAGGCCCCGAGGAACCCGCCAACCACGAGCAGAACCATCATCAGGTTGGCGGCGACCGGATTTTTCGCGAACCAGGCGATTGCGGTGTGCATGGCCGGCTAGCTCGCGTCTGCGCGCGTCACTTCGATGGTCTCCAGCGGCGGCGGCGCTGCGGCGGGCGCGATGTCGTCAACACTGGCGGCGCGGTCTGAGGCCGGATCGAAGATCGGCACGACGTTCATACCTTCGATGGCGGTCTGAATCGCCGAGACGCAGACCAGCTCTCCGGCGTTGAGCCCGTCCTGGATCAGCACATCGTCCTCGCGCAGGCGCAGCAGCGAAACCTGCCGGAATCGCAGGCGATTCTCCCGATCCACGACCAACACCTGGTTGTCGTTGCGCAGCGCAGATCTGGGCAGAACAGCCACGTCCTTGGCCTCGCGCCCGCGAATTTGCGCGTTCACAAACAGGCCCACGTTCAGGGGGATCGGGCCGTCTGTGCTGTCGATTCGCGCGACCAGGTAAACCATGCGGCTGGCGGTATCGATGGCGGCTTCCGTACGGACGATGTGGCCGTCCCAGGAGAGTTCCTGGCCGGCGTACTCGGCGTTCAGGGTGACAAAGGGTTGGTTGCCAGGCTCAATGGCGCCGCGCTGGGTCAGCGGCAGATCCAGGAACGCCAGCTGCCGGTCAGAGATCGGAAGCCGGACTTCGACCGCATCGGCCGCGTAAATGCTGGCCACAGCAGAGCCGCGGGCTGCGTACTGGCCGACGTCTACGCTCTCGGAGCGTACCAGGCCGTCAAAAGGCGCCTTGACTGCTGTGCGGGCGAGGTCTGCCTGGGCTTGCTGTTCGGCGGCTCTGGCGTCGGCGAGGGCGGCCTCCGCAACGCGCAAGCGGCGCAGGGCGTCCTCCCGGGCGGAGCGGGAAACGAGCTGACGATCGGCGAGGCTGGCCAGACGTTCGTCCTCGAAGCGTGCGTTCTCCTGTTCGGCGGCAGCACGGGTCATAGCGGCCTTGGCGCGCGTGAGTGCCCGCTGATAGTCGGCGCTGTCGATACGCAGGAGGGTGTCGCCTTTCTTGAAGGCGCCGCCGGTGACGAGGCTGGGGGACACCCAGTCAACGCGGCCCGAAACTTCGGGAATCAGCTGCGATTCCTGCGTCGGCTGGGCGCTGCCCTGGGAGGCCACCTGCAACAGCACATCCTCTGGCGACACTTCCTGGACACGAACGGTCACGGCGATCGGGTCCGGGGTGTCGGGCTGCAGAGATGGCGCGGTCGCCATGAGCGCGCCGGCGCCCGCGACGAAGATCAGCACGATCACGGCGGGAATAACAAAGGTACGGATCATAATGCGTTGGCTGCCTGAGTGGTTTCGGCCCGGACCAAAGCGCGCATAACGCTGTCTCTGGTGAGTTCGTTCAATGCCTCAAGGGTGGCTCGAACCGCCGGCACGTCACGCTTCTGAAGCGCCTGGTCGAGCTGCCGGGCGTAGGTCACATAGGCCTGGGCGTCGACCTCATCCCGGGCGTAAGGCCAGATCGATTCCATGCGCGGACGGAACTGCTCCAGCAGCGAGCGGGAAATGATCTGCACCACGAGGCTGCCGCCGATGGTCATGAAGCCGTGCATCAGGGCCAGCCGGGCCTCTGAATGGGCTTCGCCGTGAATGGGTTCGTTGATCAGAGGCTGGACCAGCGCACGAAGCTGTTCCACCTGGTCATCGTTGGCCACCCGCATGGCCGACTCGGCTGCGGTGGTGACCAGCGCCATGACCACCGACAGGATTTGCTCGATCAGCTGAACGTCCGGGGCGTCGCCGCGGGCCATCAGGTAACCCACGACATCCAGGCTGGCCATCTCGATGGGATTGGTCCTGGCGCCGCCGGGGCCGATGCTGGCCAGGCCGATCTGCTCCAGCCGCTTCATGGCTTCGCGCACGGCGCCGCGATTGGCGTCAAAGCGCTGGGAAAGGTCGCGCTCGGACGGCAGGCGCTCGCCGCTGCGGTAGCGGCCGTCCAGAATTTCTTCGATCAGGATGTTGCTGATACTTTCGTGTTTGCTTGGCACCGGGGCGCGTCTCCTGGGAGCTGTGCGGCATCGCCAGCCAAATGGCGGCGGGAGCGCGATTTCGGGACGGAATATGGTCTGACCACAATGGTCAGCCCGGAGTATGGGCGCGATTGGGTAAAAGTCCAGTGAAACGTTACTTTGAGTAACAAAATGTGATCTGATCCCACGCCCAGGGGGATTGCGGGAGCGTACATGTCGAGTTCTGGCGCGCCGGTTGCGGGTGCAGATCGCCTGCACGGCCTGGATGAGCTGCGCGGCCTGGCGGTGCTCGGAATCCTGCTGCTGAACATCCTGGGATTCGGGCTGCACTCCGCCGGTTACTTCAATCCGTTGATCGGCGCTAGCGAGACCGGCTTCGCCCGGTTCCTGGATCTGGGGCTCTGGGCTGCCATCGACATCACCGCTGAAGGCGCCATGCGTGGCCTCTTCTCGCTGCTGTTCGGTGCCGGTGTCGTGCTCTTTACGACGGGTGAATCGGCACGGGCACCGGGCATTCACTACCGACGACAGGCGCTGTTGCTGGTCTTTGGCTTGCTGAACGGCTTTGTGTTGCTGTGGACGGGCGACATCCTGGTGACCTACGCGCTCTGTGGCTTCTTGCTCTACCCGCTGCGGCATTGGCGCCCCGGACCCTTGATGCTCACGGCCGCACTGCTGGCCGCGTTTCTGGCCCTGCTGGGCGCTGGCGGCCTGTATGGCCTTGACGAAGGCCGGCAGGCGGCGGCCCAGGAAGCCGCTGCGCTCATGGCCGATCCGCCAGTGACGATCGCGCCCGAGACCGCAGCAGCTGCCGACGAATGGCGGGATTACGTCGCAGACCTGGCGCCGTCCGCGGCGCAGGCGGCGGAAGAACTCGCGCTCCGTGGCGACAGCGCCGGGCAGGTTTTCACGTGGAACCTGGCTGCCAACCTGGACGTGCTGCTGTTCTCGCTGCCCACATATATGTTGTGGGATGCACTGCTCATGATGCTGCTGGGGATGGCCTGGATGAAGCTCGGGATCCTGAGCGGTGCCCGCAGCCGGGCGTTCTACGCCAGGATGCTGGCCGTGAGCCTGCCCCTGGGGCTGGCGATCAACGGCGCGGAAGTCTGGTGGCGGATCGCTGCCGGCTATGCGCCGGAGACCCTGTTTACCTTTTTCTATCCCAGCTACCAGGCGGGGCGGGTGGCCATGGCCGTCGCCTGGATGTCAGGCTTCTTTCTTTTGATGGCGCCCGGTCGTCCCGGAATGCACCTGGAAGGGCTTCGGCTGCGGCTCCGGGCTGTGGGGCGAATGGCCCTGACCAACTACCTGGCGCACAGCCTGATCGCGCTGCTCCTCTTCACCGGCGTGGGCCTGGGGCTGGTGGGCGCGCTGTCCCGCAGCACGCTTTATCTTGTCGTTCTGGGGATCTGGGCATGGCAGCTCTGGTGGAGCCCGCGCTGGCTGGCAACCCATCGCTTTGGACCGGTGGAATGGTTGTGGCGAGCGGCCACCTATGGCCGGCGACCGCAGTGGAAATCGCGAGCCCGGTCAGGGGCTTAGCCCCGCAATCCAGACTGCACGGGGGCTTGCCCGGCCCGCGTTGTCCGATTAGAATTTGCGCCGCTCGGTTGTCGGGACGTATGCGCTCGTCCGCAAGTCTCGTTCCCCGCCACGAAGGCAGGGCAACCGCAGTCCCTATTTGCAATGGAGAACATCTATTAAGAGAGCCGCCGGAGGCAAGCGCGCCGACCGATCAGTACTCAACGACGACATCAATGCCCGGGAGCTGCGCCTGATTGGTGCAGACGGTAGTCAGGTAGGCATCGTGTCCAAAGACGAGGCGCTCAGCGAAGCGCGCCGTGCGTCCCTGGACCTTGTGCTGATCGCTCCTGAAGCTGAGCCGCCCGTAGCCAAGATCATGGACTACGGCAAGCATCTGTTCGAGCTGAAGAAGACCAAGGCCGCGCAGAAGAAGAAGCAAAAGCAAACGCAGGTTAAAGAGGTCAAGTTTCGGCCGGGCACGGAAGACGGCGATTACGCGATCAAGCTGCGCAACCTCAAACGCTTTCTTGAAGATGGTGACAAGACCAAGGTCAGTCTGCGATTTCGCGGGCGGGAAGTGGCACACCCGGACATCGGCATGCAGCTGATGAACCGGGTCGAAGAAGATTTGAAAGAGTGGGGCACGGTTGAGTCCGCGCCCAAGTTCGAAGGGCGGCAGGTGATCATGGTGATCGCGCCGCGCAAGGGCAGAAAACCTGGGGCTACCGAAGATAAGGCGGAGCAACAGGAAGCGTCCTGAAGGTTTACAGGAGAACGCTCGCAAGAGCACGGGCAGGCTGTTCGCAGCCTGCAACCAAAACGACAAACGCACGCAGTCGAACAACAACAACAAAATCTGCGCGCACCCGTTTGTCATCGCAACGGTTCCCGTCAGGGAACGGCTTGTCCGGAGTGATCCGGCACATGCATAAGGAGAATCGGCAATGCCGAAGATGAAGACCCACAGTGGGGCCGCCAAGCGGTTCCGCCGGACGGCCAGCGGTTACAAGCACCGCCAGGTCAACCGGAACCATATCCTCACCAAGAAAGCGACCAAGCGTAAGCGTCAGCTGCGCGGCCTCGAAGATGTTTCGCCGGCCGACACGAAACGCATCGATACCATGTTGCCCACCAAGGCGCGCTGAGGAGCTTTAGAAAATGCCAAGAGTTAAAAGAGGTGTTGCCTCCCGGAATCGTCGCAAGGCGGTCCTGAAGGCGGCCAAAGGTTATCAGGGCGCTCGCAGTCGCCAGTTCAAGGTCGCCAAGCAAGCGGTGATCAAGGCGGGCCAGTATGCCTACCGCGACCGCCGGCAGCGCAAGCGCCAGTTCCGGGCGCTGTGGATCGTTCGCATCAACGCGGCGGCCCGGTTGCACGACCTGTCCTACTCTCGCTTTATCGCCGGTCTCAAGGCTGCGGATATCGAGATGGATCGTCGGGTACTGGCAGACATCGCCCTGCACGAGCCAGATACCTTCGCGGTACTGGCTGAGCAGGCGAAAGCCGGTCTCGAAGCCAAGGCAGCATCTGCGGCCTGACGATTTCGGGTCGCGGGTGCGGCCCGATCAACGACAACGCAGTCTGGGACCTTAAACGGGGCCCCTCCTGCGGGCGGCTGCAAGCCGCGCAAGAAGGGAAGGGCCTGTGCCGTTCCCTTTTTTTGTGACCATTGCCGGGGATATCGACCGCATGAACATTGAAGCCATCGTTGGCGCCGCGCTGGACGCCGTGCGCGACGCCGACAACGAGCGCAGCCTGGACGAGGTGCGCGTACGTTACCTTGGCAAAAAGGGCGAGCTGACCGCATTGCTGAAAGGGCTCGGTCAGCTGGATCCTGCAGAGCGGCCGCAGGCGGGCGCGCGGATCAACGAGGCCAAGGGCGACGTCACCGCAGCCATCGAGGCGCGCAAGAGCGGGCTCAATGCGCAGCAGCTGGCAGCGGCTTTAGAGGACGAGCGCATCGACGTGACGCTGCCGGGCCGACCGGCGCCGCTCGGCGGGCTCCATCCCGT
>CAZXIJ010000047.1:0-3725 GCA_964640725.1 uncultured Pseudomonadales bacterium | reverse complement strand
CATCAGGTGGTGTGCGGCGCGCCGAATGTGCGCCCGGGCCTGGTCACGGCCTTTGCGCGGGTCGGCGCGGTGCTGCCCGACGACTTCAAGATCAAGAAGGCCAAGCTGCGCAAGGTCGAAAGCTTCGGCATGCTGTGCAGCGCGGCGGAGCTGGGTCTGGGCGACGATGCGGACGGCATCATGGATCTGCCGGAAGATCTGGAAGTCGGTGCATCGCTGCGCGAGCAGCTGGCGCTCGACGACACCATGATCGAGGTCGATCTGACGCCGAACCGCGGCGATTGCCTGAGCCTGACCGGTGTTGCCCGGGAGGTCGGGGTGCTCAGTGACCTGCCGGTCGCACACCCGCAGGTCGATGCCGTCCCGGCAACGCACGATGTGGTGCTGCCGGTGCGCCTGGAAGATCCCGAAGCCTGCCCGCGCTACCTGGGCCGGGTCATTCGCAATGTCGATGTGGCGAAGCCGTCACCGCAGTGGCTGACGGAGCGGCTGCGGCGCAGCGGTATTCGCAGCATCGATGCGATCGTCGATATTACCAACTACGTCATGATCGAGCTCGGCCAGCCGATGCACGCCTTCGACCGCGCGCAGCTCGGTGACGAGGTCATCGTGCGCATGGCCAAGGCAGACGAGACGCTCACGCTGCTGGACGGCAAGGACATCAAGGCCGATGCGCAAACGCTGCTGATCACCGACACCAACGGCCCGCTGGCACTGGCTGGCGTGATGGGCGGTGCCCGCAGCGGCATCAACGCCCAGACCAGGGACGTGTTCCTGGAGTGTGCGTTCTTCGCGCCGCTGGCGGTGGCGGGCACGGCACGGCGCTACGGGCTGCACACGGACGCCTCGCATCGCTACGAGCGCGGGGTCGACCACCAGCTGCAGCAGCGCGCGGTGGAGCGCGCGACGGCGTTGCTGCTGGAGATTGTCGGCGGTGAGGCCGGGCCGGTCTTTGAAGCCGTCGATGCGGCGACGCTGCCGCAGGCTGCGGAACCGACCTTGCGGGCGCGACGGCTGGCCGAATTGCTCGGCACGCGCATTGACGATGCAGAGGTCGACCGCGTGTTCCAGCGCCTGGACTTCGAGGTCGTTGAACGTCGGGAAGATCCCGTAGACGGCGTTTGCTGGACGATTCGCTCGCCCAGCCACCGCTTCGACATCGCCATCGAAGCGGACCTGGTCGAAGAGATTTGCCGCATTCACGGCTACAACAACATGCCCAGCCGGCGTCCAACCACGGACCTGACCCTGCGCCCGGTGCCCGTCGCGCAGAGCGGCGAGCGCATGTTGAAGGCGCAGCTGACCGCCGCCGGATACCAGGAAGTCATCACCTACAGCTTTGTCGACCCGGTGTTGCTGGACCGCCTCGATCCGGGCGCGCAGGCGCTGCGGCTGGAAAACCCCATGTCGACGGAGCAGTCGGTCATGCGGACCACGCTGCTGCCCGGGCTGCTCGAGGTCTGGCGCGGCAACGCAGCGCGGCAGCTTTCGCGAATGCAGATCTTTGAGCTGGGACAGTGCTTCCTGCCGGGCGAGCAGCTTACCCAGGAATACCGTCTGGGCGGCTTGCTGGCCGGTCACCGCGCGCCGGAGAGCTGGCATGGCGAGAAGGCCATGTTCGACTTCTTCGATCTCAAAGGGGATCTGGAGCGGTTGGCCGGATGGCGCGGTGGCGCCTTCGAGGTGCAGCCGCGGCAGGATGACCCGGTGCTGCACCCCGGCCAGGCGGCCGATGTGCTGCTGGACGGCCAGTGGGCGGGGCGCTTTGGCCGTCTGCACCCGGAATTGGCGGCGACGCTGGATCTGGACGTGCCGGTCTTTGTGTTCGAGCTGGATGCCCAGGCCTGGCTGGCGCACCCGTTGCGGCGCTACGAGCGCTTCTCGAAGTTCCAGGCCGCCCGCCGGGACCTGGCACTGCTGGTCAGCCGGGATGTGCCGGCTTCGGCCCTGGAGGCGGCCACACGCACCGTTTTGGGCCCAATCCTGGTGGACTTCAGGTTGTTTGATGTATATGAGGGCAAAGGCATTGATTCTGCTCAAAAAAGCCTCGGACTGGGCTTGACCTTGCAGGATCCTTCAGCGACGCTAACTGACGAAGAAATCACGCAGTATGTTCAGAAGGTTGTCACTACCTTGAGTGAGCAGTTTGGGGCCGTACGGAGGTAACCGTACGATCCAAATGCTAGTTGTTTGCTAAACGGCTTGGCCCGACAGAAGCTCGGGCCGTCTCGGGGCAAAGGCACAGGTAGGACTCTTCAAGGCGTTGAGGCGGCACAGATCGCCCGGCAGCCGGAAGCGTACACAGTGGGGAAGGGCAGGATGCAAGTAGACCGGTGCGAAGAGGGCTCGCCATGGCGGCTTTGACCAAAGCGCAAATGGCGGACCGACTGTTTGACGAGCTGGGGCTCAACAAGCGGGAAGCAAAGGAGATCGTCGAGATGTTCTTCGGCGAGCTGCGCGATTCTCTGGAACGCAACGAGCAGGTCAAGCTGTCGGGTTTCGGCAACTTCGACCTGCGCGAGAAGAGCGAACGGCCCGGTCGCAACCCAAAAACCGGCGAAGAAATTCCCATCAGTGCTCGGCGCGTTGTAACCTTCCGCCCCGGACAGAAACTCAAAGCGCGAGTAGAAGCATATGCTGGAACCCGGTCAGAATAACGAACTGCCAGCCATTCCCGGCAAACGGTATTTCACGATCGGCGAAGTCAGCAGCCTGTGCGATGTGAAGCCCCACGTGCTGCGCTACTGGGAGCAGGAATTCCCTCAGCTCAAGCCCGTTAAGCGCCGCGGCAATCGCCGTTACTACCAGCGCAGCGATGTCATCGTGATCCGCCAGATCCGCGCCTTGCTCTACGATCAGGGCTTTACCATCGGCGGCGCGCGCCAGCGGCTCGAAGGCCGCGATGCGAAGCAGGATCAGACTCAGTTTCGCCTGCTGGTCAAGCAGATGATCGTCGAGCTGGAAGACGTTCTGAAGGTTCTCAAGGCCTGATCGGCACCGCCCGTTCCGGGTGCTCTCTCAAACCCCATACGCCCTGGCGCGCTAGCGATAGCTGCGCTGAATGACCCAGGTCTGCTCATCGTCGCGCAGCGGGGCCTCGAACTGCGGGCGAAGCTCTGTGTGTGGGTCTGAGCCTGACAGCCCACCGTGGGTTTCCTGCACGCCGCTCGCGCTGCGCGTGCGCGACAAGGTGCGCTTGTCGCCAGGATGCGGAAAGTCCTGGGGCGCGTTCAGAGACGTTTTGACGAATTGGTTCCAACGCTCGACAGCGGCACGCGCCTTGTCCTGGTGCTCGCTGGCCATCGCCTGATGGTGCTCCATGGCTTCGTTGGTGCAGACCCGGAAGGTGTCAACGGCGTCCAGAAACGCCTGCCAGGTCGCAGGCGGCACATCCTGGGCCGGTCGCTCTGGCGCCGTGCAGCGCACCTCATAGCGCGCCTCAAAGGGCGCCTGGGCATCGGCGAGGGATGACAGCGACGCGCTGGCGATGATGGCTGCGCTGAGAAGCTGGGGTATGGGGCTCACGATGCGCCTCCGGGGTCGGTCAGAGGCTACGCTAGGGCAGCGCGGCGCGGCATTCCGTGACGGGTTTGGCGTTGGGGCAGGGCTCGGGTACTATGCGCGCCCGGCCTTCAGTGCCGGTATCTCGGGGCGTGGCGCAGTCTGGTAGCGCACTTGACTGGGGGTCAAGTGGTCGCAGGTTCAAATCCTGCCGTCCCGACCAA
>CAZXIJ010000046.1:0-19056 GCA_964640725.1 uncultured Pseudomonadales bacterium | reverse complement strand
GCCGAGATGCCTGGCGGGCATCACGCCGAGATGCCTGGCGGGCATCACGCAGGTTAGCGGATGCAGCTCAAGCAGCACGACCTGACCGGGGCGCTGCAGCGCGGGTTGCAGCCCATCTACCTGGTCAACACCGACGATCCGCTGCTGCAGGAAGAAACCTGCGACGCCATTCTGGCCGCAGCCCGGGCGCAGCAGTACGACGAGCGCACGGTCATGCACGTTGATCCGTCCTTTGACTGGTCAACGCTCCAGCAGGACGCCTCGGCCCTGTCGCTGTTTGCCTCGCGGCGGATCTTTGACCTGCGCAACCCCGGCGGCAAGTTCGACAAGGAAGCCTCAGCCGTGCTGCGCAGCTATACGGCAGATCTGCCGCCCGACACGCTGCTGCTGATTCGCAGCGCGCGGCTCGATGGCCGGCAGCGGCAGAGCGCCTGGTTCAAGGCGCTCGACGCTGCGGGCGTCATCGTGACGATCTACGACGTTGCGCCGCAGGAGATGCCGCGCTGGCTGCGGGGCCGGCTCAAGCAGGCGGGGCTGGCCCTGTCCAACGAAGCGTTGGCTTACCTGTCCGAAAAAGTCGAAGGCAATTTGCTGGCCGCGCGTCAGCACATCGACAAACTCAAGCTTCAGAACCTCGCCGAGCCCGTGAGCCTGGAAGATCTGATGGCCTGTATCGAGGACGCCAGCAGCTACGGCGCCTTTGACCTGGCGAACGCGGTGCTCGGCGGCGAACAGGCCCGGGTCGTGCGCGCGCTCCGCAGTCTGCAGGACGAAGGGCTATCGGTGTTTCCGGTGCTGGGCGCGGTCGGCGCGTCCCTGCGCAACGTGCTGGCGGGCCGGACACGCTTCGGGCCCCTGGCGGACCTGGCCAGGAATTTTCAGCGGCGGCAGAGCCGGGACGCGATTGCGTTGGCGATCGGTCAGCTGGCTTTGATTGATGCGCAGGGCAAGGGCCAGCTCCTCGGCAACGAATGGGAAAGCCTCGAGCGCCTTTTGTTGAACCTGGCGGGAGACGGCCGATCCCCGCTGCCGACGCTGGACGATTTCCGGCCGCTCCTGACGCGCCGCTGAGCTCGGTTGCTCAGCTCATGCGAAAGCGCCGCGACGATACCCGGTGTTGGCGTTTCGATGGGGCCCGGGACTGAGCGCCGGGCGCCGTCGCCATGCGTGCGGGCAACAGCACGATTGGCGCTGCCGGCACGGCCCGCGCGGTCTTCGCAGCCGGCTTCGGTTGGCCGTGACGAAACTGCGCCCGATGCTGCCGGGCGATCTCGCGCGCGAGCGCTGCTGTTGCGGCGGCGCGGCTGGGTACCGGCAGGGGCGCAGCGTCCGGTTCCGGCTCAGCAAACTGGGACGCGTCCGGTTCCGCCGCCGGCCTCGGTGTCGCGATGACCTTCAAGCCGGAAATCGGGTTCGGGAGCTGGGTGACGATCACCTGCTCGCCGGGCTGAAGCTGCGCCGATCGAACCAGCACCTGCGGCGAGGCACCGCTGGTGCCTTGCCAGGTGCCGAGCTGCTGCACTGCGACCGGCTGCAGGCGCTCGTCGACCACCCGCCAGACACGCGCGTTCTCGTAGACCGCTTCCGGTGGCAGCGCGATGGCTTGCGCTACGGGCGGCAGGCTGACGGCCAGCTCCACAGTGCTCCCGAGCGGTAGCGCCAGGAGCCGCGAATCGCTGGCCTCGTCGAGCCGGAACAGGGCCTCGCTGCTGGCCTGGCCACCCTGCACCGTGCCCGCGAGGTGGCTGAAGCGGGCCGCAATGGGGCTGGCCGTCGCTGTCTCGATGGTGCCGCGAATGCCGGGCGCCGCGTCTGCGCCCTGCAGCGCCGCGTCCAGAAAGGCCCGGCGATGCGCCGGCGGCACCGGCACCCGGATCTGGTAGCTGTCGCGGTCGGCCAGAACCACCAGCGGTGCAAAGCGCGAGGTGGTCGCGCCGACCGCTGCGTCAACGGACAGCACCACGGCGTCGAAGGGCGCCACGATTTGCGCCCGGCGCGCGATGACGGCCGCCCGCTCGGCGTTGGCGATGGCCTCATCCAGGGCGGCCTGTGCCGCTGCCAGACGGTGGGGCAGGTTGGCCAGGCGCTGCGCGTGGTCCTGGTAGCGGATCTGGTCCGCGCTGACCTGTTGCAGCACATCATCGTAAAAGCCATCGCTGATCAGGCGCTGCTCGCGCAGCGTGCCGTGTCGCGCGAGCTTGGCTTCGGCGGCCTGCAGCCGGGCCCGGTGCTGAGGGTCGACGCGCTGCAGATGCGAAAGCTCCAGCGCCAGCGTCTCCATTTCTGCAGCCCGCGCGGCGCGCTGGGCACGAGCGGCGGCCAGATTCAGCTGCAGCTCGTCGTTCTCCAGCGCCACCAGCAGGTCGCCGCGCGCCACGCGATCGCCCTCACGCACATGCACCTGGGCGACGCGAGCTTCCAGCTCCGCGGCCAGCTCTGCCCGGTGCCGGGACTCCACGCGCCCGAAGGCCGTAAAGCCCGGTGCCAGCGTCTCCTGGCGCACAGCGATCGTCGTGACGGGCCAGCTCTTTTCCGTCAGCGCCTCGACCTCCGGAGACGGCCCGGTGGCGAACAGGCCGGCGCTGAGCACGGCGCCAAGGGCCAGGCTCGCGACGGCAAAGCCGATCGGGCGCAGCCTGCTGCCAGGCTGCAAAGACGATTTCAGGCGATTCGGCCAGCCTTTCATGAGGAGGCTCCTTGAGTCGGGGATTGGGAGGTCAGGGGATGGGAGGTCAGGGAATCCTTGGGGGGCAAGCCCGCCGCGGGGCGCACACCGCCCCAGCGCGCCAGCCGCGCCTTGCCGCCTTCGAGCAGGACCAGCAGTGCCGGAATGACAACCAGCACCAGCAAGGTTGCAAAGGCGAGGCCAAAGCACAGCGTCACCGCGATGGGCGTGGTGTACATGCTCAGCGTCGAGCGCTCGAACAGCAGCGGCGCAAGGCCCGCGATGGTCGTGGCCGAGGTCAGCAGTACGGCGCGAAAGCGCGCCTGCACCGACAGCAGCAACGCCTCGCGCAGCTCGGTGCCGCGAGCCAGCTCTCGGCGCAGAAAGCTCACCAGCACAATGGAATCGTTGACGACAATGCCGGTCAGGGAGAAGAAGGCCAGCAGGGACATGGCGCCGACCTCGACGCCCATAATCCAGTGACCGGTCACGGCGCCGGTAAAGCCAAAGGGAATCGCCATCATGATGGCCAGCGGCCACAGGTAGGACGAGAACGCCCAGGCCAGGACCAGGTAGATCAACGCCAGGGTCAGCCAGGCGCCGAGCTGCATCACCGCCAACAGCTCCGCATCGGCCTGCGACTGGCCGCCCAGGTCATAGCTCAGGCCGTACTTGGCAAGCAGCCCCGGCAGGATGTCGGCGCGCACGTCTTCCAGGATCGACATGGCGTTCGCCTGCTCGCTGTCAACATCGGCGCTCACGCTCATGGCCATTGCGCCGTCGGTGTGGCGGAGCAGGTCGATGCCGCGCCGGTAGCGCAGCTGCGCGATGTTGCCCAGGGGCACAAAGCTGCCGGTCGGCGTGCGCACCGGAAACTGGCGCAGGCTGGCAATGTCCTGACGCTGGGCGTCGGGCAGGCGCAGCCGCACTTCGATCTCGCTGTCGGCCTCGTTAAACAGCTGTACCCGGGCGCCGGTATAAGCCGCGCGCAGCTGCGCGCCGACTTCGCTCGTCGACAGGCCGAGCTGCCGCGCCACGGGCAAGACTTCGAAGATGATCTGCGCCTTGCCGTAGGGCAGGTTGTCGTTGACGTTGGTGACGCCAGGGTAGGCGGCCAGGGTGCGGGCCAGCGCCTCGCCGCCGGCCTTGAGCTGCGCCAGCTCGTCGCCTTTCAGCACCAGGGTCAGCGCCGGTTCGCCGCCGGCAGCGCCACCGGCCACCTTCAGCTCCAGCTGCTCGACGTAGGCGGGCTGCGAAACCTGTTCGCGCCACTGCGCAAGGAACGCATCCGGCGCCAGGGTCCGGTATTCCTCGAACGCGTAGTCCGCGCGCAGGGACGCGTACTCGTCGCCGGCGTAACGGTCGCCGTTGAAGTAGGCCAGCCGCTGCTTGCTGGTCCAGCCCGTCAGGTTGCCGTTGTCGTGCCGGGCATCGATGGCCACCAAGCCGGCTTCGATCTCGCCCATGAACGCGGCCTTTTCCTGCGCCGTGGCGTTGGCACTGAAGGTCACGTTGGCCTCCAGGCTCTCGAAATCGAAGCTCGTCACGAGATTGAAGCCGACGTGTCCGGAGGCAACCAGCGACAAGGCGACGGTGACCGCACCCAGGGCGGCGCACAGGGTTGCGCCCGGATGTTGCAGGGCGGTGCGCACCACCGGCAGAAAGCTGCGGTCGCGCCACTGCTCGAAGCGGCGGTTAAAGCGCGTGCGCCAGGCCGGCACGGTGCGGGCGCCGGGCTGGCTGAGGCTGTGGCGCAGATGGCCGGGCAGGACCAGGAAGCACTCGATCAGAGACGCGATGATGACGCACAGCAGCAGCGTTGGCAGGGCGAGCACCGCATCGCCGAGCATGCCACCGATAATGAGCAGCGGCAGAAAGGCCGCGAGGGTCGTGAGCGAAGAGGTGGCGACGGGCACGAACATGCGCTTGGCGCCGCGGACCGCGGCTTCCTCCGGGGTCGCGCCCTGCTCGTGCAGGGCGACGATGTCTTCGCCGACGACGATGGCGTCATCCACAACAATCCCGAGCGCCATGATCAGCCCGATCAGCGCGATGATGCTGATGCCGTAGCCGAAGCCCATGTAGAACACAGCGAGCGCCAGCAGAAAGCTCACCGGGATCCCGACCATCACCCACCAGCCAGCCCGGGCATTGAGAAAGACGAACAGCACGACCAGTACCAGCACCAGCCCGGACAGGCCGTTGCTGCCGATCATGTCGAGCTGTGCTTTCAGCAGCTGCCAGACATCGGTGGTGGTGTCGATGTTGACCCCCGCGGGCAGCGTCGGCCGTACCTCGGCCAGCCACTGCTCCACCAGCTGGGCGTTCTGGTAGGCATCAGCGCCGGTGGTGCGCCACAGCATCATCTCGATGGCGGCTTCGCCGTCGCGGCTGAGGGCCGGCTGTCCGGGTCGGGCCCGGCGCACCACCTCGGCGATATCGCCCAGGCGGACCAGCGCATCGCCGCTGCGGATCACCAGCTCCGAAAAGCCGGCCGCGGTGCGCTGCTGATTGAGGCTGCGCAGCTGCGTCGCGCCCTGGCCCGAGCCAAGGGCGCCCGCGGGCACATCGCGGCTGACGGCGCCGATCTGGGCGGCGAGCTCCGGGAGCGTCAGCCCGAGCTGGGGCAGGCGCTCGCTGGCGACGAGGAGCGCAATTTCTTCCTCTGGCAGCCCGTCGTAAAACACGCCTTCCACGCCCCGGGCCAGCAGGGTCTGCTCGAAGTTTCGGACCAGGGGCACCAGCTCGGTCGCAGGGCCGGGTCCGGTGACGATCAGCTGCATGATCGGCTCCAGGTCAATCGGCCGGCGAATCACCGGTGCTTCGATGCCTGGGGGCAGGTTGCGTATGCTCGCCACCCGCTGTTTGACCTGATCCAGCGCCAGCATCAGGTCGGCATCGTGCACCAGCTGAGCCGCCAGCCGTGCCTCGCCAAAGCTGCTGCGGGAGTTCAGTTCGCGCAGGCCGGGGAGCGCCTGCAGCGCCTGTTCGATGGGCCGGGTGACGAGGGATTCCAGGTCTTCGGCACTGGCGCCCTCCCAGTCGACGTCGACGAAGATCACCGGGTACTCGGTGGGCGGGTCCAGCTGAGTGGGCATCACGCGCAGTGCCCAGAGGCCGGCCATAATCATGGCGATCATGGTCAGATTGGCGGCGACCGGGTGTCTGGCGAAGGTGGCGATCATGCGTTGTGATCGGCTCTGTGGGGGAGTCCTCCTTCCCTAAACAGGAACCGTGCCACCCTGCGTCAGCGCCCTGGGTTGTCCAAAATCAATGACTTAGTGCGCGGGCTTCCATAACAAAGGCCGCTAGGGATGCGGTTGCTGGTGAATCTGCCTAAGTTTTGGCGTGCAGTTTGGCCAGAATGACCGTTCCGCTTCAATTCACTCGGGTCTGGGCCTCGGCGCCGAGGCCGACCAGCTGCAGCGACTGGCCGTCGGTGGCCAGCTCCGTCACGGACGCATTGGTGGGGGAGAAGATGTGCATGCGGGTATCGCCCATGGCAGCGCCCACTGCGAGGTTGATCGCCACAAAGTGGGAGAAAAAGATCGCGTCCTCGGCCTGCTCGAGCAGGCGTGCGACGAGCGCGTTGCGGAAGGCCTGCTGGGCCTGCGGCAGGGCGGTCCAGGCCCCGGCCATGGCAGCCCCCAGCCACTGCGCGCGTTCGGCCAGGTCGGTGCTGGGTGACGGTATCTCGGCCAGTGCCGGCTCGATGCCCGCCTTGACGCCGCGCAGGGTCTCCAACGGCGCTGCGGTCTCCCGGGCCCGGGCCAGCGGCGAGCTGTAGAGCACGGCGCCGGTGAGCGCGCTGAGAGATTGCGCGACGGTTTCCGCCTGTTGCTGCCCCAGGGCGCTCAGACCAGGGTCCTTGTGATCAGAAAAACCGGCTGCAGCTTCGCCGTGCCGCACAAGATAGATCCGGGTCATGCTTCATCTGCTTCGCTTACCACGCCGGCTATCTTAAACTAGGGCATTGATGGAAAGCGCCTCGGTGCCGCCTGTTCGCCCTGGCCTGCAGTCACCCGTTCCCGCCGTTCCCGATCCATGCAGCCCGCATTCTCAGCACAAGGAATTTTTGCCAGCCATGACCAGCGACGACAGCCTCACGCCCGACATGGCACCGGATACGACCGTCAGCGTTCGCGACGCCTTTGGGATCGATCAGGATCTCGAGGTGCCGGCGTTCTCGACGCGCAGCGATCACGTACCGATGATCGACGAGGATTACCGCTTCGACCGCAATACCACCCTGGCGATTCTGGCGGGCTTTTCCCACAACCGCCGGGTCATGGTTCAGGGCTATCACGGTACCGGCAAATCCACGCACATCGAGCAGGTCGCCGCGCGGCTGAACTGGCCCTGCGTGCGCGTCAACCTCGACAGCCACATCAGCCGCATCGATCTGGTGGGCAAAGACGCGATCGTGCTGAAGGACGGCAAGCAGATCACCGAGTTCAAGGAAGGCATTCTGCCCTGGGCGCTGCAGCACTCTGTGGCTCTGGTGTTTGACGAGTACGATGCCGGCCGGCCCGATGTCATGTTCGTGATTCAGCGTGTGCTCGAGGTCGAGGGCAAGCTGACTTTGCTCGACCAGAACAAGGTCATCACCCCGCACCCGTACTTCCGCCTGTTTGCGACGACCAACACGATCGGTCTGGGCGACAGCACGGGCCTGTACCACGGCACGCAGCAGATCAACCAGGGCCAGATGGACCGCTGGAGCATCGTCACCACGCTGAACTATCTGGAGCACGCCGAAGAAACGGAAATCGTGCTCGGCAAGGCGCCGTTCTTCGGCAACACGCCGGAAGGTCAGCGCACGGTCGCCAATATGGTGAGCGTGGCCGAACTGACGCGCCGCGGCTTCGTGAACGGCGATGTGTCCGTTGTCATGTCACCGCGCACAGTGCTGACCTGGGCGCAGAACGCCGAAATCTTTGGCGACATGGGCTTTGCCTTCCGGCTGACCTTCCTGAACAAGTGCGACGAGCTGGAGCGACCCATCGTGGCGGAGTACTACCAGCGCTGCATGGGCGAGGACCTGGGCGACGCCACGGCCGGCATCGCGCTGCAAAGCGCCTGATGCGGCGACGAAGCACGCGCCATGAGTGACGAAGACCACCCGCTGGAGCCCTTCAAGCGGGCCACCACCGCGACGATCCGGGCCATTGCCGGTGACGACGAGCTGGAGGTGACCTTCGGTCAGGGCAACCCGTCGATCCGCGGCAACCGGATCCGCGTGCCCCTGCCGAACCTCGGCAGCAGCGAAGACGAAGTCAACGCGGTGCGCGGCATGGGCGACGAGTTCGCCCTGCGCCTGCGCTACCACGACCCTGCCCAGCACGCCCAGGCGGCGCCGGCGGGCGGCCCTGCGCAGGAAATGTTCCAGTGGATCGAAGATGCGCGCATCGCGTCCATCGGTGCCATGCGCATGGAAGGGGTCGCGCAGAACCTGGACCAATACCTGGAGCTGCAGTGCCAGCAGGCCGCCTTTGACAGCATTACTTCGGAAGCCGATGCGCCCCTGAGCATTGCCGTGGGGCTGCTCGTGCGCGAGTCCCTGACCGGGCGCACGCTGCCGCCGGCGGCGGAGAACGTGGTGCAGTTCTGGCGCGACTACATCCAGGAGCATGCCGGCGCCGACATCGAGGCCCTGAAGGGGCACGTGAACGATCAGGCGCAGTTTGCCGAGGTCTGTCGCAGCATCCTGGCGGACCTCGGGCTGGCGGCCGATGCCGACGACCAGCCCGAAGGCGACAACCAGAACGACGATGCCGAGACCGTCGACGAGAGCCCCGAAACGGATTCCGAGGCGAACCCGGAAGATGTGATGCTCGACGACAACGCCATGGTCGACGAAAACATGGACGGCGATGCGTCCATGGTCGAGATGGAGATGGACGCCGACGCTGACGAGATGGGCAGCGAGATGGATCCGGACGAAGCGCCGCCGGATATGCCGGACGACTCCGGCCGCATTGCCGTCGACTTCAACTACCAGGCCTGGAACGAGAACTTTGACGAGACCATACGCGCCGAAGAGCTGGCGGATGCCGACGAGCTGATTCGCCTGCGCGCGTTGCTCGATGCGCAGCTGGTGCCCCTGCAGCACACCACCTCGAAGCTCGCGAACCGGCTGCAGCGCAAGCTGATGGCTAAGCAGAACCGAACCTGGGAGTTTGACCTGGAGGAGGGCACGCTGGATGCGGCGCGCCTGGCCCAGGTCATTGTCGACCCCATGAACCCGCTGGCCTACAAGCGCGAGAAGGAGATGAACTTTCGCGACACCGTGGTCACGATGCTCATCGACAGCTCCGGCTCCATGCGCGGGCGGTCCATTACCATCGCCGCCATGTGCGCCGACATCCTGGGCAAGACTCTGGAGCGGTGCAGCGTGCGGGTCGAGGTTCTGGGCTTTACCACCCGCGCCTGGCGCGGGGGCCAGTCCCGGGAAGCCTGGATTGCTGAGGGCAAGCCGGCCAACCCCGGACGGCTGAACGATCTGCGGCACATTATCTACAAGGCGGCGGATGACCCCTGGTCACGCACCAAGCGCAACATCGGGCTGATGATGCGAGAGGAGCTGCTGAAGGAGAACATCGACGGCGAAGCGCTGATCTGGGCGCACAACCGCATCGTGTCCCGGCCGGAGCAGCGCAAGGTGCTGATGGTCATCTCGGACGGCCTGCCGGTCGACAACTCGACCTTGCTGGTGAACCCGTCCAACTATCTGGAGCAGCACCTGAAGTACGCCATCAGCATGATCGAGAACCACTCGCCGGTCGAGCTGGTGGCGATCGGCATCGGCCATGACGTGACGCACCACTACAGCCGCGCTGTCACCATTACCGATGCGGAGCAGCTGGGCGGGGCCATGACGGAGCAGCTCGCCGAGCTGTTTTCGATTCCCGGACTCCGCTAGCGGAGCCCGGGAACCCGCGGCAGGCCGGTCTAGCCCACCACCTCGAGCCTCTGGATATCCGGCGCGCCCGCCATGAGCCCGGCGAAACCGGCGCCGGCGGCTTTGAAGTGGTCGCTCTGGCCGTGAGCGGTCAGCGCCTCTTCGGACTCGTACAGCTCCATGACCAGATATTTGCCGTCGGCGTCCTTGCACAGGGTGTACAGGTGGTTGCCCGGCTCGTTGGCCCGCACCTGCTCGGCCAGGCCCAGCATGTGCTTCTCGAAGTCGGCTTCTTTGCCTTCGGCCACGTTGAGTTTCGCGATGACTGCGATCATAGTCGGTCTCCGTTGTGAATTTGGCCGACGAGTCTACCGCAAGCCATGCACCGCCAACTGCTTCGCGATCGCCTGGCGGAATACCTGCTGCGGTATCCGGATGAGGCCCGGGTGGCCGCCCGCATCCTCGCCGTCGTCGATGCCGACCCGCGCTGCTTTGAGCGGGACTGCTGGCTGGGCCACATCACGGGTTCCGCCTGGATCCTGGACCGCTCGGGCCAGCGCGCCCTCCTGACCCACCACCGCAAGCTCGATCGCTGGCTGCAGCTGGGCGGCCACAGCGACGGCGATCCGGATACGCTGCGGGTGGCCCGGCGCGAGGGGCTCGAGGAGTCCGGTCTCGATCTTGTCCTGATCCAGGATTCGGTGTTCGACATCGACGTTCACGAGATTCCCGCTCGCGGGGCTGAGCCTGCGCACCATCATCTGGATCTCCGCTTTCTGTTCCAGGCCGCGGCCTCCGAGGATTTTGTCGTGAGCGACGAGTCCCACTCCCTGGCCTGGGTGCCCCTGGAAGAGCTGGCCGCGTACACGGACGAGGAATCGGTGCTGCGGATGGCGCGCAAGACTGATGTAGCTGAAGTTCTGGCCGGACAAGCACATCAAAGCGATTGACATTGACCCGGGGGCTCCATATAAGTGAGGTGAAGCGCACGTGATGGGTTGCTGGTTGGGAAAACAGCAACTTACGTATTCGTAGGGATCATCCCTGGCAACCGCATTTGCGGGGGCGGGACGATAGGCAGGAGAGCCTTCTACGGCGCGGAAGTCGGCTTGTCGGGTACTTGGGAGTACCGGCGGGTCTTGAGGGAATTGAGGGGAAAATTATATATGTCTCGACCAGCCCGCACTCTGCGGACTTCTGTTGCGTGCGCGATTGCCGCAACTCTGGCCACTCCGGCGATTGCTCAGGAGCGTGCCCGTCAGATCGAAGAAATCATGGTGACCGCCGAGCGCAAAGAAGCGTCGGTCTCTGATACGTCCATTTCCATCACCGCCCTGACCGGTGACTTCATGGAAGACTTTGGTATCCGCAACCAGTCGGATCTGCAGAATCTGATTCCGGCGACCGTGATTCGGCCCTATGACCTGTCCATTCGCGGTATCGGCCGTCCGTTCCGCGCGCTCGGCGGCGACCCGGGCGTTGCCACCTACGTCAATGGGGTCTACTCCGAGGACTTCTACATCGCCTCTTCCGGCGGTTTCTGGGACATCGATCGGGTCGAAGTGCTGCGCGGCCCTCAGGGCACCCTGTACGGCCGTAACGCCGTTGGCGGCGCCGTGAACTTTCTGCACAAGCTGCCCACCTATGAGTTCGAGGCGGAAGTCAAAACCGTACTCAGCAACTTTGATGGTCGGGAAGGCTACGCCATGATCTCCGGCCCGCTGATCAAGGACAAGCTGGCGGCGCGCGTCACCGGCTACAAGCGCAAGCGCGACGGCATCATCGAAGAAAAGGGCATCGGCAAAGACCTCGACAGCCTGGGGGACGAGAACTACACCCTGCAGCTGCGCTGGAACCCGACCGACAACATTGAACTCAACACGCGTGTCAACGAGCGGTCAGTGAATCGCGTCATGGGCGGCGCGGACGGCGGCGGCCTCGTGGTTCTGTCTGAAGAAGGCCTGCCGACGCGCAATACAATTTCGCCAGCATTTGGCTTTCGCGCCGTCGATCGCAGCCAGACAGACTTCATTGCCAACGACTTTTTCGACCCGAACGCCGACGTCTTCAACTTCACCAACCCGACCACGGGGCAGGTGGTCGAAGCCCAGCGGCTGCGGGGCGGTCTGGATCCGGCCCTTGGCGGTGCCACGGGACGCCCGAACCAGGGCTTCGGCAACCCGAACCCGACCAACGAGTGCGTGTTCTTTGATCGGGACGACATCAAGGGCGACGATCTGTGCGCCACGACCAACGGCTTGAATTTCGAGCGGTTCGATCACCAGGCGGTCAGCTTCGACGCGACCTGGGATGCGAGCGACAACCATTCCTTCAAGTACATTTTTGGCTACACGGACTACTTTTACGACCGCATCACCGATGACGATCTGACCGCCAGCCAGGATTTCGACCGGCAGTTCTACGTGATTCAGGAAACGGAATACGTTTCCCACGAACTGCAGTGGTTCTGGGATGTCAACGATCGGTTGAGCTTCACCAGCGGGGCGTTTGCCTACGACGCGAAGATCACTCAGCGGGGCGATTTCTTCTCTTCAACGAGCGAAGCTCGCTATCTGAATCCGAGTGTTCCGGTGTTCGGCGCGCCGCGCACCACGCTCTTTCAGGGCAAAGCCGGAGCCCCGGGGGGCATTCCGCTGCCGAACGGCACGACGCTTTACCTAGGCGACTGGCAAGGGGATGTTGGTACCCGTGTCCCCCACGGTCCGGTGACCGACGCAACCGATCTCGAGTATCAAACCCGTACCGAGCGCGAAGCTTATGCGGCCTATACGCAGGGCGTGTTCGATATCAACGACAAGCTGTCGGTGACCTTCGGGGTACGTTGGGCTGAAGATCAGCTCGCGGGCGAAGAAAACCTGTTCCGCTACAGCGAGAACATTGTGCCGCTCGACAATGCAACGCTGGTGGCGACCAATATCGCTCTGGGCTCGATCGTTGGCGATGCAGCGACCGGTATTCCGGATCTCGATGCGAACGGCCAGCTGCAGTACACCGGCAACACGATCCTGACGGAAGGCCTGCCGGTCAGCCTGACGGTCTATCGGCCGGTGGAGCGCAAGGACGACAAGGTGACCTGGCGCTTGAACTTTGACTACAACGTCAATGACAACACGTTGATCTACGCGGGTGCCACTTCCGGTTTCCGCGCCGGTGGCTTCAACCTGGGCTTCTTCAGTGAATCGCCGACCTACGAGCCCGAAGAGCTGATCGCCTACGAAGTCGGTCTGAAGACGACGCTGCTTGACGGCACTCTGCAGCTGAACGCCAGCGCCTACGTGTACGACTACGAGAACATCCATTCGGTGGTTTACGAAGCGTCGGCAACCGGTGGCACCACCAACAGCGTAGTCGCTGTCGACGGTGCCGAGATCTTTGGCGTCGAAGCAGATGCGCTCTGGTTTGCGACGGAAGATCTCACGATTGGCGGCAACTTCAGCTATACACCCAGCGAGATCACCACGGACTTCAACGTGATCGATGACTTCAATCCGAACACACCCAATTCCATCTTCTCGCCAGAAGATCGCACCATTAACGCGAAAGGCAGATCGCTGCCGCGGGTCGCGGAGTGGAAGTGGACGGCCTGGGCGCAAAATCAGTGGAGCCTCGGGGATCGAGGGGTACTGAACCTGAACACCAGCCTGAGCTGGATCGATGATGTGTACTTCACCGTCTTCGAAGCGGAGCGAGATCAGGCGCCGGCGTACTTCCGCTGGGATGCGCGCATGACCTGGACCAGCGTGACCGGCAAGTACTCGGTCAACGCGTTCGTCAACAACATTCTGGATGACATCGGTATCCGGCAGGTGCTGCCGGAAGTGGAAGAGACCGGCTGGCGTCGCTCTGCGATGACCACCGAGCCGCGTATCTTTGGTTTGGAGTTTGTTTGGAAAATGGGTCCGGAGTACTAGCCGCAGGGCTTGGCCGGACAGTGTGGCAGGCGTTACCCCAGCGGGGGGTGCGGTACGCCTGCCGGAATTGAGTACGACCGTGCTGCATTTTCTGCAGCGCGGTTGTTCGCCTTCTAGCAATAGGGTTGATCTGTAGAAACATCTTTGTCAGCAAGCGAGGGGATAAGCATGCATAGACGACATTTGGCTGCACTCCTGGGCATCCTGCTCTGTCTGGTGACCGTACCGGTCGCTGCACAGGAGGAGCGCTCATCCCGGCAGATCGAAGAGGTTCTGGTAACCGCTGAAAAGCGGGAAGCCAGCACCCAAGATACTTCGATCTCCATCACCGCCTTCCAGGGTGAGTTTCTTCAGGACTTCGGTATCCGCAACCAGGAAGACCTCGCCAACTTCATTCCTGCAACGACGATCCAGCCCTACGACGTGGCCGTTCGCGGCATAGGCCGCTCCTTCAGGGCGCTGGGCGGCGATCCAGGGATTGCGACCTACTTCGATGGTGTCTATTCCGAAGACTTCGGTATTGCATCGACGGAGGGCGGGCTGTACGACGTCGAGCGGATTGAGGTACTGCGAGGGCCGCAGGGCACGCTGTACGGCCGCAATGCGGTGGGCGGCGCGATCAACTTCATCTCGAAATCGCCGACCGACGAATTTGAAGGCGAGATCAAGACCAATATCGGTTCGCGTGGTCTTTTCGAAGTGTACGGGCTACTGTCCGGACCGATCATCAAGGACAAGCTCAACTATCGTTTCAACGGCATCAAGCGCGAGCGTGACGGGTACTACAATGACTTGGGCTTTTCAACGCAGCCGCGCGATGAAGGCGAAAGAAACCCTGATGTCGGTAACTACGGGGACGAAAACTACGTCCTGACGCTCGAATGGTTGCCCTTCGAAAATGTGTCCTGGAAGGTACGGGCGAATGAGCGCTCCTACGCACGGCGTATGGGCGGTGCAGGTGGTACAGCGGGTATCATCGCGCTGTCAGAGTTTGGCGGCTTGGACCGTGATACCGATTCCGAGGTATTTGGTTTCCGTCCTATCCTTTCGTCGCGGACCGATGGGTTCGCTGCCACCTTCGATCCTAGCCTCGGTGCTGATGCACTAGCGGCTTCCGGCAACCCGAACCTGAACCTCACTGACCCGACACAGGCCAACTTCCTCAACACCTCAGGAAGCGCACTGACCGGTAACGGCCTGAGCGACTTGTTCTCGTTCTCTAACCCGAATACGGGTGAGACCATCCTTGCTCAGCGCCTCCGCCCGGGTGTGGACCCGGCTTTGGACGATGAGCCGAGCCGTAATTTCAACTGTGGCAACGTCGCGAACTGCCGGCTGGGCCCAGTGCGGGATCCTGATGACTTCGAAGGGACTGATCTGGACACAGCGACCAACGGTCAGCAGCAGGAATTCTTCGATCATCAGGCGGTTTACTCCAATCTGGAGTGGGACGTCAACGATATGCTGACGTTGAAGTACGTGTTCGGCTACACCGACTTCTTCTACGATCGAACCACCGACCGAGATCTGACGAGCAATACTCAGGCCGACGAAACGTTTTACGTGTCGCAGGAAAACGAGAACTTCCAGCACGAGATACAGTTTCTGTTCGACTTCGGTGATCGAGCTACATTTACCTCTGGTCTGTTCTACTACGAATCCAGTATTACGCAGCGCGGCGATTTTTTCTCCAGCGTTGAAGAAGATCGATACACTCAGGCAGCGGATTACGGAGTGAACGCTCAGGGCGTCCCGAATGCGGCCGTGCTTGGT
Source organism: uncultured Pseudomonadales bacterium (assembly GCA_964640725.1). GTDB lineage: Bacteria > Pseudomonadota > Gammaproteobacteria > Pseudomonadales > Azotimanducaceae > CALHVX01. The sequence goes on along the minus strand of CAZXIJ010000046.1, from coordinate 3,785 downwards.
GCCGTATTCCCCGCGGTCCCAACGCTGTTCACGGGTCGTGACGCGTTCCGAGCCGGAACTCTGACGGCGGCTCAGCAAGCTGCCTTTGAGGCAGGAAACACAATCAACACCGCGGGTCTCTGGCAAGGGGATAACGAAAACCGGCCTGGTGGATGCACTCGCATAAGCAGCGGTCCAGTAACCTGCGGCAGCTACGTTGAGTACGAGACGCAGCTCGATTCTGAGGCGTTTGCCTGGTACAACCAGGCAGAGTTGTTCCTGACGGAAGAGCTGTCTCTGACTCTGGGTTTGCGCTACGCGCGAGATGATCGTACGGGCGAAGAGAACGTTCTGATCTACTCAGAATCGAATCCAGCTGAGTTCCGTCCCGGCGCCCTTGCGTCCGGCAACCTAGGCTTGGCAGAAGTGTTGTTTTTGAGTGGTACTCCCAGCGGCGCGACCGACGCCAACGGTCTCGATCTGTCCCTGCTTGGCGCGCCGCTCACGACGACCGGCAGCACCCTGCAATACAACATCGGCACGGGAGCGGTAGATCCGACCACGCTGCAGCAGACCGGCAATGCCACGACCCGTTATCGCGGGGTACCGTTTGCAATCAACTTCTATCGCCCTGTCGAAGAGACCTTTGATGCATGGACCTACCGGGTCAATCTGGATTGGGAGCCCAACGAGCATTCCCTGTTCTACGCGGGGATCACAACCGGATACCGAGCCGGTGGTTTCAACTTGGTCAACCTCTCCAATGACCCGATCTACGATCAGGAAGAGATTACGGCATACGAGATTGGCTGGAAGGACCAGCTGCTGGATCGCTCCCTGCAGATTAACGCGTCGATCTATTACTACGACTACGAAGATATCCATTCTTCCTTCGACGGCTTCAGCAACAGCCTGGGCGCGGTTGTGAACAACGTAGCGCCGGTGCCTTCAGCTGAAGTGTTCGGCGTCGAGTTTGATCTGTTCTGGCTCGCCACGGATCGACTGTCCCTGGGCGGCAACTTCTCCTATACGAAGTCCGAGTACACGGCAGAGATCGAGGGACTGGTTGATACGGTCGGAGACGGTATTCCAGATTCCCAGCAATCGCTGGTCACGGATCGCTTTAACGCAAACATCCCGACGTCGTTATTCCCGACTCTGGCGGATACGCAGGTCAGCATCGACGGCAACCAGCTGTTGCTGGTGCCGGAGATTAAGTGGACGGTTTTCGGAATCTACACCGTGCCTCTTGGCAGCGCCGGTGACATTGAATTCCGCACCAATCTGTCGTACACCGATGAGGTGTTCTTCTCAATCGAAAACAACCCGGTGGACAAGGCGCCTGAGTACTACCGCTGGGATGCGCGGGTCAGCTGGACTAGTGCCAACCAGAACATGGTGATCTCTGGCTTTGTGAACAACATCCTGGACGAGATCGGCGTACGCCAGATCTCCCGCTACGAAGAGAACCAGAACTATCTTCGCGCGGCGACGCCGACGGATCCCCGTCTGTTTGGTCTGGAATTCACCTACCGCTTCGGGGCTTTCAACCCGTAAGCAGAAAACCCCGGCGGCGTTCGCCGTCGGGGTTTCCCTTTCCTGCCGTTAGGCCCATCGGTCGCTAGTCCCCGTGCAGCACCGAGGTGGACCACACGTAGTTGTTGGCCCAGAGGTAGCTGTTTGCCCACAGGTACGAATTCGCCCACAGATAGCTGTTAGCCCAGAGGTACGAGTTGGCCCACAGATAGCTGTTGGACTGCAGGTAGCTGCTGGACTGCAGTTCCAGCAGAAAGTCGGCGCTGTTGGCCCACAGATAAGACTGCGCTTCCAGGTAGCCACTCGGCGTATCGCCGAACTTCTGCCAGTACTGGCCAGACTGCCAGATCTTCTCGTTGCTCAGCCAGTTCAGCTTCCACATCGGCACGATGTCCTGCACCAGCATGGACGTGCCGTTGCCGTGAGGCACGAGCGACGGCGACAGCGCGTCGCCTTTGAGTTTAAAGACGATGTTGAGCGCATTGCGCACGTTCAGCACGCCGGCGCCGGTGGCGACCGGGTCCCCGTGCATCTTGTAGGTGCCCTTCATGAGCCGAGCCTTGACGGTGCCGGGGTTAAGGGAAGGATCTCTTGCCAGCATCAGGGCCGCGGCGCCGCTGACCGTGGCAGCTGCCATGCTGGTGCCAGACAGGCGCATGTAATCGGAAGCAGAGCATGCGCCGCTGCAGTCCACGCCGTCGTTGCCGGTCATTGCCTTGAGCCGCATGCCGGTATCAGCAGCAGAGATATAGCGGTTGCCGGGAGCGATCAGGTCCGGCTTGAGCGTCAGGTCGTAGGCAGTCGGTCCGCGGGACGAATAGCTCGCCACGAAATCGTCGGAGCGGGTGGTGGTGCCGTTGTCAGAGAGGGCGCCGACGGTGATGATCTTGCGCGAGTTGGCCGGGCTGGTGATGGTCAGATCGCCGTGCTTGCCGTAGTTGCCGGCGGCCGCAACGACCACGATACCGGCATCCCAGACACGATTGACAGCCAGCACCAGCGGGTCGCGGGTGGCTGACTCGGTGATGGGCTTGCCGAAGGACATGTTGACGATGCGAACGCGAGTACGAGACTGGTTGTCCAACACCCACTGCAGGGCGTTCAGGACGCTCGAAACCTTGCCGCGACCCTCTTCGTCCAGCACGCGCAACGAGTGGATGTAGCTCCCCGGGGCGATGCCCTTGAAGCGGCCGCCAGACTTTGCGCCCGTGCCGCCGATGATGCCGGCAACGTGAGAACCATGGCCGTAGGGGTCGTAGTGGCTGCGCGAAACGATCGCGCAGACATTGGTGTACTGCACGCAATCCCGGCGCATGGACGCGCGCAGGTCGGAGTTCACCGCCAGGCCCGAGTCCAGCACAGCCACCCAGACATTGCTGCTGGTGGGGGTATAGAAGCGATCGCCCGGTTTCGGCACTTTGGTCGTGGCCCGGGCGGAAACTGAAGAAGAGCGAACCTCGGCGTTCAAGTCGGCAATCTGGAGCTCGGTATTGTCTGCCATATCCGGCAGATCGGTGCCCCGAATCTCGACGGCCAGCATGCCGAGGGCCGGATAGCGTGCGAGCACCTTCCCGCCCAGCGCTTCGATCCGGGCGACTTCCGCATCACCGGCCTCTGTCTTGTACGCCAGTACCACTTCGACCGGCTCGGTGGAGCCTTGTGCCACGAGCGCCTGCAGAGCGCGGCTCAAGCGCGTGACAGGCTCGTCTGCGTCCTGGGCGATACCGGCCGCGGCGTCCGGGCCGGCGGTCGCGAGCAGTTCCGGTTGCCGCAGCGGCACGGCGGCAGAATCTGTGGCCAATGGGGACGCGTTGGGCACAGATGCAACCGTCACGGTTGCCGCGACGACCGGAACAGGCTTCGATACACCTGCCGCAACCGATGCCTCGACGACGGGGCCGGGCTGCTGCAGCGCTACGCTGCTCGCAAGGCCGAGAGCGGCAGCGACAGCGGTGAGCTTGAAGAATTTCTTAGACATGAGGTGGCCAGGGCTTTACTGATTGATCGCCTCATGAGCTGCAAACGGCGCGCCAGGATCATCGCCTGGCTGTGGGAACTTGTAAGGCGCTACGGGGCCGCAGCGCAGTTGCCGTGCCGGGCTGCGTGTAGCGCAGCGCAGGGTTGGCGGCCATGCCGATCGGCGAAATTCCGGTGCTCTGGCACCGAAATTATGCACGGGTGGCGGATTTTCGGTGTTTCTGGCGTCGGAATCGCTGCCGACCGCGGTCCGCATACCGCTGAACGCGGTCCGCATACCGCTGAACGCGGTC
>CAZXIJ010000045.1:15916-19869 GCA_964640725.1 uncultured Pseudomonadales bacterium | reverse complement strand
TGGTGGAGCCAGGCGGGATCGAACCGCCGACCTCCTGCATGCCATGCAGGCGCTCTCCCAGCTGAGCTATGGCCCCAAAGGGTCCCCGAAGGGCCGCGGATATTAGGGCGTGGCCGACGGCGGTGTCAACTGAGACACGGGGACCTGTCGAGACTCGCCGATCGACCACAGCTCAAACTGCGCCGCAGGCACTTTCGCGGCCAGGCGAGCCTGACTCAAATCGGCAATCACCTCCCGCGGATGTTCCGCCGTCAGCACGAAGGCGCCCCAGTGGATGCCCAGGGAATAGCGAGCCCGGACGTCCTGGTGAATCGCGACCGCACCGGCAGGATCCACGTGAATCGGCCCCATGAAGGATCGCGGGCGATAGGCGCCGACCGGAATGACCGCCAGATCGAAAGGCCCCGTGCGCTCGCCAACTTCCCGAAACTGCACGGGGTTGTAGCCCGTATCGCCGGCAAAGAAGACCCGCGCGCCGTCGATATCGATCGCCCAGCTGGCCCACAGCGTGCGATTGCGATCGAACAGCCCCCGGCCGCTAAAGTGCTGGGAAGGTAACGCCTGCGCGGTGACCTTGACCGCTGCCGCGGCGCCCTGCCCCGCTGGCGACACCGTCCAGTCTTGCTTGCCCCACCACTCGAACCGGTGCACCCGCTCCGCTGCGACGCCCTGGGCCGCGAACCAGCGCTCGACACCGGCGGGGACCAGGTACACGGGGCCATCCCCCAGCCGCGCAATCGTGGCGGCATCCAGGTGGTCGTAGTGATTGTGAGAGATGATGACAAAGTCGATCGGGGGCAAGTCTTCGAACGCCAGCCCCGGCCGCGTGTAGCGCCTGGGCCCGGCAAAGGACAGGGGTGACGCCCGCTCGGACCAGATCGGATCGGTCAGTATCGAGATCCCCCGGTAGCGGAGCAGCACCGTCGAATGCCCGACCCAGGTGACCGTCAAGGCCCCAGGCTCTGCTGGCCCAGCCGACGTTTCGTAGCCCACCCCGGGATCCTCGGGATCCACCGAGGCCCACTCGTCGTCGCCAAACAGCCGCATTGCAACGTACGCCCCGAAGCTTCCGTGTTGCTCGGTCAGATAGGGATTCTGATAGCGCCCTTCTTCGCTCCGGCACCCGGCCAGGGCGATCAGCACAAGCAGGCCCAGAGCGCCGCCGAGGGCCCTGCATGGGGATGTAAAAATCATGTATTTATTCTTATTTATCAGATATTTAGTGAACTTTCCGGGATTCCTTCAACCATAGACAGAACCCCTGGAACGCGATACATTATTGACGCGCCAACGTACCGGGACCCGCTTGCGGGCAGGGCGTCAGACGCAACCGGCAAGCAGCCCTGGTGGCTGGTTCGCCCCATAAAAACCGGCCCCTGGGTTCACGCCCGCAGGCCATTGCACTGCAACTGGACTTGATCCGCCATGAGAGGACAGGTACCGAGAGAGCGACCGGCGCGCGCCCTGCGTGTCTGCAATGCCCCTTTCTCCGTCTGATTCTTTCCTGGTTTGCCCTAATCCTTGAGGAGTCCTTACGGAGGCACGCCATGAATGTTCTAGATTTCCAGACCCGCAAACAGGCGGGCGACAAAATTTCCATGGTCACCTGCTACGACTTCTGGTCGGCGCAGGTTCTGAACGACACCGAGGTCGACACCCTGCTGGTCGGCGACAGCCTGTCGATGGTCATGCACGGCCATCAATCGACCGTGTACGCCGACGTAGAGCTTATGGCGCTGCACGTCAAAGCCGTATCCCGCGGTGCACCAGGTAAATTCATCGTCGGCGATATGCCCTTCCTGGCGACCCGCAAGGGCCTGAGCCCGACCATGGACGCCGTTGGCGAGCTGATGCAGTCCGGTGCCAACGCCATCAAGATCGAGGGCGAAGCCGGCCAGCTCGACCTGATCGAGCACATCGTGCAGTCCGGCGTACCGGTCATGGGCCACCTGGGCCTGACCCCTCAGTCCGTCGAGGCGTTCGGTGGCCACAAGGTGCAGGGCCGCAACGAAGGCGCTGCCGCCGAGATCATGGAGTCCGCCAAGAAGCTCGAAGGCGCTGGCGCCTTCGCCGTGGTGCTCGAGTGCGTGCCCAGCGAGCTGGGACGGATCGTCAGCGAGCAGCTGAGCATTCCGACCATCGGCATCGGCGCTGGCGTGCACACGGACGGCCAGGTGCTGGTGCTGCAGGACATGCTCGGCATGAATCCGTCTTTCAAGCCCAAGTTCCTGCGCCACTACGGCGACGGTCGCGGCTTTATCAGCGATGCGGTGAACCGCTTCCATGAGGATACGCGCAGCGGCGAGTTCCCCAGCAAGGCCGAGAGCTACGCATGAATATCGTCCGCACCATCGAAGACTGGCGCGCGCTGCGCGCCGGCCTGACCGACAGTATCGGCTTTGTGCCGACCATGGGCGCCCTGCACGAAGGCCACGGCTCACTGCTGGCCCGGTCCGTTGCCGAGAACGAGCACACCGTGCTGAGCATTTACGTCAACCCGACCCAGTTCAACAATCCGGAAGACCTGGACAGCTACCCGGACACACTGGACGCTGACCTGGCGATGGCAGCGGGTCTGGGGGTCGACACCGTCCTGCTGCCGACCTTCGATGCGCTCTACGCAGACGACTACCGCTATCAGGTGCGCGAGCAGCGCGAGGCCAACGCCCTGTGCGGCACCCACCGCCCGGGCCACTTTGATGGCGTTCTGACGGTCGTGATGAAGCTGCTCAACCTGGTGGCGCCGGACCGCGCTTACTTTGGCGAGAAGGACTACCAGCAGTACGAGCTGGTGCGAGACATGTGTACTGCCTTCTTCATGCCGGTCACCATCGTGCCTTGCCGCACGGTGCGCGAGAGCGACGGCCTGGCCCTGAGCTCCCGCAACCTGCGTCTGACCTCGGTGGACCGGGCACTGGCCCCGTCCTTTCCCCGAGCGCTGCGGCGCGCAGCCTCTGACCGCGAGGTCATCGCCGAGCTGATCGACCTGGGCTTTGTGGTCGACTACGTCGAAACTCGCGGCGACCGTCGCTACGGCGCTGCCAGCCTGGGCGAGGGCCCGAACGAGGTGCGGTTGATCGACAATGTGGCCGTCGCCTGTATCCAGCCCCGGAATCGGCCGGTACCGGCAACGCCAGAGCTCGCGGAGGCCAGCTGATGATTCTTTGCCTTGATGTCGGCAACAGCCAGATGTACTGCGGCGTGTTCGACGGCGAGCGGCTGGTGACCCAGTTTCGCAGAACCTCCAGCGTGCGCAGCTCGTCCGACGAGCTGGGCGTGTTCCTGCGCGGCGCCCTGGGCATCAACGATGTCGACCATCAAGGCATCCAGCAAATCGTGGCCTGCTCGGTGGTGCCCGACATCATCTACTCCCTGCGCGCTGGCTGTCAGAAGTACTTTGGCATCGACCCGCTGTTTCTGCGCCCGGGCATCAAGACAGGACTCAAGATACGCTACAAGGATCCCCGGGAAGTCGGCGCAGACCGCATTGCGGACGCGATGGGCGCGCTCAAGCTGCACCCGAACCGCAATCTGATTGTGGTCGACTTCGGCACGGCGACAACCATCTGTGCCGTGACCAAAAACGCCGAGTTTCTGGGCGGCAACATCATTCCCGGGGTCAGCCTGGCGATGGATGCGCTGGAGTCCAAGACCGCGCAGCTGCCTTCCGTCGAGATTCGGCCCACGGAATCAGCCATCGGCCGCACCACCGTCGAAAGCATTCAGAGCGGCCTGTTCTGGAGTAACGTCGGTGCGGTGAAGGAGCTCGTCAGCCGCATCACTGCCCAGGCCTTTGCCGACGAGCCGCCGCTGGTCATCGGCACCGGGGGCTTCGCCAGCCTGTTCGCCGATCAGGGCATTTTCGACGAGATCGTACCGGACCTGATTCTGGTCGGGCTGCTCGAGGCCCTGCGCCTCAACCCCTAGCCGGGCACCCCTGGCCGGGCACCCCT
>CAZXIJ010000045.1:0-15816 GCA_964640725.1 uncultured Pseudomonadales bacterium | reverse complement strand
GCCGGGCACCCCTAGCCGGGCAGGGCCTGCTGAAAGGCCACATAGGCCTTGTCCAGCTTCTTTTGCTGCTTCTTCGACACGCCCACCAGGTTCAGGGCATCCCGACACCGCACCCGGGTCAGATCGGAGCCCAGGTACACCATCGAATCGAACAACGGCAGCGAGACCGTGCGCCCCGAGATCGCGATGAAGAGCGGGAACAGGCAGTCTTTCAGCTTCAAGGACAGGTAGTCTGCGAGCGCCTGCGCACCAGCGAACAGCGCATCCCGATCCCAGCTCCGCAGGGCATCCAGGTAGTGCGCGTAGTGATGCAGGATCTGTTGTACCTGCTCGGCGCTCAGCTTGGCGTGCGCAAAGTCTTCCGCAGTCAGCGGGCGGCGATCACCCAGCAGATAGTCGGTTTGCGGCGCCAGATCGGCAAAGCGCTCGGTGCGTTCCTTGAGCAGCGGCACCAGCTGGCTCAGCCGTTCCCGGTTCAGGGCCCAGGCCTGCAGGCGATCCATGAAGGCATCGTCGCTCAGATCGCGCAGGTACTGGCCGTTGAGCCAGCTCAGCTTTTCCAGGTCGAAGATCGGGCCGCCCAGAGAAATGCGGTCAAAGGTAAAAGCCTGCGCCATCTCGTCCGCACTGAAGCGCTCGCGCTCATCGGGCATGGACCAGCCCATCATGCCCAGATAGTTCAGCAGTGCTTCCGGCAGGATGCCCACGTCCCGATAGTAATTGACGCTGGTCGGATTCTTGCGCTTTGACAGCTTGCTCTGGTCGGGATTGCGCAGCAGTGGCATGTGCACGAGCGTCGGCATGGGCCAGCCAAAGTAGTCGTACAGCAGCTTGTGCTTGGGTACGGAGTTGAGCCATTCCTCCCCGCGAATGACGTGGGTGATGCCCATCAGGTGGTCGTCAACCACGACCGCCAGGTGATAGGTCGGAAAGCCATCCGTCTTGAGCAGCACCTGCATGTCGATCTGCCCGTAGGGGATCTCGATCGGCCCGCGCAGATGGTCTTCGAAGGTGCAGCTGCCGCTTTCCGGCACAAACATTCGCACGACGTGTGACTCGCCGCCGTCTGCCCGGGCCCGGGCCTGCTCTGGGTCCAGCGCTCGGCAACGGCCGTCGTAACGCTGGGTCTCGCCCCGCTCGCGCTGGGCCGCACGCATCTCGTCCAGGGTCTCTCGGCTGCAGAAGCAGCGGAAGGCATGTCCTTCGTCGAGCAGCCGGTCGATGTGCTGCCGATAGATGCCGAGCCGCTCGCTTTGCCGGTAGGGCCCGCAATCGCCCCCCTGCTCCGGCCCCTCGTCCCAGTCGATGCCCAGCCAGCGCAGCGAGGAATAGATCATGGCCTCGGACGCCAGCGTGCTGCGGGAAGCGTCGGTATCTTCGATGCGGAGCAGGAACTGGCCGCCGTGGTGCCGGGCAAAGGCCCAGTTAAACAGGGCCATGTAGGCGGTGCCGACGTGGGGATCGCCGGTCGGCGACGGCGCGATACGGGTACGAACGGTCATGGGCGCGGGCAGCTGTGGTCTGAAGGGCGCGAATTATACGCACCCTGCCCCCGCTCGATGCAGTGCCCTAGAAGAAAAAGGACACGAAAGCCCGGATCACGAAGGAATCGAAGTCGTAAAGGACCTCTTCCCCCGGCGCTGACTCCGTATCCCGGGCATCCCGGAAGTCATCGTAGCCAAAGTACATGTAGTCCACGAACAGGCTCGCGTTGCCGCGCTTGAAGAACGGCAGGAAACGCGTCTCGAACTCGTAGGTGACCCCGGCGCCCAGGGTATGGGTGTCAAAGGTACTGAGTTCCTTGTCCCGGGCCAGAAAATTCTGGGCTGACTGGCGAGGGAACAGGTCCGAGTAGAAGTCCGCTGCGGTCTGGGTATAGAAGCGATACTTGAGGTCGAAGGTCCAGCCCTGAGCCAGGGGGTGCACGTAGGCGATCTCGGCGTTCCAGGCCGTGATGCCCCAGGTGTCCTGGTAGTGCCTGAACTCGCCCTTGAGGGCGGCCCGGTAGGGCAGGTAGTACATGGTCCGGCCAGCGATGGCGCTGCTGGTTCGAGTCCGCGGATAGAGCTCCGGCTCAAAGCTGTAGCCGCGCGAGGACGACGGGTCCAGAAAGCGGACCTGGCGGTAGGGGTTATTCAGAAAGCCCTCGTCCGTGACGCCTTCGTAGTTCAGATTGAAGATCATGTTGCGGGTCAGGACCTGAGTGAGGTCCACCCGGTAGATCTGGCGTTTGGCCTCTTCTTCGAACACCTCGTCGCCGTTCCGGCGCACCGTGTCCCAACCCCGCGCGTAGCTGATGCCAAGGGTCGTCAGATCGCCAAAGAAGTCCTGACTGATGCCAAAGCGCACCGAGTTGGCGGAATAGTCGCTCTCTTCCGAATTCGTGTACGACAGCCCCATGAACGTTTTGCCGTACAGGTAGTCGACGCCCAGGCTCTTTTCCTTGCGTTCTTCGGTGTACTCGCTGGCCGAGGTCTGCACGTCGATCGAGGCGCTGGTAATCATGTCAACGTAGTAGTTGGCCCACACCGACGCTTTGTCCTTGTACGCCTTGCGCACCAGCACCGATGGCCCGCTCACATCAAGGCCGCCGCCGCTGTAACCGTGATACATCACGTCCGCGCGATCCTCGGGCAACACGGCAGCCTGTGCCGCCCCCGCGAGCACGAGGGCCAGCCCGGCGAATAGCGCCTGCCAGCAATTCATGCGGTTAGCGTGCTTAGTTGCAGCCACAACCACCTCCGTTGCCGCCTTCAGCGCCGCGGGCGCCTTCCCGAGCCTGATAGACATGATGCAGATAGGCATCGGCGACCTGAGCCCGGCTGAAGCTCATGATCGGGTCCGCCAGATTGTTTCGCTCGTAGGGGCTGACCCAGGGCTCGATCTTCATGGACGAACATCCGCCAGCCCCCAGCAGCAGACCGAGCGCAAGGGCCATAGCGGCGCGACGACGAAGGGGACGAGACAGCGGCAACGACTTGAAGGTCAGTTTGCGCATGAGGGTACTCCTGTGTTCCTGCAGTTCGGTCTAGAAAAAGACCGTCAGACCGCCGGTCAGCTCAAGGTTGTGGTAGGTGTCGTTCTCGCCCAGCAAATCGCTCTCGAAAAAATGATCGCGAACGGTGACGTGCAGTGCCAGCCAGTCCGTTGCGATCAGGCGATAGCCCACGCCGGCATTGATGGTGAACCGGTTGTCGCCGCCAAAATCGGTGCTGCCAACGCCGCCGACCAGGTACAGCCCGCCCTTGAAGGCAAAGCGCCCGCCGACAAACGATTCGCCCGGAAAGATGTTCCAGCCCAGAGAAACGTTGTAGTAGCTCAGGTCCCGCTCTTCGTCTGTCAGAATCTGTGCGCCACCGCTGAGCCGCTCAAAGCTGGTCTCGCCCAGCGTGCCCTGCCCGTAGGTGCCTTCGACAAAGAAGTCCTCGGTAATGTGATAAGCCAGACGCAGGCCCGTCACCGTATCGCTGCCAAAGTCCTGCACGCTCAGCAGGCCGCCGAAGACACCCACTTCGATATCTTCCGTATCGAGCTGGTCGACTTCGACCTGCCGCCGGTCCGGCTCCCGCACAGCCAGGGGCTCGAGCTCCAGATCCTCGGGATCCGTTGCTGCTTGGGCGTTCCAGGAAGCAGCCAGAGCCGCCGTACACGTAAGCGCTAGAAAAAGACGCTGAATCCGGTTTTCCATTGATTGATCTCTTCGTTGTCGTCCCGACTCGTCAATACCGTGTGGCGCTTGTATTCCATGCGCCAGATAAATCGATCGCTGATGTAGATGTTCGCGCCGACGCCGGCGTGGACGATCTCGTCCTCCCGGTCCTCTGCCTGCACGATAGTGGATTGCGGTTCCGTTCGAATGATGCCGGTGCCGATGGTGAAAAACGGCGAGATGCGCCAGCTCGGAAACGGGTACATCACGATGTTCGCCGTGCCCATCAGGCCATCGGAGAAATTGCCCAGAATCTGCGTGCCTTCCAGCTGCAGGCTGATGTTCGGTGTCAGCGCGAAGCCCAGATAGCCGGACACGGTTGCAGCACCGCCAAAATCGCCGCCGCCCATCCCGAATTCCCAGCGGCGCTTGCCGAAATCGCCAATGGACAGCTCCCGGAAATCGATGGGCTCGCCGTCCAGGTTCAGCGTGTGCGACATCTGCGAGATGTGGACCCAGCCTTCCTTGCCCCGCGGGGTTTTGACCTTGAACCACTGGGTCTTGCGCTTGAGCATGGTGACTTCGTCGCCCTGCCCGGCCACGAAAAAGATCGGGTAGCCGCGTCCTGGCCCGGTGCGCAGCTCGATGTAGGGATCAGAGACGAGCACGTTCGGTGTGTACTCATCGAACAGCGCGTGACTTGCCGGCGCAGACAGCGCGGCAACCAGTGCACCAACCAGCAAAAGAGGCCCTATCAGCGATCGCATGGGGCTCGGAGCATCCTTCTCCATCAGTCAGTTCGCCTTCCTTTACTGCGGGACCACAAAGGGATCGTTGTAGTACTGGGCGCCGATATCCGACCACTCAGACAGCAATTTCAGCTCGCCCGGGTTCAGGTAGCCTGCATGGCTGCCCCCCGGGGCGAACCGGTCAAAAAATTCCGGGCTGGCGTTGGCCCCGAGCACCCGCAAGGGCGGCGCAACGCCCACGGTCTGCGTGAGCGGGATCGGGTTGCCCCCGGCATCCAACACCTGATTGCCATCGGCATCGGTTTCAAACACCGGGTTGCCGTTGCCATCAAGCACCGGCACCAGCCGATCAATGAGCGCGCCGTCCACCACTTCCTGCTCGTTGTCCTGGAACAGCAGCTCGCGATAGCTCAGGAAATGATCTGCTTCGTCCGGCGAGGGGCCGTCCGAAAGATCCAGCTGGCTGGCCGGCACCTGAACCATCGCCGCCGCATCCACCGGCGCATGGCAGCTGGTGCAGGTATCGTCGCCGATCAGCGCGCCGCCGGCGTCGAATCGCTGGCGGTCAGCGCTCCACAGCGGATGAATGTGCGTCTCGTAGTGAATCGTGATGCGGCACAGGGCGGTCCAGTTGGTCACACAGCCGCCATCGACGGGTGCCGTGGACGGCAGATCGGAATACAGGTAGGCAAAGGAGGCGTCTTTCGCGCGCACATTCGGATCAGTCCAGAGATCGTCGTAGGCGATGTCTACCGCCAGATCCGGCACGCCGTTCACTCGTGCCCGAACCTCGGCCATGGTTTCGCCAAGATTCGCAAAGAGCGCCGGCTCAGTGTTCGGAAACGGCGAGCCATCGGCCGTCGCGCCCTCATTGGCGCTGGGCGCCTCGGCGTCTGCGCGACCGTGGGGCAGCTCGCTGTCGGTGCTGTGGCAGCCATTGCAGGTGCTCTCCTCGCCCGGTCGCAGCTGCAGCCAATTGCCGTGACGCTCCGAGATGCGCCGGCCGTTGGCGTCCAGCACCTCGATGGCGAAAGCGACATTCGCAGGCACCTTCACCTTGACGGAACCGTCCGGCTCGATGTCGGCGTAACCGAGCACTTCGCGCATGCCGTTCGCCTGGCTGCGGCCGAAGGCTGTCCCCGGCAGATCGACCAGATCATCATCGGGCAGGGAGACTGCCTTTACGATCCGCAGGAAGCGCGCCGGCCGCTCGGCCGCTGTCGTTTGCAGCGGGTCGCTCAATACGACGAGATCAGCCGCCGCGGTGCCATCAAAATCGTAGACACTGCGAATGTGGAGCACAGCGGCGCTCTCGGCGAACAGATCTGCATCCAGATCCAGCCCCGGCACGCCGTCCAGGAGCACCGGTGGCAGCGTGCGGTTATCCAGCACGACCACTTCCGAGTACACCTCGCCGGGCTCCGGCGTGACGATCGGCTGCTGCGTCTCTTCGTCCAGATCGTGAATCCAGACACCGTAGCTCGGGTCGGCTTCCACAAAATTTGGATCTGCCAGATTGTCGTCTGTGCAGGGCAAGATGATCGGGTCTTCCGGATCGCTGGTGGTATCGCGCAGCAGACACTGGCTCCAGGACACGATCAGGCGATTCGTGCCGTCGAACAGGGGGTTCACCGCCGCGTAGCGGCCCTGCAGGGGCGGCCGATCTTCGTCCAGAGTCAGGTCGCCCGGTATGAGGATTTCCTGCGCATCGGCAAGCAGGCCCGCGTTATCAAAGGTCGGCTGGTCATGCTCCACATAGGCATCGGTGTCGATCGCGACCGGCAGCGCGCCCAGACGCGCCTGCGCGCCGCCCGGTCGCAGCATCACCAGCATGCGGCCGTCAGGCATTTCCCGGGGCTCCACAAACTCCACGTTCTGCCCGTCCGGCCCAGTGTCGTGGCTATGAAAGCCGTACAGCAGTTCATTGTTTGTGCCGTCCGGGTTGACCCGATACAGGCTGATCTGGTCACTGCCACCGGTGTTGTCCCAGCGGGCGTAGACCACCTGCCCGTTCTTGTCGATCATGGGATCGAAGTCGGAGCTTTGGTTGTAGGTGATCTGCTGAATCTCAGATCCGTCTGCCTGCATGACATGCAGCGTCAAGGCCGGTTCGTCCCGGTCTTCGTCAAGCGCCGAAAACTGCGGCTTGCCTTCGTCCAGCAGCACGGCCTTGGAAAAACGCTGCCGGGTCGAAGAAAACAGAATGCGGCCATCGGGCATAAAGCGCGGCGAGATGTCCTGGCCGTCTTCCGCCACCAGGTCAGAGTCGATGAGCCGCGTCACCGTTCCCTCGGCCGCATCGAACAGCCAGATGTTCCAGGTGGGCTGCTCGTCATCGTCCAGATCGGGGTCTTCCGGCGCGCGCAGCGCGAAGACGACCCGCTGGCCGTCGGCAGAGATATCCAGGTCCTTCACATCGTAAAGCGCCGGATTGCCGTCTTCGTCGTCTTCAAAAAGGCCGGCAGTAATCGATCGTTCCGGCGCGCTCGGCGATGCGCGATCACGCATAAACAGCTCGGCGCCGGGAAAAAATTCGGTTGCGCGACGGACTTCCGTGGTCATCAGGTCGCCGTTGTCGTTGGTCACGACTGGCCGCTTCACGTACGCGATCGGAAAGTCGACCAGTACCGGATCCGGGTCCTGACCGCCGCCAAGCCCTTCGCTGCCGCCCCCTTCAGAGCCGCCGCCACAGGCGCCCAGCACGAGCGCTGCACTCAACAGCACAGCGGCCCGAGTGCCGCCCATGATGGCGCCGCGCCCGGGGCGATGCGTTGCAAGCGTCGATGTCGCGGTGCGCCGTTCGCAGAATGTCGCGGCGTCATTACGCGGGTCAGGGCGTGCTACCACAGAAAAACCTCAGCACAAGACCGGTGATGCGACGCATTCTTTCACAAGGTCCTTACAGCTTTACGTGACGCCGCGCACAGCCCGCAGGCTCTCGCCGCACGGACGTCCTGAACGGTCACCGCGTCCAACAGCACTTACGATGTGCGACAAATCACAGCTTTCTGCTCACAATTCCGTGAACCTGCTCCGTGGATGAATCAAGGCGCTCAAGGGATTGGCGCCGGTTGCAGTAGCACCAGCCGAAATGTAACGAGCTGGCGTTAACCAGATTAGGGAGCGAATCCTATGCCCTTTATGGCATGGACCGATCAGCCTACCCGGCGATCGGCGAGTAGTAGTGCCGGATCCTCGAACCTGTTCAGAACCGCCCTGTCGGTACTGCTCAGCGTTGCGGTGATCACCGGATCCAACCTGGCGACAGCGGACAGTCGCGACCAGGCCAAACGAATCCACGATCGCATCACCGGCGTGCCGGCAGATGCATCGTTACTGGACGACATGGCGGCGGCGATCGACGGCGGCAATCCGGTCGCCGCGGCCCTGCTCGCGACCCAGCAGCCAGAGTTCTACAGCGTCACGCTGCGGAACTTCGCGGCGCCCTGGACCAACCGGGACGAAAGCGTCTTTGTCGCGCTGAACGACTACACTGCCACGATCATCGGCATGGTTCGCGATGACCGTGACTTCCGCGGTATCTTGTCGGAAGACCTGGTCTACGTTGGCACCGGCGCCGGCGTGCCGGCCTACTCGACCAGCAGCAACGCCCACTACGAAGCGCTGGAAACTGCCGACCTGCAGGCGGTGCTCGAGCCGCGCACGCAGTCTTCGGTCAGCGGCTTGCCTGCCGAAGCGACGGCCGGCGTCATCACCTCGCGCGCCGCAGCAAAGTCGTTCTTTATCGACGGTACCAACCGGGCGATGTTCCGCTTCACGCTGCTCAATCACCTCTGCCGGGATCTGGAACAGGTCCACGACACGTCCCGGGCGCCAGACCGCATCCGCCAGGACGTCTCCCGCAGCCCCGGCGGCGACGCCCGGGTGTTTCTGAACAACTGCGTCGGCTGTCACTCCGGTATGGATCCGCTGGCTCAGGCTTTCGCGTACTACGACTACAGCTACAACGTCGATGTCGACCCGACCGGCGAGAACGGCGCGATCACCTACAACGACTCGGGCACGACAGACCCGGTGACCGGGACCCGAGTGACCTCGAAGTATTTCAACAACGCCAACAACTTCGAGCACGGCTTCCAGACCCCGGACGACGCCTGGTCAAACTACTGGCGGGCCGGGCAGAACGCCGTGATTGGCTGGGATACCGCCCTGCCCGGCAGCGGCAACGGCGCCAAGTCCATGGGCCGGGAACTGGCCCAGAGCCAGGCCTTTGCTCAGTGCCAGGTCGAGAAAGTGTTTGAGAACGTCTGTCTGCGGCCGCCCCGGGACAGTGCCGACCGGAGCGAGGTCGACGCGATCGTGACCTCCTTCCAGAACAACGGTCATAGCCTGCGCCGCGTCTTCGCGGAAACCGCAGCCTACTGCATGGGCGACTAGGGGGATGGCGACTATGAAGAATCTGACAGTGGTACGAAACATCGTCAGCGCGCTCGCCGTGCTGGTATTCCTTCAGGCCTGTGGCAGCGGCAGCGGCGCCAGCGTGGAGGCAAACCCGGTAACGGTTGCCCCGAGCGTGAGCAACTACAGCGGGCCAGCGCCGGCAACCGCAGATGTGCAGGCGTTCAAACTGAACGTCTGGGACAATCTGGTGCCCAACAACCGCTGCGGCAGCTGCCACAACGAGAGCCAGTCGCCCCGCTTCGTGCGTGCTGACGACATCAACCTGGCCTACGACGCCATCAATCCGCTGGTTGAGCTCGGCGACCCGGGCCAGTCCCAGATCGTCAATAAGGTGCGCGGTGGCCACAACTGCTGGCTGACCGACGACAACGCCTGCGGCGACATCATCGAGTCCTACATCGAGAACTGGGCCGGCGACAGCCTGGGCGGCAACGGCAAGTCCGTGCAGCTGCAGGCTCCGCCGATTCAGGATCCGGGCGAGAGCAAGAACTTTCCCGCCTCTCCGGCCGGTTTCGCCAGCACGGTGTACCCCCTGCTGAACGACTACTGCGCAGACTGCCACTCCGACACGGCGGCCGTTGCCCAGTCGCCCTTCTTTGCCAGCTCCGATATCAATGTTGCCTACGAGGCTGCGCAAAGCCGTATCGATCTGGAAACGCCGGAGAACTCCCGCTTCGTGGATCGACTCGGCAGCGAGTTCCACAACTGCTGGACCAACAGCTGTACCGCTGACGCCGAGGTCATGCGCGCTGCAATCGCGACC
Organism: uncultured Pseudomonadales bacterium; assembly: GCA_964640725.1. Taxonomy (GTDB): domain Bacteria; phylum Pseudomonadota; class Gammaproteobacteria; order Pseudomonadales; family Azotimanducaceae; genus CALHVX01. Next base: position 6,233 of record CAZXIJ010000045.1, on the reverse strand, counting down.
TTCGCGGACTCGATCACGCCCGATCAGATCGACCCGACCCTGGTCACCAGCAAGGCGCTGAAGCTGACAGACGGCATTATCTCCTCCGCCGGTGGCCGCTTCGAGTCCAACGCGATCGCGTTGTACGAGTTCAAGACCGGTTCCGGCAACACGGTGTTCGACACCTCGGGCGTCGAGCCCTCGTTGAACCTGACCCTGTCCGGCGACTACAGTTGGGTAGGCGGTTGGGGCGTCGCCTTCACAGACGGCAAGGCTCAGGGCTCCACCACCGCCAGCCGTAAGCTGCACGACCTGATCAAGGCCACCAACGAATATGCCATCGAAGCCTGGGTCGTGCCTGGCAATGTGACCCAGGACGGTCCGGCCCGCATTGTGTCCTACGCAGGCAGCTCGACGACCCGCAACTTCATGCTCGGGCAGACGCTGTACCAGTACGACGCCTACAACCGCAGCACCGAAACCAATGCCAACGGCGAGCCGCAACTGTCCACAGATCCTGACGAAGAAGATCTGCAGGCTTCGCTGCAGCACGTGGTTGTCAACTACAGCCCGACGGAAGGACGACGCATCTACGTCAACGGCCAATACACCGAGGATCTGGACACGACGACCGCTGGCCTGTTGACCGACTGGGACGACACCTACGCCCTGGCGGTCGGCAGCGAAGTCGACAACGAGACCCGCTGGGCCGGTACCGTGCGGCTGCTCGCGATCCACAACCGCGTGCTGACCGACGAGCAGGTGCTGCAGAACTTCGAGGTGGGCGTTGGCGAGCGGTACTTCCTGCTGTTCAACGTCAGCGAACATGTTGACATCGAAGATGCCTACATCGTCTTCGAAGTCAGCCAGTTTGACAGCTACAGCTACCTGTTCGACGAGCCGTTCTTCGTGATTCTTGACGATACGGCCACCCCGGGCAGCATTCCGGTGGCAGGCATGCGCATCGGCTTGAACGGCCGCGAGCTCATCGTCGGGCAGGCCTTCTCGTCGCTGAACACCACGGTGACCGATACAGGCTACGCGGCCGAAGGGCTGCAGCGGCTGTCGACGCTCGGCACCGTGATCCAGCTCGACAAGGGCCCGACCCTGGACGAGTTCTTCCTGACCTTCGAGCGGCTGGGAGATGCGGAAAACGTTTACGTCGAAGCGGCGCCGGCACTGCCCGCAACGCCGCCGGACGAGCCTCGCGGCCCGGCTCCCGGCGTTCGCGACTTCGCCGAGATCAACGCCACCATGGCAAAGCTGACGGGCATTCCGGTCAGCAACGGCACGGTCAACAACACCTATGAGCTGGTGAAGCAGGCGATGCCCGTCAACAGCAACCTGGGCGGCTTCGTGTCGTCGCAGCAGATGGGCATCACCCAGCTGGCCATCTCCTACTGTGCTGCGCTGATCGACGATACCGGCGCCCGGTCCGCCTACTTTCCCGGACTGAACTTCAATGCCGCCCCGGCGACGGCCTACGCCGACCGGTCGCTGCTGACGGACCCGCTGTTTGAGCGCATGGTCGGCACCGGCGTTGGCACCCAGCCCGCTCAGGCGGCGCTGGCTTCGGAGATCGACGATCTGGTGACAACGCTGAGCAACTGCGGCGCAAGCTGTGAGTCGGACCGCACCGAGCGGATTGCCAAGGGCGCCTGCGCGGCGGTTCTCGGCAGCGCCACGATGCTGGTTCAGTAGCCCTCCGGCGAGGATAACAAGGAAACAAACATGATCCGACGCAAGACACGCAGCTACGACGACCCCTTGTGCCATCCGGGCCACAGCCGCCCGCGCACCCGGCGGGAGTTTCTGGCGCAGGGCTTTATCACCGGCAGCGCGCTGACGGTAGGCACCAGCATCCTGAACCTGGACGGCAAAGCGGTCGCCCTGTCGGCACCGCTGGCTGATCTGCTGGATGACTGCGACATACAAACCGCAGGTGCCGGCAAGGTGCCCTTCATCGCGTTCGACCTGGCCGGGGGCTCCAGCCAGGCCGGCTCAAACGTGCTGGTCGGGCGCCAGGGCGGGCAGCAGGACTTTCTGTCTACCGCCGGCTATGAGCGCCAGGGCCTGCCGGGAGACATGGTGCCGTCCATCATGAATCCCGATACGGGGCTGAGCGATTTCATTGATGAGACCCTGGGCCTTTCGTTCCACAGCGACAGCGCCTTCCTGCGCGGCATGATGACCAAGATCTCGCCGGCCACCGCTGCCAACATCAACGGCGCGGTGATTCCCGCCCGGTCGGAGAACGACACCGGCAACAATCCGCACAACCCGATGTACGGCATTGCCAAAGCCGGCGCCAACGGCTCCCTGCTCTCGCTGATCGGCTCTGAAAACTCGGATTCCGGCGGCAACTCCATGGCGCCGATGGAGCTGATCGATCTGGCGATCAGGCCCACCAAGGTCGATCGCCCCTCAGACGTCACCTCGCTGGTGGACGTTGGCGACCTGACCAGCGTTTTGAGCCAGCAGGATGCCGTTGCAGTGATGGAATCGATCTATCGCATCAGCGACCAGAAAATGAGCAGCATCGACAACGGACAGGCCATTGGCACCGACGAGGTGGTCAAGGACCTGGTCCGTTGCGGCTATCTGAAGAGTGCCGATCTGGCGGAACGCTTCGGCGACCCCTCGACCCTCGACCCCGCTGGGGATCCGGAGATCGTTGGCGCCACCGGCATCTTCGATACCGCCGAGTTCACCGGCAACGACCGCAGCGCCCGGGAGTTCCAGAAGACCGCCTCGGTCATGAAGATGGTCATCAACGGCTTCGCCGGTGCCGGCACCGTCGAGATGGGCGGCTACGACTACCACGGCGGCCGCCGGGCCGAGGGCGAAGTCAAAGACTTCCGCGCCGGCCAGTGCATGGGTGCCTGCCTGGAGTACGCTGCGATCCGGGGCGTACCGCTCATGCTGTACGTCATGTCCGACGGTTCCCTGTCCTCCAACGGCGTCATCGACAACTCCGCCGATGGCCGGGGCAAGGGCGAGTGGACGAGCGACAACCAGCAAACCGCAGCGACCTTCTTCCTGGTTTACAACCCTTCGGGGCGGCCCAACCTGGTCGGCGGCACGCCAGAGGAGCAGGCGGTGCACCAGCAGCTCGGCTACATGCGGCCCGATGGCTCGGTGGAGACCTCAGGCACCCCGGCCGCGAACAACGTCAACCTGCTCGTGCAAACGGTGGTGCTGAACTACATGGCGCTACATGGCGAAAACGGGCTATTCGACACCGCGGACTACTTCCCGAGCCACGGCCTGGGCAACGCGACCCTGCGGGATTCGCTGACGGCCTTCGAGCCGATCGTCAACGGGACCATTACCAACCCGACCTAGGTCGTCCTGACGCCGCCTCGCCACGAGCCTGTGACACAGGTCACAGGCTTTGCGGCAGTGGCCGCTACCCTTGCGCTTTAGCGACTACTGGAGGCGGTGCTGTCTGGCACCGCTCACGCATGGCACAGGATGTGAACGCCCGCTCTGAAGCAACCCCGACAGCTGCTGCGACCTATGCGGCGCTGAGCCCCCTCGCCTGCCCGCGGTGTCGCGGGCCTCTGGCGCCCGGCAACGACAGCCTCCAGTGCGGCCCTTGCGAGGCAAGCTACCCAGTGCTGGCCGGTGTGCCCTGGCTGTTCGCGGATCCACAGGCCGAGCGCACCGAATGGCGCAACCGCTGGCACCACGCCATCCGGCATCTTCAAAGCGACGCCGCACAGGCGAATGCCGCCCGCGCGGCGACCAGCAGCCCCCACGCTCGCAGGCGGCTGAACGCCCTGATTGCGGGCTATGAGGGCCAGCAGCGCGCCGTAACCAAGTTGCTGGCCGCCCTCGAGCTGGGTATGGCGGGCAGTGAAAGCTGCTACCAGGCCCTTGGGACCGCGCTGCCGGAACAGCAGCGCCTGTTCAGCTACGAGGCCAATCTGTTCCGGGACTGGTGCTGGGGCAACGTCGAGAACCGCGCCGCCGCCAACGCGGTGCTGGCCGTGCTGGAAGACGCCCTGGTTGACCTCTCTGGAAAGACCGTGCTGGTGCTGGGAAGCGGCGGCGGTCGCCTTGCCTGGGACCTGCACAGCGCGCTGGTACCGCGCCAGACCCTGGCCCTGGATCTGAATCCTTACCTGGCAATCGCCGCGCAGCAGGTGTGCCACGAGCGCGATCTGACCCTCTGGGAATTTCCCCTGGCCCCGCGCAGCGCAGCTGACGTTGCAGTGGAACGCACCCTGCGCTGTGCGGATCGCGCCAGCGCCAGCGGGTTGCAGTTCATTCTGGGCGACGCCCTGGCACCGCCGATTGCCCCGGCCAGCGTCGACCTGGTGATCACCCCATGGTTTGCAGACGTGTGCGGTGCCGCGCCGGATGCGTTGGCGGCGCTGATCAACAGCCTGCTGACGGCCAATGGTCACTGGCTAAATCACGGCTCCGTGGCCTTCCGAAATCCTGATCCGGCGCAGCAACTGGTGCGCGAGGAGCTGCTGGAAACCGTCACCGCCACGGGGTTCCGGCTGCGGGCACAGTCGGAGAACACCATGCCGTACCTGTGCTCGCCAAGCAGCCGCCATGGGCGCACAGAGCTCGTGCACACCTTTTGCGTGCAGAAAACGAGGCCCATCGAAGCGCCCGGCGAACACCCGTTCAGGGAACCGCTGTGGCTGGACGATCATCAGCAGCCAGTCCCGAGGCTGCGCGCCTTTGCCGAACAGGCCAACGCGACGGCGATCCACGCTTTTCTGATGTCGCTGATTGACGGTGAGCGATCCATCGAGGCGATGGCGCAAATCATGGCGGAGCGGCAGATGCTGCCCGCGGCAGACGCGCGCCAGGCGCTGGAAGGGTTTCTGCGCAAGATGCATTGCGAAGCCACTGGCGACGCCGGGCTCTAGGACCGAAAAGGGATTGCCGGGGCGCGGCGCCCCGGCAGGGCTGATCAGGCGGTGCCGAGGGCAGCGCCAGCCTTGGCAGGGACAGAAACCGGTGCCGGCACTTCGCCGCTCACGATCTCGTAAGCGTCTTCGCAGCGCATCAGCGCCTTCGCCAGCTTGTTGTTCAGCGCGTGGCCAGACATGTAGCCATCAAAGGCGCCCAGAATCGGGCGGCCCAGCAGGTACAGATCGCCGATCGCGTCCAGCACCTTGTGCTTCACAAACTCATCCTGGTAGCGCAGGCCGTCGTCGTTCAGCACCTGGTACTCGTCGATGCCAACGGCGTTTTCAAGGCTGGAACCGAGGCAGCGGTTAATCGCCTGAGCCTGCTCCAGCTCGTCAATCTTGCCGAAGGAACGGGCGCGAGATACGTCGCTGACATAGGAGTAGCGATTGAAGTCGAGCTCCGCCCGCTTGGGGTAGCGGTTGTACACCGGATGGTCCGCCACAAAGGTGTACGCGGCCTTGAATCCTGCGTAGGGCTTGAGCACAGCGGTTGCGTCGCCCTGCGATACGGTGATCGGGCGCTTGATGCGGATGAACTGACGCAGCGCGCTTTGCGCAACGGTACCGACCGTATTGATCAGGTAGATGAAGGGCGCTGCGCTGCCGTCCATGATCGGGACTTCTTCGCCGCTCAGCTCAACGTACAGGTTGTCGATGCCCAGCCCCCAGAGCGCTGACATCAAATGCTCGACAGTCGCGACCTGCACGCCCTGCTCAGCGATGCTGGTCGACAGGGTCGTGTCGGAAACGTTCATGGCACTGGCAGGGACTTCCACACCACCGAGGTCCTTGCGGACAAAGACGATGCCAGTGTTCGCCGCGGCCGGACGCAGGGTCATGCGCACCTTCGAGGCGCTGTGCACACCGATACCGATGGCGTCGACACTCTTGCGGATAGTGCGTTGGTAGGGGCCTTGATGCTGCATGTCAGTTATTTCCGTAAGTCGCTCGCGCCAACTACTGGGGCGGTATGCCCTCGCCCGGATATGTGACCCGGGCAGCGCGAACAAGTTCTCCATGAATTCTGCAGATTCTTCCTTACTGAAGGCTGAACGAAAGCCTCCATTTTTCGTCAAGGATCTGTTCTTTTCTGGCATTTCAATAAGTTAGAGCGCAACTATACCCCAGGACTCACATAAAATGAAGGAAATGTGGAGGCAAAAATGGAGGAATCTGTAAGCAAATCTGCAGGGAGGGTCCGCTGGGGAATCTCGACAAGACGTCTATAATGCCCCCCGCCATGCCGATTTCGCGTCAAGACACCCCGTCCCTACCTCTGCCCGATGCGACGATCTGTGTCGCGCCGATGATGGCGTGGAC
>CAZXIJ010000044.1:1218-20111 GCA_964640725.1 uncultured Pseudomonadales bacterium | reverse complement strand
GCGAGCGTTGGTCGATGACTACACGATTGTCATGCTCGATTCGCGAGGTCACGGTGGCAGTACTTTGCCGCCGCCGGATGTGCTGGATGACCCGGCGATAGACCTGGCCGAAGTTCTGGACCAGCTCGGGCTTGAGCAGGCTCTGGTCGTTGGCCATTCAGTGGGTGCCATCTCGGCTGCAAGATTTGCGGCTGCACACCCGGAAAAAGTGCGGAAGCTGGTGCTGGAAGATCCGCCTTTTCGAAGCCGAGCTCAGGCCCCGTCAGATGAGATGGTTGCGGCATTTACGAAGCAGGTGAACCGGTACCGGGCGATGACTTTGGCTGAAGTCATTAAAGAAGGTCAAAAACAGCATTCAACATGGCATGCCGCTGAGTTTGAAGCTTGGGCAGATGGCAAACGTCAAGCCGATCCCAGGATCCTGGGGCACTATCATTTTCCCGCCTGGCGGGATGTGGTCAGCGAGGTTCAGGCTCCCACCCTGCTTGTGCATGGCATGCCCGGCAGTGATACCGCGGTCTCGATGGAAAGAGCGCGCGAGATTGTTGCTCTCAATCCTGCCTTTCGGTCGGTTGCGATCGCTGGGGCCGGGCACAACGTTCGCCGAGAGAACCTGGAAGGGTATCTGTCCTCGCTCCGTTCGTTCCTGAGTTAATCGTCCCAAACCGCTGCTAGAACTTCAGTCGTTGGATTGGCCTTGGCCAAAATCGCACAGTCCCTACAGCTCGCGGCCCACAACCTTGCGCAAGCTCAGCGCGATCTCGGGCGCAAGTACGGTCTGACAGCCGAAGACGGTTCGATGAAACCCTATGCGCCGAGTGCGGTCGGCAGTAGTCGCCGCTGGATCGTGTTTCGCCCTCGCAAGACAGTGAGCTGGGACAACGCCAAACTGCCGGGACAGGCTTGCCGACCCGTTCCTCGATCAAGGCTTCAGGATGGTTGATCCCGTGGTTTTGCGCGCTTCCAGGTCCCTATGCGCCTGTACCACGTCGCTCAAGGCATAACGCTGATTGATGTGGATTGAGATCGTGCCGGCCACCACCCGCGAAAAGAAAGCTTCTGCCAGGCTGCGAAGATCTTCGGTACGAGCGGTATAGGTCGCGAGGGTAGGGCGGGTGAAGAACAGGGATCCTTTGTCCTGCAGGGTCTGGGGGCTCACGGACTCAATGGGCCCCGAGGCGTTGCCGTAGCTCACAAGTGTGCCCAGGGGCGCCAGAGAGTCCAGCGACATTTGATAGGTTGCCGCGCCCACGGAGTCGTAGGACACCGGCACACCGACGCCGTTGGTGAAGGCGCGAACCCGCGCAGGCACATCCTCCTGCTGGTAGAGGATGGTGTGCGTCGCGCCATTGGCCCGGGCCAGTTCGGCTTTGGCTTCGCTGCCGACGGTGCCGATAACCGTTGCGCCGATATCCCGCGCCCACTGGCACAGGATCAGGCCCACGCCGCCAGCGGCAGCGTGCACGAGCATCGTTGTGTCCTTGCTGGCCGGGTAGGTGCGCAGCAGCAGGTAAGCGGTGGTCAGGCCCTTCAGCAGACTGGCAGCTGCGACCTCTGCGCTGATGTCTTCCGGAAGTTTGACCAGGCGTTTTGCGGGCACCAGGTTCCAGGTTGCGTAAGCCCCAAGCCCGCCGGCGTAGGCGACGCGATCTCCGAGTGCGACATCCGTGACGCCTTCGCCGACCGCCGTGACCGTGCCCGCCGCTTCAACGCCCAGGCGGCTGGGGAGCGGCAGCGGGTAGAGTCCGCTGCGATGGTAGGTGTCGATGTAGTTGAGGCCAACGGCTTCGTGCTCGACCAAAGCCTGGCCGGGGCCCGGGGGTGCGGGTTCCTGAGCTTCGAAGGCCATGACCTCGGGGCCACCGGGGGCTTGCATGGTGAAGATGCCGTGGGCGGTCGAGCGGGTCATGTGATCTCCTGGCGCGCAGAGGGTTGTCGTTTGCGGTAACAGGCTAGAGACGGTTGTATCCTTGGCTGTGCCTTGGAATGCCTGAGACCGCGCCGTTGTCATCGCGGCTGAATGCCCAGGTTTCGCGTTCGTCACCATCGTCAGTGACTCGAACGAAACGATCGGCTTCTCCACCCCATACGGAGCCACCGTAGTTGCTCCCATAGTAGCACCGGGCGCCGGAATCATCGGCGCCGGGCTTGGGAAGGCTTGCTGCTAGCGAGACCGCTTCTGCAGGCGTCCGACGGTGTCCTGCATCTGGTCCCACTGCGAGAAGAGAAAGGTTTTGAGCGCTGTCAGCTCCGTTGGAATCTCGGCAAAGGGCACACGCCAAAATGCCAGGTGCACCTGGGCCTTGCGCCAGGACCCGTTGATCAGGTTTTTGAAGTGGCTGGACCCTTCGAAGCCCACGTGGGCCAGGAACAACAGGTCGCGTCCAGGGTTGGCCTGCAGCATCGCCAGGGTGCCGCCCAGCCGCGGGGGCAGCAGATCGGGCCACCGGTCCAGCTGGGCATTCAGCTCTGGATTCATGTTGGCTTTCGCCCGCAGTGCCTGATGCTTTTCCCGGGAAAAGCGCGTGCCTTCCGGATAGATCAACAGGCTCTCGCCGTCACTCAGGGTCTGGGTGAGCTGGCGTACGCCCTCGACGGCCTGCTCGCTATCCTGGCCGCTGCGGTCGATAAAGTGGTTGGGCAGGCGGTTGCCGTAGATGTCCAGGCAGGGATCGAAGAGCAGCTCGCGCTTGAGCACGTAGCGCAGGTGCGTGCCAAAGGGCCGGGCGAAGTAGGTGACGGGCAACACCGTGTCGGCGATGCTGGCATGGCGCGGCATCATCAGCGCGGGACCGCCCTCCAGCGCCCGCTGACCGTGCACGTGAAAATCGAGCTGAAAAAACTTTTCCGCGAGGACCTTGAGCGCGTTGGCCCACCAGCACTGCATGGCAAAGTTGGCCTGAAACTGCCGTGCCGGATCCCGGTAGCGCAACCAGATGTAGGGCGCGCACAGGATGCCGATCGTCTCGCACCACAGATAGCCCGTCAGGAAAAGAAGGGTAGAAACGGCGCCCCGGGTTGCGGGAACGAAGCTGAGCAGGAAGGCCAGCAGCAGCAGAGCGGGGAACAGTACCGTAACCAGGGCGGTCAGCAGAAGGCAGGCCGGAATGGTGATCAGTCGTCGCACGCCCCCTCCTAAGTTGCGCTGTCTCCCCTGAAGAAGCTCTGCTTAAACCAAAGGTAGCCAATTATACCCATGGTCACGTTGCTGATTGCTGTGGCGTAGAACACCCCCTGGTAGCCGAAGCGGCTGTTCATGAAAAGCGCCAACGGAATATAGAGTATGAACATGCGCGTGAAGGACAGTGCAGTGCTGGGAAGCGGCTTGCCCAGGGCGTTGAAGCAGGCAGAGGCCATCATCAGCACCCCCCAGATCCCGTAGGTCCAGGGAACGATGCTCAGGTAGATGGTGGCCGTGGCGATCACCTCTTCATTGCCGTCCACCCAGCCGGCAAAGGTGCTTCCAAAGGTCACCACCAGCAGGGCGGCCACCAGGCCCCAGCCCAGGCTGAACAGGTAGGTGGCATTCAGGCCCTCTTTGACCCGGTCGATTCGGTCCGCCCCCCAGTTCTGCCCCACGAAGGGCCCGATGCTGCCGGACAGGGCGAACAGCAGCATGATGAACACCGCCTCAATGCGCGTGGCAACGCCAAAACCGGCGACTACGGCTTCGCCGTAGCCTGCCAGCAGCCGGGTAATAATGGCGGCGGACACGGGTCCGATCATCTGCGTCGCGATGGCAGGGATCCCGACGGCCATGATGCGCCGGGCCGATCGCCAGAACCCGGCGATGAAGTTGCGGGTCAGGATCAGGTTGCTGCGGTAGATGTAGGTCATCAGGACGATGGTGGTGGCGATCCGGGAGATCGCCATGGCCGTCGCGGCGCCGGCAAGCTCCATGCGCGGCAACCCAAACCAGCCAAAGATCAGGATCGGGTCCAGCGCCAGGTTAAAAACCGCGCCGGCGGTCATCACCATGCCCGGAATGGCGGCGTTGCCGTTGGCGCGCATGACATTCCCGGCGACCATGGTCAGCGTGAACAGGACGACGCTGGGATAGAAGATGTCCAGGTAGTCGTGAATCAGGACCAGGGTGTTGGTATCCGCGCCCAGGGCAGAGAACACCGGGTCGATGGTCAGCCAGCCCAGATAGGACAGCACCGACAGCACCCCGACCACCAGGAACAGCGAGTGGGTGCCCAGGCGGCGGACGTCGTCGCTGTCGCCGCCGCCAACGCTTCGAGCGATGACGGAGGAGGTGCCGATGCCGATGCCGAGCGCAATGCTGCTCAGGATCATGGTCAGCGGAAAGGTGAAGGTAATGGCGGCAACTTCTGCCGTGCCCAGCTGTCCGATGAAGCCGATTTCCAGCATCTGCACGAGGATGTTGCTGGACACAGCCAGCATCATGGGGGCAGTCAGATTAAACAGCGACCGTGGGACGGCGCCCTGGGTAAGGTCGCGAGATGACATGGCGGGCAGACTAGACGGATTGGCGCGTTTTCGCTACCGAGCAGTGCTGTTTAGCGGCCAGAACCCGGTCTTCGGACTCGAAGCGTGAAGTCTAAGCAGGCACCGCCTTTGGGAATCTTAGAACGAGTTTGGTTTCATTCGGATTGTCCGCGAGCAGCTCGATGCGACCGCCCAGGGCGCTCATGGCCTGTTGGCAAAAATTCAGGCCAACACCGGTGCCGATCCCGTACCGTTCTGTGGTGTGAAATCGCTCGAACGCGGATGCGTCCATGGGCGGATCGTTTTCGTTCGCTGAGTTGCAGACCTCGATGCTGCCGATGCCGTTTTCGTAGCGCACATGGACCGAGACCGTTTTCTCGTGGCTGCGCATGCAGTATCGCAGGCCGTTCTTCAAAAGGTTGAAGAGCACGTGGATGATGATCTGGCTTTTTGCAAGCGCCCGGAAATCGCGCTCGATGTGAACCTCGACGGCGCTGCGCTCGGCATCGTTCCCGTAGGGGTAGCGTCGTATGGCGTCGCCGACGAGCTGTGAAGCCGCTTCCCAGCTTTCTGCCTCATTCGGCAGGCTGGGGTCGGAGTTCGTGGTCAGTATCGAGTCAATGACAGTGTTCGCGTAGTCGGTTTCCTCGAGGATCGCCTGGGCAGCGGTCCTGGCGCTGTCAAAACTGTCCTGGCCCGACAGCCCATCGCGACCGGCGGGCCGATGTCCGTGCCCGCTCAGTTGATCGTGAATGTGACTGGCGCTGAGGCGAACGGACGCCAGTGGCGTGCGCAGCTCGTGGGCGACGTTCGTCGCGATTGTTAAGGCCGCCTCGGTTTTCTTGCGTTCGGCGAATTTGGACAGTTTCGAGGCAAGGGCGCTCAGGATGAGCGAGGTGCAGTAAATCGGGCTGAGGGCCCAGGCGAACTTGGCCACGGCGTCCCAATTGGGGGAGTCGACCAGCAGCAGGCACAGATGTGCCATGGCTGTGCCGGTGGTCGTGACCAGTGCGAGCAGTCGCCAGCCGCTCATGAGCTGTCCCACAAAAGGGAGCATCACGGCCAGCTGCAGTGACCACAGGTACACGTACTGGGTGTCGCCGGAGGATTGAGCGGCGGTCAGGAGCAGCATACTCACGAATACGAAGACGCCGGCGAAGACGCCGCTGAAGATCCAGACCCCGATCGCTGCGGCTTTGCTTCGTCGTTCGATTTCCGGAACGAAAGCCAGGGCGATACAGGAGGCAGATCCTGCGAGCCTCAAAAAGACTGTGCTTTCCCCCTCGGGTGCAATGACCTTCTCGACCAGGATCGACAGAGGGAAAAAGACAGCGCCAAACGTGCCGAAGCCCCGGGCCAGGGTCCTCGCGTACTCGTAGCTGCTGTCGGCCTCGGACACGACGCTTTTGAACAGGTTGCGCGGAGAGGCTCTCTTCAGGCGCCTGATCAGAATTTGGCTCCAGCGGTGTTTGTGCATGCCAGCAGTCCAGGGCGGTCGCCGAGGCTCTCATTTGGAGGCTGTGCAGTTTGCGGTCCTGGCTGTTCAGCCACAGACGGTCGGGCCAGTTTCGCACATCATTTGGCGGCGGACTCTGCAGATAACCCTTTGCTTTGTGCCATGAAGGCCGCCGACGCGCGGTCAGCTAGGCTTTTCCGGCAAAGGTTCCTGCCTCCACCAGCCACGCCTTAATCTGCCCCATCTCTTCTTCCGAACACGCTCGATTCCTGTTCCCAAGGGCCTGCTGTATCTGACCGGTCGCCGGGTCCAGCTGAATCGTCACCATCGGCTTCTCTTGATACCGCAGCGAGAAAATGGCCGACCTGCCGCTCTTGCAGACCTGCCCGTAACCGCCCACACAGTGGCTCAGCGCCATTCCCTCGCGGGTCAGCTCGGTGGTGTCGCCCAGCTCTACCACCGACCATCCGTCCGTGCTTGCCCAATCCATATCGAGTTTCTTCCAGCGGGCGTAGGGCCGTCCCTGGCTTTCGAAGTAGGTGTTGGCGTGCGCAATGCTTGCATCGACCGTGCGGCCTGCCCAGGAAAACTCGCGATTGTGCACGCGCACCTGTCGATAGGACCAGTTCAGCAGGTACGCCACCAGCCCCGGATCCAGCTCGTCGATATTGCGATCGATCCAGCGCACGGTGTCCCGCCAATGCGCAAGGAACCGTCGATCGTAGTCTCCCCACACCGCGGTGACATCAATCAGGTAGGGCTCGCAGGCGAACAGCAGCTCTGCGGCTCGATGACTCACGCCGAGTAGCCCCAGCTCCGTCTCGATGGCTGCCCGATGAATGGATTCCGTACCAGAGTGCTGGGCGAACTGGTGCGCGAAGCGTTTGGACACTTCCCATCCCTGGGCAAGCTGGCCCAGCTTATACAGGCTGCCGCCCTGGGCGAAGCACAGGAACCATTGGCGCCACTTGTCGTTGCCCCGGGCCGTTTGGTACGGGCCAGGCCAGGCTCTGTACAGGACCTCCGGCACGGGGTACGCAACGAATAGATGGTCGATCAACGCGCGCAGCGTAGTGCCGGTAAAGGTCGCTGGCTGGCGAATCCACAGGGGCGCAAGATAGACGATGGCCATCGCGCAGGGAGCGTTGTTCTCCCGGGCGCAGACCTGGTTGATCAGTGAGATATTGGTCAGCGAGCCCGTCGCCTGTTGTGCTTGCTGCTTCAGCGTTTCAGAGTCCTGCCAGGGCGACTCGATACGGGCTTCCAGGGCCTGCCGCTCCAGCACAGCCTCTGCCTCGGGGCGCTGCGACTGCCAGCGTCGGCGTAAACTGTCCGGGGCAACGTCCAGCAGTAAGCGGCGAGCGAGCATGGCAGTCAGGTGAGCGGCCAGGGCGTCGGTATAGCGGTCGTAGAAAGCGTCGTTGCGATCGTCCTCATGGCGCGCATCGTTCTCGTCCCACTGCAGCCACTGCTCGATCTGTGCTTCCTCCTGCGCATAGCGCAGGGAGTTGGCCTCTTGCTCAACAGTCGCCGCATCTCGTGCCGCCTGGCGCTCGACCCCATGGGAGTACCAACGTTTGCGTTTCGCCAAAGGCTGGCCCGTGGCGTCCTTCGTTTTCAGGATCGACTTTTGCTTGCGCTTCGGCATGGCCCAACCTCCTGTCGCTGCCAGGCAGAAGCCTGCCAGTCAGCCACGATCTGTCGCGCGCGGGCCAGCAGGGCCGGGTGTCCGTCCGACAGCACCTGTAGGAGTTGCGCCTTCTCCTGCATGTACACCCGCGCGAAACGGGGGTCGTGCGCGGTGATGGAATCCGAGTTGTCGATCAGGTCGGCAAGTTTCACGGTGTGCACGCGGGCATCGCCCTCGGCAATATGATCCCGGTCGATCTGCTTCCGGACCGCACGGTTGCCATCCTCGGGCCTTGAGACATCGGTTAGGTATTCGACCAGGTAGCCGACCTCTTGCCCAAACCGGGCCTTCACCTCGTCGAGGGTGGTGGGAGTGTCTTCAACCACATCGTGCAGGTAGGCGGCCGCGACCATGTGTTCGTCATCAACCACGCTTTGTACCAGCTGCGCCACCCGCTCAAGGTGGGTCGTGTAGGGGTCCTGGGTATATTTGCGCGTCTGTCCGATCGCATCGTGCGCGGCGAATGCGAATACCCTTGCGTCGTTGATCAGGTCAGTCATCAGATCGAGCCCCTGGCAGTATGCTTGCCTGTGTCTTATCCGGCGGGTAACCGCCCGAACGCCTCAACTTCGGCATCATTGAATCCCAGTGCCTTGAGTGCCGCCACTCCTGCGGCCAGCTGCTGCCGGTCAGACGCGTTCGGATTTTTGTGGAGCCCGAGCCGCGCCTTCAGGACCTGCATCCGCAAGGCCCAGGACGCCCCAGGAGCCGCCTGGTCAAGATGCTCTGCGGTGAGTGTGGCCGCCGCGGCTGCCGCCGCGTCTGCTCGCCCAAGGTCCAGCAGTGCGTTGGCGCTGAAGTAGTTGATGACTGCAAGGCTGGTCGGGTTGGCAGCGCCGGTCGCCGCTAGTGCCGCACGGACCTTGTCCATCATGTCGAGGGCTTCCTGCGGTTGCTGGAGATAGACATGGATCGCCCCGAGGTTTCCGCGGATCATCTGGCACCAGAGGGGGTGCCCGCCTTCCTCCCGGCAGTACAGTTCTGCGGCGCGCGTGTAAGAGTTCGCCGCATCGGCGTAGGCGCCCAGGTTGGCCTGCTGTTGTCCGAGCACGCTCAGGGCCCGCGCGACGCGGGTGCTGCGCGTGCCGTAGACCTCTTCCGTGGCGGGAATCAGTTCGCCAAGCAGCGCCGCAGACGCTTGCGGCTGCCCCGCCATGCCCAGGAGCTGAGCTTGCAGCGTCTGGTAGCTCAACCGCTTGACCCGATACTTCTGCGCCGTCAGATCCGGATGCTGTTCCAGTGCCTTGGCCCGGCTTAGAGCCCGCTCAATGTTGCCGGTTCGCGCCAGCATGCCGGCAAAGCCGATCTCCAGGTCCAGACGGTCCGCAGTGAGTTCACCGGACGGCTCGAACACGCCCAGGGCCGCTTCGAACGCGGCCAGCGCAGCGGGATAGTCAACCAACGCCGTATTCAGCTCTGCGGTTGCTCGATGCCGCCACAGCGCCAGCGCCCGGGTCTGCTCCGGAGTGGTGTTCTTGGGAAACTGCGCAGATTCGATCGCATCGCGGGCCCCGTCCGTATCGCCAGTTCGAGCGAGCCTCGATCCCAGGCGCAGCTGCTGCAGCGCGAGCTCGTAGCTCGGCTCGCCCCAGAGCGCGCGGGAGAGCGCCAGCTGTCGGCGGCTTTCCAGCAAGCCGTATTCGTTATCTCCAAGCCCGGCGTACACGCTGGCCAGCACCGCCGAAAGTGACAGCCGCACCACCGGGTCCTGCGGCTGCTCCTGGTCCAGCTGCGCTGACGCTCGATGCAGCGCCTCGGTGAGCGTCGGGCTGGGCCCAAATTCTTCCTTGGTCGGGTCGCCGCTTTCCAACACTGTACTGATGAACTGCACGAGCTGCAGCTTTCGACCTTCTTCGAGTGCGGCCTGCGCGCTGGTGCTGGCCAGGCGAATGCCGAAGAAGCCAACGATCAGCGCCGCCCCGATGGCTGTTGCAACCCAGGGTCGGCGGGCCCGCACCTTTTTCAGGGTTTGCAGGTCGCGGATCTCCTGCCGTCGGCCCGGCAAGGCGGTGAGCCTTTGCTGGGCGACCTCCACGCTCGCAATGCGCTGTTGCTCATCTTCACGGGTCATATCGACAACGAGCTCTCGCAGGGCCGGGTCATCGATGCCTTCTGCCCAGTCGCCGCCGATGGGCAGATTGAAGTCGCCGCGCAGCAGCTGGAACAGCAGGATGCCCAGGGAGTACAGATCGCTGGCTGTCGTGCCGGGTTCGCCGCGCAGGATCTCGGGCGCGGCGTATAAAGGTGTGGCCCCGCCCGGCTCTCCGATTGTGAGGCCGATAGGGCGGACGTTGACAGACTCAAAGCGGCGACGATCATCGATCTGGGCGCTCCCCAGGTCGCCGACGCTCAGCCGCCAACGTTGCGGTGTGCCGCTGACGAACAGGTTACCCGGCTTCAGGTCCCGGTGCGTGATTCCCAGCCGATGCAGGATCGCGACAGCCGTGAGCACGTCGTTGAACAGGCTCAGACGAGCAGCCTGGGGCAGCTCGGGCCAGTGTCGGGCGGTCCAGCTGTCCAGATCCAGACCGGCATCCAGGCAGGCAAAGTACTTGGGCTCGCCTTCGAAGTCGGCACGAACGGCCTGGAGCATCTGTGGGTGCTCCGGGTGGGTGCTTTGTACGAGCTGCCAGAGGGTGTGCTCTCGCTCCAGGGCGCGTTCCGCGGCCGGCCTCTGGGCAACCTTGACGACCACCGGTGTGTCGTCCGACAGGGCGCCGCGCCACACGCCAATGTCGTTGTGCAGGCTGATCTCCGTCTCCAGGCGGACGCCACCATCGAGCTGGCGCCGTGCGGGCGCGATCGAGCCCGCATCTGCGGGAGCCAGCCGTCGCCGGCGCACTTCGCCGTCCCACAGGTATCCGGCACCGCGAATGGTTTGGAGCAT
Source organism: uncultured Pseudomonadales bacterium (assembly GCA_964640725.1). Classification (GTDB taxonomy): domain Bacteria; phylum Pseudomonadota; class Gammaproteobacteria; order Pseudomonadales; family Azotimanducaceae; genus CALHVX01. The sequence goes on along the minus strand of CAZXIJ010000044.1, from coordinate 9,626 downwards.
CTGATTGTTCGGCTTGAGCAGTGATCGGAGCTTGCTCACGGCGTTGGTCACGCTCTGCTCGCCTTCCCGGTCGAGCAGGCGCGCCAGGGGCACGGTCTCCCGGGGGCTGTACAGCAGCAGGCAGGCGCAGCGCAGCACCATCGGTGACAGCGTGTGGGTGACGCCCCCGATCGTCAGCGTGCGCTGCCCCGGGTGGACGACGATTTGCTCGGGCTCCGCTGTGTACTCAAAGCGATAGATCGCTTGCAGCAGCTCGCCTTGCTGCGGTGTCGCGCTCATGGGTCAGGTTGCCCTGTCTTGCTGTGCTGATTCCGCATGGTCGCCATCTGTCTGGCCCTGTCCCCGGTTCCTAACCGCCTGTTCCTGGGCGGAAAAACTGCCAGTGAACCATTGTTAGGTTGCGGTTAGGAAGTCTGTGCGCCGGTCTTGAGACGATGCAGAAGGAAAGTTGGCGAACCCAGGCGCAGGCCCCAAGGAACGGGCGCTTGTATCTGGTCGGTTCGTCGGCTTTCCGCTGATTTTTCTAGCGAATCGAGGGGGGCTCGACCAGGTGAGGTACCTAACCAGGCGGTTTGGCTTGTGGCAGAGCAGTCCAGTGGGGCTGGCGGTGCTTGTTGCCCTGTGCTCGCAGCCCGCCTGGGGGGGGCAGGTCATGACCCACAAAGGGGTGCAAATCGGCTTGCCCGACGACCAGGGCTGCGCGCCAGCGATGGACGTGCAGCTGCAGGCGGAGAGCCTCGATGTTTTTCATCGCAGCCGAATCGACATGCAGGAAGTGGCGCGGTTGAGCCGCGCCTACGTCAGCCTGGATTGCCCGGAGCTCGAGTCGCTCCGCTTCGAGGGCTCTGTCGGCAGCGAAGTCGTGTATCGCGCCGAGAGCCGGAAGGACGCTGACTGGGCACTGGATGAGCGATCGGAAGATGATCCCATTGCGCCAAAGCCTGAAAAGCAGGCCGCGGCTGCTGATCCGGCAAAGACTCCGGCAGAACCTCCGCCCGAGGAGGGGGCCCCGGGATTGAGCGACGCGAGCACGGAGGCGCTGCGGCAGAAAGCCGAGAGCGGCGATGCTGCCGCGCAGCTGGACCTGGCGCGGGCGCAGCTGGGCCTCGCAGAAACTCCCGCGTCGCTGACCGTCGAAGCCGATGTCAGTGCCGGGATCGAGCAGTTGGAGGCGATGGCCAGGTCCGGCAACGCCGATGCCATGCATGCTCTGGCGGAAGCCTATCTGAAGCACCCCGATGTGCCGGTCAACGAAGCGTTGATCGCCGAGCTTACGAAGGTCACGCCCACAGCGAGGGATCGCCTGCGAGGCATGGCCGCCGCGCTGCTGACCCTGAAAGCAGCGGAGCAGGGCAGCCCTGGCGCCGTCGAATCGATGAACGACGCCGGGCAAGCAGGCGCGCCGTCGTCTTACTACGCGCTCGGTACCATGTACATGCTGGATCGCCGCGGGCGCATGCCGCGTTCTCAAACCTTTCTGCGCAAGCGCCTGAAGATTCGCCGGAAGCTGTCCGGCAGAGGCAACGTAGATGTCGGCCTGCACTTTATGCGGCTGGCGGCCAGCGCCGGGCACGCGGCTGCCGCCGCCATGCTGACGGATCTGGGCGAGTCCTTTGACTCGGGGTCCAGTGTGGCGTCTGGAAATGCTGCGGCTTCGGGAAGTGCGACTGCGACAGGCTCAGCTACGGCTTCGACCTCGCCAACGGGCTCGGCCCCCGAGCCAGGCAGCGCCGGGCAAGCGACCGCGGGCGCCGCAGCAGCCGCCGCGGCCACCACGACGGCAGCGAATCTGCAGGCCGCCGGTCAGGGGGCGCTGACGGCCAGCATCTTCAGCCAGGTGCTCGAGCCAGCCTCCTCCCCGGGGTCCAGCGCCGGCAGCCGTTCAGGCGGCCGAACCGGTAGCGGCTCCGGCGGCGGGTCATCGGCGACCGCGGGGGCAGGCACGGCGTCGGCGGGTTCGGGACGTGGTGCCGCTGGCGCTGGCGGGGCCCAGCCCGGCGCCGGTGCTGCTGGATCTTCGCCCGGTGTCGGCGTCCTGATGGGGTCGACCCGCCGCACGGGCGGCGGCGGGCAGCGTGGCCGTCCAGTCAACAGCCGGCGGCCCCAGTCCGAAGGCAACACCGATTCAGAAACCGGCGAAGCCGAAATCATCGACTAACCGCTCGAAGGAGTTTGTCATCAGCGCGTCATCCCCAAGCATCGAGTACTTTGCCGGCCCCTCCGGCCTGCGCCGCTGGACCTTTTGGCTGGTCGTGCTGCTGTCCCTGTGCGCCGTGCTGACCGCGGCCTACCAGCTCAACAGTACCTATCCCAAGAGCATCAACCTCGCGATGTATGCGGTCATTGGGCTGCTCGGCTTTGGGCTGATCATCAAGAGCTACCTGGATGCGCGCTTTCTGCAGCTGCAGACCGCACTGGCGTCGCAACAGGTGCAGATCCTCGAGGTGGTCGATAACTTCGACGACTTTTTGTCCCGCGCGCAGCCGAGCCTGTTTCGGCATCACATTCAGAACCTGCACACCATTGCGCAATCCACCAGCCAGGTGAGCCAGGACAATCTGATCGAGCTGTTACACGGACGCCTGGCTGCCCGCAATCGCATCGTTGAGCTGTTCGCCAGCGTGCTGATCACCCTGGGCCTGATCGGCACCATCCTGGGGCTGATCCTCATGATGGGGTCCCTGACGGATGTCATGGCGGGCTCGGAGATGAACGAGCAGTTCATGAACAACCTGATCGGCGATGAGGGTCCGCTGGCGGATCTCGGGGTGGCCTTTGTGACGACGCTGCTGGGCGCTGCGCTGGGCGGCGTGATCCTGCGCGTGCTCACGAGCATTGTCGACGCGAACATCATGGAGTACGTCGCGCACATTGCCGAGCTCACAGAGGTCTACGTGCTGCCTTACCTGCGCAGCTCTGCCCCCGCGGACGCGGCAGCGACCGGCTGATCGAATGAAGCTGCGGACCCAGAGCGCCAGCACCAGCTTCTATGAGGCCTTTAGCGACCTGATCTTCGCGACCCTCGCGATCATGGTCCTGCTGATGATCGTGTTCCTGATCCAGATCAATCTGGATATCGGGGTCGAAGCGCTGGAGCAGCAGCTGGCTGACACACAGGGCCGCTTTGCGGAGCGGCGTGAGGCGCTGGCGGACGCCAATGAAGAAAACGCCAGGCTCAAGAAATCAGAGCAGGCGCTCCAGCAGTACAACATCGAGCTGGCGATCGCCGTCGATGTGACGGGCAGCATGCAGCTCGAAATCAATCAGCTCGCCGATACGATCGGGCTGGTCGGCAGGATTCTGCCGCGCATCGCCAACAAGGTGCGCATCGGGGTCATCGCGTACCGGCGCGACGAGCAGAACCGGGTGCGCACGCAGGAGTTCCCTATGCAGCGCATCGCCAACCCGGACAGCGACGGCCAGCGGTCCTTTCGGCGGCTGCACTCCTTCGTGCGCAGCCTGCGGGCTCGGCCCGGCTCGGCGCCGTTGGAAGAGGCGGTCGACTCCGCGCTGAAGATGTTTTCTTCCACCGCCAGCTTTAACGGCCATCAGGCCTTCATGCTGCTGGGCGATGTGGGGCCTTATGAGGACCGCTATCGCGATCAGACCATAGACAGCCGGAATCAGCGCCAGGCCGAAGCCATGCGCCGGCAGCTGTCGATCTGGACCAAGGCCAGCAATCACCGCAACGTGCTCGTGCTCTTTACCGGCGAAGACGAGATCGCCAAGACCAGCGGCGCCCAGAACCAGAAGTTTGTGGCGAGCCGAACGTTCTTCAGGCAGCTCGCCGAAGCTGCCGGCCAACCGGACGGCTACTCCAACAACTACAGCGAGATGATTCCGCTGTTGCTGTCCACGGCGCTGAACTGACCATGGCGATGAATCTGAACCAAAGCTCCGAGCGTTTCGGCTTTTACGAGTCTTTCAGCGACGTGATCTTCGCCACGATGGCGATTTTTGTGCTGCTGATGCTGATCTTCATCTTGCTTGCGAACGAAAGCAGCCCAATCGCCAAGCTGAAGAAGAAGATCGCTGCGGTCGAGGAGCAGATCGAGCAGACCGACCAGGCGAAGGCGCAGCTGGAGCAGGATTCGAAAGCGCTCGAGAAATCGATCGCCAAGCTGTCTGAGCGCAACGTCGAAATCGTCATTGCCGTCGACAAGTCCAGCAGCATGGAAGAAGAGCTCAACAACCTGAAATCGGCGATCAGCCGCCTGGGCTCGATCTTGCCGGGCGTCTCCGAGACCGTTCGCATCGGGGTGGTGGCGTACCGCATCGAAGAAAACGGCCGCGACGCCAGCGAGCGCTTTCCGCTCCAGCCCATACGCAAGGTGTCTGATGATCGAGGGCAGTCGTTGGGCCAGCTGCAGCGCTTCCTGCGCCGGCAAACCCATGCCAGCGGCCTTGCGCCCATTTTGCAGGCCACGCGTAGCGGCCTTGCCATGTTCAACAACAGTCCAGGCTATCGAGGGCACCAGGTGTTTTTGCTGCTGGGTGATGTGGGGCCTTACGAGGAGTCCATTCGCGGCGTCGACCGGATCACCGCTGCCGGAGAGCAGCGCGCCGCGGCGCTGGTTGGCGAGATTGCCAGCTGGGCCAAGGCTCGCAAAAACCGGAATCTGATCGTGCTGTTTTCGGGTCGCGACGAAGTCAGCCGCACGCGCTTTGGCGGCGCCAGACAGCACAAACATCGCGTGAGCATGGGCCTGTTCCAGGACATTGCAAAGGCCGCCGGGCAGCCCAAGGCCTACACCGAGAACCAGTCATCCATGTTGGCCGACTTCCTGGTCGCTGCCTTGAAGAGAAAGTAAGACCCGATGCCTATCATTAACCGCGGACCACAGCCCGATCGCCCCGACGAAGACGCCAGCAAAGCGATCTTGCCCAAGCGCAATGGGCCTGAACCGGCCCCGCCACAGCACTTCGTCTCGCCGCCGGCGCCCGTTGGCAAGCCGTCTAACCTTGGCGGGCTGCTGGCTGGTGTTCTGGGGCTCTGTGCTCTGGGGGCGGTGGGCTACGCCGCCTACGCCTATGTGCCGACCATGCTTGCGCAAAGCGAGCATGTGGAAGTCACTGTTGACATGGATATCGAGCGAGCACTGCGTGCGCACGGCTTGATCGAGCTGCTGGAGCGGAAGATCCAGCAGAACCAAAGAGCGCTGGCCAGTGCCGAGAAGTCCAAGGACCAGACCATGGCGGACACCATGCGGCTGGCGCTCGGCAAAAATCTGGAAGACCTGGAGCGCTATCAGGATTCTTATATTGGCTCGATCAGCGAGCTGCACGAAACCTATGCCGAGCGCGAAGGCGCCGTGCTCGCCGCGCTCAAGGCCGAGCTACAGAACAGTGAAGGCGCGATGGCAGTGGGCAAGGCCGATGCCGTGACCGAAATCGTCGCGCTGTTGAAGAGCGTGCCGCAGGACCAGCCGGCGCAATCCTTTCTGAGTGCGAAGCTGAAGCCGCAAAAGGTCAGCGCCGAACAACCCGAGAGTAACTAGCAGATTTTCATCAGGAGAATTTCATGAAGCGATGGCAAATAGTGGCTCTGGCGATGGGCGTCGCAAGTCTTGCGTTGGCGCCAGGGGCGCAAGCGAACTGGTTGCAGAAGCAGGCAGAAAAGCTGCAAGAGGCTGCGAGAAAGGCTGCAGCGGGCAACGACTCGGCGACTCAGGCGCCCGCGACAGACGAAGCGCCAGCAGATAGCGTGGTCAAAGATGCAGCGACCGGCGCTGCGGTTTGCGGCGGCATTACCGCGGCCACCGGCGGCGATGCCAGGAACATCGCGATCGCCGGTGCGGCCTGCGGGGCCGCCAACGGGGCGATCACCGTGCTGGGCAATCGCGGCAAGAAGCGCTATGCGGCCGAGTATCGCGAAATCTCTGATGAGCAGCAGGCCACGGAGCAGAAGATCGCGGAGCTGGAGCGGAGCAAACGCCAGGCCGAGAAAAAGGCGAGCGAGCTGGATTCGCGAGCAAAGCAGCTCGCGCAGGCAGAAAAGGACGATAAGGTCTTTATCGCCAAAGCGCAGAAGCTGCGCAAAGAACTGGACGGCGAAATCGCCAGGGTTCGCGGCGACACCACGACGGCTCAGGCGAAGCTGGCCGTGATCGAGAATCAGATTGCGTCTCTGGACCGGCTCATCAAGGAATCGCCGGATATCGAAGACTACAAAACCACCCATCAGTCGCTGCTCGCTCAGAAAAAGACACTGAACGATCAGATCAAGGGTTCTAATGGCCTGAGCGATACCCTGGTGGCTCAGAAGGAGGCTCTTGATGACGAGATCATTCAGCGTGGCTAGCCGATCGGCCCCAGGCTTTCGCGCGGGCATCCGGGGGCTGGCGCTTGGCGGACTCCTGGTTGCCGGTACCTCTGGGTGTACCAGCAACTGCTCGACAGATCCGTCGCAGGTGAGCCGTCTGTGTGCCGCCGCCTATCAGGTGGGCATGAACGACACTCTCGAGTCCCATCTCGGCGAGCGCGAGGCCGAGGTGGACGCGCTTGCTGCCGAAGCCGAGGCGATGAACCTTGAGCTGAGTGCCAGTCAGGAGAAGCTGGCGCAGGCACGGCTGAAGCTGCTGGCGGTGGACGCCAAGACCGAGCCCGCTCGGCTGGCGGCCAAGCGGCTGGCGCAGGAGATTCAGCTCAAGCAGATGGATCTGAGCACCAGGCTCGAAGAGCTAGGCCAGCTGCAGGCCGATCTGGAAGCCCTGAAGCAGAAGAAGGGCACGAAAGCGTCTCTGATCGAGGACCTGGAAAAGACCAAGGTCCAGATCCGCCAGGCCAAGGCCGATATCTCGAGCATGAACGCGTATCTGGAAGAGGATTTGCTCATCCGCGCAGAGAACGCGCTGCAGTATGACTAGCCGCCGCCAATGACGACCGCTTTATCGGGTGCCAAGTTGGTACACCAGAACTGGCTGTCCGCCCGGCCCGATCAATATCTGCTCGGTCAGTTGCCGGGCCGGGTCGCTGCTGGCTGGGCTTTGCTGACGTTTGCCCACGGCGAACCCCAGAGCGCGGGCGCGAGCAATCGCGCCCTCCAGATCGTCGCTGGCAACGACCAGGGCGGGAGATCGCGGGGCATCACGAAGGGCTTCTGGTGCCCCCGGCGCGGCCATGACGAACAGTACTCGATCGGCCTTGCGGCTGGAAAACAGCGCCCGCTCTACCGGGGTACCCGGCGGCAGGTTGAACAGCTCCCACAGCACTGAACCGGCGTCGAGCCTGAGCGGGCCGCGTTGAACCAGCGCGAAACCCAGCACATCGCGGTAGAAGACGATCGCCCGGTCCAGATCCGTCACCCACAGGGACGCCCGCTTTAGGGCAACACCAGGCCGGGCCCCGGGGTCGCCGGCAGATGCCGGCGGGCTCGTGTGGCTGCAGGCAGGCAGCAGCGCAACGGCCAGCAGGCTAACGGCAAGGGCAAGACATCGTGTCATGGCTGCATTCTGCAGCCCGGGGCGGGTCAGCGGTACCGCCGGCTTTGCATCCCGGCCCTGGCTTGCCCAGGATGGGCGTCAGGTATAGCGCTAGGGCACGCCGCCAGCCCGGGAGATTGATCCGCATGAGCCATCCGATCGCAGCTGAATCGGGCTTTGTGCCTGTTGCCAATGGCCAGCTGTACTTCGAGTCGAGCGGCAGCGGCCCCGACACCGTTGTGCTGATCCACGGCAATGCGGGCGATCGGCGCCACTGGACGACTCAGGTCCCGGCGCTGGCACCGCACATGAAAGTGATCGCCTACGACGTGCGCGGCTTCGGCCGTTCGTCGGTCCCTGTCGCGGACGCAGCGTACTCAGACTTTGACGATCTGCTGGCGTTGCTGGATGCCCTGCGAATTGATGCCGCGCACATCGTTGGCTGGTCTATGGGCGCGGGTATCGCGACGGACTTCGCGCTCGCCCACGGAGCGCGTACCCGGTCTCTGGTGGCCGTTGGCCCCTGGATCAACGGTCATGCATCGGAGGCGGTGTCGACCTTTATCGGCGAGCTGGGCGTCGTCGCCCGGGCTTTTCAGAGCGAGGGGCAGAATGCGGCGCTGGATGCCTGGATGGCCAGCCCGGGATTTGCGGCATCGATTCTGGATCCGGCCATGGGCGCTGAGTTTCGCCGCATTGCCGCGGACTACTCCTGGTGGGCCATGGGCAACCGCAGCCCGCAGCAGCCGCTGTCGCCGGGTGCTGCGGACCGGCTTGCGGAAATCGCGGCGCCAACGCTGGTCCTGACTGCGGAGGCTGACCTGCCGGCCTGCCTGGAGTGTGCCGATTTGCTGCAGGCCTCGATTGCCGGGGCTGTCAAAGTCGTCATGCCGGGCACGGGTCATCTGCTACAGATGGAGGCGCCAGAAGCGTTCAACGGCCACCTGCTGAACTTTCTTCAGTCGAACTGAGGCGAGCCGTTGGCGA
>CAZXIJ010000044.1:0-1118 GCA_964640725.1 uncultured Pseudomonadales bacterium | reverse complement strand
GGCGAGCCGTTGGCGAACCGCTTGCTAGCCACCTATGGTTTGCGGGTCGCGACGCCAGCGCAGTCGGATTCCGTGGCGCTTGATGCCGGGGCTGCTGTAGCGCCAGCGCAGCGACCCGCAGACCATCCAGGCCAGGTAGCCGATGGTTTGGTTGCCGCGCCGGGCGTCGCTGCGACGGGAAGCGAAGTTGTGTGTTTCGATGTAGGACGCGCTCTGCGTGTATCCCATTTCCAGGCACTTTCGATCCGACAGCAAGGCGAGCGTGTGCTGCAGGTGCTGGCCGCGGTGGGCAGGCAATGTCAGAGCCTTGTAGCCGTATCGTGTGGACGGCGGGATCTCCAGCATCAGCGAGTCAGAAATCGCGACCTCCTTGAAGCCTCGCCACAGATAGGACACCAGCGCGCTCTCATGGAACGCACCCACGCAGAAGCCGTGGTTCTGCCGCGCCTGGGTAACGAACGCTTCGCTCATTTCCAGCGCCGGATCCCTGCACGCAGCGCGGTAGTCCGCCTCGGTGAGTTCCCGTGCGCTGTAGCCTTCCGGAAGCGGTGGAAGTTCATCGACGGAATGCAGGGCCCGCAGGTTGACGATGCATACGCTCAGTCCCAGGTGGCTGGCCAGCGATGACATCAGCTGAATGTACGCAGCGCGCAGAACGCCCCAGCGCTCGACGTGTCGTCGCAGCGCCGCGAACGGGCGGCGGCCAGTAGAGGCGCTCCGGGCTGTTGTCTGGTTCTGCCTTGGCTTGGTCATGGCGCGGGTGCCCGGTCGTTCGCCTCGCACAGAGGCCGTCCAAGCGAGTTCGCTCCTTCGACGACAATAACGTCTCTGGAGTCTGCGATGTCCCAGGATGCCCGTCCAGTCAGGTCGAAACGGTCCTAAAAGGGCAGCATCAGGTTGCGCATGTACATTGCCCGAGGTCGCGCGGAGCATTCCGCACCGGTTTCTCTTCCCGCCTGACGACGGGCGCAGCTTTTTTCCGCGGCGCCCAGCATTGAATTTGACCGTGACCTGCTGCTCCTGACATCAATCAGCGTGGCGTCAGGATGGTGGTGGGGGCCGCGGCCAACAATGACCCGACCGGGCTATGGGGTTAGGGAGGAGTTAACTCGTGCGGG
>CAZXIJ010000043.1:8133-20272 GCA_964640725.1 uncultured Pseudomonadales bacterium | reverse complement strand
GAGCCGGGCGCAGAGGGGCAGCCGGGCATTGCCGTCTCCGTGTGCGATCCAGGGCCCGGGATTCCCGAAGCCGACCAGGCGCGGGTCACCAAGGCGTACGTGCGCCTCGAAGGCTCGAGGAACCGCGAGACCGGCGGCACCGGCCTTGGGCTCGCGATCGTCAGCAACGTGGTCCGTCGCCACGGCGGCACCCTGCGCTTCGTCCGGGATCAAGGCACCGATCGGGCCGCTTTCTGTGCCCGGGTCTGGCTGCCGCGCGCTGCCTCGGGACCTGCAACCGGCGAGGGCTCAGCCTGAGGCGCCGAAGACCTGTTGCAGTAACGCGGTAGAGCGTTTGACCGGGTTGTTGCGAATCTGCGCCTCCTGATCCGCCAGCTCCGCGAAGATCGCGCTGTTGGCGTAGTCGAGCACGTGGCCAGACAGGTCGGCATCGATGTCGTCGACCAGGGGCAGCGCATTGTAGCGGGACAGCAGCTGATTGAAGGCGTTGACGGCGCCAACCTTGGCCAGGCTCTGATCGATGACCGGGCGCATGTCGCTCTTGAGCGGTTCCGCCATCCGGCCGCGCAGATACTCCGTGGCGGCGTTGTCGCCGCCGCGGTAGATGCCCAGAACATCCTGGAAGGTCAGTGCCTGTACCGCATCGACAAACAGCGCCCGGGCTTTTGGCGTCGCCGCCTCGGCAGCTTCGTTCATCTTGTCTTCCAGCGTAACGAAGTAGCTGTCCATGCCGACCCTGGCGGCCACGCTCTTGGCTTTCTGCAGCTGCTCGGGCAGGGGGATTCGAAAGCGCGTCGAGGCGGCGAAGCCGCCGCTGGTGCCGAGGTTGTCGACCACGCGCCCGGTACCCACGGTCAGTGCCTCTTTCAGGCCCGCGGCGATGGTGTCGTTGCTGAGCCCGGCGCTGTCCGAGCCGACGCTGTTCAGCACCTCCTCCAGCATGCCGCTCTCGCAGGCACTGAGCCCCCCGAGCAACAGCAGGGCGGCGAAGCGGCGGGTCAGTTGACGGCGGACGGAGGCGGTCTGAGTCACGGGCAGTCCCTGGGCTGTGAGTACCCGGCCATGATAGCAACGCCCTGGCCGCCGTGGCTTCCCGAGAGCCCCTGCTTTGATAAAGTTGGGCCTCAAACTTCTGGAAGCACCTTCATGAGCGATATGCCGGCCATCTCCGGTCACTGCGACGAGGCCTTTGCCGCCGTCCGGGAAACCTTCGAAAAGAACTTCACCGAACACGGCGATGTGGGCGCCTGCGTTGCGGTCACGCTGAACGGCGAGTACGTGGTGGACCTGTGGGGCGGCTCCCGGGACCGCGAAGGCACGCAGCCCTGGCAAGAGGACACCATCGTCAACGTCTACTCCACCACCAAGACCATGGCGGCCCTGTGCCTGCTGGTGCTGGCAGACCGGGGCGAGGTGGATTTCGAGGCGCCGGTGGCGCGCTACTGGCCGGAGTTTGCCCAGAACGGCAAGGAAGGCGTGCTGCTCAAGCATTTCATGAGCCACAGCGCCGGGCTGTCGGGCATGGACGAGCAGATTCAGGATGACCGCATCTACGACTGGGACTTCATGGTTGCCGCGCTGGCCGCTCAGGCGCCCTGGTGGGAGCCTGGCACGGCTAGCGGTTACCACGCCATGACCCAGGGCCACCTGATCGGCGAAGTGGTGCGGCGGGTCACGGGCAGTTCCCTGGGCACCTTTTTTGCCGAGCAGATCGCCGGCCCCCTGGGCGCAGATTTTCACATCGGCACCGGGCCGGAACACTTCGATCGCATCGGCGAGCTGGTGCCGCCAGCCACGCCCCCGCAATCGGCCGGTGGCGACCCGAACAGCATCGGCGCGCGGACTTTCCGCAGTCCCCTGGCCAAAGCCAGCGCATCGCGTACCGCGGCCTGGCGTCAGGCCGAGATTCCGGCGGCCAACGGTCACGGCAACGCCCGGTCTGTGGTCAAGGTGCAAACCGTGGTGGCCAATGGCGGCGAAGCGTTCGGCGTGCGCCTGCTGAGCCAGGCCGGCTGCGACAAGATCTTTGAAGAGCAGATTGCCGGCAAAGACCTGGTGTTCGGCATGCCCATTCGCTTCGGCATGGGCTACGGGCTGACCAGCGATGCGCTGCCCATGGGCCCGAACGAGCGCATCGCCTACTGGGGCGGCTGGGGCGGTTCCACCGTCGTGGTGGATGCCGACGCGAAGCTTTGCGTATCTTACGTGATGAACAAGATGGAGTCGGGGCTGCTGGGCGACCCGCGGGGCTTTTCGCTGCTGCAGGCTGCTTACCGCTCGCTGGGCTAGCGGGGACGATCGATGGACGACAACCTGGTCCTGGATGTCGACTCGTACAAGACGTCCCATTTTCTGCAGTACCCGCCAGGCACCACCGCGGTGTCCAGCTACGTCGAGTCCCGGGGCGGCGAGCTGCCCTACACCGTGTGTTTCGGTCTGCAGCGCTATCTTAAGCGCTACCTGAGCCGGCCGGTCACGCCAGCGCAGGTCGATGAAGCCCGGGCGCTCTTGCCCGCGCACGGGCTGCCGTTTAACGAGGCTGGCTGGCGCCATATCCTCGACGTGCACGGCGGTTGGCTGCCGGTGCACATTCAGGCGGTACCGGAGGGCACCCGGTTGCCGGTCTCCAACGTCATGCTGCAGATCTGCAACACGGATCCGGCGTGCGCCTGGCTGACCAGCTATCTCGAAACAGCGTTGCTGCGCGCCATCTGGTACCCGACCACGGTGGCGACCCGGGCCTTTGGCTGTCGGCAGATCATTGGCGACGCCCTGGCCGCCACCGCCGACAGCGTGGACGGGCTGGAATTCAAGCTGCAGGACTTTGGCGCGCGCGGCGCGAGCTCTCTGGAGACAGCAGCGATTGGCGGCGCGGCGCACCTGCTCAGCTTTCAGGGCACGGACACGCTCAGCGCGATCCGATTGCTGCGGGACAGCTACGGCGCTGATATGCCCGGCGTATCGATTCCTGCAGCAGAGCACAGCACCATAACGGCCTGGGGCCGAGCGGGCGAAGCGCAGGCCTACGAGAACATGCTGGGCCAGTTCGCAAGACCTGGGCAAACGGTGGCCGTGGTGTCTGATTCCTACGACCTGTTTGCTGCGATTGACCAGCACTGGGGCACGACCCTGCGGGAGGCAGTGGAGAACAGCGGCGGCACCCTGGTGGTACGACCGGACAGCGGCGATCCGGTCACGATTGTCTGCGCGGCCCTCGAGCGGCTCATGGCGAAGTTTGGCCACCGGGTGAACAGCAAGGGCTATCGCGTGTTGCCGGACTGCGTGCGGGTGATTCAGGGGGACGGGGTCAGCCCGGCGATGATCGGCCAGGTGCTGGACGCCATGGAGGGGCAGGGTCTCAGTGCGGAGAACGTTGCCTTTGGCATGGGCGGGGAGTTGCTGCAAAAGGTCAATCGAGACACGCAGCAGTTCGCGATGAAGGCCTCTGCAGTCTGCATCGACGGGCAGTGGCGCGACGTTTACAAGGACCCGGTCACGGACCCGGGCAAGCGCTCAAAGCGCGGTCGGCTGGCGCTAGTGTACGACGAAACCTATGCCACGGTGCCGGTGACCGAACTCGGGCAACGAACGGATCTGCTGCGCACGGTCTACCGCGACGGCGAGTTGCTGGTGGACGAGGACTTTGACGCGATCCGGGCGCGACTGCACGACGATGGGTCGGCGCTGGCCTAGCTGGTCTCGGCAAGCAGCTTTGCCCGGGCCTGGGCGAACCTGGCCACCTCGTCCGGGTCCGGTTCCGGAAAACTCAGGTCCAGATCCGTCAGCGCGTTATCGATTGCCTCGCTGACGAGCGCTCGCATGGTCCACTTGTCGTCGGCCGGGATCACATACCAGGGCGAGTGTTCGGTGTGGGTGTGGGTGATGACCTGCTCGAAGGCGTGCCGGTACTCGTCCCAGTAACCGCGTTCGACAACATCGTTGCTGCTGAATTTCCAGTGCTTTTCCGGCTCGCGCAGCCGCCGCAGCAGGCGTTGGCGCTGCTCTTCTTTCGAGACGTTCAGAAAGAACTTGATCACGCGGGTGCCGTTGCGGTGCAGGTGGGCCTCGAGGCTGCGGAAGTCGTCGAAGCGATGTTCCCAGAACGCATCGTCAATCGGATCGTTGGGCACCGGTCGCTTCTCGATGATCTCCGGATGCACGCGCACGACCAGGGCTTCTTCGTAGTAAGAGCGATTGAAGATGCCGATGCGCCCGCGCTCCGGCATGCGTTGCCAGTAGCGCCACAGATAGTTGTGATCGATGTCCGTGTAGGTGGGCTGCTTAAAGCCAAAGACCTGAAAGCCCTGCGGGTTGACGCCGCTGAACACCTTTTCGATCGTGCTGTCCTTGCCCGCCGTATCCATGCCCTGAAAGACAATCAGCAGGGCGTAGCGATTGTCTGCGTACAGCGTCTCCTGCAGTTCGGCGAGCCGCTTCACGTTTTTCCGAACGGTTTTTTTGGGGTTGCTGTACAGGGCGACCCGCTGCGGGAAGTCGTTCAGGCGCTTGCCCAGCTCGAAGCGAAAGTTATTGCTGTGAGATGCCACGATCGGTTACCAGATAGGTTGCGAAACTGCCCAGCCAATGGCCGCCAGCATAGTGAGGGTCGATGATAGACGCCATGCCGGCCTGGCGATGCGCGTCCGCAGCGCGCCGCAGCGCGGCCCGCTTCGGGTCCGAGGGCGCAAGCGCTGAGGCGACGCCGTTCAGCATCCAGGCCCGGCTCAGGTTCAGCCCGTCCAGATGCACAAGGTGGCCGTCTGTCGGGTCAGTGACGGTAGCGGTGGGCAGCCACCCGTCGTCGTTCGCGATGTCCGGCAGAAACGTTCGCAGCCAGCGTCGATATTCCGCTCGCGGCATCACGCGGCGGAGCAGGTCCGCGGTGGCGAGGCAATGCGACAGGAAGTCGTGACCGCTGGGCTCGTAGCCAATGGGGCAGGCGCGGTCAGCCTGGTACAGACGCCGGGCCTGCTCCTCGACGGTGTCGCGCGCGGTGCGCGCGGCGGCTTCGTCGCTGCCGCCGCTCGCCCAGTCGTGCAGCAGACCCATCGCGAAGGCGCTCTGGCTGTGCGTGCCTGAGCGAATGGGGTGAGTCAGCCTTGGCAGCCAGGCCACCAGCCGGGCGGCGCTCTCCGCGACCAATGGGGACAGGTTGGCGCGCAGGCGGTCCGCCAGCGGCTCGCCGGTCGCAGCCCATTCCATGAGCTCAAGGTCGAGCTGGAGCAGCCACGCCAGGCCGTAGGGACGCTCGAAGCTCTTGCGCCCCGGCGCCTGCAGGTAGCGCACCTCGGCGGCGATGTTGTCCCGGGTCAGAGACACAAACAGCGCTTCCCGCGCTGCCGGGGCACTGTCGTGGTCGGGGAACAGATGCGCGAGCCGGGCCAGCAGCCAGTGGCCGTGCACCGAGCTGTGCCAGTCGAAGCAGCCGTAAAACGCCGGGTGCAGCTGCTGCGGGGTGCGGGCGTCCGCAGCCTCGGCCAGATGATGCAGGAGCACGTTGGGATACTCCTGGTGGACGCATTCCAGGGCAAGGTCGAACAGGCGTTCTATTGTCTCCGCTGGCAGCGTGGCGCCGGACCGCTCTGCCCCTGGCGCTGGCGCCGGCGGGGCAGTGCTCTGACAGGCCGAGAGCACCAGGAGACAGGTCACGACTGCAGCGTGGCGCAGCGGGGTCTTGAACATGACGGATCCGCGGATTCGGGACGTCGATGGTGGCCGGTTCCGGCGCGGTCCTCAACCGCTCTCGGCAAGCGCTGTGACTCCCCGCTACAATCCGTCTATGAGTGAAGAATACCGGCTGGTGTTTGAAGGGGAGCTGCTGGACGGCCAACACCCCGCTGTGGTGCGCAAAAAGCTCGGGGAGCTGCTCAAGCTTTCCGAGCCGCAGCTCGAGAAGCTGCTGAGCGGCGCTCGGGTGGTGATCAAGAAGTCCGTCGACGAGGCAACGGCAGCGCGCTATCTGGGTGCTTTTCGGCAAGCGGGCGCCAAGCTGCGCGTGCAGGAACTGACCGCCAGCGGCGCGGGCGACGCGCCCGGAGCTGCCCCAACCAGCGCGAGCGCGCCGGCACCGCCCACCGCCGCTCCAAGCGGCCCGTCAGAGGGCGCTGCGGCAGCGAGCGCGGGGGACAGCGGACTGACCCTGTCACCACCGGGCGCGGACCTGCTGGCCGGGACCGAGCGGGCGGCAGCGCCGTCGGCGCAGGTCGACACCTCGCATCTGACCCTGGCAGAACCCGGTGCGGTGATTGGCGCTGGCGATGCGGCAGAGGCGCCGCCCGTGACCCTGGATATCGATTTTGATCTGGCTGAGCCCGGTGCGCTGCTGATCGAGCCGCGGGAGCGCGCGGCGCCGGTGCCGGCGCGGGACGCCCCGGACCTGACCCTGGCGGAACCGGGGGCACGGGTGAGTCCCGCCAGCGACGAGACCGCGCCGCCAGCGCCCGACACCTCACACCTGTCCCTCGACGACGACCGCTGACCGCCGGACCCGTTGGGTCCGCGGACCCGTTGGGTCCGCCGCGCATACACCTAGGAGCCTTAACATGCAGTTACACGAAGCCAACCGCGCGCCCAACAGCCGCCGCGTTCACATCTTTATGGACGAAAAGGACGTAGAGATTTCTCGTGTCAACGTCGACATTCAGGGCGGCGAGAACCTGACGGACGAGTTTAAGGCCAAGAACCCCATGGGCCGGATTCCGGTGCTGGAGCTCGACAGCGGGCGTTACATTGCCGAGAGCGTGGCCATCTGCCGCTATCTGGAGGAGCTGCATCCTTCCCCGCGGCTGTTCGGCAACACACCGGAATCCAAGGCCACCATCGAGATGTGGAATCGTCGCGGCGAGAACAACTTCCTCATGAGCGTTGCCATGGCGTTCCGGAACCTCACCGGCGTGTTCCAGGATCGCGAAGAGATTTCCAAGGAATGGGGCGAGATCAGTGCCCGGGTGGCGGCGGAAACGACGCCGGTATTTGACGCGCAGCTGGCGAGCAACGAGTTTCTGGCCGGCGACGAGTTCAGCATCGCCGACATCACCTTCCTCGTCGCCTACGAGTTCGCGGGCCGGGTCAAAGTCGAAGTGCCGGAACTGCCCAATATTGCCCGCTGGCATGCCGAAATGAAGTCCCGCAAGAGCTATAGCGCGCGATAGTGGGCGACCGTCGATTTTCAGGGTGGGCCAGCCCCTAGCGGCGGGTGCGGCGCCGGACGCGCAGGGCCTCTTCCGCCGCCTGTGCCTCTGCCTCGTAGCGTCGAGCCCGATCCGGGGCGACGCGCAGGAGCTGCCGGTAGGCCAGAACCACCGCGTTCTGCCGCACCGAGGGCGCGCTGATATCGGCCATGATCTCGTCGATCCGGTCCGCGTCGCGAGCGCGGCCGATCAGCAGCGCCCGGGCCGATTGCCGCGGCTCGCCGCGCGGCATGCGGTCCAGGTACGCCGCGGCCCCTTCGTAGTCCTGCCCGGCCCAGTTCGAGATCAGGTTCGGCAAGGTGCGGTCGCGTTGCTCTGCGGGGAGGGTGTCGAACCAGGCCGCCGCCGCCCGCGGGTCTGAGCTGGCCCAGTTGCCGACCAGATTGACCGTGGCGTTGTTGCGGGCTGAGCCCGGGGGCAGGTTGTCGATACGCGCCACGGCCCGCTCCGGGTCGCTCGAAGACAGGTACGTGATGGCGAGGTTTTCCGCCTCCCGGGCGTCCGCTTCTGGCAGGCGATCAATCCAGTCCAGGCTGGCGTCGTCGTTGCCCGCCAGCAGCGGGCCCAGCAGCTGCTGGTAAGCCTGGCGCTTGAAGCGGTTGCTGTCGCTGTCGCTCAGCCACTCATCCAGCAGGCTCGGGTCCTGCGCTGCGACCTGCGCGACAAGCGCCAGCCGTCCGCTCTGCTGGAGCCCCTCGGGCAACAGGCTGACGCGATCCAGCGCCGCGCCCAGGTCGCGCTCGCCCAGCACCTTCATGGCCTCCATGAGCATCTGGTTGCGATCGTCCACGCGCGTGTTGCCGGCGATCGCATCGATCGCTCCCTGCGGGTCGTTTTGCGCCCAGAAGTACATGGCCTGATAGGTCATGCCCTGGCGCAGCTGTCGGTTGTCGATGGCCTGGACGGCGTCCCAGGCAGCCTGGGGGTCCGTGGCGGTCCAGGCCTGCAGCACCTGTTGCAGCTGGTTCATGCGCACCCGGTCATTGCCGCCTCGCTGGGCCTGGGCCCAGGCCTCCTCGAAGGTCGCTGTCGGCGTCAGGGGCACTGCGGGCAGGCCCAGCTCGGTGGCCAGCGCCTCCCGGGCAGCTTGTCCCAGATCTTCCCGGGCTCGCAGGATGGCCTGGGCCGCGATGGTTCGGGCCATGGCGGGCAGATTCCGGAAAGCGGCCTGGCTGGCCGCAAAATCCGATCGCGCCCAGGCAAAGAAGATCGCGCTCAGCCACGATCGCTGGGCGAAGCCGGGCGTGCGCAGTGCGTAGTCCAGCGCTGCCTGCGGGTCGAGTTCGGTGAGTCGGGTCAACACCATCGAGGTCGCGGCGACGTAGTCGGAGCCGCCAAGGGAGCGAGCAGCGTCTTCCAGCCGAGCGAGCAGCGCCGCCGCATCGTCGTTCTCGATCAGTCGCAGCAGGGCCAGGTTCTGCTCAAATTCGCTGTCGAGCTGCGCGATCGCGCCCAGATCGGAAGCCGCGCGATCGCGCTGCGCCGGCAGCTGGCGCTCGGGGTCAGCGTTGTCCGCTCGCGCCAGGGCGGGGGCCGCGGCGCTGCGGCTGCTGATTGCGGGGGGGACCGCTGGCGCTGACCGATCGGTTCGGGTCCCGAGCCACCAGGCGAGGGCAAAGCCCGCGCCGAACGCGATGAGCCAACCGGTGGCTGACCGCAAGCCGGTCACGCCACCGTAATGTGCAGGGCCCGGTAGCCTGCGCGCTCGATGGCCTGGGTGACGGCGCCGGCGTTGTCCGGGCACAGGGCGACCATAGAGCCGCCGCCGCCGCCACCGGTGAGTTTGGCGCCCAGGGCGCCCGCGGCCCGCGCTGCGTGCACGAGTTCTTCGAGCTCCGGCGTCGACAGCTGCAGCGCGTTCAGATAGCCGTGGCACAGGTTCATTAACTCGCCCAGGTCGTCCCAGTTGCCGCTGGCGATGGCTTCCTCGCCGCTGTGAGTCAGCTGCTGGATCTGATCGAAGATGCCCTCGTAGCGGTGCTCGTTGGCCTGCCAGGCGTTGCGGACCTGACCCACCATGCTGGCCGTGAGCGATTCCTTGCCGGTGATGCCGATCACCAGGTCGATCGGGCTGCCGATGCGCAGCTCTGCGAAGGTGGGCTGATCGTCCGTGCGCTGATAGCGCAGCGGCCGACCGAAGGTCGCGACCGTGTTGTCGACTCCGGACGGCGTGCCGTGCGCGGCGCGCTCGCACTCGAAGGCCAGCTCGTTGATCCGGCCATCGGTCAGCGCCAACCCGTAGGCGGCGTCCAGCGCGCGAATCACGGCAACGGCCAGGGCCGAAGAGCCGCCCAGGCCCATGGCGCGCGGGACATGCGGCACCACCTCGATGGACATGCTGCGGTCTTTCAGAGCCAGCCGCTCGATCAGCGTGTTCAGGATGCCGTTGACCCCCTGGTTTTGCTCCGGGCGGATTTTTTGCTCCAGTCCCCAGCGCGGAATGATCAGCTGCACGTCGTCGCCCTTGCCCTGGGGCTGCACGAGCGCTTCGACGGCCAGGGGTATCGGGAGGGCGATCGCGCTGCGGCCGTACACCACGGCGTGCTCGCCCAGCAGGATGACTTTGCCGCAGGCGCTTTGCCGCTCGGCGCTGTCTGGCTGCAGCTGGTGCCGGGCCAGGTTTTTGGCGATCTCCTGCGCTTTCCAGACTTTGATGTCGCCGGACTCGATGAGCGCCTCAACCACCGTATCGAACACCGCGTCCGGCACGCCGGCACTGCTGGCAACGCTGCGCGCGTGCAGGGTCATGTGATTCTGCTGGATGCCGTCTGTGGACAGGGCGCGCAGGGCCGCAAAGTTCTGCGCCAGGCCCACAACGGCCATGATGCCGCCAAGCTCCGGAGCGCTCGGCGAGCCCAGCAGGCGATGGTTGATGCGCACGCTCGGGTTGGTTTCCAGGGAGCCGCCGACGGTGCCGACTTTCATGGGGATGTGGATCTCGCCCACCAGCTCGCCAGCCTCGCCTCGGTACCACCGGGTCAGTCCCCGATACTGGCCGTCGCGAGCGGCATAGGCATGCGCGGCCGCTTCGATGGCGCGCCAGTCGTTGCCGGTCGCAATGGCCACGGCATCGACGCCGTTCATGATGCCTTTGTTGTGGGTGGCCGCGCGGTACGGGTCAGCCAGGGCCAGATCGTTGGCCAGGATGATGCCGTCACGCACGGCTTCGCCGCTGTAGCCCTTGCCGGCCAGGTTGTCGACGGGAATGCGGACCCGGGCCCGGGCCACGGACCGGTCTGTAAGGTTCGAAAGGATGCGCAGGAAGACCTTGCCGCCAGTGATGGACTCCACCAGCGAGGCCACGCCCTCACACATGGTGTTGACCAGGTTGGCGCCCATGGCGTCCCGGGTATCCACCAGCAAGTGCAGCACCAGCATCTCGCGCCCGTCCTCCTGCGCCTGGTGTTGATGCACTTCGATGCTGCGCGCACCGCCGCCGCGCGCCACCATTTTCGGATGCAGGCTGTTGGCCAGCGCCAGGATCTCGTCGCTGTTTTCGAGCAGGGCGGCGCGTGCCGCCGCGATGTCGTCGATGTTGACCACCTGAACCTGCCCGATGAGGATCGGATCGTCGGTTTCGAACTCGTAACCGCCGCCCAGCCGCGCCATGCGCGCGGCGCCGGACAGCCCGGCAACAATGGATGGTTCTTCGACCACGAGCGGGATCACATAGTCCCGGCCGTTGATCAGAAAGTTCAGGGCCACGCCCATGGGCAGGCTGAACAGCCCGACCACGTTTTCGATCATTTTGTCGGCCACGCCCAGGCGCAGGGCGTTGTCGCCGTTGCCCAGCAGGGCCAGGTCCTCGGGGCTGAGCAAGCCTCGGACAGCCAGGGCGGTCAGGCGCTCGCTGATAGACATCTTGAAGAAGCCGGGAATGCGCGCGCTGCGCTCAGCGGGGTTCTGCGATGCCATGGGTTGCGAGCCTCAGATCAAGCGGTTGTACCGATGCCTGCGGCAGCTGGCTGGCAATGTGCTGATCGAAGGCATCCAACGCGCCCGGATCTGTCGCCAGGGCAATGCCGCAATCGCCCCCACCGGCGCCGCAGGGCTTGTATGTTACTCCGCTTCGCGGCGCCAGCGCGTGCAATTCCTGATGCGTCGGGGTGTAGATGCCCAGCTGCGCGGCCTGGTCGAACTGCCAGAGCGCGTCCCGGTAGCGCGCGAAAGCCTCGGCCTGGAACTGCTGCGTCAGAGCCGCTGCGGCCTCGCTCAGCGCCGCCAGCGCCGGATCATCGGGGCTGTCCTGGCGGAACGCCTCAAAGCTGCGGATGTGGCTCGTGGTGCTGGCGCTGGCGCCAGTCCAGTAAGCGCGCCAGTGGAGTCCCGCGGGCCAGGGCGCGGGATCGACCCGGGGCAGGGTGCCGTCCTGCCCGCCTTCGAAGCGCACCAGTCCGGTTCCGCCGTAAAAGGCCGTCGCCACGTCCAGCCCGCTGCCGCGACCGTGCTGCAGGCTGCGATGGGCGCGCAGTGCCAGCGCGAAGTCCGGCGCCTGGCCCAGCACCTGCTGCAGCAGCGCCGCCAGCGCGACGGTCACCGCGGCGCTGGAGCCGAGGCCGAGCTTTTGGCCGCGATCTGCGAAGGACCGCGAGTCCAGGGTCAGGTGCACCCCGGCCGGCAGCTCTGCCGCGGCTGGCCCGAGGCTGGTGAGCACGTGCCACAGCAGAGCGCTGGCGTCCCTGTCGCTGGGAAAGCTCTCAATCAACATCAGGTCCAGGCGTCGCTGCAGCGTGGGCAGTTCGAGCCCTGGCGTGTCGATCGTCCACTCGCGCATCCAGGGTTCCGGCTCGATGGTCGCGGTGGCATAGCGGTCCACGGCAATGGCCGCTGCCGGCGCGCCGGTCAGCACGACGTACTCGCCCCACAGGATCAGCTTGCCCGGTGCGCTCACGGCGATGGGCTGTGTGCTCAGCGCCATGTTCCGGTTGAAAGAGTTCCGGTTGAAAGAG
>CAZXIJ010000043.1:0-8033 GCA_964640725.1 uncultured Pseudomonadales bacterium | reverse complement strand
GATGGGCTGTGTGCTCAGCGCCATGTTCCGGTTGAAAGAGTTCCGGTTGAAAGAGTTCCGGTTGAAAGAGTTCCGGTTGAAAGAGTTCCGGTTGAAAGAGCTCCGGTAACAACAGCTCCGGTCAGAAGTGCTCTGGTCAGGACAGCTCCGGTCAGCACAGTCGAGCGCCCGGTCCGAGGTCCAGCTCGTGCACGCTCAGGACACCGGGCGTGCCCCGCAGGGCGGCGGTGACCGCGGGCACCGCGCTGGCTTCGCAGATCGCCTTCACCTGGGGCCCGGCGTCGATGGTGTAGCACACGGGTTGCCCGTCGTTGCGCAGGGCTCGCAGCGTATGGATCGCAGCCAGAGTGGCGGGCTGCCAGTAGAGCAGGGGCGGCTGCGTCGCCAGCATGAGGGCGTGCATGCGCAGGCAGCTGGCTTCGACGACCGCGGCCAGGGCATCGAAGTCACGGGCGCGAATCGCGCCAGCGGCGTCTTCGAAGTCCTGGCAGGTCTGCTGGGTCCACGCCGGAAAGTATGGCGATGTCTCTCTCGAGGCGCGCATGCCCTCGCTCGACGAGGTGGCTTTGGGGCCCGTGGCGGTCACGGCAACCACCACGCGCAGTGGCCAGTCCTCCGCGTCGGCAAAAGGCTCGGCGGCCCAGGCGGGGCCCGCGAGGGTGACGTAGCCGCCGTACAGGGACCGCGCTGCGGAGGCGGATGCTTTGCGGGCCCACACGGAGCAGGCTTGCCGGTCGAGCCCGAAGGCGAATGCCTCGTTCAGCGCGACGATGAGCGCTGCAAAGCCCGAGGCGGACGAAGCCAGACCGGATGCGGTCGGGAAATTGTTTTCAGATTCGATAGTTACAGGCGGTAGCTCGAAACTCTCGCGCAACAGTTCGAGCCACCTGGCAATCTTGGCGTCGGCTTTTTGCTCGCCGTTCAGCACGATCTCATCGTCTTTGCCGGCGCGCGCCGACACCGCGGTCTGTGACCGAAAGCCGCTCAAGGTGAGCGACAGGGAGGGCGTTGCGGGCACGTTGCCCGGGCCGTCCGCCTTGCCCCAGTACTTGACCAGGGCAATATTCGGGTGCGCGATGGCGCTCGTGCTCAAGGCTCAGTCCTGGTCCCGGTAGGCGGCCGGGGCCTCAAAGCGAAAACCTTCCGCCTCCAGGACCTGGGCTGCGCCAATGGTGATCATGTCGCCGAGCTCGGGGCCCACGAGCTGCAGGCCGATCGGCAAACCGGCATCGTTCAGCCCGGTCGGGATAACCGTCGAGGGCAGGTAGCTGACCCCCGTAAGCCCGGCCCAGAAGACCTGGTCGAAGTAGGGGCGCTCGTCGTTGTCGATGCGGATCGTGCGCTCGCCGAAGTCCCGGTGATCGTGCGGGAAGGCGGCGGTAGGCATGATCGGCATCAGCACCAGGTCGTAGTCTGCGAAAAACTCGTGCCAGCGCCAGCGCAGCTGCTGCCGGGCCTCGTTCGCGGTACTCCAGTCCCGGAAGCTCGCGACCTGGGCCCGGAGCGTCAACGCCGACGCACTCTGGTCATCGGCGGCCAGGGTATCCACGTAGGCTTTCAGGCTGAGCCAGTCGGCCTCGGGCATGCGGCTCGCAAGGGTCGCCTGCAGCAGGGTCTGGTACGTGCTGTGGCTGTGCGCTTCGTCGAACTTCGGCCTCGCCTGGGTATCGATGTGGGCCCCCAGCTTTTCCAGCACAGCGGCGGTTCGCTCGACGCGCTGCCGCACCTCTGCAGAGACCGGGCACAGGTCCGAATCGGCCCAGACCGCGATCTTCAGGCCTTTGACCCCGTCCCTGCCGAGCGTTGGCAGCTCCAGCTTGTAGCCCCGGGCAGCGATCGGGTCTGGCCCGGCCATCTGCCCCATGGCCGTCGTCAGGTCCGCCGCGCTCCGGGCCAGGGGGCCAATGACGCTGATGTCGGGCATGGCGCGCATGTCCCCGGGCCCGGAGTGCCCGCGCATCCAGAGCAGGTCCCAGGTGGGCTTGTGCCCGAAGACCCCGCAAAAGTGCGCCGGGTTGCGAATCGAGCCGCCAATGTCGGAGCCGATTTCCAGCCCCGTCAGCCCTGCCGCCAGTGCCGCGGCGCTGCCCCCAGAGGAGCCGCCGGGCCCGCGGGACAGGTCGTAGGGATTATTGCTGGTGCCGTACACCTCGTTGTAGCTCTGGAAGTCCGCAAGCATCAGCGGCACGTTGGTTTTGCCGAAGACCACGGCACCGGCTTCCTTGAGTCGCTTGACGGACTCTGCGTCTTCGGTCACCACGTTGTCGCGCCAGGCCGGGTTGCCCCAGGTGGTGGCCGCGCCGGCGATGTTGTAGCTCTCCTTGACCGTCATGGGCACACCGTGCAGCGGCCCCAGAGGCTTGCCCGCTGCGACCGCCTGGTCTGCGGCTCGCGCAGCCTCCAGCGCCTGTTCGCGCTGATCCACCACCACCACATTCAGGTCGTTGTTGTAACGGTCTACGCGCTCGCAGTACTCGGTCAGCATGGCTTCCGCCGTAAACTCGCCGGCGGCAATGCCGGCCGCGATTTCGTTGGCGCTCAGAAAAGCTCTCTTGGACATGGTGCGAATCCTTTCCCGTGGTCAGCGCTTTGATGGTACCGCGAGCCGGGCACGGGCGCAGGGGCTCTGATTGATCTGGCGCCGATCGATCCGGCATGCTCAGCAGCACAAGAGAGGGGCAGGGCATGAGTACAGACACAGCATCCATCCAGGTCACACCGCAGCCGGCACCCTGCGGCGCGGTGGTGACCGGGCTGACGCTCGCCAATCCGCTGGACTCAGCGCAGATTGCCGCGGTGCGCGCGGCATGGCTCGAGCATCAGGTGCTCGCCTTTCCCGATCAGCCCATGACCCTGGAGGATCTGGAGCGCTTTGCCGCAACCATCGGTCCCTTTGGCGAGGACCCGTTTTTTGAAGGGTTGGCCGAGCACCCGAGCATCGCGCAGGTGCGCCGGGACGCCGATGAGACCAGCAGCCTGTTCGCCGAGTCCTGGCACTCCGACTGGAGCTTTCTGCCGACACCGCCGCAGGCGACGGTGCTGTACGGCAACGTCATCCCGCCCATGGGGGGCGACACCTTGTTTGCCAATCAGTATCTGGCCTGGGAGACCTTGCCGGAGCTGTTGAAGGCGCAGCTCAAGGATGCCGTTGGCATTCACTCGGCGCGCAACGGCTATTCCCGGCAGGGGCTCTACGGCGAGAGGGACGAAGGCCGCTCCATGGCGATCCGCTACTCCGATGACGCCCTGGCGATCGAGCACCACCCGATCGCGAAGGTGCATCCGGAAACGGGCCGCACGGCGCTCTTTGCCAGTCCGGGGTACACGATCGGCATCCAGGGCATGGCCGACGCGCCGGCGCGCGAGCTGTTGATGCAGGTCTTCCAGCACCAGATGCGGGACGAGCACGTCTACCGGCACCGGTGGTCGGCGAACATGCTGGTGCTGTGGGACAACCGCTGTATCAATCACCGGGCGACCGGTGGCTACGATGGCCATGCTCGACTGCTGCACCGCATTACCGTGGCCGCGGCCTGAACCTGCGACTTTTGACGAACCCGAAAGGACCGCCATGAAAACCATCGCCTGCGCGCTGTGCCTGCTGCTTGCCGGGAGTGCGGTCGCTCAGCCCGCGCCTGGCGAAGAGGGCCCGGCCCGAGCCGCCCAGTACGGCATCGCCCTGCCCGCACCGGCGCCGGCAGCCCGGGCCCATGAGCGCCAGGGGCCCTTTACACGACTTGTGATCAGCAACGTCTCGCTCATTGACGGCCTTGGCGCCCCGCCCCGGGGCCCGGTCACCATCACGATCGAGCGCGATCGCATTGCCAGCATCCAGTCCTACCGACCGCAGGAAGACGCGGCGGTGCCCGCGGGCGAACACCACATCGATGGCGCCGGCATGACGGCGATGCCCGGGTTTGTGGATGCGCACACGCATATCGGCAATCCCCTGCAAGGGCTGGCCGGGCCGATTACGCCGCCGGAGTACGTGTTCAAGCTCTGGCTGGCCCACGGCATTACCACCGTGCGCGACGTCGGCTCGACCATGGGTCTGGCCTGGACGCTCGATCATGCGCGGCGCAGCGCCGCCAACGAAATCGTTGCGCCCCGCATCGTGCCTTACGCGATGTTTCCGGGCTCCGAAGCGGTCACCGCCAAGGCCGCCCGCGACTGGGTGCGGGCGGTGGCGCGCAAGGGCGCAGCGGGTGTAAAACTGCGCGGCGGGACCGAGGAAGCGCTCGCCAGCGTGTACGAGACCGCCAAGGCGCTGGGTATTGGCACGGCCAGCCACCACGACCAGAACGGGGTGTTCGACATGAACGCGCTCGACAGCGCGCGCCTGGGGTTGGACAGCATCGAGCACTGGTACGGGCTGCCCGAGGCGCTGTTCACGGATCGCCGCATTCAGGATTACCCGCCAAACTACAACTATGCCGACGAGCAGTGGCGGTTCAGCGAAGCCGGACGGCTGTGGCTGCAGGCGGCAGGGCCCGGCAGTGAGCGCTGGCAGGCGGTGCTCAAGGAGTTGCTGGCGCTGGACGTGACGCTGGTGCCGACCTTTACAATTTACGAGGCGAACCGCGACGTCGCCCGCGCGCGGGACGCCGAGTGGCACGCGCGCTACACGCTGCCGGCGCTGCAGCGTTTCTTCATGCCGGACCCGCGCTTTCATGGCGCCTATCACTTTGACTGGACCACCGGTGACGAAGTCGCCTGGCGCAACAACTTCGCGCGCTGGATGCAGTTTGTGAACGCCTACAAGAACCTGGGTGGCCGGGTCGCGACCGGCTCCGACGCGGGGTTCATTTTCAAGCTCTACGGCTTCGCTTTTATTCGCGAGCTGGAGTTGCTGCAGGAGGCCGGCTTCCACCCGCTGGAGGTCTTGCAGGCAGCGACCCGGAACGGCGCCGAGCTGATTGGAATGGATGCCGAGATCGGCGCTTTGGTACCGGGCCGCAAGGCGGACCTGGTGTTGGTCGGGGAGAACCCGATCGCCAACTTCAAGGTGCTCTACGGCACGGGCCACATGCGGCTGAATCGAGACTCCGGGCAGCTGGAGCGGGTCGGCGGAGTGCGGTACACCATCCGCGACGGGGTGATCTATGACGCGCAGCAGTTGCTGGCGGACGTGGCGGCCATGGTGGCTGCGGCCCGCGATGCCGAGAAGGACGTCCCCGGTCCCTGATGACGCTTTGATGCCGCGGGTGCTTTAATCGGGGGATCACCCAGGAGACTCCCGATGAACGTCAATCGCCAGTGGCTGCTTGCCAAACGTCCTCACGGCATGGTGGGCAAAGAGAACTTTGAGTACGCAGAAACCCCGATTCCTGAGCCTGGCGACGGCGAAATGCTGGTCCGCAACCTGTACCTGTCCTTCGACCCCACCCAGCGCGGCTGGATGGAAGACCGCCCGAGCTACCTGCCGCCGGTTCAGCTGGGTGAGCCCATGCGCGCCGGCAGCGTCGCGCAGGTGGTCGAGAGCCACGTCGACGGCTTTGCCAAGGGCGATCTGGTACAGACCACCGGCGGCTGGCAGGACTTCACCATCGCGGCGCCAGGTCGGGGGATTATGGGCGTATCCAAACTGCCAGAAGGCATCCCGCTGACCTGGCCGCTGTCCGTGCTCGGCACGACGGGCATGACCGCCTACTGGGGCTTGCTGGATCTGGGCGAGCCGAAGGAAGGCGAGACTGTGCTGGTGTCCGGCGCCGCCGGCGCCACAGGCTCTGTGGTCGGCCAGATCGCCAAGATCAAGGGCTGTCGTGTGATCGGCATTGCCGGGGGCCCACAGAAGTGCGCCTGGCTGAAGGAAGAAGCGGGCTACGATGACGTTATCGATTACAAGAACGACAACGTGAATCAGCGCATCGGCGAGCTCTGTCCGAACAAGGTTGACGTCTTTTTCGACAACGTCGGCGGCGACATTCTGGAAGCGGCGCTCAACCATATCAACATGAAGGCGCGGGTGGTGCTGTGTGGTGGCATCTCTGCCTACAACGCCACGGAGCCGGTGCCCGGGCCAGCAAACCTGATGAACCTGGTGATTAACCGGGCGCGCATGGAAGGGTTCATCGTCATTGATTACATGGATCGGGCGGCGATTGCAGCGAAGGATCTGGTCGGCTGGCTGCAGTCCGGTCAGCTGAAGCACCAGGAAGATCTGCAGGAAGGCTTCGAGAACATCCCCGATACCCTGAACCGGCTCTTCACCGGCAAAAATATCGGCAAACAGCTGCTCAAGATTGCCGATCCGCAGTAAGCTCGGGCGCTGGCAAACAGCGCGGGAGCACAGGGGATGGCGGATTTTCCGTTACCAAACACGTCAACGGATCTGAGCGGCCAGGTGGCGCTCGTGACCGGAACCACATCCGGCCTCGGGCGCCGCTTCGCGCTGGTACTGGCGAAGTGCGGCGCCAAGGTGGCGATCACCGGCCGCCGTACCGAGCGGCTCGAGGCGCTCGCGGACGAGATCACGGCCATAGGCGGCGAGTCCGTGAGCCTGCGGCTCGATATGACCGATACCGACAGCATCATGCAGGTTGTCGAGCAGACCGAGCAGGCGCTTGGGCCGATCACCATTCTGATCAACAATGCCGGCATTCCCGATGCCCAGCGGGCGCACAAGATGTCTCTGGAGCTGACGAACGCGGTGTTTGACACCAACCTTCGAGGCCCCTGGGTACTGAGCTGCGAGGTGGCCCGGCGCCTGATCGCCCACAAGCGCCCGGGCCGGATCGTGAACATCTCGTCCATCGGCGGCTTCAACTACTCCGGGAACGGCGCCGCGCTCTACTCCGTGACCAAATCGGCGGTCATTCGTATGACCGAGGCGCTGGCGGTCGAGTGGGCGCGCTACAACATCAACGTCAACGCGATTGCCCCCGGCGCTTTCCACAGCGAGATGATGGATGGCATGGTCTCGCGCATGGGCGATTTCAGCGAGCACTTTCCCCGGGGCCGCATCTGCGACCCGGCGCAGATGGACAGCACCCTGCTGTACTTCGTGTCGCCGGCCAGCGAGTGCGTGACCGGCACCTATATCAAGATCGACGACGGGCAGGGACCCCGCTAGACCCGTCGCGCCGTGCTGATTGCGCTGGCGGCTGACCCCGATAAGATGGCTGCATCACTCAGGGGAACAGGGTAGGGCTCCATGCGATATGAATCTCCGGCAACCACCAAGGATGCCGTCGGGCTTCTGGCGAAGGAAAAGGGGCCAGCGTTCGTGCTGGCGGGCGGGACGGATCTGCTGGTCCGGCTGAAGATGGGCACCGTCGAGCCCGCGCTGGTGGTCGACATCAAGCGCATTCCCGACATGACCGCCATCAAGGCAACCAAGTCCAGCTTTAAGATCGGCGCCGGGGTCTCCGGTGCTCAGATTGGCCGCGACAAGGCGCTGGGCAAAGCCTGGCCCGGGCTGGTCGAAGCCTCCCAACTGATCGGTTCGGACCAGGTTCAGGGGCGCTGCACCATTTCTGGCAATCTGTGCAACGCATCGCCCGCGGCAGACAGTGTGCCGGCGATGATCGCCGCCAAGGCGAAAGCCATTGTGGTCGGCAAGAACGGCCGCCGCAAAATTGCCGTCGAAGATGTCATCACGGGTCCCGGCCGCACGTCCCTCAAAAAGGGCGAGCTGATTGAAGCCATCGAGGTGCCGCAGCCCAAGCCGCGCACCGGCGATGCTTATCTGCGCTTCACCCCGCGCACCGAGATGGATATCGCGGTCGTTGGCGTCGGCATCAGCCTGACGCTTGAGCGCGGTAAGGTGAAGAGCGCGCGGGTCTGTCTGGGCGCGGTCGCCCCGACGCCGGTGCTGGTTCCTGCCGCGGCCAAAGCGCTGATCGGCACCAAGCTCGACGCCGAGGCCCTGGCCAAGATGGGCGCGGCCTGCTCCGCGGCCTGCAACCCCATTGATGACAAGCGTGGCACGGCTGCTTACCGCATTCGAGTCGCTGGCGTGCTGGCGCAGCGCGCCGCAAAGATCGCGTTCCAGCGCGCAGGAGGTTCTCTATGAGCAACGCAGTACTGGTTTC
>CAZXIJ010000042.1:8234-24360 GCA_964640725.1 uncultured Pseudomonadales bacterium | reverse complement strand
TGCTGGGCAGCAGCATCGCCAGCGCCGCAGCGGAACCGGCTTGCGCAAAGCGGCGACGAGAGAGCCCCTCGCGTCGCAGGAACGCCGCCGCGTCTTTTTCCGTCAATTCGTCACACATGGCACATTCCCTGGCTGAAGAACCGCAAAACTGTTGGCGACGCGATGTTACCGCAGGGGCAGGCGCAGTACCGCCGCCGATCGGCGAGCCATCGGCGAGCCATCGGCGAGCCAAAAGCTGTCCGGGCTCGTATATCATGACAAGCTGTCTGCAATAACGCTGAGTGTCCGCCGATG
Organism: uncultured Pseudomonadales bacterium; assembly: GCA_964640725.1. Classification (GTDB taxonomy): domain Bacteria; phylum Pseudomonadota; class Gammaproteobacteria; order Pseudomonadales; family Azotimanducaceae; genus CALHVX01. Next base: position 24,066 of record CAZXIJ010000042.1, on the reverse strand, counting down.
CACGCCCGCCCCCGCTACGTCTCCGCACTGCTCCTCGTCGCTGTCAGCCTTGCCGGCTGCGGCACCAACCCGGTCACCGGCAAAAACGAGCTGCAGTTTGTGGGCGAAGCGCGAGAGATCGCGCTCGGGCAGCAAAACTATCTGCCCGCGCGCCAGATGCAGGGCGGCGACTACGTCATCGAGCCCGAACTGACCGCCTACGTGCGCGAGGTTGGCGAGCGCCTGGCCAAGGTCAGTGATCGGCCGCAGCTACCCTACGAGTTTGTCGTGCTCAACAACTCCGTACCAAACGCCTGGGCCATGCCCGGAGGCAAGATCGCTTTCAACCGCGGCCTGCTCACCGAGATGTCTTCCGAGGCGGAGCTCGCCGCGGTCATGGGGCACGAGATCGTCCACGCCGCCGCACGCCACGGCGCCAAGAACATCGAGCGCGGCACCCTGATGCAGGTGGGACTGCTGGCGCTGCAGGTCTCGCAAATCGACAACCAGTACGGCGGGCTGGTCGTCAATTCGGGCGCTGTGGCGGCCCAGCTGCTGTCGCAAAAGTTCGGCCGGAACGCCGAGCTGGAATCCGATCTGTACGGCATGCGCTACATGAAAGAAGCGGGCTACGATCCAGCGGCGGCCGTTGATCTGCAGCAAACGTTCGTGCGCTTATCGGAAGGCCGAAAGTCAGACTGGCTGACCGGTCTGTTCTCATCGCACCCGCCTTCCCAGGCACGCGTAGAACGCAACCAGGCAACCCTGGCAGAGCTGGGCGCCGGCGGCGACTACGGGCGCGAGCGCTACGCGCAGCGAGTCGCCGGGCTGATGCGAAACAAACCAGCCTACGAGGCCTATGACGAAGGCGTGAAGGCCATGCAGGACGGCAAGCACGCCGAGGCGGCGCGGCTGGCACAGAAGGCCATGAAGATCGAGCCCCGGGAATCCAAGTTCTACGGGCTGTTCGGCGACACCCGGCTGCAGGAGAAGGACTACGACGGCGCAATCCGGTACTACGATCGCGCCATCGATCGCAACCCCAACCACTTTCAACCGTACCTCACCCGCGGTATCGCCTATCGGGGCAAGGGCGACAACACCCTCGCTTTCCGCGACTTCAACAAGAGTGTGACCATGCTGCCCACCGCCACGGCCTACCACGGTCTGGGCATGATCGCGCTGGACCAGGGCAAACGACAGCAGGCCGTGAAGTATCTGGAGCAAGCGGCGCAGTCGCGCTCCGGCGTTGGCAAGGAAGCGCGGTCAACGCTGGCTCGCCTGGATCCGCAGCGCTTTATCGCGACCCGTACCGGTGCCGACGCCGACGGTCGCGTCATCGTCCAGGTGCAAAACCAGGCAGACGTGGCCATGGGGCGAATCCAGCTTGAGGTGCAAGTCCTCGACCCCTCCGGTCGGCAGATTCAGAGCCGCAAGACCCTGAATGTCCGCAATGCCATCGCCCCGGGGGAAGCCACAGTGGTCGCCACGGGGCTGGGACCGATTCAGGACCGCTCGCAGCTGCGCCAGGTCCGCGTGGTCGTCAATGCCGCCACGGCAGCTCGCGCCGGCGACAACCCATGAGCCGCTGCCGCCTTTACCTGCGCCGCATTGTCGCGCTCTGGGGGCTCGCTGCCCTGCTGATCTCTGCCCCGAGCCTGGCCGGTAAGCCGCCCCACGCCGATGTGCAGGCCGAGGCCCAGCTCCGCCAACAGCTGATCGCCGTGGCGCTCGCCCGACAGCCCGCTGACCTGGTGATCGAGAACGTCACTCTGCTGAACGTGTTCACATCGGAATGGCAGCGCGAGCAGGACATTGTGATCGCCGGTGCGCGCATCGCCTGGACCGGGCCTCACGGCGGCTGGCCGGGCAAAAGCAAAGCCAGGACCGACGCCAGCGGTCTCTGGGCCGTGCCGGGTTTTGGCGAGTCCCACAAGCACATCGAGAGCAGCTACCTGACCCCGGAGTACGAGGCCGCGCTGGTCATCCCCACAGGCAATACCTGGACCGTTGAAGGCTCGCACGAGATGTCGAACGTGGTGGGCCCCCACAACATCGATTTCTGGCTTGCCGCCGAGGATGCCGGCAGCCCGCTCAAGATCTTTCCCGCGGTGGGTTCGGCGACGCCGCCCACAGCCTACGAACAGGGCGGCGGCTACTACGGCTACGACGAGATGAGCGGGTTCCTGCAGCAGGACCTGCGCGTGGTCGCGCTGGGCGAAGTCATGGACTGGCCCGCCGTGAGCCAGCCCAAGGCGCCGGCCAACGAACGCATCTGGGGCATGATCAGCGCCACCTGGGCCGGACGCGGCGTTGTCGAGGGACACGGCAGCGGCCTGCAGGACGTGGACACGATCAATGCCTTCGCCGCCGCCGGTCTGTCATCCGATCACGAAGTGCGCCTGGCCGAAGAAGGGCTGGAAAAAGTGCGGCGCGGTGTGTTCCTCGAGGTCCGCGCTGACGCTGCGCGGGTTCTGTTCCCAAGGCTCGCCGAGCTCGGCATCACGGACCTCGCCAACGTCTCCGTCACCACAGACGATCGCGACGTCGCCGCAACGCGCACTCTGGGCGCCATGGACTACAACATTCGCAATGCCATCGAATCCGGCGCACCGGTGATACAGGCCTATCAGATGGGCAGCTACAACACCGCCCGGCATTTCCGCATCGATCATCTGGTGGGCGCCCTGGCTCCGGGCCGCTACGCCGACGTCGTGCTGCTGGACGATCCGAAGGCGGTGAGCATCACCAGCGTTTACGTCAACGGCAAGCGGGCGACGAAGGCGCGCCAAGACGGCACACTGGCCTACACCGTGGCGGTGCCGAAGGTGGCGTATCCCGCCTGGGCACGAAACACCATACAGCTGCCACGGCAGCTCACCGGGACAGACTTCGAGATCGCAGCGCCAGCCGGCCGGGATACGGTCACAGCTGCGGTGCTGGAGCCCTTTTACTTCAAGCCAGACTTCATGCAGGCGGAGATGGGGGTGCAGAACGGTGTCGTGACTCACGACCCGGAGGCCGGCTTGACCAAAGTCGCTGTGGTTGATCGCTACCGAAATCCCGGCGCGGTCTCGAAAATGATCTGGAAGAACGTTGGCCCCCTATCGCCCCGCTCGGCCCTGGCCAGCTCGCAGATGCACGACATCCACAACATCTGGGTGGTCGGCAACGACGACACCGCCATGGCCCTGGCGGCCAACACCGTGGCCAATCAGCAGGGCGGCTGGGCCCTCGTGCACGACGGCCAGGTTGTCGCCACGGTGGTGCTGGACATCGCGGGTCTCATGACCGCTCGCCCCGTCGACCAGGTCGCCGCCGAGGTGGAGCGTCTTTTCCAGGCCGCAGACAAGATGGCGTGGATCAACAATACGGGGCTGCCAGAGCGAATGCGTTTTGCGTTCCTGACCGCAAGCCCCTGGCGCTGGCAGCTGGTCGCGCCCTCCAAGGGGAATCCTGCGGGACTGGTCAACGTCACCAACGGAGAGACCCATCCCGTTATCTGGTAGGGCGCTGACCGCCGCATGGCTGCTGAGCCTGGCTTGCGCTGCCAGCCCTGCGTCCGCTCACCTGCTCAACATGACCGAGGCACGGCTCGAGCTCGATGGGGCCACCGGCGCCGCAGCGCTGGCCCTGCACATTGACCTGCTGCGGACCTTGGACACGCCCGCTGCGTACCGGGCGTTCGCGCAAGACATCGATCAGGCCAGCCACGCAGCCATCTGGGCGAAGATGGCCGGGGCGATCCGGCTCCGGCAGGGGGACCAGCGCTTGCTGCTCGCCTTTGCGTCAGCCCGGAGGCCTGAGCCCTTCGACCCGGGCGCCTTTGAGGACCCGTTCCAGTGGCCGCGCGTCCGGGTCACCTTCATCGCGGCGAGCTACAACCCGGATCTGCCCATCCAGCTGACCTTTGCCCGGGACTTTGTCTTCGAAGAGCCGATCGCCCTGACCATCGACAACGGCACCGAACGCCTGAGTCGCTGGCTGGTGACCGACCAACCCAGCCCGCCCTTTGCCGCAACAGCGACGGCAGGAGCCAGCACGGTGTCGAAACCAGCCGGTGCACAGGATTACCTCAGCACCTTGCGCGCCGGCTTCAGCCACATTCTGCCCGGCGGCTTCGACCATCTGATGTTCGTGCTGACCATGCTCCTGCTGTGCCGAAGCCTCGCGCAAACGGCCATGCTGGTCACCGCTTTCACCATCGGACATAGCCTGTCTCTCGCCGTTGCCGGGTTTCGGCTGGTGAGCGTTCCGGCGACTATCGTCGAGCCGCTGATCCTGCTCAGCATCTGCGTCTATGCGCTCCTGGCCCTGCGCGATGCCCAGGGCACCTTCGCGCACCACTACCTTGCGGTGAGCGGCGTCGGACTCCTGCACGGCCTGGGCTTCGCTGCGGCTTTTACGAAACTGGCCTGGACCGAAGCTCCTGTGCCCCACCTGGTGAGTTTCAACCTGGGTATCGAGATCGCCCAGCTGCTGTTTGTGTTTGCGGCCTACCCGTTGCTGGCCCGCTACGGGCCCTACCTGCGCAAACCGCTGGCCGGCGTCTTGACCGTGCTGCCGCTGCTGTGGCTCCCATCGCTGCTCTAACGCAGCGGAACAAGGCCGCGGCTAAAGGCCGCGGCTAAAAGGCCGGGGCTAAAGCCCGCCGTTGATGACGATGTCCTGGCCGGTCATCCAGCTCGAAGCTTCTGAAGCCAGGTAAACCACCGCTGGCGCGATATCTTCCGGCGTGCCGACACGCCCCAGGGGCACACCAAAGGTCTTGCCCATCGATGGAATATCGTCTTCCTTCATGCCGGTGAACTCCAGGAACACCTCTGTCGGTATCGGCCCGGGCGATACGGAGTTGACCCGGATTCCGAACTGAGCCATCTCAACCGCCAGGGTCTGGGTCAGGTTGTTCACCCCGCTCTTCGCCACCGCGTAGGGCCCGTTGTGCGGCGATGCGCGGTTGGCGACCTGAGAAGAGATGCTGATGATGGTGCCGCCGCCCTGCTCCTTCATGATCCGGCCGGCGGCCTGGGCACCGGTCCAGACGGCCTTCAGGTTCAGGTTCATCTGAAAGTCCCACTGCCGCTCCGGCATATCGAGCAGCGTGCGGGCGACCCGATCGTCCGCACCGCCGGCGTTGCTGACCCAGCAGGTCAGCTTGCCCAGCTGATCGACGGTTTCCTGCGCCAGCCGTGTGACCTGCTCAGGCTCCATCATGTCTGTCGTCACCGCCAGAGCTCGCCGTCCCAGCGCACGAACCTTTGCCGCCACGGCTTCGATCTCTTCAGTGCGCCGGGCCGCGAGGACCACATCTGCGCCAGCCTCTGCCAGGCCGAGCGCAATGCCTTCGCCAATGCCCCGGCCGCCGCCCGTGACCACTGCCACCTGCCCGTCCAGCCGGAAGGAATCCATGATGCCCATCTGTGTTACTCCCTGACGAAAGCCTCACGATACGCCGATTGGCAGAGCGACGCCCGCACCGGCTAGTAGCGCCAGGTCAACTCCAGCTCCACCTGGCGCGGCCGGATCGCAACGCCCTGCAGATCAGAGGGAAAACCCTCTGCGGTGCCAGTGTTGCCGCCGGTTCCAGGGACGTTGCCGGCACTGCGAAAGGCATATTCATCCGACAGGTTTTTGCCGATCAGCGCGAGCTGCCACTTGCCATCCGTCGTGCCGATGCGGAGATTCGCATCGTAGGTTTCGTAGCCGCTTTGTACAGCACTGGCATCGGTGGACAGCAAACCAAGCTCGCTCCTGAATTGCACGTTGGCGCTGGCGCCAAAGAACAGATTGCTCCCTATGGGACGCTCGTAGTTCAACTGAACAAAACCGCTCCACTCCGGCGCGTTGGGCCGATCGTTGCCATCCAGGTTCTGCCGCGCATCGGTTTCGACTGCAGGTGGCGGCGGCAACACACAGCCCTGAGCGGCAGATTGTCCCGTGTTGCAGAAACTCTGAAAGTCGGTAAACGTGGAGCTTAAGTAGGCGATTGAACCCGACAGGGTCAACCCTTCGACCGGGGTCGCCCAATCGATCTGCAGTTCAGCGCCCTTGGTTTCTGAGCCACCGGCGTTGTCGGTCACAAAGGCGAACTGCGCCGAGTTAAAGAAATCGACCTGCAGGTCTTCAAAGTCGTAATAGAACACCTCGAACTGCGCAATCATGGCGCCACCCAGCAGCGACGCCTTGGCACCGATCTCGCCGCCCCGCACTTCCTCCGGGTCAAAGATAAAGTCGAAGAACCCCGGCGGCGAAAGGTTGCTCAGTATCGCGCTATTGGAGAATCCGCCTGACTTGAAGCCTTCTTTGTAGGCGGCGTACAGAGTCAGCTCGTCCGTGGGCTCCCAGCGCAGCGTGACTTCCGGGGTCACGTCCTCGAAGGTCTGATCCGCCACCGCCCGGGTTGCCGGATTGGCAGGGTCAAAGAGCGTAAACAGGCCCGTAAAGAACGGGTTCACGTAGGGCTGAATAAACCAGGAGTCCTTGGTCTCTTTGATGTAGCGGGCACCGGTGGTGAGCTGCCACTGGTCATTGATGTCCCAGATCACCTCGGCGTACACCGACTCGGTATCGCCGTCGGTCTCCGAGATTTTGTCGTAGGCCGTGAACTCATCATTGGGCGCCGCCGCCGTGTTGCGAGCCCCGGCAAAGTTCACCACCTGATTGAAGTACCGCTCGGTCTTCTGCAGGTAAGCGCCGAGCACAAAGTTCACCGGCTGATCCAGCCGGGTCACCAGCCGAAACTCACCGGACAGATTCTCGAACTCGTTCCGCTCCCCGGCGAAAATGCTGGTCACCCCCGTCGCGTCCTGGTCGCCCACCCACTGAGCTTCCTGGTCGTGATAGTTCAGCACCGCGGTCACATCGAAGGCTTCGAAGCCCCACTCAAAGGTACCGGTGAGGGAGTAGGACTCGTACAGGTCACCGTCCTCCCCGCCAAACTGACGCAGGAGCCGATTGGTCTGCGCGATCTCCGGGGGCACGTTGTTCCAGCCCCTCTCGCCGTCGGGATTACAGTCCGCGGTAGGCAAAGCGATGGGCTCCACAAGCGGTGTCTGACGCCCCGGGGGCTGCACCGCGGCAGCGGCCACCTGGTGCGCGATGCCGTTCAGGGCGCGACAATCGAACAGCTCCAAGGCACCGCTTGGCGTGCCCTGCTCAAACTCGGAGTAGGTGCCCTTGAGGTTGTAGCTAAAGCGATCCGACAAATCACCGGCGACCGTCAGCCGGGCAAACAGCGTTTCTTCCTGGGGCCAGTCGGACTCGGCCTTGGGATTGAAGAACGATTCCGCCGCAAAGGTGGCCGCGTCAAGCGTACCGTAGGCATCGCCGGCGGCCGGGGCGTTGTTCTCGATCCAGCCCTGGCTCATTTCTGACGTCTGCACCGCCAGCCGCACGCCGATCTTTTCGTTGATCGGCACCGAGATAATGCCTTCCAGGGTCAAGTCCTCGCTTTCGAATTCGTTGTTGACGCGAAGGCTCGCCTCAAACTCTTCACCGGGGTTGTTGGATATGACGGATACCACCCCGGCTGTCGCGTTCTTGCCGAAGTAGAGGGCCTGCGGTCCCTTCAGGACCGCGACCTGACTGACATCAAGCAGGCCTTCATTAATAGCCCGCCCCTGCGGGTAATAGACACCGTCGATGACGACCGCCACGGACTGCTCGATGCCGATGCTGGTGGTGGTCGAGCCGATCCCCCTGATCTGGACCGAGGCACCGTTACCGTTGCCTGCTCGGAACACCGACAGCTGAGGCGTAATGGCCTCGAGGTCCGTCATGCTCTCCAGCCCGTACTGGTTGAGCCGCTCTTCCCCCACGGCGGTGATCGCGACCGGGATGTCCCGCACCGACTCTTCGACCGAGCGGGCAGTAACCACAATCTCTTCAATCTCTGCGGCGCTGACCACCCCTGCGGCGATCGCCAGATTAGCGGCCAGCAGCATCCGGGCTGGCGTTTTCATTAACTCGGGACCAGGCTTGAACGCCCCTCGACTCTCCATATCGCACCCCTATCGTTACAGATTTTGAAACACCCGCTAACGCACGGCGATCGCCTCGTTACCCCAGGGCGAAACCGTCGTTTGCGAATTCCGGAAAGCCTCCGGCAGCTCCTCGACCATGTGCAGCGTTGCTGCCAGGCGACCCACGCCGACAAAGAGCGAGCAGTGCAGCCCCAGCTCAATGACTTGCGGCTCGGTAAAGTGGGTCTTTAGGTCTTGGTACACCGTGTCGCCAATAGCCAGGTGATCAGTCGCCATCAGCTCCGCGAAGCGCAGTGCAGACTTTTCCGCCGGGCTCAGGTCGTCCGCTTCTTCAGGTCGCTCCAGCGAACACACCAGACCCTCGTCGACCCCATCGGCGATCGCATCCTTGTAGCGGATCGCCATGCAGCTGCGGCACTGATTGAAGAAAGCAATGCGCAGGCGCACCAGCTCGACCAGACGGTCCGGCAGCTGTCGCCGGGTCTTTAACGCGCCGCCAAAGGCCATCAGGCCGAGCGCCAGCTCCGGGGTGTGGGCCATGAAACGGGTCAGCCCTTGCTCCAGGTCCGTTGCTTCGTCCGGACGCACCGCGTCGACCAGGCGCGGATCCCAGTGCTCCACTGGCACTTGACTGATTCGTGTCATCACATCCCTCCACGCGCAGCGCTACGATAACGCATGATGTCTTCAACGGAAATAGACGAGCCGGAGGCAAAGCCCGCGGCCTACACCCCAGCGGGCACCCAGGCGGCGTGAAACCCATGCGGCACCCGGGTCGAGATCTTGATGCGCGCCACCGGCTCTTCTTCAAACCGCTGGGCGTCGATGATCTGGCACTCGCTGGTGCCCGACTGGCGGTTGTAAACAAAGCAGATCAGGTAGCCGTCGTCTTCCGCCGTGGCGCCCGCCCGCGGCGCGAACACCGCTTCGCCGGACTCGCAGTGCTCGCCAAAGGAGTGCACCTGAATCGCCCCGGTTTCGTTGTCGTGCTTGATCTCGCCTTCGAAGGTAGGCATGGGCTCAACCCGAAAGCGAGCAGCGTAGGTATAGCGATTTTTGTGGCCCACCAGCTCGTCATGGATGCGCGGAAAATCGCAGTAGTAGTCCCGGTCCAGCGCGCGGCTCTGGACACCCCCGGTCTTCATGTTGAAGCGCCATTCGTGCAGCTGCCCAAGCGTCTCCTGCACGGCCACGCCTTCGGTTGCCTCGATGCCGCCGCGATTGGAACGGCAAGCCTGAAAAACGACTTCGTCGCCCTCCTCCCAGGCGTTGGCAACGTGAAACAGAAAGCTCTCTTCGATCTCGAACCAGCGAATCGAGCTGTCGTCGCCCGTTCTCGGCACGATGCCGATGCGGCAACCGTTATCGGCATCCCAGTTCACCAGGCCGCCGCCCGCCATCATTTTCTCGAAATCGAAGGTGAGCGGCAGATCGGGAAAGATCGTGTAATTCTCGGTGATTGCGCAGTCATGCATCATCACCGGTTTGGGAATCGTGATCTCTGCGGCATGCGATGCCCGGCCGTTCTTGTCGACCACTGAATAGGACAGAAACGGCGGGGTCAGATCGTACCCGAAGGTCATCATCTCGCCGGTTCTCGCATCGACTTTGGGATGCGCCGTGAAGTTGTGCGTCACGGTGCCATCAAAATCGTGCTCGCCGTCCGTTTCCAGTTCCGGCAGCGAAATGCGATATGGCGTACCGCCTTCCATCATCGCGAACAGCTGACCGTTGTGGAACACCATTGCGGTGTTGCCGGTATTTTTGGTGCCCGGCATCTCGCCCTTGGCCAGATACTCGCCGAACATGTTCAGTCCCGGATAGATCCAGTCCCCTTTCTCACGCTCTTCTTTCAGCCCCGGCGAGGCGATAAACCGATTGCGGTAAGTCGCCTTACCGTGCTCGATATGCACGCCGTGGATCATGCCGTCGCCATCAAAGATGTGATACCTGTCGGCGTCAGGCACATAGTAGGGGTTGGGGCCAACGCGCAGGAAATTGCCGCTGAGGTCGTCGGGGATCTTGCCGATCACCTCGAGGTCGGTCTCGGTGACCTCATCGAACACAGGCGTGTTGTTGCCTGTCAGATGCGGGTTATCGGTATCCAGTGCAAAGGCTTCTGACACGTCGATGCTCCCCATGATTTGCCCGATTTCAAGAGAAGCACAGCACCCGGGCCACCCGGAGCCAGGCTCTTTGAGCCAGATCGGCGCTACCTTGCGTTTCCAGTCATAGCCAATCACCACGGCCGCATAGAGGCGCTCATCATGAACAAGTACTTTCTGCTCATCTGCACCCTGCTGCTTCAGCCTGGCTGCGGCGATGAATACGCCGGGGAGGTCTACGACGGCTATGCGCCCGATCAGGCCGGCGATCGTCGATCCGCGGTCGTAGCACCAACGGACCGGCCCCGCCCCTCGGCCAGCGGCGCGCGACAGCCATCAGATCCGGCGGGGGGCGACATCAAAATGCATCCCTTTCACGATCCGCAGTCCGGCCTGGTGAGCGTGACGATGCCATTGCCCAAAGAGTGGAATGTGCTACGGCAGCACGCACCGGGAGAGCCGTCCATCACCGGGCCGAACGGACTGAAAATCTACGAATTTCCGCCGCAAAGCTTCCTGTACACCAACGATCCGCAGATGCAGCAGATGTATGCGCAAAGCGGGCAGCGACTACGCCCCATGCCGGACTTCGACACCTTGATCCAGCAGGACGTCGTGCCCTGGGCCGCCCAGCAGGGGCTGAAGCTGCTCCGCACCTTTAGCGTGCCGGAAGTGCAGCGGATCGATCAGTGGTATCAGCAGCAACTCTTCCAGTCCGTACCCTCGCAAAAGCAACAGGCCGCCATCGGCTCCGATTGGGCATCGGCAGATGGAGACCAATTTTTCCTGCTCATGCACATTGGCCAGAGCAGCGGCGCAGGCCTGCAGACCTGGTACTACTACTCCAACGGTCTACAGGCCGCAGCGAGCCACTACCCCACGGCCAAGAAGCAGCTGATCTATGCCCTTGCCAACGCCCAGTACAACCCGGCGCAGATTCAGGCCTACAACCAGCGAGAGGCGCAGAAGTCTGGGCAGAGCTGGGCGGCACACAACCAGCGCATGCGCAGCAATCAAGCCAGCTTCGAAGCCTCGCAGCGCGCGATCGTCGGCGCCAACAATGCGGTGAACGACAGCATCATGCAGGGTTGGCGCGATCGCAACGCCATGACCGACCGGGGGCAGGAACGCTACGTCGATGCCATTTCCGAACGCAGCACCATGGTCAATCCGTCCTCCGGGCAGGCCTGGGAAGTCGATGCCGGATCCAACAACTACTGGATGAACAGCAACGGCGAATACTTCGGCACGGACGAGTACAACTACGACCCAAACACGGACCCCGGTATGTACGACCAGGACTGGCAGCAGCTGGAGGAGGCCCAGTACTAGCTGGGCAGTCACCGCTACCTGCAGCCGCCGCTACCCGCCAGGGGAGCCGTAGGGTAGATTGACCCGGTCATGTCCTGCCCCGGTTGAGCCTGCCCATGTCTGATGCCCGCGCCGCCAAAACTGCTTCCCCTTTCACTGCTGACCTGAACGCGCTGGCGGCAGCGGCCCTGACGCTGGACGATCCCGGCGACTGGGAACGCGCCACGCGCGGCAAGATCGCCGAGCACCCTACCGGCGCCATCGAAGGCCCGCGCGGGGGCCTGGCCTGGAACACGAGCGACTTCGACTTCCTGCGAGCGCAGGAAAAAGCCCCGGATTCGGTACACCCCAGCCTGTGGCGCCACGGGCGTCTGAATGCCATTCACGGCCTGTTCGAGGTCGTTCCGGGCGTGTGGCAGTGTCGCGGTTACGACCTCTCCAACATCACCTTCATCGAAGGCCGTAAGGGCTGGATCGTGATTGACCCCCTCACGACCAGCGTGACCGCCGCTGCCTGCCTGGCGCTCGCGAACCAGCATCTGGGACCTCGGCCCGTGACCGCGGTGCTGTACACGCACAGCCATGTCGATCACTACGGCGGCATCCTGGGCGTCACCAGCCGAGAGGAGATCGACGCCGGCAACGTTCGGGTGCTGGCGCCCGAAGGGTTTATGCGCGAGGCGGTCAGCGAGAATCTGCTGGCCGGGCCGGTCATGCTGCGACGTTCCCTGTACCAGTTCGGCGTGCTGCTGCCCAAGAACCCCCTCGGCCACATCGACTGCGGCCTGGGCAAAACCCTGCCGCTCGCGCAAAGCGACCTCATCAGCCCGACGGAGGAAATCTCGGTAACGGGCACAGAGCTGGAGGTGGACGGTGTGCGCATCGTGTTCCAGAACACGCCGGGCAGCGAAGCCCCCGCCGAGATGAATTTTCTGTTCCCCGATCACGGCGCGCTCTGCATCGCCGAGAACTGCACGCATACGCTGCACAACGCCCTGCCCTTTCGCGGTGCCCAGGTTCGCGACACGCTGATCTGGAGCAAATACATCCAGGAAGCGCTGGATCTGTTCGGTGACCGGCTGGACATCGTCTTTTCGACCCACAACTGGCCGCGCTTTGGCCGGGACGATGCCAAGCAGTATCTGGCCCTGCAACGGGACGTCTATCGCTGGGTGCACGACCAGACCCTGCGGCGCATGAACCAGGGCGAGACCCCGCGGGAAATCGCCGAGGACCTGGTGTTGCCTGACTGCTTCGCAAAGCACGGGCACACCCGCGGTTACTACGGCTCGATCCAGCACAACTCCAAGGCCATCTATCAGCGCTATATCGGCTGGTACGACGGCAACCCCGCCAACCTGAACCCGCACACGCCGGAGGAAAGCGGCAAGCGCTACGTCGAAGCCCTGGGCGGCGCCGACGCGGTGGTGGCAAAAGCGCAGCAAGCCTTTGACAAGGGGGACTACCGTTGGGTGTGCGAGCTGCTGAATCATCTGGTGTTTGCAGCCCCGGATCACGAGGGCGCCCGGCTCCTGCAGGCTGATGCCTTTGAGCAGCTTGGCTTTCAGGCCGAGTCCGGCCCCTGGCGCGACTCCTATCTGATGGCGGCCATGGAGCTGCGCACCGGCGGCAAAGGCGTCGGGGCCAACACTCGCGGCATCACAGATCAGCTGGACGTCGATATGCTCTTCGACCTCATCGGGGTTCGCCTGCGGGACGATGCCTTGGGCGACAGCGAAGGCACCGTGAACTGGCACTTCGCCGATGTCGGCGAGCGACACGTGCTGGGCATTGCGCATCGGGCGATTCATCATCGGGCCGACGCAAGCGATGACAACGCAGCGGTCGATGTCACCACGACGAAAGCGCAGCTGGCTGCAGTGCTGCGCGGCGAGCGGTCGATCGAAGAGCTACTCGAATCGGCAGAGGTCACAGGCAATCGCGAAATCCTGCTTGCGCTGTTCAAGAACCTGGAGACCTTCAGCGGGATCTTCGGGATCGTCGAGCCATAGTGCGGACCAAGAGACCCGCGATGCAGCCCGCCCCTGGGTGGCGGGTCGCGATACTGTTCGCGTCGCTGCTGTCCGGGTGTGCGACTTCCGGCGTTGACCCTGAAGCCGCACTCGCAGCTCCGTCTCAGGCCTACTTTGGTTGGCAACCGAGCCCTGAGCCACAACGATTCACCGCTCTGAGCTCACCGATGGGCGCATACAACGGCAGCTTTAACCCCGCCGGAACCGAGTTTTTCTACACCCTTGACGTTCCCGGGGCCAACGCACTGGCGTTCACGCAGCTGACGGCAGCAGGCTGGAGCACGCCGCGCTACGTTCCGCTAACCGGCACCGGCGACTTCTACTCCTCGCTGACCGCAACCGGCGAGATCTATTTCAACACCTGGTCGAACGGGCATCTGTATCGCGCTATTCCCGGGACGAACGGCTACCAGCTGCAGGAGTTGGGAGGAAATCTTGCACATCGCTCGGGGCAAGGGGATCCATTTGTGGCGCCAGACGCCAGCTATCTGATTTTCCGTGGATACGGAGAAGACAGCCTGGGACAAGGCGATCTGTTTATCAGCTTTCAGCGCGATGGCGAATGGACACCCAGGCAAAATCTGGGCCCGAGAATCAATTCTCCGGCTCAGGAGATGTGCCCACTGGTGACGCCCGATGGCCAGTACTTCGTGTTCGCCAGCGCCCGGCTCGAATCACCTTACCCCGTGAGTGCGGGCGATCCCCTTGACGCCGTTCACCGGAAGTTTGCGACGCCAGACAACGGCAACCTGAACATCTACTATCTGTCCGCCGACTTCATCGAAACCCTGCGCGCCAAAGCGCTCGCCGGTGCCGGCCAGGCGAGCGGAACACCCCGCGAGTCGATTCGCTAGCCGTCCGCCTGGTCCAGGAACTCGCTCAGCCCGTAGCCTTTGCGATCGCCGTCCAGGGTGTACTCGGTCATGCCCTCGCCCACTCGCGTATTGCTGCCGGAGCGGCGGTTTCGCAGCGGGATGTAGCCCATCACCCGACCTTCGACCACGCGCTGCCGGCCATCCTCCAGCGCCAACTCGGCGCGAAGGCCCGTGTGGTAATTGGTCTCCGGCTCGTGCTCCGAGTGAATCACGGCGTGTTCGATCTTGACCAGCTGATCGCCCTCCTGAAACAGGCCCCCACCTACGCCTTCGCCGTTGGTGGTGATGATCATGCCCAGGTCGTCACCGAAGTTGCCGGTGATCCATCGGTAGGAAGGCGTCGACTGCCAATAGCGCGGCCCCCAGGAATGGTCCCGCAGCCCCCACCCGGCAAAGGGCAGAGCAGCGGCGTCGCCCAGGGTCAAGGTGCCCGCGACCCGCATGTGCTGCTCCGTATGCGCTCGGGCGAAGTTGTTGCCGTCCCCCGGCTCGCCGACGTGGCCGTATAGCGGGCCGACGGCGGTATGTTCCAGGTCGATGCGAATCTGCTGCCGCGGGTTTTCCTTGAACGCTTTGCCCGGATCCGCCATGGCACGAGGATCTTGCATGAAGAGCGCCTTGCCCACATAGGTGGTTCGGACGTGCTCCGCCGGGGTCAGGACATCGACCTTCAGCCCGCCGGCATCCCAGCCGTCATTGTGGCTGATCTCCGGCTTGGCGTAGCTGAAGTACGCCGAGCCGTCGGGGTTCCAGACGATGATCGTCATCTCGGCGTAGCCTTCGTTGGCCCGGTTGCCCATACGCACAAAACCGCCACGGTTCTGAGCAGGGTCAAAAAAATTGAAATACACCGACTCGTTGAAGTTCTCTTCCGGGCCGAGCTCGTGCGTGTAGTCGTCCTGGGCGGTGATATTGCCGATGAGGCGAACCATAGGTGTTACTCGTAGCTGTAGGCGTAGGTTTGCGTGTCGATCTGTTCGAAGGCCTGGCTTTGTCCCCAACCCTATGCAGAGATCCTAGCATTTTGCCTAGGATCCCGGGCAGCTGCTCAGCGGGAAGCCGCACCGATGGTGCGGTACCATCGGGCGATCGCAGGGCCAGCAGGTAACGGCAGATGACCATTCAGAGCATACCGGCAGAGTTTGATCCCGCCGCCATCGAAGCAAGGTCTCCCCCAGACGCCCAGATGTATCGCGCGGAAAACAGCGTGCTGGAGCCGATGAAGTCGGTGCTGGAAAACAACCCGGAAATCTACTTCGTACCGCCCGAGCGTGGCGCGAACTGGGGCAACTGGACCTTCAAGCCCGGCTCGTACTACGACACCAGCACCGGCGACCAGCACCCCTACTGGCGTGACCGGAACCTGCCGCAGCCGAGCAAGGACATCGATCAGCTGCGCCGCGACCTGGTGCGCTGGGGCTACTGCAAGATCGAAGACGCGCTGTCGCCGGCCCAGGTCTCTGTCGTGCGCGAGCGCGTCCTCGCACAGGCCGAAGGCGAGCGTCTTGCGGGCATCGCGCAGAAGACGCCCAGCGGCCAGAACATCA
>CAZXIJ010000042.1:4422-8134 GCA_964640725.1 uncultured Pseudomonadales bacterium | reverse complement strand
GAAGGCGAGCGTCTTGCGGGCATCGCGCAGAAGACGCCCAGCGGCCAGAACATCAATTGCTGCGTCAACAAAGGCCGGTGTTTCGAGCTGCTGATCGAACAGCACCCGAGCGCCGTCCAGGGCGGACCGCTGGTGGAGCAACTGGTCGACGAGGCTCTGGGCCGCGGCTGGATCTGCACGTCGCTCATCGCGGCCATCTCTCTTAAGGGCGGCGTGCCCCAGGCGCTGCACCAGGACCAGGGCAATGCGCTGGATGCCCGAAGCCCTGCGGCCGTGAACCTGCTCACGGCGCTCACGGATATCGACGAAACCAACGGCGGCACGCTGCTGATTCCCGGCAGCCACATCACGTTGTCTGACGCCGTGCGCGAAGGAAAGCCCGTGGGCAAGCTGCCGCCGGCAATCAACCTGGACGCGCCGGCAGGCACCATGGTCATTACCGACGGCCGCTTGCTGCACGGTACCGGGGTCAATCACACGGACCAGCCCCGCATCGTTATGCTCAACGGCATGCAAAAACCCTATATGCGGCAGCAGGAAAACTGGATGTTGTCCGTGCGCCCGGAAATTCTGCGCCGGGCCAGCCCGAAGCTGCTGCACCGCATGGGCTACCAGGCCACCACCGGCACGCAAACCAATGAGGGCCATGGCTTTGGGGCCAAAGGCCTGCCTGGGGAGGCTGCGGGCAGCACCGTGGGGTTCCGGCTTGCTGCCGATACCGGAACCTATCAACGGGTGGGTGAGCTAAGCCCGGAATCGACGGAACCAGAGCTCAACGCGGCCTACACCCTGCGAGAGGTGGTCGGCGCTGCGCGCGCCGGCGGCAAGAGTGCGCCGGTGGGGATTACCACCCCTCGAATTCCGACGGGCGAATCCGCTTAGCGATAGCTGAGGGTCGTTTCTCAGGCCGCAACCGACTCGAGCAAGTGTCGGAGCATGCGTTTGCTCTCCTTGAGCGCTTTTGCCGGTGTCGCATGCTGCGTGACCCAGAACGTTGCTTCGTTCATCGCCCCGGTGATCTGAAACGCAAAGGCTTCGACGGACGGCGGCGCGATCACGCCGCGCGATGCCAGGTCTTGCAGAAACGGCAAGAGACGATAGACGCCGAACTCCCGGTCAATCGCTTGCCATCGCGCGGGCCCGAGCGCCGCCGGTCCTTCAAGGCGAAGAACCCGGTGCAGGTCGCCCTCGCAACAGCACTCCAGATAGGCAAAACACCCCGCGACCAACTGCTCGAACGGCTCCGCCTGTGCCTGGGATGCCTTCTGAATCCGGCCGCCCATCTCTGCTTCGGCCTGCCGGTACACCGCCTCGAACAGGTCTGGCTTGGACGGAAAGTGGTGGTACAGAGCGCCCTTTGTGACACCAGCCTCGCCAATGATGTCTTGCGTCGTCGTTGCGGCGTAGCCCCGTTGCTCGAGGCTTTTTCGGGCGATCGCAAGGAGCCGGCTGGCAGTGGCTTCGCCTTGCTTCACTTTGGCGCTCAAGTTTGCATACCTTCGGTCGGTATGCTTATCATGCCCCATATGAGATCGATCTTCATCACGATTCTCTGCTCGCTCGGGTTCAGCCAATTCGCCCTGGGAGGCTCGCCCATGATCATCGACAAAAGCTACGACCTGCCCTTTGCGATCGACAAAGTGTACGCCGCCTGGGTCGACTCAGACACGGTCATTGCCCCCGCGACCCGCATGGACATCAAGCCCGAGGTTGGCGGCCACTACCGGCTGTTCATGGACTCGCCGGACTTTACCGCCAGCAATCAGGGCGAGTTTCTGCGCGTCGAGCCCGGCACCCGCGTGACCTACACCTGGGAGTGGAACGGTGATGGCGAGGTGTCGACCATCGACGTCACCTTTGCGCCGACGCAGACCGGCACCCGGGTCAGAATTCTGCACGATGGCTTCACCAAGCCAGAAAGTGTCACCAACCACAGCACCGGCTGGGACAGCTACATCGAAGGGTTTCGGGCGCACCTGTCTGCGCGGTAGCGACGCTACCCGGACGCCCGCTCTTGCCAGGGCGTTGTTGAGCTAAGATCGCGGCTATGACGATTGCGATCGGCTTTTCTATCGTGGCAGCGGGCCTGCTGGTGCTGGCTTACCTGGCCGGGCACTGGATCCCCAAGCGCACGCCCTTCTCCATCGCTGCCTGCATCCTGCTCTCGAGCGCGCTGATCGTCATTCAGTTCGCACACCTGGCGTGGTTGCAGGGTGGCGCCGAGCCGCTGTCACAACCCGCTTACCGCTTGATGGTGTTCCTCGCTCCGGCGCTGTTTTTCTTCTTTGGCCGCGCCCTGGTGTTGCCGGAGGCGCCCATCGAACCGGCGCTAGCACTCCACCTGGCACCGCCCGCGATCGCCTGGGGGCTCCCTGCCCCTTGGAACCTGGCGTTGATTCTCGGGTTCGGCACGGGCTACGCGCTGTGGCTGAGCTGGCTCGTCCTGACCGCGCGCAGCGACTATCGCCAACGTCGCTTCGAGCGTCTGTTCTCCGCCCTCATCACGCTATTCGCGCTGGCCGTGCTGGCCAGCGGCCTGCTGATGGCACAGTCTCCGGACTGGTTCTATCGGATCTACGCGCTGTCCATCAGCCTGACCTATGCGTTGATTCTGTTCGCGCTGGTGGCAATTCCGGACTTCGTCACCGAACTGTTTGAGCGGACGCAACACCGCTACGTGGTCTCGACGCTCGGTGACGTGCCCGTCACCGAAAAGCTGTCGGACCTGGACCGCCTGATGCGAGAGGACCGGCTGTATCGTGAGGAGTCCTTGAGCCTTGCCAGCCTGGCGGGCGCCCTCAACCTGAGCCATCACCAGCTGTCTGAGTTGCTCAACCAGCACCTGAATCAGAGCTACAGCCAGTTTGTGCGGCAACACCGCCTGAACGAAGCGGCGACCCTCCTGCGCGAGGCACCGGACCAGTCGGTCCTGTCGATCGCGCTCCAGACCGGCTTCCGCTCCCAATCCACCTTTTACACCGCCTTTCGCGACGTGCACGGCTGCACCCCAGGCGCCTATCGCAAGGCACAAGGCAGCGCCGAGACTCCTGAATGATCTTTCCGAATAGCCTCTAACTAACTGTTTTTAATAGCAGTTCAATCTTTATGCACCGGAACGATCGATCCGGAAGCGTCGGCGATCCCAGCACGCCAGGCTGTCGTCTCCATCCGGGAGAGCGGCGATGCCAGCGAACGAAAACCAACACCAAAACCTCAAGCAGCGCGTTGAGACCCGCCTGGGTCGCCGGCGTTTCTGGTGGCTGCTCACGCTCCTCCTGATCGGCGCCGCGGCCTTGAGCGTCCGGTTCCTGTACGCCGTGGGGCTGGGCCAGACATCGCTCCTGTACCTGCTGCTGCCCTATGGCAGCGCCCTGCTGATCGAAGCCCTGCGCCCCACCCCCGACCCCTCCGGGGCGCATTGGGGGCGAGATCTGACGCTGAGCGCGCTGGTGGTCTTTCTGGGCAGCTCCATCGTGCTGGGCGAGGGCTTTATCTGCGTGCTCTTTTTCATGCCCTTCTACTTCATCGGGCTGGGCCTGGTGGCCCTGTCACGCTGGCTTCGGCGCCGGCGCCATGCCTCCAGCAGCCGTCTGCACCTGTCCTTCGTGCCGCTGCTGGTGCTCGCCGCATCCTTGGAGGGCACGACGCCGGCGCTCAGCTTCGAGCGGTCCAATACGGTGACGCACAGCGCCGTGGTGGCGCACGGGCCCGC
>CAZXIJ010000042.1:0-4322 GCA_964640725.1 uncultured Pseudomonadales bacterium | reverse complement strand
GCTTCGAGCGGTCCAATACGGTGACGCACAGCGCCGTGGTGGCGCACGGGCCCGCAGAGCTGCTGGGCAACATGGCCCAGCCCATCGACCTGAACCGGCCCAGGCACTGGTTGCTGTCGATTTTTCCCATGCCGGAGGTGCTGTCAGGCCAAAAGCTGGTGCCCGGAGCGCGACATCGACTGCGCATTCACTACCCGCGCTGGCTGATCGCCAACGTGCACAGCGGCACCCTGGAGATGGAGGTTGTGCAGGCTGACAACACCGGCGTGCGCAGCCTGGTCCGCACGGATAGCACGCTCTTTAACAGCTACCTCGCCTTGCAGCGCATTGACGTCAGATTCCATCCACTGTCGGCGGGGCGAACCGCCGTCACCATCGCCATCGACTACGACCGCAAGCTGGATCCGGCCTGGTACTTCCAGCCGGTCACCCGCTTTGCTGTTGCTCGCATGGCCGAACACCTGCTCAAGGAGGTCATCGACCGTGACGAACAGCTACCAAAATCCCCGCATCGATCAACCGACGCAAGCCGGTAACGCTGAACACGGCCGGGTGGTCGTCGATCGCCCGAAACTGCTGTGGGTCGTCGCGATGCTGATGGGCACCCTGGGCGCGCTGTGGCTGGCAACGCCCGGGGCCATCGTTGCGTTTCTGGTTTTTACCGCGACCACCCTGTGCCTTGGACACTCCCTCGGCATGCATCGGCGGCTGATTCACCGCAGCTTTGAGTGTCCTCGCTGGCTGGAATACACGCTGGTCCATCTCGGGACGCTGGTGGGGCTTGCCGGGCCCCTGGGGATGCTGCGCACCCATGACACGCGCGACTGGGCGCAGCGCCAGCGGCGCTGCCATCCCTACTACTCGCACCGCTCACGCTGGCATCAGGACCTCTTCTGGCAGCTGTGCTGCCGCCTGGAGCTGGCGCGACCGCCGGAGATCACCGTTGAGCCGGCCATCGCCCAGGACCCGGTCTACCGGTGGATGGAACGCCACTGGATGGCACAGCAACTCCCCTGGGCTGCGCTGTTGTTCGTCGCCGGCGGGCTGCCCTGGGTGCTGTGGGGGATCTGCGCGCGCGTCACGGTCAGCATCGTCGGCCACTGGCTGATCGGCTACTTTGCCCACGGCGAGCCCGGCGACCACTGGACCGTGCGCGACGCTGCAGTTCAGGGGCGCAATGTGTCCTGGACCTCGCTGCTCACCATGGGCGAGTGCTGGCACAACAACCACCATGCCTTTCCGGGCTCAGCACGGCTGGGGCTCTATGCGGGCCAATGGGATCCGGGCTGGTCGGTGCTGGCTGGCCTGCACCGCGCCGGCCTGGTGTGGAACATCGTGCTGCCCGCGCAGCTGCCGGAGCGCCCGGAGCTGCAGGCGATCAGGCCGTTTGAGACGGGCCGGGGACCGGCTGCGCTGGGGCAACAGGTTCAAAGTTGACAATGGGCACCCAGTCCGGCGCCCAGGTTCGGTGCGCATCCTCGCCCATGGCGGCGAGGGATGCGGTCAGAAACTCCACAAAGACGCGAACCTTCGCGGGCAGGTACTCCCGCTTGGGGTAGATCGCGAACACGCCGCTGTCCGGCTCCGGCAGCTCCAGACACGGGTACAGCGAGACAAGCGCACCGCTGGTGAGACCCTGCTTTGCCAGGAAGTGAGGCAGCTGCGCAAACCCCAGGCCGTCCGTGCACATGTGGGCCATGGCTTCACCGTCGTCAGTCACGTGGCTGCGTTCCAGCTCGCAAGGCTGGTAGGCGCCTTGAGCATCCGGCAGGAAGATCGGCTGCAACTGCTGCGTTTCCTTAATGCGAAAACCGATCCACTGGTGCTGCTGAAAATCTCCGGCGGAGCGCGGCGTGCCGTGCGCCTCCAGATACTGCGGCGACACGCAGGTCATGAAGTCCATGGGGCTCAGCCGGCGCGCCACCAGGCGGCTGTCTTTGACGTAGCCGGTGCGCAGCGCGATATCGATGTCGTTGTCGATCAGGTCAACATGCAGGTCGTTGAGCGCCAGCTCCAGCCGGATCGCCGGGTAGCGCTGACAGAACGCCGGCAGCAGCGGCCGCAGGTAGCGATGGCCATAGCACACGGCGGAGCTGATCCGCAGGGTGCCGCTGGGCGAGTCGTTGAACTGCTTGAGCTCGACTTCGCAGGACGCCAGGTCCTGCACCATGTTCCGAACCGTGCGCGCGTAGCGCTTGCCGGCTGCGGTGATCCGCAGCGCTCGCGTGGACCGCTGAAACAGTGTCAGCCCAAGCTCAGCTTCGAGGCGACCGATGGCCTTGCTGACCGTCGAGGGGTCCGTGCTGCAGCTCCGGGCTGCGGCCGCGAAGCTGCCGCTGTCGCAGGTGGCAAGGAAAAGCTCCAGCGAGCGCATTTTGTCCATCCAGCGAGTATAGCGAAGCTTTCATGAACGATATTCATGAATCATAGGGTTGCTGCCCCATTTATCCCCGCAAAGTGCTCGATAATATGGCCTGCAAGCGGCGATTCATGCCGAGCAGCAGCACCAGCCCATGAGCACGACCCAACAGCGCAACGCGGCGAGAAGCCCGACACCGGACAGCCTTACGAGCTACCTCCTGCTCGCTTTTGTCGCCATGGCGGGGCTTGCTTACATCAACTTTCTGCCGGGCCTGGTGAGCGCGCTCGCCACGGGGCTGGGCTTCAGCGACGCGCAGGCCGGCCGGGTGGTCGCGCTGAACGGCTACGGCGGCATCGTCGGCACAGTTCTCGCCGTGTTTCTGGTTCGTCGAGCGCCTCGGCGGCGCGCCCTGCTCCTGCTCTTTGCAGGCCTGGCGCTCATGGACGCGACGTCTGCCGCGTGGTCCGGGTACCCGACCATGCTGGGCTGGCGTTTTCTGGCTGGCGTTGTGGGCGGGCTCTGCGTCGGCCTGGCGTTCGCTGCGCTCGCGCAGCTACGGAACCCGGACCGTGCCTTCGGCCTGCTGCTCTGCACCCAGTTCTGCGTGGGTTCCCTGGTCATTTACCTGTTGCCGCGACTGGAGGCAGTCTGGAGCGCCGCCGCAGTCTTCTATGTGATGGCCATGTTCGCCGCGCTGAGCTTTGCCTTCGTCTGGTGCCTGCCCAGGCTGCCAGACAACATCGCCCCTGCGACAACCCTGCGGTACAGGACGGGCATCTCGAGCAACAACCTGCTGCTGATGCTGGCCATGCTGATCTACCAGACTGCGGCCAGCGGCATCTGGGCCTACGTGGGGCTGGTGGGGCTCAGCGCGGCGCGCAGCGCAGAGGCCGTCAGCACCTACATCGCGGCGGCGGGCCTGCTCGGTCTCGCCGGGGCCATGCTGCCGGTGCTCGGCGGCAAGCGCTTCGGTCGTCTGTACTGGGTCCTGCCGGGCATCGCGCTGTCGGCCAGCGCCGCCGCAGCGCTGGTCGCCTCGCAGTCGACGGCGCTGTACCTGTCAGCCATGGCCGGGCTGTTCTTTGCGTGGCCAGCCGTGCAGTCCTATCTGCTGGCGGTCAGCGCTGACCTGGACCGCAGCGGCCAGCTGGCAGCCGTGGCCGGCGTCGTCTCCTATGCCGGACTGGCCTCCGGGCCGCTGCTGGCATCCAGCCTGTTACAGGACAACGACTTCTCGATCATGCTGTACAGCAGCGCGGCGCTGTTTCTGCTGGCGGGCGCGCTGCTCATCAAACCGGTTCGCGCCACAGAGCCCCAGCCGGCGTTGCCCGCAGGGACCTGATGCAAAAATCTGCCGTTTCCTGTCACGAAATCACGCGCTGTTCCGTCAATGGTGTAACAACGCTCCAGAGGAAATACCGATGATCCGATACCTGCTCAACAAGGCGCTGACCTCCATGCAAAGCCGCTACAGCTACGACGTGGGCTACATGCAGGACATTCTGCGCACAGACCTGCCGGCTTTCCTCAAGTTCATGGGTTTTCAGACCATGTCGTCGCACCAGGGCAACCTGCCCGCAGAGATCGCAGCCGCCGCCCGAATTCGCGCGATCATCTGGGATGACTGCGGTCCCTGCACCCAGCTGGTGGTCGACATGGCGCTGGAAGCCAAAGTCAGCCCGGACACCGTCCATGCCATCGTCGACCGCGACTGGGACAAGCTGCCGGAAGACGTGGTGCTGGTGGCGCAGTTTACCGAGCTCGTGCTTGCCCACGATCCGCAGGCGGACGAGCTGCGCGACAAGATACGCGCGCGCTGGGGCGAGAAAGGCCTCATTGCCATCGGCTACGGCATTAGTGCCTGCCGGGTCTACCCGGCGCTGAAGTACACCATGGGCTACGGCAAGGCGTGCAGCCGCATCCAGATCAACGAGCACACGCTGCCCCCTAACCGAGCGCC
>CAZXIJ010000041.1:0-24497 GCA_964640725.1 uncultured Pseudomonadales bacterium | reverse complement strand
CGTCCCTACCTCTGCCCGATGCGACGATCTGTGTCGCGCCGATGATGGCGTGGACAGACCGCCACTGCCGGACCCTGCATCGGCTGCTGAGCCCGCGCGCCCTGCTCTTTACGGAAATGGTGACCGCCAACGCCCTGCAGCACGGCGACCCGGAGTATCTGCTGCGCCACGGCGCCCACGAATACCCCGTTGCCCTGCAGCTCGGCGGCAGCGAGCCTGAGGCGCTCGCCGCATCTGCCGTGCTGGGCGCGCAGGCAGGCTTCCAGGAAATCAACCTGAACGTCGGGTGCCCGTCTGATCGCGTCCAGCGCGGTCGTTTCGGTGCCTGCCTGATGCGGGAGCCGGAGCTGGTCGCGGACTGTGTTCGGGCGATGCTTGAGGCCATCCCCCTGCCGGTCACGGTCAAGTGCCGCCTGGGCGTCGACGAGCTCGACAACGACGAATGGCTCGGCCACTTTATCGAGAGCCAGCAGGCCGCCGGTATGAGCCGGCTCTACCTGCACGCCCGCAAGGCGATACTGAAGGGCTTAAGCCCCGCCCAGAACCGACAGGTCCCGCCGCTGCAGTACGATCGCGTCTACGCGATGAAAGCGCGCTTTCCGGATCTGCCGATCATCATTAATGGCGGGATCGATAGCGTTCCGGCAACCCTTGCTCATTTGCAGCACGTTGATGGCGTCATGATTGGCCGAGCGGCCTTCCAGCATCCGGCGTTGCTGGCGGCGATTGAGGCACAGCTGGCAGCGGCACCGGCGGCGGAAGCAGCACTGCCTGAGGCACCGCCGCGGCTCGACGCCGCCGACCTGCTCGATGTGCTGTCCCGCTATCGATCATACGCAGAGCAGCAACTGGCCCAGGGCACGCGGCTGGGCGACCTCACCCGGCCGCTGCTTGGGCTGTTCCACGCGGTACCGGGCGCGCGCCGCTATCGGCAGCTGCTGAGCGACAGCACTCGCCTCAAGCGGGGCCAGATCGAGGTCATCGACGAAGCGCTGCAGGCGCTCGACAACGCCCGGGCTGCCGCGTGAAAGCACTCCTGAAGAAGCTGGCGAAGCAGCTTGCCCCCGCGACGGACGAAGCCTCCGAACCCGAAGCGCGGCTCGCCCTGGCCGCCAGCGCGTTGCTGTTCGAAGTGGCCTTCGCCGATCGCTCTGTTGCGACAGAGGAACTCGCCCAGATCCGCGGCGCGATTCACCAGCGCTTCGACCTGCCGATTGCAGAGCTGGACGCTCTCATCGACGAAGCCCAGGCGAGCTACGAGGAACGGGTCGGTGTGCAGTCGCTGACGCGAACGCTCACCGACCACTGGGACGAGCCGCAACGCTTCGATCTGGTGGTCGCTTTGTGGGAGGTAGCGCTGGCCGAGGGCGGCATCGACGCCTTCGAGGAACACCGGATCCGGGCCATTGCCGAGCTGCTGTATCTGAGCCACGCGCGCTTCATCGAAGCAAAGCTGAAGGCCCGGGGCCGCTTTCAGGACTGACCGCTGGCCCGGCCCGATGCTGGCGGTGCCTCGGCGCAGTCCGCCTCGAGCGCCGCGACCAGGTCCCGAAACGCCACGCGATTGCCGTCATTCAGCCCCATCAGAATCTGGTGTGCTTCCAGCACCTGCGCTCGCAGGGTGTCTTCCGGCACGTCGAGCTGCGGTAACGGTCCCAGGTCGGCTTCAGAGCTGGGGGGCCGGGGCACGATCTCGAACACGTCGTCAAAACCCATGGACCGCAGGAGCCGCAGCATGTCGGGCTCATTGCAAATCAAAGTGGGCTTAAACTGAAAATGTTCCTGCGCGCGCAGGGACAGCTTGGCCATCAGGCCGAAGGACGTGCTGTCGATGCCTGTCGCGTGCGTCAGATCTACCGCCACCGATCGGAAGCCGGGATCCTTCAACATCTCGTACAGAAACTGATCCACCGCAGCGCACAGGGTGAGCCGAACATCGCCCTCGAACCGCAGGAGGTAAACGCCATCGTGCTGTCCCGCGAGGATCTGGCCCATCTCAGGCACCCCGTGTCACGATCAGGCAGGTCACGTCGTCCGGCGCTGCCTGGCTTTCGACCCCGGCGTTTTCCAGCAGCCCATCGACATCGTCGTGGCCCTGCGCCAGCTTTGTCAGCCGCTGTTCCCGCGCAGACAGGTCCTTGCCGTCCAGCACTTCGAGGATGCCGTCGGAGCAGATTGTGAGTCGGTCGCCGGGGGCAAAGCGTATGTCGCCGGTGTCGTAGCTGACGTCCGGAAACAGGCCCACGGGTTTGCCGGGCAGGTCCAGCGCGACGGCAGACTGCCCGCTGATGTGAATCGCCGGCGGAAAGTGCCCTGCGTTCACGTAGCGCAGCTGGTCTGTTTCCAGATCGCCCACGCCCAGAAAGACCGCGACATGCTTGTCGATGCGTTGCTCCAGCAGCTCGCTGTTCAGCCAGCTCAAAATATCGCCCGGTTGCTCCAGCATAGTGCGACGATACTCCCGCCGCAGGCGCCGGGAAAAGTTCTTGAGCAAGACTGTGACGAAGGCCGACGACGCCCCGTGACCTGAGACGTCTGCCACGTACAGCACGAAGTAGCGATCCGTCAGGCTGAAGTAGTCAACGAAGTCACCGCTCAGAATCAGCGAGGGCTCAATTCGATGCTCAAATCGATAGCGCCCAATGGCCATCGGGTTCGGCGGCAACATGCCAAGCTGCACAAAGCGACCGGCCCGCTGGTCGCGCTGCAGGTCGGCCAGGTGCTGGGCGAGCACCTGCTCGGCTTCCAGAGCCACCGCCTCCCGCCGATGCTTGAGCAGGCTGATGCGCTCCGGGATATCCGGCGCATCGTCCGGCCAGTGCCAGAGATCGGCGACGCCAGCACGCCACAACGCCAGGACAGCCGCGCGGTCCAGGGACGCTGCAGAATCGCTGCAAAATACAATGGGGACCCGCCGTTCTTCGGCGGCAAGACTTGCGGCGAGGGCGGGGTCGTCGACCAATACCAGCTCAGCGCGACGCTGCTGGCACAGCTCGATGGCCAGGCGAGCGCCTGCCGCGACCACGGTGTCGTACCCCAGCGCTGAAAAGCGAGCTTCGAGCGCCTCGGGAACAGGGGCACTGCTGACAACGACAACCAGATTCATCGAATCCGACCAGACCTCGGAATCGCGACGTCGCGCAACTTACTCCCTTGCCACGGCCATGACAACAAGCCAGCGCGGACCTCCGGGCTCGGAGCCACCGCTCAGGCGCCGGCCGGCTCTGGCGCGGCGGTCCCCAGGATAACTTCCGCCGCAAGCAACTCTTCGAGCAGTGCCAGGCCAGACGCCGCGAAGGCGGCTCGACGCTCCGTGTTCACGGCCTCGCTCTCGGGCAGATCCTGGTACAGGGCGGCCAATACGGCATTGCCAGTGAGCGGCTCCGCTGCGGCACCCAGGGCCAGCAGCAGGCGGTACCCCTGGGGATTGAGCCCCCGAAAGCGGATCTGGTCCGCCCGATCGCGATAGACCACCAGCAAGGTCGGCGCTGATGGCGCCTTGGCAGGCACCGCATCCGGGCGGATACGGGTCACGGGATAGCGGTAGCTGAGCGTCCACAGCAGAGGATTCAAAACGATGGGTGCCCGCGCCAGGTCACCGTTGCGCGCAACACCCTCAGCAGGAATTTCACGCTCGTCCACTTTAAGAGACAGCTCTACCCACTCGTAGTGGCAAAGCTCCAGCAGAAAGTCCGGCGCGGCCGGCGGTTGCCGTTCCTGCAGAAAGGTCAGGTACTCCTGACTGATATCCAGAAAATACGGCGACTCGCTCGGGTGCTCGTGAACGAACTGCCGGGCCAGGGCATGCCACAGCTTATCGCCCAGGACCCGCTTCGCCACCGGGAAGGTGCTCGCGAGAAACCCTTCGATGTTGTTGTAGAACAAGTCGAGATAGATCTGCATGCGCCGGGCTTCGATACCGGCCGGACGCGGATGCTGTTCCGGGTTGCGGATGTGCGCCGCGAAATCGAGCTGCACGGCCCGGAACGAAGGCAGGTTGCTTCCGGCGGGTAGTTGCTCAGACATCGACGGCGCGCTGCCGGTCACGAATCTGCTCCACCTCGGCCAGCAGCTCTGGCATCGCCGGAAAGTTGAAGTCCCGCTCGAGCAACGTCGGTTGCACGCCGTAGCGTGCATAGGCGGCATCCAGCAGCTGCCACACCGGGTCGATCACGGCCGCGCCGTGGGTGTCGATCCGCAGGTCCTCGGCCTCGACATAGTGCCCGGCGATGTGAATGTAGACGGTACGGTCCGCATCGATCCGCTCAAGAAAGTCCAGCGCATCGTAGCCAAAGTTGATGCTGTTGACGTAGATGTTATTGACGTCCAGGAGCAAGGCGCAGTCTGCTTCCGCCAATACGGCATTCAGAAATTCGACCTCCTCAAGCTGCTGCCCGGGCGCTGCGTAGTAAGAGATGTGTTCCATGCCAACGCGACGTTCCAGCGCGTCCTGCACTTCACGGATGCGGCCCGCGACATAGTGCACGGCCTCTTCTGTGAAGGGCATGGGCATCAGGTCGTAAAGATGGCCCTTGTCGTCGCTGCAGTAGCTCAGGTGCTCGGTAAAGTGAGCAATGCGGTAGCGATCCAGGAACGCGCGCAGATCTTTCAGAAAAGACTGGTCCAGCGGTGCGGGCGAGCCGATGGACAGAGACAGGCCGTGCGCGACCAGGGGAAAACGCTCCGCAAGGCGTTCGAACTGGCGCCCGAACACACCGCCGACACCGATCCAGTTCTCTGGCGCAACTTCCATGAAGTCGACGGCGCCGTCCGGCAGGTCCAACAGATCCTGGACGATTGCTCGCCGCAGGCCCAGTCCGGCGCCGCCAGGGACCGGCGCTTGTGCTGAGGTTGTCGCGCCCATGGGTATCATCTCGATGCCACAAAAAATGGGGCTACAGGAGCCCCATTTCGTCAGTCACACGGTGTCAGACAGGAGCGCTAGCCGCCACATTTGCCTTCGCCGCATTTGCCCTCGCCGCAGCTGCCTTCCTCGCCGCCCTTGGACTCGCCGCATTTGCCTTCGCCGCATTTGCCTTCGCCACAGCTGCCTTCTTCGCCGCCCTTGGACTCACCGCACTTGCCTTCGCCGCAGCTGCCTTCTTCGCCGCCCTTGGACTCGCCGCATTTGCCTTCGCCGCACTTGCCTTCACCGCAGCTGCCTTCGTCAGCGCTGGCCAGCTGGTAGCCCACACCGAGATCGGTGCTGGAAAATGCCTGCTCGGCATCGACATCCGCCACTGCGGTGCCAGCGATGGAGGCAACAAACGCGGTGCCAACGGCAGCAGCAACAGGTTTTACTCTTCGGTTCATGGTCATTGTTCCTTGGTCTTCGTTGGTCTGTTCAGGTTGACAGGTCGCGGGCGCCGCTCTTGCCCGATCTACTGGGTCGTCACGTTCGAGGGCTGCCTGGCTATTTTGAACCTCGCTGCCCTCGCCCGCAATAAACGCCCTCACTGCTGCGTTCAGGTTCATAGACTGACGTGTCGCGGCGAAGTTCCAATGGGCCGTGCAGCTTTTTGGCGACCCAGAGTTTTGGGGTTCAAACCAGTGCGTGACGCACCTCGCTGTCCCGCAAGGCCCGGTCCAGCCGCTTTTCGGAGACCTTGGGGAGCCTGAGGGGCTCCGCAAACAGGGCAACCCGGAGCTCCCGCAGGCCGGTTTCCAGGGCAGCCCGCTCCTCGGCCGCCAGCGCAGGGACCTCGCACAGCCGGGCCAGACGCTCGGCAAAGCGGGCAGCCGTTGCCATCGCCTGCTGATCTCGATCCACCCGGCCCTGCAGGTTGGTCATGCGGTAGATCAAAGCCTGAAAGTATCGCGGCAGGGCCTCCAGCTCGGGATCGGAGGCCTCCAGCAGCAGGCCTGGGGGCGCGAGCGCGATCAGCTGCTGCTCGACGTCGGCCCGGGCCGCGGCGAAGGCCGGCGACTGCAGCTGCTCGACCGCGCGGCCGGCTTCGAAGCGGGCCTGTACCGCAGCTTCGACCCGGCCCTGCCGCTCGGCCGCGTAGGCCACCAGCGATCCAGCCTGTTGCAACCTGGCCTCGAAGGCCACGGCGCTGTCGATCCAGCCTTGTCCGGCAAAATAGAAATGCCAGGCGCAGCCGAGCAAAAACGCCTGCTCCAGATCGTCCCGGGAGCCAAGCACCGCGTAGTGCAGCTGCAGCGCCTTCGCCCCGCGCAGCGTTTTGACGATCTGGCGGGCAGCCCGCCGCTGGCTGAGCAACGCCAGCCGGGCAAGGCCCGCGCGATTCGCCTCGGCTGCGCTTCGCGCATCGGGAAAGGCCTTCAAGGCCACCGTTTCACCGCCGTCCACAAAGCCCGGGTAGACCACCCGCTCGGCGGCGTCCGGCGGCGGCTCTGCATTCGCGCTGCCGCCTCGTTTGCCGCCCATGGTCCGGCTCTTGGTGCGGCTCTTGGTCCTGCCCGGTGCACGCACCCCGAGGGTCACGCTGTGCGGCAGGCGCTCGCGCTCTGGAAAGGCGGCCAGATGTTCCTGCTCGAAGGCAGGTGGCCCCGCATCGGCCAGGGTTTGAGAAACCTGCGCCTCGTAGTCGCTGCGCAGCGTGGCCAGAGATCGCGACGCGGCAAGCTCACGGCCACTGCTGTCGAGGAGCACGATCCGCGGCTGCAGATGCTCGGGCAGCCGATCGGCGCTGAGCTCCGATGGCGTCACCCGCAGCTCGTACAGCGCGGCCAGCGCGGCCACCAGCGCGCCGCGCAGCTGCCCCTGGCGATAGCGTCGAGGGTCGAGCAGCCAGGCCGTCACCTCGGGCACGCGATCCGCCAGCGGTGCCAGGGCGCGACGGGCGGGCTTCGGCAGGCTCTTGAGCCAGGCTTCGCACACCGATTCGAAAAAGCCCGGCACGCTCCAGTCCAGCGCGGCCTCCGGCAAGGCGTTGAGCTTGCCCAGGGGCAAGGATACGGACACGCCGTCGTCCGGCTCACCAGGGGCAAACCGGTAGGTCAGCGGATACTGCTGGCCGTCCAGATCCAGCGCCCCGGGAAAGTCATCCAGCCCGGGCAGCCGCTGAGCTGCGAGATCGTCCTGGGTCCAGGCCAAGACGCTGGCCAAAGCCTGATCCTTGCCCAGCGCCCGCCGCAGGGTGCGCGCCGACAGCACCGATGCCGGCAAGCGCTCCTCGTACCAGGCGGCCTGGAGCTCCGGGCCGACCAGCAGGTCCCGGCGCCGCGTCCTTGCTTCGGCGTCCATGAGCGAGGCCAGCATGAGCAGGTTGTGTTCCAGAAACTCCGGCGGCTGGCGCAGCGCACCGGCCACCAGGCCTTCCTGGATGAAGAGCGCCCGGCTAACCGCCGGATCAATCCGCCCGTAGCCCACCGCCCGGCGCTCCGTCAGCATCAGCCCGCGAAAGCTGACCTTCTCGTAGGCCATGGTCTCGCCCCGTCGGGCGCTGAAGTGCGGCTCGCTGTAGCTGCGTTTGAGCAGGTGGGCTGCCTGCGCTTCGATCCACCGCGGCTCGATGTGCGCGACGGTGCGGGCGTAGACCCGCTGGGTCTCTGCAATCTCTGCGGCCACCAGCCACTTGGGGCGGGCTTCGAAGAGCGCCGACCCGGGAAAGATACGAAAGTGGAGGCCGGATGCCCCTTCGTAGCGCCCCTTTTCATCATGGCGACCCACAAAGGCGAGGGAGCCGGACAGTAAAGCCTGGTGCAGGGCCTCGTAGCTGGCGGGTTCGGTGTTCATGGTCAGCCGCAGCTTCTGGCACGCGAGGCGCAGCTGCCGGTGCAGCTCACGCCACTCGCGCATGCGCGGCACCGACAGGAAGCGCGTGCGCAATAGTCGCTCGTAGCGGCGCCGGGTCAGGTTCTCGCGCTCCTGCTCGCTGAATGCCCACAGGTTCAGCCAGGCAATGAAATCCGACTGCTTGTCGGCAAAGGACTCGTGTCGCGCGTCCGCCTGGCTGCGCTGCCCTTCTGGCCGGTCGCGCGGATCCTGCACGCTCAGCGCGCTGACAATGATCAGCAACTCGCGCAGGGAGCCGTTGCGGGCCCCTTCCAGCAGCATGCGCGCCAGCCTCGGGTCAACGGGCAGCCGGGCCATGGCGCGGCCAAGATCTGTCGCGCGGCCGCCATCAATGGCCCGCAGCTCTTCCAGCAGCTTAACGGCCGCCCGCACCGCCGCCGGATCGGGCGGCTCCAGGAACGGAAACTGCGCGATCCGGCCCAGGCGGAACACTTCCATCTGCAGCACCACGGAGGCGAGGTTGGTGCGTTTGATCTCCGGGTCTGTGTAGTCTGGCCGGCCATCGAAATCGGCTTCGCTGTACAGGCGGTAACAGCGACCGGGCGCGATCCGCCCGCAGCGTCCCAGCCGCTGCCGGGCGCTGGCCTGCGAAATCGGCTCGATGGGCAAACGCTGCAGCTTGGAGCGGTAGCTGTAGCGGCTGATCCGCGCCAGCCCGACATCGATGACGTAACCGATATTGGGCACGGTCAACGAGGTCTCGGCGACATTGGTACAGAGCACCACGCGACGGCTTTTGCCCGGGCGAAAGACCTTTTGCTGCTCGCCGGCCGGCAGGCGGGCGTACAGGGGGAGCAGTTCCCAGCTGTGGTCGAGCCGCCCCCGCAGCTCCCGCGCCAGCGAGAAGATCTCTCGCTCCCCGGACAAAAACACCAGCACGTCCCGGGCGCGGTTGCCGCCGACCGGGTTGCCGGCCAGATCCTCGAGACAGGCAAGGACCTGATCGGCCAGCTCCTCGTCAGCGGCCGGCTCCCGGTAACGCACTTCGACCGGATAGCCGCGACCCGATACCTCGATCACCGGCGCGTCAAAGTGCGCCGCAAAGGCCTGCACGTCGATCGTGGCGCTGGTGATGATCACCTTGAGCTCCGGGCGCTTGCGCAGCAACGTCTTCAGATAGCCCAGCAGAAAGTCGATGTTGAGACTGCGCTCGTGGGCCTCGTCAATGATCAGGGCTTCGTAGCGGGAGAGCAGCCGGTCGCTCTGGATCTCTGCGAGCAGCAGGCCGTCGGTCATGAGCTTGACGCGCGTGTTCGGGCCCGTCTGGTCGCTGAAGCGCACGCTGTAACCAACGTAGTCACCGAGCGGCGTGCCGAGCTCCTCAGCGATGCGCGCGGCAACGCTTCGAGCTGCCAGGCGCCGCGGTTGGGTATGACCGATCAGCCCGTGCTCGCCCAGGCCAGCGGCGAGGCACAGCTTGGGCAGCTGGGTGGTTTTGCCGGAACCGGTTTCGCCGGCAACCACCACCACCTGGGAACGCTGGAGGGCCGCGCAGATCGCCTCCGCCTGCTCGGCGATCGGCAGCTCAGGCGGCACCGTCAGGTTCAGGGGCCGTGCTGGGTCGTCCGCGGCCTGCTCGCCTGCCTCGCCCGGTTCAGGATCACTCATGACCGAGCGGCGACGCTATTTGGACAGGTGGCCCATGGCCTCTTCGAGTCCGCGCACCGTGAGCGGGTACATCTGGCCCTGGACCAGCTCCTGCGTCAGCGCCACGGAGCTGGAATATTCCCAGGTCTCCTGCGGGGTCGGGTTCAGCCAGGCCACCTTGTCGTAGATGGTGGTGAAACGGCTCATCCAGTGCGCGCCGGGCTCTTCGTTCCAGTGCTCGACGCTGCCACCGGCATGGGTGATCTCGTAGGGCGCCATGGTCGCATCGCCCACGAACAGCACCTTGTAGTCGTGTGCGTACTTGTTAAGGATCTCAAAAGTAGGCAGACGCTCGTTCATTCGCCGGCGATTATCCTTCCAGACCGACTCGTAAATGAAGTTGTGGAAGTAAAAGCTCTCAAGGTGCTTGAACTCGGTACGCGTGGCCGAGAACAGCTCTTCGCAGACTTTGACGTGCGAGTCCATAGACCCGCCAATGTCCAGAAACAGCAACACCTTGACGGTGTTTTTGCGTTCCGGCCGCATCTTGATGTCCAGCAATCCACCGTTGTGAGCGGTCGACTGGATCGTATCGTTGATATCGAGCTCTTCGTCTTTGCCGCTACGGGCAAACTTACGCAGGCGACGCAACGCCATCTTGATGTTGCGCGTGCCGAGCTCGACGGAGTCGTCCAGGTTCTTGTACTGCCTCTGGTCCCAGGTCTTCTTGGCTTTGTTCTTTTTGCCCTTGCCAACACCGCCAGAGCCCTTCTTGCCTTCCTGGTCGCCCTCGCCCTCTTCGCCGTCTTTGCCTTTCTCGCCCTTTTCGGCCTCAGCTTCTGCCTTGGCCTGCTCTTCCCGGGCTTTCTGGAACGCTTCGATGAGTTTTTCCAGACCGCCCAGAGACTCTATCTTGGCGAGCTCTTCGGCCGACAGGGAGTTTTCGAACTCCCGGCGCAGCCACTCGTCCGGAATCATGGACTCGAGCATGCCGTGCAGGTCATCCAGCCCCTTGAAGTAGGTGGCAAACGCACGATCGAACTTGTCGTAGTTCTTTTCGTCCTTGCACAGGCAGGTCCGCGACAGCAGGTAGAAGTCGTCGATATTGGCGTACACCAGGCGACGCTTCATGCCTTCAAGCAGGTCCATGAGCTCGCGCAAGGTCACAGGGACCTTGTAGCGCCGCAGGGTCATAAAGAAATTAATGAGCATGGCGGGTTACTTCAGTTGCGCGGCGATCAGCCCCGGGAATCCCGGCGGTTCATAAACGCCAGCCGTTCCAGCAGGTGCACGTCTTGCTCGTTCTTGACCAGCGCGCCGTACAGCGGCGGGATCGCCTTGCTGGTATCGCGATTGGTGAGGATCTCGTCCGGAATATCGTCGGCCATGAGCAACTTGAGCCAGTCAATCAGCTCCGACGTCGACGGCTTTTTCTTGAGCCCAGGCACCTTGCGCACATCGAAGAAGATTTCCATGGCTTCCTTCACCAGGTCCTGTTTGACCTCGGGAAAGTGCACGTCAACGATCTGCTGCATGGTCTCCCGGTCCGGGAAGTTGATGTAATGAAAGAAGCAGCGACGCAGGAACGCATCCGGCAGCTCCTTTTCGTTGTTCGAGGTAATGATGACGACCGGGCGTTGCTTGGCCTTGATCGTCTCGCCCAGCTCGTAGACGAAGAACTCCATCTTGTCGATCTCCTGCAGGAGGTCGTTCGGGAACTCGATGTCGGCCTTGTCGATCTCGTCAATCAGCAGCACCACGCGCTCGTCCGCCTCGAAGGCCTCCCAGAGCTTGCCCTTTTTGATGTAGTTGCGGATGTCCTTGACCCGCTCTTCGCCCAGCTGGGAATCGCGCAGGCGGGACACGGCGTCGTACTCGTAGAGGCCGTTGATGGCCTTGGTGGTGGACTTGATGTGCCACTGGATCAGGTTCATGCCCAGGGAGCGCGCGACTTCTTCGGCGAGCATGGTCTTGCCGGTACCGGGCTCGCCCTTGACCAGCAGGGGCCGCTCGAGCTTCACGGCCGCATCCACGGCCATGCTGAGTTCGTCGGTGGAGATGTAGCTTTCGGTGCTGTCAAAAATCATCCAGGCGCCCTGTCTTTACGGAATGTTGGAGGTAATACGGTGCTGTCCGATCCCGAAGACCGGAACAGCAGGAAAAGAGTGTGCTTTGAGCTTAAAGACTGGCTAGAGGGGACGCAAGAAAGCGGCCCGCCCCGTCAGACCGCTGCTGGCGCGGATTCCGACAGCGATTCAAGGGTCCGAACCGGGGCCTGGCGCAGGCGCCAGAGCAGCAGCACCAACAGCAGCACCGGAATGGTCATGGCCGCCCCGGCAAACCACAGGGGCAGCTTGGGGGTGCGCTCCGCCGCTTCCGTCGCCTCGCCCTGGCCCTGCGGGACCGTGGAGCCAATCACGACCGCCGGCGCATCCGCAGCGTCTGCCCCCTCGGGCCCGGCCACCGCTGCCGGTGCGACGATGGCGCCCTCTCTCAACAGGTCCCGCGGGGCTGCGGCGGGCTCCACGGCTGGCGGGTCCGACGCCGGGACAGCGTCTACCTGACCGCTGTCGGCAAAACTCAAACGCCGGGCTTCCGTGACCGGCAAGACCGTCCGCAGAGGCTCAGTCCGGTAGCTAAACTCACCGCCATTCAGGTACTTGGCGCGTACATCGACTTCTAACTCTATCTCTCCCTCAAGCTCTGAAGGCAGCGCTAGCTGCCACAGCCCAGCCGCTTCCCGGCGCAACGGATACCAGCGCCGGGCCGCCGGCGGCTGCGCGATCCCCGCTGCGATGCTCATGGCCTGGCTGTCTACGCCTGGCTGGTTCAGGGCCGCCCAGAGCAGGCCGACGCTGCTTTCGCCGACCGCACCATCGGTTGCCTGGGATGGCGGCTGCAGTTCCACCCGCAGCGGGTGAGCAACCTCGAACCCGTGGCGCAGCTCGCGCACAAAGGTCGGCGCCGTGGCGGTCAAGACCAGCTCGCCCCGCTCGACCCCGTTCAGATTCGCCACCATGACCTGCAGAAGGCCGTCTACCGACCGTTCAACTGTGGCTGTGGCACGGCCTTCCTCGGCGATGACCTCGGCGCTGAAGGCCACGAGCCGAGCCAGAGCAGGAGAAACCGGTGCCCCGGTCCGCTGATCTTCCAGAGCAAAGGTCAGGGCGTGAACGAGCCCCGGGGCCAGCCGGGACGGCTGGTCCAGCAGCACCAGGCGCAGCTCTCCGTAGGTAAACAGACGCAAGGCCCGGCCCCCAGTCAGGGTCCAGTCTCCGGCCTGGGGCTGGCGCAGGGAAATGACCTCCCGCGGGCCCGCAATGTGCCAGCGTGCCCCCGGGGGCACGCGAAACTGGTCGTAGCGAGTGCCGTCCGGGGCCTCGAGCTGCGCCACCGTGCCCTCCTTTGCCGCGGCCTCCGCTGGCTCCACAAACAGGGTCAGTTCAGCCAGGTTGGGTTCTGCCCTGAAGGTCGTGGGCCGGGCCACGGCGCTCTCTGGCTTGACCGTTTCGGCGGTGGCCGTCGTGCCTGCATTCGCAGTTTCCGAGGTGGCTGGCGCGACCGCCGGCTCGGTGTTGCCGCCCGCGCCCGTCGCGGGCGCGAGCGCGGACGGCGCCGGCCGGGGCAGCTCGTCGATACCGCGGACGCGGGCCATCAGATCCGCCAGCTGTTCCGGCAAGCCGGCGAGGTCCCGCACCGGCTGGAAATAGCCGCCCGTTGCCGCGGTCAGCGCCTGCAAGAGCGACAGATCGCCCAGGTTCGACAGCGCCAGCGCATGCAGCCGGATGCCGGCCTGAGCCAGCTCTGGCACGAGGCTCTGCAGCAACTGGTCCCGCGCGGCCGCGTTTTCCTGCTCGGATGGCCCGAGGTCAAGACGTCCGTCGGTCAACAAGATGAGATCGCGCTGGCGACGCGGGCCGGCCCGGTCCCAGCTGGCCGCCGCGAGGGCCGCCGGCAAGGCGGTGCGCAAACCGACTGCTGGCAATGCCCGGGTTTTGATTTGCGCCTGCGCCCGCCACAGATCGGTGACCGGTTCGTGATCCATGAGCCGGTTGACCTGGCTCCCAAAGGTCCAGATGCTGGCCGGCTGGGCATCGGGCAAGAGCTCGATCAGCGCCTCCACCGATGGGACCAGCAAGCGATCGGGATCGGTCTCGGCCATGCTGCCGGAGATGTCCACGACAATCCGGGTGTCGGCCGCCCACGCCCCGGGAGACAGCAGCGTCCCGAAAAGCAGAAGCAGGAGGACGGCGCGAAGCCGTGCTGAGCGCAGGTTCATCCCCTAAGGGTAGAAGCTATTGCCTTTTCGGCCAGCGGCAGAGCAATCAGGCGGCGCGTGCGCCCTCGCTGCCCGTCTCGGACTCATCGCCCCGGCGGGCCCGCCAGCGCACCAGCGAAACGATTGCCACACCTGCCAGCACCACGACGCTGGCAACGGCCAGCACTGCGAAAGCCGTTTGCGGGGCGCCATTCTCCTGCAGCACGGCTTCGAACAGCGCCACAATAAACGCGGGCGCGTACTGGCCTTCGTATCCGGGCACCGGTGCTGGAACGAGCATCCAGGCCCCGGGGAGCAGGCGCAAGAGCCAGCGCAATGAGCCCCGGCGAACCCCGCGGGTCATGAGACACCAGAAGGCGAAGGCCAGCAGCCCGCCGCCAAAGGCGACCGCCCAGGCCGTCGCGTACTCGGCGTTGGCAAATCCCGTTGCGCTCACAGCTCTACCCAGTCAATCACGTGATCTTCGAGATCGGCCTCGTCGACCCCGGATTCGCTGCGGACCTTACCACGGACGGAAACGCCCGCTGCGTGGACCGTGTCCGCTCGGCCGGAGATCAAGGGGTGCCAGGCCGCGAGGCCGCGCCCCTCGGCCAGCCGGCGATAGGCGCAGCTGCGGGGCAGCCACTCCAGCTGCCCAACGACTTCTGCGCGGAAATCGATGCAGTCGGCGACCAGCTCGTGCCGGCGCGGATAGGCCGTGCAGCGACAGCGTTCCTGATCGAGCAAATGACACACCAGGTTCGTGTGAACGATCTGGCCGCTGTCCTCATCCTGCAGCTTGATGAGGCAGCACCGCGCACAGCCATCGCAAACGGATTCCCACTCCTGCCGGTCCAGCTCTGCAAGCGTCTTGGCATGCCAAAAGGCCGTCACGATGGTGCCCCGGTGTGCTGAGGCAGCTCTGCCGGAGGCAACTGCAGATAGAAGCCCTGGCTTGCGATGTCAGCCAGCACGCGCTCCGGATCGGCCTGGGCAAGCGTGCGCACGGGGTCCAGCTCAAACTCCAGCGCGAAGCGCCAGGGCGCCAGGGTCGCCAGCACCGCCTCGGGGATGGGGGCGAGATCCGCCGCGTCGTCCGGCGCATCCAGGCTCCGCAGCACGTAGACGAAGGTTTCCGGTCGCCGAATGCTCGCGTAGACACAGACTGCCGGCATCAGGCGGCGTCTCGCAAGGCATTCCGAAATGGCTCGGCCAGCAAGGCAGACCGCCAGCTGTCTTCGTAAGGCCCCAGGGAGCCGTCCTGCAGGTAGCAGCGAATCGCTGTTTCAAGATCACGCTTGCGGCCGAGCAATTCCGGCGCCAGGCCCAGTTCCTGGGCCTGAGCCTGCACGATGGTCTTGAGCGCCGAGAGCAGCTTGTTCTGTCCTTGCGTCAGCGGCACGTCCGGTCGCTGCAGCGGCTCCCGGGTATTGCCTTCGCCGTGCCAGGCGGCAGCAAGGGCATCGCCAAAGCGTCGTACCGCGCCGCCGGGCAAGTGCTTGTGCAGCAGGCCATCGCCGAACTGTTCCGCCTTTGCAAGGGTCAGCAGCACTTCGTCCTTGACCACTCGCCCCCGGGGGCGGTTCAGCGCCATGGCTTCTGTCTCGCGCCAGCTGGCCAGCGCCTGCAGGCGCGCAAGCCCGGCATCGTCAAGGCGCCAGGCACCCTTGATCTGCCGATAGTAAAGCTCCGGATACGGCGCCTGATAGCGTGTATGACGCACAGACTCTTCGTCGAACCAGCTGCTGCGCCCCAGGGATTCCAGCTGTTCGCGCTGGGTGCGAGAAATCTCGACAAGGTAGCGCACGTCAGCCGCTGCGTAGTGGATTTGCGTATCGGTCAAAGGCCGCTGCAGCCAGTCGCTGCGCGTCGCGCCCTTGTCCAGCGCCACGTCGCAGTAGTGTTCCACCAGCCGCGCATAGCTCAGGGAGTAATCAGGCGACAGGAAGGCGTGTGCCAGCTGCGAGTCAAACAACGTCGACGGCGCCAGCCCCAGATGGCTGTTGAATACCTCCAGATCCTCGGAACAGGCGTGCATGACGGTAACCCGGTCCGGCGCTTCGATCAGTTGCTGCAGGGGCTGCCAGTCGTCGATAGCCAGCGGGTCAACCAGGAACACCCGGGCGTCGGTACCTATCTGATACAGGCCGGGAATCGGGAAGTAGGTGCTGGTGCGCATGAACTCCGTGTCGATGGCCACCACCGGTCCGCAATGCTCAACGAGCCCGGCAAGGGCTTCGTTGCTATCGATCCACTGGGGCGCAACGGTTCTTACATCAGCCAAAATCGCGGCGTCCTTCCAGGGCGTGCACGATGGTGCCGCCGTCAACAAACTCGAGCTCTCCGCCCAGGGGCACGCCGTGCGCAATGCGCGACACCCGAGGCACCCGGCCGCCGAGCAGATTGCTGATGTAGTGCGCGGTAGTTTCGCCCTCGACCGTGGGGTTGGTCGCCAGAATCACTTCGTCAGGCGACAAGACCTGCACGCGATCCTGCAAGCGGTCCAGGCCAAGCTCGTCCGGGCCAATACCGTCAATGGGCGACAGATGGCCATGCAGTACGAAGTAGCGGCCGTGAAAGCCCCCGGCTCGCTCAATGACCCAAATGTCGGCAGGCGATTCGACAACGCACAGCTGCCCGTCGCTGCGGCTCTCGTCCAGGCACTGGTCGCAGACCGGGTTGTCGGTCAGGTCACGACACAGGCTGCATTCCTGCACCTGGTCCAGGGCATCGGCCAGGGCCTGAGACAGGGTTGCAGCGCCGTCGCGCTGGCGGCGCAGCAGCGACAAGGTCATGCGTTGCGCGCTCTTGGGGCCGACGCCCGGCAGAACCTGCAGCGCTTCGACCAGCCGGCTCAGACTGTTCACTTGAAGGGAAACCCTCCAAGACCGCCCAGAGGCAAACCGAGACCGCCCGCCATGCCCGCCATCTTCTCCTGCTGCAGGGCTTCGACCCGGCGCATCGCATCGTTCAGCGCCGCCGCAATCAGATCTTCGAGCACGCTCTTGTCTTCGTCGTAAACCGCCGGGTCAATCTGCACGCGGCGCACTTCGTGGGCCCCGTTCATGGCCACCTTGACCAGCCCGGCACCGGCTTCGCCTTCGACCTCGGCCTTGGCCATTTCGTCTTTCATGCCCTGCATCTGCGTTTGCAGCTGCTGGGCCTGTTTCATGAGATCGCCGATTCCTTTCATGGATACCTCGTCATGCGGGATCGTTGCCTTCTTCCAGGGGCTTCACCTGTTTCAGCTCGCCCCCAAACTCCTTCAACAGCTGCTGCACCGTCGGGTCGGCCTCGACAGCCGTCCGCGCCGCAGCCTGCCGCTCCCGGCGCAGCCGCGCGCTGCGGGCCGCCGGCGTTTCCTGCGCCAGCACGCCGGTCTTGATCGTTAATGCCACCCGGGTGCCAAGACGCTCCGCGAGCGCCCGTTCTACCCGGGCACGCTGCGCTTCGCTCATGAGCATGTCATGGTCTTCGTCAAGCACGAGGCGAAAGTCTTCCGGTGCGTTCGACTGCGGCAACGCATGGTCCACCAGCAGGCGGTTCACGCCGGTCAGTGGCAGGCTGGCGACCAGCTCGTACCAGTGCTCGGCCAGCTCCGCCGGCACGGTAACCGCAGGGCCAGAGGGCGCCGGTGCAGCGGGTTGCGGCTCAGACCTGGCGGCAGGCGCAGACCGAGCCGCCCGCACAGCGCCAGCGTTTTGCGTGCCGGTCGCGGTATCCGCGGGGGCCCCGGTACTTGCTGCCCCCCCGGCAGCCGCGCCACCACCTGAGGGTGTCGCGACCGCGGTATCCGGACCGGCCGGTGCAAAAGCCAGCATTCGCAGCACCGTCATCTCAAAGCCGAGCTGCGGGT
The DNA here is from genome assembly GCA_964640725.1 of uncultured Pseudomonadales bacterium. Lineage (GTDB taxonomy): Bacteria > Pseudomonadota > Gammaproteobacteria > Pseudomonadales > Azotimanducaceae > CALHVX01. The sequence continues at coordinate 7,034 of CAZXIJ010000041.1, read as the reverse complement.
CCGGCACCACGTCCAGATCTTTGAGCCCCATGAGGGCAATCTGATAGTTCAGCTGCACGGTCTCGGGATCGAAGGGGCCGGGTTCGCCGACTCCGGTTGCCGCTGTCACCGCCTGTCGATGCAAATCTTCGATCAGCGCTGTGAGCAGCTCGGTGAAATCCACCGACCGCTCCGCCAGCTCGCCCACCAGCGACAGAACCTGGCTCGCTGCTCCGCTCGCCAGTGCCGCGACCAGGGTCTGTACCTCGTTGCGCCCGGCAACCCCCAGCATCTGGTCCACCTGGGTGCCATCGATCTGGCCACCGCCAAAGGCAATGGCCTGATCGGTCAGGCTCAGCGCATCGCGCATGCTGCCCCGAGCAGACGACGCAATTCTTTCCAACGCGGCCTCGTCGTGTTCGATGCCCTCTTCCTGCAGCACGCTGCCCAGATAGCGCACGATCACCGACGCCGGCAGGTTCTTGAGCTGGAACTGCAGGCACCGGGACAGCACGGTCACCGGGACCTTTTTGGGGTCCGTGGTCGCCAGCAGAAACTTGACGTGCTCCGGCGGCTCTTCGAGCGTTTTCAGCAGCGCGTTGAAGGCGTGCTTGGACAGCATGTGGACCTCGTCCACCAGATAGACCTTGTAGCGCCCCCGGGTTGGCAGGTACTGGGCGTTGTCCAGTAACTCCCGGGTGTCGTCGACACCGGTCCGCGAGGCCGCATCGACCTCGATCAGGTCCACAAAGCGGTTCTCGAGTACTTCGGTGCAGATGCTGCACTCGCCACAGGGATTGGCAGAAACACCCCGCTCGCAGTTCAGACTCCGGGCCAGGATTCGGGCAATGGTGGTCTTGCCGACACCCCGCGTCCCCGTGAACAGGTAGGCGTGATGCAGCCGGTCCTCTTCCAGCGCATGGGTCAGCGCTCGGACGACGTGATCCTGGCCGACGAGGTCCGCAAACCGCGCCGGCCGTAGTTTGCGTGCCAGGACTTGATAGCTCATGGTCCCATTCTATGCGAGAAGCCGTCTCCCCCTCCATCATTGGTCACCGCGGTGCGGCCGGGCTGGTCGCCGAAAACACCGTGCCCAGCTTCAAAGCCGCGCTGCGCCACGCCGTAGACGGCGTCGAGCTGGACGTTTACTGGGTTCACGGGGAGCTGTGGGTGATCCACGATGCCCGGGTGGACCGCACCACCAACGGCAAAGGGCGTCTGGTGGACCTCACCCGATCGCAGCTGCGGGCCCTGGATGCCGGCGGCGCGCCGATTCCGACCCTGTCCCAGGTGCTGGCGGTGGTGCCCCAGGACCTGCTGGTCAACATCGAGCTCAAGGGGCCGGGTACCGCCGAGCCGGTTTGCCGGATCGCCGAGGACCTGGACGATCGGTCCCTGCTCATTTCTTCCTTTGATCACGAGGCACTGGCTACCTACCGGGGTTGCGGCGGGACCGCGCCGATCGGCGTGCTGTCGGAACGGTGGCGGACGGGGCTGCTGGATACGGCGGCGCAACTGCAGGCCGCGTCGATCAATCTAAACTGGCGGGCCGTCACCGCGGCTCGAGCCCGGCAGGTTCACCAGGCAGGGCTGGCGCTCATGGCCTACACGGTGAATCGGCTGCCGACCGGCAGGCGCCTGGCCCGGCTGGGGGTCGACGCCGTCTTTACCGATCGCCCGGACCGGATTACCCGTGCCGCTCTAGCTCTTTAATCTCGCGGCGCAAATCGTAGCGCTCATCGGTGACGATGCGTTCCAGCACCCGGACTCGTTCCGTCAAGGCCTCCAGCTGTTCGGAACCGCCAGCGTTCCGCTGCTTGGCTTCGACGCGACGCGTCTTCAGATAGTCGGAGATCACCCCGGTCAGGCAACCGACAACGACAATCCAGGTCACCATGGTGAAGACGGTCATAAAAGCTCCAGGGTCAGAAAGTTCGAAGAAGCAACACGTGCGTCGCTCATGCTGTCAGGACAGCGACCAATCAGGGCCGGCTGCCGTCAAGGGCCGCCAGCTCGCGCCGCAGAGCGTATTGGTCGGACGTTACATGGGTTTCCAGGCGCCGCAGCTTCAGCTCCGCATCCGTCAGATCGGCGTGGACCTGGCGCAGGCTGCGGCGCGGGGACAGGCGCGGGCCAAATTCCGGCGCCGGCGATCGATGGTCATCGCGCTGTCGCGCCACCCAGCTGTCTTTTTCCTGACCGCCTTTTTCCATGAGCGCCCAGCCAACAAGATAGGCCGGCACGGTGAGCTGCGGCATAAAGATGAACGCCGTGACCGTGCCCAGCCGAGCGACCCAGGACTCCACGCCAAAGTAGCGCGCCACACCGGCACAGACACCGGCAATGCGAACGTTGTGCGGGTCCCGCTGGAGCTTGCGCGCCTTGGGCTTCAGCTCGTCGAGCTTGCGCCCGACCCGTTCGCCCCAGCCTGCATTGTCGCTGCTGTCTGCGGCGCCGCGCAGCCGCCGCGTCGTTTCGTCAAGCATCGCCGTCGCGCGTCCCGCCAGGTCGTCCGTGGTCGATCTCACAACGTCCTGAACGGCCTCCTCGAGCTGGGCGATCGCGCGCTGCAGATCCGAGCTGGATGCGCGCTGGCGATCTGAGTCGGACCTGCCGCGGGTGTCGTATTGTTTGTTATTGCTCACTGTGTCTCCTTGATCAGTAGTCAGGCTCGGGGTACCGGGCGGCGGCTAGTTGCCGCTGGCCGCGCTGACCCCGTTGTCGGCCCGGGCCGAGCGGCTTGCCAGCGCTTCGTCACGGCTGCCGCCCTGGCGCCAGCCGGGCGCTTCCTGATCCAGAATCGCTTCCAGGGTTTCGATGCGTTCCAGCATGCGAACGGCCTTGCCAGAGAGCTCTGACATCTGCTCGCGCTCCGCTTCCGACAAAGCCCCCTGGGACTGCTGTTTGCTGCGGTAGTGCATGTAGATCCAGATCGGCGCGACCAGGCAGATGAACGCCAGGGACGGCACAAAGAACAGGACCATCCAACCTTCCATGAATTACTCCTTCGTTGACTCGGGAACGACGCGACCGAACAAGATCTGGTTCAGTGGCCGCCGTTGGCGTTCTTGCTGTCCGATGATACCCGGGCCTTGAACGCCGCCAGCTGACTGTCGAGCTCGTCGTCGTGCTCCAGATCTTCGATCTCGTCAGCGAGGGTCTTCTGGCCCAGATCGTAGGACTCAATTTCGCCTTCCAGGTCGTCCATTTTGCGCTCGTATTGCTCGAAGCGCAGCAGCGCGTCGTCGATGCTGTGGTCCGAGAGCTGACGCTTGACGCCCAGCCGGGTCTGGGCCGCCTGGCCCCGAAGCACGATGGCGTTCTGGCGCGCCTTGGCATCTTTGATCTTGGCCTGCAGCATGGCGACGTCATCGCCGAGCTTCGCGAGCGTGCCGTCGATGATTCCGCGTTCCTCGGCGATCGCGTCAGCAGCGCCCTGGGCCTTGTTGCGCTCAACCAGCGCGCCTTTGGCGAGATCGTCTCGCCCGCGGCTCACCGCGACCTCGGCCTTGCGCTCCCACTCCGTGACCTCTTCGATCAGCCACTCGTGACGGCGCTGCAGTTCTTTCTTGTCGGCGATGGCACGGGCCGAGGTGCTGCGCACTTCAACCAGCGTTTCTTCCATTTCCTGGATGATCAGGCGGACCATCTTTTCAGGATCCTCCGCCTTGTCGAGCAACGAGTTGATGTTGGAATTGATGATGTCGCTCATGCGAGAAAAGATGCTCATGTGGCGAAGCCTCCGGTTTCACTGGGTGTCGATGCTCTGGCCGGGCCGTCCGTCAGTCGCATCGGCATTCGCTTTAGGGGTTACAGGATCCGTGCCAGCTTCCAGAAAGATCGTATCTATCTGTTTTATATACGTTTTTTTCTTAACCCTGGCGAGCCGGCCAACCACGAGTTAGTCTTTTCCGCCACTATTTCAGGGTTTTGAGCAGGATGCAGCGGGAACCAGAACGCCTGATTGGCGAATCGCCTAACTTTCTGAAGGTTCTGGAAGAGGTCTCGCTGGCGGCTCCCCTGACCCGGCCGGTGCTGGTTGTCGGCGAGCGCGGTACCGGCAAGGAGCTGATCGCCGCCCGGCTGCACTATCTGTCGAATCGCTGGGAAGGGCCCTACCTCACCATGAACTGCGCCGCGATCAGCGACAGCCTGCTGGAGAGCGAGCTGTTCGGACACGAGGCCGGCGCCTTTACCGGCGCCAGCAAAGCCCGGGCCGGGCGGTTCGAGCGCGCTCACGGCGGCACCCTGTTCCTGGACGAGCTGGCGACCACCACCCCCGCCGTTCAGGAAAAGCTGCTCCGGCTCATCGAGTACGGCGAGTTCGAGCGGCTCGGCGGCAGCAAGACGCTGACCTGCGATGTGCGCCTGGTCGCGGCCACCAATCAGGACCTGCCGGCTCTCGCCGCCCAGGGCAAGTTTCGGCCGGACCTGCTGGACCGGCTGGCCTTTGACGTGGTGACTCTCCCACCGCTGCGGGAGCGAACAGAAGATATTCCCTTGCTCGCGGCTCACTTCGGGATCGCCATGGCCTCTGACCTCGGCCGGGAGCTGTTTCCAGGCTTCAGCCCCGCCGCCCGCGATGCGTTGCTCGACCACGACTGGCCCGGCAACGTTCGGGAACTCAAGAACGTCGTCGAGCGGTCGGTCTATCGCTGGGAACAAGAAGAAGAAATCGACGAGGTCGTCTTCGACCCCTTCGAGTCCCCCTGGCGACCCGGGCCGGATCGCGCACCGATGGGCGCGCCAGAGCCGTCGGCTGAGCCACCGACCGCAACGGCCGGCAGCTCGCCGGCACCTGAGCCCGCCCGGGCAGCCGGCCACACGCTGCCTGTGGATTTGAAAAACACGCTCAAGGAAATCGAGATCGCGCTGATCGAACAGGCTATGAACGAGGCCAAACACAACCAGCGGAAAGCGGCCGAGCTCCTGGGGCTCACCTACCACCAGCTTCGTGGTTGCCTGAAAAAGTACGACCTGCTGGCCGCGGACTAGCCCGCCGGTTCGGCTGCTGCTCGCTCCGCCCGCGCAGACTGCAGCGCACGCAGGTTGGCTTCGTGCGTGCCCCGATCCAGACGATAGCGGCTGATGACCGCCATCATCGTCATCCAGATCACCAGAATCGTCGGAATGTAAAACATGGCCAGACGCTCGGCCGCAGCCGTGGGCACCTCGGCAACGTTTGCGCCGGCGGGAAAATCAGCAAGGGACAGGACCAGAGAAGCCAGCAAGAGACCCAGGCCCTGGACGCTCTTGCGCACAAAAGTCAGGGCAGCGGAAAACACGCCTTCGCTGCGGCGCCCGGTCTTCAGTTCGCTCAGCTCCACCAGGTCCGCCATCATCGAGGCCACCAGGATCTGGTAACAGATAATCAGCCCGACATCGACAATGCCGGTGATCAGCACGAAGTAGAAAACGAAGGTGTCGTCGTCTGGCAACCAGCCCAGCAGCTTTAGCGCCATGGGCATCGGTGAGCCAATGAACGCGATCAGACCGACAACGATGGCGCCGCGCTTTTTGCCCAGGCGCCGGGTCACCAACGGCGCAAGGAACAGCCCGATCAGCGCAGCGACGAAGGTGCCCAGGGTGATGGTGCCAGTCTCGAAAGACGAGAATTCCCAGAAAAAGGTCAGGATGTAAAAGGTCAGCGACGCGGCAAAACCGGTCGCCACGGCGCCGCACAGAGCGGCCCCGAAGAGCGCCAGAAAAGAGCGTTCGGACAAGGTCTCGCGAAACTCTGCGAACACTTTTCGGGGCGATAGCGCCCGTTCGGGTGGCGGCTGTTTCAGGTGCGGGATGCGGCGGTGCGTGCCCAGGGAAGACACCATGATGGACAGGAAGATCAGTGCCGACGCCACGATGCCGAAGATCTCGTAGCTGTCGCGGTTAAAGCGGCCATCGGCCACCGATACGGTCACCATGGCCGGGAATACAAAGAAGAACATCAACACCGTCATGCAATTGCCGCCGGTCCAGGCGAAGTAGTAGCGAAAGCTAATCAGCGAGCTGCGCTCGTCGTAGTCTTCGGTCAATTCCGGGGCGAGCGCGGCGCTCGGCGTTTCGTAAGCGGTAATAAAAGTGCGAATCAACACCGCAAACAACAGCAGGTACCAGAACAGCCCGGTGTCGGTCAGCGATTCCGGCGGGTTCCACAGCATGAAAAAAGACAGCGAGATCGGCAGCGCCGCCGCGTACATGAACGGGTGCCGCCGGCCCCAGCGCGAGCGCAGGTTATCGGACCAGTAGCCAATCACCGGGTCGCTGATCGCGTCCAGCACCAGGGCCGTCGTGATCGCGACCCCAACCAAAGCGGCATCAAGCCCCAGAACCTGGCTGTAGTACAGCAGCAGAAAGTAGTTGAAGCCGTTGTCTTTGATGCCGTAGGCCGCGGAACCCGCCCCGTACGCTGCTTTCAGTCCGAGGCCAAGGGGCGCAGGTTGAGGGTTGCTCGAATTCGCGATCTGAATATCGATACTGCCGAGCGCTCTCGAAGGAGCGGGCCTACAGGCTAGCCAACGCTTTGTCCTCACGCAATCCACGGCGGTATACGCCCACAGCAGGACGGTGCCGAGACCGCGTGCTCCCCTGCGGTGCGTTGCGGTGTTCAACAGCGGCGCATGAAGCCCCACAGGTAGCCCATGCCATCGGGCACGTTGAGCATCTGCACACCGAATTCGCGGTCCACCGGCGCATCGCAAGTTATCCCGGCTGCGGTGATGCGCTGGTACATCGCGTCCACATCATCCACCCAGATCCCAACCCATTGGGGTCGAGGATCGTCCGTGCGCAAGCGCCCGCCGCCATCGAGCCAGACCTCGGCGTCGCCAGCGCGCATTTCCGCGTTGTGAACCTTGCCGTCGTCACCCGCCCAGCGGCCGATTTCCTCGAAACCGAAAACCCGGGCGTACCACTGAAGCGCAGCCGCTGCGTCGTCGAGAAACAGATAGGGGACAAAGCCACGGGACGGGTCGGCCATCAGCGGCTGCCTCGAGCGAAGAATTGGCGGAGAGAGAGGGATTCACTTCGAACCACCGGTTCGAAGGTGCGAGCGCAAA
>CAZXIJ010000040.1:0-25626 GCA_964640725.1 uncultured Pseudomonadales bacterium | reverse complement strand
CGGCGATGGCGCCGCCATCGCGATACCACTGGTAGCTGAAGGCGCCCAGGCCGTCTTCGTCGCTGATGCCGCTGGTATCCGCCGTGAGTGTCTGATCCTCCTGCGGTGTGCCCGCAATGACCGGCTGGCCCGCTACGGGATCGTTGACGTTGGTGACCGCCGCGGTGCCGCTGCTGGAGCGGCTTTCGGCGGTGCCGTCGTCATCGGTATAGCTGGCCACCACGGTCATGACGGCCCCGACGTCGCTCTGCGTCGTGGTGTAGCTGTTGCCGGTGGCCCCGGCGATGATCGCGCCGTCGCGATACCACTGGTAGCTGATCGGGCCGGACAGCCCGTCGGCGTCGGCCAGGGTATTCGATGCGTTCAGCGTATCGCCTTCCGCAGGCGTCGTGTCGTCGATGCTGACGGTACCCGTCGGCGCATCGTTGACCGGATCGACGGTAATCGCCAACGTGTCCGTGTTCTCGACCTGGTCAAAGGCCAGGGCAGCGATCTCTTCGGCAGACAGCGCGCGCGTGTAAATGCGCGCGTCGTCGATCAGCCCATCCATCGGGTGCGTTAGCCCGTTGCCGTTCTCGCCGATGCGGGTGTCGGTTCCCTGAGTGTATTGGATCGACTCTGCGGCTGTGGCAGAGGCGACCAGTGCGCCGTTGATGTAGAGATCGATCGCGCCAGTGGTGTCATTCAGGGTAGCGGCGACGTGGGTCCAGCCATCGCCGGTGATATTGATGTTGGAATCGACGGTCTGCCAGCCGGAAGTCCCGCGGATGATGAAGCGTACGCCGCCCGCGCCGTCTGTGGAGCGCAGCGCGACATTGTCGCCCAGGGAGATGATCTCGTCGGCAAAGGTGCCTGAGTTCACGTTCACCCAGGCGGCCAGGGTGACGTCGGCAGGATTGCCGAACATCCCGGGAATCTCGACGTACTGGTTGCTGTTGTTCAGCGACAGCACGTTACCGCGGTCGGCGTCGATGACGATGGCGGCGCCGTTGACCAGAGCGCCGTTGTTGGCAGTGCCTGGCGCGGAGTCGTTGGCGTTGGCCTCAAAGGCGTACTCGCCGACCAGGTCGGACGCAACGGCGGTGGTCATCGCCAGGTTGACGGCGCCGTGAAAGTTCGCGTTGGGAGTGAAGGTCATGCCCTCGAGCGCTGCGTTGATGGCGGCCTCGGTACCGCTGACGGTCAGCGAGCTGCTGCCGTTGCTGCCCTCCACCAGCGTCAGGCCCGTAAGGCCATTCAGCGTCAACACCCCATCGTTGACGGTCAGGGTGACCTGTAACGGGTGATCCCCGGCCTGGCCATCGCTCACGGTGACCGCATTGCCGCCGCCAGCGCTGAAGGTCAGCACTTCGTCTTCGTTCACGCTCTGCGCGGCTGGCAGGCTCTGCGTCGGCTCCGACGCAGCCAGCACACTGATATTGGCTGTGGCCCGGTTTGAACCGGCTGCCAGGTTCGCGATCGCCTCTCCATCGAGTGCGTTGTCGTAGATCGCCACAGAATCGAGGACGCCGCCAAAGGCCCGATCAGGATTGAGATCCTGGCGAATGCCCAGGAAGGCACTGCCGGTCGGGTCGACCCCGTCGGTGCCGCGCGTGGTGTCCGATGCAACCAGCACGCCGTCGATGTAGACCCGCAGGCCATCAGCGCCTGCGGTCAGGGTGTAGCTGTGGAACTGGCCGTCGACGAGGTCGAGACCAAGCGCGCTGATGTCGATCTCTAGCGCGCTGTTGTCCAGGCTATCGTTGCCGTCGCGTACCACCGTGCGCAAAGTGAAGGGATCTGTGCCGTGCGTCGCTTCATTGATGAAGACGTTGACGCTGTTCGCGCTGCTGACATTGCCGTGGCTGTAGAGATACTGAAATAGCGAGCCGTCGATCTCGTCGACCTTGAACTCGAAGGAGACGGTGAACTCGCTGCCGTAGACCACATCAGGCAGCTCGACGTAGTCGGATGCTGATTCGTTAAAGCGCAGCCCGTTGCCGAAGTCTGCCGCTTCCGTGGTGGTGCCGTTGACCATGCCATCGGCAAAACCAATGGCGTCGTTCGCGTTGCCGTCCAGGCCCCAGTAGTGCTGCAGGCCGGCCCCGGTATCCATTGCCAGATACTCGAAGCTGTCGTTGCCCGTATAGCCGGGCGTCGGCGTGTAGGTAAAGGTCCCGTCGCCGTTGTCCACGAGCACGCCATTGGCCGGCTGGGTGTACTCCAGAATAGAGACGACATCGCTCTCGCCGTCACTGTCGTTGTCCGTAGGCGAGACGGTCAGGGGCGTGTCCTGCAGCGTCGTTGCGCTGTCTGCGTTGGCGACAGCAAGGTCGTTGCTTGCGATGATGTTGACCACCGTCGCGCCCGTCGCGGTCAGGGCGCCGCTCGCGCCTTGTGCGCCGGTGTTGCCGTCGGAGAACGTCCAGTCGATCTGCACCGATGCGCTGGGCGCATCGCTGCTGTTGGCGTAGGTGATCTGCCGCAACAGGTTGTCGACGTCAGCGGATGTCGGCACTTCGCCGTTGCTGTCCGTGAAAGTGACCGTCAGCTGGCCGGCGGTTCCGTTGCTGTCGAAGGTAGCGATGACGTTGCCGTTCTTGAGAATGCTGCTGCCGCTGAGCGACAGGCCATTGCCGTCCGAAAACCCGAACAGGTCCTGGGCAGCGGCGCCGGTGTTCCTGGTGAGCACCAGGCTGGCACCAGCGTAATTGCCGGCGCCGCCGTTACGCGCATCGAGCTCCGGGTCGGAGACGTCGACGTCGCTATCCAGAATGATCGGCGCCGCGTTTTCCGTGTAACTGACCGATTGGGCAAGGGTATCGGTCGCGATACCGTAGCCTGTGCTCCGGGTGCCGTCCGCGTTGAACTGGACCTGGGTGAAGTCAGACCCGCTGTCGACCGTGCTGGTGGTCGCCACAACGATCGTGCCGTCGTGCAGCACGGCCACGTCGGCGCCAAAGTCTGTGGTTCCGCTGGCATCGAACAGCGAGTAGCCGGCGTTGTCGCCAAAGCTGGTGTCGAGGGTGCCGTCCGGCTGAAATTTGGCAACGAAGGCATCCGCGCTGCCCCCGGGATACGCGTTGCCTGTCATCAGGATAGAGCCGTCTTCCAGCACCACGGCGGTGCTGCCAGTGGTCTGAAAGCCGCTGAAACCAAGCACCACGCCGCCGCTGCCAAAGCCGCCGTCCAGGGAACCGTCGGTGTTGTAGCGCACCAGCATGGCCTGGTCGTTGCCGCCGGGGTTGCCTTTGCCCACGACCAGGATCTGCCCGTCGGGCTGAATGATCACGTCGCTGACGCTGTCCGTCCCGCCGGCAGCGTCGGTCAACACGATGCCGCCGGTGCCAAAGTCGCTGTCGTAAGAGCCATCGACGTTGAGCCGGACCAGCCCAACGTCCCAGGACGGGTTGTCCATCGTGCCCGCCAGCACCACCTGGCCATTGTCCTGGACCGCCACTGCCCAGGCGGTATCGCTGCCGGTGTTCGGCACGATGACGGAGCCGGTGCCGTTAAAGGTGGTATCGACGGTGCCCGCGGCAGTGAGGCGGGTCACAACGAAGTCGTCGTCGGTGCCGTTAAAGACAGATCCCGAAAGATAGATGCTGCCGTCAGGGCCTACAGCATGGTCCCAGGCGGTGTTCGAGGCGCTGTTCACGTCAACGATGGCAATGCCTGAGCTGCCGAAGCTGCCGTCGAGGCTGCCGTCAGCGTTGTACCTCACGATGTAGGCATCCGCTGTCGGGCCGCTGCCGGAGAGCAGGAGGCTGCCATCGTCCTGCAGCGAGACGGTATAGGCGCGCCCGGAGCCGCCAAAGTTGGTATCCACGACCCCGTTGACGCCGAAGCTGGTATCCAGCGAGCCATCCACGTTGTAGCGCACCATCTGGAAGCTGTCGGTACCGGTGCTGTCGTAGCCCGCAACGATGATGCGGCCATCCGGCTGGACGACCATAGACTGGGTGGACTGGCTGCCGGAGACATCGGCATTCTGATAGCCCGCGTAGCTATCGAAGCTGGGCCCATCGTTATCGGCGCTGATCGTCAGCGCGATCGTGCTGGTGTGCGCTGTCTGTTCCGCGGCGAGCGCCGCGATTTCGTCGGCGGACAGGGCGCGCGCGTAGACCCGGGCGTCGTCGATTGCGCCGTTAAAGTCAAAGCCGGTGTTTGAAGGGTCCGCGTGCGCGCCGATCGTGGTCTGCGGTGACCAGTTCTGGTAGTCGATGGATGCGGTGTGGCTGGCGCTGGCGTAGAGCTCGCCGTCGATATACAGGTTTTGCGTGTTGTTTGCGTCATCGAAGCTGAAGGCGACGTGATGCCACTGGTTGTCGTTCAGGCTGACGCCCGGGCCCGTGCCGACGAACTGGAAAGCTGAGCCGTCGTAAAAGAAACCCGTCACGCCCTCGGTCATGTCGTTCACGCGTAGCGCGACCATATTGCCGATGGAGATCACATCGCCCGCGTTCGAAGCAGAACTGGAGAAGTTGACCCAGGCCGACAGGGTCACGTTCTCCGGCTCGTCGAACATGCCATCGATGCGGACGTAGTCGCCGTTCCCGTCCAGGCTCAGCACTTCGCCGCGAACGGGGTCCGTCGCCGTTGCCGCATTGCCGAAGAACGCGCCGTGGTTGGGTACGCCGACGCTGGTATCGCTGGCGGTCGTGTCGTCAAAGGTGTACTGACCCTGCAGCGCAGCGCTGGCCACAGACGTGATCGTCAGGGTGTCGGCGCCGTTGAAGTCGCTGTCAGGTTCGTAGATCAGGCCGTCCAGCGCAGCGTTGATGGCCGACTCCGTGCCCTCGAGGGTGACGCTGCGATAGCCGTTGGCGCCGTCAACGATGGTGATGCCGGTGATGTCCGGCAGGATCAGGCGCCCCTGCAGAACCGTCAGCGTGGTTTGCACCTGGCCATCCGATGCACCCTCGACGTCGACGGTGATGGCGTTGCCGTTTGCGGTGCTGAAGACGCGCTGGGTGTCTTCTGCTGTGCTGTCGCCCACGGGCACCTGCTGCGTGACGCCCCGATTGGCGCTGGCAATGGCGACCGCCATCACTTCGCTGTGCTGCCTGCCGTCGGCATCGGTCACCTGTACCGTCAGGCTGTGCTCGGCCAGGGCCGTGGCGTCCAGCAGCGTGCCATCGGCAACGGTGACCACACCGGTCTGGCTGTCGATGGCGAAGGCGCCGGTCACAGACTGAGCCGTGATTGTGTAGCTCAGGGCCAGACTGGCATCGAGGACTTCCTGGGCATCCCACTCGACCAGATGGCCACGATCGAAGGCGGCCGTCAGATCGTCCCATGCACCGTCGGTATGTCGGATGTTCAGGTAAGGCTCGGAACCGCCCGGCTCGTTGGCGGCCCAGTTTGTGTAAGCGCCATTGATTGCGCGCCCGGTACTCGTGCCCTCCCAGAACTGGTCAGCATCGGTCGAGCCGTCCTGCCAGTGCCATTCCTGGCCCGATTGGGTCGCGCCCAGGAACAGGTTCTGGCCCGCGTCGGCGGCGATCTCGGCGACCACCGCCTGCTCTGCGGCAGACCGGATGGTCGCCAGCTGCCCGCTGACGCCGTCGATGGTGGCGCTGGTCGCCGCCGCGCGCGCGTTGATCCAGGAGTCCGTGGTCGTGACCGCGCGGTAGAACTTGTCGCTTTCTGCGGAGTAGGTCAGGGTAGGATCCTGGGCCAGGATGGCGGCGATCTGCGCGCCTCGCTCTGCGTCGATACCGGCGATGGTGCCAACAACCGTGCCGTTGGCGACCGCCTCCGCCACGCCAAGCTGCAGCCCGGCAGGATCGTCCGTGAAGCTGCCGCCCGCCTGTCTCAGGGTCAGGTGATTGGCGTTGACCTCGTCAAAGACGATGCCGTCTCGGTTCAGGGCGTCGAACTGCCAGTCGGCGATCAGGTTGGCGGTGTTGTGGGCAACCTCTCGATCGTCGTACAGCTCGATCTCGCTCGCGGAGCGCGCTGTGTCAAAGAACCGCAGCTCATGCAGCGTGCCGGCCAGGCGCTGGAAGCTGGAGAAACCGCCGCCCACGCTGTCCTGCTCCTGGCCAATAATCAGGGTGCCGCCGGTGTTGATCGATTGGCCCACGGACAGGCCGGTGCCGCTGTCTGCGAGCGCGCCGTCGACGTAAACGGACCAGTCACCGGAGCTGTTATCCCAGGTCACCGACAGCGTGTGGGGGTTGCCGTCCGCCAGGCTGTGGTAGTCAAAGGTGCTGGCCACCGCGTTCTGGCTGCCTGGTTGGATACGCAAGGTGCCGTCTGTTGCGATCCGGAGGCTGAGGGAGTTGGGGTTAGCATCCGTCGCGTAGGAAACCAGGGTTTGAACGATGCTGGTATCGGTAAAGCTGAACCGCGCTTCGACGGTCAGGGCCGTCAGCCCGCCCAGAATTGCGCCGCCGTCGTCGGCCTGAAGATAAGCGCCGTTACCTCCAGACTCGTTCAGCACCAGCCCGCCCTGCGCGGTGCTGGCCACCTGCAGGTCCGACGGTGTCGTGCCGCCGGGATCGCCGTCGACGACCACCGCATAGCTGGAGAACTCGGAGGTGTTGCCCGTAGCGTCTGTGACCGTCACGGTGATGTACTCGCCCGGCGCAAGGCTCGACATGCCGCCGGCGACGTATTCCTCATAGCTGTCGCCGCCCGCGAGGCCCGTACGCGATGTCAGATACCGCTGCCCCTCGACCTCGCCGCCTTCACCGTTGATGCTGGCGTAAACATCCAGGGTGTAGCTTCCCGCCGGGAGCGCTGATGCGTCCACCGCAAAGTTAAAGAAGCCGCCGTCGTTGACGTTGGCGAACAGCAGCGTTGGGGTGTTGAGCTTGGTGTTGCCGCCGCTGTCCGCGTCACCGGCGTCGTTGGCATCCGTGCCATCAGGGACAGACAGCGCAGACAGATCGATGCCGATCCCGACGTTGCTGTAGATCGCGTTGCCGCGGATGGTGTTGCCCGTGGTGCCGGTTTCGACGACAACGCCGTTGCGGTTGAAGGCGATGGTGTTGGCCTGATCCGTGCCGATACTGCCCACGATGGTGCCGCTGGCGTTGAGGCGAATCTGCACCCCGTCTTCGACGTTGCCCAGGTCCACGGTCCCGCTCTCGTCCGTGCCCAGATAATTGCCGTAGATCTCAGTGCCCGCCGCCTCGTACACCTCGATCCCGTGGATGCCATTCCCGCCGATGATGTTGTGCTCGTTGGCCCCGGTGCCGCCGATGGTGTTGTTGTCGGCCTGCCATACGAAGATGCCGGACTGGGTGTTGCCGACCCGGGTGGTGCCGTCGGCCGAGATACCAATCAGGTTGCCGAGCACTGAGTTGTTTTCTGTTCCGGCGCCGACGATGTCGATACCTTCGTCGCCGTTGCCGGAGATCACGTTGCCGGCGCCGGCGGCGCTGCCACCGATGATGTTGGCAGTCGCGCCGTTGGTGATCGTTATGCCGACGCTTGTGTTGGCAACGACCGTGACCCCGTCCGCGCCAACGCCGATGTAGTTGCCCGAGACCTGGTTGCCTGAGGTCCCCGAGCCGAAAATGACAACGCCGTCGGCGTTGCCGCCGATCAGGTTGCGTTCCAGCGAATCGTTGCTGCCGTCAGCGTTGGTGCCGACGGTGTTGCCGCTGGCCCCGTCACGGATGGAAATCCCCACGCCGTTGTTGCCGGCGGCAGCGAGGCCGGTGGCATCAACGCCTACATAGCTGCCGTAAATCCAGTTGCTATCGCTGCGGACGACAATGCCTTCGTCGTCAAAGTTGACGATGCCCAGAGCCCGAACGATGGAGTTATCGGAACCGGTATCCAGCAGCAGCCCATCGGCGCCCGCGCCCGCGGCTGCGCCGTCCAGAAACACCAGCGGCGAATCGGTGTAGCCCGGTGCTGTGGTGCCATCAAGCACCACCTGTTCGGTGATGGCGGGCAGGGCGCTCGTCAGGCTGATGGTACCGGCGACGGTAAACTCGATAACGTCAGCGCCGGCGTTGGCGTTGGCCTGGGTGATGGCCTCCCGCAGAGAGCCCGGGCCGCTGTCGTTCAGGTTGCTCACCGTATAGGTCGCAAGCACGTAGTCGTAGCTTGCTGTGGCCAGCTGGCTGAAGGCGATGCCGGTCTCGATCTGGCCGCGCTGATATTCCAGCTCCCAGTCGCCGCCCAGGGCCGCGCTGCCGGTCAGGTCTTCGGAGGCCGCGACGTCCGCGCCGGTCAGGGTGGCCAGCTCGTCCACGAGGGATCGGCCCGTGTCCGAGTAGGCCAGGTTGCAGCCGTAAATCAGCAGGTCCGCATCGGCGCCCAGGGCATCGCCCCAGGCACCGATCTGGGCCGCGAAGGCGTCGACGTTGGCCGCGCTCAGGGTCGCGTTGCCAAGCTCCACGAGCCCGTCGCTGCCGTGGGAGACGATGTGCACGGCGTCGATGTCGCTGCGCCCCTGCAGGGTGTGGCTGATGCGGGCCAGGCCGTCTTCGTGCTCGTCGATCAGGATGACTTCGAACTGGCTGCCACCGCCGGCTTGCGCGCGCAGATCGTCGATCAGGCTCTGGTAGTCCTCGACGCCGGCATCGACAAACACCAGCTCGGTGGTCTGCAGCGCCGGCTTCTGGAGCCAGGCCGTTGCTTCTGTTGGTGCCAGCAGATCCTGGGCCGTGAACGCGCTGCCGGTCAGGGAGCCGAACAGCTCGGTCAGATGGTCGGCGTCCGCGAAGGCGGACAGGTTGCTCGCAAAGATGCCGAAGCTGCCTTCGGCATCGAGATAGGGTCGCCAGCCGGCGATCTGCTCCGCGTTCGCGAGCACCTCGTTGACGCCCAGGAAGCTGTTGCCGAGCTGCAGGCCCTGGCTGCTGGCTTCCGTCAGGAGCTGGAGCGAGTTCTGCCCACCGCTCTCTGCCAGCGACGCGCTGATCTGGTCCAGGCCACTCTGCCGGGAATCCAGGAATCCCATGACGATGCCGGCGCTGTCAAAGTGCGCCTGCAGCTGCTCCCGCTGGGGAATGAGTCCAGCCACGGCCTCATCGATCAGGACCAGCGATTGCCGGTACTCCGAGGCGTTCGCAGCGACGCTGTTCCGATGTTCGTTCGGGTTGGTGAGCGCAAGCTCCGTCAGCTGGGCGAAGCTGTCGGTGCTGGCGCCGTCCGTCGACAGCCAGGGCAGGTCAGCGGAAAACAGGATGCGCGTCTCCAGGGCCTCGGACTTGAAGCCACTGTTGGCGGCACGGCGTTCAGACTGTTTGCGATAGCGAACCAGGAATTTGCGCATCGGGGATCTTCCTCAGGGCCGTCCGCGAGACGCCAGCCGTTCCCGAGCCATCAGGTTGGCCAGCGCCAGAGAGCAGCGCTGTCCGCCGGGAATGCGGTAATCCGGGTTGGGCAGCTCCAGGTGCACGGAGAAGGTGCCGCTGGCGACGTCGATGACCCGGTCGACGCTGGTGACCTTCACTTCGAGCGGGCCGTCGACGTCGATTTCCGGCTCGATGGTGGCCGCCATGCCCGCCTGCACGTCCCCGAAGTAGCGCGCGGGCAGGATCGCCTCGACCTTCAGCGGATGGATCTGGGCCACGGTGACCACGGGATTTTCGTACACGAACTCGCCCGGGTAGGCGCGCTGCTCGACGATCACGCCAGAGATGGGGCTGCGGATCTGGTGCTCTTTGACCACGTTCCGCGCGCGGGCGAACTCGTACTCGTGCAGCTTGCGGTTGTCCCGGGCCTGCAGCAGCGCCATGCGGGCGACCTCCAGCTGGGCAATGGACTCGTCCCGCTCCTGAGCGGACACGAGGCGCTTGGCGTGCAACTCCTCGATGCGCTGCATGTTGACCTTCGCCAGATGCAGGTCGGCCTGCCGAGCCTGTATCTCGCTTTTCATGGTGGCCTTGACCCGGGCCTGATCCAGGGCCGCGATCTCGACGTCGGCCTTCAGGGTGGCCAGCAGCTGTCCGGCCTTCACCACGTCTGCCCGGCTGACCTCTACCGTGTCCAGAATGCCCTGGGTTGGCGCGCCGACCAGCACGGTCATCTTCGGCTCGATCAGGCACTCGAAGTTGGCCTGGTCCAGCAGCGCGTCACTGTCAGCCGCCTGGGCCAGGGCCCCAAGGCCCAGGCCGGCGACGCTGAGCGCCATCGCGGTGATCCGTTGTATCGTCGTCATTGGTTACTCCTTGTATCCGGCAAAGGACAGGCGCCGCTGCATGGCCTCGTCCTGTTCTGCGACCTGTCGTCGCTGAATGCGTTGTGCTGCGGCCTGCCGGCTCTGGACCCGGCGCGCCAGCGCCAGGCTCGTGCGGTGGCGCGCGCGGTTCGGCAGCGGGCCCGCGCCGCCGGCAATGTTTCGGCCCAGGGGGCTGCCGGCCCGTTCGAGCAGGCCGTCGTCTCTGCTGAGCAGGTATTCGTAGGTGCCGGGATCGCCCTGGCGCGCGCAGCGGCCGATCAGCTGCCGGTCGACGCGGCCGTTGTCGTTCAGTTCGGCAACGATGACGTGCAGGCCGCCCAGCGCATCGACCCCGGCACCGAGCGGAACATCGGTGCCGCGACCGGCCATGTTGGTGGCAATGGTCACGGCCCCCTGCTGCCCGGCAGCGGCGACGATCTGTGCTTCCTGTTCGTCCTGGCTGGCGTTCAGCAGCTGGTGTTCAATGCCGGCTCTCGACAGCGCCTCGCTCAGGGCGGTGGAGCGCGCCAGCGTGCGCGTGCCGATCAGCACCGGCTGTCCTCGCGCCTGCAGCGTTCGCGCGCGCTCGATGACCAGCTGTTCCTGCTCGTCATTGGCGCTCGCAACCGTGGGCGGGCAGGCGATGCGGCGGCTGGGCTGGTGTGTGGGCACGGGCACGACCCGCAACCCGTAAACCTGTTTCAGCTCCCGGGCCGCTTCCGCCGCGGTGCCCGTCATGCCGCAGAGGTGGCTG
This sequence comes from uncultured Pseudomonadales bacterium, assembly GCA_964640725.1. Lineage (GTDB taxonomy): Bacteria > Pseudomonadota > Gammaproteobacteria > Pseudomonadales > Azotimanducaceae > CALHVX01. The sequence goes on along the minus strand of CAZXIJ010000040.1, from coordinate 14,764 downwards.
TAGCGGCGGAAAAAGTTCTGGAAGCTCAGGCTTGCCAGCACATCGCTCTGCCCCGAGAGCTCGCAGCGCTCTTTCAGCTCCACCATCTGGTGCAGCCCGTGCTGCAGTTTCCGGTCGGGCATCACCCGGCCCGTGGACTGGTCGATCAGCTGCACTTCGCCGTCCCGCACCAGATAGTCCTGGTCGCGCTCGAACAGGTTTTGCGCAACCAGGGCCTGGCGCACCAGTTCCAGCCGCAGCCGGCGGTTCTTGATGGTGCCTTCAAGCCCGCTGGCCAGCTCCCCGAGCCGATCCTCGCCGGCAAGGGAGATGGTGACCGAGCGGGTGCGCCGGTCGACGGCAAAATCCTCGTGCTCCACCAGGCGCTGCGCCAGGCTGAAGGCGGCCATGGCCTGCTTCAGCTCCGGCCCGGTGACCGGTGACATCTGCGACAGGATCAGGGGCGTGAGCGCGTCGTCGATCAGCACGCCGTCGGCCTCATCCACGATCGCAAAGCACAGGCCGCGCAGCAGCGGCGCCGCTGCCGCGCTTTGCCACAGCGCGCGCACGCGCGAGCTGAGCGATTCCGGCCGGTGCCCCAGGGTCTGGCGGTCGCGCAGGTAATCGAACACCAGCTGTTTGTTGGAGACGTAGCAGATCGGCGCGGCATAGGCTGCCCGGCGTTCTTCGTCCTGCTGTTCGGGCGTGACATGGGCGGAGCGCAGGTCGAAGCGGTCGAACAGGCCGCGCATGGCCTCGGCATCCCGGGCCACAAGATAGTCGTTGGTCGTGACCACGTGCACGGGCGCGCCGGCCAGAGCTGCGATGATGGCCGTCGCTGCCGCGGTCACGGATTTGCCTTCGCCGGTCGCCATTTCTGCGAGGTAGCCGCCCAGGAGCGCGCTGGCGCAGAACAGTTGCTCCCGGTGCAGATGGAACCCGAACTCGTCGTGGACTGCCGCCGCAACGGTGGCCAGCGCTTCGTCGACCAGGGCAGGGGTCAGTCCCTGCCCGCGCAGCCCGTTCATCAATGTTGCCAGAGCCGCGGCGCGATCCTGCGCGGGCAGCGCGCCGATCTGGTTACGGCGTTGCTCAATCTGTTCGGCCTGGCGACGAAAGGCGCGCCAGCGAGGGCGTGGCCGGGGCAGCAGGCCGCTGCGGCTGCCCCCGCGGGTTTGGTCCCGCTGCTCCGGGTAATCATTCAGGAGCCAGCCCGGCCAGGTCGGCCGGGGCACCTGCCAGAGCTGCGGCAGCTCAAACACCGAACTGCCTTAGCAGCAACAGCTGCAGCTGCCGATAGAGCAGCACCGCGGCCGGCGCGGTGCCGTGATCGATGCGCACGGCCAGCGCCTCGCCGACCCGGCTGTTCGCCAGTGCCTCGGGCAGCGCCAGTTCCAGCGCGAAGGCCGGCTCCGCGAGCATGGTGCCCTCATCGTCCTGGGGGCTGACGGCCAGGTCGCCGCCGCCGGGCTGGCCCAGCGCCGGCGTGACCAGCTGATCCGTTGCCGTGGGCAGCTGCCGCAGAAGCGCAGTGGTGTAGACCTGCTCGGGCGCGCTGAGGCGCCGCAGCGCGATCTGCGATGACGATTGCGCCAGCAGGCTTGCGCGTTCCTGGCTCAGCATGACCCGCACAGACAGGTTGTCCGGGCTGAGCAGATAGCCCACCAGGTCGCCCTGTCGGAAGTAGCTGCCCTCAAGGTTGGCCGCGCCGGGCAGATAGAGCTCGCCCCGGGTCTGGCTCACGATCGTACGGCGCTGGCTGCGGTGCTCGGCGCGCGCCAGCAGTTCTTCCTTGACCTTCAGCTCGCTGCGGCGCATGCCCTTGGCGCTGCGATCTCGCGTGCCGCGCACGGCGGCGCGCGCCGCGGTCGCCTGGGCGCGCAGATCGGCGAGCTCGGCGTTGATCAGCGTGTCATCGCAGCGCAGCAGCGGCGTTTGCGCGTCGACCTCGTGGCCCTGACCGGGCACCAGCAGCGCCTGCACGAAGCAGTCGGTTTCGCTGCGCACGATGGCGTCATCAACGGGCCACACTACCCCCCGGACCTGGGTGGCGTGGGGCAGCGGCAACAGGAAAAATGCCAGGGCAAAGGCCGTGACGGCGCTGCCGGCAACGGTCAGCGCCCGGGCCCGGGTGCGGGTCAGGGCCGGCGCGGTCAGCAAAAAGCGCAGCCCCTTGATGATCGGCCACAGCAGCTGCATCGTCAGGGACCACAGGGCCAGCAACACGCCGATAAAGAAGTACTGGCTGGCGACGAACAGGCAGATGCCGATCGTCAGCGACAGCTTGTAAATCAGCGCCGCCAGGCCGTAGGCCACAAACCAGCGGCGCTCCCCCGGCGCGGTCACTGGCGAGCGGGCCTGGCTGCCGAAGGCGTAGCGCTGCAGCAGGTAGAGCAGGTACTTGTTGGCGCGGCTCGCGAGATTGGGGATTTCGATGCCGTCGCTCAGCACGTAGTAGGCGTCGAACTTCAGCAGCGGGTTGCCGTTGAACAGCAGGCTCGAGGCGAACCCCGTGAGCGCCAGGTTGAGCGCGATATCGCGCACCAGGCCGGGCTCGACCAGCAGCCACAGCAGCAGCCCGCAAGCGCCCAGGGTGGTCTCCACCACGATGCCGGCGCCGGCGACGGCCATGCGCCGATATTTGTTCGCAAAGCCCCCGGACGCCGACGCGTCTACGTAGGGCACGGGCATCAGGATCAGCAGGGCGACGCCGAACTCGTGCACCTCGCCGCCCCAGTGCCGGACCGCCAGCGCGTGAGCCAGCTCGTGCAGCAGCTTCATGATCGGGAACACGAACCACAGGATTACCAGGTGCCGGGGCGACAGGACGTCGGCCTGCAGCGCCGCGGTCAGTCCCGGCCAGGCATACCAGCCGGCAAACAGAGTGATCACCATCAGGGCAATCCACAGCCCCAGGGCCGTCCGCCCAAAGCAAAAACCCAGCCGGGGTGCCCAGCGCGCGGCCAGCCGGTCCGGATCGAAGATCGCAAAGCGCATGAACAGCGGGTTCCAGTACCGGGACTGGGTTTCCTTGTCCTGCTTGCGCCGGTGCTGATCGAACAGGGTGTCGATGTCCGACTGCTGCGCGAAGTCAGCCATGCCCGCGTCGGCCAGCTCGGCCAGCAGGCTGATTACGTCCTGCTGCGAGGGCGCATCGTCATCCAGCGCTGCAAGGGCCTGCTGCCACAGGTCGCCCACGGTCCGGGTGCCGTCCAGCTGGCTGAACAGATAGTAAGCCGCGTCGTTGAGCCGAATGCGCTGCTGCGAGCTGGGCGCCTCGATCACATACCAGGGCGCGCCGCGGTAGTAGTGCCGATGCACCGCCAGCTGCCGCCGGAGCCGGGGCTGGAGATCTTTGACCCGATACCACTGGTCACTGTAAAGGCTGCCTTGCGTCATTTGCCGCTGAGCCTCCAGTACTGCAGCCGCAGCCAGCTGCGGAACTTGCGCGTCCAGATCCAGCCGAGCGCCTGGGGTTCGATATCAATTTTCGCGACGCCGCCCATGCCCGGCCGCACGGCCTGCGGCAATGAATCGAAGGTCGCCTTGACGCGAAAGCGGTTGCTGCCGTCCCGGGGCTCCGAGACCGGCGCGATGTCGGCCACCTCAAAGGGCAGCGTTTGCCCGGGCAGGCTGCGCAGCCGCAGCCGCCCGGTCTGGCCGATGCCCATCCAGCTGATATCGCTTTCGTCGACCATCAGGACCACGTCGAAATCGTCCAGGGCTGCGACCTCGAACAGTTTTTCGCCCTGGTCGACCGGCTTGCCGAGCGCCTGAGACCAGTCACCGCTCACCACAACGCCGTCGATGGGGGCGCGCACCACCGCGCGCTTGAGCCGCACGTCCAGCAGGTCGAGCTGCGAGCGCGCCTGCTCGAGTTGGGCCTGCAGCACGCGGACCTTGGAGCGGTCGCGCTGCGCCAGCGTGGCGCGGTATTCCTTCTGGAGCTTGTCCAGCTCGCCCTGCCACTTGATTCGCTCCAGCTCGAGGTCGTTGCTGTCCAGCCGCGCGAGCACATCGCCCCGCTGCACCAGGTCCCCGGGGCGCGCGGTCACCTCGCTCAGGTAGCTGGGGAACGCAGAGACCACGACCCGCTGGCGTTCCGCTTCGATCCGGGCGTCCGCATCGACCCGGAACATGCCCGTATCCAGCAGGCTCCAGCTCACCACAGCCGCTGCAACGAGCGCAGCGACTTTCAGGCCCAGGCGCCGTCGGCCCAGCAGGCCGCCCAGGGACCGGCGCGCCAGACGGCCGCTCCACTGCGCGATCGTCAGCGACTCCAGGCGTTTCAGGGTCAGCACCGGCGAGACCAGCAGGCTCAGCTGAACCAGCAGGTCCTGGTCCGCCTGCGAGAACGGGCGATCGCGCTCGAGCAGCAGCACGCCCGCGATCTTTTCATCGTCGACCAGCGGCAGGCTCAGCAGCGCGGGGCGGTGCAGCGTCTCGGCCAGCGCCATGTGCGCGCGCGGTGCCGGCTGCTCCGGCGGCGCGGGCAGGCGTACCGCTGCGCCCTGCAGTCGGGTCTCGGTCATCGCCTCGGCGATGTCCACGAACAGCGCCGAGCGCGCGTCGAAATCGACTTCTCCGGACACGGCGTGAATCCGAACCCGCTGTTGCCGGGTCAGGCCGATGGTGACGCGCTGACATGCGAACGCACGAGCAAGGCTGTTCGCCAGCTCGTGCAGCGCAGGTTCGAGCGCTTGCTGATCGAGCACCGATGCCATGGCCTGCAGGACTTGTCCTTGCCGCGCGGCCAGCGCTTCGGGGCCAAGTTCCGGCGGCGGATCGAGTCCGGTCGCCTGCTCTTTTTCGAGCGCGTCCGGTGTTCGCTCGACGGAGTCCTCTGACGAAGGTTTTGGCGATCCTGCCGACGAGGCGACAGAGGTGACCGGGCCTGCCGGCGCGCCCTGGCCATCGTCCTCCCGCCGGAGTACCCGTTGCCCGATATCGTCGAGCACGGACTGATCGTCTGCGCTTGCGAGCAACCGCAGCTGGAAGGCCACCACCGCTGGCCGGCCGGCCAGGCGCAGCTGGAACGCGACGCAGGTATCGGCGTAGGGTTCGGCGTCGCTTGACGGGTTGGCGCGAATCAGGACCCGCTGGGTTTTGAAGGCCTGGCGCGCTGCGGCCAGCAGCGCCGACGGCGGCTGGGTGCCCGTGGGCCAGCCCCCGCCGAGGCGGGCTTTGTCGCCCTGGCGAAGCAGCAGCACCGCGCTCCGGGCCTTGAGCAGGCTGGCTCGGTCAGCCAGCCAGCGCTGCGCCAACGCTGGGGCGTCAGCGGCTTCCTGGCCGGTCTCTGCTGATTCTGAATGACTGCTTGCGGGCATCGAGGGTGGTGAAAATCCATGTTCTCACCCGTATTGTCGGCAGGACCTGGCGCGCCGTATCCGCAGTCCGTCACTAAATCGGCTATTGATCTCCGGTTGGGGAAATCATTGGCAGAGATTGCCAAGGGGTATCAGCCCAATGACGCCTGTGTCTCGTTCTGCCGTCAACAGGTCCACACCTTAACTGTGACGCAGGGTTGCTCACCTGCTCAGGGCAGCAGTTTGCGCGCCGAACCAGATGAAGTGGGCGGTAGCGGGAAACAAGGCGCGCTCAGGATGTCGCAGCGCCGATGCGCTCGTTCAGATAACTGATGAGCTCGGCGCCGGTGAAGGGTTTGGACAGCACCGGAATATCGAAGTCCTCGTCGGCCGTCGGCCCATAGCCGCTCATCATGCCGATGTGCATGGCGGGATGGTTCGCCCGTGCCCAGCGGGCGAGGCCAAAGCCGTCCATAGCGCCCGGTATCTTGATATCCGACAGCATCAGGTCGAACCCTGTGCCGCTCCCCAGCACTTCCCGTGCCGCGTCAGCCGTTTCCGCCCACTGGCTCTGGGCGCCGTGCTTGCCAAGCAGCGCCTGCAGCGTCTTGGCGATCAGGGGGTTGTCCTCGACCAGCAGCAGCCGCGCGCCGGCCAGAGTGACATCCGCCGGGGGCTGTGCAGGCGCTGGCGGCACCGTGCCCTGCACCTCGGGAAAACGCAGGGTCACGGCCGTGCCTGTCCCGGGCTCGCTGTTGATGGCGATCTCGCCGCCGGACTGCGCAACAAAGCCGTATACGGAACTCAAACCAAGCCCGGTGCCCGTCTCGGACGATTTGGTCGTGTAGTAGGGCTCCCGGGCGTGCTCGACCTCCTGCGCGTTCATGCCCCGCCCCTGATCGATCACCTGCAGCGCGACACTCGGCGCCGTTGAATCGGGTTCCGGGTCCTGTGAGCCCGGCACAGCAACGGCTCGCAGCACGATTTCGCCCGGTGCATCCATGGCATCGGCGGCGTTGCGCAGCAGATTGATGATCGACGCGGTGAGCTGTCCGCTGTCGAGCCTGACGATGGCCTGCGGTGCCTGGTTGTCGACGGTCAGCCGGTTGATGTCGCCAACAGCGGATTGAAACAGAGCGGTGTTGTCGTTCAGATAGTCGGTGATCCTCAGCAGCCGGGCTTCCAGTTGCTGGTTGCGCGAGTATGCCAGCAGCTGCCGGACCGTGGCACTGCCGGAGCGCACGGACTGGTTGGAAGCGCTCAGTGCTTTGTCCTGGGTGTCGCTGTGCGTATTCGCAGCCAGCAGCTCGTTGGTGCTGGCGACGACCTGCAGCACGTTGTTGAAGTCGTGCGCCACGTGCCCGGCGATCTGGCCCACTGCTTCCAGGTGCCGGCGCTCGGCCAGCGCTTGCTTGAGTTCAGCCTGCTCCATGACTTTCTCGACCAGATCGCGGGACTTCAGGTCGACGAGCTTCGCGAGGGTGGTGTTCTGCTCGCCCAGACGCTGCTGGATTTGCCGTTCGACCCGGCGCCGGGCCATGAAGAAGATCAGCCCGATCGCCGAGAGCGCGAGGATCACCACCAGCCCGATCTGCAGGTTCCGGGTTTCCCGGTTGGACGCTTCGCGCGTGCGCAGCTCGCTGGCCTGGGCTTTTTGTGCCGTCGCTTCCGCCTGCAGCAGTGCTTGTGCTTCCCGGGACAGTTTCAGCTCCAGCTCGGCCCGCTGCGTGCGCAGCTTGTCGGCGTAGTGATCCGCTTGCCGGGTGTTGACGAAATCGGTCAGCACGGCATTGGACTGCACGTAGTCGTCAAAGGCCTCTGCAGCCTGGCGCGTGTTGCCCGTTCGCACGGCGTGTTCCAGGCGAAGCTGATCGTGGCTTGCCCGGTTGGCGGGCGTAGAGACATCGCTGCGGCGCAGCAGGGCCAGCTCGGCCCCGGCGGCGTCGTAGTCCTCCATGGCGAGCAGAGTGCGCACGATGGCGATGCGCGCCTCGGGCTGCTCCAGCGGGAAGTTCGCGAGCAGCGCCAGCGAGGCCCGGGCGGCCTGCAGCGCCTCGTCCAGCCGGCCGAGGGTTCGCAGCGCGTCTGAGTACAGCTCCTGGCCATGCGCCGTGACGAGCGTCGGGCCGTCCGTCGCTCGGGCCAGAAAAGCCTCGAGTTTGGGCAGGGCTTCCTCGGCCTTGCCAGCGGTCAGCAGCAGGCCGTACTGGTAAAGCTCGAGCGCCGCTGTGGCCATGACCTTGGGGGTTCGCGCCATGGCCGGTTGCAGCTGCTTCAGCCAGTACTCGCCTTCGGCAAACAGGCCCTGGTCGTTGAGCAGCGCGAAGTAGTTGCTGCCGGCGGTCAGGGCCAGCAGGTCCTCTTCCTGAGAGAGCCCGTACATGATGGCCTGTTCGTACGCGCGGCCTGCATCCTGTACGCGTCCGACCTGAACCAGCGTCGACGCGTAGTTGACCCGGGCATTTTCGACCCGGGTCTGTGGCACCGCAGTCAGGTCAGAGCTCAGCAGGGTCTCGAGCGTTTGCAGGCCCTCCTCTTTCTGGCCTGCCGTGGTGAGCAGCCCGGCCAGCAGCGAAGTGCAGCGCACGTACAGAGCCGGATGAGTGTCGACGCTGATCAGGGCCCGGCCATTGCGCAGCGTGTCGATGGCGGCGCTCAGCTGGCCGCCCTGGTACAGCAGATAGGCGTGAGCAAGCGCGATCGATGCGCGCTCGTAGGGCTGGGGCAGGTCGCTGGCGGCAAGCATCGCCAGCGCGTCGTTCACGGCACGCTGCCGCTCGTCCATGGTGAGCGTCTGGTAGTTGAGGCTGCGCGCGACCAGGTCCGCCAGCTTGCCGGTGGTCGCTGCGTCTGTGAGCGCTTGCGCAGCTGTGGCTGTGGCCAGCATCAGCACGGCGCACAACCGCATCGCCCGGCTCCGCCGAGCGGTCATGATCGGCCCGCGCCCGCGATGGTCCTCACGCGGGATCCCGGCACCAGCTCACCATCTGCGCATTCATCGCAAAGGTCACCGGGGACTGCATCGCCAGCTCCGGCAGTACCTGCCGGAAGCGAGCGCTGACCTCGGCAATGGCTTGCTCGTCCAAACTGCCCGCCAGCAGCCAATATCCAGAACGTTCTGGCCGTTAATGATCATTCCACGATCCGCCAGCCGGAGCGGCCACTGATGAAAGATGGCTGGAACGAAGAAGTCCTCGTAGCCCGCGGCGGCCTCGGGGGTCAGGCCCATGGCATCCGGTTGAGACATCGAACCCTGGCTCCTGGGTGGGTACTGCCACCTTTAGTGTGCTTCGCCCGGCAGGGGCAGGCAACCATGGAAACCGTGCACTGATTTAGGTCGCCATATCAGCGCATAACGGCTAACCACCACAATTGTTGTGCATTGGGCAGGCACGTCTGTCAGCAGGCTTGCGGGCGTTGCCGGGGTCCTCACTATTGTTGTGCAACGTTGCTTGCGCCTGCATCGCCGAGGTTGATTGGCAGCGCAAACACTGCCGGACAACGCATGCATGCCGGTATGAATCTTGTGCATATCCGCATAATATTCGTCGCGCAGCGCTCACAAGAAGCGCCACGCGAATGGAGAAACGGGACCTCGCACCTGCGATGCCCAAGAGTCACAAGGGGTGAGCCGGACCGGCTCCAGGAGAACCACTGAATGAGTAACCACCATCGTGCGGGCAAGCTTGCCCGTGCCATCGCCGTTGCTGCGGCTGGTCTGGCCGCAGGGGCGCCTGCGGGCGTTGCCTTTGCCCAGGACGGCGCAGACACCACCATCGAAGAAATCATGGTTATCGGAACTCGCCGCGCTGCGCGTTCGGCGACCGACACGCCGGCGCCCGTCGACGTGATCTCCGGTGCCGAGTTCACACGCAATGCTGCGACTGACGTGCAGGACCTGCTGCGCACCGCAGTCCCGGCCTACAACGTCAACGCGCAGCCCATCAGCGACGCGGCGACCATTTCCCGCCCGGCGAACCTGCGCGGCCTGTCGCCGGACAACACCCTGGTGCTGATCAACGGCAAGCGCCGTCATCGCGGGTCGGTCATCAGCTTCCTGGGCGGCGGTATCGCCGATGGTGCCCAGGGCGTCGACATCGCCACGATTCCGTCCCTCGCGCTGCAGCGCGTCGAAGTGCTGCGCGACGGCGCGTCTTCCCAGTACGGTTCCGACGCCATCGCTGGCGTGATTAACTTTGTGCTGCGTGACGAGCCCTCCGGCGGCTTTGTGGAAGTGCAAGGCGGCTCCACCTACGAAGGCGATGGCGATAACTATCGCGTGGCTGGCAACTTCGGCCTGCCCCTGGGCGATCGCGGCTTCGTCAACGTTACCGCTGAGTACGGCGAGACCGACGGCACGGTCCGCAGCGTGGTGCGTGATGACGTGCTGGCACTCATTGCCGCAGGCAATACGGACGCCGCCAATTTTCGTCAAATCAACTCCTACACCGGCGAGGTGCCGCAGTACTGGGGCCAGCCGGACGTTGATGACGACGTGAAGCTGTTTGTGAACTCAGCGCTCGAGATTAACGACAACGTCGAGATCTACGGTTTTGCCAACTACGCCGAGCGCGAAGTGACTGGCGGCTTCTTCTACCGCAACCCCACCAACCGCGGCGGCGTCTATCGTGGCCCGACCGTTGACCCGATCACCGGCGCTGCCGATCCGAACGGCGTGGCGTCTGTGCGGGTCGGCGACCTGGACGGCATCGGCGTCGGCGAAGCCTGCCCGGCGGGCATCCCGCTCACCGGCAACGCCGGTCTGATTCCCGACGCAGCGGTGCTGGCGCAGGTCACGGCGAGCGACAACTGCTTTTCTTTTGTCGAGACCATCCCCGGCGGTTTTGTACCTCGCTTCGGCGGCACGAACGAAGACTTCAGCATCGCTGGCGGTGTCCGCGGCCTGATTGGCGAAGGGTTGACCTATGACCTGAGCGTCTACCACGGCTCGAACGAAACCAGCTTTGTCATCACCAATACCGTCAACGCCTCCCTCGGGCCAGATACGCCCCGGGATTTCCGTCCCGGCGGCCAGGAGCAGACGGAAACCGTTGTGAACGCGGACTTCAGCTTTCCCGTGGAAGTGGGTCTTGCTTCCGAGCTGAGTGTCGCCTTCGGCGGAGAGTATCGCGAAGAAGAGTTCGACCTGTTTGCCGGTGACGAGGCGTCCTTCGCCCTCGGCCCGCTGGCGGATCAGGGCTTTTCCTCCAGCTCCAACGGCTTTGGCGGCTTCCCGAACAGTACCTCCAGCAGCCAGGACAGCTGGGCAGCCTACGTCGACTTCGAAGTGGACGTGGTCGATGCGCTGACCTTGCAGGCGGCAGTGCGCTACGAGGACTACAGCGTCTTCGGCGACACCACCAACTACAAGGTGGCTGGCCTGTATCGGGTGACCGATAACTTCCGCATCCGCGGCGCCATCTCGACCGGGTTCCATGCCCCGACCGCTGGCCAGGCCAACATCACCAACGTGACGACGCAGAACATCAACGGTGTTCTCGTGGACCAGGGCACGCTGCCGCTGAGTTCCGCCGCGGGCCAGCTCGCAGCAGACTTTATCGCGAGCCAAGGCAACGGCCGTCCCGAGCTGGGGCCGGAAGATGCCGAAAACCTGTCCTTTGGTGTCGCCTTTGATGTCGGCCCCATGACCTGGACCATCGACTACTACAACATCGAAGTCACCGATCGCGTCGCCCTCGGTGCCAACGTCGACTTCCTGGATGCGCTGAACTTTGCCGGCGGCGGCACGACCTTTGCGTCGGTCTCCGAAGCGCTGGCAGGCCTTGACGCCTCGGGCGTGATCGACCGGCAGCAGTTCCTCGGTCTGGATGACCTGTCGCAGTTCCGCTTCTTTGCCAACAGCTTCGATACGGAGACGGAAGGCATAGACGTGGTTGGCCGCACAGGCTTCGAGCTGGGCACCGGGTACTCCAATGTGACCCTGGCGTTCAACTACAACAAAACCGAGGTCACCGATCGCGGTATCGTGAATCCCATCAGTGCTGGCCGTGAGCAGGCGCTGGAAGATTTGCTGCCTCGTCTCAAGGGCAACCTGTCCTGGTCGCACTCCCAGGGCCCGCTGCGCGGACTGGTTCGCATCAACTACTACGGCGAGTGGGACGACACCGGCGCTGGTGTCGACAATATCGGCGCTGAGTGGCTGGTTGACGTGGAGCTTGCTTACACGATGGAAAGCGGGCTTGAGATTATTGGCGGCGTGAACAACCTGTTCGACACCTTCAACGATCGCAACCCCTTCGCCGGTAGCCTGGGCCAGCAGTACCCGGAAGCCGGTCCTTTCGGCTTGAACGGTGGCCAGTACTACCTGAAGGCACGCTACTCCTTCAACTGACCCGCGTCTTTGACGCGCGGTGCCGGCGGCGCGCCTTCGTCAGGAGGCGCGTTTTCCTGCAGCGCTTGCGCCGGCGCTTCCCTCCCCAATATGCTTCCCGCTCTGTTCTTGAGCGGGAAGCTCTCTTTATGATCGTTTGCCGCCCTTTGTTCTTGTCTGCCCGCATGCTGGCGGCGCTGTTCCTGTTGGCGATGGCGGGGTGCAGCCAGCCTCAGGAAACCGCTGCCCCGCAAAAGCCTGCGCCTGCCTCCCTGGTTCTGCGCGGCGGCACAGTCGCCACCGTTGATCCCGCAACGCCGGACGGCACCGCCATCGCGGTCAACGGCCATCTGATCACGGCCGTTGGCAGTGACGAACAGATCAGCCGCTACATCGGCCCGGACACAGAGGTGTTCGAGCTTGCCGGGCGTTTTGTGATGCCGGGCTTTATTGAAGGCCACGGGCATTATCTGAGCCTTGGCCGCGCGCGGCAGATCCTGGTACTGGACGGCGCCGACACCTGGAGCGACATCGTCGGCCAGGTGGCGATCGCGGCGGACCAGGCGCAGCCCGGCGACTGGATCTTTGGCCGCGGCTGGCACCAGGACAAGTGGTCGCGGGTCCCGGAAGGCGCGATCGACGGTGTGCCGCTCAACGAAACGCTCAGTGCCGTCTCGCCCAACAACCCGGTCCTGCTCGGGCACGCCAGCGGCCACGCGGCGTTCGCCAACGACGCGGCCCTGGCGGCAGCCGGCATCACCAACGACACTGCAGACCCGGCCGGCGGCACCATTGTGCGTGGGCCGGACGGCAAGGCGACCGGCCTGCTGCGGGAAACCGCGCAGCGGCTGGTCAGTGCGGCCGGGGATCAGTGGGAGGCCAAGCGCTCGCCGGAGGAGCAGCAGGCGATCTTCGAAGCCCAGGTCCAGCTGGCCGGCGACGAGGCCTTGCGCCATGGCGTCACCTCCTTTCACGATGCGGGCGCAAGCTTTGCCCAGATCGACAAGCTGCGCGAGATGGAAGCGCGCGGCGCGTTGCCGATTCGTCTGTATGTCATGGTGCGCACGGAGACCAACGAGGCCATGGCGGCGTCGTTGCCCGACTACTACATGCCCTACGAAGACAACGACTTCCTGACCGTGCGCAGCATCAAGCGCCAGATTGACGGGGCCCTGGGCGCGCACGGCGCCTGGCTGCTGGCGCCCTACGTCGACCTGACGGACACCGCCGGCCTGGTACTGGAGCCGGTCGCCGAGATCGAGCGCACCGCAGAGATCGCGCTGCAGCATGGCTTTCAGGTCAACACGCACGCCATCGGCGATCGTGCCAACCGCGAAACGCTGGATCTGTACGAACGCAGCTGGAAGGCCGCGGATGCGGACGGCAAAGCGCTGCGCTGGCGCATCGAACATGCCCAGCACATCGACCCTGCGGACGTGCCGCGCTTTGGCGCGCTGGGCGTCATCGCTGCGATGCAGGGCGTGCACTGCACCTCCGATGGTCCCTGGATTCCGTCGCGGCTGGGCGAAGAGCGGACCCGGATCACCTCCTATCCCTGGCGCGATCTGATTGACGCTGGTGCCGTGCTGGGCAACGGCACGGACGTGCCGGTTGAGCCGATCGATGCCATCGCGTCCTTCAGCGCCAGCGTCACCCGCATCATGAAGACCGGCGAACCGTTTCACCCCGAACAGGCCATGACGCGCGAGGAAACGCTGGTCAGCTACACGCTGAACAATGCCTACGCAGCCTTCGAAGAAACGGTGAAAGGCTCGCTCACCCCGGGCAAGCTGGCCGACATGGTGGTGCTGTCGCAGAACCTGCTGACCGTTGCCGAAGACGCGATGCCGGCCACCGAGGTAGAAATGACCTTTGTGGGCGGTGAGCTGCGCTACGCGCGCGAGGTAGAAGTCGCGGCCCGCTAGCGGGCGCTACGCGCGGTCCGCGCTTAGCGACGAGTGACGTTCGCGGTGACGACAGGTCCGGCCTTTAGCGATACCTGAATTTCCATCTGGCCGGGCGCTGATTCCCGGTAGCTGAGCCGCTCGATATGGCCTTCGCCGTTCAGCTTGAAGGCCGCGAAGGTGTCTGTCAGCTCGTCGAGCAGCATGGCCTGATCAGCGACCGGGGCCAGGGTGCCGTCGAACTGCCGCAGGCGCAGGGACAGGGTCGGCTCGCCGGCGTCGGTTACGGCTTCGCGAACCATCATGAGCTCGATCAGCGCGACGTCGTCCGGGTTGCTCAGGCGGACCTTGTTCTCGATGCAGCCCAGGTGCGGTTCGCTCCAGAACTCCTCAACGCGCTGCTCCCCGAGCGTGCCGGCCCAGTCGCCGCTGAGCCAGGCCAGGCGCTCGACCGAGACAGGTCCCCTTTGCGTTTGAGTCATCGATTGCTTCCCCTTGTGTGCAGCGGCAAATCATACCCTCTGCGACCTGGGGGATGTCAGGGCCCTGAGTTCGGTAACGCTCAGGTCCAGCAGCCAGTCTTCGCACAGTCGTTGCGCTCGAAGTACTCGGCTTGAGCCTGGCGAACGGACGTGGATACAGCGTCCCTCATCTCAGTCCGGGTGCGCGTCGTACTGCGGGGCCGGTCCGCCGATATGGTCCCAGGGTGCCTTCGAGCCAACGAAGATGTGCTGTTCGATGTCGACCCCGGGGTCGCCGTCGATGCTGCCCAGAGTGACGCCATGGATGCGGTCCTCAAACCAGCCGCAGAGTGTTGTGCCGCAGTGCGAACAGAAGGCCATGCCCCAGCCCGGCGCGGCCTCGTAGCGCTGCAGCGCGTCAGCACCGGATAGCCAGCGGAACCTGGCTTCGGGCGCAAGCTCGGCGTAGGCCGAACCGGCGCCGCTGAAGGCTTTGCGACAGCGGGAGCAGTGACAGCTGCGGGCGTTACAGAGCCCACCGTCTACGGCGTAGCGAAGCGTGCCGCAAAAGCAGCCGCCCTCTACTGTCGTTGCGGTCATGGTGTGTTCCTCGTCGTAGTTGCGCTGCGCAGCCACAAAAGCAGCCCGTACAGGGCGAAGGCCGCGCCGTAGAAGCGATTCTGGCTGTCGGTGGACGGGTCAACGCGAGAGTGCTCCGAGAGGCCCGAGCCCAGCATCAGGTCCGCACCGGGCTCCAATACAACATGAATCGCCGCGATGCCG
>CAZXIJ010000039.1:0-26093 GCA_964640725.1 uncultured Pseudomonadales bacterium | reverse complement strand
TGGCCTCGGCAATCGTGTGGTAGTACTGCGCTGATCGCGGTCCCAGGTCAGCCAACGGAAAGTGCGACAGCACATTCAGCATTTGCACCAGGTGCACGCCACCGGAACTGGGCGGTGGCATGGCCTGCACTTCGTAGCCGTGAAAATGGCCGCGGGTCACCGGACGCTCTCGGACCTGGTAGCCGGCCAGGTCGGCCAGAGAGATCAGCCCACCGTTGGCTGCCATGTCAGCGACGATCAGCTGCGCGATGCTCCCTTCGTAAAACCCGGCCCGGCCCCGGGCAGCGATGCGTTCCAGCGTGCGGGCCAGCTGCGGTTGCCGCCATAGCGTGCCGGCCGGGTGCGGTTGCCCCTTGCTGTCGAGAAACAGTGCGCGCGACGCTTTGGTGGCAGACAGCTGCTGGCGCCGGGCCTGCATGGCCGAGGCGATGTCGTGATCCAGCCGAAATCCCTCTCGGGCCAGGGCGATGGCCGGCGCCATGACCGTTGCCCGGGGCAGACTGCCGTAGCCCTCGAGCGCGTGCAGCAGGCCAGCGACGCTGCCGGGCACGCCCGCTGCGAGGTGGCTGAAGCGATAAAGCGCCTGGTCGATGTTGCCGGCTTCGTCCAGGAACATGGTGGCTGTGGCTGCCGCGGGCGCCCGTTCCCGAAAGTCCAGGGCGATCGTGTCCCCGGTGTTCGCGCTGTGAACGAGCATAAAGCCGCCGCCGCCCAGGTTGCCGGCTCGCGGGAGAACGACCGCCAGAGCGAAACCCACAGCGACGGCCGCATCGACCGCGTTGCCGCCCTTGCGAAGCATGGCTGCACCGACCTCGCTGGCCAGAGCTTTCTGGCTAACCACCATGCCCCGGGTGCCAACGGTCGGATGATAGGCGCTGTCGTAACGGATGATGGGTTGCACAGGGCCATGGGCGGGCGCGGGGTACGCCGCAGCGGGCGCGAGGACCAGGCTTGCGGCTAGCAGCGATGGGAGGATGCGGGCACCGGTGCGGAAAGTGCGGTTAGCCATGCTGTGGAGAGTGCCTCGTCACGGGGAGCTTTGCCGAGCGCGGTCTGGACCGCGAGACCAGCTGCGCAACACGCGCTGCGGAGCCGGCCGCCAGGGTCCAGCCGAGCATGCCATGCCCCAGGTTGACGAACAGCCCCGGTACGGGCGTTTCTTCGATATGGGGCATGCTGGCCGGAGTCATGGGCCGATGGCCGGTCCAGCTTGAGGGTTCGCAGTCCCATGCCGCCATGTCCGGAGCCAGCCGCCGGGCATGATTCTGCAGCGCCCGGATCCGTTGCCGGTGCTGCTCCGGGGTCAAGTTGAGGTCGGCGTAGCCGGCGACTCTGAGCTGGTCATGCAGCCGGCACAGCACAACTTTCGATGACAGATCGGTGATGCTGACGCTGGTACTCGCCGCGCCGACGGGCAGAGTCAGGCTGTAGCCCGTGACCGGGTACACCGGGTAGCGACGTGCCAGGGATCGGTCCAGGTGCGAGGGAACGCTGCCCGTGCAGAGAACGGCCCGATCGACGGTCTCGGAAAAGTCGCTGCCGCTCACCCGCAAAGACCCGGTCGCCTCGCGTTCGATCTGGCGAACCGCGCTGCCCATTTTCAGCGCCATGCCCTGGTTTTGCAGCTGGTTGACCAGCGCCCGGGCGAAGCGCTGGGCGTCTCCGACTTCGTCTCCGGGGGCGTACAGCGCGGCCGCGAATTGGCCTTGCCAGTTAGCCAGGGCCGGCTCCACCGCCAACGCTTCGGCAGGGCTTAGCACCCGCAGATCGATCCCGGTCCGGCGCTTGGCGGCGTAGCGCGCCTGGTCCGCTCGATCGGGCGCGGCGCCGAGCAGCACCAGCTTGCCCGCTTCGCGGTAGCAGTACCTTGGGCCGAGATCTTCGTGATAGCGCTGCATCAGCGTTGCTGATTCCGCGGCCAGACGGTGCAGCGCATCGGAGTGGCGCTGGCAGTGCCGGCTGCTGGCGGCAAAGGCCATGGCCCAACGCCAGAAGTCCGGGGCGACGGCCAGGCGGCATTGCATGCCCGCGTCCCGGCCGAGCAGCGCGCCAGGCAATCGCGCGAGCAGTGCCGGGTTTGCCATGGCATCGCAGTAGCTGTAAGACAGCTGGCCGCCGTTGGCTGCGCTCGCTCCGCTGGCGGCCTCCGGCGCCTGTTCGAACAGCGTGACGCGATGGCCCGCCCGCAGCAGCGCATCGGCAGTTGTGGCGCCGACCACACCGGCGCCAATGACGGCGACGTGCACCATCTGACCTCATGAACTTTTCCTGCCTTGCATGCTATGCATCGCTGCGCGGCACGAACAATCACCATCCTTGGCGATCACATAACCCCACGCTATGTGTTGCCAAGGCCGCTGCGGGCGGCAAAGGCCGGCCGCAAGTGGTCGGCAAAGCGCTGGCACAGGAGTGTCAGCGGCCGATTCTCGAGGGTCAGCAGATCGACGCTGAACGGGATCTCTGGCTCAAAAGGCAACACGCGAACGTCGCCACCGGCGGCGCCGTGCGCGGTGAGCTGGTCCACCACCGACAGCCCAAGTCCTTGCGCCACCAGGCGCCGGGCAATCTGGTAGGTCTCGCACACCGCCACCTCCTGCAGGTGTACCTCGCTGGCGGCCAGGTGCGAAGTCAGCAGCTGGCCCAGGGGACCGCGCTCGTTGAGTCTGATGAAAGGCCGTCCATCCAGGTCGGCGAGCATGACGGGCCCCGCTGGCAAGTCAGGCTCATCGAGCGGCGCGATCAGCACCATGGCACCGTGGAATAAGATCTCGCCGGTGATGCCAGGCACCGAGGGCGCATCGAAGGCCAGAGCCAGGTCGATGCGGGACTCCGCCAGGGCGGCCGTCAACTCCGCCAGGTGCAGGGTTTCGATCTCGATGACCGCTTCGGGCTCCAGCGCTCGAAAGCTGGCGATGGCGTCTGGCAACAGCTCCAGCCCGATGGCCGGCGTGCAGGCGACGCGAATACGGCCGTCGGCAGCGGTGCGCAGGTTTGCGGAGATGCGCCGGACGGCCGTGAGGTCCTCGTACAGCGCGGCGACCGAGTCGTACAGCCGCACGGCCTCTGGTGTTGCAACCAGCTTGCCCTTGATCCGCTGGAACAGCGGGAAGCCGAGCTGACTTTCTGCGTGGGCGAGCACCTTGCTGATCGAGGGCTGAGAGACGTTCAGGAGCCGTGCCGCGCTGGTCACAGACCCGCTCGAGTACACGGCGTGAAAGACCTCGATGTGGCGGAGACGCATTCAGCAGACCATGAGTTGCGGTTATGAGCGGAAAGGATAGCTTCCGGTCCGGTTGCAGGTACAGCGAGGGCTTGGCGTTGTGAATAACCCCAGTCTATAGGCGGACTGATTCTGGCTATTAGTTCCGGTTCCCCGGGGTGGTTACAGTAAGGCGGTTGGAGGCTCGGCTACCGGATTGCCCGGGGGTCGGTGCTTGCGATCATGAACGGGGTTTGGGGAGAGATAACGATGTTCAGAGGATCTATAGCTGCGAGTGTCCTGCTGGCCCTCGCCACTGCGGGCGTGCATGCCAGCGACGACGTCATCGAAGAGGTCGTGGTGGTCGGCACTCAAATCAAGGGCGCAGACGTGGCAGGCACCCTGCCGGTGTCGGTGCTCGATCAGGACGATATCGCGCTTACAGGCGCCGTCAGCGGCGACGAGCTGTTGCGGTCAATTCCGCAGCTCGGGTTTGTCGGGTTCAACGAGTCGGTCACGACCGGCGTGAACGCTGCGCGCGGTGACGTCAATTCCATCAACCTGCGTGGCCTCGGCACCGGCAACACGCTGACGCTGATCAATGGCCGGCGCATGGTGTTGCACCCGGGCACGCAGACCGAAAACCGAATTCCTGTGGTGACCACCAACTCCAACACCTTGCCGGTAGCGGGGCTGCAGCGGGTCGAAGTCTTGCGTGACGGTGCCGCGGCGCTGTACGGGACAGATGCCGTAGCCGGCGTGGTCAACTACGTCCTCGCCGATGACTACGACGGTTCGCAGCTCTCTGTGCGCTACGGCACCTCCGAAGGCACCAGCCTGGACGAATACCTGCTGAACGGCGCCCACGGCTTTGACTTTAACGATGGCCGAACCCATGTCACGGTTTCCGGTTCCTACTACAAGCGCAGTGGCTTTGAGGCCACGGAGCGCGACTACTCAAGGAACTCCGATCTGCGCGGCGAGTTTGCGGGCGACCCCCTGTTTGCAGGCGATACGAGTCTCGACAACCGGTCGGGCACCTTTTTGGGCTGGGGCGAATTCGTTTACGAAGGCGCGGGCCGGCACCACCTGCGCCCTACGGTGCTCACCCGCGACAACGGCGCGACGCTCACCGATGCGGACTGCAACTTCATTCTGAGCGGCGGCCTTTGCCTGGACCCGGGCGGCTCCGACCGTGCGCTGCGGCAGAACCGGAACATCACCCGCGATCTGTCTTCCGATTCAGACCGGATCAACTTGTTCAGCTATCTGAGCCACGACTTCGACAACGGCTATCGGCTGTACGGCGAAGCCAGCTACTACTCGGCGGAAAGTGACCGCAACCGGGAGCAGGCTGGCCTGCTGTCCAATGGCCGGTTCCGGGTCCCGGCAGATTACTACTGGAACCCGCTCGGCCCCGTGCAGTTTGCCGACGGCCGGGTGAACCCGAACCGCGTTGTCCCCGCCGGCGATCCGGATGTGCCCGACGAAGGGCTGGGCTTCCAGCTGCGGGCCTTTGCGCCGCTGGATACCGGATTCCGCCAGGTCAATGTCGAAGACGAGAGTTTTCGCTTCGTCGTTGGTCTGGAAGGCAGTATGGGCAGCTGGGACTTCGATACGGGCGTGGTCTACAGCGAAGCAGAGACGGTCGACAAAACCAGCAATCGCATCAGCCACACTTTCTTCCAGCAGGCGCTGCTGTCCGATCAGCCGGGCACCTACAACATTTTCTCGGGCCTGGATCCGGCGGACCCCACCAGCCCCTTTGACCCGACCCCGAACCCGCAGAGCGCGATCGATCCGCTGCTGATCAGCGTCAAGCGCGAAAGCGAAACCTCGCTGAAGCTCATCGATTTCAAAGTATCGACCAACGAGCTGTTTGAGCTGCCGGCGGGTTCGGTCGGTGTCGCTCTGGGCCTTGAGTGGCGCGAGGAAGACTTCGATGAGAACCGTGACCCGCGCTCTGACGGCACGATTCAATTCGTCGATCTGGTGACCGGCGACTTCCTGAACGGCAGCGACATCGTCGGTTCCAGCGCGTCTCCGGATGCCGATGGCAGCCGGCGCGTGACCTCGGCCTTTGCCGAATTTCTGATTCCCGTGCTGCGCGATGTACCGCTGGCGAAAAGCCTCGATCTGCAGATCGCCGCGCGCTACGAAGACTTTTCTGATGTGGGCAGCATTACTCGACCCAAGGTTGCGGCTTCCTGGTACCCCACGGATTGGCTGCAGGTGCGCGCTGCCTATTCCGAGGGCTTTCGGGCGCCTAACCTGACACAAACCAACATTCCCGCGATTACCGTCGTCAACACCGTCAACGATCCGGTCACTGGCGTTTCGACCGGTGTCGAAGAGCGCCGCCAGGGCAACGAGAACCTGGATCCGGAAGAGAGCGAGAACCTGACCTACGGCATCGTCATTACGCCGTTACCGGGGCTGACCATCACCGCTGACTACTGGGAGATCGAGCAGGATGGGGTCGTGGGCTTGCTGAATGCCGATAACGCAGTGTTGCTGGACTCGATTCTCAGGTCCCAGGGCAGCTCCTTTGACCGCCTGGTGCGTGACCCGATCTCAAACGAGCCGGTGGTTTTTAACGACACTTTCCAGAACCAGGAGCTTCGCGAGATTGCCGGCTTTGACGTCAGCGTGCTCTACAGCATGGACTCTGACCTGGGCAGCTTTGACTTCAAAGTGAATGGGGCCTATCTGTCCAAGTTCGACCAGAGCCCTGGTGCAGAGCAGCAGCTGATCATCGACGCCGGGCTGGCGCCGAACGGCTCCGGCAGTCTCATCAAGCAAAACGGCCGGCCGCGCTGGCGTGGCACCCTGTCGGCGCTCTGGTCAAAGGAAGCCTGGGCCGCAGGCCTGTTCGTGAACTATGTCGGCGACGTGGTCGATACCAGCACCCGGGCGGATGGCGACACGGCTGATCCGGGCCGGCCCTTGCCGGTGGACGAGTTCATCACGGTCAACACGCACGTCGACTATCGCTTTCAGGATGGCGCCCTGGACGGCACCCGCCTGCGTTTGGGTGTGCGGAACCTGTTTGATGAAGAGCCGGCAACCACCGACGAGCAGCTCGGCTATTTCGGTAGCCTGCACTCAAACCGCGGGCGCTATCTCTACTTTGATGTGAGCCACCGGTTCTAGAGCGCTTGCGCTGCGCGCCGCGTGCTAGGGCGCGTCGCCGATCTTGATGACCTTGAGGGTATTGGTGCCGCCCGGTTGCCGGTCTTCTTTCAGATCGCCCTTGGCTAGAATGACCCGATCGCCGTTCGCGACGAACCGGCGATCGACCAGCCACGCAATGGCGTCGCGATTCATCGCTTCGTAGTCGATCACGCTAGGCTGGTACAGCACCGGGTTCACGCCCCGATACAGCGCGATGCGCGCCAGGGTTTTGGGGTCTTCCACCAGCGCGTAGATGGGCAGGCGGCTCAGGTAGCGGGACATCAGTTTGGGCGTGTTGCCGCTGGCGGTGAAGCAGACAATGGCTTTGACGCGCTCCAGCCGCGCCGCGACGGTCATCACTGCCATGGCAATGGCTTCGTCAACGGCCTCGCAGCGCTCGGCTTCGACCGCGCCGCTCTGAAACTGCGCGCTGGCCTCGGCGCCGCGGATGACGCGCACCATCGCTTTGACCGTGTCGATGGGGTACGCGCCGACGGCGGTTTCTCCCGACAGCATGACCGCGTCGGTGCCGTCGAGCACCGCGTTCGCAACGTCCAGCACTTCGGCCCGGGTCGGGACCGGATTGGCGATCATGGACTCCATCATCTGTGTCGCCGTGATCGTCGCGCGGCCCAGCTCCCGGGCCTTTTTGATCACGTACTTCTGCACGCCCATGAGCGCCGAGTAGTCGACTTCGATGCCCAGGTCGCCCCGGGCGATCATCACCACGTCGCTGGCTGCGATCAGGTCGTGCAGCGTGTCTGGGTCAGCGACGGACTCGGCGCGCTCCAGCTTCGCCACCAGGGCGCAGTGCAGGCCTGCGGCCTGCGCCAGCCTGCGGGCCTCGTTCATGTCGGCGGCGCTGCGGGGGAAGGATACGGCCAGAAAATCGACACCCAGCTCTGCGGCCAGCGCGATGTCCTGGTGGTCCTTGGGGGTGAGCGCGCCGGCCGACAGCCCGCCGCCGCGCTTGTTGATGCCCTTGCCGCCGGTCAGCTCGCCGCCCACCGCGACGCGACAGGTGACGGCCGTGCCTTCGATGGCAGTGACCTCCAGCTCGATCAGGCCGTCGCCGAGCACCAGCATATCGCCGGGCTGGCAGTCGCTGGCCAGATCCGGATAGGTTGCCCCGACTCGGACCGCGGTGCCCTGGTCGGCATCGTGGGCGCTGTCGATCGTAAAGGCCGCATCCACCGCCAGCAGCACCGGCTCCGCCGCGAATCGCCCAATGCGGATTTTCGGCCCCTGCAGATCGCCCAGAATCGCGACGACCCGCTGGGCTTCCACTGCCGCGGCCCGGATGGCCTGGACCCGGGCCCGGTGCTCGTCGGCCGTGCCGTGTGAGAAGTTGACCCGGCAGACGTTCACGCCGGCGGCAAACAGCGCCGGCAGGTTGCCATCGGTGGCCGGGCCGACGGTGGCCACGACCTTGGTGCCCCGGGGCCCGCGCTGGGATTCGGGGCTCAGAATCCAGCGATCATCCGGCGGGCTGTTCATGCGTGTAGCTCTTGTCCTGGGCGCGAGGGCGGGCGGCGCAGATAGTAGTATCCTGCGGCCCCTCTGCCTATACTGGAACGCGTTTCAATTTTCGCGTCGCCGGTCGGAATCCGGCGGCGCAAGCAGCCCCGAAGGAGACAACGATGGCGGATACCGCAGCAGACTGGCGCAGCACTCCGGCCCCGGCCTGGGAGGCGCCGGCGATTGGCGACCACTCGATCCCGGGGTACCGCTATACCTCCCGGGAGTTTTTCGAGCGCGAGTTCGAGCATATGTGGACCAAAACCTGGCTGTTGCTGGGGCGCGCTGCCGAGATGCCGAACCCCGGCGACTGGCAAATGGAAGAGGTCGGTCCCGAGTCGATCCTGATGGTGCGGCAGAAGGACGACAGCATCCGCGCCTTCTATAACGTTTGCCAGCATCGCGGCAACCGGCTGGTGTTCGAAGAGGCCGGGCACGTGAAGCGCTTTGTCTGCAAATACCACAGCTGGGCCTTTCTGCCGGACGGCTCTCTGAATTTCGCGCAGGACAAGGAAGACTTCCCCCAGGGCAACCCCTGCGACAACGTTCGCCTCAAGGAAGTGAAGTGCGAGACCTTTGCCGGGTTCGTGTGGGTCAACATGGATCCGGAAGCCGGTACGCTGCGGGAGTATCTCGGACCGATCTGGGATGACTGGTCCATGTACCCGGTCGAGCAGATGGATCGTTACGTCGCCTACACGGTGAACGTGCCCTGCAACTGGAAGGTCATTCAGGACAACTTCAACGAAAGCTACCACCTGCGGACCGTGCATCCGGAGGCCGCGGCCACGATTGAAGAAGGCTACAAGGACACCCAGTTCGATATGTGTGTGGAAGGCCACGCTCGCATGATCATGCATGCCGGCTACCCCGCGAAGTCTCTGGAAGGGGACCGGATGCGCGCCTCGCTGAAAGGCGCGATGGAAACCTGGGGCCTGAACGCGGACGATTTTGTCGGCCGCGAGCGGGAGATCCGCCCAGCGCTCCAGCAGGCCAAGCGCGAGCTCGGCCCCCAGCGCGGTTTCGAGTTCTGGAACGACCTGCGTGACGAGCAGCTCACGGACTATTACCACTACAACATTTTCCCCAACTTCTCGGTGTCCATTAACGCCGACGGCTTCCACTTCCTGCGCTCTCGGCCGCACCCGACGGATCCGGAACGCTGCATCTTTGACAACTGGCACTACGCCTATGTGCCGGAAGGCAGCACCCAGCCGGTCGGCACCCCGGACGGCCCCAGGCAACCTGGCCAGCTGGCCGAGCGCGAAGTGCTCGACTACGGCGACAAGAGCATTGGCATGGCCATGGATCAGGATCTGTCCATCACCACCGGGCAGCAGCTCGGCTTCCGCTCGCGCGGCTTTGAGGGCGTGTACCTGTCCGGTCAGGAATCGCGCATTCGGCGCTATCACGAGGTGATTGACGAGTACCTGCAGGGCGTTCGGCCCCACGGCCGGCTGAACACGCAGCCGGCGCCGGTGTCGCCGATCCGCTAGCCGCGCCCGGCGTGCCGAACCCCGCGCCCTCCGCGTAGCCATCCCGCGAGCACGATGAGCAGCAAGGCCTCCCAGCCAAGGCTGCCGGCGCTGCCGCGCGTTGCGGTTTCCAGCTCGCCGTTGCGCTGATTCTCCAGGTAGTCGGGAATGTCGTTGTTGTCGAAGTCGCCGATCTCCAGAGCGTCATCGAGGCCATCGCCGTCGCTGTCCAGATCGCGAAAGTCCGGCGTGCCGTCGGCGTCCGTGTCCCGCAGCTGCAGGTTGGTCCTGGCGACTCCGTCCACAAGGCCGTCCACGCTATCGCGCCAGCCGTCGCCATCGAGGTCGGGCGATGAGTCGATCAGCCCGTCGCCATCGGCATCAAACGCTGCGAGCCCTGCCTCCAGGCTGTCTGACAGCGTGTCGCCGTCGGCGTCCAGGTCGCGGTAGTCCGGGACGCCGTCACCGTCGGTGTCGGCGGGCTCCGCGAGCGGTGCGACCCGATCGTCCAGGCCGTTGGCGTCGCTGTCGGTAAAGCCGTCGACCTGTCCGTCCCGGTCGATATCGCGCAGCGCTGGTGAGCCTTCGACAGCATCGGCGATCCCGTCGTTGTCGCTGTCCAGGTCCAGGTAGTCCGGCACGCCATCGCCGTCGGAGTCGAGTTCGAAGTTGCCGTTCGGGGCCTCGACGCGGTCGGGAATGCCGTCGTTGTCGGCGTCCAGGTCGTCGAAGCCGGAGATGCCGTCGTTGTCTGCATCGGCGTTCTTGCCGAAGATTCCCGGGGCTTTGTCGAAGCTGTCCGGCAAACCGTCGCCGTCCGTGTCCTGAGTGTCGTCGATCACTCCGTCGTTATTGCCGTCCAGCGCCGGCTCGCCCTTGCGTATGTCGAACAGCCCGGGCCCGTCGCTGGTCAGGTCGCGAAAGTCCGGCTGGCCGTCGCCGTCCGTGTCCACCGGTGCCGCTGCCATCACGCCGTTGTCTTCAAAGCCATCATCGTTCGCATCCTCGCCGCCGCTTTCCTGCACGTCCGTCAGGCTGTCGTTGTCGCTGTCCAGATCCAGAAAGTCAGGCGCGCCGTCGTGATCGGTGTCGGTGGCGCCCACGTTGTCGTCCACGCCGTCGTCGTTCTCGTCCAGGCCGCCAGTCACGTCGACGTCGAAGCCGTCCTCGATGCCGTCGCCGTCACTGTCGATGCCGGTGCGGTCGCCTTCGACGACATCGCTGATGCCGTCGCCGTCGGCGTCCAGGTCCTGAAAGTCGGGCACCATGTCGCGGTCCCGGTCGGCCCCGGTTTCCAGCGCGTCAGGGATACCGTCATTGTCGCTGTCGCGATCCCGCGCGTCGGGAATGCCGTCGCCGTCGGTGTCGGTGTTCGACGCATTGTCATCAATGCCGTCGCTGTTCGCGTCGGGCCCGCCGGTCTGGTCGACGTCGATCGCGTCGTCGATACCGTCGCCGTCCTGATCACTGCCGCTTAAGGCGACATTGCCGCTCGCTTCTTCCGCATCGCTGATGCCGTCGTTGTCGGAGTCCGGGTCCCGGAAGTCCGGAATGCCGTCAAGGTCTGCATCCGGCGGTACGGCCGGGTTGCCGCGCAGCTCGACGATATCGGCGATGCCATCGTTATCGGAATCGATTTCTGCGCTGTCGGGAATGCCGTCGCCGTCCGCGTCGCCGGTTTCCGCGCCGTCGGGCAGGCCGTCGCCGTCGCTGTCGCTGGCGTTCGGATCGGTGCCCTGGGCCAGCTCGTTGCCGTCGGCGATGCCGTCGCCGTCGCTGTCGCAGGCCGTCACCCGGTTGTCGGGCAGGCAGGGGTCAGCGGGCGCGCTGTCGGCGTCGTCCGCTGTGCCGTCGCCATCGCTGTCGATGATGTCGTCAGCGCCGTTGCCCGGCGACGGGTCGGTGCCGAGCAGCGGCTCCTGGCCATCCGGGCTGCCACCGTCATCGGTATCGGTGTCCAGCGGGTCTGTCGCGCCGATACCGTTCAGCAGGCCCGTACCGCTGCGCTCGTTGCCGTCGCTGAGCGTGTCGCCGTCGGAATCGGGGTTGCGCGGATCGGTTTCGTCGCCGCTGGCGCTGCTGGTGCCGGTGCCGCCCAGGGGCCCGGCAAAGTCCCGCCGCCCGCTGCCGTTGGCATCTTCCAGGCCGTCCGCCAGGCCGTCCGCATCGCTGTCGGCGCGGGTCGGGTCTGTGGTGCTGGCCGGGTCCTGGTCGGCTATGAAGCCCGCAGGCTGCGTGCCGCTAAAGGCGATGGCGCTGCCGTCGGAACTGCCGCCCGGGAGCGGCGCCGTGGCACCTTGCTCGAGGCCGTCGCCAAGCCCGTCGCGGTCGCTGTCAAAGCGCAGCGGGTCGGTCTCGTCACCGCTGTTTCGTAGCCCGTCGGCGCCGCGCTGTTCGTCGCCGTCGCTTAAGCCATCGTCGTCCGTATCGGCGTCCAGGGGGTCCGTGTCGCGCAGGCCGCGAACACCGTCGCCGCCCAGCTCGGAGCCGTCGTCGATCCTGTCGTTGTCGGTGTCCGCATCGAGCGGATTCGTGCCCAGGGCGGTTTCTGCGGCGGTGGACAGGCCATCGCCGTCCGGGTCGTTGCCTGCGTCATCGCCGCCGTTGCCGGGGGTCGGATCGGTGCCGTCGGCCAGCGCCTCGACGCCGTCCTCGCTGCCGCCATCGTCCGTGTCCGTATCGAGCGGATCGGTGGGCCCGGCGCCGCTGAGGGCGCCGGTGCCCGCGACTTCCGTGCCGTCGAGCAGGTTGTCGTCGTCGCTGTCCGGGTCGTTGGGGTCGGTCTCGCCGCTGCCTGCCGTGCCCGTACCGCCGATGGTGTTGGCAGTGGCGCCGTCGCCGTTGCTGTCCTCGGCGCCGTCGCTCAGACCGTCGCCGTCGCTGTCCGGGTTGGTTGGGTCGGTGGTCGTGGCCGGATCTGCATCGGCGGTGAAGTTGCCGGCCGCAGGGTCCGTGCCTGTGAAGGTGGCGCTGCCGGACAGGCCGCCGTCGATGGCGGTCGTCACGCCAGACTCCAGGCCATCGCCAAGACCGTCGCCGTCGCTATCCGCGGCCAGCGGATTGGTCTCGTCCCCGGTGCCGGGCTGACCATCGGGCCCGAGCTGCTCGGCGCCGTCAGCCAGGCCGTCGTCGTCGCTGTCGGCGTCCAGCGGGTCGGTGTCGCTGACGTCGACGCGGCCGTCGTTGCCGGTTTCGTCACCGTCGTCGATACCGTCGCCGTCCGTGTCTGCGTTCAACGGGTCGGTACCGAGCACGGTTTCCTGGGCGTTTGACAGGCCGTCGTTGTCCGAGTCGCCGGCGATGTCGTCGGCACCGTTGCCGGTTGTCGGGTCTGTGCCGTCGGCCAGAACTTCGGCCCCGTCCTGGCTGCCGCCGTTGTCGGTGTCTGTATCGACGGGATTGGTGCTGCCGATACTGGCCATCGGCCCGGTGCCGTTGACTTCGTCGCCATCGCTGAGCCCGTCGCCGTCAGTGTCGGCCCGGTCGGGATCGGTCTCGCCGTTGCCGTCGCTGTTGCTGTCCCCCAAAACGAAGGTGGCGGCGCCGTCCCCGTTTGCATCCTCGTCGCCGTCGCGCAGCCCATCGCCGTCCGTGTCCGACAGGGTCGGGTCGGTGGTGCTTGCGGGATCCGCGTCGCCTGCATAGCCGGGGGCGGTGCCGCTGTAGGCCACGCCGGTACCGTCCGACAGCCCACCGGACACACCGGGCCTGGGCGCGCCGCGCTCGATACCGTCATCGACGCCGTCGCCGTCGGTATCGATGTTCAGGGGATCGCTCTCGCCGCTGTCCACAGCGCCGTTGCGGTTGCGGTCCTCGTCCCCGTCCGCCAGGCCATCATCGTCGCTATCGGCATCCAGCGGGTCCGTATCGCCCGGGTCGACGGTGCCGTCGTTGCCGGCTTCCTGGCCATCGAGCAGGCCGTCGTTGTCGGTGTCCGGATCGTTCGGGTCGGTGCCGATGGCTGCCTCTACGGCGTCAAAGGCGCCGTCCTGATCGCTGTCGATCGGGTCGTCCAGGGCATTGCCTGCGGTGGGATCGCTCGGCGTCGCCGCCTGCGCCTCGGCGCCGTCCTGGGCGCCGCCGTCGTCAGTGTCCGTATCGAGCGGATCCGTGGCGCCAAAGGCGGCCAGGTCGCCGAGGCCGTTTACCTCGTCGCCGTCGCTGAGCCCATCGCCGTCGGTGTCGCTGTTGGTCGCGTCGGTCTCGCCGGCACCGCTGGTGCCGGTGCCGCCAATGGTCGGGCTGTCGGCGGAGCCGTTGCCGTTCGCATCTTCGGCGCCGTCGTTCAGGCCGTCACCGTCACTGTCCGGGTTGCGCGGATCTGTGCTGCTGCCCGGATCTGCATCGCCGCTGTAGCCGGCGGCCGTGCCCACGGCAGGACCAGCACCGTCCGGATCCGGCACCCCGGTGGCCGCGCCGGCTTCGACGCCGTCGAGCAGGTTGTCGTCGTCGGTGTCGGCGTCCAGGGGGTCGGTTTCGCCAACCTCGAGCACGCCGTTGTCGTTCAGGTCTTCGGCCCCGTCCGCCAGGCCGTCATCGTCCGTATCGGCGTCGAAGGGATCGGTGCCGATGATGTTCTCGACGGGATCGGTAATGCCGTCGCCATCGCTGTCTGCTCCGCAGGGCGCCGCGATCGTGCTCGGCACACAGGGGTCGCCGTTCGCCGGGTCACTCTGGTCGTTGACGCCGTCAGCATCGCTGTCGGCGATCGCCGAGTCGAGGTAGTCCAGCACGCCGTCGCTGTCGCCGTCGGCGCTGGGACCTTCGACGCTGTCGGGCGTGCCGTCGGCGTCGCTGTCTGTGGCACAGCCGTTGCCAAACTGCGACGGCGCGCAGGCATCGCCGTCATCCGGATCGTTCTGGGCGGTCAGGCCGTCGGTGTCGCCATCGACATTGCTGGCTTCCAGATAGTCCGGCCGGCCATCGCTGTCGGCATCGTTGCCCGGCCCGCCTTCTGCGGTGGTGGTGCTGCCGTCGCCATCGTCGTCGTCGTCGCGCCAGTCCCGGGTTGCTGCGCCGCCCGTGTTCTGCAGCGGCGCATTGCTGCCGGTTTCGTTCGTGACGCCTGGCAGCGCTACGTTGTCGTAGTTGTCGTCGAGCCCGTCGTTGTCGCTGTCGGCGCCGGCCGGCGTGACGTCTGCAATCCCATCGCCGTTGGCGTCGTGGCCTTCGACTGCGTCGAGAATCCCGTCATCGTCGGAATCGAAATCCACGTAGTCCGGCTGACCCATGCTGTCGCTGTTGGCCAGCACGATCGCGCTGCCGCCTTCGCTCGGGTCATACTCGTCGTCGAGCCCGTCCATATCGTCATCGACGTTTTGCGGAGCGCGGTAGCTGCCTTCCGCCTGCGCCTCGACGTTGTCGGGAATACCGTCGCCGTCCGAATCGATGTCCAGGGAGTCGATCAGCAGGTCGCCGTCCCGATCGCCACTGCCTTCGACGCTGTCGAGAATGCCGTCGTTGTCGTCGTCGGGGTCGCTCGGATTGCTGATGCCGTC
The DNA here is from genome assembly GCA_964640725.1 of uncultured Pseudomonadales bacterium. Lineage (GTDB taxonomy): Bacteria > Pseudomonadota > Gammaproteobacteria > Pseudomonadales > Azotimanducaceae > CALHVX01. Next base: position 11,229 of record CAZXIJ010000039.1, on the reverse strand, counting down.
GTTGTCGGCGTCGAAATCGATGGTGCCCGTGTCGGTGCGCGTGGCATTGCTGCCGGTGCTGTCCAGCTGGTCCTGATAGGTTGCGGTGACTGTGTGGGCGACCTGCACGTGCATGAGGCTGTCGTTGTTGGTCGCCGCCGCAGCAGTCTCGGCGGTGGGCAGCGAGCCGGAAAAAACGCCCGTGTTGGCGCCGGTTTCCGTCAGGATGATCTGTTCCAGCTCCCCGGTATCGTTGTTCACGAGGTCGACGCCGACGGACTCGATGACGGCGGCGTTGGCGTTCAGGTCCGCGTCGCTGACGGTCAAGGTCAATGTTTCGCCGGGCCCGGTGAAGGCGGCGATATCGACGCTGCCGTCGGTGCCGGTCAGCAGCGTATCGTCGCTGGCGATATACGTCTGTACGCTTGTTGTCGCGCTGAGACCGTACACATAAGTGTCCAGGAAGCGCACGTTGCCGAAGCCGTTGCCGCCTGGATCAAAGTCGCCCCAGCTGTGGCTGCCCGCCGAGGTGCCAGAAAGCTCGCCGGTCGGCGTCACAGCTGTGCCGCCAGCGCCAGCACCCAGTACCGAGATGTCGTCCCAATAGATCTGGACGGCAGTGGTGTCGCCGTTCAGGGCGGTCTGGAAGATGGTCAGCCCGTCTTCCACCGTGCCGCCGCTGGTTTCTGCGTCGTTGGCCACGAAGTGGTACTCGCCCATACGCACGCTGACCTGCGCGTTGTAGATGCCCGCCGGCGCGATGGTGCCGGTGGCGTCAGTGCCGTCCCAGGGCACACTGTTGGCGCCGACGGTGGCTGAGCCCAGCAATAGCCGGTCGCCGGCATTGCCGAAGGTCCCGTCCTGATCGATATCGATGAAGATGGCGTACGCGCCGGTCACATCGCTGGTGAACTCAAAGTTGCCGCTGTCCTGGGTGCCGTCACCGCCGCTCGGCGAGATTCGCGCGTCCTGCCCGGCATCGTCGACGAAGCGGATGTTTGACAGCTGGGGCGGGTCCGTCGGCTCCGGGTCGGCAATCGCCGGCACGCCCAGGTAGACGCTGTACTTGTAGGTGGCGGTGTTGTCGTCGCTGGGATCGCCGGTGTCAGCGCCGGTCGGCGCCGAGTAGCCGGAGAACGGCGGGTCAACGCCAATGTCGTTGGCGATGATGTTGTAGCCAAAGCCTGCAAAGTTGTTCAGGTCGAGCTTCCAGATGTAGTGGGTGCTCGGCCGGCCCCCGGGTACCAGCGCAAAGTAGTCGGCGTCCGTCGCGTCCGCTTCGGCGAAGCTGCCGGCGTTGAAGTTCCAGCTGTAGGCCCACAGCCGGCCCGCCGCGACCGTCGGGTCCGGGTCTGTCATGGCGTCGGCGGTCACGGTTACGTCGTAGCGTTCGAAGATGCTGAAGTCGAAGCTCGACTGGCTGGTGTTTTCCAGCACGATTCGGTACGCGCCAGTCGTGGTCGTGACGTGCCGGAGGGGGTTCGTCAGGGCTCCGCTCATAGAGTTTGAGCAGTTCACTTTGCCGCCATTCGGGCTGCCGCCGCTGCCGTCGTCGAGCACCCGGGGTCCTCCGGACCCTGCATACACCGAGGTGCCGCCGGGGTCGAAGATATCCACGGACAACCCGTCGGAGTTACTGGAGCCGCAGGCGCTGACGTTAATGACCTCCCCGGCCGTCTCGATATCGACAAACAGGGAGGCGGAGTCCGCATCGATTGCGTAGCCCTCTACCTGGGCGCGGCTGAAGTCGAGCAGCCGCTGGGTCAACCCGATCTGCGCCGACCCCTCGGCGTGACTGAGCTGCGGGAGCCACAATACGAGCAGGCAAAGCCCGGCGAGGGTGCGGGGTGGGGCGCGGCGGTGATGCTTGTGGGTGGACATGGGTCGGTACGCGGTCCGGTTCTGGCTCGGCCCAATGTCGGCGTTGGGCGGCACATCGCTTCACACCGCTGCAGGTTTGCAGCGCCTGTCGGGCGACGGAGAAATCGGCCAGGTCTCGGCGGATCGCACGTTCTTGTCACCGCTATGAGCTTAGCGGTCGCTCGGGATCTCGCCATTGCACAAAAATGGTGCAGCTGACGCGTTAAATTGGTGTGCGCAGCGGTTGCTCTGCCGCTGTTTTCCGCGAACGGCGCCTTGAATGGGGGCATTTTTGTCATTCAGGCTGTCCGCCCAGGCCGCAAAGCTGGCCCGCGATTTGCATCGTGGTTCACGAGAAAATGGTCTGAAACTGCTGATTGTCGTTTCAGGCAGCGCCCAATGCAGTCTTCCTTCTGGAAATTGCAGGCTGACCGACGAACACCGCAGGTAGCGACACAATTCCGTCATAACCGGCCGTTATGGTCGCCGCCCGCGTTTCAAAGAGCCCCTCCACGGACGGAGCGGCTCACCACTGACCGCTGCCACAGCCGAGGAGTCCCCATGAGCACCCCGCTCAAGAAAGCCCCCAGCCCCAAACTCTACGAAACGGACGAGCGCCGCTATGTCGGCCCGCAGCGCTGGCAGACCCAGTGGTGGGCCCGGCTGGCTCGTCGTGCCTGGCGCTATCGCGCCTACACGCGCTGGCTGGAGCAGGCGGTGACGGAGCTGAAGCTGGTCGGCGCGGCCAATTTGAACGACATCGATGGCCCGAGCATCTTCATCGGCAACCATGCCAGTCACCTGGATACCGTGGTGATCTACGAGAGCCTGCCGGCACGCATTCAGCGGCGGTTGTTCTTTGGCGCCGCGCAGGACCGGTGGTTTCTGAAAGGCCAGAAGAAGACGGTGCTCAAGCCCTGGTATCAGTCGCTGATTCTGGGCAACTTTCCGATCATGCGTGGTGGGGGCCGTCAGGCGCTGAGCTATGCAGCAGAGCTGCTGGGTCGGGGCGAGCACGTGTTCCTGTTTCCCGAGGGCACAAGAGCAACCGGCGACGCGCTCGGCCAGTTCCGCCACGGCGTTTCGATCCTGGCTTTGCAGGAAGATGTGGCCGTTGTGCCCATGTACCTGGCGGGGCTTCGGGCCCTGCAGCCGAAAGGTTCCAGGAAGGTTGTGCCCGGTCCCGTGACCGTTGAATTTTTGCCCGTGCAGCGGTTTGCTGCGGGCACACCGGTGAACGCCGTGACGGCGCGGCTGCAGGCAGCAATGGACGCTGCCCATCGCCGGTACCAGGTACCAGCGGCGTTGGATGCCGATCAGCAGGCCGCGCCCAAGGCGTCGCCAGGCAAGCTCTCCGAAGCCGCCTGATCGAGCGCTTTACGCACTTATTGAGAATCAATACTGTTAAGGGTTCCAAAGCCTCGGGCCCTGACTATGTTTCTAGCCATGAACCGTTTCCGTATCGCGCCGACCCATACCGGCGCCTTCGAAGACCTGTGGCGCGAGCGCGAGTCCTATCTGTCGCAGGTGCCGGGCTTCAAGAAGTTTGCGCTCCTGCGCGGGCCGGAACAGGACGAGTACGTGCTCTATGCGTCCCACACGGTGTGGGCGTCGCGCGCGGCCTTCGATGCCTGGACGGAGTCTGACCACTTCCGCGCGGCCCACGCGCAGGCGAAGGCGCCGAAAGGCACCTACCTTGGACACCCGGAGCTCGAGACTTTTGAGTCGGTCATCGAAGAGTAAGCGCTCACTATCGGCTTTCGGCCCTATGCTAAAGCTCTGACCAACGTCGCCTGAGCGATGCGCGGACGCTGTCGAGCCGCAGCCGCACATCCTCAGCACCCTCCGGCAGCTCCGCGAGCGCTGCTGACAGGTCGAGCAGAATTTCCCGGGCTGCCGGATCACGGACCTCGCTCTGCAGCCAGCCCACAGCAGCCAGGCGCTCGCCGGTGGTGACGGTCTCGACCCGATGCCGCGCGCCGCTCGGGTAGAGCACCGCGCTGCCAGCGGGCAGCCGGAAGGCCTGTTCTCCCGTTGCCGTATCGAGTACCAGGGCGCCGCCCTCGTAGCTGTCGGGCCCGCTCAGGAACAAGGTAAAGGACAGGTCAGTGCGAGTGCCGTCTATCACGGGCTCGTCGATGTGCGTGCCGTAGGCCATGCCGGCCCGGTAGCGGCTGATGAGGATTCGCGCGAATCTCAGCGGCAGGGCTCCGGCAGCAGCGACGGGGTGCGCGCGCAGGGACTGCTCGACCTTGGCGCTCAGCGCTTTTGCGAGCGGGTCTCGAGCAGCCAGCTGTTCGTTGCACTTGAGTGGTCTTGCCTGGGCGCCGGCCGTGTGAGCGCCGGCCAGGAACGGTGCTGCCGCGAGCGCCTCGCGTGCAGCGTCGCATTCGGCCGTGTCCAGTACTCCTTCCAGGCATAAGATCACGGCGATTTCGCCGCGCGGGTCAGATCACCAGCAACCAACTGCCGACGTAGACCGACGACAGGCTGAGGGCAATGGTGGTCCAGAGAAAGATGCGAAACCATTTGGGCGTGCTGGGGTTGAACATGGCAAGGCTACTCGTGTTCGGTCACCGGGTCAGCGGTCGGTTTGAAGGTAGGGCGTGAGGGCGGCTTGCACTGCCGGCTGTAAGTCGTCGCTGGTTGCCGTGGCGCTTGCGATCTCGTCGGCCTGCGTGAACATGGCCATGAACAGCGGCTGGCTGTTGACCTGCTCGGCGAGAGTGAAACGGTTGTGCTGCCGGTAGATGTCGGCCCAGGTGTCCCGGACCGCCTGCCAGTAGCTGGCTGTCTTGGCCAGGTAGGCGTCCCCGGCACCAAAGTCGTAACCCTTGATGCGCTCGTAGCGATTGAGCCCGGTTTCTTTGGCGAGGGTCTGCGCCGGGCTGCCGTCCGCGCTGAGCACCACCTTGCGATTGTTCTCTTCATGCACCCAGCCGGTCGGCGTAATCGTGTGGCGATTGGTGCCGATCAGGACCTGGTAGTCATCGCGCACGCTGAACTCCCGGCGCGGCAGCGGACGCCAGGTGTCGCCGCTTTGCCAGGTCGAGACGTTCGCGTCGTGCGTCCAGCGGCCTGAGGCTTCGTAGCGCGGCGAGTCGTCGACCTGATACACGGCCTGGGTCCACTGCCCCCGGGCTTGCCGGCGGGAGCGTCGCGTGCGCTCCCAGCGGCGCTCGCCGCGAAACTGGTGCAGGTCCCGGTCCTGATAGCGCCAGTCCTGTCGCCAGTGCTTCACCACCATGGGTTCCGTCAGCGAGCCGTCTTCCTGCGCGATGCGCATGACCAGCACGTGCTGCAGGGACACAAACTCGGGCTCGTTGCTCAGCACGTAAACGTACTCCGTGCCCCAGGACTGGTAGGGCTGCGCCGGTTTGCCCGCTGCCTGGAAGTCGATGGTCTCGATGAAGTCGAAGCTGGCGCGATACGGGCCGGCCATCGCCAGGATCGCCCGGCGATCGCGCTCCCGGTTGCTGAGGTTGGGTTGCTGCAGGGCCTGCCAGGCGGCGGACGGCTCCCGATCAAGGGTCAGGGCCGGTCCCTTGGTGGTCCCGCCTCGGGGCGCCAGGTCTCCGCCCTGCTGGAAACGCCAGGAAAAGGTGTACTGACGGGACTGAGCGCCATCTTCGGCGACGGCCGGGGCCGTGAAGGCGGCCAGCAGCAAGGGCAGCAGGCACAGGCGCCGGGCTGCGGATAGAAAGTGTTCGAAGCGGGACAGGATGGCTTGCATGTCGGGAATGATTGTGATTACTATATCGTAATGATATCTATTCTCATTTAGAGAGTCCAGTACTACCCTACTCCACCGAAGGACATCTTCCGTTGTTCGAACTGTTTTTTAGCACACACACGCCAACCGCTGCGGCGGTGGGCAACTGTTTTGGCCGTGCGGGCCGGACCCTGCTCCCTACCCCTTGTTCTCTGAGCACCCCGGCCCCGCACGGCCAATCCCAACCTGCCTCCGGTGCCCGATTCATCCATCGGTACTGGCGGATCCTCTGCCCGCTGGCTGCAGTGCTTGCCCTGGGAGTGAGTGGCCCCGGGCTTGCGCAAACTGCAGTCGATGCGTCGGGGGCAGGCCCTTCACAGCCCCGGGCAAGCGCCTACGACGAGGAAGTCACGGTCGTCGGCACGCGCACGGAACGGGCGCTGAGCGAGGTCGCAGCGACGGTCACGGTCAAAACCGCCGAAGAGATCGAGCGGGAGCTCGCCCGCGATATTGCCGATCTGGTCCGCTTTGAGCCCGGTGTGTCTGTTGCCGGCACCGGGAGCCGCTTCGGGCTGGGCGGCTTCAACATTCGCGGTATCGACGGCAATCGGGTCCTGACCCTGGTCGATGGCGTGCGTGTACCCGAGGAGTTTTCCTTCGGCCCCTTCCTGAGTGCGCGCCGGGACTTTGTCGATATCGATGCGCTGAACCGGGTCGAGATTGCCCGGGGCCCCATCTCTTCGCTGTTCGGCAGCGATGCCCTGGGCGGGGTTGTGGCCTTTGCTACCCGCGGTCCCCGGGACTATTTGGGCCCTGACAAGCGGGTGCACGCCGGCCTGCGCGCTGGCTACAGCGACGCCGATGCGTCCTTCAACGGCACCCTGGATTTCGCTTTGGGCAATGAGCAGCTCGGCGCGCTGCTGACGGCCACGCGACGGGACGGGCGCGAGACTGAAACAGCCGGCGGTATGGGCGGCACGGGCCCAACGCGGGAACAGGCAGACCCTCAGGATATCCGCACCGACAATCTGAACGTCAAGCTGTCGCTGCTGCCCGCAGAGCAGCATGAATTGCTGCTGACCCTGTCCCGCTATGAGACCGCCAGCGACTCGGACATCCTGTCGGACTACAACACGGTCTCCCGGGGCGTTACGACCCTGACCCGGCAAACGGTGGACGAGCGCGACCGTTCGGGCGTGGCGCTCGACTATCGTTATCGGCCGGAACGTGGCTTTTTGTCCGATTTGCAGCTGAAGTTGTACCGGCAGGACGCGACGACCGAGCAGGTGACTTCGGATCTGCGGGCGTCTTTTTCCGGACAGGAGCTGCGCACACGCCGTTCCGTGTTCGAGCAGGAAATCCAGGGCGCCTATGCACAGGCGAGCAGCGCCTTCGACCTGGGCGGGGCCAGTCACCTGATCACCGCCGGGGTGGACTACTACCGCACAGACAGCGAATCCCTTCGCGACGGCGGCACCACGGACCTCGCGGGCAGCCCGCTCTTTGAGTTCTTTCCATTGCCGACGCGGGATTTTCCCGCAACCCGGGTGACCCAGACGGCGTTCTTCCTGCAGGACGAGATCGCCTTGCTGGACGGTCGCCTGCTGTTGTCGCCCGGCCTGCGCTATGACCGTTTCGATGCGGACGTTACCGCCGATGACATTTACCGGAGCGGCAACCCCGGCATCGCGGACCCTCAGGATTACAAGGACTCAGAACTGACGGCGAAGTTTGGCGCGGTATTTGACCTGTCAGAAGCCGCCTCTATCTATGGCCGCTACAGCGAAGGGTTTCGCGCCCCACCCTACGACGACGTCAATGTTGGCTTTACTAATTTCATCGGCGGCTACAAGACGATCTCCAACCCGGACCTGACTTCCGAAACCAGCCAGGGCCTGGAGTTCGGCATTCGATGGCAGAGCGCGCCGCTGCAGGCGAGCCTTGCGGTGTTTCGCACGGACTACGATGACTTCATTGAGTCCCTGGCGATCGCGCCCCAGTTCCAGAGCAGCTTTGGCGTGGATCCCGCCGATGGGCTGCTGACCTTCCAGAGCGTGAATCGAGCCCAAGTGCGCATCGAGGGCATCGAGCTGTCTGGCCAGTGGTACCTGGGGGAAGCCTTCCCGGCGCTTCGGGGCGTTCGGGCGCGCACCTCCATCGCCTGGGCCGACGGCGAGGACCGCGATCGCGAGCAGGCCTTGAACACCGTCGACCCGCTCACCGCGGTGTTCGGTCTGGGCTATGACGCGCCCAGCGGCCGATTCGGCGGCGACCTGGTGTGGACGCTGGTGGATCGGAAAAAGAACAGCGATATCGACGCCGACAATCCCCGGCTGGCGACGGCCGGCTACGGGATTGTGGACCTGATGGCCTATGTTCGAATGACCGACAAAGTGAGCCTGAATGTCGGGCTGTTCAATCTCACCGACAAGCAATACCTGCGCTGGGCAGATACGGGGGCGATCGGCAGCGACGCGCCGGGGCGGTTCTCTCAGCCCGGGTTCAACGCCGCGGCGACCGTCAAAATCGAGCTTTAGGCCATGAAGCGCTGGCTGCAGCTGTCCCTGCTTTTCATGGTTTGCGCCGCGTCGCAGGCGGTACACGCGCGTGAGTGCCCGGAGGCGCCACCGGGCATCGATGCCCGCCGCATTGCGGTTGCGGGCGGGTCCATCACCGAAGTGATCTACCTGCTGGGCGAGTCGCAGCGGCTGGTGGCCGCAGACCGCACGTCAAACTACCCCGCGGAGGCGCGGGCGTTGCCGTCGATCGGGTACGTGCGCGCACTGTCCGCCGAGGGCGTACTGTCGGTCGAGCCGACCCTCGTGCTCGGGGAACACGATATGGGCCCGCCGGAAGTCATGGCTCAGCTGCGCCAGACCCGGGTTCCGGTCATTGCGTTCCCCGAGCGCTTTACGGCGGCAGGCGTGGTCGACAAGGTCCGGTGCGTGGCCGATCTGCTGGCGCTGGACAGCGCGCGAACCGCTGCGGCCGTGGTCGCGCTGCAGGACGAAGCGCGCTTGCTGGCGCAGGTGGTGCCCGATCCTGCGGTCAAAGTGGCGGTCCTGCTGGGCCTGCGCGAAGGCGCCCCGATTGCCGCGGGTCGCGAGACGTCGGGCGACGGCCTGCTGGCCATGGCTGGCCTTAACAATCTGTTCGCCGAGTTTTCCGGCTGGAAGCCAGTGTCCATGGAAGCCATGGCGCTGGCGGCGCCGGATGTGCTGGTGGTGCCGGAGCGAGGGCTGGCGCAGGCCGGCGGCATCGATGCGCTGCTGGCCCACCCGGCCCTGCGTTTGACTCCGGCAGCCCGGCAGCGTCGCGTGGTCGCCATGGACGGCATGCGGATGCTCGGCTTCGGTCCCCGAACCCTTGGCGCGGCGGCGGAACTCGCGCGACAGGTCGGCACCCTCGAAGAGCCGCCGGTCGCCCGGTGAGCAGCGCTGTGTTGAGCACCGTGCGTGTCGGGCGGCAACAGCGTCTGGGGCTTTCTGCGCTGGTGATTCTGCTGGCGAGCTGCCTGCTCGCGGCCTTGTCCATGGGCGCGATATCGCTGTCGCCCCTGGCCGTGCTCGCTGGCACCGCGTCGGAATTGCAGGAAACGGTTTTTGCCGAGATCCGCAGCCCGCGCGTGGTGCTCGCGGCGGCCGTGGGCAGCGTGCTTGGCATTGCCGGGGCCGCGCTACAGGGGCTGTTTCGCAACCCGCTCGCAGACCCGACCCTCATCGGCGTCTCCAGCGGGGCCGCTCTCGGTGCGGTCGCGATGATTGTGCTGGGAGAAGCGACGGCGCTTCCCGCCGCGCTAACCCCGTACGCGATTCCCCTGGCGGCGATCGGTGGCGCTGTGGCCGTCACCCTGGGACTGTTCGCGTTCTCGCAGCGCTACGGCCAGTTCAGTGTCGTCACCATCCTGCTCGTAGGCATCGCGATTAACGCGCTCTGTACCGTCGGCATCGGCATCTTCCAGTTCCTGAGTGATGACCGGCAGCTGCGGACACTCGTGTTCTGGATGATGGGCAGCTTTGGGCGAGCGCAATGGCCGCTGGTTGCCCCAGCTCTGGCGCTGATGACGCTCGGCGTGCTGTGGCTTGGCAAACAGGCCAGGGACCTGGACCTGCTGCAGCTGGGCGAGATCCAGGCCCAGCACCTGGGCGTGGAGGTGCAGCGCCTCAAACGTTACGTGGTGTTTGGCTCAGCCATTGCGGTCGGCGCCGCTGTCGCCCTGTCCGGCATGATCGGCTTCGTTGGGCTGGTCGTGCCGCACCTGGTCCGCCTTCTATTGTCGTCCACGCATCGCCTGGTCGTGCCCGGCGCGGCGCTGCTTGGGGCCAGCCTGATGGTTCTGGCCGACCTGGTTGCTCGCACGATCATCGTGCCCGCTGAGCTCCCCGTCAGCCTCGTGACCAGCGCGATCGGCGCGCCGTTCTTTTTGTGGCTGATCGCCCGGATGCGCCCGGCATGAGTCTGGCGGCAAAGTCCATCACTGTAGCCCGTCAGGGTCGCGAGGTGCTGAGCCAGGTGGATCTGCAGATTGAGCCGGGACAGCTGGTCGCGCTGATCGGGCCGAACGGTGCCGGCAAATCCACCCTGCTGCGCGTCATGGCTGGCGACCTGCGCCCGGAAAAAGGCACCGTGTTTCTGGACTGCCAAAGCCTGCTCCTGTACCGCGCCGTTGAGCTCGCGCGCCGGCGCGCGGTGATGATGCAGTCCACGACCGTGGTGTTTGACTTCAGTGTCGCCGAGATCCTGGAGATGGGTTGGGTTGGGGCTGATGAAGGGCAACGCAAAGATGCGTTACAGGCTGCTGCGAAGCGCTGCCAGCTCTCCGAATTGCTGCCCCGAACCTTCAACACCCTTTCCGGGGGCGAACAGCAAAGAGTGCACTTTGCCCGCGCGATCCTGCAGCTGTCCGGCCACCGGGACAGCGCGGATCGCTATCTGTTGCTCGATGAGCCGACGGCCAGCCTCGATCTTTCGCACGAGCAGCAGCTGCTGCAGTCGGCACGGGAACTCTGCGAGGAACATGTCGGTGTGCTGATCGTGCTCCACGACCTGAATCTCGCGGCTCGCTTTGCCGACCACATCGTGCTTTTACATCAGGGCGCAATCGTTGCCCAGGGAGAACCGCCTATGGTGCTGACTTCGCAATTGCTCTCCGACGTGTACGGCTTGCCCCTGACCGTCGAACACCACCCGGGCCTGAATCGCCTGGCGGTCTACAGCTGATGGGGGCGAAACCATCTGCCCGGGAAGCGCACTGCCGCTGCATGCATGATCGCTTTGCGCGCCTGTGCTGGCGCGGCGTTGCCAGCCGCGCCGGGCTGAACGCCACGCTGCCGAACCGGCTGAATGAGCGGCTGCGATCCCGGCCGTTCATGATCGACGACACCGTATCGCTGCTGCTGGCGGCCCGGCTTTACGAAACGGCAGGCCATGCCCTGAGCTGCGAACAGCTGGAACTCGAAATGCTGCTGCGGTACCCGCAGGCCGGACTGGCGGCAGAAGATGTGCGGCGAGCCCTTGCGGTGCTGACGGAGCTGGGCCTGGTTCGCCAGCGCTTCCTGTCGTCAGCAGCCGACGGCAGCGCCAACGAGCCGGTGTTTACGGTAGCGGCGCCGGAGCGCGCGCTCTAGCCGATCAGTTCTGTCAGCGACTTGCTGGCGTTGCTCTGGATCTCGTCCGTG
>CAZXIJ010000038.1:17109-27477 GCA_964640725.1 uncultured Pseudomonadales bacterium | reverse complement strand
CACCACCATGACCTGCCCGGAGATTCGCTTCGAAGGCGGCGAGATCTTCCGCTCGATCACCGTCGACTAAAACGGCAACCCGCAGCGTTCAGGGGGACGGCGCCGGCAGCGCCACGGCAGCTGTCATGTTGGTGCCCAGGTGGCTGGACATGCCGGCCAGCATCGTCGGCAGCACCGCGGTAAAGCCGCTGAGCGCGCCGTGGCTCACGGCCAGCGTTTGCCAGCGCAGGAAGTCCGCCCCGGCATGGACCGACGCCGCATCGCCCTGGGCCTTTAGAAAGCCTGCGAGCCCGGCCAGGTCGTAGGCATCGACACGCACAAAGCGCTGCCCGCGGTCCAGCGGCACATCGGGATCGACGCCGCGCTCCAGCACGTCATCGATGCTTGGCCGGTCCGGCTGCGCGCCCATGCGCAGCACCAGGATCATGTCAGCGTCGGCCATGCGGTCGCGCCGCTCGCCGTACCCGCGCAGGGCGAGCGCGCGCATCACCACCGCCTCCGCCAGCTGCACGGCGATCGGGCCCATCGGCGTGCCGTTCTGGGTCAGCAGAAAGTAGTCGCCGGGCTGGGCGTCGTCCGTCAGGTGCAGGCTCTGCACGTAGCCAAAGGAAAGGTCGCCACCGGCTCCCGCATCGGCCGGGTCGGCGTCGGCCGCCAGAGCGAGCCCCGCCCACAAGGACAGCAGCGACGCAAGGCCCATGGACCGAACGGTCTGCCATCGCCGATTCTTTGACATCTTCATGCGCCGCGCCTCCTGCACGCCCGTTCACACGCAGCGGCCGGCGTCGCGCCGGCACGCTGTGTCGAAGGGTCGCGCGATTGCGCAGCGCGTTAGGAGACGGAGTCCTCAGTTCCCGGGATTGGCATCCTGGTGGGTGGCGATCGACCAGAGCGCGCGCTCTTTCCACAGGAAGGCGCTGGCCGTCGCCGCCGACAGCCGCAGCGGCTGGCCGGGGGACAAGCGCAGCCACCCGTAGCGCCCCAGCGTGACCGTTTGCGCGTCCTGCCAATTCACCTCGCCGTCGATCACAAACACCTCCTGCGGGCTGTAGGCCGCCGGCAGCTCGATCGATTCCCCGGCCGCCATGCGCCAGAGAGACACGCGCTCGCGCATGGCCCCCTCGTCAGCGTCCTGCGGGTCGGGATGGGCAAAGTCGTGCAGCGGCTGCTCCTGCAGGCCGGCGCTCAGCGGCACCAGGTCCAGGGGGATCTCGAACTGCCGCTGATCGTCGGGATGAAACTGCCGCAGCTTGACCCAGATCAGGCACCCCGGATCGCTGAAGGGCTTGTGGGCCGTGCCGGCCGGATTACGCACATAGGTACCCACGGGATAGCGGCCGTGGTTGTCCGCAAACTCCCCCTCCAGCACCAGATACTCCTCCCCCAGCGCGTGCTGGTGCGGATCGAAATCCGAGCCCGGCGCGTAGCGCACGAGCGACGTCGCGACCGCGACCTCTTCGCCGTCGCGATCCAGCGGATAGCGCGAGACGCCCGGGAGCGGCGACGGCAACCATTCGGCGCCGGGCTGATCGGGACCCAGGTCCCAGACCGATTCGTCGTAGTTGGTGCGCAGCTGCATGAGGGTTCGGGCTCCGTGCTAGAGTCGCGGCAAAAATGACCGCGATAGCATGACAGATCAACAGTCCCCCCATTGGTTCCGCACAGGCCTTGAGTGTCCTTCCACCTCTGACACCATCACGGTCGAGGGCGCAGCCATCCACTACACCGTCTGGGACAAGCACCCGGAGGTGACCGACAAGCCCGGCCTGGTGCTGATTCACGGCAGCAACGCGCACCTGGAGTGGTGGCGCTGGCTCGCCCCAATGCTCGCCGACCAGTGTCGCGTTGCCGCCCTCGACCTGAGCGGCCATGGCGACAGCGACTGGCGCGACAACTACAGCGGCCCGCAGCAGGGCCGCGAGGTCTGGGCCGTGGCCGAAGCCGCGCAGCTCGGCCCGCGACCCTTTGTCGTCGGCCACAGCTACGGCGGTTTTATCGCCCTGGAAACGGCCTACCAGTTCAGCGCCCAGATGAGCGGGCTGGTTCTCATGGATTTTACCGTGCCCGCGCCGGCAGACTTTATCGAGTGGGGCCTGCGCGTGGAGCGCGAGGGCGTGCAGCCGGGCCGCAAGCTGCGCGTGTACGAAGACCGCGAGGTCGCCCTCGGCCGCTACCGCCTGGTGCCCGAGCAGCCGGTGTACCACCCGGAGATCATCGCGCACCTGGCCGAGAAGAGCCTAAAGCCCGTGGACGGCGGCTGGACCTGGAAGTTCGATCCCGGCCTGTTCGACTACATGGAGATGGGCAACACCCAGCAGGACAAGTTCCTGGCCCTGCAGTGCCCGAGCGCCGTGATGCTGGGGGAAGACAGCAAGGACGAAGCCGCCTTCTTTGCCGACAACATGGACCGGCTGGGCAGCGGGCTGATCCCGCAGTTCAAGGTGCCGGGCACGCACCACCACCTGATGTTTGACGAGCCGGTGGCCGTGGCCATGGCGCTCAAGGCAACGGTGTTGGCCTGGTGGCAGAACGCGCACCAGGCGCAGATGAAAGACTCGCTGGCGCGCTACGCCGCCTCGCCCTGATCCCGCGGCAGCGTGATCGATACCGTCGAGCCCTTGCCGGGCTCCGAGGCGATCGACAGCGCGCCGCCGTGCCGGGTGGCGATGCTGGCCGCTGTGGCGAGCCCAAGCCCAAAGCGTTCAAAGGCAGCGCTGGTGACGAAAGGCTCCGCCGCCTGATCGATCAGCGCCGGCGGAAAGCCGCGCCCGTTATCCTTGACGTCGATGCGCACCGCCTCGCCGTCCTGCACCAACGTCACGACGATCTCGCCGCCACTGTCCGGCAGCGCCTCCTGCGCGTTCTCGACAAGCTCGCCCACGCACACCAGCAGCTGCTGCGCATCGGCGTAGAGCGACACGTCTGACGGTTCGATGATCAGGCGAACGGCAGGCGGCAAATTGAAACGCGCCGCCAGATCATCAGCCAGCACCTGCCACTGAACCGGCTCGCGCTGGAGCGTACTGCGCCGCGAGTAGCGCATGAGCGCCGCCGTGAGCTTGGCGGCCTGCTTGGACGACGCAATCACGCCATCCAGATACGGCTTGGCCGGATGATCGGCGTCCAGCATGCCGTCTGCCACATCGGCGCCCAGCTGCACTTCCTGCAGCTGGTTGTTGAAGTGGTGCGCGAAGCCCGCGCTGAGGCGCACGGCCATCTCCGTCGCGGCATCGGCGGCGAGCCGCTCGGCATGCTCTTCCCGCAGCGCCTCGGCCAGCGCCTGGGCCTCAACCCGGTGCCGTATGCTCCGACGCCGCGCGCTGCGTATCAGAAACGCCACGCACACCACCAGGAACGGCACGCTGATATTCAGCAAAGGGGCCGCTGGCGCTGTCACCCAGAACAGCGCAAACAGCGCGACGCCGCTGACCGCGAGGGTCAGGTAGCCCATCCGCGTCGGCAGAATGAGAGCGCCGGTCCCAATCACCAGGGCGCTGAGCGAGATGCGGGTCATCTCCTGATCCCCGGGCCCGATGGCCGCAGCGTGGCAGGCCACACTCAGCATCAGGATCAGCCACAGGGCCACCGCCCAGGAGGGCGCAAACGCAGAGGCTTGGCGCCGGCGACGCAGCAGCCCCCACAGCAGGCCAGCCGCGACGGCGAGCATCGCGTGCACTTTGACCAGAAAGCCGGCGCCGGCCAGCAGATGGACGCCCGCCTCGATCATCATGCCCAGGGCGACGAGCGCCGCCGTAACGACGGCAATCTGCATCGCGTCTGCGCCGTAAGCGGCCTCGATCTGCCTCGGCAGCGCCTCGGCGGCGGGCGCGCTCATTCGGGCTGTCTCACGTTGGGTCCTCGTCGCGGTCCGGTGCCATTGCGACGCTACCACAAGGCTCGACCACCGGTGTGGGGCGCGACGGATCCCCTGCCGGTGTTAGCATCCGCGCACCACCGCAGGATACGGGGGAGCGCCATGACCACCGCCTTCACCAAACGCACCACCTTCATCGTCGCCGACGCCGTCAGCGCCAGCCAGTTCTACCGCGACGTGTTCGGCTGGACCGTGTGGTACGACAACGCGGTGACCGTGGCCGAAGGCTTCCCGCCCTGCGCGCCCGACGGCCAGCCGTCGCGGCTGATCATGTTGCAGGCGCACGACCCCAAGATCGGCATGGTGGGTTTCCTGGCCTACCAGGACTTCACGCCGGAACCGACGCCCGATTTCGTCAATCGTCCCAGGCTGCGCTTGGGCGATGCGGTGCTGGTGCTGGAGGCCGAGCATCTGGATGCCACCTATGCGCGCGCCGTGGCCGCCGGCGCCCGCATCGTCAACCCGCCCAAACGCTGGACCGTACCGGCCCCGAACGGCACGGACACCATCGATCTGTATTCCATGTCCATGTTCGACCCGAACGGCATCTACTCCGAGATCGGCCAGTCACGGGGCTGAGTCGGCTCGTTCTCGAGCCGCGGCTCGCTCGCGAAACTCGTCCCGGGAACGGGACCCGTCCCGCTCCCGGGACGAGATGTCTTCCAGCATCGCCTGATACCGCGCCTTGTTGAGCGGGTAGGCCGCCGCGGTCACGGCTGCGAACACCATGATCACCGCCGGCCCCCAGCTCATCATGGCGCGGATCGCGTCCAGGGACTGCGCGCTCTGCTCGGCGTTCGCCTGATAGCCGGCCCACGCCAGCACCGCGGCCACGCCCGCCCCGCCGACGCTCTTGGCCAGCTTCTGAAAGAAGCTCGCAAAGCTGTAGACCGCGCCGTCGGCGCGAACGCCGTGGCGCCACTGCGCGTACTCGATGGTGTCCGGAATCATCGCCCAGCCGAGCACCGCGATCGGCGTCGCCCCCAGGGAAACCACGCAGCCCCAGAACATGACCTGGCTCGGCGCGTCGTACGGCGTGACGTACAGCCCCAGACACCCGGCGATGGTGATCGCCGTGCCGACCATGATCGCTCCGGCCTTGCCCGTGTAGATCGTGAGCCGCGGTACCGCAATCAGCCCGACCAGCATGGTGCCCAGGGTGAGCGTAAAGAAGTCACCGATCAGCTCCGGGCGCTGCAGGTTGTACTGAAAGTAGTACACGGCAATGGTCTGGCGCACGGTAAAGGCCAGCATGCCGCAGGTGAACAGCACGATGACCACCGCCAGCGGCGGGTTGCGAAACACCGCCCGCAGGCTGTCGCTCAGCGCCAGCTTCTGCCGGGCCGGCGGCGCGACCCGCTCCCGGGTGAACAGCGCGCTGGCGACCAGGCACCCCGTCGCCACCACCGCAAAGCCGAGCATCACGCTCTGAAAGCCGTCGGCCTGGGTCGTAAAGCGGTTGGCGAGCTGCAACATGAACACCGACACGACAAAGCCGCCGCTAAAGGCACAGGCCATGCGTACCGTGGACAGCACCGTGCGCTCGTGGTGGTTGGACGTGAGCGAGGCAGTCAGCGCGGAGTACGGCACGCTGACCACCGTGTAGGCGATGCCGAAGCCGATGTAGGTGGCGTAGGCCCAGAGCAGCTTGCCGTTCTGCGACAGGTCCGGGACCGTAAAGGTCAGCACCGCGAGCAGCGCGAGCGGAATCGCGCCGGCGACGATCCAGGGCCGCAGGCGCCCGAAGCGCGAGTTCGTGCGCTCCACGATCAGGCCCATGACCGGGTCCGTGACCGCGTCCACCAGCCGCGCCACCAGCATCACCCAGGCTGCCTGCTGCGGCGACAGGCCCAGAATGTCCGTATAGAAGTACAGCAGGTACGTCATCGCGGCGATGAAGTACAGGTTGATGCCGAAGTCGCCCAGGCCGTAGCTGAGGCGCTCCGGCACGCTCAGGCGGCTGCGATCGACAGCGCGGGCGGGCGCAGGCGTGGCGGTCATGATGGCTCCCCTCAAGCGGGCGCAGCATAGCATTGGCTGGCACCGGCCCAGATGCGTAAGCTGGTCGGCCACTGGCACTGGGGAGCCCGCCATGAAGAAAGCACTGATCGTCATCGTCGTCATCGCCGCCGTCCTGTGGCTGGCCGGCCGTTTTCTCGGGGGGCCCGCGCCGGCAACACCGAAGGTGGCCGATAGCGTGACCGTCCGCGCCGTCGAGGGCGGCGAGGTCATCGGCTTTCGCGATGAGGCGCACCCCGCCCACGGCTGGCTGGGCATTCCCTTTGCCGCGCCTGCGGACGGCGAGCGGCGCTGGCGCGCCCCGCAGCCGACCCTGAGCTGGACCGGCCAGAAGGAGGCCCTCGCCGCCGGTCCGCTGTGCCCGCAGCTGTCGTCCCTGCTCTCTGGCGCTGCCCCGACGGGCAACGATGCCAACATCATCGGCCAGGAGGACTGCCTGTACCTGAACGTCTGGGCCCCGGCCAGCACCAGCGTCGCGGGCAGCGACCTGCCGGTCATGCTTTGGATTCACGGCGGCGGCAACAGCATCGGCCACGGCGGCAGCTACGACGGTGCGCGCCTGGCGGCGCAGGAAAACGTCGTGGTGATCACCTTTAACTACCGCCTGGGCCTGTTTGGCTGGTTCAGCCACGAGGCGCTGCTCACCGGCGACCCCGCAGATGACTCCGGCAACTACGGCACCCTGGATGTGGTGCGCGCCCTGGAGTGGACCCGGGACAACGTCGCAGCCTTTGGCGGCAACCCGAACAACGTCACCCTGTTCGGCGAGTCCGCCGGCGGCTTCGATACCCTGGCCATGATCGCCTCGCCCCTGGCCAAGGGGCTCTTCCATCGGGCGATCGTTCAAAGCGGCGGCTTTGACGTGACGTCCCTCGAGCACGCCCGGGGCTTCGCCGCCGAGGGCGCGCATCCCGCCAGCTCCGCAGAGATCGTCAGCAAGCTGCTCGTTGCCCGGGGCCGCGCGCCCGACGCCGGCACCGCCCGCGCCATGCAGGAAGACATGCCTCGCGAGGAGCTGCGCACGCTGCTGCACGAGGCGAGCCCATCGGAGCTGTACGCCCTGCTCGACGACCCCGGCGGCTTCGGCATGGTGAACGTGCCCGACAACCTGGGCGACGGCTACGTGCTGCCCATGCTCAGCAACGAAGCCATCTTTGGCGACCCGGCCAAGCACAACCAGGTACCGACCATCCTCGGCACCAATCGCGACGAGCCGTCGCTGTTCATGGCCCGGGACCCGCACCATGTCGAGACGACCCTGTGGGTCTTTCCGAAGCTGAAAGACCCGGCCAAGTACCAGCGCATCGTCAAGTACGGCGCCCTGGCCTGGAAGGAACGGGGGGTCGACAGCATCGCCCAACAGCTCACCAGCGCGGGCAACGAAGACGTGTACGCCTATCGCTTTGACTGGGACGAAGAGCCGAGCGTCATGGGCTATGACCTGAGCGTCGCCCTCGGCGCCGCGCACGGCCTGGAGATCGCCTTCGTGTTCGGCAACTTCGAGGGCGGCCTGAACCTGGGATACCTGTACGGCGACAACCCGGCCAACGAAGTGCTGGCGCAAACGATGATGGGCTACTGGGCGGAGTTTGCGCGCAGCGGCGATCCCGGCAAAGGCACCCGCGGCACGGATCCCGAGTGGCTCGCCTGGGGCGAGCAGGGCCAGCGCATGATGGTGCTCGACACCGCCCCCACGGGCCCGGCGATGAGCGATGAAGAAATCACCGGCGAGATGCTGCTTGCCGCGCTCAGCACCGATCCGGAAATCCCGTCGCAGCGCGAGCGCTGCGAGGTGTACGCCACCGCGTTCGGCTTTCAGGGCTTTGACGACGAGGTGTACAGCAGCCTGGGCGACGGCGGCTGCAGTGCCTGGGAGGCGGATGAGCTGCGCGGTTTCTAGCGCCGCTCATTGCGCTGCTGCTAGCGCCGCTCTCAGCGCCTTCTGCCGTTGCCTCGCCGCTGCGCTGTGGCTGCTCGCCGCCACCGCGCACGGCGCCAGCGATGCGCCGCTGGTGGCCGTTGCGACCAATTTCCTCCCGACTGCGCAGGACCTTGCCACGCGCCATGAAGCGGCGGGCGGCAGCCCCGTACGGCTGACCGGCGGCGCCACCGGCAAGCTGTACGCGCAGCTGCACAACGGCGCGCCCTACGAGCTGTTCCTGGCCGCCGACCGCGCGCGGCCTGTGCGTCTGGAAGCTGACGGCCGCATCGTCGAGGACAGCCGCTGCAGCTACGCCCTGGGCACCCTGGTGCTCTGGCAGCCGCAGAGCGGTGCCGCCGCGGCGGGACCGATTCGCACGCTGCGGGGGCAGCGCTTTCGTCGCCTGGCGATTGCGCAGCCCGAGCTTGCCCCCTACGGTCTTGCGGCGCAGCAGCTGCTGACCCGGCTCGACCTGTGGCAGACGCTGGCGCCCCGGCTGGCCCGGGGCGAGAACGTCGGCCAGACCTTTGCCATGGCCGCCAGCGGCAATGCCGACCTGGCGCTGATCGCCGCCGCCCAGCTGCGCGGCCGCAGCGACGGCCGACGCTGGACCGTGCCCGAGCGCTGGCACGCGCCCATCGACCAGCAGATGGTGCTGTTGCGCGGCGCCTCGAAGGCCGCCCGGGACTTTCACGGGTTCCTGCGCTCGGGGGCCGCCCGCACGGTGATCGCGCAGCACGGCTACCGGCTGCCTACAGAGGTCGCGCATGGCAGCTGTTGATCCGGGCGCGCTGTTCCTGACGCTGACCCTCGCATTCTGGACGACCGCCGCGCTGCTGGTGATCGGCACGCCGCTGGCCTGGTGGCTGTCGCAAACGCGCTCGCGCCTGAAACCGGTGCTGCAGGCCGTTACCGCCCTGCCCCTGGTGCTGCCGCCCACCGTGCTCGGCTTTTACCTGCTGCTGCTGCTGAGCCCCACGAGCCCCCTCGGCAGCTTCTGGCTGACCGTGACCGGCGACACGCTGACCTTTACCTTCAGCGGCATCCTGATCGCGTCCATCGTCTACTCCCTGCCCTTTATGGTGCAGCCGCTGCAGGCCAGCTTTGAGCAGCTCGATCCGGCGCCCCTGGAAGCCGCCGCAACGCTGGGCGCAAGTCCCTGGCAGGTGTTTCGCCGAGTTGCCGCGCCGCTCGCCGGCCGGGGTTTTCTGACCGCGAGCGTGCTGACCTTTGCGCACACGCTCGGCGAGTTCGGCGTGGTGCTCATGGTGGGCGGCAACATTCCCGGCGAGACCCGGGTCATCTCCATCGAAATTTACGAGCAGGTCGAGACCCTGCGCTACGCCGAGGCGCACACCCTCGCAGCGATACTGCTTGGCCTCGCCTTTCTGGTCCTGCTGGCGCTGTATGCGGGCAGCCGCCGCCCCCTCATGGCGGTGCGCTAGCGGTGGCGGACCGGCTGCAGCTAACGCTCGCGCAAACGCTGCCGGAGTTCGATCTGGCCGTCGATACGACGCTGGACCTGACCGGGCCCACGGCGCTGTTCGGCCCCAGTGGCAGCGGCAAGAGCACCGTGCTGCGCGCGATTGCCGGCCTGCCAAATCACGTTCGTGGCCTTGTCAGCTTCAACGGTACCCGCTGGCTCGACAGCGATCAGGGCCTGCAGGTGCCCGCGCACCAGCGCAACGTCACCCTCCTGTTGCAGGCACCCGGCCTGTTTGCGAACACCACCGTCGCCGGCAACCTGGACCTGGCAGAGCAGTTCAGCCGCCGGCGCCGGGCCGAGCGCGCAACGGACCGCGACGCCGTGCTGCAGGCCCTGGACCTGGGCCTGCTCCTGGACCGACGCCCGGCCACCCTGTCCGGCGGCGAGCAGCGCCGCGTGGCGCTGGCCCGGGCGCTGCTCTCGAGCCCCGACCTGCTGTTGCTGGACGAGCCCCTGACGGGCCTGGACGCGGCCCGCAAGCGCGACATCCTGCCGTACCTGAAGGACGCGCTGGCAACCTTTCAGCGGCCGGCGCTGCTGGTCAGCCACGACATTGGCGAAGTGGCCGCGCTGTGCGAGCAGATGGTGGTGATGGACGCCGGGCGCATTCGCCAGCGCGGCGCCACCGATGCGCTGATCGAAGACCTGGCACTCACACCCTATACCGGACGCTTCGAGGCCGGCGTGCTGATCGACGGCGAGGTGGCCGGCCACGACCCGCACCGCTACCTGACCGCCGTTCGCCTGCCCGGGGCGACCAGCACCCTGTCCATGCCCCTGTCGGAATCCCTGCTGCCCGGCGAGACCATCCGCCTGCGGGTGCGCGCCCGGGACGTTGCGGTGGCGACGGAGCCCCCCCGGGGGCTGAGCATTCGCAACGTGCTGGCCGGCACGCTGCTCAGCCTGACGCCGGAGCCGACCCCCGGGTTCGTGGATGCGTTAATCGCCGTGGGCGACGTGCGCCTGCGCGCCCGGCTGACCCGGGCGGCGGTGCAGGAACTTGAGCTGAAGGAAGGCCAGTCGATCTTCGCCCTGGTCAAAAGCGTCAGCTTCGACCTGGGCTAGGCC
>CAZXIJ010000038.1:3701-17009 GCA_964640725.1 uncultured Pseudomonadales bacterium | reverse complement strand
AGGCCAGTCGATCTTCGCCCTGGTCAAAAGCGTCAGCTTCGACCTGGGCTAGGCCAGTGCTAGCCGGACGCCGGCCGGTGCTAGCCGGACGCCGGCCGGCGCTAGCCGGACGCGGGCCATCCTTCGACGGTCGACCGCAAGGTCACCACAGGGCTTTCCCCCGGCGCTGTGAGCGCGTTGTCGATCCGGAAGGTCAGCGACAGCTGCGGGATCGCCGAGCCAGGCCGCACCCGCAGAGTCGTCTCGCTGTGCGCGGGCACAGTCACGCGATCGGTGCTGAGCGCGAGGCTCAACGCTCCCGTATAGGCCAGCACCATGTCCGCATCGCTCGTGTTCTTGAGCACAAACTCCACGACCTGCGTGTTCGGCAGCGCCCGCGCGCTGGCCATGGTCAGGGACGCCTCGAGCAGGGGCTGCAACACCGCTTCGCGCCCCATGAGCGTGTTGCGGAACCAGACCGCCGTGCGCCGCGCCTCCAGCCCGGCCTTGATGCCAGCCGCGGAACGTTCTTCTGCAAACACGAGGGTGACCGGGCGATGTTCGCCCTTGGCCGGCGGGTGATCCCAGTCGATCAGGTCGTGAATGTCCGAAACGCCAATGAGCGCCAGGTCGTGTTTGAGCGCAAGGCGAAACGCTTCCGGCGAGTAGTGCTGGCCGTTGGCAATCTCGATGCCGTGCACCTGATCTTCCCGCACCAGCTTGCGCTGCAGGCCGCTGAGCTTCGCGATGCCGTCCGGGCGCTGCGCCGGCCAGTCCGGGTGGTTGAAGAACACGAAGGCCCCCTGGGCATTGGCCGCCGCGACCGCGTCTTCCGGCGGCCACTCGCTGGCCCGCGCGTAGTACTGCCGCACGTCGCTCTCGCCGTCGGGCGCTTTGAGCAGCGCGTTCGCATCGTCAATGAACACGGCGTTGATGTGGCCGGCCGGCAGCTCCCGGGTAATCTCCGAGCCGGCAATCACGATCAGGTCCGTGTCTTTCGCCGCGTCGACGGAAATCTCGTAAGCGCGGTTGCGATCGGCGTGCGGGATATCGGCCAGGTGCGGCTGCCATTCCAGATGCTCGGTGACCGCGAAGCCGTCGAGCCCGTCGCGCAGCGCTTCTTCGATGCGGATCTTCGGCCAGACGTGACCGTCAGAGAAAACGCTGTGGCTGTGCAGGTCGACAACAAGCGTTCGGTAGCCGGGCACGTCAGGAAAGTCGATTGTACGACCATCCGGTGGCGGCACCGCTGCCGCACCATGAGCGTGCACATACGCCGGGAAACTAAAGAAGATTGCTGACAACAGCGCTGCTTTCGTCAACCATCCTGTGCTTATAGAAGCTGCGCAATGGACCTTCACGTGCAATCCCCCAATCCTTTTCTAGCCTTAGTTTACAACGTGAATCAGAGGGCGCCTGTCTGACAGCTGAACGAGACATGGAAGTGTCACAAAAAGATTGCAAGGCTGTTACACATGCGTTTTTATTCGTCACACGTTGGCAGGGGAGTGCCAGCGCAGACCCGCCGAGGATTGAATGAATAGATCGTCGAGAGAGTTGGATAGAGAGCCCTTTGCCATTGCGCCCCAGGCTTTCCTGTCAGTGCCTGAAAGCCAAGCCCACATCGGGCCCCTGGCCACGCTAAACCCGAATCAAGTCAAGCAGCGCGAGCACGTCGGCATTGGCGCCATCGTGTCCGGCTCGCTGTTTGTGCTGATCGGCCTACTGCTGGCTTTTATCAGCTGGTCCTGGGCCGCGGCCGCGATCACCTTCGGCGTCATCGCGCTGGTCGGTGGCGGCGCCGTGCTGACCCGTATCCCGGACATGCTCAGCACGCCCCAGCAAAAGCACATCTGACCGGTGCGCTGATTGGCCCCCAACGACGCTCCCAGCGGAGCCGGTGTCGGGGCCGCTAACAATACAGCCCACGAATTCGATGCTGCCGCCGCTACGGAGCGGCGCGCCTACACATTGTTCGTGCTGGTGGTGGTGTTCACCTCGAGCCACGTCGACCGGCAAATCATGGGCATTCTCGGACAGCCCATCAAAGAGTCCCTGGCCTTGAGTGACACCCAGCTCGGCCTGCTCACGGGCATTGTCTTCGCCCTCTTCTACGCGACCCTGGGCATGCCCATGGCCATGTGGGCAGACCGCCGCAACCGGCGCAACCTGATCGCGTTCTCGGTGTTTACCTGGAGCTTCATGACCGCCGCCTGCGCCTTCGCGCAGAACTTCACGCAGCTGCTCCTGGCCCGCATTGGCGTGGGCGTCGGCGAGGCGGGCTCGAACCCGCCCTCGCACTCCATCATTGCCGACCTGTACCCGCCGGCGGAACGGGCCACCGCCATGGCGATCTTCGGCACCGGCATCAACTGGGGCATTCTGATCGGCTTCCTGGTGGGCGGCTGGGTTAACGAGTGGTACGGCTGGCAGGCCGCGTTCCTGATCGTAGGCCTGCCGGGGTTGATCATTGCGGCGGTGGTTCGCTTCACGGTCAAGGAGCCGCCCCGGGGCCTGTCGGAAGGCGCAGACGCCGCCGCCCAGGGTGCCCCGCCGGCCTTTGGCGAAGTGGTCCGCTGGCTGCGCGGCCAGGGCACCCTGCTGCACGTGATCGCCGCCGGCACGCTCATTGCTTTTACCGGCTACGCGTCGGTGATCTGGATCCCCGTTTACCTGGTGCGTATTCACGGGATGGGGACCGGCGAAACCGGCACCTATCTGGCGCTGCTCATCGGGGTGGGCGGCGCCGTCGGCATCTATGCGGGCGGGCGGCTGGCAGACTGGCTCGGCCAGCGGCGCGGCCCGGGCTGGGGCATCTGGATCGTTGCGCTCGCATCGCTGCTGTCCATCGCGCCACTGATTTACGCGCTGCTGGCGGAGACAGCGCAGCAGGCGCTGATCGGCTACGCGCTGCCCGCGATTCTGGGCACAGTCTATGTCGCGCCGAGTTTCGCGATCATCCAGAACCTGACGCCGCTGCCCATGCGCTCGGTGGTGGCAGCCATCAACCTGTTCATTCTGAACATCGTCGGCCTCGGCCTTGGCCCGTTTACCGTCGGCTTCTTAAGCGACCAGTTCGAGCCGCGCTACGGCGACGACAGCCTGCGCTACGCGCTGCTGTGCACGCTGCTGATCACCCTGTGGGCGTGTTGCCATTGCTACGCCGCGGGCGCGCGGCTGCAGCGCGCTGCGAAAACCTCAGGACCGGACTAAGCGCCCCGGCCGGGCTCCGGTGTCCACATCCCGCCGCCGCGTCACCTGCCCGTTAATCACCGTCGCGAGATAGCCGTGCGCGCCCTGCAGAAAACGGCTGCCGCCCGCCGGCAGATCGTGCGTCAGCTCCAATGCGCCTAGTCGCAAATTGTCGTAATCGATCACGTTCAGGTCAGCGCGCAAACCGGGCGCGATGCAGCCCCGATCGCTGAATCCAAACAGTTCGGCATTGCGCTGCGTGCCGCGATGGATGACATGTTCCAGCGGCAGCTTGGCGCCCCGGGTTCGATCCCGGGTCCAGTAGGTGAGCTGATAGGTTGGGTTCACCGCATCAAAGATCAGGGACACGTGCGCGCCGGCGTCCGACAGGCCGGTCACCGTGCAGGCATCGAGCTGCATCTCGCGCACCGCGTCCAGGTTGTAGTCGGCGTAGTTGGTAAAAAAGGCAATGGCCCGCTGCTCCGGGCCGCTCGCCAGGTAGTCGTACAACACCGCTTCTGGCGCCTGGTTGGAGGCGGCCGTGCGCGCCGCAAAGCTCTCTTCCGGCAGCGGCTCGTAGGTACTGCCCGCATCCAGCGGAAACAGGTTTTCGAACTGCCATTCCACATGGGCGATGCCGAAGGCCATGGTGCCCGGCGGCACGCCCGCAACGGCGTTCGGCTCGCTGAGCAGCGCCTGCTTGAGCTGCGGATCCTGCAGTGCCTGGGCGCGCGCAGCGCCGGAGAGCGCCGCTACGCGCTGCCAGCTCGGCTTCAGCAGCCACGGGTGGTAGGTTTCCAGGCTCAGCACCAGCCCCGTGGGGCGGCTGCCCACCTGAGGGTAAACCGCTGCGCCCTGCGCGTTTGCAGCCTTAACGCGGTCCAGTGCTTCGCGCCACTTGTCCGTCCAGTCGTCCACCTGGAACAGGGTAAAGGTCGCCGGCCGGCCGCTCTCCTGGCTGACCCGCGCGATCAGGTCGATCTCCTGCTCCAGGGAGCTGTGTTCGAGGGCCTCGGGCCGGCCCTGCCCGAGGGTACTGGACGGAATGATCTGGAACAGGCCGCGGCCGGCACGCTTGAGCGCCTGCGCCACTTGCATGACTTCATCATCAGCCGCAAAGGTGCCGGGCACCGGCTCGCCCTGAATGGAGCGGTGCCCGAGGATGCGCGAGGTGGAAAAGCCGACCGCCCCCGCGCGCAGCGCTTCCTCCACCACCTGCCCCATGGCCTGAATATCGTCCGCGGTCGCCGCCTGGTTGGTACGCCCCCGCTCGCCCATGACAAAGTTACGCACGGCGCCGTGCGCGACCAGGGAGCTGATGTCCAGGCTGTACTCGCGGGTGGCCAGAAAGTCCAGGTAGTCCGGATAGCTGCGCCAGCGACCCCAGGGCATGCCCTCGTGCAGGGCCGTGCCGGGAATGTCCTCGACCCCCTCCATGAGCTCGATCAGGTCCTGCTCGCCGCCTTCCGCCACCGGCGCGAAGCCGACGCCGCAGTTGCCCATGACAATGGTGCCCACGCCGTGGCTGGCGGACGGGTTCATCTCGCTGTCCCAGGTGACCTGGCCGTCGTAGTGCGTGTGAATGTCGACCCAGGCCGGCGCGACGAGGGCGCCGTCCGCGTCGATGGTCTCCCGGGCCGCGCCTGACAAGGGCCCGACCTCGACGATCAGGCCATCGCGGATGCCGACATCGGCGGTGGTGGCCTGGGCACCGGTCCCGTCATGAACCGTGCCGCCCTTGATCAACAGATCGAACATGGTGCGCGCCTGGCAGCTTCGTTGCCGTCATCCTAGAAGGAAAGCGCGGCGGAAGCACCTGCAACGATTACCGGTAGTCGACAAAGCTGTGCTCTTTGGCCAGCCACATGCAAGAGCGGGCGAAGTCGATAAAGCGCGATTCGTCGGCCACAGCCCGGGCCGCCGCCTCGCGCCGCTCCGGCGAGCTCTGCCCCAGCGTGAGCCGGTCAAACCACAGTTCCGCGTGGCCCGTGTAGCCGGGCGCCACCGTGCCCCGGGCTTCGCGCAGGGCAGCTTCCAGGGGATCGGCCAACCGATGCACCTGGATGTACCGGGCGATGCCGGAACCGGCGGCCTGGCGCCGGATAATCGGGCCGTGGTTCTCCCGCCAGTAGGCCTGGGCATCGGCCTCGCCGAGCGCCGCCTGCGCGCGCAGGGGAAAGTACAGCTTGACCAGCCCGCTGCGCGGCGTCGCCAGCAGGTTTTCCGGCGTCGGGTTCACCTGCGGCACGTCGTAGGCCAGCCACAGGGGCGATGCCGCCAGATCGATAAAGCGTGCCTCGTCTTCGACCAGCCGCGCGGCCGCCGCGGCACCCCGCTCGCTCTCCAACGCCGCGACCAAAGTGTCGCGGTTTTCAAAGTACACTTCGGCGACGCCGGCGTAGGGGGCTTCCATGCCGCCGCGCGCCTTGGCCATGGCCGCGTTCGCAGCCTGCGCCTCTTCGTCCTGCAGCGTGTGCACCTGCACGTAGCGCAGCGCGCCGATGTCCTGGGCCAGGCTCGCCACCAGCGGGCCGTGCTCGCAGCGCCAGTACTCGTAAAAGTCCGGCAGCGCCATGTCCGCCTTTGGGCGCAGCAGGTAAGTAATGCGGATCACGGCGTGCTGCCCGCGTCGAAGGTGGCCTTGTCGGCCAGGGCCGCTTCCGTCGCGTGCTGCACGGCGCGCGCGATGCTGGTGTAGGCGCGGTCGATGACCATGGTCGGATCGCCGTAGCGCTCGTCAAACTCCGCCGTGGGCTTGGCGGCCATCACAGCTTCCAGCGTCGCGCCGCCCGCCAGCAGGCCCGCAATGCGGCTGCGCACCGTACGCAGCATGGCGATGTAGTCAATCAGACCCTGCCGATCCATGACCGGTCCGTGCCCGGGCACGACTTTGGTGGTTTCGTTCACGCGGGTCAGCACGGCCTCGCAAAAATGAATCACGCCGTCCAGGTCGCCGCCGTTGTCGACGTCAATGAACGGGTAGCCGGCGTTGAACACATCGCCCAGGTGAACCGCGTTTGCCTGCCGAAAGAACACCGCGGTATCGCCGGTGGTGTGCGCCGGCCCGAAGTGCAGCAGATCGATGTCCTGGCCGTTAAAGTGCAGCTGCATCTGATCGCCGTAGCTGATCACGGGCCGCGCGGCGGGCGGGTACGGCGGCTGCTGGTACTGCGCGATCACCAGATTGATCAAGTGCGCATCGCCCATGCGCTTCTGGCTTTCCTGGTGCGCGATGATCCAGGCGCCCTCCGGCCCCAGGGTGAGGTTGCCGTCGGCGTGGTCGAAGTGCCAGTGGGTGTTGATGACGAAGTCGACGCCTTCGCCGCCCAGGTTCTGGATGGCTTTCTTGAGCTTGGGCATCATCTGCGGGAACTGATCGTCCACCAGCAGCACGCCCTGTTCACCGATGCTCACGGCGACGTTGCCGCCAACGCCGAACAGCAGGTAGAGCCCGTCGCTCAACTTCTCGGCCTTCACCACGGTGCCCTCGAAGTCCCAGCCAAAGGCGGTCGCGAGCGTGTCGAGATCCATCGGCGCCCCGGGCGCTGCATCTTGCGCGGGCGCGATCGCCGCGGTGCTGAGCAGCAAGCCGCCCGCCACACCCTGCCAGGCTCGTACCCACTTCCCTTGTTCTTGCCGCTTGATCATCGCTCCTCCCCCCTTTGCGCTGCGAACGGTTCTGGGTCAGTGTACCGCGAACCCGAACGGACGCCCGGAAACTCATGCCCAGCTCTGCCTACGCCGACCCCGCGGTCATGCGCGCGGCTCTTGCCGTTGACCGCATCGCCATCGTCGGCCTGTCGCCCAACCCGGCGCGCCCCAGCAACGAGGTCGCGGTCTACCTGCAGCAGGCGGGCTACCGCATCGTGCCCGTCAACCCGGGCCAGTCAGAGATTCTGGGGGAGCGCTGCTACCCGTCGCTGCTGGAGATTCCCGAGCCGCCGCCGCTCGTCGACGTGTTTCGCGCCAGCGACGCCGTGCCCGGCATCGCCCGGGATGCGGTGGCCATCGGCGCGCAGTGCCTGTGGCTGCAGCTCGGGGTCATCAGCGAAGAAGGCGCGCAGATCGCCCTCGCTGGCGGCCTGAACGTGGTCATGGACCGCTGCACGAAGATCGAGCACGCGCGCCTGGCTAGCTGATCCCGCACTCCCGGCGTATGGCGGCACAGAAGGCTGCCACGCCTTCCGCCAGATCCGCCTTGCGGGCCTCTCCCAGGCTTTCGTTAAAGCAGAAGGACAGCCGCAGCTCGTTCAGTCCTGCTCGGGGATCCCGCGCCCGGGCATCCGCCGGGTAGAAATCGTACATGGGAATAGCCACCACGCCGTACTCCGACACGAGCTTGCTGACAAAGGCCTCGTCGGTGGTCAGGGAGCCGTCGAGCACCGTAAAGACGACAAAAAAGCCGGCGCCCGGCTCGGTCCAGCGAAAGCGTTCCGGGTAGGCGCCCAGCCCTTCGCGCAGGCCGTCGAGCATGATCTGCCGGTTTTCCCGGTAGACCGCGAGCTTCTCTTCTGCCACGTCCCACAGCGAGGGCTTGAGCTGAAAATCCTCGTCGTGCAGCAGCGCCTCGAAGCCGCGCAGCGCCCCGGGGTTGACGAACAGCACGTCCCCCGCGGCCTCGGTCAGCGCGAGGGTGGTAAAAGGCACGGCGTCGCCGCCATCGATGGCCAGGGTCGCCTCGCTGTACAGGTAGCCGACCCGCGGGCCGGGAAAGCCGATCTTCGAGCCGGTAAACAGATGCACCGTTTGCGCCGGCGCCAGCTGCAAAAACGACGGCGGCCGCTCCGCCGCCGGGCTGTAGTTGATGTACAGGTAGGGCGCGTCTTCGAGGATCAGCACGCCTGCTTCCCGGCAGACCTGCACGATGGCTTCGCGCCGCGCGCGGGAAAAGGAGAAGCCGGCCGGGTTATGGCCGTCGGGCACCGTGTAGTAAAACGGCACGAAGTAGCCGGCATTCCGAGCCGCCTGAATCTGCGCGGCAAGCTGCGCGGGGTCCGGGCCCTCGGTGTCCATCGCAACGCTGAAGATGCGGCTCGACTGCTTGAGCGTCGCCCGGGACACGAAGCCCGCATAGGTCGGCGCGTCGGTGATGTAGGCAAGGGGCACTTCCGAGCGCTCGAACACCGCAAGGCTCAGGCTGATACCGCCGCTGGCCCCGACCGTCGGCAGCAACCGGTCGGGATCCATGGGCAGGCCCAGATCGTGTCCGTACACGCTGGCAAAGGCCCGGCGCGTGGATTCCGGGCCCAGGGTATCGGTGTAGGAGAAGGATTCGCGCAGGTACTCGGGCAGCGCCGCCGGATCGTTCAGCCCTTCCTGCACCCGCAAATGCTCGAAGTAGCGTTCCTGGTGCGCGAGAAAGCCGCGGGGATCGGTTACCTCCGGATGCGGGTAGCCCGCGCCCAGGTGATGCATCTTCAGGCCCTTCTCCTGCGCGGTCCGCCGCAGGCCGGGCAGCGAGGCGCTCATCCGCCGGGTCACAGAGACCGGCTGCTGGCGCAGCTGCGGGGCGTTCAGGGTCGGGGCATCATTCTTTTTCAGGGTCATGAGGAGCGCTTGGGCGGTTCGTTGATGATCTCGCGGGTCATCTTACCGAAGGCCTTGCCGCGCGCGCGTCGCTGCGCCACGGTCTCCCGGGCGTACTGCTCTTCGCGCTTGAGCTTGTTGTAGCTCGACAGGCGCCGGGCGTCGAGCTCGCCGCTTTCGAGCGCCGCCTGCACGGCGCAGCCGGGCTCGCGCTCATGCTGGCAATCGTTAAAGCGGCAGCGCTCCGCCAGATCTTCGATATCGCTGAAGGTCAGCGCCAGGCCGTCGTCCAGCTCGGTAATCTGCAGCTCGCGAATGCCGGGGCTGTCGAGCACCAGGGCACCGCTCGCGAGCCGGTGCAGAGAGCGGTGCGTGGTGGTGTGGCGGCCCTTGGCGTCTTCTTCGCGAATGGCGCCGGTCAGCTGCAGGTCTTCGCCCGCCAGCGCGTTCAGCAGCGTGGACTTGCCAACGCCGGAGCTGCCCAGCAGCGCAACGGTATCGCCGGGGCGGCACCACTGCTCGACCTCGCCCAGCGTATCGCGGTCTCGCGCGTTCACCAGCGCCAGGGGCAAGGACGCGTCCATGGCCATGACCTGGTCGCGATAGGCATCAATGTCGTCGGTCAGGTCCGCCTTGGTCAGCACGATCACCGGCGTTGCGCCGCTGTCGTGCGCGAGCGCCAGGTAGCGCTCGATGCGGCTGGCGTTGAAGTCAGCGTTGCAGCTGGACACGATAAACAGCGTGTCGACGTTCGCGCCGATCAGCTGCAGCTCGCTGGTGCGGCCCGGCACAATCCGCTTGAGCAGGCTGCTGCGCTCCAGAATGCGGTCCACCTGCCCCGTTGCATCGTCGAGCACCAGCCAGTCACCGACCGTGGGCCGCTCGTCGGACGGCAGCTGAAACCAGCGCCCTGCCAGCGGCTGCGGTTCCGGAGCACCGGGGCTCAAGGTCAGGCCGGCCCGCTGCACGGCCATGACCCGGGCGACGCTGAAGCTGTCGTACTCCTCCAGGGACAGCTGCTGCGCAAAGCTGGCCTTCCAGCCCAGGGGCGACAGCGCCGCGGGATCGATCGGCACGCGCTAGCCCTGCATCAGCACCGGCAGGTACCGGTCCAGCTCGGCACTGCGGCGCTCCCAGTCGGGCATGTAGCGCTCGACCAGGGAATGAAAGCGGCGGCTGTGGTTGTGGTGCTGCAGGTGACACAGCTCGTGCAGCACCACGTACTCCACCAGCCGCACCGGCGTTTTGACCAGATGCGTGTTGAGGGACAGCTTGCCGCGGCTGCTGCAGCTGCCCCACTGGCTGCGCATAAACCGGTGACGCCAGGGCGGCACCTGGCCGTCCAGCCAGGGCAGGTCCTGATAGCGCGCCAGCACTTCGCTGAACAACTGTTGCGCCTCGCGCTGGTACCAGCCCGTGAGCAGTTTGCGCACGGGGTGCGGCTCAATGCTCGGCGCCCGCACTTCCAGCACTTTGTCGCGCCGCTCCACGGCCAGAAACAGATCCGGCACCAGGGACAGGGTGAGCGGCTCGCCGCGCCAGTGCACCAGCTCGCCATCGGTGTAGCTCAGCCGCGACGACATGCCCTCCCGGGCATTCAGGGCCTGCAGGCGGTACTTGAGCCAGCGCCCGTGCTCCTTAATAACGGCATGAACCTCGTCCAGAGAGACGTTGGGCGGTGCGTCGAGCACCACGAAGCCTTGCGGGTCGAGCACCATGCCGATACGGGTTCGGCGCCGGGTGTTGGCTCGCACTTCGACGGGGATGTCGTCGATGACGAGCGTTTGGATGGTGGCGTCCAGAGGGGTTGATCGCTCCCGGATCAGTTGGCCGGGGCGATCGACGCCCCGCGGGGACCCAGTCTACTTGGTCGGCAAATCGACCGGCAACCGCGGCCGGTGCACGGGAAAATCGGTGTTCTGCCCCGCCGCCGTCAGCGCCTGGGCCGCGGTCCGGTGCCGGGCCAGCCCCTCCAGCTGCATGCGCGTGACGTTCATCAGGTTGAATTCCTGGGCGGAATTGCGCGCCAGCGCCTCGTCCGGGCTGATCCAGACGCTGTCGACGGTTTCCTGATCGTCGTGCCGCCCCACCTGGCCTGGGGGCGCCTCGGCGATAAAGAAGCGGGTATCGAAGCGCCGGGGCCGGCCCAGGGGCGTCACGAAGCGGTTGTAGAAGTGAATCCGGTCCAGGGCCAGCTTGAGGTTTTCCTGCTCGCAGATCGCCCGCAGGCTCAGGGTGCCGTCGTGCAGGGGGCCACGATAGGCGTCAAACCGGTCATGGGTCGCCTGGTCCGGGAACTGCAGCAGCTCGCCGTCAGGCCTGTAGGCCAGCAGCAGGCCGGCCTCTTCGAAGGTTTCCCGCACGCCGCAGATGTAAAAGCCGCGCCACTCGTTGCCGAGCGCCGCGAGCTGCGGCGCCTGGCCCGGCGCCGGGCCCTCGCGATGGGTGTCGTACTTGTGCAGGTGATCGTCGCCGTCCACGCGCCCCCCGGGAAACACGTACATGCCCCCGGCGAAGCTGGCGCCAGCGGTGCGGCGCAGCATAAAGATCTCGAACTGGGGCTCCGCCTCGCGCACGATGATGATGGTCGCGGCGGGGCGAATGGGCTGTACGGCGGTCATAGCGTCTCTTGCTGATCTGGGGCGCCCGGCCCCGGGTCAGGGGGCGGGCGGCACGATGGAAAACTGCTCGACGGCGATTGGCGGATCCAGCAGATCGCCGCAGGTCGGGGCGCAGAATATCTGCTCCAGCACCTCGAACCCAGCACTGACCTCGCCAAAGACCGCAAAGCCCTGGCCGTCGGCGTGCCGATCGCCGCCATAGTCGAGGGCCGGCTCGTCGCGCATGCAGACGAAAAAGCTGCCGTAGAGCTCCATCTCGCCAAAGCGCGCCGCCGATACGGACCAGCGCCGGTGCGCCAGCCCGGTGCTGCGGGTGTCTTCGTGGGGCACCGGGTGGTGCCGGGTGCGCATCCAGTCCTCCCGGCCGAACTGAATCACGTGGATATGGCTGCCCGCGCTGAGCTCGGCATTGCGGTCCGACAGCATGCGAAAGGCCTGGGCACCCCGCAGCTGCTCGTTGGCAACCAGCTCGCGGAAGTAGGTACAGGTCTGCGGCGCCTGAGTTTCGTAAAGCCGGATCTCGAAGGTCCCGGCAGAGGTATCAACGCGCAGCCTGGTCATCGGGATCCGGTCGCGCCCTAGCTGGCGTCGGGACCGGGCGGAAACAGCACCGGCGTGCCGACCCAGATCAGCACCGCCGGGGCATCGCTGACGTTGCGCACGCTGTGATTGATCTGCGTATTGTGGTGCGCGCTGTCCATTGTCGAGCCGCAGATCGGCGGCTGGGGCGCCACCCGCGAGCGGGACGGCGTCAACGCGCTCTACACCACCATTCATGGCGAGACCTACAACGTGCCCGTGGAAGTCGCCGAGCAACGCTACGGCCTGCGCATCGACAGCCTGATGCTGAACGACGCCCCCGGCGGCGAAGGCGAGTTCCTGGGCGGCAAGGGCATCAAGCTGCGCTACCGCGTGCTGGCCGACGACTGGTGGATCACCATGGCCTACGTGCGCTCCACCGTCGGGCCCTGGGGCCTGAACGGCGGCGAAGCCGGCAGCACCAACTACATGGTCGTGCACCGCGCCGACGGCAGGCGCGAGCGCTTCAGCAGCTGCACAGCCTTGAAGCTGAACAAGGACGACGTGATCGAGATCATCACCGCCAACGGCGGCGGCTACGGCCCCGCCGGCAACCGTACCGAGGCGCAGGTGCGCGACGATCTGAAGAACGGCTACCTGCTGCCCGATCGCGCCAGCGCCCTATACGGCATCCAGGCATGAGCGACGCACGGAGCCCCGGCCGTCGTCGCGACGAGGAGACCCGCCTCCCAAGTGCGGCCGCCAGCAGCGGCGAGTACGAGTTCGCCCCAGTGCCCGAGGGCCAGGGCTCCAGCGGCATACAGATCGCGCTCATCATTATTGGCGGCACGATCGGCTTTTCGATTCTCGTCATGGCCGCAGAGATCGGCGGCTCCCTGGGCCTGGCGCAGGCGGCACTGGCCTTTACCCTGGGCAGCCTGGTCCTGGGAATCATGGGCGCCACCACCAGCTACGTGGGTGCTCGCAGCCGCCCGTCGGCCTACCTGTTGACCACTTTCGCCTTCGGGCGGCTCAGCGCCAAGGTTGCCAACGTGGTCGTCGCGGCCTCTCTGATCGGCTGGTACGGCGTCATCAGCAGCACCATGGGCGCGGCAACGCAGCGGATGCTGCTCGACCAGTTGGGCGTCGAGGTCTCCCTGTACGCCGCTGTGACGGCCGTCAGCGCCCTGATGATCATCATCGCCGGTGATCGGCAGTTACATCGCCGACGTGATCATCCAGCCGGACTATAGCCGCTTCGCCCGCGCCCGCAGCGGCGCGGTCTGGGGCGTCTATATCGCCCTGGGCGTCGTGTTTCCGGCGATCCAGTTTTTCTCGGCGCTGCCGAGCATGCGTACCGGGCAGACCAATATCCTGGAAGTGATGGCGCTGCTGGGGCTCGCCCTGCCCGCCTTCGCGCTGCTGGGGCTCGGCGCCTGGTCCAGCAACGTTCTGTGCCTGTACTCCTCCG
>CAZXIJ010000038.1:0-3601 GCA_964640725.1 uncultured Pseudomonadales bacterium | reverse complement strand
GCGCTGCTGGGGCTCGGCGCCTGGTCCAGCAACGTTCTGTGCCTGTACTCCTCCGGTTTGTCCCTGGCGACCCTGCGTCGAGGCCTGAACCTCAAGTTCGTTACCCTGGCCTGCGGGATGATCGGCACGGCCATCGCCTTCGCGCCCATTCAAAGCTACCTGATCAACTTCCTGGTGGGGCTGGGCATCGTGATCCCGCCCATCGGCGCCATCTACTGCATCGACTACCTGCTGCGGCGTCGAGGCGAGGCGCCCTTCGAACAGATCGAAGCCGAGCCTGCCGTGCGCTGGCCCGCCCTGGCCGCCTGGGGCGGCGGCGCGCTGCTGGGCTTTGCCTCCTTTACCGGCACCCTGACGCTGACCGGCGTCGCTTCCTTTGATGCACTCATCGGCACGCTGGTTATTATGCTCGCAAGCACCCTGGCTGCTGCGCCCAAGCGGCAGCAGCAACCGATCTGAGCCCCTTCTACCGCCGCTTGGCGAACCCGAGCGACGCCCACGGCAGAGAGACCGATGAACGACGAACTGGCCGCCCTGCGCACAGGCTATCAGCAGACCACCTATGAGCCGGAGGCCGCCAGCATTGACCGGCTGCTGACCGCAGACCGCCGCACCCCGGCACAGATTGCCCAGGCCCAGCAGCAGGCGAGCGAGCTGATCGAAGCCTGCCGGGCGAACCGCAGCCAGCGTTCCCTGCTCGATGCATTCCTGGACCAGTTCGGGCTCAGTACGGAAGAAGGCGTGGCGCTCATGTGTCTGGCCGAGTCCATCGTGCGCATTCCCGATCAGGAAACCGCCGATGCGCTCATCGTCGACAAGATCGGCAGCGGCGAACGCTGGCGCGAGCACCTGGGCGAGTCCGACTCCATGCTGGTGAACGCGTCCACCTGGGCACTCATGCTCACCGGCGAAGTGGTGGATCTGGGGCGGCCGGTCAAAGGCAACTTCGGCGGCTGGCTGGGGGGCCTGGTCAACCGCATGGGCGAGCCGGTGATCCGCCAGTCCCTGCGCTACGCCATGAAGCTGCTCGGCAACGAGTTCGTGTTTGCGACCAGCGCCAGGGAGGCCGTCGCCAGCGCCGAGGACGGCGCGCTGTACAGCTTTGACATGCTGGGGGAAGCGGCGCGCACCAGCGCCGACGCCGAGGCCTACCAGCAGGCCTACCTGCGCGCGCTGGACGCGCTGAAACCGAACACGCCGGTCACCGATTGCCTGAACCACTCAGGCATCTCGGTAAAACTGTCGGCGCTGTACCCGCGCTACGAGACCCTGCACGAAAGCGCCGTGCACGCGCACCTGTATCCCAAACTGCTGGCGCTCGCCGAACGCGCCGCTGCCGACAACCTGCAACTCACCATCGATGCGGAAGAGGCGAACCGGCTGGACCTGTCCCTGGACCTGCTCGCGCGACTCATGGCGGAGCCAACACTCGCGCGCTGGCAAGGCCTCGGCCTGGCGTTGCAGGCCTACGGCAAGCGCGCCCTGCCCGTGATCGACTACCTGGCGGCGCTGGCGCGTCAGCACGATCGCTGCCTGATCGTGCGTCTGGTCAAGGGCGCTTACTGGGACACGGAGATCAAGCACGCGCAGCAGCTGGGGCTCGATGCCTACCCGGTGTTCACCACCAAGCCGGCGACCGATCTGTCGTACATCGCCTGCGCCCAGCGCCTGCTGGAAAGCCCGGACGCGTTCTACGCCCAGTTCGCAACGCACAACGCGTTCACCCTCGCCAACATCCTGCAGCTGGGCCAGAACCAGCGCTTCGAGCTGCAGCGCCTGCACGGCATGGGCGATCTGCTGTACGAAACC
Source organism: uncultured Pseudomonadales bacterium (assembly GCA_964640725.1). Taxonomy (GTDB): domain Bacteria; phylum Pseudomonadota; class Gammaproteobacteria; order Pseudomonadales; family Azotimanducaceae; genus CALHVX01. Next base: position 1,792 of record CAZXIJ010000038.1, on the reverse strand, counting down.
GCCGGCGAGAAGATTCCCGGCCTGCCGCCGGTGCGCACCTACGCGCCGGTCGGCCCGCACAAACATCTGATGGCCTACCTGATCCGCCGTTTGCTCGAAAACGGCGCCAACAGCTCTTTCGTGAACCGCTTCCTGGACGACGAGGTGCCGGTGGACCGGCTGGTGCGCAACACGCGCAACCTGGTCATCGAGCAACCCACAGCGCTGCCTCTGCCCGCAGAGCTGTTCGGAGAATCTCGAGCCAATTCCCGCGGCGTCGAGCTGAACGATCCGCTGCACGGCGCGGCGGTTGCCAGCGGCATCGACGCCTGGGCAGAGCACAGCTGGGGCGACGGCGATCGAGCCGTTCGCAACCCGGCGCGACCCGACGACCTGGTCGGCCATGTCACCTGGGATGAAGGCGAAGCCGTCAGCCAGTACTTTGCCGCCGCCCAGGCTGCGCAGCCCAGCTGGGACACCCTCGATGCCGGACGCGCCGCGATCCTGCGCCGCGCCGCCGACCTGCTGGAACAGCACAACGACGAGCTGCTGACGCTGTTGATTCGCGAAGCCGGCAAGACCTGGCAGGACGCGGTCGACGAGATCCGCGAGGCCGTCGACTTCCTGCGCTACTACGCGCAGCAGTGCGAAGCTCACTTCGGCCAACCACAGCTATTGCCGGGACCCACCGGTGAGCGCAACACCCTGCGCTTGCACGGGCGCGGCGTGTGGGCCTGCATCTCGCCCTGGAACTTTCCCCTGGCGATCTTTCTGGGCCAGGTCAGTGCCGCGCTGGCCGCTGGCAACGCCGTGCTCGCCAAGCCCGCAGAGCAAACACCGCTGATCGCCAGCCGCGCGGTGGCCCTGCTGCGGGAAGCCGGGGTGCCGCAGGACGTGCTGCAGTTGGTTCAGGGCGACGGCGCCGTCGGCGCTGCGCTCATTGCCCTGCCCGGCCTGGAAGGCGTCGCCTTTACCGGCTCCACCCAGGTTGCCAAGCTGATCGCGCGCACGCTCGCCGACAAGGACGGGCCGATCGTGCCGCTGATTGCCGAGACCGGCGGCCAGAACGCCATGATTGTCGACTCCACGGCCATGTTCGAGCAGGTGACCGACGACGTGATCCGCTCCGCCTTTGGCAGCGCCGGTCAACGCTGCTCGGCGCTACGCGTTCTGTGCCTGCAGGACGACATCGCTGACGAGCTGCTGCCCATGATCGGCGGCGCCATGGCGCTGCTGCGCGTGGGCGACCCGCTGGACGGCGCAACGGACGTCGGCCCGATCATCGATGCCGAGGCCCTTGCCCGGCTGGAAGCACACAGCATTGCCTTCGCTGCCGAAGAACAGCACCGCACAGCGCTGCCCGAAGCCGGAGAGCTCGCCGCCGGGGGACACTTCTTCGCGCCGCGGCTGCTGGAAATCGATGGCATCAGCGCACTCAGCGAAGAGCAATTCGGGCCCATCCTGCACGTGGTGCGCTACCGCGCGAGCGAGCTCAACGATCTGCTGGCCGACCTGAGCGCCACGGGCTACGGCCTGACCCTCGGCATCCACAGCCGCAATACGGCATTCGTCGATCAGGTCTATGCCCAAACACGCGCCGGCAACGTCTACGTCAATCGCAACATGACCGGCGCCGTCGTGGGCGTGCAGCCCTTTGGGGGCACCGGGCTATCCGGGAGCGGGCCCAAAGCCGGCGGCCCGCACTACCTGCTGCGCTTCGCTACGGAACGGACGCTGTCTGATAACGTCGCTGCAATCGGCGGTAACCTGGATCTGCTGACTGAGGAGCAGCGAGCGGAGACATAGGCGTTGT
>CAZXIJ010000037.1:2757-30193 GCA_964640725.1 uncultured Pseudomonadales bacterium | reverse complement strand
CCAACACTGAGACGTTCGTGGCGCTCAAGCTGGCCATCGACAACTGGCGCTGGTCGGGCGTGCCCTTTTATCTCCGCACGGGCAAGCGCATGCCGGAAAAGCACTCGGAGATCGTCATTCAGTTCAAGCCGGTGCCGCACGTGATCTTTGACGAGCGGCAGTACGACATTCCGCCGAACCGCCTGTCGATCCGGCTGCAGCCCGACGAGGGCGTGAAGCTGTCGATCATGGCCAAGGAGCCCGGCCCGGGCACCTTCGACCTGCGGCAGACCTCTCTGGATTTAAGCTTTGCCGACACCTTTGTGCCCGCCTACACCGACGCTTACGAGCGACTGCTGATCGAAGTGTTGCGGGGCAATCCGGCACTGTTTATGCGCCGAGACGAGATCGAAGCCGCCTGGCGCTGGACGGACGACATCATCTCCGGCTGGGAAAGCGCCCGGCAGAAGGTAGAGAGCTACGTGGCCGGCAGCTGGGGCCCGACCGCGTCTTCCCTGCTGCTCGACCGCGACGGCCGGCACTGGCAGGTGGGCGGCTGACGTGCGTTCCCAACCCACCACCGCCGCGCCATGGCGCCGCTTCGAAACCAGGGCGGACGCCAGTGAGGCCGTTGCTGAGCGAATCGCCGAGGTACTGCGCAGCACCCTGGCCGGGCAAGACCATGCCACGCTGATCGCAAGTGGCGGCAGCACGCCGGCAGCCTGCTACGCCCTGCTCGCTCAACAGGCGCTGCCCTGGCATCGCGTCACCGTGCTGCCAAGCGATGAACGCTGCGTGCCGGCAGATCACGCCGACAGCAACGCCCGGATGCTGCGCGAGGTCCTGCTCCAGGGACCGGCCAGCGCCGCGACCCTGTTGCCGCTGGACAAGGACGCTGTCGCCAAAACGCCCCGCCCCTGGTCCCTGGCACTCCTGGGCATGGGCACGGACGGGCACTTCGCGTCCCTGTTCCCGGACGCCGAAAACCTCGCGCAAGGGCTGCGTCGCGACGGCGATGACCTGGTGCTGCCGATCCGCACCCAGGCCAGCCCCCATGCGCGGGTCACGCTGACCTGGCGCGCCCTGCACGCCTGCGGCACCCGGCTGCTGCTGGCCTTCGGCGCCGACAAGGCCGCGGTACTCGAAGACCCGCAGGGCAAACCGGTGGCCACGCTGCTGGCCGACCCGGGTCTGACCGTTTTCTGGGCGCCCTGAGCCAACAAGCCAACTCACGAACCCGGCTTCGAACCACGAGACCAAAGATGACACACCCCGTACTGGACCAGGTCACCGAGAACATCCGCACGCGCAGCGCTCCGACACGCAGGACCTACCTCGCGCAGATGAACGCCGCCGGCAACGCGGGCGTGGCGCGCAGCAGCCTCTCCTGCAGCAACCTGGCGCACGGCATGGCCGCGTGCGGTGCCACCGACAAGGATCGCCTGAGCGGCGACGACACGCCGAACATCGGCATCGTCACGGCCTACAACGATATGCTGAGCGCCCACGCCCCCTACGAGGACTATCCTGCGCGCCTTCGCGCCGCAGCCACGCACGCCGGGGCCACCGCGCAGGTTGCCGGGGGCGTGCCGGCCATGTGCGACGGCGTGACCCAGGGGCAACCGGGCATGGACCTGTCCTTGTTCAGCCGCGACCTGATTGCGATGGGCACCGCCGTCGCGCTGTCGCACAACCTGTTTGATGCGGTGTTGTGCCTGGGGATCTGCGACAAGATCGTGCCGGGGCAGCTCATGGGCGCCCTGCGCTTCGGTCACCTGCCGGTGCTCTTTGTGCCCGCCGGCCCCATGCGCTCCGGGCTGCCGAACAAGGAAAAGGCAGCCGTCCGGGAGGCCTACGCAGCAGGCAAGGTCGGTCGCAGCGAGCTGCTCGCCGCCGAGTCCGCGGCGTACCATGGCCGCGGCACCTGCACTTTTTACGGCACGGCCAACAGCAACCAGATGCTCATGGAGTTCATGGGGTTGCAGTTGCCGGGCAGCAGCTTTGTCCCGCCGGACACCGCGCTGCGCGACGCGCTGACCGACCACGCCGTCGAGCAGGCCCTCGCCAACACTGCCCTCGCGGGCTCGGCGCAGCCCCTGGCCAGCGTGATCGATGAGCGCAGCCTGGTGAACGCCGTCGTGGGGCTGCACGCCACCGGCGGGTCCACCAACCACACGCTGCATCTGGTCGCGATCGCGGCGGCAGCCGGCATCGTTCTGACCTGGGACGACTTCGCCGCCCTGTCGGCCATTGTGCCCCTGCTCACCCGGGTCTACCCGAGCGGCACCGCGGACGTGAACGAGTTCGATCAGGCCGGTGGCCTCGCGTACGTGATTCAGGAGCTCCTGGCTGCCGGGTTGCTGCACGGCGATGTCAACACGGTCGCCGGTGCCGGCCTTGAGCGCTACACCACCCGCCCGCAGCTGCAGGGACAAACGCTGAGCTGGCAACCGGTCGCTGCCAAATCCGGAGACCGCAGCATTTTGCGCGGCACGGCGGATGCCTTTGACGCGCAAGGCGGCCTGGCGGTGGTCAGCGGCAATCTGGGGCGCGCCGTCATCAAGATATCGGCGGTGGCGGAGGAACACCGCGCCATCCAGGCGCCAGCGCGAGTCTTTACCAGCCAGGACGATTTCGTCGCGGCCTTCGATGCCGATGAGTTCGTCGGTGACGTTGTCGTGGTGCTCACCCACCAGGGCCCCCGGGCCAACGGCATGCCAGAGCTGCACCAGCTGACGCCCTATCTGTCGCTGCTGCAAAAGCGCGGGCACGCGGTCGCGCTGATTACCGACGGCCGCATGTCTGGCGCTTCCGGCGCCGTGTTATCGGCGATACACGTAACGCCGGAGGCCATGATGGACGGCCCGGTTGGAAGACTCCGGGACGGCGACCTGATCACCATCGATGCGCTCGCAGGCACGCTCTCGACCGAAGCACCGCTTGCCGAACGCGATGCCGCAGCGCCGCCCGCCGTGGCCTCGGCGCCCGGGCTGGGCCGGGAGCTGTTCGCCGGCTTTCGCAATGGGGTGGGGCCCGCGGAACAGGGGGCAAGCCAATTTGCATCGTTACTGGAGGAAACCGCCTGATGGACGCCACAGAATTGATGACCGGCCAACGCATCGTGCCTGTGGTGGTGATCGAGCAGGTCGCGCACGCGGTGCCCACCGCCCAGGCACTGCTCGACGGCGGCCTGAACGCCATTGAGGTCACGCTGCGCAGCGACGCGGCGCTCGACGCGATCCGCGAGATTGCCCGGCACGTGCCCGGCATGCTGGTCGGCGCCGGCAGCGTCAGAACGGCGCAGGCTCTGCGTGAAGTCAAAGACGCCGGCGCGCGCTTCGCGGTCAGCCCCGGCCACACCGATGACCTGCTGCGCGCAGCCGAGGCAGCACAGCTGCCGCTGGTGCCCGGCGCTGCGACGCCGGCCGAGGCCATGGGCCTGCTCGACCGAGGCTATGGGCTGCAGAAACTGTTTCCCGCCGAAGTCGTTGGCGGTATCGACTGGCTCCGGGCCATGGCGGGCCCGTTGCCGGAAATCTGCTTCTTTCCCACGGGCGGCATCCGCCTGCCGCAGGTCGAAAGCTATCTGTTGCAGCCCAATGTCGCCTGCATCGGCGGCACCTGGCTGACGCCTGCCAGCAATGGCGAAATCGACCAGAACGGCATCAGGGATCGGGCACAGGAGGCCCTGGCCGCAGCGCCCGCCCTTTGACGAACGCGGAGCCCAGCTGCGCTAGCGGTAGGGCGTCCCAAAGCGATCGGCAAAACACATGGCTTCGACCGGCTTGCGCGTAATCGGGCCATGCCCCTTGCCCTGGGGATAGCCCAGGGGCAGCACGGCGCAGCTGTGCCAGTCGTCCGGGATCGCAAGCAAAGACTTCATCGCCGCCTCCTCGTAGCACAGCAACGTTGTCAGCGTGCAGCCGATGCCTTCGCTCACGCAGGCCAGCATCAGGTTCTCGACCGCAGGATAGATGGAGCCGCCGCCCACCACCGACGGGCGATCCATCTCGGCGTCGGTAATCGCCATGAACTTCGGGTTGAACAGCATGACCACCAGCACGGGCGCGCTGCCCATGTGCTCGCCCAGGTAATCCGCTGCCGCCAGCGTGCGCTCCTGCTTGGCCAGCGCCGCGCCTTCCAGGCCCTTCAGCCGTGCGCGGTAACCGCCTGCATAGCGCGCCCACAGCGGGCGATACAGATCGCCGATCGCAGAACGCAGCTGCGCGTCCTGCACCACGAGCGCGCGCCAGGGCTGGGTATTGCCGCCGCTCGGCGCCCAGGTTGCCGCCTGCAGGATTCTGCCCAGCACGTCCTGCGGAATCGGGTCTGGCCGCAACCGGCGCACGGCTCGCAGGTTGCTCATGGCTTCGTACAGCGGCACTGATGCATGGGACATGGGCGCAGATTCCAGGTGGTGGGCCGTTAAGCAAATCTGATATCCCGGTTATAGTCCAGCGCTGCCAAATCGCCCGGATTGAGAATACTGATGTCAGACCACGCCGCCCTGCTGGAAACCGCCCAAACGCTGCGCGGCACCTTTCGCGAACAGTCCGCCGACATCGAGCAGGCGCGACGCATTCCGGCCGCCCTGTCACAGAAGATGGCGTCTGCCGGCCTCTATCGCCTGGGCGCGCCGCACCCCCTGGGGGGACTGGAAGTGCCGCCCGAGATCAGCAGCCGCATCTTCGAGACCCTGGCCCAGGGCGATGCGAGCTGCGCCTGGGTGTCCTTTATCGCCACCACATCCTGCACGTCCCTCGCCGCCCTGACGCAAAAGGCGGCAAGCGAGATTTTTTCGGATCCGGAAACGCTGATCACCGGCGTGTTCGCACCGACCGGCAAGGCAGAAAAAGTGGCGGGCGGCTTTCGGGTATCCGGTCGCTGGCAGTGGGGCTCGGGCAGCCAGAACGCCGACTGGGTGATGGGCGGCTGCATGATTCAGGAAAATGGCGAGCCCCTGCTCGACAGCCGCGGGGCGCCGCGCAATCACATGATGATCATGCCCAGGGACGACGTCACCTTTCACGACACCTGGCACGTCGCCGGCCTGCGGGGCAGCGGCAGCCTCGACTACGAGGTCAGCGATCTGTTCGTGCCCGAAGAGCGAGCGGTCGGCTTTCTGAAGCCCGATGGACCCAAACCCGGTGCGCTGTACACCTTTCCGAGCTTCACCTTCCTGGCCCTGGGCATCGCGGCCGTGTGTCTGGGTATCGCGCGGGCCGCCATGGACGAGCTGATCGACCTCGCGGCAAGCAAGCGGCGCGTCTCTTCCCGCAAGACCATCGCCGAGCAGCCCATGGCCCAGCTGGCACTGGCGCGAGCGGAGGGCGACCTGCGCAGCGCCCGGGCGTTCTACTACGAAGCGCTCGATGACGCCTGGCAAACCGCGCTGGCCGGCAGCAAAGTCTCCGTGGCGCAGCGGCGCGACCTGCGCCTGGCGACCAGCAACGCCGTGGCGAAAGCGGTGAGTGTCGTGAACGAGATGTACGACCTGGGCGGCGGCAGCGCCGTGTACGAAAACTCGCGGCTGCAGCGGCACTTTCGCGATATCAACGTCGCCAAATCCCACATCATGGTCGCGCCGTCTACCTTCGAGACCATCGGCCGCCTGCTGTTCGGGCTCAACAGCAACGTCGCAACGCTCTAGGCCACCTCAGAGCAAGTCCGCCACTCGCGCCCGCAGGGCGGGCAGCACCTCGGTCTCGAACCACGGATTGGTTTTCAGCCAGCGGTTATTGCGCGGACTCGGGTGCGGCATGGGCAACACTCCGGGCCAGTGATCGCCCCAGTCCCGGACCGTCTCAGTCACTGTTTTGCCCTGCGCATCGCCCAGGTGCCAGTCCAGCGCGTACTTGCCGATCACCAGCGTCAGCTCAATCTTCGGCAGCAATGCCAGCAACTCAGAGCGCCAGCGCTGCGCACACCGGGGCGGCGGTGGCAGGTCGCCGCCCTTGCCCGTGCCCGGGTAGCAGAACGCCATGGGCACAATGGCGATGGCAGACTCGTCGTAGAAGGTGTCGCGATCCACGCCCAGCCATTCCCGCAGCCGGTCACCGGACGGGTCGTCAAAGGGCACGCCCTTATGGTGGGTTTTGCGACCGGGCGCCTGGCCGGCAATGAGTATTCGCGCGCCCGGACCCAGCTGCAGAATCGGTTGGGGGCCCAGGGCCAGATCCGTGCAGAGCGTACAGCTCCGCACCTCGGCCAATGCCTTTTGAGTCTGAATGAGTTTTGCTTTCGCCACAGCCCGCCCCTAGGCCGCCATTCGGGCATGGGCCCGGCGAAACTCCCCGGGCCGCATGGCGAACTGCTTTTTGAACGCCTGGCTGAAAGCGGCCTCGGACTGGTAGCCAATCTGCTCTGCGACCAGGATCAGCGGCGCGTCAGTCTCCAGCAACAGGCGGCTCGCTTTCTGCAGCCGAACGAAAATTACGTATTGCAGCGGCGTCATATTGGCCAGCTCGCTAAAGCGATTGGAAAAGGAAGAGCGTGACATGTTTGCGAGGCGGCCCAGCCGCTCAACGCTCCAGTCCTCGGCCGGATCGGCGTGGATCGCAGACAACACCTGGCTGATCCTAGCATCGGAAAACACGGAGAGAAAGGGAATGGGTTTGTCGTTGGCGCTCAGCGTCGCCCGAATGACCTGGATCAGAATGATCTCTGACAACCGGTCGATGATGGCGTGCGCGCCGGGCTCGAGCTTGGCCGCCTCGTGGGCAATGAAACCCATCGCGCTGTCGAGCCACTGCGTGTTGTAGCTGCTGTCACCGGTCACGCAAAGCATGGCCGGCAGGTTCTCCAGGAGCGGGTGGCGCCCCAGGTCGTCAAAGGCAAGCTCACCGCAGACCAGGCAACACCCTGCACCGCCACCGCCGTAAATCAGCGGTCCCTGCCCGGGATAGGCCACCTCTTCCAGCACATCGCTCAGCGGGCGAGCGTTGTCCGTGGGCTGATCCGCGATGGTGTGGGTCGCGCCATGCGGCACAATCACCAGGTCGCCGTTGGACAGATGCTGCGTATCGCCGCCGTCCACTTGCAACCAGCACTGCCCGCGAATCACGATGTGAAAGCGGGCCACCTTGGCCTTGGCAGGCACATCGATCGCCCAGGGCGCGGTGAGCTCCGTCCGGAAGTACAGCGAGCTGGACAACCTCAGGGTGTTCAGAATGTCGGTGAGCGCGTCCATGGGTTCCCTCGGGACTGGTTGGTTTGCAGCGCTGGCGGACAGCCTAGCAAGGTCTTATGCCCCCTTCCCGCCTGACACCCAAAAACGATACGAAACAGTCGCTCACCGATACGATTTGGTATCTGGCTGGCTAAATCATACGAATCAGTATGTTTCGTGGGCTTCTGCCAATTTTTCTGCGCCCCGACTTCCTTGATTGTGATCCCCCGGAGAGCCCAGGCACTCCGACCTCAAATCAAACCACGATCGGGAGATCAACCATGAAAACGAAAACCATGCTGGGTGCATTCCTGGCCACCCTGCTCTTGTCCGTCGGCGCATCGGCCGCCGACTACGCCCACAGCACGCCAGCCGTTCAGGGCTATGACGTGGTGACTTACCACACCGACAAGCGGCCCTTGCGCGGCAACGGCAATTTTGTCACGACCCACGACGGCGCCGTGTACCAGTTTTCCAGCGAAGCGAACCTTAAAACTTTCAAGGCGAACCCGGCCAAGTACGTGCCGGCCTACAACGGCTACTGCGCCTTCGGCGTTTCCGTCGGCAAGAAGTTTATCGGCGACCCGGAAGTCTGGCGCGTTGTGAACGGTCGCACCTACCTCAACCTGGATGCGGGCATCCAGCAAGAGTGGCTGAAGGACGTGCCCGGCCGCATCAAGACCGCGGACCGCAAGTGGCAGAAGATCGAAAGCAAAGACCCCGCCTCTCTGTAGACGGCTTACCGAGGACATCACCATGGACACTGCATATCTTTATCTGGGACTCAGCGGCATGCTCGCCGTGCTGCTGTGGACGCCCTACATCCTGTCGCGCGCAATCACCTGGGGCATACCGACATTCCTCAACAACTACCCAAAGGACTTTCCGAAGGCCCAGCCGGAAGTGCCGCTCTGGGCCCATCGCTCGCAGCGCGCGCATCTGAATCTGGTCGAAACCCTGCCGGCCTTTGCAGCGGTGGTGATCGCAGCGGGCCAGCTGGCGCCGGATACCGCTGCAGGGAACATCGCGCTCTGGGCTCAGGTGTTCTTCTTTGCCCGGATTGCCCACGCCCTGGTCTACACCCTGGGGATTCCCTACCTGCGCACCCCGGTATACCTGGTGTCATGGGCTGCAGTGCTCGTGATTGGCGCCAGCATCGTCTGACATTCAGTCTGGCCAGTGCCATGTAGAGGTTAGAAAGGTGAGTGCTCACGGCGCCGGCTCAGGTTGGCGCTCGTACAGCACTCGAAAACCGATGTGGTTGGCAGAGAAGTCCAGTTCCTGCTGCTGGCGCCCGGCCGGCGTGTAGTTGCGGCAGTAGTTGTCCGAACACAGAAAGGAGCCGCCCGCCAGCAGGCCGTAGCCTTCCCGCATGGTCTGCGGGTCTCGCTGCACCCACTCCCAGACGTTGCCGACCATGTCGTGGGCGCCAAAACGATTGGCGCGATAGCAAGCGACCGGCGCGATACCGGCGAAACCGTCTTCGGCGCTGTCGCTAAACGGAAACATGCCCTGCCAGGTGTTGGCGACGTCAGGCGCCGGTGCGATCGGTCGCGCTCCTGGCCGGCGCGGCGCATCGCCGGCGCGCGCGGCATGCTCCCATTCCCGCTCCGTCGGCAGGCGGCCACCGGCCCAGCGCGCGAACGCCTGGGCGTCTTCGTAACTCATGTGTACCACAGGCAGTTCTGCTGCCGCAGCCGGACCCGCCCCGTGCGGCCGGCGCCAGTTGGCCTCCGGCAAGAGATGCCACCAGCGCGGATCCGTCATCGTCGGGTTCCGAAACACCGCCGATCCCCAGGTCCCGGGCGCGCCTGGCCCGGCGGCCGCAGCGAGCGTTTCTCGCTCTGCGGTCGTCCGGTAGCCCGTGCGCTTTGCAAAGCGCGCGAAGCGCGCGTTCGTCACCTCGGTGCTGTCAAGGTAAAAGCCCGCGACGGGCACCGGGCCTGCCGGGCTGTCCAGGGTCCCCGCGGGCACCTTCACCCAGGGGTTGGCCGCGCCGCAGGCAGGCGGTTCCGCCGCGCCGGCGACCGCGGCGCCCAAGGCAAGGCCCATGCCCAGAGTCAAGGCAACGGCCCTGAGCCTCGCTGGGCTTTCGCACCGCGCCCTCACCGGGCGGGCGCAAAGCGCTGATCAAACAGGGGCGCAGCGTCCGCCATGCCTGCCCGGTGCGCCGCAACGGTTTGCTGCAGGCGGGCCACGATCTCCGGATGACGTTCCGCAATGTTGTACCGCTCGCCGGGGTCGACCTGCAGGTCGTACAGCTGGGGCGCCTCGTGCACCGTTTTCGGGGGACCAAGCCCGTAGGCGCCTTCACTCACGAGCCGCAGCTTGTAGCGCCCTTCGCGCAGCGCCTGCAGTTCGCCGGCGCGATAGAAGGTCACCACGCGGCGCGGGCTGGGCTGGCCGGCGCGCAAGGTGGGTCCCAGGTCGTAACCGTCGGAATCGATCGCCTCGGTCGCGCCCGCCGCTTGCGCGATGGTCGGATACAGGTCGAGCGCAGAACCGGGATCGCTGACCGCCCCGGGCTGCACGCGTCCCGGCCCCCAGAAAATTGCCGGCACCCGCATCCCGCCTTCGAAGGTCGTGCCTTTGCCGTCTCGCAGCAGGCCGGAGGAGCCCCCATGATGCTGCATGGCAAGCCAGGGCCCGTTGTCGCTGGTAAAGATCACCAGCGTGTCTTCGGCCAGCGACAGCGCCCGCAGCCGGGCAACAATTTCGCCCACGCTCCAGTCGATCTCCTCGATCACGTCACCGTAGCGGCCACCGAGACTGCGGTTCTCGAAGCGCGCGTCCCGGAACAGGGGCGTGTGGGGCATGGTGTACGGCAGGTACAGAAAGAAGGGTTGCGCCTGATGGGCGTCGATAAAGCGCAGCGCCTCTTGCGTGTAGCGGCGGGTCAGGGTCGCCTGGTCTGCCCGCGGTTCCAGCACCCGGTCGGCGTAGGCTCCGGCTTCCCGTCGGCTTTGCAGCAGCGGCACATTCCAGTACTCATTTTTCGGGTCCAGATACTTGCGCTGTCGAGCTTCCAGCACCTCGGCAATGCGGTCGCCCTGGCCGGCGGCCATCATGCCGGCAAGCTCAGGAAAGCTGGGGCCGCCCTCCCAGCGCATATCGTTGGAATACGGCAGACCGAACCACTCGTCAAAGCCATGGCGCGTGGGGAGCGAGTCCGGCTGGTCACCCAGATGCCACTTGCCGATGATCGCCGTGCGGTAACCGACCGCCGATAGCCGTTCAGGCAGCGTCACTTCAGCCGCCGGGATGCCGTGCCCGTCATTGGGAAACAGCACGGGCACCCGCCGGCCGTAAAGACCGGTCCGGTTCGGCAACCGCCCGGTGAGCAGCGCGCCGCGGCTTGGCGAACACACGGGCGCCGCCACGTAAAAGTCCGTCCAACGCTGCCCCTCCCGAGCCAACGCATCCAGGTTTGGCGTGCGGTGGTAGGGATGACCGTAACTGCCCAGGTCGCCGTAACCCAGATCATCGGCAAAGAGCAGAATGACGTTTGGCGGGCGAGCGCTCAGGGCCGCGGCGGTATCGCCTGCGGGCGCGGCGCTGCACCCGGCACCGGCGAACACCAGCGCAAGGATCGTCGCGGCAAAGATCGCCCGCGGGTTGGCGGCAAACACCATGGCAAGTCCCGACAAAACTTCAGGGCCCTAGCCTACCGCCGTAGCGCCGCCGTCACACGTGCCAGCTTGTCGGGATTGCGCACGGCGTAGATCCGGTGCGCCTGACCGCCCTCCACCTCGAGGGTCAATACCGTGACCGGGACGCCGTCCTCCAGCACACAGAGCCCGGGGCAGCCGTTGACGGTCACCCAGGTGAGCTGCGATTCCCCGGCAGCGGCGGGCTTGGAAAAAATGTGGACGGCCACCTGAGCGATCCGCGCCCGCCCCTCGACGGGAATAATGGCGGCACTGACCTTGCCGCCGCCGTCGGTCAGGGCCACCGCATCAGCGCTCAGCAGCGCGGCAACGCCGTCAACGTCGGCGCGCGCAAGCTTGTCGAGCAGCGCTTCGAGCAGGCTGCGCTGCGCCTGGGAGGGGCTGGCCGCTGCCGGGGATGCCTGCAGCTTCTGCTGTGCCCGCCGGTGGCGCTGCCGCGCGGTCGCTTCGCTGATGCCCAGAAACTCGCCGATCTCGGTGAACCGGTAGTCAAAGCCGTGGCGCAGCACGTACAGCACCCGCTCTTCCGGCGACAGCGCCTCCAGCAGGTGCAGCAAGCCGAGGCTCATCTGCCGGCCGCTCGTCCAGCGCTGTTCAGGCTGCTCGCTGACCGGCGCTACCAGGGGCTCCGGCAGCCAGGGCCCCGGATAGCTGGCCTGATCGCGCTGGCGCTGCCGCAGCCGGTCGATGCAGCCGTTGACGACTGTGCGCATAAGGTACGCGGGTTCATTGCGCGGCGCTGTCGCCGACTCCATCAGGCGAAGTCTGGCGTCCTGCACCGCATCTTCTGCATCGCTGACATTGCCCAGCATGCGGTAGGCGGCGGTGTGCAGGCGGTGGTCCGTCTCCAGGCTGAATTCAGAAGACATGGCGATCTTTCCTGGCCTGCGGCTGGTTCCGCATGGAGGTCACTCCTTCAAGGACGATACCTCGTAGACGAAGGAGCGCCGCAAAACGTGACAGCAGCGCCCGCCCGCGGTGCGCCGCTAGGGGAAGTCAGAGGCGTTGCGCAGCATGTGCGCCGGGCCGTGCACATCCTGCAGCACGGCACTTTCGCCGTAGAGCATCTCTTTCTGGCCGCCATAGGCGTCCCGGTTGGCGCCCAGGGGCGCCAGCTCCCGGGCCCGGGCCTCGGTCAGCGCCTGCAGGTCATCCAGCGGCGCGATCGCCTGCACCATGCCCGCCGCGAGCGCGGCATCGGCGGTCCAGCGGCGCGCCAGCTGCACAGTTTCGAAGAACACGTTGAGCGGCAACTTGTGGCGGAACAGCGCCAGCTCCGGCCTGGGGATCTTCATGCCAAGCTGCATCTCGTTGGCGCACAGGAAGCCGCGATCGGCCCGCATGTGCCGAACGTCGTGGCACATGGCGAGCATCAGGCCGGCGCCGAACGCGTGACCGTTGATTGCGCAGAGCGTCGGTATCGGAAAGGTGATGATGCGGCCCATCAGCGCCATAAATTCGGCGCCGAACACGGCCCGGTCTCCGCCCGGATGCTCGCCCTTGCTGCCGATCCATTCCAGATCCAGCCCGTTCGAAAAGAACTTGGGGCTGCTGGACGTGGTGATCAGGGCTGCAGCCCCTTCCGAGGCCGCGACCTCGTCCAGCGCCGCGCTGAAAGCACGCACAAAGGTCGTGTTCCAGCGGTTCTCGCCGTCGTTCATGGTCAGCCGAAAGAGCTCGCCGTCCCGTGCCAGATCGATCATGCCCATCGCCGGTCAGGCCGCTTTGGCAGCGCGGTTCGGCTCGCTGCCGCTCACCTCGCCCGGGGCGTTGCGGGACTCGCCAAACACCAGAGCGCCGTCTTCTAAAGGCGCGCTGCGAATCATCTTCTTGTCGGCGGCGAAGTTCTGGGTGTTGCGCCAGGGACCACGATCGCCTTGCTTCGGGAAGCGGTGCATCACGCGCTGCATGTAGCCGGCAGTGAAATCGTCAATCCAGGGCAGGTCTTTCATGCCGGCATCTTCCGGTCGCAGTCGAGCCGTGACCTGCTGCACACCGAGCTTGTCCATGTGATTCAGTACCCGGCACACGTACTCGCTGGTCAGGTCGGCGCGCAGGGTCCAGGAAGCGTTGATGTAGCCAAAGGTCTGCACCATGTTCGGCACGCCGGAATACATCATGCCCTTGTAGGAGTAGGTCTCCGGCCAGTGCACCTGCTCGCCGTCAACGGTCATGGCGACTTCGCTCAGCACCACCAGGTTCAGCCCGGTCGCGGTGACAATGATGTCGGCTTCGATCTCTTTGCCGGAACTCAAGCGCAGACCGTTCTCTGTGAAGGTCTCGATGGTATCCGTCTCGACCGTGGCGTTACCGCTGCGCAGGGCTTCGAACAGGTCGGAGTTGGGCACTAGGCAAAGGCGCTGATCCCAGGGGTTGTAGCTGGGGGTAAAGTGCTTGTCGACGTCGAAGTCCGGGCCCAGCTCTTCGCGAACCATGCCCAGGATCGTGTCTTTGACCTTGGCCGGGTTCACCCGGGTCTGGTTGTAGGTATACGCCTGCATCTTCACGTTCTTGAAGCGTGTCAGGGCGTAGGCCCACTTCTCCGGCAACCACTTGCGCAGGAAGTTGGCGATGCGGTCTTCGTCCGGCCGCGAGACCACATAGGTGGGCGAGCGCTGCACCATGGTCACCTGAGCGCCGGTGCTGGCCATCGCCGGCACCAGGGTCATGGCCGTGGCGCCGCTGCCAATGACCACGACTTTCTTGCCGCGGTAGTCCAGGTCCTCGGGCCAGAACTGCGGGTGCAGAACGTCGCCTTTGAAGGTGTCAGCGCCCGGGAATTCCGGCGTATGGGGATCCTCGTAGCTGTAGTAGCCGCCACACATGAACAGAAAGTTCGCCGTGAGCTGCACGGTCTCTTCCGTATCGCTACGCACTGCCTCGACGGTCCAGCAGGCGTCGTCCGTCGACCAGCTGGCACCGGTCACCCGATGGTTAAAGCGGATGTTCTGACGCACCCCGAACTCGTCAGCAGTCTCGTTCACGTACTCGCGAATGGACGGGCCGTCCGCAATGGCCTTGGCCTGGCGCCAGGGAGCAAAGCTGAAACCCAGCGTGTGCATGTCGCTGTCCGAGCGAATGCCAGGATAGCGGAACAGATCCCAGGTGCCGCCAATAGCGCTGCGGCCCTCGAGAATCGTGTAGGACTTGCCCGGGCACTGCTGTGCGAGATGGCAGGCGGCGCTGATTCCAGAGATTCCGGCGCCGACAATCAGGACGTCAGTGTGGCTCATGTTGCTCTCCTATAGTGCGATCGAGCTTAGCGGAACTGACGATAGTTGGCTAACGTCTCGGCAGCGAAAATGTAAGGATGTCAGAGACTTATGACACTGACAGATGGCGTCGGGGCGAAAGCACGGGGGGTCACCGGTGCAGCGCAGGCGGCCAATACGGCGAACAGCAATTGACTACAGATCAATCGCTAAGTCACTGACAGACAAGGAGAATCGGCGAGACGGGACAGCAGAGCCGGAGCTTTACCCCGGCCCTTGCGAAGAAGAAAGGACAGAGCCAGGCCGGATCGCCTGGCTCTTGGGAGAATCGAAGATCAGAAATCCAGACCAACACGCAGGCTGATCTGACGCCCTCGATTCAGGGTCACGACGTTGTCATCACCGCCCGGCGGCAGGAACGGCCGATTCCCGGAATTCGTAATGACCTGCTCGTCGGTCAGATTGGTCGCGAACAATGACACCTCCCATCGCTCGTCAATCGAACCGAGCGAGATGTAAGCATCAACCGTCGCAAAGGAATCCTGTGACACCTGGAAAGACCCGTTGCCCGTGAACTGGTCACCCGCGTAGGCGAGGTTGCCGCCAATGGCGAGCCTCAGGCTACTGCCGATCGGCGTGTAGTAGTCCACCGCGACGTTACCCGCAAAGTCCGGGGCCAGTGCCGCATCGCGACCGTCAAGATCCACGCCCAGAACGTCCACGAAAGTATCGGTAAACTGAGAGCTCAGGAAACCGAGGGAGCCGCTGACCGAAAGACCCGTGATTGGCGTTAGCCAAGTATAGTCGACGTCGAGGCCGTAAGTCGTCAGCTCGCCGGCGTTGAACGTCGCGAACTGCACAGCAACCCCGTCGAACTGCTGCACCTGCAGGTCTTCGAATACGTAGTAGTAGAGCGTGGCGTTCAGCCGCAAAGCGCGGTCAGCAAGCTGCGATTTGATACCGATCTCGCCGCCGTCAACGGTTTCCGAGTCGAATATCAGACCGCCCGTCGCGTCCGCATCGAACGTGTTTCCCGTCGCGGGGTTAATCGTTTGATTTCCAATCCCCGCAAGGCCGGCGCCGGGGAGCGCGCTGTTGTCGATGCCTCCGGACTTGAACCCGCTCTTGTATGCCGCAAACACGTTGACCGAGTCCGATACCGCGTAGGTCGCTGTGATTTCAGGAGACAGATTGTCGTCTTCGAACTCAATCTTGTTTGACTGGAACCCGCTGGAGACAAAATTGGGCTCACCATCACCGTCGAGATCCAGTCCAGCAATGATTGGATTGATGAAGGGTATGGAAATATCGTTTTCCTTTTCTTCATCGGTCCAACGCAGGCCGGCCGTCAGGGTTAGGCGGTCCGTCAGGTCGAAATCAACGCTACCGAAGAACGACAGTGCCTTGGTGTCCGTCGTGTGCTCGCGCTGGTAGTCAAAACCAATCCCGTTGCTCAACCCGGTACCGAAGGCCAAAGGCACGTTGAAAGCCTGCTCTGCGGTACTGAAGATGATGTCACGAGATTCATAGAAGGCACCGATCTGAAAGTTGATCGGTCCGCTGTAGCTCGAGTAAAGACGGAGTTCCTGGGTGAACTGCTCGGTGATATTCGTCGCCAGGTTGCTGCCCAGACCCAGACCAACGCCCGGTCCATTGATCGCGCCGATCGCGGGTGCGAGGGGCGCTGCTGGGTCCAACGGCGTCGCGGGGCCGACACCGACAAAGCTGAAGGCGTCACGGTCTTTCGCCTCAAAGTCCATATAGCCGGTGGTCGAGGTCAGCGTCAGGCTATCCGTCAAGTCAACATCGAGCTTCAGCCGTGTGAAGAGAATCTCGCTTTCGCCAAACGGCAAACCGTTGTTATCGGCAAACTCGCCGGCGGCCCGGTTGGACGGCGGCGCGACGCCACCCAAGGTAACGGGGTCAGAATCTGGTTGAGGAAAAACACTGTCTTCAATGTCGCAGTCCGCCTCAGACGGAATGATGGCGTTGCCAAATCCAAAGATGACAGGATCAGCCACCCCGTTGGGGCCGCAATCGATGTCTCGAAACTGATTCGCGCCATCGTTCTCGTTGCGGATGTAGTTAATTTTCAGGTTTGCAGCAATGGTATCTGATGCATCCCAATCGAAAGTCAATCGACCTACGAAGTTTTCCTGTCCCCGGGATTCATTGGCTGCAAAGGAATTCGGATCGATCTCCATGAAACGATTGATGTCGTTGTAGTAAGCGGCAGCACGAACACCCAGCGTCTCCGTGATGGGCCCCGAGGCATAGCCGCTGAAGGTGCGACCAAGCTCTTCGAACTCGTAGGCGGTGTCGAATCCGAATTCCCACTCGGGGGTCGGATCTTCAGAGCGCAGCGAGAACACACCTGCGGTCGCGCTCTTGCCAAAGTACAAGGTCTGTGGTCCCTTGAGCACGTCGATCTGCGCCGAGTCAAAAAAGGCAGCTTGAACCAGGCGAGCCGAACTCACCTGCACGCCGTCGATATCAAAGGCTACCGCTGAATCAAAAGCGGAAGAAATTGCCGACGAGCCTACGCCGCGCAGGTTCACAGAGGCGCCCGCACCCGAGCCGCCCACCTGAATTGTCAGTGCAGGTACTCGGCTCTGCACGTCCGCAACCTGATCGATCTGGTAGCGATCGAGGGTTTCTCCGCCAATCGCGGTCACCGTCACCGGTACCTCCTGCAGAGTCTCCTCCGTTCTCCGCGCGACTACCGTGATTTCTTCAATAATGCTTCCTGCCGAAGGCTCCTGACCGCTTGCCTGGGCAAGCGCTTGCCCTGAACCAAGGAACAGCAGCCCCGCAGCAACAAACGCCATGAGGACAGCGATGGTCGGACGACCGACATCTCTATAAGACATGAAATAGTTCCCTCTCCAAAAAAGATACCCGATGCCCAACGAGCCTCGGAGTAAGCTGCCGATCAATAGCTGGCTAGGGTAAAAGAGAGAGACGAACAAGCGCACGCTTGACTACGCAATCGATCACCCAGCGTCAACATCCGGCGTGCCACACCCTAACGGCATCTGCCGCAGTCGAAGGGTCCGGACTCAAGGTCCATGTCCCGCGACTGCGTGCCGATTTCTCCAGTGGCCGCTGCGACCCTACCACTTTTTGGAACGTGTTCAATCTGTCGTGAATGGGATCTTCCGATGCGTCGGACGAGTTACCCCCGTGGGCCGACGGGAAAACGCGTTACTGATGGCACTGAAACGACTTGCAAATGACAACGATTAACGACTTGCAAATGACAACGATTATTAATTAGAGTTCCCTTTTTAATCGGCCAAGCAACGCAAATGCTCCACCCTGCCTTCACGCGCCTCTTCTCGGGAGTACTTTCCGCGTGCCTCGCCCTCTGCGGTACGCAAGTCTCCGCGGATAGTGGTAAGCGACTTACCAACATCGAAGAGGTCACGATTGTGGGCCAGCGCGAGTTCGGCGAGCAGGTCGCCGGCAGCGCCCGGTACCTGGGGCAAGAGGATCTGCAGCGCCTTGGCTACTCCGACATCCAGCGCGCCATCCGACAGGTGCCCGGCGTTTCCGTACAGGTCGAAGACGGCTACGGGCTGCGCCCGAACATCAGCATTCGCGGCGTGGCCACGGAGCGCAGCGGCCGCATCACGCTGCTCGAGGACAACGTGCTCATCGCCCCGGCACCCTACTCGGCACCCAGCGCCTACTACTTTCCGACCCTGGGGCGCATGAACGCCATCGAGGTGCTGAAGGGTCCGGCCGCGATCACTCAGGGGCCGTATACCATTGGCGGCGCGCTCAACATGATCTCGACGCCCATTCCCCTGGAAGCCGGCGGCAGCGCGCTGCTGGAAGCTGGCGAAGACGCCACCTATCGGGTGCACGCCCACTACGGCGCCCGGACCGAATCCGGTTTCGGCTTTCTGGTCGAGACGCACCAATGGCGCAGCGACGGCTTTCAGGACATCGATCGAGGCGGCGACAGCGGCCTGGATGTGCGGGACTACACCGTCAAGCTGAGCTACGCGCCGGAAGGCAGCCGCCATGCTGTAGAGCTGAAACTGCAGTACGCCGACCAGGACTCGGATCAGAGCTACCTGGGACTGACCGATGCCGACTTCGGCAACGACGCGTTCCGGCGCTACGGGCTATCGGCGCTGGACAACATCGAGACCGAGCACGAGCAGGTCATCCTGCGCTACGACTTCGCCCTGAGCGACAGCATCAGCCTGAACACTGTGGCCTACAGCAACGAGCACGAGCGGGACTGGTTCAAGACCGAAGGGGTAGACCTGGACGGCAGCACCGACGCGCAATCCTTCAGCCGCACCAGCTGGTTCAACGTTATTCAGGCCATCAACAGCGGCGCCAGCGTTGACGGGTTCGCGCCCGACCAGCTGAGCGCCATTCTGGATGGCACCCTGGATACCGCGCCGGGCAGCCTGCAGCTGCGCAGCAATGCCCGTGAGTACTACTCCCGGGGGATTCAGCTGGGCCTGGACGCCACCTTCGAGACCGGCACCGTGAGCCACGAGCTGAAGTTCGGGTTGCGCTATCACGAGGACGAAGAAGATCGCCTGCAGCGCAACAGCACCTACAGCCAGCAGAACGGCATCCTGGTCCTGGACGATCTGGGCCTGCTCGGCAACGCCGGCAACCGTATTCAGGAAGCCGAGGCTGTATCGGTGTTCGTGCATGACCGCATCGCGATCGGTGACTGGACGCTGACGCCCGGCCTGCGCTACGAAGACATCGACCAGCAGCGCACGCGCTACGAGATCCGGGACGGGCGCACCGCCGACCCCGCCTCGCGCGCCGCGAGCAACCTGCGCAGCACCCGCGACAACCAGACTCGAGTCTGGCTGCCGGGGCTGGGCGTTACCTGGCGGGCCAGCGACAACGTCGAGCTGTTCGGCGGCGTGCACAAA
Source organism: uncultured Pseudomonadales bacterium (assembly GCA_964640725.1). Lineage (GTDB taxonomy): Bacteria > Pseudomonadota > Gammaproteobacteria > Pseudomonadales > Azotimanducaceae > CALHVX01. The sequence goes on along the minus strand of CAZXIJ010000037.1, from coordinate 11,253 downwards.
GGATTCTCTGCGCCCAGCAACTCGCCCGGCGTCGACGAAGAAGAAGCGATCAACACCGAACTTGGCGTGCGCTTTACCGCCGAACAGGTGTACGGCGAACTGACCTACTTCCGCAGCGACTACGACAACCTGCTCGGCGAGTGCACCGCGTCCTCGGGCTCCGACTGCACGATCGGTGATGCATTTAACGGCGACGCCGCCACGGTGCAGGGGCTGGAGCTGCTCCTGAGCGGCAGCTTCGCGGCGAACGGGCCAATCCGCTTTCCCTACACGCTGGCCTTTACCTACATTGACGGCGAGTTCGATACGGACATCGCCGACACCGACTTCTTTGGCGACGTGACGGCCGGCGACCCGATCCCGTACATTCCGGAACGGCAGGCAAGCGCCACCGTCGGCGCGGAAACCGATCGCTGGGGCGTCAACGTCAACATGAACTACGTCGACGAGGTCTGTGTGCGCGCCAGCTGCGGCAGCTTCGAGCAAACCGACGATTCGCTGACCTTCGACCTCGCCGCGTTCTACCAGTGGTCACCCGGTGTGCGGCTCTTCGCGCGGGTCGAGAACCTGACCGGCGAAGAGGACATCATGGGACGTCAGCCCTACGGCGCCCGGCCCAACAAGGACCGCACGGCCAGCGCCGGGGTGCGCGTCGATTTCTAGCGCCCTGCGCGGTAGGGTTGGGGCGTACCGCCCGGAGACCTGCCGCGATGCTCTACACCATACTGAAGCTTCTGCTCTTTGCGCTGACCGCTCTGTTTCTGGGCATTTTGCTCGGTCGGTGGTGGATCCGGCGCAGCCTTGCCGCGCCGGCCAGCGCCCAGGCTGTCCCAGCGGGACCGCTTAGCCCCTGGGACCGTCTGTGCGCACAGCTGGACATCATTGACGGCGGCATTGAGCCCCAGGGCGAGCAGACTGCCCCGCTGCGCACCGCGGGGTCGCCCGCGCCGGCAGCAATCGTCCAGCCTGAAGCGCCTCTGCCCCTCGCGCCCCCCGCGCCCGGTGATGAACGGGGCCTGGCCGTGGTGCTGGAGCGCATCAGTGATCTTGAGCGCTACGTCCGCACCCTGCCCCGAAGCCAACACCAGCTGGATCTGTCGCCGATCCGGATGCGGCTGGGACAAATTGAAGCCCAGTTGGCAGCGCTGCAAACGCCTCCCGGCGGCCTGCCGACAGTGCGGTCCCCGGCGGCGGACTCGCCGCCCAGCGGCGCACAGACACTGCCCGACGGCCAGGACGACCTGACGCGCATCCGCGGCGTCGGTCCGCGCCTCGCCGCGCTGCTCGCCGAGCAGGGGGTCTACTACTTCTGGCAGATCGCGTCCTGGACACCGGCGGATATCGCTTTTATGGACGAGCGCCTGGAGCGATTCAGCGGGCGCATCGAACGCGATGACTGGGTTGCCCAGGCGAAACAGCTGGCGTCGGCCACCGGAGCAAGCCAAGCATGAGCAACATTCTGAAAGGCATCAAAGTCGTCGATGCAGGGTCGTTCCTCGCCGGGCCCTGCGCCGCGACTATCATGTCGGATTACGGTGCCAACGTCCTGAAGGTGGAACCGTTGACCGGCGACCGGCACCGCACGATCTCTGCGGGCCACCCCATCGATCACAGCTGGCAGCTCACCGGGCGCAACAAGCGCAGCCTGGCGCTGGACATTGCCCAACCCGACGGGCGCGATGTGCTGCTGAGCCTGGTCAGTGATGCCGACGTGCTGGTCGTGAACTTCAGCGCCGGGCGCCTGAAGCGATTCGGCCTCACCTTCGAGGCACTGCACGAGATCAACCCCAGGCTGATTCTGGCCCAGATTTCAGGTTACGGCCTGCAGGGGCCCGATGCCGACCGGCGCGCCTTTGACCTGACGGGATGGTTCGCCCGCAGCGGCATTCAGGACATGATGCGCGACAAGGACGTACCCCCGGCCCTGCCCGCAGGCGGCGTCGGCGATCACGCGACCGCGCTGTCGCTCTTCAGCGGCATCATGCTGGCTCTCTTCAAGCGCGAGCAGACGGGCCTCGGGTCGATGGTCGATACATCCCTGGCCGCCACCGGCACCTGGGCGAACGGGCTCAACCTGCAGGCCACCCTCAGCGGTGCCGATGCGGTCGCCCGGCGCGACGCCGAAGGCTGGTCGAGCCCCTTTACCAACGTCTATCGCTGCGCGGACGATCGCTTCGTGCTGCTGGGCATGCAGAACGCCAAGCAGGGCTGGCCGCTGCTCGCCGACGCGCTCGATCATCCGGAATGGCTTGAGGACGAGCGCTTTACAGATGTGCGCAGCGTCTTCAAACATCGCTTCGAGGCCCGGGCAATGATTGCCGATGCCGTGGCTGCGCTGTCGATCAAAGAACTGTCGCGCAGGCTGGATGAGCGAGGCCTGGTGTTCAGCAAGGTCTACCAGAACTCAGAGGTGATTCACGACGAACAGCTCATCGCCAACGGGGTCATCGTCCCCACTGAATCGACAGAGCCCGGCTACGACCGTACGCTGGCGACGCCCTTCAACCTGTCCGGCGAGCAGCAACGTACACCGGCGCTGGCGCCGAAGGTCGGGGAACACTCCCGCGCGATCCTCGCCGAGCATGGCTACGAGGACGACGCGATCAGCGCGCTGATCGCCCGGGGCATCGTTGGCGCCGGTAGCGCTGACGCCTGACCGGCGTTAGCGCGCGCCTCCGCTGTCGTCCTCTTCGCGCAGCCGCACGGGGCCGGACAGCTCGGGAAACAGACCGGTCATCGGCGCGTAGAACGCACGAATCTGATCCATGTCAGAGGCCATGTCGTCACTGGGCCACAGGGCCGGGCCGATGCCGCCCCGCCGTTGCCCGAAGTCCAGGTAGCTGAACACGATCGGCACCTCGGCTGCCCGCGCGATCTGATAGAAGCCGGAACGCCAGTGCTCACTGCGGCTGCGTGTTCCTTCCGGGGGCACGAGCAATGTCAGCGCTGCTGACTGGCGGAAGGTCTCGGCAATTCGCTGAACACGATCGCCTTTTTTGCTGCGCTCGACCGCGATGCCGCCCAGCGCCCTCATGACGCCGCCAAAGGGCCAGCGGAACAGCGTGTGCTTGCCGAGCCAGCGCACGGGCATGCCGAGGGCGAACGCCATCAGCAGCATCCAGGGAAAATCCCAGTTCGACGTGTGCGGCGCGGCGATCACCACACAGCGATCAAAGGGCGGCGCATCGCCTTCAAGCCGCCAGCCGCAGCGGGCCAGCAGCCAGCGGGAAAATCGTTGAAGCACTGTGGGATCGGCGGCGCGGGGCATGAACTGTCTCATCACGCACCGCCTGTGTACCATGCGGTGTCCTGGGGCGCTCGCAGCACGGCAGCAACGCTGTTCATCGGCGCGCGCGAACAGTAACCCGCGACGCTCAGCGTTACCACGACCACGGTCTGGCGATGCGCAACCTCCGCCGCCCAATTTGAGTTCAAGCCATGAAAACATCCATCTCTGTCGGCAGCGCCTACTACAACGGCGACGCCTGGGACGACCTGGTCGACTTTGTTGTGCAGGCGGAAAAAATCGGCATCGACCAGGCGTGGTCTGCCGAAGCCTGGGGCATGGACGCGGTGGTACCGCTGGCCTATCTCGCGGGGCGTACCGAGCGCATTGCCCTGGGCACCGGTATCATGCAGATCACCTCCCGGGTGCCGTCCATGATCGCCATGACGGCCCAGAGTCTGGACACCGTGTCCAAGGGGCGTTTTCTGCTCGGGCTAGGCGTCAGTGGCCCGCAGGTCGTCGAGGGCCTGCACGGCGCCGCCTTCGCAAAACCCCTGAGCCGCCTCAAGGAATGCGTCGCGCTGGTTCGCAAGGGATTGAACGGCGAGCGCATGGCCTTTGACGGCGACCACTACCAGCTGCCGCGAAGCGGCGGCGAAGGCAAGGCCATCAAGCTGTCGCAGCCGCCCCGGCCGGAGCTGCCCCTGTATCTGGCAACGCTCGGGCCGAAAGCGCTGGAGTTTACCGGCGCCGTGGCCAACGGCTGGCTCGGCACCTCCTTCATGCCCGATCACGCCGATGTGTTTCTGGCGCATCTTAAAGAGGGCGCCCGGAGCGCCGGCCGCAGCCTGGCAGATATCGACATTCAAGTCGGCGTCGGCTTCGAGGTCAGTGACGATGTCGACGCGCTGATCGCCAAGCGCAAGCCGGCCCTCGCCTTCACGCTCGGCGGCATGGGCTCAGCCAAGACCAATTTCTACAACGACGCCTTCAGCCGCGCCGGCTACGAGGACGATGCCAAGGCGGTGCAGCAGCTGTGGGTCGATCGCAAGAAAGATGAGGCGATCGCCCGGGTACCGGACGAACTTGTGCTGAAGACCAATCTGATCGGCACCGAAGCCATGATCAAAGAACGCCTGGCGGTGTACCGCGCGGCTGGGGTCACCGGCCTGCGGCTGCAGACGACGGGCAAAACCGCCGCCAACCAGCTGGATACGCTGGCTCACGCCAACGACCTGATTCAAAGCAACGGCTAGAGAAGGACACCCCATGGCTCCCATTCCCAAGGGCGGCACCGTTGCCGTGACCGGCGCCAGCGGCTTTATCGGCGGCTGGGTCACTCGACGACTCCTGGACCGAGGCTATCGAGTTCGCGCCTGCGTGCGGGACCCCGACAACGCCCGCAAATGCGATTTTCTGAAGGCCATGCCCGGCTACGCGTCCGGGCGGCTAACGCTGCACGCCGCTGATCTGGACCAGCCCGGCAGCTTTGACGAGGCTTTCGCAGGCTGTCACGGTATCGCGCACCTGTCCCACGTCAGCGACTACGACGACCAGGAGGCGGTCACGCGCATCTGCGACCACCTGATCGCCAGCATCAATGCCGCGGGCACGGTGAACCGCGTCGTGGTCACCTCCAGCATCGCAGCGGTCATCTCCGAAGTCGACATTCGCGAGCTGGCCCGTCGACCTGTTTGTTACGAAGACCGCTACCCGGACGAACTCAACCCGAAGCGGACGACCGGCCGTGGCCAGGGCTACTCCATGGGCAAGCTGGTCGCCGAGCGAGCCTTCGCCGAAGCCGCGCAGGCTCACGGCGGCTGGGACGCCATCACTTGTTGCCCGGCTGACAACCTCGGTCCGATCCAGTCCGCCCACCAGAAAGAAGCCGGCCCCTGGCAACACCATGTGGAAGAGATGCTGACCGGCACCTGCATGCAGAACGGCGCCTATCGGCCCTGGATGCTGGTGGACGTGCGCGATGACGCGGACTGCCACATCGGCCTGCTGGAAAGCATCAAGGTCAGCAACGGGGAGCGCTACATCGCCTGGTCCACGGAACGACGCAACGTCGAAGACGTGTGCGCAGACATCGACCGGCTGCTGCCCGAGCTTCGTCATGACACGCCCGGGGTCACCGACCCGTTCCCGGAGCGCGTGCAGGCGCGGGAAGCAGAGCTGCGCGCCATCTGGGCCGGCTGCGAGCTGCGCAACGACCGTATCCTCGAAACGCTGCCGGTCACTTTCCGGCCCTATGAGGACTCGCTGCGCGACTGCGTGGAATCGCTGCTGACCGTCGGCGGCGTCACCCCCAAGCGCCGCCCTGCGGGCTAGCAGAAAGGGCTAACGCCGTTGCCGGCGATAGTGCTGATCGATGTCGCTCGTCACCTGATCGAAGATCGCGTTCGGGATCGGCAGCGCCAGGTTGTACTGGGCTATCCGCCAGACGCCCTGCTCCCTGACCAGCACGCCGGTCCCCCGGGTCTCCCCGTAGCGGGCATGCTGTAACCGTTCCTCGAACCAGGCGGTGTTCTCGAACAGATGCACGATTCGCTCGGTGCTGTCGTAGGTCCAGCCCTGGCCGGCATCGAAGCGCTTGCGCGCATAGCGCTCAAAATCCGGCAAAGGCCAGTACTCGTCCCGGTCCGTGCCCAGAAAGACGGCGCCCTGGCGATACAGGGCAAAGTAGCCGTCGCCGTCGGCCGCTGAGGCGCGCTCGTGCAGCGCATCGAGCACGCCGTCGATCAACCGCCGGGCATCGCGCTGCGCGGCTGCAGACTCAGCCACCGGCGCCTGGCACCCGGGCAGTGCCGAAACAAGCGCCAGCACCGCCAAAGACACTCTGAACACCTTCATAAAACCCTCCTGCCACGAGATCGCCGGACGCTAACACAGGATGACGCGCGGCAGCGGCAGAAAGGATTAAACTGCACGCCCCCGACGCGCAGCCTGGAGCGTAATGCCCGAACTTTCTCTTTCCGACAGCGCAGTGCTGGCCCTGATCGGCCTGCTCGCGCTGGTCAGCCAGTGGTTGGCCTGGCGCACCCGCGTGCCTTCGATCGTCTACCTGCTGGCCGCGGGCATCGCGGCCGGCCCGGTCTTCGGCGTGCTCGATGCCCAGGCGCTGCTCGGCGACCTGCTGTTTCCCGTCGTGTCGCTCGCCGTTGCCGTCATCCTGTTCGAGGGCAGCCTGACGCTGCGCTTTCACGAACTGCGCAACACCGGCAGCGTGCTCTGGCGCCTGCTGAGCCTGGGCGTGCTGGTCACCTGGGGGCTGCTCACGCTGGCCGCCCACTGGCTGCTGGATCTGGCCCTGCCACTGGCCATTCTGTTTGGCGCGATCATGGTGGTCACGGGCCCCACGGTGATTGCGCCCATGCTGCGCGCCGTGCGGCCCACGCAGAACGTGGCGCGCCTGCTGCGCTGGGAAGGCGTTGTGATCGACCCGGTCGGCGCCGTGCTGGCGATCGTCGTGTTCGACGTCATTCTGAGCCAGGCGGAAGGCAACCTGCTGCTGCAAAGCGCGCTCGCAACGGGCGAGATCCTGGTTATTGGCGGCATTGGCGGCTGTGCCGGCGGCTATCTTCTGGGCCTGGTGCTGCGGAACTACTGGCTACCGGAGTATCTGCACAACATCGGCGTGCTCCTGACCGTGCTGATCGTGTTCGTCGTGACAGATAGCATGGCGCACGAATCCGGTCTGCTCGCGGTCACCGCCATGGGGATCTGGCTCGCCAACATGCCGGGCGTGCACACGGAAGATATCCTGGACTTCAAGGAGTCCCTGACCGTGCTCCTGATCTCGGCACTGTTCATCCTGCTCGCCTCCCGCCTCGACCTCGGGGCACTAGGCACTATCGCCTGGCCTGCCCTGGCGCTGTTCCTGTTTGCCCAGTTCGTGGTGCGCCCGCTCAACATTCTCGTGTCGACGGTGCCGTCCGAGCTGAGCTGGGGCGAGCGCGGCCTGCTCGCCTGGATCGCGCCCCGGGGGATCGTCGCCGCAGCCATCTCAGCGCTGTTCGCCCTGAAGCTGGAAGAGATGGCCTACCCGGGCGCCGAGATCATCGTGCCCCTCGCCTTCGCCATGATCATCGGTACGGTGCTATGGCAGGGGCTCACCGCACCGGTCGTGGCCCGCTTGCTGGGGGTTTCCGACCCGGAACCCCGCGGCATGCTGTTTGTCGGAGCCAACCCTGTGGTGTTCGCCCTGGCCAAGCGGCTCAAGGAGGCCGGCTTTCCTGTGCTCGTTGCGGACTCCTCCTGGAACGCGATTCGGGAAGCCCGCATGGCAGATCTGCCGACATTCTTTGGCAACCCGGTGTCCCAGCACGCCGAGCGGCATCTGGAGCTGACCGGTATCGGCAAGATGATGGCCATGTCCCCCCGGGAAGAGCTGAACGCCCTGGCCTGCCTGCGCTTCGGGCGGGAGCTGGGCCGCAACAGTGTGTTTGCCCTGTCGAGCCGCCGGGTCGACCGGTCCCAGGACAAGCGCGCACCGGCCTGGGAGATGCCGCGGCAGGAACTGTTCGGCGAAGACGTCAGCCTGACGCAGCTGTCGAGCCTGCTCGCCCAGGGCGCATCGATCCGGCAGACCACCCTGACCGACAGCTACCCCTTTGCCCAGCTGCGGGCCGAAAGCCCTGAGGCGATCATGCTGCTGGGCTGGAACAGCAGCGGCGAGCTGCAGCCGGTCGTCGAGAGCAGCCTGCCCAGCTTCGGCAGCGGCTGGACCTTGCTCAGCCTGGTGCCGGCGCCGGCACCGGCACCGGCCGAAAGCACCGGTCATGCGGCCGCAGGCGATCTCCAGGCCCGGGATTCAGGCTAGAATCACGCCGTGGAAAGCCCAAACGACAGCACCGACAAGGCCGCTGGCAACGTCCTGGAACCTGCAGCAAGCCCTGCCAGCGCAGCGCCCGCAGCGATGGAAGCAGACGCGGCGATAGAAACAGACGCAGCGACAGCAACGGACGCCGGGCCAGAAGCCGACACCGCGGCCATTAGCGAAGCGGCCGAGAACCCGCTGGAGCAGGAATCGGTGCTCGAAGAGATCGTCGCGATCGACGATATCTCAAGCTTTACCAATGACCTGGTGACCTGGGCCCAAAACAACCTGCTGACGATCGACGTCGGGATCCAGCTCGGGCTGATCAGCGGCGCCCTGCTGCCGGCGCTCATGTTCGGGCCGAAGATCCGCAACCTGATCGTCAACACCCTGGGCCGCAGCGACCAGCACGGCCTGGTGCGCCGCGCCGTTGACGCCCTGGCAGTGC
>CAZXIJ010000037.1:0-2657 GCA_964640725.1 uncultured Pseudomonadales bacterium | reverse complement strand
GGCCGCAGCGACCAGCACGGCCTGGTGCGCCGCGCCGTTGACGCCCTGGCAGTGCTGGCAACGCCCATTGCCCTGTACCTGATCCTGACCGTCATTCGCATCGCCCTGGGCACCGCCGGCAAGCCGACGGAGTGGATCGCCGGCGCGCTGGCGCTGCTCAGCGCCTGGATCGTGGTGCGGATCGTTACCCTCGTCATTCAGTCCCGGTTCTGGTCCCGGGTCGCGTTCTATGTCGCCTGGCCCATCGCGGCGCTCGATGCCTTCGGCGCTCTCGCGCCCGTCGTCGATCAGCTGCAGGCGCTCGCGATACCGCTGGGCAACAACGACGCCGGCGAGCCGATGAACATCAGCCTGTTTGACGTCATCCGCACACTGATCTACTTCGCCGTGCTGTTCTGGCTCGCCGGCTTCCTGAGCAACGTGATCCAGAACCGGCTGGAGAACGCGAGCGACCTGAGCCCGTCGCTGCGCACCATGATCACGAAGATCATGAACATCGTGCTGCCGGTGCTGGCCCTGCTCATCGCGCTGCAGATCGTCGGCTTCAATCTGGCCACCCTCGCGGTCTTCAGCGGCGCCGTTGGTCTCGGGGTCGGCCTCGGCCTGCAACGCATCGCCGCCAACTTCATCGCTGGCTTCACGCTGCTCGCGGACCGCTCGATCAAGCCGTCTGACGTGATCGAAATCGACGGGACCTTTGGCTGGGTGACCTCCATGCAGGCGCGCTACGTCGCCATCCGTACGCGGGACGGCACCGAGATGCTGATCCCGAATGACCGCTTCATGAGCGAAGGCGTGACCAACTGGTCGCGCTCAGATCGCGTCGTCCGGCTGCACGCGCCCTTCGGCGTGAGCTACGGCACCCAGGATCTGAAAGCGATTCAGACCCTGGCTATCGAAGCCGCGAAGGGCGTGGATCGCGTTCAGCTGCAGCCAGCGCCAGCCTGCAACCTGGTTGGCTTTGGCGACAGCTCTGTCGATTTCGACCTGCGCTTCTGGATCATCGATCCGCAGAACGGCATGGCAAACGTGCGGAGCGCGGTGTTCCTCGCAGTGTGGGACGCGCTGGCAGAGGCCGAGATCGAAATTCCGTTCCCGCAGCGGGACCTGCACGTCAAAAGCTGGCCTGCCGACGGTCCGGCACCCTCCGGGACGCCGACGGCAGACTGACCGCCATGAGTAACGCCCCGGTGCCCCCGCCCCAGGAAGGCACACAGCCGGTCACGGCGCCCGTCGACCTGCCAGAAGCCCAGGCGCTCCTTGAACAGGCCGTCGGCGTGCCCTTCGTCGACGGCAACCAGGTCACCGTGCTGACCAACGGCGACGAGATCTTTCCCGCCATGCTCGAGGCCATCGAGGCAGCCCGGTACCGGATCGATTTCGCAACCTACGTGTACTGGCAAGGGGATATTGCCAACCGCTTTGCCGAGGCCCTCGCAAATCGCGCTCGCGCCGGCGTGCGCGTCCGAGTGCTGCTCGATGCCCACGGCTCTGCCCGCATGGAATCGAAGCTGCTGCGGCTCTTGCGCCAGGCCGGCGCCCTGGTGCAGCAGTTCCGCCCGCTGTCCCTGCGCCCCTGGCGCTGGGACAAGCGCACTCACCGCAAACTGCTGATCTGCGACGACAGCGCCGGCTTCACCGGCGGTGTAGGCATCGCGAGAGAGTGGGAAGGCGATGCGCGCACGCCGCAGGAGTGGCGCGAAACCCATCTGCGCCTGCGCGGCCCGGCCGTCGTCGGGCTGCGCTCGGCGTTTTTGGACAACTGGAACGAGGCCGCGCCCTGGCAGTTCGACCCCCTGCCCTCGCGTCCGGAAATCGCAGCCGCAGGGGTACCCGTACAGGTCGTACGGTCATCGACCAGTGTCGGCTGGACCGAGGCCGCCACGTTGATCCGCAGCCTGATCAGCATTGCGCAGCGGGAAGTGCGCATCACAACAGCCTACTTCAATCCGGATCCGCGCCTGGTGCAGCTGCTCCGCGGCTGCTGCGAGCGCGGGGTGCGCCTGCGGTTACTGGTGCCCGGCCCCTATTGCGACAGCCGGCTCAGCCAGCTGGCGGGCCATTGGGCAGTCGAGGCGTTGCTGCGCAGCGGGGCCGAGATCAGCGAGTATCAGCGCACGATGCTGCATGCCAAGGTCATGACCGTGGACGGGCTGTACGCCTGTGTCGGCTCCGCCAACCTCAACCACCGATCGATGGCCAAGGACGAAGAGTGCTGCGTGGTGATCAGGGATCTGGAGACCGCAGCGACCCTGGACTGCTCCTTCGACAAGGATTTGGCGCACAGCCAAGCTATCGAGCTGGACCCGTGGGCTCGCCGGAGCCCGTGGCTGCGATTGCAGGAGAGCGCTGCCAGACTGATGACCGAGCAGCTGTGACTGTTCTTTGATCCGGCTTGAGTCAAACTGGCGTCATAACTCGCGCGTATCATTCCGCGCCCTGAATCCGCGTGCCGGCCTTCCGACACGCTTATTGCCAACCGGCTGTGCGACAGCCAACTAACAAGGACCGCCCATGCAGTTCGAACTTATGGACCTCCCCTTCGCCAAAGACGCGCTCGCGCCGCACATCAGTGCGGATACGCTGGGCTACCACTACGGCAAGCACCACCAAGGTTACCTGACCAAGCTGAAAGCGACGCTGGACGGCGACGATCG
>CAZXIJ010000036.1:16177-31572 GCA_964640725.1 uncultured Pseudomonadales bacterium | reverse complement strand
GGCTCCGCAGGCTCTGCCTGCACGGGCTCCGCAGGCTCTGCCTGCACGGGCTCCGCAGGCTCTTCCGCAGCTTCCTGCGCGGCCGCCAGGGGCACGTTCGAAAGGGCCGCCAGCAGCACCACGCTGCCGAGTTGATTCTTGACCGTCATCGTCTTACCTGATGTCTCTTCGAAACGGACGCAGCGCCAGGGCGAAGCCGCACCTGGCGCTGCACGAGTCGCATTACTGCGCGACGCCAGCTTTAAGGCAACCCCACTGTCCAGGTGTCGCCCCAGCTGTCCACATCGGACCCAACGACCGCGTCACCGGCCGCGTCGAACCCGTCCGGCAAGGTCACCGGGGTGGTGCCCGAGCCGTCCTGGGTCACAGCAGTGGAACCGTCCAGGAACGCCTGCACGGCCGCCGGGTCTTCGCTCGAGGCGTCGACGACGGTCGTGCAACCCAGGCTGATGCCATCAAATGTGATTCCGGAACCCAAAAGATTGATGGACTCTCCATCGACCCTCAGGCACGGGTCCGACCCCGTCACATCGCTGTTGTAGAGATTCATGCCGGTGCCTCGGCGCAGCCGCATGGCGCGGTTCGTCGCCTGACCGATGATGCTCATATTCGCAATGACCGGGTTAGACACTGGAGTAATCAGCTCCGCCCCTTCCTGGTTGTCCGCTTCGATCCCGTTATCGCCGGCGTCAGTCTGCAGAATGTGGACGTACTGCAGGCTGCCCGTCCAGCCATCGGTCCAGTCCAGGCTGTCGTCGGCGTTGCCCACCAGTACGACATGCGAGGCGCTGACGGTACCGCCGAAGAACTCGACGCCGTCATCCAGGTTGTTGAAGACCTGAATGAAGTCAACGCTGGTGCCGCTACCGACGCCTTGGAACGCGATGCCGTTCAGCTGGTTCTCTGGATCAACGTTGGAGCCGGCATACTTCACGACCACGTAGCGCAGCATGCCGCTGTTGTCGTCGGCGGTTGCGCCGCCAAACAGGCCGGAGTCCGCCTCGCCCTCCTTCGTGCAGGCTTCCGTGCCGCCGGTAGCGCCCTGCGGGCAATCATTGATCGGCGCGTTGCCGTTGATCACCAGGCCGCCCCACTCGCCGCGATCGGTATCCGGATTCGGCAAGGTGCTCAGCACATCCCGGTCACCGGTCAGGGTGATCGGCATATTCACGGTACCGCGGGCCATGATCTTGGACCCTCGGGAAATGACCAGGAAGTCTTCCGGGTCATCGCCAACGATTGTCACGCCGGACTCGATATCAAGGACTGCCGAGTCGGTGTTGTCACCGCCAATGGTGACCTTGCCGTCCAGCACGTAGAAGTTGCCGCGGACCAGGGCCAGGTCACTGGTGTAGGTTCCCGTCAGCTCGCAGGTCGTGGTGCTGCCATCGAGGGACGTGATCTCTGCGGCGCCCGCCGGGCATCCTAAAGAGACCGCGCTGTCGGGCATGCCGACGGTCCAGCCGGCAGTCCAGTCCTCGTCATCGTTCTCGACGGCGCCGACGAAGGGCGCGGAGTCAAAGAACTCGCCCTCCAGCGCCACGGCTGCGACGCCAGCACCAGTGGTGGAGACGTTCGCGCTGGCGTCGATCTCGGCCTGAATGGCGTCAACGTCGGGCTGCGTATCGGCCCGAAGCGCCTGCGCGCAGTCCAGGCTAAGACCCCCGAACTGGATGCCGGTGCCGACCTGGTCGATCGAGCTGCCCTGAATCCGCAGGCAATCGTTGCTGCCGGAGATGACGCTGTTGTAGAGCTCAAGGCCCGTACCGCGGCGGAGCCGGGCACCGGAAGAATCAGCGTTGCCGTTGATCGTCATGTTGGCAATCGTCGGCAGCGAGCGGGGCAGATTGTCTTCCGCGCCCTCGCGGTTGTCGGCTTCGATAGCGCTGTCGCCGTCGTCGGCAGCCTGTTCGATCAGCAGGAACTGAATGGCACCCTGCCAACCGTCGGTCCAGTCGAGGCTATCGTCGGCGTTACCGGTGAGCACGACATGCTTGGCGTTGACCGTACCACCGAAGAACTCGATACCGTCGTCCAGGTTATTGTGGACCTGTACAAAGTCGACCTCAGTGCCGCTACCCACGCCTTGGAAGGCAATCCCGTTCAGCTGGTTTTCCGGGTCGACATTAGATCCCGCAAACTTCACAACGACGTAGTTCAGCTTGCCGCTGCTGTCATCTGACACGTCGCCGCCAAAGATGCCAGAGTTCGCCTCGCCTTCTTTCGTGCAGTCTGCCGTACCGCCGGCAACGTTTGCCGGACAGTCATTGATCGGCGCGTTACCGTTGATCACCAGACCGCCCCAGAGACCGCGGGACTCGACGATGTCGGCAAGGCCCTGCACGTCGTCTTCGGCGGTCAGGGTAATCGGCGCAGTACGGGTACCGTTGGCAATGATCTTGGAGCCGCGGGAGATCACCAGGAAGGTTTCCGGCGAGCTGCCGTAAATCGTCGTGCCGGCCTGGATTGTCAAATCTGCGCTGTCGGTGTTTTCGCCGCCGATGGTGACCTTGCCGGTCAGCTGATAGAGGTTGTTGCTCGTCAGCAGCAGGTCATCGGTGATCGTGCCGGAGAGCTGGCAGACACGCTGACCATCGATCGTCTCGACGCTGGTTTGAGTGCCGTTCGGGCAGCCGAAGTCAGCTTGCGTCGGCGAGCCGACGGAGCCTGCCACGGTCCAGCCCTCGGCCCAGTTCTCCGATCCAAAAGCGCCGATGAAGTCTTCGTCGCTAAAGAAGGCATCGTCGACGTTGATCGGGGTTACGTTGTCGCCGTTCTGCGATACGTTGATCGCGCTGGAGAGGTAGTTCTCCACCGCGTTGTCGGCGTCGCTCTCGTGCGTGGTGGCGCAAGCGAAGCTGACCCCAGCAACGTTGATTTCCGTACCCAACAGGTCACGGGAGGCCCCATCAACGCGAATGCAACGCTCGCTGCCGTCGATGAAGCTGTTAAAGAGGTCGAGACCCGTGCCGCGACGAATGCGCAGCGCGCGCTCGTCAGCGCGGCCCAAGACCGTCATGTTGGCAATACTGGGATTCGAGCGCGGGAGCAGGTTCTCGTTTTCTTCGCGGTTGTCCGCCTCGATGGCGTTGTCGCCGGTGTCCGTCTGCTCGATGTAAAGGTACTGAATCCGGCCAACCCAGCCATCGGTCCAGTCCAGAGAGTCATCCGCGTTCCCGGTCAGCACCACATACTTCGCGTTGACCGTGCCGCCAAAAAACTCGATGCCGTCGTCCAGGTTGTTGTGAACCTGCACGTACTCAACGATGGTCTCGTCGCCCACGCCCTGAAAGGCAATGCCGTTCAGCTGGTTTTCCGGATCGACGTTGGATCCCGCATAGCGCACGGAAACGTAGCGCAGGATGCCGGAGTTGTCGTTCGGCTGATCGCCGCCAAAGGTGCCAGAATTGGCCTCGCCTTCCTTGGTGCAGGTCGCGGTGCCGCCGACTTCGCCTTCCGGGCAATCGTTAATGGGCGCGCGACCGTTGATCACGATGCCGCCCCACTCGCCGCGGTCCGTTGCCTCGGCATTGCCGTCCACCTCTTTCTGCGAGGTGAAAATGATGGGTTGCTCCGCGGTGCCGTCTGCTACCAGCGCACAGCCCTGTTCAATCACCAGGAAGTCACTCTCCGTGGCACCAGCGATGATCGCTCCCGGCGCGATCTCGAGCTGGCATTCGGGTAGCGCATTGGCGTTGGTCGTGCCCGAACCCAGCAGGGTTTTGTACGCGTTCGATACGCCAACACTGGTGGTCGTCGCCGGCGGTGCAATCCGCAGCGCGCCGCCTTCGATCTGAAAGATGACGTCGTTACCCAGCAGCAGCCCTGTGGGATCGAGCTGTCCGCCGGACAGGGCCGACACGTCGATCGTGAAGATCTGCTTGCTGCCCGAGGCCGCGCTACTGGTGGAGCCCGAGTCCGCAATGGCGCCGCTCATGCTGGCGGGGATGACCGAGTCAACGGTCACGCCGCCACCGGTACCGCCGCCGGTACCGCCACCGGTACCGCCGCCCGTGCCGCCGGTGCCGCCGGTGCCGCCGCCGGTGCCGCCACCGCCAGAAACTGGCACTTCAACAACGACGGCACCCGGTGAGGCGTTGTCAGAAGAACCGCCGCAGGCGGCGAGAACAATAGAGGCGATGGCCATCAGGCCTGATCGCAGCAAAGACTTGGACACTTTCAAATTCCCCGTTGGAACGGGGCGCACACTAGGGACGGGGTGTGACTGTCACATTTCGATTGTGTGACGTTTCCATGACCGGAAATCGGCCCGTGAAGGCATTTAGCTGGTCAAACTGCCCGCGGCTTCCACCCACCCCGCAACCGTCGCCGGTTCCGGCGCTTCCACCGTGCGATTCTCCTGGGCATTGGTGCTCACCAGCGCCCGGGCGAGGATTTCCGGCTTGCGCTGCGACAGGTCCTGAGCAGAATCGACCCCGGCCCAGGCCAGCAGCTCCGCCTGCTGACCGTCGATGCCGGGCACCCGCAGCAGATCCGCCATGCAGACCCACTTGGCGACAACAAACTGCTCGATGCCCACCTGCTCCGCGACCGCGGCAACGCCATCCGCGTCCTGGCAGCGCTGCAGCAGAGACGCCGTGCTGTCGATCGACAGGCCCCGGAGCCGCTTGCCGTAGCCGGGACCGATACCTTCGATCTGCTCGATCGCGCAGCTTGCGGCACTGTCTGCGGTGTCGACATCCCCGGTCCCGCCGATCGCGGCAGTGGCAGTGGCGGCGGCCGCGAGGGCATCCGGGGCTGCCAAGGGCGCAGCCAAAGAATCCGCGGTGTCGGGCCTGGCCCGCAGCGCGGCGAGCGCGGCTTCGAGCTCGGCAACCTCCCGGGCGCAACCGGCGCGCTTCAGCAGCCAGCCAATAATCAGCCCCAGCACAAAGGCAATCAGCAGGCAGACGATGATCTCGCCAATCAGGTAACCCATCAGAGACCCTCCACAATCACTTCAACGCGCCGATTCAGCGCCCGTCCTGCCGCCGTGGCGTTGTCCGCCACGGGAGCTTCCTCCCCGAAGCCACGAGCATCGATTCGCCCGGTGCTCAGCCCTTGAGCGAGCAGGTAGGCACGCACTGCTGCAGCGCGGTCTTCGCTCAGGGACCGGTTAAACTCCGCGGCACCCTGCGAGTCCGTGTGACCGCGTATTTCGAGCCGGGCATCAGGACAGGTGCCCGCAATCTCCGCCAACCGGTCCAGAAGGCCGTGGCTGGCGACTTTGACCCGGGCGGCCCCGGTTTCAAATTGCACGGCCTCGCCGGCCAGCGCGTCGTTAAAGCGGGTCTGGCACGAGACTGCAGCGGCTCGGGCGCGGGCCACCCGCTCGACTTCGGGCACTGGCGCCGGCAGAGCCGGTGGTGCCGGTTCCGGCGCAGGAGCCGTTGCTGCCGGCGCAGCATCGACGGGAGCTGGCGCAGGCACCGCAGCAGCGGCCAGGCTCAATCGGTCCCGAACCGTCCGGACCCCGTAGACACGTTCGGTCAGATCCAGCGCGCGAGCGCGCTCAGAATTGTCAGCGACGCTGCCGCTCAGCGTCACATCGCGCCCATCCACGTCAGCGGTCAGGGCGGTGAGCTCCCCAGCGGCGAGGGCGCGCGTCGCACGCTCTGTCAGGTCTCGCTCAATCGTCTCGGCATGTTGGTCGATGCAAAACCAGGCAAGCCCGGCCAGGAGCAGCAGACCCAATAGCAGCAGCAATGCACGAACCATCCTAACTCCCCCTGCGCAGCCAACTGGCTGCGGCGCGGATTCTACCGACGGCCCTTCGCGCCTGTCGACCAGCACGCCAGGGGGCTAGCCACCGACACCGCTGAACCGCAGTCCCAGGTAAACCAGGTACCCGAGCAGCAGCACTGCGCCTTCCACTCGCACCAGCTTGCGCGGTCCGGTCAAGGCAAAGGGAATCAGCAGCGCCACGAAGAACATGCCCACCAGCAGGTCGAACATGCCGCCCTGGGGGACGGGCACCGGTGTCACGAGCCCCGTTATGCCCAGCACAAAGGCGGTGTTGAACAGGTTGCTGCCAATGACATTGCCGACCGCCAGGTCCGGCTCGCCGCGCAGGGCAGCGACGATGGAGGTCACCAGTTCCGGCAGGCTGGTACCGATCGCCACCACCGCCAGCCCGATCACGACACTGGGTGCGCCGAACAGGTTGGCCAGGCTCGTGGCGTGGGTAACGGTCAGATCGCCGCCCAGTACCAGCAGCGTAAGCCCGGCAAGCAGAAAGCCGATCGAGGGCGCCAGGGCCCCCTTGGGCGCGCCCGCGGCCACGGCTGGAGCGCCATCTTCAGTCACCGGGAGATCACTTTCCGGCGGGACTGTCTCGGTCCCTGCAGCGACAGCCTCTGGCGCTCCAACTTCGGCATCCGCATGCGCCGCAGACAGGGGCACGCTGCTGTGGCCGCTGACCTGCTCCACCGCTCGGGCCAGCGGGTCCGCCCGGCGGTCGCGCAGCACATCCGAAACGCTGACATACATAAAGAGCACGAATAACAGCAGCAGGATCAGGGCATCGCTGCGATCCAACACCGCCGGCCCCCCGGTTAGCCAGGGATCCAGGCAAAGCACGACCAGCGCAGTGGTCACCAGCAGCAACAGCGGGATCTCCTTGCGGATCACCTGCCCCTGGATACGGATCGACGCGATGATGGTGGCAAGCGCCAGGACCAGACCGATATTCGCCAGATTCGAGCCGACCACCCCACCGAAGGCCAGATCGGTCTGATCGCTGAAAGCGCCAATCAGGTTGACGACCAGTTCTGGCGCGCTGGACCCAAACGCCACCACGGTCAGGCCGATAAAGAGCGGCGACACGCCAAAGGCCCGGGACAGGCCGGTGCCGCCGCGAACCGTCAGCTCGCCGCCGATCAGCAGCGCAACGAGTCCGGCACACAGCCAGAGCGTTGTCTCCATCATGAGTGTCGGATCCTTCTGCCGATTCGAGAACAGGTTCGGGTTGCCGGAAAAGCCGCCCTGGCGCTGAGCGCAGTATTACCCGCATGGGTAACCACAACCAGCACGCGGCAAAACGCACCAAAATAATGCACTATCCGCGCAAAACGCGCGCCGGTGGCGCACCAAAATCGGGCAGCGCAGCCCCAACAAGCCGCGCTGTCGAGACAAACCGGTGGTCTTGGAAGTTGGCAGAGTCGTTGCATAGCTACCGGGCATCGAGAGAACCCCGTCTCTCAGCGCAAGGATGGCAAAGATGCTAGAACCTGCTCAGCGTGGCAGCCAGCGAGGCGCGACGGACGTCGCCCCGCACGCCCCGGAGCGCCCGATACGGACCCTGATCTTTACCGATCTCGACCAGACCCTGCTGGACGACGGCTACGATCTGACCTCGGCGGCGGCCGCAATGGACGGGCTGCGCGCGCGGGGCATCGCGGTGATTCCCGTCTCGAGCAAAACCCTGCCGGAGCTTGAAGCCCTGGCCGCCCTGCGCCGGGAGCAGACGCCCCTGATCTTTGAAAACGGCGCCGGCATCGCCTGGCCCCTGGCGCTGGCGCCGAACACCCTGTCGACCTTCACCCACGACCGCGCCATCGAAATCGAAGGCCAGCCCTACGAGCGCCTGTGCGAGGCTCTGGCCAAGCTGCGGGCGCAGGGCGGGTATCGCTTCACCGGCTTCTTTGACATGAGCGAAGCCGAGGTTGCTCGGCGCACCGGCCTCACGGTCAGCGCAGCGAGGCTCGCCAAGACGCGCCACTGCTCCGAGCCGTTGGTGTGGCAGGACAGCCCGGAACAGCTCTCCGAATTCTGCCGCGCGGTCCGCACCAAAGGGCTGCGCCTGCAAAATGGCGGACGCTTCGTGCACGTGATGCCAGATACGGACAAAGGCCGCGCGGCCGCCAAGGTCAGTGCCGCCTACCGCAAATCGGAACCTGCGGCGCTGCGTACCCTTGCCTGCGGTGACAGTCCGAACGACCAGGCCCTGCTCGAATATGCAGATGCCTGCGCCCTGTTTCCTCGACCCGATGGCAGCTATCTGGATATCGGCAACAAACCCATCATCTGCGCCGACCGCGCCGGCACCGCCGGCTGGCTGGCCGCGGTCGACGACCTCTTAAAGGCTACCGAATCATGAGTGACTTCTTTCAGAACGGTATCATCACCACCCTGCACAACCTGAAAACGCGCTCCCTGGAGGATCTGGAATCGGAGCTGGTGCAGCTGGGGCGAGATCGGCCCATGGCCCTCGTGCTGCCCTGCCTGTACTCGGAGCTGGCGCAGCCGGCGCTGAAGAAAATTGTGACGGACCTGTCTCAGGCACGCTACATCAGCCAGATCGTGATCGGTCTGGACCGAGCCACGGAAGCCGAATACCGGCATGCCATCGAGTACTTCAGTGTGCTGCCCCAGGACCATGTGGTGCTCTGGAACGACGGGCCGCGGCTCGGACAGATCCAGGAGGAGCTGAAGGCCCGCAACGTCGCGCCCATGGAGCTCGGCAAAGGCTGCAATGTCTGGTACTGCTTTGGCTACGTGCAAGCGAACGGCCGGGCGCAGACGGTCGCCCTGCACGATTGCGACATCACCACCTATGACCGGACCTTGCCCGCGCGGCTGTTCTACCCGGTCGCCAACCCGCGCTTCAACTACGAGTTCTGCAAGGGCTTCTACGCCCGCGCCGCCGGCGGCAAGCTGAATGGCCGGGTCAGCCGGCTGCTGGTCTCGCCCCTGATTCGCACCATGAAAAAGGTCACCGGCTCTGACCCTTACCTCGACTACCTGGACAGCTATCGCTACCCCCTGGCCGGCGAGTTCTCCATGCAGGTAGACGTGCTGAAGGACCTGCGCATCCCTTCGGACTGGGGCCTGGAAATCGGTGTGCTGAGCGAGATGTACCGCAACTACTCCACCAACCGCCTGTGCCAGGTCGAGATCGCTGACATTTACGATCACAAGCATCAGGACTTAAGTCCCGGCGATGCGACCAAAGGTCTGTCGCGCATGAGCCTTGACATCTCGACATCGCTGTTCCGCAAGCTCGCAACCTTCGGGCACTCTTTCAACGAAGGCACCGTGCGCACCGTCAAGGCGGCCTACCTGCGCATCGCCCTCGACCTGATCGAATCCTACGCCAACGACGCAGAGATCAACGGGCTCAGCCTGGACCGGGACGCGGAGGAGCGGGCCGTCGAGCTGTTCGCCGGCAACATTCTCAAAGCCGGAGAACTGTTCCTGCGCAGCGGCGACGAAACGCCCTTCATTCCGGCGTGGAACCGGGTCACCAGCGTTTATCCGAGAGTGTTCGACGACTTCGTCGCGGCCGTGGCAGCCGACATGCTGGAGTACGGGCCTGCACCCACTGCAGCGAACGAACTGATTTCGGGCAGCACCCTGCAAGTGCCCCTGGCCGCCCAGGGCTAAGCGCCCGTGTTGCCAGCGCTCGCCCCTAGCTGATGGCGAGCCAGCGCACCTGCAAAGGCCCCATGGGTATCGGCTTACCGCTGGTCAGCGTCTCGCCGCTCAGCAAGTCGCGCGCCGAGCAGTGCGCGCCATAGGTATCTGGCCACGCCAGTGCGCACGGCTCACGCCCGAAGGACGCGGCTACCAACACCGTTTCCGTGTCGCCGGCGCGCTCGAACAACAGCGCGTCCGCACTGTGACGATGCAGTCGCTGAGGCGCCTCCGGGTGAAAAGCGCTGCAGCCGCGGCGCACCGTCAATGCCTGACTCAGGCCGGAAAAAACGCGCGCCGCGCGGCTCGCCGGATCGTCCAGGGCCGCTTCCACTGCGCCCAGCTCAAGCTGGGCGCGATTGATCGATCGCGTGCGACCGGTGCGGTCTACCCCGGCACGATCATTGAGCGTGCCAAACAGCGAGTGAACGTACAGCGCCGGGATGCCCTGAAACGCCAGCAGCAATTGATGCATGGCGAGGAAAGCGGGCAGCGCTTCGGTCTCGTCGCCCAGAGCAGAGAACAGCGCGCTGTTGATTTCGTAGGGCCGCTCGTCACCGTCCGCTGTGGTCCGCAGGGTGACAAAAGCCCCGCGGTCGCGGCAGCGATCCACCAGCGCATCGACCCGTTCCTGCGGCAGCAGCCCTTCCAGAGGACGCAGGCCGATGCCGTCGTGGCTGGCGATAAAATTCAGATAAGTGCAGCCCGCCGGCGCCGGGTCCAGCTCTGCGAGCCAGTTGCCCAGGGGCTCGGCGTCTTCGAACAGGTAGGCGTAGAGCAGCAGCGGCGCCAGGGAAAACTGATAGACCAGATGCGCCTCGTCGCCCTGCCCGAAATAGCTGACGTTCTCGGCGTGCGGCACGTTGGTTTCGGTCAGCAGGCGTACCGGGACGCCACACTGCTCGAGCAGGATGCGCAGCACCTTCACCACCATGTGCGTTTCCGGCAGGCTGCTGCAATTGCTGCCGATGCGTTTCCACAAAAAGGCGATGGCATCGAGGCGGACATAGCGCGCCCCGTAGCTCACGTAGCTCATCAGAATTTCCGCAAAGCGGAACAGCACGTCGGGGTTGCCAAAGTTCAGGTCGACCTGGTCTTCGCTGAAGGTCGTCCAGACGTGCGCCGGACCCTGCCGGGTTGGCACCACGCTGAGCAGCGGCGTGTTGCGCGGGCGCACCACCTGGTCGAGCTCTGGCGATGGCTCGCAGGTCAGAAAATAGTCGCTGCCGGGCAGCAGGCCGCCAACGAAGTCCGCAAACCACAGATGCTCCCGGGAGCAGTGATTGATGACCAGATCGAACATCAGCTCAAAGCGCTCGGACAGCGCCTCGACGTGCTGCCAGTCACCGAGGTCATCGCGGACGCTCAGATAGTCGGTGACGGCAAAGCCGTCATCGGAGGAAAAGGGAAAGAAGGGCAGCACATGAATCGCAGAGAACAGTCCGTCCAGATGCCTGTCTGCAAAACGCTTCAGCGCCCACAGCGATGGCATCGAGTCCGCAAGCAGGCTGTCACCGTAGGTAATGAGTACCTGGTCCTGTTCGCTGAAGCGAACCCGCGCCGCCGCCGCGTCTGGCGCAACGCCGTCAGCGGTATCGATGGCGGCCGGGCCATGAGTGCGCACAATGCGTTCCAGCCGGCGCGCCATCATGGGTGCAGCGCCAGCACCGTAAAGATGCGAAAGCAGCTCCTGCAGCCGGTAGCTGGCATCGCTCTGGGGGGTGCTGCTGCGCTCCGGCGTCAGCCCGGTTGCCGGCAGACTGCCGAGCCGCGGCGGCTCCGCCGGGATCGCTTTAGACATGTCGATGGAATCAGTCAAGACACTAGGCACATAAAAACTGCAGTCCGCCGCACCATAGCAAGCGGCGCAGCAAGGCAAAATGAGCAGGCTGTAAGGGAGATTCAAGTATGAGTGCAATGGACTGGGGCGTCGTCGCGCTATACCTCATTGGGCTGCTCTGGCTGGCCGCCTGGCTGGGTCGTCGGCAGCGTTCCGGCACCGACTATTTCCTGGCGGGGAACACCATGGGCCCTGGCGCCCTGGCGGCCTCGACCATCGCCACCCAGTGTTCCACCAACTCGTTGCTTGGGGCGCCAGCCTTTGTCGGCTTCACCGTCGGCGGCGGCCTGGTCTGGCTGCAGTATGAGCTGGCAGTGCCTTTGGCGATGGCGGCGCTCCTGTTTCTGGTCGTTCCAGCACGCCGGGCAGGCATCACGTCCATCTACGCGGTTCTGGAGCAAGGCCTGGGTACTGCCAGTCGCCGCACGGCCAGCGCCTGCTTTCTGCTGTTTCGCGGCGTTGCGACCGGCGTCACAATTTACGGGATCGCACTGGTGCTCGGACTGATTCTCGACATCGAGTTCGCCTGGGCCGTGCTGCTGCTTATGGGCGTCACGCTGGTCTACGACTTGCTGGGCGGGCTGCGCGCCGTGGTGGTCAGTGACGTGATGCAGCTGGTGCTGCTGGTCGCCACCGTGCTGATCAGCCTGCTGCTGCTGGCACAGGCCGTGCCGGTTGCAGACTGGTTCGCCCAGCGCACCGATACCCTCGTCAATGACTGGGGTACGACCGGCAACAGCTACGGCTTCTGGCCCATGCTGATCGGCGGCTTCTTCCTCTACGCCGCCTACTACGGCTGCGACCAGAGCCAGACCCAGCGGCTTCTTGCCGCTCGCAGCGCCGACGATACGGCCAGGGTGCTGCTGTTGAACGGCCTGCTGCGCTTTCCCCTGGTGCTCGCGTACTGCATCCTCGGCCTAGCGCTGGCCGCCTACGCGACCACGGATCCGGGATTCGTTGCCTCGTTGCCGCTAACGGGCAGCGGCGCTCCGAACTACAACCTGGTGTTTCCCCGCTATGTGCTGGCGCAGTTTGCACCCGGCTTTGTGGGCCTGGTCATGGTCGGCCTGATCGCCGCCGCCATGTCGTCCATCGACTCTGCGATCAACAGCCTGTCAGCCGCAACGGTAGAAGACTTCATCGTGCCGTTTCGGGAACTGACGCCGGCGCAGAGTTTGCTCGCGTCGCGGCTCACGACGCTGTTCTGGGGCCTGGTCACCATCGGCTTTTCCTTCCAGGTAGAGGCTATCGCGCCCACCGTGCTGGAGGCCATCAACAAGGTTGGGTCCATGGCCAACGGGCCCTTGCTGGCCCTGTTCTGCTGCGCGCTGTGGTTGCCCGCCCTCGGTCAACGGGCGGCGCTGGCCGGTTTCGCAATCGGCATCAGCGCCAACCTGCTGGCCGCTTTCGCGTGGCCAGAGCTGTCCTGGCTGTGGTGGAATCCTCTGGGCTGGGCTGCGGCCATGAGCACCGCCCTGGCGCTGGGTGGCTTTCGGGTCCGCGCTGCCGGCGGCACCGCGCCGGCGCCCGCCCGCAGCCCGCTTATCAACCGCTATCTGCTGACGCTGCTGGCGATGGCGGGTTTGATCCTGGCAATCAGCATCGGGCTCGACGGTCTCGCCCCGTAGCGCCCTGGCGAGCCGGCTAGCGAAAGATCTGCGACACCGACTTGCCGTGGTGAATCGCATCGATCGCTTCAGCGAACAGCTTGGCCACGGACACCGTCTCAACCTTGGCGCTGAGTTTGTCATCGCCGACGGGAATACTGTCGGTCACGACCACGCGCTCAATGGCCGAGTCGTCGAGCCGTTCCTTCACATGCCCGCTCATCACCGCGTGCACGGCCGCAGCCTCGACGCGTCGTGCGCCCGATGCTTTCAGGAACTCGGCGGCAGCGGCCATCGTGCCGCCGCTGGCAATCTCGTCGTCGATAATCAGCGCGTTGCGATCCCGCACGTCACCGATCAGGCTGACCGCTTTCGGCTGCTCCGAATCGTCGTAGCGGCGCTTGTCGATGATCGCCATGGGCAGATTCAGCCGGTTCGCGTACTCGCCAAGGTCCTTGGCCTCGCCGACATCGCCGGCGATCAGCACGCTGTCCTCAAGATCCGTGCTGCTCCGCAGGTAATCGCAAACCAGCGGCGTCGCGTTCAGTTGATCCGTGGGGATTCGAAAGAACCCCTGCACCTGCGGCGAGTGCAGGTTCATGGTCAGTACCCGGTTGGCCCCCGCCGTTTCCAGCAGGTCCGCGATCAGGCGCGCCGTGATGGATATGCGCGGCCGATCCTTCTTGTCTGAGCGCGCATAGGGAAAGTACGGCAGCACTGCGGTAATCCGGCGCGCCGAGGCGTGCTTGAGCGCATCGATCATGATCATCAGCTCGAGCAGATGATCCGACACTGGCGAGCAGGAGGTCTGCACCACGAACACATCGCACTCGCGCACGTTGTCCTGGCACTGGTAGAGGATGTTCTCGTTGCCAAAACGCACGATCTCCCCCGGCGTCAGGGCCAGCCCCATGTGGCCAGCAATGGCATCAGCCAGCGCCGGATGTGACGTGCCGGATATGAGACGGATACGATCTGACACCGCGAGCCCCCAGTAACGAAGGCGCGCAGTATAGCCGCCTCGGCTGCTACGATAGCTACCGGCTCGCCATCAGCGCGGGCGTGCTGAGGAGAATGCTGGGGGAGCACAGGATGAGGCAACATACCCTGGACGGCCGCGTCGCCGTCGTTACCGCGGCCGGTCGAGGCATCGGGCGCGGTATCGCCGAGGCTCTCGGCGCTGCCGGAGCCCGGGTCGTGGTCAATTCCTACGGCGCCGAGACCACCGCCGCCACGGCCGAGGCGATCCGCGCCGCTGGCGGCGAAGCGATCGCTGTGGCCGGCGACGTGACCGATCCGGCCATGATGCTGGCCCTTGCGGAGCAGGCGATCTCGGCTTTCGGGCAGATCGACGTGCTCGTGAACAACGTCGGCGCCGGCCCGAAAGACGGCATCAACCCCGAAGATGGCCCCCTGGGCGGCACGGCAGCGCTCTGGGATGCGATGTATCGCCAGAACCTGCGCCCGGTCGTGCTCATGAGCGAGGCGGTACTGCCGCATATGACGGCGCGGCGGCAGGGCCGCATCATCAATATTTCATCCATTGCCGGCCGCGCCGCGCTGCCCGGCCCGCTGCTGAAAACGCTCGTGCCGCCCGCCTACGGCGCCATGAAGGCAGCGCTCATCAGCTATACCCAGTGCCTGGCGCAGACCGCCGGCGAGCACAACATTACCGTGAACGCTATTTGCCCCGGCATCGTGCTCACAGACGCCTGGCGCCAGAACGCCAAGGCTGCCGTCGCCATGATCCCGGAGTTCAAAGGCCAGGATCCGGACGAGTGGTTCGAGGGCGTCTGCCGCGGCGACTACCCGCAGTACTTTGACGCCACGCCCATGGGCCGGCCGCAAACCGTCGAAGACATCGGCAACGCCGCTGTGTTTCTGGCCTCGGACAACGCCATGAACATGACCGGGCAGTCGCTCATGGTCGATGGCGGCATGATCAAGATCTGAAACCCTCTGGAGAACAACGATGGCTGTACTGGGCAAACTGCTAAAATGGCTGGTCTATCTGCTACTGCTTTTGGGGCTTGTCATCGCCCTGGGGCTCTTCGCCATGCGCTTTGCCGATGGCCCGAAGGGCATCATCGCCGGCGGCGCGTTCAGCACCGGCTCGCTCTATGAAGGTGCGGAGCCGGACTGGTCATTCCTGAAGGACCGCCAGGAGGTGGAGTTCCAGCTGCTCGATCCCGTGCGCTCGCGCACCACCTGGATTGTTGAGCACGAGGGCCGCATCTACATTCCCAGCGGCTACATGAACACCAACTACGGCAAAATCTGGAAGCAGTGGCCGCTGGAAGCGGAAAAGGATGGCCGGGTGATCCTGCGCGTTGACGACACGCTCTACGAGCGCCAGATGGTGCGCGTCATGGAGGGTCCGCAGCTGCCAGCCATTGTCAGCGAGCTGGGGCGCAAATACCTGGGCGCCGATCCGGGCATGGTCGACGGCGGGCTCGCGCAGATCGCCGACGGCAACCTGTGGATCTTCGAGCTGCAACCGCGCTAGCGGTTGCACGAACGCGCTAGCGGTTGCA
>CAZXIJ010000036.1:9812-16077 GCA_964640725.1 uncultured Pseudomonadales bacterium | reverse complement strand
CGCGCTAGCGGTTGCACGAACGCGCTAGCGGTTGCAACAGCGCGCGGGCACAGTCCGCACCGCGCCCCTATCTCATCCGATAGCGAATCGGCAAGCTTTTGAGCCCGCCGACAAAGGTCGAGTGCATGTAGCGCGGCTCGCCGGCGAGCTCGATGTGATCGACCCGGGCCAGCAATTCCCGGTAAAGAGCAGTGATCTCCATGCGTGCAAGGTGCTGCCCGAGACACACATGGGCACCGTAGCCAAAAGCGAGCTGCTTGGCTTCTTTGCGGTCAACGCGAAACTCGAAGGGCGCGTCAAAGACCGACTCGTCGCGATTCGCTGACGGGTACCAGAGAATCACCGAGTCGCCGGCGCGAATGGTTTTGCCGCCCAGCTCGTAGTCCTGGGTGGCGGTGCGCATGAAGTGTCGCACCGGCGACGTCCAGCGAATCATCTCGTCGACCGCGGTGGGCAACAGCCCTTCCGGATCGGCCCGCAGCTTTGCCAGCTGCTCGGGGTTCTCTATGAGCGCCAGCAGGCCACCGGAAGTGGACGAGCTGGTCGTATCGTGACCGGCGGTCGCGATAATCATGTAGTAGCCGTTCGCTTCGAGTTCCGGTATCGGCTCGCCATCGATCTGCGCGTTGGCGATCACCGTGGCGACATCGTCTGTCGGGTTCGCCCGGCGATCAGCGGTCAGCTTTGCGAAGTAGGCCTCAAAGTCCTGCACCACCGCCATGAAGTCGGCAATCTCAAAGGACCGCGCCACGTCTGGATCGGAGCTGCCGAACAGTTCCTGAGTGAGCTTCATCATGAGCGGCTCGTCTTCTTCCGGCACGCCGAAGATCGACATGATGACTCGGAGCGGATACCAGATCGCGACGTCCTTGACGAAGTCGCACTCGCCGCCGAGTTCGGCCAGCTTGTCGACGTACTGGCGCGCCAGCTCGCCGACCCGAGCCTCCAGCTTGCGCAGGTTCTTGCCCATGAACCAGGCCTGGGTCAGGACCCGGTACTTGCTGTGATCGGGATCGTCCATCTGTACCAGGGAGCGCACCAGGTGCTTGCGGCCGCTCATGGCCTGCAGCATGTCGGTCATCATCTTCGGGCCAAGGGTCGGCCGTGGGTCGTTGATGAACCCGGCCTTGTTCAGCTCCAGGGTCTTGATGTCTTCGTAGCGCGTAATGGACCAGAAGGGGTCAAAGCCCTCGGGCTCAAGGAAGCGCACGGGGTCGTTGGCGCGCAGCCAGCGCAGCTGCTCGTGCACGGCCTGCTCGTTCGACCAGAACTCCGGGCTGACCAGTGCCAGGTCAATGGCGGGGGATTCAGTGAGGGGGGCTGGAATAGTCATAACGGGGCGAACAGCACTCGATGGCATAGCTTCGCCCGCAGTTTAACCACAGCATCGGCGGGCCCCCAAAGACTCCGCCTGAGATCGCCGTCTCAGGTCAGGCGACGGCGCCGGGCGCGCAGCGCGCCCAGGCTGATCAGCCCCAGGCTCAGCACGGCCAACGCCGGCGGTTCGGCAACGGTTGCCGTCGAACCGGTCACCGAGACCTGATAGTCGCACAGCCCGGCACAGGTACTGCCGCCGGCGCTGTGGTCGTAGATGGCAATGGTGTAAGTGCCTGTTTGCGCGATGAAGCGCTCACGGGGATCGCCGTAGGGCCCAGGCGCGGCGATCTCGTCGTCGGCGAAGTATTGAGACCGGCCAAGCTGACGGGTATCGCCAAACAGGCCGAACCAGATCCGCATGACCGGATCGTGCTGCAGCTCCTGGCGCCGGGCAATGACCTCTATCTGGTCGCCGGCGAGCGCGTCAAAGCGCCAGAACTGATAGCTGTCGACATTGCCCACGGAATCGTCCAGGACCAGGCCCGCTTGCGCGCTGCCGTGGGTCAGGTCTCCCGCGTACAAAATCGGGCCGGCCTGCGCGACGCCGGCCAGGCCGAAGAAACAGGTAGCGACAAGGGCGACAAAAAATGACTTCACTGCGATAACTCCGCGACTACTGAATGTTTGCCCCCACGGCCGACCGGGTCCGCCGTGTGGTTTCCGTCACAGAGTTGCAGCTAGCGTGCCAAATAAATGACTATATAAATCAAAGAGTTAGTTGTTAATGTGATGTAATTGACGGCGAGGGGCGGCAGGAACTGCCGCACTGCGTCACAACACCGGCAACGGCTGGCGCATTGCGCGCCAACCGCTTGACGGTGGCGGCCTTACTTGGCCGCCTTGCCGCCGCTCTTTACGCAGGCCGCCATGGAAGGCTTCGCCACGTAAACCTTGGTTTCCCAGTAATCCTTGTGGGTTGACGCCAGGCAGCGTCCATCGAGGGTCTTCTTGACCATCGATTCGTCTGCGTGGGCGGGCACCGCCAGCGCGCTGCCGAGCGCCAGGGCGCAGATCATTCCGGAGATTAGGGGTCGAACCATCGTTCCCATCCAAAGCCACAGGGACCCCCAGTTTGCCCGAAACCGACCCTCCCTGGGCCGGCCAGCGCTGAATCTGGGGCCTGAGTCTCACGGCGCAACCGGAGGCCGCTCGGGACGCCAACATCCCGACAGCCGGTATTCGCGGCGAGCGCTTTAATCTGACGGCATCTGCCCCCATATGTAGCGCATGGAATATCGGGACTACTACGAGACCCTGGGCGTGAGCCGCTCTGCCACGGCGGAGGAGATCAAGCGTGCCTATCGAAAGCTCGCCCGCCGCTACCACCCGGATGTCAGCAAAGACGACAATGCCGAAGATAAGTTCAAGGCAGTCTCGGAGGCCTACGAAGTCCTCAAGGATCCCGAGAAGCGCTCGGCCTACGATCAATTTGGCGAAAACTGGCAGCAAGGCCAAGCCTTTGACCCGCCGCCGGGTTGGGGCCCGGGCGCTGGCGCTCAGGGCGGTTTCCGGCCCCGCGGCGGCGCCTCCTTTGACGCAGGCTTCGGCAGCTCAGGCTTCAGCGACTTCTTTGAGACGCTGTTCGGTGCCGGCATGCAGGGCGGCGGAGTGCACGGCAGCGGCAGCCAGGGCAGCGGTGATGTCGAAGCTGACGTGGCCGTGCCTCTGGAGGATGCCTATCGCGGCGCAAAGCGCGCCATCACCTTCAGCCTGCCCGGCGGTTCTGACAAGACGCTCAACGTGACACTGCCGCGCGGCGTCCGCGACGGCCAGCGCATTCGCCTGAAAGGTCAGGGGCAGCCCCGCGGCGGATCGACCGGAGATCTGCTCCTGCGCGTTCGCTACGAGCCGCATCCAAAATTTCGGGTGGAAGATGACGATGTGCTCGTCACCGTCGGAGTCTACCCCTGGCAGGTCGCGCTGGGACGCAGCATCCGGATCCCCACGCTCGGCGGCGAAGTCAACATGAAGCTCCCCGCCAGCGCCCGCAGCGGCACGCGGCTGCGCCTGAAGGGCCGCGGCCTGCCGGCGACGAGCAAGCAATCGCAGGACGGCGACCAATACGTCATCATTGACGTCATCGTGCCGGCGGCGCAGGACGAGGAAGTCCGGGCACTCTACGAGAAGCTGGAAACCCGGGTGGGCTCCGCGCCCCCTTGAACCCTGCCCGGAAGGTTTCGCAGCACAGCGGACTGAACTATGGAATGGGATTTTCTCGCGGCGACGCTCATTAACCTGGGCCTCAACCTTGCCTACACGATCCTGGCACTGGCCGTTGGGGTCATCGCCCTGCGCGCCATTGATCGACGCCTGCTGACCCGTATCGATATCGAGGGCGAACTGAAGGCCGGCAATATGGCCGTCGCCGTCTTCGCGTCAACAATCCTCATTTTCGTTGCGCTGATCGTGGCTTTCGGCTTTCGCGGTTGAAACTCTCCATTTTCGACGCGTTGGTGTTGCTGCTGACGATCATGGTGATCCTGTTGCTGACTCGTGCGCAGAGTCTGCTCTCTGAAGATGAGCTGGCCTCCGTCGCTCTGGCGGAGGATGCGCTGCGCAGCGCAGCGCCCGGGCCGCGAGACACCGCTGGCAGGATCGAGCTGACCGGCACCGGCGAGCGCTTCAGCGTCGCGCGCGTTGTCGCATCACTGCCCCGGGCACTGCAGCGCAACCCGGTACCGATCGTCATCAGCCTTGGCCAGACGGACAGTGCCGCCGGGCTGGCGCGCGGCGTCGATCGCAACTACCACGCCTGGCAGTCTTTCCTGGAGTCCTACGTGCCCTTCCACACAGACAACCACTGGCTGCCGCTGCTGGTCCTGGCACAGCGCAAGCAGTACAGCTACGACCACGATATCTACGGCCTGGAGGAAGAAGGCGATGTCTGGCAGACCAGCCGAGAGGCTTTCCTGAGCCCCGTCGGCGATTGCGAAGATCACGCGGTGCTGCTCGCGGACTGGCTAACGGGCCTCGGCGAGCAGGCGCGGGTGGCTGTGGGCACCATGAACGGTGGCGGCCATGCCTGGGTGGTGCTGTTCCGTGATGGCCGCGAGTACATTCTCGAGGCAACGCAGAAACACGGGCTGGCAGGCCTGAAGCACTACCCGTTGGCCCGCCTGATGCCTGAATACCAGCCTCGCTACCAGTTCGACCGCACGCACTTCTGGGTCAACCAGCGCCGCGGCCCGACGGTTCGCTACAGCGGCTCGCACTGGGCACAGCTCAGCCGCTTCAAGGGCTGAGCCTGGCTAAACGGCGTGCAGCACCGCACGCTGGTTGGCGTAGCGCGTTTCCAGGGGATCCAGCACCGCGTCCAGCGCCCGGCTCACTTCCGTGCAGTTGCGGATCATCTCGATCCGCGGCCAGGTCGCAAGCTCGCCCTCGCGAATCAGGTAGCGCGTGTCGTGCTCGTCGAGCGCCGACAAGAGTTTGCGCGGATCCCAGAAGCGGCGCCGCGGCAGGATATTGATATCGGCCGTGTAGTCCTGCACAGCGACTGAGTAAGTCATGCGCGTGATCAGGTTCAGGGGATACAGGTTCTTGGTCGCGGCCACGGCAAAGGGATAAGTCGCCCGGAACCATTGCTTCATGGCGTTCTGGTAAATGTTCCAGCCGCGCACCAGCAGGTCGTCGCTGTCTGGATCGGTGATGCGCCACAGCACCACCGGGTTCGTCTGGCTGGTGATGAAGTGGTTGGCGCCGTACAGGCGCGACAGGCGCTTGGCCGGCAAATCGTCCGTCACAGACCCGTCGACCCACTGGCGCGACGGCACGTAGGGCACCCGCTCGCCCGCGGCGTTGCGTGCCGCCAGGGTCACCGGCGGATAAATACCGGGAATGGCACAGGATGCCAGCACGGCCTCGCGAATCATCACGTTCGGGCTGGTCACGGCGTTGAGCAGCCGCGACTTCTGGTGCACTTCCCGGGGCGACACCGAGACGTTGATCTTGCGACCGGTGGCTTCGAAAGCCTCGGCGAAGGTCATGTCCGGGATCAGCGACTCGATGACACTGCGCACGCTGTCGACGCTCATGCGCTGATTGGGCTTAAGCGTCTCAACGCCTTCGTCACCGAAATCCTGAAATGCCCGAGCCAGGCTTTTCGCGTCAAACAGCTGGGTCAGGGTCTCGTCGCTCTGGGTGCCGACCACGGCGGCAACGATCGACCCGGCACTGGCCCCGGAGATCACCTCGGGCAACAGCCCCTGCTCATGGAGCGCTTTGACCACGCCGACATGAAACGGCCCGAGGGCCCCGCCACCGCTCAGCATCAAAGCGCTGCGGCCGAAGCACAGGCTTGCCCGGCGAAAGAACTCCAGCTTCTCGAGAAACGGAATCACATCGTCGGGGGTTGCGGCGATCTGCCGGAGCGCTCCAGCGGTGGTACGCAGGTACTCGGTAATGAGGTTCTTGGTGCCGGACTTGGCCTTGCCATACATCGCCGCGGAGCCGATGCCGCCCATGTTGCCGTGAATGCCCTCGTTCAGGCAGAACAGCAGCGCGTGGGGGTCACCGTCCCGGCGCAGAGCCTGGAGCTCATCCAGCCGGCGCCGGATGATCCGGTAGTCGTAGCGGCTGCTGGCGTCCTGCTCTTTCCAGCGCCCGGCGCCGCTGCGCTCGTCCCGGGCAATCGCGGCTGCGAGCCACTCGTCATAGCTGGTCGCGCTCTCCATGGACAGGCGCGCGCGGGGCTCCGGTTTGCTCGGAGAACGGGCTGCAGCGCTTTGGGCGGCACTCTGATCTGACATCTGTACGGCTCGGCCTCAAAAAGTGTCAAGCAAACTTTACGACGCGAGCGTCGGAATTCCTAGGACGCAGTCGTGGAACAGGTAAAGACTTTGCAACCCTGTCAGCCCTCTTGCGCGGCCTCAGCCCTCTTGCGCGGCCT
>CAZXIJ010000036.1:0-9712 GCA_964640725.1 uncultured Pseudomonadales bacterium | reverse complement strand
TCAGCCCTCTTGCGCGGCCTCAGCCCTCTTGCGCGGCCTGGGCGATCAGCACCTCGAGGTCCTCTTCGAGCGCCTTGGGGCTCCGGGAGCGCCCCGCGAGCAGACTGTAAAACACCGGTACTACAAACAACGTTAGCAGCGATGAGAACAGCACGCCGCAGAAGATGACCACTCCGAGCACGTTGCGGCTTTCCGAACCAGCCCCCACGGCAAAGACCAGCGGCAATGCCCCGGCAGTGGTGGAAATCGTCGTCATCATGACCGGGCGCAGGCGGATCACGGCGCCTTCCAGCACCGCCGTCCCGAATTCCCGGCCCGCATCACGCAGCTGGTTAATGAACTCGATGATCAGGACGCCATTCTTGGCGGCGATGCCGATCAGCATGACCAGGCCAATCTGGCTGTAGATGTTGAGCGTCGAACCGTTCAGGTATAGCCCCGCCAGCGCTCCGGCCATCGCCATGGGCACCGTCAGCAGAATCACGAAAGGCTGGATAAAGCTCTCGAACTGCGCCGCCAGCACCAGGAATACGATGAGCAGCGCCATGCCAAAGGTGAACACCAGACTGTTGCTGGCCTCCAGGTACTCCAGGGACTCGCCCTTGTAGTCGATCTGCACGATCTCCGGCAGCGTCTGGCGCGCCGCCTGCTCCAGGAACGTCAATGCTTCGCCAAGGGTATAGCCGGGCGCCAGGCTGCCGGACAGGGTCACAGCGCGCAGCCGGTTGTAGCGCTGCAGGCTGGCCGGGCCCGAGGTTTCCACCACCTCGATCAGGTTGGCCAGGGGAACCAGCTCGCCGGTCGAATCCGAGCGCACGTAGATGTTCGTCAGGTCCGAAGCCGAAGCGCGCTGCGACTCCTGCGCCTGCACAATCACGTCGTACTCCTCGCCGCCCTGCACGTAGGAGGTGATCTTCTGCTCGCTCATCATCGTGGCCAGCGTGCGCCCAACGTTCTGCACCGAGACCCCGAGGGACGCCGCGCGCTCGCGGTTGATCTGCACCAGAAGTTGCGGCTGGGTTTCCTTGAGGTCAGAGTCGATGCGCTGGATGCCCGGGTATTTTGCAACCTGCTCGAGCAATACGTCGCGCCAATCCGCGAGCTGATCGTAATCGGTACCACCGATCACAAACTGAACCGGCAGGCCGCCCCCGCCGCGGGACAGGCCGGAGCGGCTGAAGGCAAAGGCACGCACCGAAGGCACATCAGACCAGGCCCGGGACAGATCCTGGGAGACCTCTGCGGAGGAGCGGTCTCGCTCCTGCCAGGGGCTCATGGTGATAAAGAGAAACCCGGTATTCGGGGCGCTGGAACCCCAGCCTGGCACCCGGCTCATCAACCGAGCGACAGTGCCGTCCTCGAGGAGCGGCAAAATCGGCTCTTCCAATGCGCTCATGTGGCCTTTCATTCGCTCGACAGCCGTGCCTTCCGCCGCCGTCACGCTCGCCATGACCATGCCCTGATCTTCCTTTGGCGAGTACTCCCGCGGCACCACGTTCAGCAGCCAGCCGGCCAGGCAGAGCGCTCCGACAGTCATCAGCACCACCAGCCAGCGGGCGCGCAGGGCAGCGCCCAGCGCTCGCCGGTAGGCGTTCTCGAAGCGATCAAAGAAACGGTTCACGCGCCGGCTGAAGGCGTTGACCTCGGTGACCGGTTTCAGCAACCGGGCGCTCATGGCCGGCGTGAGCGACAGGGCGAGCACGCTCGAAAACACCACCGCAGCGCAGATCGCCACAGCCAGTTCCCGAAAGATCACGCCGACGTTATCGGAAAGAAACATGATTGGCGTAAACACAGCGATCAGGACGGCGGTCGTGGCGATCACGGCAAAGGAGACCTGCCGGGCGCCGCGGTAAGCCGCCAGCAGCGGTGGCTCACCTTTCTCGATGCGCCGATAAATGTTCTCCAGCACGACAATGGCATCGTCTACCACCAGCCCAATGGACAGCACGAGCGCCAGCAGGGTAATCAGGTTCACAGAGAAGTCGAAGAGTGCCAGCGCGATAAAGGCCGAGACCAGGCATACGGGAATCGTGATGGCCGGAATAATCATGGTTCGGATGTTGCCGAGGAACACCAGAATGACCAGGCTGACCAACGCCACGGTCATCAAAATGGTCTGGTACACAGAGTCGATGGCTTCGCGAATGAACACCGAGTCATCGGAGCTGGCAATGAGCGACATGTGAGAGGGCAGGCTGCGGTTCACCGCCTCGATCTCGGCCTTAACCGCCTCCAGGGTTTCCAGAGTGTTCGCGTTCGACTGCTTCGAAATGGCAATGCCGGCAGTGGTGCGCTGGTTGACGCTAAAGGTTTCCCGCGTGTTCGCCGGCGCTACGACCACATCTGCCAGCTCGCCCAGGCGTACAGGAAATCCGTCCGGATCCGTGGCGACCACCAGCTCCCGAAAGTCTTCCGGCGTCTGATAGCTGCGCGCCAGCCGCACTCGGAACTCCAGGGAATCGGTCTGGATCCGGCCCGCCGGCAGCTCGATATTTTCGCGCCGCAGTGCCGCCTCGACGTCGGTCACGGTCACGCCACGCGCCGCCAGGGCCAGCCGGTCGAGCCAGACGCGCATAGCGGCACGGCTCCCGCTGTTGACGTTGGCGCTCGAGACCCCGGGAATAATCGAGAAGCGATCAACCACAAAGCGCCGCGCGTAGTCGTCCAGCTCCATGGTCGTCAGCTCGCTGCTGGACAGGCTGACGTACATGGCCGGCCGAGCGTCGGAGTCCTCCTTGGCAACGATCGGCAACTCGACGTCGTCCGGCAGCAGCCGCACCACCCGCGATACCCGGTCACGCACGTCATTCGCGGCCTGATCGATGTCCCGATCGAGGGAGAACTCGACATTGATGCGCGAAACCTCGTCCTGGCTGGTCGAGCGAATGTTCTCGATGCCGTCGATGCCGCTGATCCGATCTTCGATCACCTGCGTCACCCGGGACTCGATGACGTCTGCAGAGGCGCCGACGTAGTTGGTGGTCACAGAAACCGTGGGCGCGCTGATGTCGGGATACTCCCGCAGGGGCAGCGCGTTGAAAGACAGCATGCCAAACGCCACCAGCAGCAGGCTGACGACCGTCGCGAAAACCGGGCGCTGGACCGACGTGTCAGACAGCCACACGGGTCAGGCGCTCTTGCCGCGCGCCGATGGCGGACCCTGGGCGGCTTCGGTGCCGTCCAGCAACCGTATCGGCGACTGGTCGCGCACCTTGAAGGTGCCCTCGGTCACGACCCGCTCGCCCTCGCTCAGACCCCGGAGAATCTCGACCCAGCCGTCGTAACGGGCACCGATCTCGACCATTCGCAGGGAAGCCACCACCGCCGGGCCGTCTTCCTGCTGGGTCACCACGTACACCGAGGTCCGGCCGGAGCGCTGCACGAGCGCGGACTCGGGAATCGCCAGGGAGCTTCGTTCATTGGTCTGCAGCGCGACCGTCATCAGCATGCCCGGGCGCAGGACCTGCTCGGGGTTCTCCATGACCGCGCGCACCCGGGCGCTGCG
Organism: uncultured Pseudomonadales bacterium; assembly: GCA_964640725.1. Taxonomy (GTDB): domain Bacteria; phylum Pseudomonadota; class Gammaproteobacteria; order Pseudomonadales; family Azotimanducaceae; genus CALHVX01. The sequence goes on along the minus strand of CAZXIJ010000036.1, from coordinate 6,204 downwards.
CGTCACCGGATCAATGCGGGTATCGACAGTCTGCACCTGCGCGGTAAAGCCGCGGTCCGGGTAAGCCCGGCTCTTCGCAGTCAGGGTGAGCCCGGGGGCAAGCACTGCCAGATGCACCTCGGGCACGGCGAAATCCAGCTTGATGAGCGAGACGTCGTCGAGCGTCGCGATGGCGGTGCCCGGTGTTATCAACGTACCGGCGCTGACCTGGCGAAAACCCAACAAGCCGCTGAACGGCGCGCGGATCAGCCGATCATCGAGCCGCGCGACGATCGAGTCGTAGCGGGCCTGCGCGGCGATGTGCCGGGCGCTGGCCTCGTCCCGCTGAGAGACGGGAATACTGCGCTTGCGGTAGAGGTCTTCGAGCCGCCGCAGTTGCCGGGCCGTGTCCTGCACATTGGCCTCAGCCTCTGCCAGCAATGCAGTCTCTTCGGTGTTGGTCAGCTCCACCAGCACGGCGCCAGCCTGCACAAACTCGCCGTCTTCGAATCGAACCTGACTGACCGTGTCCGTGACCTTGGCAGACAGCGTGACCGATTCGTTCGCCTGGGTCGTGCCGATCGCCTCCAGCACGTCGCTCACTGGCCGCTCAACTGCAGCCAGGGCCACCACCGCCGTAGCCGGACGCTGAAACCCGCCGCGACCGGCGGCCGGATCAGATGGCTGATCGCAGCCCAGGAGCGCAGCCAGCAGCACCGCCACCGCAGCAAGGCGCCAGGATTGACCGAACCATTCAGGTGCCCGAGACATAGGACCGCGACCGCAACTTCCAAACCACAGTATACGCGGCTGCCCTGCGGACCCCCTGTGAAACTTGCTAGCATTCGCGCCCCGACACCAAGCCCGGCTCTCATGCACCAGACTTTCCTGAAGAATCCCGTCCATATCCTCATCGCGCTGTTTTTGGCACTGCAGGCGCCCCTGGCGCTAGGTCAATCGACCGATACTGAGGAGCAAGACCCGCCCGGCTGGAAGGTTACTGACCCCGCCATGGGCACGCCGCCGCAAACCGCCCGCATCGACACTCGTCGCGGGACATGGATGAGCCTGGCGGTCAGCCCGGATGGCAAAACAGTTGCCTTCGACCTCCTGGGCGATCTGTACACGCTGCCGATGGCCGGCGGCACCGCCCGCGCGGTCACCTCCGGCCTGGCCTGGGATATGCAGCCCACTTTCAGCCCGGACGGCAGCCAGCTGGCCTTTACCTCGGACCGCGACGGCGGCGACAACATCTGGATCCTGCCGCTGACCGGCGGCGAGCCCAGGGCAGTTACCACGGAGACCTTCCGGCTGCTCAACAATCCGGCGTTCAGCCCGGATGGTCGCCACCTGGTGGCCCGCAAGCATTTCACGACGACGCGCTCCCTGGGGACCGGCGAGCTCTGGCTGTACGACCTGCGCGGCGGCAAGGGCATTGCGCTGGTCGAGCGCCCGACCCCGCGCTACCAGAAGGAACTCGGCGAGCCCGTCTTCAGCGCCGACGGCACCGGGCTGTACTACAGCCAGAACGCAACGCCTGGCGACACTTTTATCTATGCCCAGGATTCCAACAAAGAGGTGTTCCATATCAAGCACCTGGATCTGGAGACCGGCCAGACAGCGGTCATCGCCGGTGGGCCTGGCGGCGCGGTACGGCCCACGCCATCACCGGACGGCACCTGGCTGGCATTCGTGCGGCGCGTGCGCGCCCAGTCCCGGCTGTTCCTGAAACACCTGCCCAGCGGCGCCGAGCACATGATCGTCGACCAGCTGGACCAGGACATGCAGGAAACCTGGGCCGTGCACGGCACTTACCCGACCATGGCGTGGACCCCGGACAGCAGTGCCCTGCTGTTCTGGCGCAACGGCGGGATCTGGCGCGCGGATCTGGCCACCGCCACGGAAGATCGTGCCGCACCGTCTGTTGCCTTGTCAGAAATACCCTTTCGGGTCACCGCTGAGCGCCAGCATTTCGAGGCACCGCGCCCAACGATTGCGGTCGCCCCGGAACGCTTCGAGGCCAACATGGTGCGCTGGCCCAGCCAAACCCCGGACGGCCGCCAGGTCGTTTTCGAGAGCATGGGCAAGCTCTACCGCCGCAGCACCGATGCTGCCAGCGAGCCCGCGCGGCTGACACGAGACAGCGGCGATCACTTCGAGCTGTTCCCGACGATCAGCCCGGACGGTCGCTGGGTCTACTTCGTCACCTGGGACGATGCGGCCCTGGGCACCGTGCGCCGGGTGTCAGTGCGCGGCGGCCGCAGCACGGTGCTCAGCCGCGCGCCCGGCCACTACCGAGAGCTGTCGGTCAGCCCGGATGGCAATGCGCTGCTGGTGCGCCGCGGCACCGGCGGCTACCTGCTGACACCGGAATACAGCACCGCCCCAGGCGTTTACCGCATGCCGGCCAAGGGCGGCGACCTGACGCTGGTGACCAGCGACGGCCACAACGCCCATTTCGCCGCGCGCAACGACCGGGTTTATCTGCACCGCAGTAAAGCCGGCAAGGAAACCACGACGCAGCAGCTGGTCAGCGTCGACCTCAAGGGCCGCGACGCCAAGGTCATTGCAGAGTCGGGATTTGCCCTGGACTTCCGTGTGGCGCCAGATGGCCAACACCTGCTGTTCCGCGAGAACTATCACGTCTACGCCGCCGCCCTGCCCCCGGCAATCAAACCGCTCAAGCTGGGGCCCGAGGCCGATGCGGTGCCCGTGGTTCGCCTGACTGCCGTTGGCGGTGAGTATCCAACCTTCTCAACCGCGGCGCGCATGCATTGGGCAATCGGGCCGACCTTCAAAACGGTGGCCGTCGCTGACGCCTTCGCGGACGGCTTCGAGCCCCCCGAACGGGGCCTGGCGCTGCAGCGAGAGGTCAAGAGCGATCAGCCCACTGGCACCCTGGCCCTGACCAACGCCCGAATCATCACCATGGCCCTGGGTCAGCCGGACGACGGCGTTGTCGAAAACGGCACGGTACTGATTGACGGCAATCGGTTGCGAGCCGTGGGCACCGACGTCGAGATCCCCGCCGGCACGCCGACCATCGACCTCGAAGGCAAGACCGTGCTTCCGGGGCTCATCGACATCCACGCGCACGGGCCCTACGCGCAGGACTACGTGATTCCGCAGCAGAACTGGTCAACGCTCGGGCATCTGGGTCTCGGCGTCACGACCATTCACGACCCGTCGAGCCTGGCCTCGGCGGTGTTCCCGGCGGCGGAAATGAACCGCGCCGGCGTCACCCTGGGCCCGCGCATCTTTTCCACCGGCGAGATCGTGTACGGCGCAAAGTCTGGGCGCTATGCGCTGATCAACAGCTACGAAGACGCCCTGACCCACGTGCAGCGGCTGAAAGCCCAGGGCGCAATCAGCGTCAAAAACTACAACCAGCCCCGCCGCGAGCAACGACAACAGGTGGTCGCGGCCGCCCGCGCCGAGGGCATGCACGTGGTGGCCGAAGGCGGCGCCCTGTACCACATGGACCTGGGCCTGGTGGCAGACGGCAACACCGGCATCGAGCACACGCTGCCGCAACAGGCGATCTACGACGACGTGCTGCAGTTCTGGCGCCAGACCAATGTCGGCTTTACGCCGACGCTGGTCGTCGCCTATGGCGGCATCGGCGGCGAAAACTACTGGTACGATCGTACGGACGTGTGGAAGCACCCGCTCCTGTCGCGCTTTGTGCCCCCGAAACGGCTGCAGGCGCGCTCCGTGCGCCGCAGCAAGGCGCCAGACGAGGACTACGGTCATGTCGCCAATGCCCGGCTCGCCAAACAGCTCGCCGACGAGGGAGTGCTCGTGCACATTGGCGCACACGGCCAGCGCGAGGGCTTGGCCGCACACTGGGAAATCTGGATGATGGCCCAGGGCGGCATGCAGCCGCTGCAGGCGCTCCGCACCGCCACCATCGATCCGGCGCGCTACTTCGGCATGGAGGCCGACATCGGCAGCCTGGAAGCGGGCAAGCTTGCGGATCTGATCGTCGTGGACGGCAATCCGCTGGAAGACATCCGCACGACAGATCAGCTCACCCACGTCATGCTGAACGGCCGGCTGCTGGAAGCCGGGACCCTGCAGGAAACCCGGACCGGCAACCGCACCCGAGCGCCTTTCTACTGGGAAGGCCGCCCCGAATCCGCCATCCGCTAGGCCCAACAGGAACCCTCTTATGAGCGACGCACAGGACACCACGGCCCCGCCAGCAAGCGCACAGCGAGAAATCGACGTGCTGATCTGGGGCGCCACCGGATTTACCGGCAAGATCGTCAGCGACTACATGGCCAGCCAGTATGGCGGCTCCAACCTGACCTTCGGGTTGGGCGGCCGCAACCGGAGCAAGCTCGAAGGCGTTGCGGCAGGCCTCGGGGACGCCGGCAAAGACCTTGCGATCCACGTTGCTGACAGCCAGGACCCGGCCGCTCTGCGCGAAGTGGTCGGCAAGGCGCGGGTCGTGCTGACAACTGTCGGCCCCTACGCCAAATACGGCAGCGAGCTGGTCGCCGCCTGCGCTGAGCTGGGCACCCACTACTGCGACCTGACCGGTGAGGTGCAGTGGATGCGGGAGATGATCGATACGCATCAGGCTACCGCCGAGGCCAGTGGCGCCCGCATTGTGCATACCTGTGGCTTCGACTCGATTCCGTCCGATCTGGGCACGTACTTTCTGCAGCGCGAGATGCGCAAGCGCCACGGCGTCGCCAGCCCCTGGGTCAAGTACCGGACCCGCGGCTTCAGCGGCGGCTTTAGCGGCGGCACCATCGATAGCCTGATGTACATGATGGAGCAAATCGACGCGGACCCGAACCTGCGCCAGGTGGTCGAGGATCCCTACGCCCTGAACCCGCCCGGCGAGCGCGAAGGGCTCGACAGCCGCGATCGTATGGCCCCGGACTACGACGCCGATTTCGACGCCTGGATCGGCCCCTTTGTCATGGCGCAAATCAACACCCGGGTGGTTCGCCGGAGCAACGCGCTGATGGGCTATGCCTACGGCCGCGACTTCCGCTACGACGAAGGCTCCATCATGCCCGGCGGTGTGCTGGGCGGCTTCGCGGCCGCGGGCATCAGTTTGTCCACCGCCGCCGTCAACACCCTCGCAGGCTTCAAGGCTTCCCGGGACCTGCTGAAGTCGATGTTGCCCAAGCCCGGCGAAGGACCGTCGCCGGAGGCTCAGCGCAACGGCTACTTCCATATCGAACTGCTGGCCCGCCACCCGTCAGATCGCAGCCAGGACCTGCGCGCCCACGTTAAAGGCGATCGCGATCCCGGCTACGGCTCCACGGCAAAGATGCTTTCCGAGTGCGCGGTCTGCCTGGCCCAGGACGACCTGCCGGTGGGCGGCGGCTTCTGGACCCCGGCGTCGGCCATGGGCGATGCGCTGCTGGAGCGGCTGCCTGCCAACGCCGGAGTGACCTTCGAGCTGGGCTCCTGACCCACACCGCCCTGATTACCGGCGCTTCGGCCGGCCTGGGCGCAGAATTCGCCCGGCAGCTGGCCGGGCAAGGGCTGGATCTGGTGCTCGTGGCGCGGCGAGCGGAACGACTTCAAGCCCTGCAGCGCGAGCTGGAAGACCAGCACAACGTTCGTGTTCGCACCCTGTCAGAAGACCTGAGCGACCCGGCAGCGCCGGAGCGTATCGAGGCGGCGCTGGCAACCAGCGGAACTGCCGTGGACTGGCTTGTGAACAACGCCGGCAGCGGCGGCCACGACCTGCTGCGCCATCGCCACTGGGCCGATCACCGGGACTTCCTGCAGCTCATGATGCTGTCCGTCGCCGAGCTCTGTCACCGTTTTCTGCCTGCCATGGCTGAACGCGATTACGGCCGCGTTATCAACGTGGCCAGCGTCGCCGGCCGGGTCGCGCTGCCGTCCGGCGCAGCCTACGGCCCGAGCAAAGCCTACGTGATCGCCCTGTCTGAGGAGCTCTCGCAAAGCTTTGCCGGCACCGACGTACGGGTTAGCGCACTCTGCCCCGGTTTTGTGCACACGGAATTCCACGACACGCCCCAGCTCGCCGCAGCCAAGGCCGGCACCCCAGGCTGGCTCTGGTACAGCGCCGAGCAGGTCGTCCGCGACGGCATTGCCGGCGTCGGCCGCGGCGCGCCGATCGTCATATCCGGCAGGCTCTACCGGTGGCTGGACCTGTTGCTGCTGCAGGGCTGGACGCGCCCGGCGGTACGCTACCTGACCCGCGCAAAAAGCCTAAACTGGAAGTCCCCGGAT
>CAZXIJ010000035.1:20479-32648 GCA_964640725.1 uncultured Pseudomonadales bacterium | reverse complement strand
ATCGGCGACTACGTGGCCGGTTTTTTGAGCCAGCAGCCCGGGTTCGTGCAGAGCCGCTTGCTGGCCAGCCAGGACGGCGAGCAGGTGTTTCATCAGGCGCAGTGGGAGAACGAAGCGGCCTTCCAGGCCGCGGGGCAGCTTGCGAGGCAGCATCCGGACTTGCCGAAGCTGATGCTGTGGACGCCGGTCGGTGTCGGCTGCACGCTGTATCGCCAGTTCCCGCGGTAGCACAGGGATGCGGATCCTGGCCATTCACGAGCGCGCGATCTCGCTGCAGGGCAATATCGCCAACGCCGTCGTCGACTTCGCCCGGCACAAGGTCTCGCTCGTGGCCGTGGTCAGTGATCAGCAGCTTGGCGGACGCCCGATCATCGGCTACGCCTTTAACTCCATCGGCCGCTTCGCGCAGAGCGGGCTGCTGCGCGAGCGCATGATTCCCCGCGTTTTGGCAGCCGATCCTGCGACGCTGCTTTATCCAGACGAGCGCAGCATCGACCCGGCGGCAGTCGCGCGGGCGGCCATGCAGGACGAAAAGCCGGGGGGGCACGGCGACCGCAGCGGCGCGGTCGCGGCGCTGGAGCTCGCGGTCTGGGACCTGAACGCCAAGCTGGCGGACGAGCCCGCCTGCGAGCACATCGCGAAGCGCTTGCAGCGCCCGGCGTGCCAGGACGGCATGCCCGTCTACGCCGCCGGCGGCTACTACCACGATGGCCACTCGCTGCCGGCGCTGCGCGACGAGCTGCGACGCTACCAGGACCAGGGCTACGACGCCTGCAAGATCAAAATCGGTGGTGCGCCGCTGGCGCAGGACCTCGCGCGGGTGGCGGCCGCGATCGATGTGACCGGCGCGTCGAGTCGGGTCGCCGTCGATGCCAATGGCCGCTTCGACAGGGACAGCGCGCTGCGCTGTGCACAGGCCCTGGCACCGCTCGCACTGCGCTGGTACGAAGAGCCGGGAGATCCCCTGGACTACGCGCTGCTGGCCGCTGTGGCCGATGCCTACCCCCACCCGATCGCCACGGGCGAAAACCTCTTCAGCACCATCGATGCCGTGAACCTCACGCGCTACGGCGGGCTGCGACCGGCGCAGGATGTGCTGCAGATGGACCCGGGGCTGTCCTACGGCCTGACCGCTTACCTGGATACCCTCAGCGCCGTCGAGGCCGCGGGCTTTGATCGCTCGCAGTGCGTGCCGCACGGCGGCCACCTGATCAATCTGCATATCAACACGGCCCTGGGCCTGGGGGGCTGCGAGGCCTATCCCGGCGTGTTCCAGCCGTTTGGGGGCTACGCGCCCCAATGCCGAATCGAAAACGGGCGCGTCTGGCCGAGCGATGCGCCCGGCTGGGGGCTGGAGCAGAAAGCCGAGCTGGCGCCGCACCTGCAGGCGCTTGGAGGGGACCGATGAACATCTGCATTCTGGGCTGCGGTGCTATGGGCTCCATTTACGCAACGCTGCTGGCGGAAGCCGGACACGAGGTGACCGCGGTGGACCGCAATGCCGAGCACGTGGCCGCCATCAATGCCCGCGGCCTGCGCGTGCACGGCGCCAGCGGCGACCGCACCGCGACGATCCGCGCCCTGGCGCAGGCGCCCGCGGAACCGATGGATCTGGTGGTCTGCGCCGCCAAGGCCGCGGGCGTTGCCGATGCGGCCCAGGCGCTGGGGCCCATGCTGAGTGACCGCACCCTGGTGCTGACGATCCAGAACGGCCTGGGCAGCGCGGACCGGATCGCCGAGGTCATTGGCCCGGACCGCCTGCTGGTCGGGGTGGCCCAGGGCTTCGGCGCCTCGCTGCAGGCCCCCGGAGTCGCGCACCACAACGACATGAAGGCGCTGCGCTTCGGTCCCTACGCAGGCCGCTCCACCACCGAGGCGGAACGGATTGCCAAGGTCTGGGCCGACGCGGGCTTCGATGCCGCAGCGGTCAGCGACATCGCTGCAATGCAGTGGGAAAAGCTGATCTGCAATGTCGCCTACAGCGCGCCCTGCGCCATTACGGGCCTGACGGTCGGGCAGGTCCTGGCCCATCCGCACGTGTCAAAGCTGAGCGCGGCCGCAGCGCAGGAAGCCTATGAGGTTGCCCTGGCCCAGGGCCTGGCGCTGCGCTTTGACGACCCGGTCATCGAGATTCAGGACTTTGGCCGGCGCATGCCGGACGCTCGCCCGTCGGTTCATCTGGACCTGCTGGCTGGACGTGTCAGCGAGGTGGGCGTGATCAACGGCGCCGTGGTGGCGAAGGCCGCTGAGGCGGGACTCCGTGCTCCGGTGAACGAGACCCTGACCACCCTGGTGCAAAGCCTGGAAGAGACGTCCCGCACATCGCCGGTCCCGCAGCAGGACCGGTAGCCGAGGTCAGCCGGCGCCGCTGCTGCTCGTCGGGGAACCCCCAGGTCGGAGCTCGCGCCGGATCGGATACAGCCCTCGCGTGCTGTCGGCATAGCCAGAACGGTCCTGAAACCAGCGCAGTCGCGCCTCGGCATCGGCGGCAAACTCCGGGTCCTTCGCCAGCTGCTGTTCGAAGGCTTCGCGCAGCGCTGGGTCGCTGTCCAGCATGGCCTCGGCCAGCGGCGCCGCGATGAAGCGTTCCATACCGCCAGCCTGTCTGCCCATTTCCGGAAAGAAGCCCCAGAAGAACAGCGAGTCCATGGCTTCGGGCTCCAGCAGCGCCGCCGCTAGCAAGCCCAAAGGCTGATCAAAGGGCACTCGTACCGAGCCCGAGGGCATGCGCGTCTTCTCGATGGTGTAGACCGCCTTGCCGGACATCTGCACCCGCACATCGTAGACCGGACCCAGCTGTACCTCGTGCATTCGAACGGTCTCGAGATCGAGGGTGCGGGCGGCGTCCATCCGCTCAAAGCCAATGCCGTGCACTTCGAGCAGATCAATCACCCGCGTCTGAGCGGCCGGCACCCACCAGGCCAGGGGTAACTGCACCTGCGCCAGGGGGCTCTGCCCGGTAACCGGCAGTTGCCACGGCGCCGTGCGGCCGAGGTAACGGACTTCGTCTTCGCCAGACGCTGCGGACGTTTCGCGCTCGTACGCCATACCCTTGAAAGGGATCGTCTCCACGGGCTCATCGTCCCGCGACCAGCGCACCGTCAGGGCCTCGGGCCGGTGTTGCCGATCGGTCGCGATCGATTCGCGCAGCGCGGCCAGGTGTTCCGTGGCCGCTCGCAACGCGCCTTCCATCATCGAGTACGCCCCGAGCACGCGTTGCCGATAGGGCTTCAGATGATGCATCTCGACCAGCACCGTCGGCATGCGCGCATAGTCGCCGTAGCCCGTCGACCAGCGAGCGCCCTCGGCAGAGACGCGCAGGCCCTTCTCGATCTGGTGGTCGTCAAAGGCGCTGGGGTAAAAGTGCGGGGAATGGCCCTGGTCGCGAAGGAAGCGGTTAACGGTGTCCTCAAAGGGACCGTTGAGCCAGGCCGCAATGGCCTTGGAGTGCATGTAGCGCCCCCAGGCGGCGTAGGTGTAGGTCACGTCGTAGCCGTGATCAAAGCCGTCCGAAACATGCACGTCGATGTAGAGCACCGGATCGAGCTTGCGAATCAGCCCCAGCATGGCGCGCGTTTCCGGCGCGTCGGCCTTGCCGTAGTCCAGGTTCAGATTGATGTTCTGCGCCGTGGTGCGCGTGCCGTGATTGTCTGGCCCACGAAGATGAGCGGCGTTAAAGGCGCTCTGGCGCTCGTGTCCGTCGACGTTATAGATCGGCACGAACACCAGATCGACGACATCCACCAGATCCGCTTTGCCGCGCAGGCCAATATCGCGCAGCAGCATCAGCCCGCCATCTTTGCCGTCGATCTCGTGGGAATGGATGCCCGCCTGGATCAGCACCACGGGGCGCTGCGCCTTGTTCTTCCGGGCCCGGTTTGGGGCAGCACGCACGTACAACAGCTCCCGGCCCTCGGCGGAGCGACCAAAGGAATGCAGGGACAGCAGATCGCTCTCTTGCGCCAGGCGTTCCAGCCAACTCCGCGTCTCTGCGTAGCTGGGCGTCAGCCGAAAGTCGGCGCGCTCCGCCGGCGTAATCCAGGGATCGGTTGCCGGCACGATCAAGGCTTCGCTGGCGCCGCTCCAGGGCAGCACCGGAGGCAGCGGCGCGCGAACCGGCGGCGCTTCCTTTGCAAGCAGCGGCTGCGGCATCAGAACCCAGCAAAGCGCGACCGCGAGCGCGGACAGACCGGCAGAACTGCAAAAGACTCTCACAATATGCTCCCTATGGTGCCTTCAAGTGGCTGGGTGTTGCGCCCCAATCAGCAGCCAGCGCGTCGTGCAGCGCCGCCAGCGGCGCTGACCCAATACGCGTCGCGAGCTCCGCTTCGAGGGTCGCCAGGGCCGTGCGCGCCAGCGTTCGCAGCTCCCGGCCGTAGCCGGTGAGCAGCACCCGCTTCTGCCGGCCGTTGTCTGGATCCGGCACCACCTCGATCAGGCCTTTGCGCTGCAACGCCTGCAGCAGCTGCTGCGCGGCCTGCTTGGACACGGCCAGCTTGGTCGCCAGATCCGACGGCCGGTCGACGCCCTCCGTCAGATACACCATTGCCATGGACTGCGCCCGGGGCAAGCGAACGCCGGCATGCTCGGCCATGTAGGCCTGCAGCCCATCATCAAGCCAGTAGCTGGCATGCACAAGCATGCGCAGCAACCCGTGATCACTGCCCCGTTCCTGCGCGCTGCCCTCGGGTGCCGCCGACACCGTCAGGGCGCCGTCATCCCGGTGATGGGCTGGCCGTTGGCCTTGATGCCGTCCGCATTCACGGGCAGGTCCGCATTTGGCAGGCCAGGCTGCAGCGTGGCGCAGAATTCCAGCATCACGCCGTCGGGATCAAAGAAGTAGAACGACTGCAGCCAGGTTTTGGCCGAGGCAGACTCCGCGGTGCGCGACTCTTCGCCAGTCACCACATCGTTGTGATTGACCAACGCAGAGCAGTCCACGCCCTTGGCCAGCAACGCCTCGCGATAGCCGGCGATGTCGTCCTTGTGAACATTGAGGGCCACATGGTTCATGGAACCGTGTCCGGAGCTGATGGTGCCGCCTGGGCGACCGACCATGTTGCCCGCAGACGCCACACCGGGCGATGCCGGGGCCGCGTCGTTAAACCAGAAGAAAGCCAGCTCGCTGCCGTTGCCCATATCGAAAAAGAAGTGCTGGCCGTAGCCTTCCAGGTCAAAGCCCTTGGTGAGGCGCATGCCCAGCACGTTGGTGTAAAAGTCCACCGTCTTTGCCATGTCCTTGCAGACCAGGGCCAGGTGATGCAAGCCATTGATTTTAAATTCGCTCATCGCACGCTCCTGTTTGAATCTTCAGTGGCCAGGGGCGGCCGCCCCTTGAACGTTCAATAATGTTGACTGTTTGCAGGACCGTCAATAGCATCACGACGGGAACGGGAGCAGGGGCGCATGCAAAACACTTCAGCACCAGCGGGCGCAGACCCGGCCCCGGCGAGCCTGTACCCCTGGTACGTGATCTTCGTGCTGCTGCTGGCGCAGACCTTCTCTTTTCTGGATCGCATGATCATGGGCATTCCCCTGGCGCGCATCGCCGACAGCCGTAACCGGCGCAACCTGATCGCGCTGGGCATCGCCGTGTGGAGCTTTATGACCGCGCTGTGCGGTCTCGCCAAGTCTTTCTGGGCCCTGTTCTTTGCTCGAGTGGGCGTCGGCGTCGGCGAGGCGGCCCTGGGCCCGGCCGCCTACTCGATGATCACCGACTATTTTCCGCGCACGGTGCTGGGGCGCGCCCTGTCGATCTACATGCTGGGCGTCACCATCGGCTCCGGGTTCGCCTACATGCTGGGCGGTTCTGTGGTCGCCTACGTGCAGACGCTGGATGTTCTGCGCGTGCCGCTGCTCGGCGAGATCGAAGGCTGGCAGGCGACATTCTTTATCGTCGGGCTGCCCGGATTGCTGGTCGCCCTGCTGATGCGCACCACCGTTGCCGAGCCCCCGCGCGGCGTTCCGAGCAACCACGAAACCGACAGCGAGGCAGCACTGCCCATCGCTGCCGTGGTGCGCTACATCTGGGAGCGGCGTCGCGCCTACGGCAGCCACATCTTTGGCGTGTCGATTTTCATCATGGTGGTCTACGCGCTCAACCTGTGGGGACCGACCTATCTGATTCGCACCTTCGGCTACAGCATCGCGCAGGCCGGCTGGACCTTCGGCATCCTGATGCTCAGTGCCGGCAGTGCCGGCCTCCTGCTGGCCGGCATCGTTGCCGATCGCAAAATGGCGGCGGGGGTGGTCGATGCTTATCCGCGGGTGATTCTCTGGAGCATGCTCGGCATGTTGCCGTGCACGATAGCCCTGGGCTTCGCCAGCAGCCCGGCCGCGGGCATCGCGGCGCTGTCCCTGGCCGTGTTCTTCTCGGCGTTTCAGGGCGGCATTTCCGGCGGCACGCTGCAGCTCATGACCCCCAACCGCATGCGCGGCCAGGTCATGGCCGTGTACTTGCTTGTCGCGAACCTGATCGGCCTGGGGCTCGGGCCGACGGTGCTGGCGGCGACCACCGATTACGTGTTCGGCAGCGACCAGGCCATCGGTCAGGCCATCGCCCTGGTTGGCGCCGTGCTCTGCCCGCTCGGGGCCTTGATTCTGTGGCGCGGCCTGCCGGCCATGCGCCAGGAGCTGGCCATCGCCAACGCCGCAGACTGAGGCGGACCTGAGCCCGTGCGCTGATAGCGAATGCGCAGGCCGTTGCTGGTGACGAAGCCTTCGGGCGGCAGGGCGCTCCGCCCCCGGTCAGCCGCCATTGCGCAGCCGCCGAGCCCGGTCACGACCACCAGTGTCTGCATGAACCGCCTGCGATGCATCGCTCACCCTCGTCAAAATTTGCATTGCTGCCTGTTCCCGCGCATAAATTCCAGATGGTCGCCATCGTCCTGCAAGCCGTGCTCTGCGCCGTCACGACCGGCATCCTCTACTTTGGCTGGTTTCTGGCAACGGTCAATCGCCCGCCAAAGCAGCAGCACAGCGCTCTGAAACTGACGACTTAAACGCTCGCTGGAGCAGGAACACTCGCCTATGCAGCACGACACACTGACCCTGCGTCCGGAAACGCCGGCGGATCACGACGCGATTGCCGCACTCACGAAAGCCGCCTTTGTGGGACGGCCCTACGCCGGCGGCGACGAACAGGACGTCATCGACCGGCTGCGCGCTCGCGGCGCGCTGACCTTGTCACTGGTCGCGATGGCACCCGAGGGCATGCTTGGGCAGATCACCTTTTCGCCAGCGACGGTGGCCGACGGCTCAAGCCCCTGGTACGCCCTGGGGCCGGTCTCCGTTGCCCCCGAGCACCAAGGCCAGGGGGTTGGCAGAGCGCTCATCAAAGCCGGACTCGACCAGATCGAGGCGCTGGGCGCGCTGGGCTGCATCCTGACCGGCAACCCGGACTACTATCAGCGCTTTGGCTTTGCGGTAACGCCATCTCTCGCGCCAGAGCGGGAACCTGAGGCGTTCTTTATGGTGCGCATGGCGCAAGGATCGGACAGCGCTGCGCAGCCTCAAGGCAGGTTCGCCTTTCACCCGGCGTTTTACGGATAGAACAGGAGGGTAGGGCCCATGGACCAGGATGAAGTATTCAGTGGCGCCTGCCACTGCGGCGCAGTGAAGTTTGAGTTGCTGGAAAAGCCCGAGCGGCTGGTCGCCTGCAACTGTTCGATCTGTCGCCGGCTGGGGGCGCTATGGGCGCATGCCGCGGTGGATCAGATTCGGATCACGGTAGAAGACGGCGAAGCGGGGGGCGGGACTCGCAGCTACAGCCACGGTGACCGGACGCTTGCGTTCCACAGCTGTGCGGTGTGCGGCTGCACAACCCACTGGCTGCCAACACCCATGGAAGCAGACAGCGATATGGCTGTGAACTTCCGGATGTGCACCGAAGCGCAGATGGCCGAAATACCGGTTCGACGCTTCGATGGAGCGGACAGCTGGCAGTTTTTGGACTGACAGCCGTCCTGCAGGACGGTTAGCGTCCGGCGGGGCCGGACGCTGTCATCCTGGATCGCCTAGCGGCGTTCCTGTGCCTCGTTCACACGCAGCTGGCGCGAATCGATGGAGTGGCCGTTCAGCTCGGCGATGGCACGCGTGCCGTCTTCGCCAGACATCTCAACGAAGCCGAAGCCGCGCGAGCGACCGCTTTCGCGATCGGTAATGACGCGAGCAGAGGTGACCGGACCAACGCTTTCGAACAGCTGCTCGAGATCGGCGTCAGTGGTGCTCCAGGGCAGGTTACCAACGTAAATTTTCATCGGAGTTTCCTTGGCATAAAGCCATTGTCGCGCGGCATTCCAGGATCAAATCAATGCGGGCGCGAATTGGGCCGCTTCCGGGCCGAATGCCGGGGAAGTCGGTGTCTAGAAGCGATTGCCGATGAACTGGCGAGAGATAAGGCTCGGGAGGATCGGGACTGGGATTCTAAAGCCACGCCACTATAGGCCCCGGATCAGCGCAACGCCAGCGTTGCCGCACCCTCGAAAATCCCCACGGCAGGCGACCGCACGGCGTGATCGAACCCCCCTGGCAGCACCGAAACACCTGCTGACGACTTCGCGACGGAGCCGGTCCCGGAAGCTCATCAGACAGGCTGGTTGCGTGTTGCTGTCGTGAGCACGATGGTCGCGTTGCCTCTGCCCACCTTTATGACTGACGTTGTGGTGTTCCGCGCCATCAACCCGGCCACCGCGCTGCTTTGGCTTCGACCTGGACTACCGTCCAATCGAAACGCTCAACGACGCCCGGGCGCCAACGCCTCGCCAAGAAAGGTTCGGATCGCCGGCACGAGCCGGCTGTGAACGGCCCCGCGATCGACGCCGGCCCGGTCTTCGCACAGCGGCACACCGTTGGCCTCAATGGGCCGCTCACAGCGGTTGAGAAAAACGAAGTGCCCCTCACCCTGGTCGAGCCAAAGCGTCCTGCCCCGGGGCAACAGCGTGGCGACCTGCCCGGCGTGATGCGCAAAGGGCAGGAAGTCGTTGCGCCTGGCACCGATGAGCAGCGTTGCTGGCCAGGCGCTGGCGCCTGAGCTCGCCAGCAAGCCTGGGCCCAGCGCCGGGTCGAGCGCGACGACAGCCCGAAGGGCCGCGCGCGGCTGCGCCGGAATCGCAACGACCGGGCCGGCCGCCGGCGGCTGCTGCGCCGCGTAGTCGCAGCCACGATCTGCCGGCGCCGCTGGCGAGCGGCAGTAGGCCGCAAGCTTCGCCGGCCTCAGCCCCATACCCGCCAGAAGCAATGCGCTGGCGCCGCCGGAAGAGTGACCGAGCACAGCAACCCGGCGCAGATCGACATGCGCCCCAAGCACCGGATCGCTGCCTGCCAGCCGCAGCGCAGCCTGCAGATCTGCGATGCGACTGCTCGCATCCAGCACGGCAGCAGGCGACACCGTGTCCGGGCCGTACACATAGGACTCGCCGTAGTGTGACACGCCAAGCACCACGAAGCCGGCGCGCGCCAGAGGCTCGGCCAGCCAGCTGTAGTTGCGGGCAGCGCCAAAGGCACCATGGGACAAGAGCACCAACGGAAAGGGGCCCGCCAGGGGCTCCGCGGCCTCGGCGACGCGCCCCCGGCCCAGACCGTAGGCATAGGGTTCGGCCTGGCCCGGGGCAACGGGGTACCACCAGTCCAGCATAAGCGGTCGCTGCCGATGCTGGTCAATCCGCTGCACCACGCGAAAGCCGGCGTCATAGAAATCGTCGTAGGAATCAAAGACAGCAGGAGCCGGGGTCGTACACCCGCACAGCAGACCGCACAGCAGACCGCAGAAAATCAATATCCAGCGCATGACTCGCGAGCACCGCCCGTTCCTTTGCAAATCGCCGCTATTGTCTGCCAGCGTGGCGCAAGGTGCAGCGCGTGCTGACGAACCGGTATGCGCCAGGACGAATCGGCACGGGGCGGCGGCCGGGCGCAAAGCAGGACTCAAATTAGCAGACTCCCCGGCAAGCACCAACTGTCCTAGGCTATGGCATCGCCCGCAATCAAGGACCCTGGTGATGGCTGTTATCTACCTGCTCGAAGGGCCCGTCGGGGCCGGCAAGTCGACGCTTGCCGCCCGGCTCAGCTTCGAGCACAAAGCACCGCACCTGAACCTGGACGAGTGGATGGTGACGCTCTTCCGGCCAGACCGGCCGGAAACAGACTTTCTGCGCTGGTACCAGGATCGCAAAGCGCGCTGCATCGAGCAGATCTGGGCGAGCGCCACCGCTCTGCTCGATCTGGATATCAGTGTCGTGCTGGAGCTGGGGCTCGTGCAGCGCGCCGACCGCGAGGCGTTTTACCAGCGGGTCGACATCGAGGATCGCGCGCTGCGCATCTATCTGCTGGATGCACCCAAAGACGTTCGCTGGGCCCGGGTTCAGAAACGCAACGAGGAACAGGCTGGCACCTATCGCATGGCGGTCAACGAGCAGATCTTCGAAATGGCCAACGGGGCCTGGGAAGCGCCATCATCTCAGGAGATCCAAGAACGCCAGATCGAGACCCTGCCCTGATGCCCCACCCTCTGGACGAATCGCCGTTTCGCTACACCACGAGCAAAGCCGGTCTCGTGATGATTCACGCACGCGGCAAAATCGTGACTACCCTGCGTGGCAAGGATGCGGAGCGCTTCCTGAAGCGCGTCGAAGCCGCCAACGACTACGAGGCCCAGCGGCTCATGGCCCGGGTCACGGGACAGTTCAAATTCGGCAACGAACGGCCACAAGAGAAGCCTGGCGCATGAGCACGGTCACTTTGGGACTGGCTCGAGCCCGGGAGCTTGCCCAGCTGCCCGCGATCGAAGCCGCAGCGGCAACTCTGTTCCCGCCCGGGCGTCTGCCCGAGCCCAACCTGATGATGACCGACACGCAGTTTCTGGCGGCCTCGAACGCCGGACAGCTGCTGGTCGCTCGGGTCAACGAGCAACCGGTCGGCTACGCGCTCTGCTCGACCCAGGGCACAGCACTGCATCTCGAAGAGGTGTCTGTACATCCGGACTTCGGCCGGCGCGGCATCGGCCGGCAGCTGGTCCTTGCGGTGTTGGACCTGGCCGCGGCCGGGGCCCTCGGCACTGTGACGCTGACCACCTTCAGCGATCTGCGGTGGAACGCACCCTTCTATAAAAGCCTCGGCTTTGCGGTGATCGCCCATCCGAACAGCCCGCCCGGCAGCGCCCCGGCCCACGTGCTCGACCACCTGCGCCAGGAAGCCGCGCTGGGCTTCACGCACCGTGTCGGCATGCAGGCTCCGGCCCCAGCACGCCCCGGGCAGCCCGGATGACGCTGCCGGTGGCCTGTGGCATGCTCAAAGACGCTGTACAGGAGAGCTGCCGATGGAAGCTGTGCTGGAAAAACTGATCTCACCGGACGTCATCTGGGCGGTCATCCCCACTGTCGCGATCATCGCTGTGGTCGGCAAGAAAATGCTCGATCGTTATCTGAACCACAAAGAACGCATGGCAAAAATTGAAGCCGGCATCGATCCGGATGCAACGAGCGCCTGAAGACCGATACTTCGCCGTGATCTTTCGTTCCGAGCTCAGCAGCGATCCTGCAGGCTACCAGGACGCGGCGGCCGAAATGGAAGCTATTGCGGCCCGGCAGCCCGGCTACCTGGGCTTTCACTCTGCCCGCAGCGATGGCCACGGGATCAGCATCAGCTACTGGCAAACCGACGACGACATCCGGCGCTTCAAGTCCCACGCCGATCATCTCTGGGCCCAACGCGAAGGCCGCAACCGCTGGTACAGGCGTTATAGCGTCGAGGTTTGCGAAGTGCAGCGGCACTACCAGTTCGACCGCGCCGCTGACACCGGAGCGCGGGAGTGAGCGAGCCGAAAACGACCTGCCATACCCCGACTCCGGGCAAACAGCCGACTCGCATACCCACCTGGAAGTACCAGGCCGTGCGGCAGGCCATCCTGAAGATTGTGCCGAGCGAACCGCCGGGCATCGCCGCCAAGGACCTGCCAGCGCGGGTTGCCACCGAGCTGGACGCAGACCTTCGGGCAAAGCTGGGCTCCGTCGCCTGGCACACCACCACCGTCAAGCTGCACATGGAGGTAGAGGGCGAACTGGCTCGCGTTCCCGACGCGAAGCCGCAGCGACTGGTGCGCCCGTGAGCGAGCCGTCTCTCAGCTGCGACAGCTGCGAGCACGGCTTGCTGTTGCCCCTGACCTGCGCCCGGT
>CAZXIJ010000035.1:0-20379 GCA_964640725.1 uncultured Pseudomonadales bacterium | reverse complement strand
CTCAGCTGCGACAGCTGCGAGCACGGCTTGCTGTTGCCCCTGACCTGCGCCCGGTGCCGGGCCAACATCTACCGCTGCGACGAGCGCGGCTGCGTGTACACGGATCTGTTCGGTCCTCTGGAACAGAGTTCCTGGCAAGCGCCCACCGGCGACCTGCGTTACGCCCGGTGCCCGTGCTGCTCGCACGAAGCGCTCATGCCGCTGCGCCAGGATCTGCCTGAGGTTTCGTGAGCACCTTCGACCCAAAGGCGGACTTCGACTGGTTCGCGACCGACGAGACCGGCGCGCTGGCTCTTTTTTCTACCGGGGGTCAGGGCTTTGTGCCGGACACCGTGGTCGACTACCACGTCATGCACGCGACAGTGGCCGGCGGCATCGAGTACCCGCACTGGGGCACCCCGGAGCTGTGGCAGGACGTGACGGTGCTGGGCCTGTTCGTGTACGACTGGTCGGAGGCGCAGGCTGGCTATCAGCAGGTCGCCGCGCCCGACGGGCCCTGCGAAGCCGCCATGCGCGCCATGATCGAGCGCATCGTCGACCTGCCCCGAATGCCCGCGCGCTTTGCTGACGGTGCTGCGGTGACGCAGGTCGATTCCTTCCTGCCGCCGGACCGCCCCAAGCCTGGTGAGTGATGGCCAAGGTCGCTTCTCTGAAAGCCCATCGGCGCCGGAAAGAACAAAGCGCCGCCAAAGGCAAAACCCTGTGTGGCCGGGGCTTTCACAAATGGGCCATCGACCAGAAGAAGCAGTTTGACGTCCGCCAGGGCAAGCTCGTGACGGTGCAGCGCTGCACGCGCTGCGATGCCACCCGGGTCACGGCCGACTGATGGCTTGCTGGGCGACAGTACGCGGACTGAAAGTACGAGGACTGCAAGTACGCGGACTGCTGGCCGCGCTAGCGCTGGCGCTGGGAACGAGCAGCCTGGCGGCCCCTGGGCCTGCCCGCTCACGGCTGGCACTGCCCGAACCTCTGGATCGCCAGCATCCCGCCCATCAGGCCTTCAGCGCTGCCACGGTGCGGCTATTGCTGGATGACCGGCCGCGCTTTGAGCTGCGCTATGCAGGACCGCCGGTGCAGCTGCGGGGCACGGTCTGCTACCGCTTTGCCGGTTACTCGGAGACCTGCCGCCAGGCGCGCGGCCAATGGCTGACCGGCGCAGACCCGCTGGTGTTCCTGGCGCCCGGGCAGGTGCCTCAGGATCTTCTGGCTGGCTATCGGCTCGAGGTGCGGCTGCCACAAACCCTGGCGGGCACCTTTACCTTTGATCCCGAGCAGTCACGCGCAAGCAACGGCAAACCCGGAAACTCCACCGCTCAAGCCCAAGGACAACCCTGAATCATGCTTCGCATCGGCGACCCCGCTCCAGACTTCGCGCTCCCCGACCAGCACGGACAGACCGTCAAGCTGAGCGACCGGCTCAGCGCCGGGCCCGTGATCCTGTACTTCTACCCGGCGGACTTCACCCCGGTCTGCACCGCCGAAGCCTGCGCCTTCCGCGACGCCAGCGGCGATCTGGACGCTTTGCAGATCGATGTGCTGGGCATCAGCCCGCAATCGGTGGAGAGCCACAAGCGCTTCGCAGACCAGTACCAGCTGCCGTTCTCGCTGCTCTTTGACGACGCCAAGCAAACCATTCGCGACTACGGGGTCGACGGGCCGCTGGGGCTCGGCGTGCGCCGCGCGACCTTCCTGATCAACCCGGACAGCACCGTCGGCAATCGGGTGGTTGCAGACTTCTTTGTGGGGAGCCATGTGGACTTCATTCGCAAGGTCGTCGATCAGGCCCGGGCCTAACCGATGACGCCGCGATTTCACCTGGCGATTCCGGTCCACGATCTGGCCGCGGCGCGACGCTTTTACGGAGAGCTGCTGGGTTGCGCTGAGGGACGCAGCGATCGCGGCTGGGTCGACTTCAATCTGCACGGCCATCAGTTGGTCTGCCATGAAGTTGGCGCGACGGAGCGCGCCGCAATCCGCCCGGTCAGCTACAGCGACGTGGACGGACATCAGATTCCCGTGCCCCACTTCGGGCTGGTGATGACGCTGGACGCCTGGCAGGCGCTGGCGGATCAGCTCGAAGCCGGGCAGGCCAGCTTCGCCCTGGCACCGATGGTGCGTTTCGCGGGCACCGCCGGGGAACAGCGTACACTGTTCCTTGAGGACCCCAGCGGCAACATGCTGGAGTTCAAGGGTTTTGCCGATATCGAAGGAGAGCTGTTCAAGCGATGACCGCACGTTCCGCGCCAGGCCGTCACAGACCAGGGCCAACATCGGAGCCCGAGGCGGAAGCGCCCATCCACGAGTATCGCTTTCTGCTGGCGGGCGTGGCGTTTGACGAGCAAACCCGAGAGGCCTTGCGGGAAACCCTGGAAGAGCTGATCGAGCCGTTACGCTACGTCGCCTTGCTGTCGGTCAACCAGGGCCTGCAGCTGGATCTCGAAGTCACCGACACGGCGCCGTTCAGCGTCGCCGACTACGAAGACTACCTGATCGACCACGTGCTGCAGCCCGCGGTGGACCGCGCCGGCGCAGCAGATGGCAGCAGCGGCAAGATCACGCCCCTCAAAGCCCGGCACGCGCGCCGTGACTGAGCGGGCACCACAGCTATGGATCGATGCGGATGCCTGCCCGGTGACCATTCGCGAGGTACTGTTTCGCGCGGCGCAGCGCACGGGCCTGACCCTGACACTGGTGGCCAACCAGTACCTGCGCACACCGCCGAGCAAACACATCACCGCGGTACAGGTGGCATCCGGCTTCGACAAGGCCGACGACTACATCGAAGAGCACGCCATTAAGGGCGACCTGGTCATCACCCAGGACATCCCCCTGGCCGCCAAGCTCGTCGAGCTGGGCGCGACAGCGCTGAGTCCGCGCGGCGTCTTGTACGACGCGGAATCGGTCAAGAGCCACCTCGCCCGGCGCGATCTGCGCGAAGAGCTGCGCGGCGCCGGTATGGTCACGGGCGGGCCGCCGCCCCTCAGCGCGCCGGACATTCGCCAGTTCTCCAACAAGCTGGACCAGACCCTCGCGCGCATGCGCCCTCACACCGGCACCTCATCGTGAAAATTCCAAAGTTTCTGTTCGCGTTTCTGAACCCGATCGTGATCGCTTGGCTCAACTCGCCCCTGCACGGTCTGTTCAGCAGCAGCGTGCTGGTGCTGTACTTTCGGGGGCGACGATCGGGCCGTGCGCTGCGCACCCCGGTGCGCTACCTGCAAAAGGACGCCGCGCTCCTCATTCTGACCAACGGCGATGCCGGCTGGTGGCCTAACTTTCGGGCCCCGGCTGCGGTCGAGGTCCAGCTGCGTGGCCAGCGCCGCAAGGGTGAAGCCATCGCGGTCACAGCACCGGACCCACAGGTGCGCACTGCGATCAGCGAGATGCTGGCCACACACCCCGCCGATGCAGCCTACCTGAACATCGCCAAAGACAGCGGGCCCGATGCCATCGACGGGCAGTGGGACGCCGCAAGCTTTGCAGCCGCCGTCGATGACACGGTCATCGTCACGATTGCGCTGGAGGTCAGCGGTGCCTGAGACAAGGCTGCGGCGATTGCTGCGCGGCGCGCTCGCCAGATCGGTTGTTGTCGTCGTCGCTGGCGCGGCGGCAGGTATGATCGGTTGCGCCGGTCGCGGCGTGCAGACGGACGACGCAGGCCGAAGCCATGTGACCTGCGCGTACAGCGGCGCGCTGGCCTGTCATCGCGACGCGAGAGCGCACTGCGGGAAGGCAGGGTATCAGGTGCTGTCTGAAGTGACAGACGCAGGCAGTCAGGCCGGCGGTGCAGACGTTTCGTTGATCACGGTCCGGGAGCGCGTCCGCATCCTGACCTTTGTTTGCAAGGACCACTGACCCGGCCACCGCAGCTGCGGCGCGGGCAAAGTGATCCGCACGCCAGCGCCGGTGTGCAACACACCGGCTTTCCGAATCCGCAGGCGCGGATGTTAGTGGCGAGGGCCTCGGGGTGACGGGCGACGCTCGTTCGCTTCGTTCACACGCAAGGGGCGACCGCCCTGCTCCTTGCCGTTCAAATCGTTCATTGCTGTGTCGGCCGCCTGATCATCCATCTCAACGAAGCCGAAGCCGCGGGAGCGTCCGGTTTCGCGATCGGTGATGACCGATGCGGAAGCAACGGGTCCGAAGGGCTCGAACATGCCACGAAGTTCATCATCGTCTACGCGCCAGGGCAGATTGCCCACGTAAAGTTTTTTCATTTCAGAGTCCTGACAGGTTGGGGTGCCTGCTCGTGTACCGATCGCTGCGAGACAGCTTGAACGGGAAAGCAACGGTACCGCCGCTTGCGAATGCGCCGCGCGTCAACATTGGAAATGGAGAGCATTGGGGAAAGTCATTGAAGCAGTCGTCGAGGCGCTTCGAGTATACGACAGGCCCCTAAGCGCCACAAACGAGCGGGCTATGCGGCCGCGCGTGAGAGATTCACTCTTTTTGGCATCGCAAGCGTTCTGTGAAACGCACCCTGTTTGTGCAACGCAGTCGCACTAAACTGGCGCCATGCCGACTGTCGACGATCCACAACGCTTCGTTGCCCGCCTGAACTCGGCCTGGCAAACCGCGCAGTGGGAGGCATTGGCCGCGATGTATCACATCGATGCCGTGCTGATCCCGCCAGACCTGGAGCCGGTCATCTCTGGCCGCGACGCGATCCTTGCGACCTACCAGGAGTTCGCGGACCGGGCGACGCTCCTGCACTTCGACACGCTCGGCATTCGGGCGCACGCGTTTGATCGCACCACGATCGTGCACACCGATTTTCAGGTGGACTACTCAGTTGACGGTGACCGGGCGAAAGATGACGGCCAGGAAATTTACGTTCTGCAGCCGGCACAGAACGCGGCCGGCTGGGTCATCGTGTGGCGGCAGCAAATCGTTCGCTTCAGCCAGGCCGTCACGGAACCTGGCGCCGGTGCGGCGAACGAGTTGCCGGACGCTTAGGGTTCGGAAGTGCCGAACCAGCCAACGGCGGTCTGCCGGGTCCAGGACCCGAGAAGCCGAAAGCCCAGCACGCCGAGCCCGATGCCCAGCAGATCGATTACGAAATCCTTGAGCTCGGCCTCGCGATTGCCCAGGCCATACTGCACAGCCTCGATGAGCGCGCCGTAGCCCAACATAAGGCTGGCTGCCAGCAGCGAACGCCGCGGCAAATGCGCCAGCTGCAGCAGAAAGGTCAAAACACTGAAGGCCACGGCGTGCAGCACGATATCGCTGACCCGCGGCGCCGTCACCATCTCCGGGGGCGCGAAGGCGTTGAAGCTGGTGAAAGCCAGAGCCGCCCAGAAGGCGAAGAAGAACAGCCGCTCAGCCATCGTGCTGGTAGGACTGCACAAACTCCACCAGGAACTTCACGTTATCGACGGGGGTTTCCGGGATGATCCCGTGACCCAGGTTAAAGATATGGCCGCGGCCCTGACCTTCATCAAGCACAGCCTTGGTCTGCTCGGCCACGGTCTTCTCGTCGGCGCAGAGCACGATCGGATCCAGGTTGCCCTGCACCGCGTTCAGCCCCAGCCGTTCCCGGGTCGCGCCCAGGGGCGCGCGCCAGTCCAGCGCCAGCACGTCGGCGCCAAGGGGCGCGACACTCTCGAGGAGATGGCCGTTGCCGGTGCCGAAGTAGATCACCGGCACGTCGGGACGATGGGCTTTGACGCCCTGAATCAAACGCTCGGTATGCGGCCGCACGTAGCGGTTGAAGTCTGCGACGGACAACATGCCGACCCAGGTATCGAAGAGCTGAATCGCTTCGGCCCCCGCATCAATCTGGTAGCACAGGTAGCTGGTGAGCTGGCGTGTCAGCTTGTCGAGCAGCGCCGACCAGAGCTCGGGCGCCTGGTACATCAGCTTCTTGACCTGCACGTAGTTGCGCGAGCCCTGCCCTTCGACGGCGTAGGATGCGAGGGTAAAGGGCGACGCGCCAAACCCGATCAGCGCGATGTCAGACGGCAACCCGCTGAGCACGTTGCGGACGGTCTGCGCGATATAGGGGGTGGCCTCTTCGGCATCTGCGGTGCGCAGCGCTTCGATGTCGGCGGCCGTGCGAACCGGATTGGAAAACACGGGCCCGCGGCCGGCCTCGTAGCTCAGATCGAGCCCCATGGGGCACAGAATGGGCAGCAGATCCGCAAACAGAATCGCGGCGTCAACGCCCAGAATCCGCTGGGCATCGAGCGTTGCCTGCGCGGCCATGTCCGGGTTGGTGAAGAACGCGAGGCTGTCGGTATTGCTCTTGAGTGCGTGGTACTCCGGCATGTAGCGGCCGGCCTGCCGGTTCAGCCAGATCGGCGTTCGCTCTGTGCGCTCACCGCGGCAGGCTCGAAGGTACAGTTTGTCAGCGCTCATCTGTCGTCTCTGGCGAAAGGGGGCCTGGCCGGTGCCGAGTCACCGATTGTGGGCGACGCGCCGGCCGAAGCGTCCGCGACCATAGCAGACCCCTTTGGCGGGTCAACTCGCTGCCCGGCGGCGCGCTGCCAGACCCGCAAAACGCCGTGACCCTTGACAGCAACAGTGCGGGGAACGAGCGCCAGCGGCGACCGGCCGGCCCGGGCCAGGGTGGCCGCCACGTCATCCAGCAGCAGGGAATCTGGCGCCGCCAGCGCCTGCAAGCGAGCCGCCAGATTCACCGCATCGCCGATCACCGCGTAGTCCAGCTGCTCCGCCCCCCAATCGCCAACACTGCAGTAGCCGGCGGTGACCGCCGCCCGCGCACGGACGTCCGTGAGCAAGCCGAGATCCCGCCAGCGGCAACGCAGGGCTGCGAGCGACGCCAGCACCGCCTCGGCAAACGCCAGAGCGCCCGCCGCCGCGCGCTGTCGGGCTGCCGGGCTGTCTGCCGTGCTGCAGCCGGGCGCCGCGCCGAACACGATCAGCGCCCCGTCCCCAAGCAGCTTGCTCAGCGTGCCCGCTCGAGCCTTCGCAAGCTCGGCCAGCAGCGCCTGAAAGTCGTTCAGAATATGAGCGGTGCCCGCCGCCGGCAGGGCCCGGGTGCGGGCTGTGAAATCCGCCAGGTCGACAAAAACCACCGCCAGCCAGACCTGCTCCAGCGCCAGGCGCTGGCGCGGCGCCCGCTCGACCCGGGCCCGCAGGTCAACCGGCAGATAGCGAGCAAAGCGCCGGTTGATCTGGTCAAGGTTGTCGTTGCGCAGCAGCAGGTGCGCTCTTGCCCGATGCTGCCGCCGCGCCCGACCAAAGCCAAGGCCGGCAAAGAGGCCCGCCAGTGCCACAAACAGGCCCTGCAAGAGCAGCGCGCTGACCAACACCGGGCCCGGCAGGCCGCCCGCCGTCTGCAGCTCGCCGGCTAGCGGCGCCGCCGGCCAGAGCGCCGCGACTAAGCCCGCGGCGGCCAGCACCGGCAAGGCAAACCAACCAGCAGACCGCAGCTGCCGGGCACCGCCCTCGGCCAGCTGGCACAGCACCCAGATCGCCACCAACCAGGTCGCCGGCACCAGCAGCCAGGCTGCGGCAAGACCCACCCGGGGCAGCGCCAGGGCAATGCCCAGCACCAGCGCCAGGCCCAGACCGAGACCTTCCACGCCAGGACCGCGCCAGGCGCGGTTCCCGGGCGCAGCGCTTGCCAGCCACCCGGGGGCAGTCAGCAGATAAGCCGGCCACAGGGCGAGCGCCGGACACCAGAACAGGAGCGGCACCACGGCACCGGCGGCCAGGCCGTAAGCGGCTCGACGCACCAGCGGTGCCGATTGGTGAAAGGGGCGCATCGCCCCAGTGTGCGCGCGCCAGGCTGCCCCGGCAGCCGCTGCGAGCCCTTGCCGGCGTGCGTCAGATGCTCAGCGGATCGACCTCTGCATCGTAGTCGACGCCGTCAATGCCGAAGCCGAAGATGCGCAAAAAGTCCTCGCGAAAGCCCTGCAGATCGCCCAGCTCGTCCAGGTTCTCGGTGGTCACGATCGGCCAGCGGCGCTTCACCTCGTCCTGCACGCTGTCCGCCAGCTCCATGAGGTCGACCCGAATCCGGCGTGCCTCGTCGAGGGTGTAGTCGCTGTTGCTCTGCAGCTCCTGCGCGAACAGGCGTTGAATGTGCGCGATGATGTTCTCGTGGGAGCCCGCGTCTTTCATGACCCGAAACAGGAGCGATGCGTACAGCGGCACCACCGGGATCGCCGAGCTGGCCTGGGACACAATGGCCTTGAGCGTGACCACCCGGGCGTCGCCCTGCACGGCACCGAGCCGGTCCGTCAGCGCTGCCGCGGCGCGGTCGAGATCTTCCTTGGCTTTGCCCAGGGTGCCTTCCCAGTAGATGGGCCAGGTCAGCTCGCTGCCGATGTAGGTGTAGGCCACCGTGCGAAAACCCGGCGCCAGCAGCCCCGCGTCCTGCAGCGCGTCCACCCAGAACTCCCAGTCCTCGCCGCCCATCACGGTGACCGTATTGGCCGTCTCTTCCGCCGTCGCCGGCTCCAGATTCACCGTGTGCACTTCGCCCTTGTCGACGTTGAGCGTCTTGATCTCGAGTACCTCGCCCAGGGGCTTGATGGCGCTGCGGTGCAGCACTCCGGTGCGCGGATGTTGTCGTACCGGGGATGCCAGGGAATAGACCAACAGATCGACAGGACCCATTTCGGCCTGCAGGCGCTCGATCACCGTGGCTTTCATCTCGTCAGAAAAGGCATCGCCATCGAGGCTGATGGACTTGAGCCCCTTCGCCTGCGCAGCCCGGTCAAAGGCCTGGTTGTTGTACCACCCCGCTGTTGCGGTTTTCTTTTCCGACGGCGCCTTCTCGAAGGACACGCCCAGGGTATCGGCGCCGGCTCCGAAGGCAGCGGTAATGCGCGATGCCAGGCCGTAGCCGCCACTGGCACCAAGGACCAGCACGTTCTTGAGCGGCTTGTCGAAGGACGGCTGGGCCTCAACGTACTCGATCTGTTCCGCGACGCTGGCGGCGCAGCCGGCGGGGTGTGCGGTGGTACAGATAAAACCGCGGATGCGGGGCTTAACGATCATGGCAGGTCCTTCGGCTCGTTCTCGAATCAGGTCAGGAAAGCTCAGCGGTCATCATATCCTGCGCCACGGCCCAGCGAATCGCAGCCGCGGCATCCAGCACCATGGGGCCGCTGCGCTCGATGGTGACCGTCAGGGCACCGTCAGCGGGCAGCTTGTGGTCGCGATCGCCGTCCAGCGCCAGCACTCCGGGGCCGTGAAAAAGCACCGGGGTGCCCAGGGGCAAGCGCTGGGTGCCAGCCACCGCCACGGCCGCGAAGAGCCCCGGAGAAACCGGCGCCTGAAAACGCCGCAGCGCCGCCTCGCCCGCGGCGCCGCGCCGGTCTTCCCCAAGGGTCACCAGCAACCCCAGGTCATCGCCTTCCAGCACTTCGTCGATCAGGCCGCCAATGGGCGACATGCCAATGCCGGTCGCCTCGGCCCGGGTCAGCAGCAGCTGCGGGATGCGCTGCGCATCAAAAGGCAGCAGATTGCCGACGTGATCGTCGCGGAGCAGCACCGCATCAATCAGCCCGACGTCGTCCACGGGCCGACCGTGGCCGCAGGTACCGCGCACGTGCAGCACCTTGCAGCGTGCCCGCAGAGATGGCTCCGGTAGCCGCCCGCGGCAGTCGAGCCCGGCAGCCATGCCGACGATCGTGGGCTCCGTGAGCACGGGAAAGACATTGTTGGTCCCGGTCGACAGCGGCAGGAGGGTCACCTCGCCACAGCGAGGACCGAAGGCCCGGACGATGGCACGATTGGTGCCGTCGCCGCCCAGGGAAACAAAGGTACGCACGCCCTCGGCCAGGAACGCGGCGATGGCGCGCTCCGTATCGCCGGCGTTGTTCTGCAGCGGCACGTCCAGCACGTGCACGCGCGCCTTCAGCGGCATCAGCTCCAGGGCCAGGTTGGCGATATTGTAAGGCTCGCGGGTAATGTAGAAATCTGTGGCGCCGGCGGCCTCGGCTCCCGCGGCGATACGCGCAACCAGATCGCGTTTGGCCTCGTGCGTCATGTTGGTCGCGCGTGCCGCCAGGCGGCGCACATCGCGACCGGACATGGGATTGACGCAGATCGCAACCTTGCCGTGCGCGCTCACGGCCCGGCACGCACCGATTCACCGGCACTGACAAAGCGCTGCAGAAATAGTCCCATGGCACTCAGGTTGTATTCGCGGTTGCGCTTCTTGCGAAAGCCGTGCCCCTCGTCTTTGGCAAGCACATACCAGACGGGAATGTTGCGGGCTTGCAGCGCTGCCAGTATCTGCTCGCTCTCGCTGGCCGGCACGCGCGGGTCATTGGCACCCTGGCTGATCATCAGCGGCTTGCGCATGCGGTCCGTCTGGTTGAGGGGCGAAATTTGCTGCAGGAACGCGCGCATCTCGGGGTCGCGCTCATCGCCGTACTCGACGCGCCGCAGGTCCTGGCGATAGGGCTGGGTGTTCTCGAGGAAGGTGACAAAATTGCTGATGCCAACCGCTTCGATACCTGCGGCCAGGCGATCGGCGTACTGCACGAGCGCGGCCAGAACCATGTAGCCCCCGTAGGAGCCGCCGTAGACCACCACGCGCTCGGCGTCGAGCTCGGGCCGGGTGCCGACCCAGTCGAGCAGCGCGCCGATGTCCTTGACCGAATCCTCGCGCCGGCGGCCGTTGTCGAGCTGCAGATAGCTCTTGCCGTAGCCGCTGCTGCCACGCACGTTCGGCGCGATAACCGCATAGCCCAGTTCCCCGGCCAGATACTGCACGGTGCTCGAAAAATAGGGACGGTACTGCCCCTCCGGCCCGCCGTGAATCAACACAATGACCGGCAGCGGCGCGTCGCCATCGCGCTCGGGCCGGAAATAGAAGGCCGGCACCTGGCGCGCCGCGCCGTCGACCTGATCGAAGGTGGGGTAGCGCACCAGCTCTGGCGCTACGAACTGGGCGGCTGTGAGGCCGCCGGCCTCGCTGCGCGTCCAGCGTGCCAGACGGTCTTCGGCGAGGCTCAGCACATACACGTCTCCCGGCGCAGTCGGCCGATAGAGGGTCAACCCGAGGTGCTGGCCGGTCGCGTCAAAGCGCAGGCTGGTGACGATGCCGTTGGGAACGCTCGCCAGCGCCCGTTCCTGCGCGCGCCCCGGCACGGCGGCAAGCTCACGCAGATACAGCCGGGACAGCCCGTCTTCGTTGACCGAGTAGGCCAGCTGCTGGCCGTCCCGGGACAGGGCCATGGCTTCGACGCCCCAGGGTCGCGCGGGCCCGAGCCGGGCAACGCTGCCATCGGCCAGCGCCAGGCGATGCAGGCCAACAAACTCTGAATCCAGATCTGCCAGCACTGCCACTGCCTGGCCGCTCGGCTCGTACACGGCACCGCCAAAGGCAACCTGCCCGGCATCGCCCAACAGCCGCGTCACCGTGCCCGCCGCGAGATCCGCTTCGTACAGCTCGGACTCATTGACGGACAGGTACTTCAGCAGCAACAGCCGGTCTCCGGCGGGGGAAAAATCCAGCGGCACCCAAAGCCCGCTGTCGCTCTCATACAGCACGCGCTTGTTGCCGGCCAGGTCGTTCAGATGGACGTCGTGATGAATGCCGTCGCGCTCGGTGGTGCTGTAGGCAAAGGCGCTGCCGTCGCGATTCCAGACCAGGTTGCCGTAGCGGGACTTGCCGTCGGTGAGCAGCCGGGAGGTGCCGGTCGCAAAATCAAACCAGAACAGCTGAAAAAACTCGGCGCCGCCGACGTCGCGGCCAAAGGCAAACCCTTCGGGCTGCGGCACGGGCGGAACGGCCACGCTGCCCACCGGCTCCTTGAAGAAAGTCAGCTGCTCGCGCTGGCGAAGCGGCGCGGACACGCGATGCACCTGGCTGGTTTGCCCAAAGCGCGTGCTGACCAGAATCTCGTCGCCGACAAAACCGAGCATCGCAGCGCTGCGCGCATTGCCGTACTGCCGCACCCGCGCGCTGATGGCCTCAGGAATCTCTGGCACGCCCTGCACGACCAGGTTGCCCATCGCCCGTCTCTCTGCGGCGCCAGCTTCGGGCGCCGGCGCCGCGGGCGCGACGGCCTCGCAGCCCGCCAGCAGCAGCACCCCAGCGGCGATAACCAGGCGCGTGCGCCCTCGGCAAACCATGGCTCTCAACACACACCCTCCTGTGGGCAGATCAGGAAACACCGGGCGTCGGGCGCTCCCACATTTCGATGGTAAAGCTGTGATCGTGCGCCGGCAGATCGTCGTAGCGACGGTGCCAGCAGCGTTCAAACGCGTCCCAGGGCACTGCAGGGAACATCGTGTCGCCATCGATCTCGGCGTGAATCCGGGTGACGTAAAGACGGTCAGCCTGCGGCAGCGCAAGCCGGTAAATCTCGCTGCCGCCGGCAACGGCGATCTCGTCCAGGCGCTGCTCGGCGCTGTAGCGCGTGGCGATATCCACCGCGCCCTCAAAAGAAGCTGCGACGTCGATGCCGGCCCGGTCGTAGCCAGCATCCCGGGTCACCACGATATTGCGGCGCCGAGGCAAGGGCGCCTTCATGGACTCAAAGGTCTTGCGCCCCATGATCACGGCCTTGCGGCTGGTGGTCATCATGAAAAACCGAAGGTCCTGCGGCAGCCGCCAGGGCAAGCCGCCGGCCGCGCCAATGACACCGTTGTCGGCCATGGCCCAGATCAGCGCAAGCTTGGGCGCGCCCTGCGGCGCCGGCGTTGCCACGTCAGACAGCAATCGGGGCTTTGATGCCCGCGTGCGACTCGTAGCCTTCGAGGGTGAAGTCCTCAAAGCGAAAACCGAACAGGTCTTTGACCTCCGGGTTCAGGTGCATCACGGGCAAGGGCAGTGGCTCCCGGGCCAGCTGCCGGTCGGCCTGCTCCAGGTGGTTGGCGTACAGATGGGCATCGCCAAAGGTGTGTACGAAATCGCCCAGCTCGTAGCCGCAAACCTGCGCCAGCATCATGGTCAGCAACGCGTAGCTGGCAATGTTGAACGGCACGCCCAGGAAAATGTCCGCGCTGCGCTGGTAGAGCTGACAGGACAACCGGTTGTCGGCGACGTAAAACTGAAACAGCGTGTGGCAGGGCGGCAACGCCATGGTGTCGACCTCGGCCACGTTCCAGGCGCTGACGATGTGCCGGCGGCTGTCCGGATTGTTTTTGAGGTCGTCAACGAGCCGCTCGATCTGGTCAATGGTGCCGCCATCGGCGGTGGGCCAGGAGCGCCACTGGCTGCCGTACACCGGGCCCAGCTCGCCGTGCTCGTCGGCCCACTCGTCCCAGATGTGCACACCGTGGTCCGTCAGGTACTTGATGTTGGTGCTGCCCTGCAGAAACCACAGCAGCTCGTGAATGATGCCTTTGAGAAACATCTTCTTGGTGGTCACCAGCGGAAAGCCGTCGGCCAGCGGAAAACGCAGCTGATGCCCGAACACGCTGTAGGTCCCGGTGCCCGTGCGATCACCCTTAAAGGTGCCGTGCTCGCGCACGTGGCGCATGAGGTCGAGGTATTGCTTCATGAAACTTCTGTGGATTGTCGAGGGCGGCGGTCAGACATTGGCAGCGACTCCCCGGCTGCCGGCCCGGACCAGCAGCCAGGCCCCCAGCAACAGCATGGGCAGAGACAGCAGCTGGCCCATGGTCAGCCACTCGAAGGCAATGAAACCCAGGTGGCTGTCGGGCTGCCGGAAGGACTCAGTCACGATGCGCAGCAAGCCGTAGGTGATCAGGAACACGCCGGTCACCGCGCCGACGGGCCGCGCCCGGCTGGCAAAGAGC
The DNA here is from genome assembly GCA_964640725.1 of uncultured Pseudomonadales bacterium. Taxonomy (GTDB): domain Bacteria; phylum Pseudomonadota; class Gammaproteobacteria; order Pseudomonadales; family Azotimanducaceae; genus CALHVX01. The sequence continues at coordinate 6,687 of CAZXIJ010000035.1, read as the reverse complement.
CAGACCACGGCGAACAGGACCACGCCTTCGGCAAAAGCCTGATACAGGGACGACGGGTGCCGCGCGAAGGCTTCCCACTGGCCGGTGCAGGTGGGGTTGATGGCCCGCACCGCATCGGCGCTGCAGGGGAAGATCATGCCGAAGGGACCGTCTGTCATGCGCCCAGGCAGCTCCGTGTTGGCGAAATTGCCGAGCCGCCCAAGACCGAGACCGATGGGGCCCATCGGCGTGATGAAGTCCGTCACCTGCCACATGCTGCGCGAGGTCTGGCGCCCGAACCACCAGAGCCCGACCATGCAGCCAATGAGCCCGCCGTGGAAGGACATGCCGCCGTCCCAGATACGGATCAGGAACAGCGGATCGCGCGCCAGCTGCTCAAAGCCGTAGAACAGCGCGTAGCCAATGCGTCCGCCCAGCACCGCGCCGACGGCGCCGTAGAACACCACGTCAGACACGTCATCGGGCGTCCAGCTGTCGCCCGACAGCCGCAGGGAAGGTCGGCGCGCGCGCCAGTTGCCCAGCCACCAGCAGGCCGCGAAGCCGGCGAGGTAGGCCAGGCCATACCAGCGAATCGCCAGGGGACCCAGCGAGACAATGATCGGATCGATGTTCGGGTAGTACACGAAAGTCCTGATACCATATGGTATGTGTTTGATTCTTGTCGGGCATCAGGCCCAAGCCGGCCGGCCGCTGGTGGTCGCTGCGAACCGGGACGAATTCTACGCCCGCCCCACCGCCAGCGCACACTTCTGGCCCGGGCCCCATCGCGTGCTTGCCGGCAAGGACCTGGAAGCGGGCGGCACCTGGCTGGGCGTCAACGCCGCCGGGCGCTTCGCCGCCGTCACCAACTTTGGCGAGCCGCCGCCGGCAGAGCCCCGGGCGAGCCGGGGTGCTCTGGTGCACGATTTTCTGGCCGGGACCGAATCTGCGGAGCGCTACGCCGACGGGATCGAGGGCGAGCGCTATCGGGGCTTTAACCTGCTGCTGTGGGATGGCCGCAACCTGGTGTACCGCTCCAACCGCGCCGATACCCGGGTGCTGCCGCCGGGCATCTACGGCCTTGCGAACGCGACGCTCGACGAAGACCGGCACAAGGTTCACCGCGGCAAGGCCGCCCTGGAAAAGGTCGTGAACGCCGCGCCGGCGGCACCGGACCCGGACCGCGCGCTCCAGGAGCAGCTGCTGGCGCTGCTTGGCGACGGGATGCTCCCGCAGGAACCGGAGCCGAGAGACATTCCCGGGCGCACAGCCGACGAGCTGCTGGCGCTGGGCGCGGTGTACATCACCGGCACGGACTACGGCACACGGGCCTGCACGGCGGTCGCGATCAGCGATGAGGCCGTGCACTTCAGCGAGCAGATCTCCCTGAGCGGTGGCCAGCACGCCGGACGCAGCGATCATCGCTTTGCCCGCCGCCGGGACTGAGTCGCGCGGTCAGGAGACTTTCTGCAGGGCTTCGTCGTGGTGCCGCGGCAGCACTCGACCCAGACCGGCCTCCATCAGCTGCACGCGCATGAATGCCGTGACCTCTTCTGCCGTCGTCATCTTCAAAACCTGAGCCAGCATGCGTCGGCAGGCCCGATGGCTGACGTTGCGCAGCACCCACTTCACCCGCGGCAGATTGGTCGCGTTCATGCTGAGCACGTGGTAGCCCATGGCGGTCAGCAGCACGGCCCCCGCCGGTGTGCCCGCCATCTCGCCACAGATGCCCAGGGGCTTGTCCTCGCGACCGGCTGCCCGCCCGACCTCCCGCAGCGCCCGCAGCACCGCCGGGTGGAAGTCCTGGTATAGGTCGGCCACGCGCGGATTGTTGCGGTCCACGGCCAGCATGTACTGGGTCAGGTCATTGGAGCCGACGGCCAGGAAATCCACGCGCTTGGCCAGCTCGTGCGCCTGGTAGACCGCGGCCGGCACCTCGATCATGACGCCCAGCTGCGGCCGTTTGACGTCGACCCCTTCTTCGAGCACTTCGCCGTAAGCCCGCTCGACCAGCCCGGCGGCTTCGTCGACTTCGGCCAGCGAGGAGATCATCGGCAGCATAATGCGCAGCACGCCGGTCAGGCCTGCGTTGGCCTTGATCATGGCGCGCACCTGCACCATGAAGATCTCCGGGTGATCGAGGGTGACGCGAATGCCGCGCCAACCCAGAAACGGGTTCTCTTCGTTGATCGGGAAATAGCTCAGCGCCTTGTCGCCGCCGATGTCCAGGGTTCGCATGGTGACCGGCCGGGGCTCGAAGGCCGTCATGTGCTCCCGGTAAACCAGGCGCTGCTCCTCTTCGCTGGGAAAGCGCTCCTGGCTCATGAACGGGATTTCCGTGCGGAACAGGCCAATGCCCTCGGCGCCGCGGTCCAGGGAGCGGGAAATGTCGCCGGTCAGGCCGATGTTGACCCACAGCCGCACCCGGCGCCCGTCGCGCGTCTCGCAGGGCAGCTCTTTCAGGCCCTCGAGCTCCCGGGAGAACTCCGCCTCTTCTTCCAGCAAGTCCCGATACTCTGCCAGACGCTGCGCCGAGGGCTCGAGAATGACTTCGCCGTAGTGGCCATCGACCACGACCTGTTCAGCGTCCATCGAGAGCATGGGCAGGTCGACGGCGCCCATGACTGCAGGGATACCGAGCGCCCGCGCCAGGATGGCCACATGGCTGTTGCCGGAGCCCCGCAAAGAGACGATGCCGGCCAGGCGATCCGCAGGGATGCTGGTCAGCAAGCTGGGCAGGACCTCGTCGCCGACCAGAATCGTGTTCGGCGGGAAGTGCACTTTGCGCTGGCGAATGTCCTGCAGGTACGCGAGCACCCGCAGGCCCAGATCTTTGACATCGGCGCCGCGCTCGCGCAGGTAAGGATCTGACATCGCCTCGAAACGGCGCATGTGCTCGCGGATCACCTTGCGCAGCGCGCCCTGGGCCCACTGCCCCTCCTGAATCCGGCTGCGAACATCGCCACTGATCGCGTTGTCGTCGAGCATGTGCAGGTAGGCATCAAAGAGTGCCAGCTCCTCCGCTGGCAGGCTTTCGGCAAACTCGACGGAAATGTTGCGAATGTCGTCGCGCACCGCGTTGACCGCCCGCTCAAAGATCATCAGCTCTACGGTGACGTCCTCGGCCACCCGGTCAGGCACCGCCTCCAGGCTGGCGGTCGGGTGCATGAGCACGGCCTGGCCAATCGCGACCCCCGGGGACCCGCCGACGCCGCGAAACACCCGATCGGGCTCCGCCCGGGTGCGGCCCAGGACCCGGTTCATCTCGCCCGTGGCATCCGCGTGGGAGACCGCGTTGGCAAGCTGCGCCGCCAGGGTGACCAGGAAGGCCTCTTCGCTCTCGTCAAACTTGCGCGCAACGCCCTGCTGGACGATGAGCACGCCCAGCACCTGACGGTGGTGGATAATCGGGACCCCCAGGAACGCGCTGAAGGGCTCCTCGCCTATCTCGAGTACGGCGCGGAAGCGCGGATGGGCGCTCGCATCTTCGAGGTTGATGGGCTCGGCCCGCTCTGCGACCAGGCCAACGAGCCCTTCGCTGGCGGCCATGGAAAATAAACCAACCAGATCAGTATTGAGACCTTCGTTCGCGGCAAAGACAAAGCGCTCGCGCGTGCTGTCCAGCAGATAGACCGAGCAGACATCCGTGCCCAGGGCGTGACGCACCGCCTGCACGATCAGGTCGAGCGCCTCGCGAAAGCTGGCCGCGTCTTCGACGTCCTGAACAATGGTGCGAAGAATCTGCAGCATCAGGACTGAAACTCGCTGCGACGGCCATTAGAACGATTGTTCGAGCCTTTCCGCCGGCGGGCTCGACCGGATCGGCGGCGTCCCGAACGGTTATTCGAAGAGCCGCCATCAGCGCCGCCATCGCGGGCGATCGGGTGCACGTCCACTTTCTGGCCGGGCAGCCTTTGCGTTTCAGGCAGCGGCAGGAAGGGTGCCAGTTCCTGCAAAGCCCGCATATAGACGCTGCGCTTGAAGGGCACGACCTGGCCCACCGGGTACCAGAAGCTGACCCAGGCCCAGTCATCGAACTCTGGCTTGTCGCCCGCGTCCACAGCCACGGTGCTGTCGTCGGCAATCAGCTGCAGCAGAAACCAGTGCTGCTTTTGGCCACGGAACGCGGGGTCGGAGTTGTAGCGCCGAAACTTGCGGGGAATCCGGTAGCGCAGCCAGTTCTGGGTTTGCGCCAGCAACTTGACGTGCTCACGCAGCAGGCCGGTCTCTTCTTCCAGCTCGCGGTACAGGCCATCGATGAGCGACTCGCCGTCGTTGACCCCGCCCTGGGGAAACTGCCACGCGTCATGCCCCCCCACGCGCCGGGCCCACAACACCTGGCCCTGCCCGTTGGTGATAACGATCCCAACGTTCGGTCGGAAACCGTCCCTGTCTAACATGGTCTGTTCATCGACCGCTTCCTTTCCCAGCGCCGCTAAGGCGCACCGCCACCGCGGCGCAATGCCGCTGGAGGCGCAGCGCTGGTGCCCGGCGCGGCCACATCTGCCCTGGCGCCTGACAACAGCATGACGGCGGTGCGAGCCGCCGTTTCCCTCACCCTGATTGAACCTGAATCAAACCGCTAATGCCAATGGATCAGTCGCTTACGAGCATGGGAAGATGCGCGCGACAAACGAGGGCCCCCATGGCAAACCGACTCGGGCTGGAAACCAGCCCCTACCTGAAGCAGCACGAAGACAACCCGGTGGACTGGTTCCCCTGGGGCGAAGAGGCGCTTGCGGAAGCGCGCGAGCGCGGCTGCCCGATCCTGCTCTCGGTCGGCTACAGCGCCTGTCACTGGTGCCACGTGATGGCGCACGAGTCCTTCGAGGACCCGGAGGTCGCCGCAGCGATGAACGCGCTGTTCGTGAACATCAAGGTCGATCGGGAGGAGCGCCCGGACCTGGACAAGGTGTATCAGGTGGCCCACCACGTGCTGACCCAGCAGAGCGGCGGCTGGCCCCTGACGATGTTTCTGGACCCACACACCCTGGTGCCCTTCTTCGGGGGCACCTACTTCGCCAAGCAGCAGCGCGGCAACCTGCCGGGCTTCGCCGAGCTGCTGGAGCGCATCCACACCGCTTACGCGGACAACCGGGAAGAGCTCGACAAGCAGGGCGCCAAACTGCTGGAGGTGTTCGGCCAGCTGAACCCGGAGCCGGGCGGCGCCGGCACCCGCGATCTGGCGTTCCTGGATGACCTGCGCGAGGCGGTGCTCGGCCAGTTCGACAGCAATCACGGCGGCTTTGGCGACGCGCCGAAGTTCCCGATGCCGGGGACGGTGCGCCGCTTGCTGGAAGACTGGGCCCGCCTGCGCGACCGCGGGGACCGGGAGGCTGCCAGGACCTGTCTGGATGCCGTCATGACGACCCTCACGCAAATGGCCCGGGGCGGCATCTTTGACCACCTGGGCGGCGGGTTCTGCCGTTACAGCGTCGACGCGCGCTGGATGATTCCGCACTTCGAGAAGATGCTCTACGACAACGGCCAGCTGCTGTCGCTCTATGCCGAGGCGCTGGCGATCGGCCCGGACGAGCTGTTCGATGAGGCGCTGGCGCGCACCGCCGACTGGCTGCTGGCCGAGATGCGCGCGCCGGAGGGCGGCTTTTACGCTGCGCTCGACGCCGACAGCGAAGGCAGCGAGGGCGAGTACTACGTCTGGCGCAAGGATGCGGTGCGCAAAGCGCTGACCGACGAGGAGTACCTGATCGTCGAGACCCTGTACGGGCTCGATAAGGCCGCCAACTTCGAAGGCCGCTGGCACCTGTATCGCACCGACGCCTGGCGCTCGGTGGTGGAACGGCTGTCGCTCGCCCGCCCGGCAGCAGACGCGACCCTCGCCAGCGCCCGCGCCAAGCTGCTGGCACTGCGACAGACGCGCACTGCGCCGGGGCTGGACGACAAGCTGCTCACGGCCTGGAACGCCATGGCCATCAAAGGCCTGGCCCAGGCGAGCGCGCGGACCGCGGGCGGCCGCGGCACGGACTATCTGAACGCGGCGGTCGATGCCCTGCGCTTCCTGCAAACCAGGCTCTGGGACGGCAAGATCCTGTTCGCGACCTTCAAGGGCAGCGCCCGCCATCGCGGCTACCTGGACGACTACGCTCAGGTCCTGGACGCGGCGCTGACGGTGCTCGCGCACCGCTGGGACAGCGCCCAGCTGGCTTTTGCCGTGACCATCGCCGATGCCCTGCTCGACCAGTTCTATGACCAGGACAACGGCGGCTTCTACTTCACAGCCCACGACGCCGAAGCGTTGATCTACCGTCCGCGACCAACCATGGACGATGCCCTGCCTCCGGGAAACGCCGTCGCCGCGGCAGCGCTGCTGAGACTCGGGCACCTGCTGGGCGAGCCCCGGTACCTGGACGCAGCCCTGGCCACCCTGCACTGGGCGCGCGGGGCGATGGAGCAGTACCCCGCCGGCCACTGCGCCCTGGCGAGCGCGCTCGCTCTGGCCAGCGACGAAGGCCCCGGCTTTGTGCAGGTACTGGTCCAGGGCCCGGCGTCCGAGCTGGACGCCTGGCAAAGCGCGCTGGCGGCAGGCTATCACCCGGAGCGCCACGTCTATCTGATTCCGGACGATGCAGCCGAGCCGTTACCCAGTTATCTGCCGCGCTTGCGGCCAGTGAATGGCGGCGTGCAGGCCTATGTGTGTCGGGGCCTGAGCTGCGATGCGCCGGTCGGGGACATCGAGGCTGCGCTGGG
>CAZXIJ010000034.1:0-34232 GCA_964640725.1 uncultured Pseudomonadales bacterium | reverse complement strand
TGAAGAAGGAAAAGAACTTCTTCGAGACCCGGGTGACGGAGTACCAGACGGGCGGCGCCCTCAGCTGGGACTGACCGCTGCCATCAGAGTCCCCACGGGCCTCTGAGCTTTGCTGGAGCCGCCATCGCGCCCTGCGATGGCGGCTTTTTACGTTATGGGCCGGCACAAGGTAGAAGGTGCTGATATCTTGGGCTGAGCCAAACGACGGGGCACGCTCGCCATGAGCCTTTTCGAATTCCTGATGGTGCTGGTGTCCATAATCGTCGGTCTGGGCGTGGCCGAGATACTGACCGGCATCGCGCGCCTCATTCGCCGACGCAAGGTTCAACAGAGCTACTGGCTGCACTGGTGCGGCATCGCCCTGGTGTTCGTGGCCTTGCTGCAGAACTGGTGGGAGCTGTGGGATCTGAGCACGGTGGCCGTATGGACCTTTCCGGCCCTGGCCCTGATGCTGATCAGCCCGGCATCTCTGTACCTGATTGCGCACCTGATCTTTCCCGATCCGGACCAGGACATCGCCATCGAAACCTACTACCACGGCCAGATGCGGCCCATCTGGTGGCTCGGCGTCGTGACGGCGCTGGCATCGACTGCCTTCAGGCCCCTGGCCTTCGGCTCGGAGCTGCTGTCCATGGACAACTCGGCTTCGCTGCTGCTGGTGCTGGGCTTCGTGGCCCTGGCCGTCAGCGGCAACCGCCGGCTGCACGCGGTGCTGGTCCCGCTGTTTCTGCTGTTTCTGGTGGTCGACGTCATGATCTGGCACCCGACGGCGGCACAGTTCGACTGACCCGCGAACGCAGAATGCACGCTCTCAAGGGACGGTCGTCAGCACCGGGTTGACGGCCTTCAAAAGCCCCTGTTGTATCTGGGTTCCACGCCACGAGCCGGAGCGACCATGCCAGACAAGAGATCCGACGACTACTACGTGGACGTTCCCGAGGGCATCAGCAAGGCGCAGATGCTGCAACTGGTTAGCGCTGCCGCAGAGCGGGCTGGCCTGTACGTCTCGCACATCGGCAGCTACTCACGCAAAAAGTACCCCAACTCCGTGCACTGGCACTTCAAACGCGACCCAAAGGAAACGGGGTTGCTGGACGCCACGTTCTGGGACGTCAAATCGCTGTTCTGGCTCATGATTCGGCACAGCGAGCCGCAATGGGTGCAAGACATGGTGCCGAAACTGCTCGCAGCGCTCCGCAAGGAAGTCCGTGCGCTGTCGCGCTGACGCACGGCCGCTCTGGCGCTTGCCCGCAACCGACACGAGACACAAATGCCCAATCTGACCCAATTCGAGCTCCGCGAAGTGCAGATGCGGTACGCCGTGCCGCTGATCCAGGATCTGCAGGCCATTCTCGGCGAAGACGTGATCAACGACGCGCTGAAAGAACGGCTGACGCGCAAGCTGGAGGCGGCCACCCCGGCAGTCGAAGCGGATATGTCCCGCCTGGCCCAGGGCGTTGAACACTTCGCGGCGGGCGATGCCCTGGCGTACGAAATCATCGCGTCTGATGCAGATCAGTTCGCTATGGACGTCGTCGACTGCAAATACGCCATAATGATGGACGAGCTGGGCGGCCGATCCTTTGGCCACCTGCTGCTGTGCGGCGAGGACTTCGCCGCGGCAAAGCAGCTCGGAATGACCCTGGAGCGCACCCAGACCCGCATGCAAGGCCATTCTCACTGCGACTTCCGGTATCGAAAAGGCCGGTAAACACCGCTTCGGGACGGCTGGAGCCTTGCCCGGCGCGGGGCCCTTTGATCTACTGAGGGCTCACGGTATCGGAGCCTTTCATGAGCCCCTCGCGGATCACAGCAATCTTTCTCGCCCTGGTTCTGGTGCCGTCCCCAGGGCTCGGAGCCAACGCCGATACTGCGCCGCCCCCCGCCAGCGACTACCGGCTCGACGACATCCAGGATGCCGGCACCCGGGAAGCGATCGAGGGCTTCGAGGCCCTCCGCGCTGAAGGCGGCATGGACCCCTGCATGCTGAACGTTGAGCAAGGCCGCATGTACTGCACCTACTATTGCGTCGTGCCGTTGGACCGATTCACGACCGACAACGTCGATGCACTGAACGAGGGCGATCCGGACGCGATCAGCAGGTACGAGTCCCTGATCGCGTCCTCTGAGGCCTGCAACGCCGTTTGCACAACCCGGCACAGCGTCGAGGTGTGTCTGGACTAGGCCGGACGCATGCATCCCAGCACCCGCAAAACGGTCATCGGCTTCCTGCGCGCCGTGCTCAAGCGCCGTCTGCCCTTTCTGGCGGGCAGCGAAAAGTCCCTTGATGCCATCTACAATTTTCGCGCCATCAACGATCTGTACGTCACCTCCGGGCAACCGAGCGAAGCGCAGTTCCAATGGATTCGCGACGCCGGCTACCAGACCGTGATCAACCTGGCGCCAAAGAGTGTGCTGGAAAACGCCGTCATGGACGAGGCCGGGATCCTGGCCGAACTGGGACTCAAGTACATTCATCAGCCCGTGGATTTCAAAAACCCCACCGATGCTGACTTTGAGCGCTTTGTGCAGGCTGTTCGCGACGAGCCGCTGGACCGCCTGTGGGTGCACTGCGCCGCCAACATGCGGGTCTCGGCATTTACCTACCGTTACCGGCGGGATGTGCTGGGCGTCGCAGAGGCGAGCGCGCGCGAGGACCTGTTTGCGATCTGGGCGCCCCACGGCGTCTGGCAAGGCTTTATCGCACCGCGCCCCCAGGGCTCAGAGACAATCGATGGCATCCAGAGCCATGTGCACGCACAGCCCGACCCCGACAAGCCGTGATTTCGGATGCGCCAGCAACAACCCGTAAACAGCGATGGCGGGCCAACGGTGCAGCGGATGAAAACCAATGCTGCAGCGGCCAGGATCGTAGATAGGCGTTGCCAACAGGTGATCCACATCGACCACCATGCCCAGCATGAGAACGCCGAAGGCGCGCTGCCACTGTGCGCGATAGCAGGTCGCAGCAATCGCCAGGGGCACCAGCACATGCAGCGCAAGATGCAGGGTCATGGCCGGTTGGCCGTCCGTCGTGGCAGGTAGCTCGGATTTTCGTGCATTCGGGGTACGGGACTCTGTGGTGCTGGCCCTGACTGCCAGTGCCTGGCTCGGCTCGCTCGCGATCGATTCGGGCACCGCGGCAACCAGACTCGCACAGATCGCCGGCGCGCTCACCGTGCTGAGCGCGTTTTTGCTGCACGAGTGGGGCCACTGGCTGGGCGCGCGCTGGGCGCAAGCGCAAATCTACGCGCCGGGCTTTATCGCTTCGCCGTTCCTGTACAACTTCGATGCCCAGGAAAACACTCGCGCGCAGTTTCTGCTGACCTCAGTCAGCGGTTTCGCCGCGACCGGGCTGTTTCTGCTGTTCTTCTTTTTCGGGCTGCCAGCCGATCATCCCGGAACAACGATTGCACGCTACGGCGGCGTGGCGCTGGCCACCTTGACGCTGGTGTTCGAGGTGCCGATCGCCATTGCTGTCGCTCTGGGCAGGCCGGTTCCCCATGTTGCCCTCTTTCCGCAAAGATCAGCTGATAAACATCGTTCCTAGGGATACACCTCCAAACGTTTCGCGGCAGCCTGCAGGCCCGCCTGAGAGCGCTCAAAGTCAGCGACCAGATCTGCATAGGGAGGAAACCAGGACATGCGAATCTGCTCGCCATAGTCAACCAGCGCCATGGCAGAACGATACACGGGCTCCGCCTCGCGGTACTTCTGCTGCTCTCTCAGAGCATTGGCAAGGCTCCAGGTTGCCAGCGCCTGCCAGTCTTGAGCGTTGTCTAACGTCGCGAACACCCGAACCGCCCGTCTGAGCAGCGGCTCGGCGCGTTCCGGGTGCCCCAGCTGTTCTGCGAGCAGAGCGCCCAGGTTGTTCAGAGCCTGGCCCACGAGCTCATGTTCACCGCCCAGGGTTTGCTCGTAGATATGCAGCACGCGCTCGGCAACCGGCAGGGCAGCGTCGAACCGTCCTAATGCCTGCAAGGCCATGTCCTGAATATTCAGCCCCCGGGCCAGGTCACTGTGCACGGGGCCATAGTGCTGTTCTGCCATGGACACGGCTTGCTGCGCCAGCTCAAGCGCTCGACCAGGCGCATCCAGGGACAGCTGCACGCCAGCGAGACTGACCAGACTCTCCGCCAGCAGCGGATGCGGCGGATCCAACACCGCCTGCTTGGCCTCCAGGGAGCGCTGCCTCAGGGTCAGCGCTTTCGACAGGCGCCCGGTTTCCTCATAGAGCGCGCCCAACTTGTCCATGGCATCAAGAGTCAGGAAGTGGCGTTCGCCCAGGCGAGCCAGCCGGACCTCGAAAGCAGACCGTAACAGCGGCTCGGCGACCAGATAATCGAAGCGGGAAAGGTAATACCAGCCAAGCTGCAAACGGGACTCGGCGACCTGCAGGTCATCGTCACTTAGCAGTCTTTCACGCGTTTGCAGCGCGCTCTGATACAGCGGCTCGACATTCTTGTCCTGCCCTTGCTGAAACAGAATCTTGGCGAGCTGGGCCTGATCTGCCGCAGCCTCAAGTCGGACAGCTGCCGAATCCCCTCGGTGTTGAGCAAGCGCCGCACGGGCGCTGCGTTCGGCTTCGTCCAGGGCGCCCGCGCCCAGCTGCTGGTCCGCCATACGCCGCAAAACCCGCCCGTAGCTGACCCTTGCACCGGGCCGTTCTGCGTAGACGTCCGCTGCGCGCCGGTAGAGCGCAATACTGGGATCGGTCTCACGAAGATTGCCGTAGACGTCCGCCATGGTCACTGCCAGCTGCGCCCCCACGAGCGGGTCAGATTGAAATTGGTCGGCGACCTGGTCCGCGCCCCGATCCAGCATCTCTCGCAGAGTGATCTCACGACCCTGGGCAATGCCCGGATCAGACACCTCAAACAGACCGGTCAGAAAACCGGAAACTTCCTCCGCCACCCGCGCCTGCTGCTCGGCGCGCCGCTGGCCGAGCACCGCAAACACCGCAAGAGTCGTGGTGACAATGGCCACCAGGGAAGCCACCGCGCCCACGGCCAATATCCGCCGCTGCCGCGCCTGTGCTTCGCGGCGCCGAAGGTCGTCCAGCCCGAGCGACAACATGCCCGCCATGAGCCGCAACAGGGCATCCCGGCGCCCGTGGGCGCCGCCAGCGTCCTCCCGAAAATCGGCCGCCAGGGGCTCCTGATCCCGCAGCGCCGGCGGGAACGCTTCGTGCGGAGTGCCGCTCACAAGCACGCAGTAGATCTCTGAGCCGCGCCCAAGTGATTGAAAATATTCGATTTCCTGGTTCACCCAGCGGGAGGCTGCGGCCTGTTCTGAGCACAACACGACCAGACGCTCACTTTGGTCCAGGGCGCGTCTTATGCTGGTGCTCAGATCAGAAGAAGTTGCGAGTTCCTCCTCATCTCGGAATACTGGGACAAATGGCTTTCGCGTCGGATAGTTGACAGATATCGACTTAGGGAGCCGATACCGTTCCAACCGACGATGCAGCCAGCGGGCAAATGAACCGTCGCTGTGGCTGTAGCTGATGAACGCCTGATACATGGACCGGAACAGGCCAACTTACTAAACGAAAGTCGATGATAACAATCGAGGGTCAGTCTATGAGTCACGGATTTCAGTTCCGCCGATCGCTGCCAGTTACATTGCTGCTCGCCGCCCTTGGCACCGCAGTCCCCGCAGCCGCCGCAACAGATCTGACGATCACACCGCGGGAGAGGCCGCTAACGCTCAGCTTCGACGGCGTTGAATCAGACAAGGTCGCCAGCTACGCAGCATCTGGTTGGCCTATGAGCCTAACCATGACGATCCGGGAACCGTTTCTGGGGATCGAGACCATCGCCGGAGACCGCTATCCCAGCCAAATCGCGGATCAAATTCCGGGCTCGGGCCCGAATGAAGGGCCGTTCCGGATCGTGTACAACGACCCGGACGGGTGCCAATCCCTGTCCAGGACGCCGATCGCGGGCGGTGCCTGTCCGGAATTCGGCGCGCCCAGCGCTCCCATTGACGAGCGCAATGTCGAGTTCGCACCGGGGGTTAGCGTTCCTGGCACGCCTGACAACGCCGCAGATTCAGAAACCGGTCCCACGATCCCAATCCTGGCGCCGATCGGTTTCTCCGGACAGCAGTACTTCGGGCCAGATGCGGGCTCAAGAAGTGATGGCTACGGATACGGCCCGAGTTGGCGCATGCCAGGGCTGGTTTTGCTGAGCAACGTCGGTATCGGCATCATCAGCGACAGCAACTTCGACCGCTCACCCACTCGGCAATGCCGCAACCTGGCTGGCTTTCTCAACAGTGTGTCCTTAACCCTGAATAACGGCGACGGACGCAGCAGCTTGCATATGCATACGAACGTGCCGCCCGAGCTGTTTAGCCCCATCGCCCTGGTTGACCGGGACGTCACAGCTCTACCCGCTTGCCCTGGCGATAGCGAGCTGATTCGCTTCGAGAGCGGCCCAGCGCAGTGTATGACGCGAGCGGAGATCGATGCGGCATACGATCGCAACGTCAATGTTCGGGCGGTTGTCGTGAGCCTGGACGATATCGGCAGGAGAAAAGCGCCTCGAACGGTCACCGACTTCAACGGCAACGGCGTCTGCGATGCCGGAGACCTTCGATTGGCTGGCTACCGCGTCGTGTCCAACACCGCACTCATCCGCTTCCGGCAGCTGCATCAGAACGACACGTGGGACTTCGGCTACCCCTTCCCGGCCGATCTCGACGGCAACGGCACGGCCGGCCTCGCGCTTCGCTTCACGGAGATCATTCCTAGCGCCCGCGGCGGTCGATTGCTGGCGCCGCGCTAGGCGCCGGGCGCCGGGCGCCGGGCGCCGAGACAATTCTGGCGCCTGCTCCGCGAATGTCGCTGCTATCCCCGGTCAACAGACCGGATCACATAGCCGCCAGACCGCTCGTCCGCTTCCATGCGCAGCAGGCCTCGGTCAGCTGCGTCCTCTAGCAGCTCATTGAAAGAGCTGAACCCATAGGCAGTTTCGTTAAAACCCGGTCGGCGGCGCTTGAGGGTCTGTTTGACCATCGATCCCCACACGGCGTCGCCGCGCTCAGATATCAGGGCCTCGGCGGTCTCCAGCACCAGCTCCAGCCCTTCCGCCAGCCCATCGCTTTCTGCTGGCTCGGTCTGCGCCTTGGCCGTCTTATCGCCACTCGACTTCTTGCGCGTTGACTTCTTGCGCGTGCGCTTGGACTTCTGCGCTTTCACCAGATCGTCGTAGAACAGAAACTCGTCGCAGTTGCTCATCAGCAGATCCGAAGTGCTGCTGCGTATACCGACGCCGATCACCAGCTTGGCGTTCTCGCGCAACTTGCTGACCAGGGGAGAGAAATCCGAGTCGCCGCTGATGATGACAAAGGTATCGATATGGTCTTTGGTGTAGCACAGGTCCAGGGCATCCACGACCATGCGGATGTCGGCGGAGTTTTTGCCGGACTGGCGCGTGTGCGGGATCTCGATCAGCTCGAAGGCGGCCTCGTGCATAGCGGGCTTGTACTCTTTGTACCGCTGCCAGTCGCAGTAAGCCTTTTTAACGACCACGTTGCCTTTGACCAGCAGACGCTCGAGAATCACGCCGATGTCGAGTTTCGGCAGCTTGTCGTCCCGAACCCCCAGCGCGACGTTTTCGAAGTCACAGAACAGGGCCAGGTTGTTATCGTTCGCGGTGCTGGACATGGCGTTCCTTGTGCCGGTCGCCGCGGATGAGCGACCCATTGGCCGCCATTGTCCAGCAGCCCGGCCCAGGAAGCCACATCGGCCAAAAGGTCTGCCCGCGGCAACCGCAAGCAGGCATACTGAGCCGCTGCGACACCTGCGGTTCAGCACGTTTTGATCTACTTCAGCCTGGGCCTGTATTTCCTGTTGATGCTGGCCATCGGCCTTTACGGCTATCGCAGTTCCACCGCCAACCTCTCGGAATACATGCTGGGCGGGCGTTCACTGCATCCTGCGATCGGCGCCCTTTCCGCGGGCGCCTCCGACATGAGCGGCTGGATGCTGATGGGCCTGCCTGGCGCGGTGTACCTGTCGGGCTTGTCTGCTGCCTGGATTGCCATCGGTCTGTGCATTGGCGCATACCTCAACTACCTGCTGGTCGCGCCTCGGCTGCGCATCTACACCGAGGTCGCAAACGACGCATTGACCCTGCCGGACTTCTTCGCCGATCGCTTTGCCGGCGGTGCCCCGGCGCTTCGGATCGCAGCATCGGTCATCATCGTGATCTTCTTTACGCTCTACACCTCCTCCGGGCTGGTTGCCGGCGGCAAGCTGTTTGAAAGCGCGTTCGGCGCCGGCTACAGCACCGGCGTGCTGCTCACCGCCGGCGTGGTCGTCGTCTACACGGTGATTGGCGGCTTCCTCGCTGTCAGCCTCACCGACTTTGTTCAGGGCTGCATCATGTTCCTGGCGCTGGTCCTGGTGCCGCTCGCGACCATGGACACGCTTGGCGGCCCCGGCGCAACGCTGGCCATCGTCACCGAGCAGCGGCCGGAATTCGCGAGCCTGTTGAAAGGCACCACCACCCTCGGGTTGATCTCGGCGCTGGCCTGGGGCCTCGGATACTTTGGCCAGCCCCACATCATCGTACGCTTCATGGCGATTCGCTCCGCCGCAGACATGGTGAGCGCGCGCTGGATCGGCATGAGCTGGATGGTCATCGCAATCGCGGGCGCGGTGGCGACCGGGTTCACGGGTCTCGCCTGGCAGCTGGCCAATCCCAGCGATTTCGAAGAGCCGGAAACCATCTTCATCGTGCTGGCGCAGGTGCTGTTCCATCCGCTGGTGGCAGGATTTCTGCTCGCGGCGATCCTGGCTGCGATCATGTCGACCATTTCCTCCCAGCTGCTGGTGTCCTCCAGCTCGCTGACCGAAGACTTCTACCGCACGTTTGTGCGAAGGTCCGCATCGGAGCGGGAGCTCGTGGCCGTGGGTCGCGGCAGCGTCCTGCTCGTCGCGGCCATTGCCGGGGGCCTCGCGCTGGACCAGAACGCCTCGATTTTGTCGCTGGTCAGCAACGCCTGGGCCGGCTTCGGCGCCGCCTTTGGGCCTCTGGTGCTGCTGAGCCTGTTCTGGGCCCGGCTCACCGCTGCCGGCGCGCTGGCGGGCATGCTGGCCGGCGCTGCGACGGTCCTTGCCTGGGTGTATTGGCCGGTGACCGCCGACGGCAGCTCGCTGTCGACCTGGCTGTACGAAATCGTGCCCGGCTTTCTGGTCGCCCTGGCAACGACAATCGGGGTCAGCCTGCTAACCCGCCGTCCGCCGGAGGTCATTCGGGCCCGGCACAAGCGAGTCGTGGCCCTGACCCGCCGGATCGGCGCGATCTGACCCAAGTCGGGCTGCGGGCCCAGGCGCCGGCGAGCCCGACGAGAAATTCGCGCGGGTGGGGTATCCTCAAGGCACATTTGCGGGAGACAGCCATGGCCACGATCACTGTGCCGATTTTCGGCGACCTGTTACGCGCGCACCTGGACGGCGTGCCGCGCTCTGCCTACCCCTATCTGCTCTCCAGCCTGGAGCGCACAGCGGCCGACCGTTACCGCGGCTGGGCCAACGACGTGCCAGCACACCGGGACGGACTGCTGGCCTGCGCCGCCCGGGAAGATGACATCGCGAACCGCGTTGAGGCCCTCTTCCCGCCCAGCGACGAAGACCGCGCCCTGGTCGACGCGATGATTCCGGCGGCCAAATCCACGTACTACGAGGTGTTTGAGGGCCACGAGCCGTTCGACCAGATGTACATCCAGGCAGAGGCCGAAAAGCAGGGCTCCCTGGCCTGGCAGAATCTGAAGGCGGCGTTCCCGGAACACGAGGACGCGCTGGATGCGCTGACGGCCATCGAGCTGGAGAGTGCTGAGTACCTGGACGAGCTGTTGCAAGGACAGTGACGGCTCGACAGCTGCGCGGCCGCCCGTGAGATTCCAACGCCACCGCAACGCAAGGGTCTTCCTTGCCATCTTGCTGTTCGCTGCGACCGGCCCGGTCGCCGCGCTGGAGTTACAGCAGAGCAGCCCAGCGGCCAAGGACACATTGGCGGAACCACCGCGCAGCGTGCGCCTGTGGTTCGACCGGCTCCCCGCCAACCAAAGCTACTCGCTCGCTATCGTCGGTGAGGGCCAACGCCGGATCATAGAGGGCGTCCATACCATGGGCGAACAGGATCTGATGGGCATGGCGACTGGCGACATGCCCGATGGCACCTACCAGCTGACCTGGCAGGTGGGCGACGCCAGGGGCAGCGTTCCGTTCACCATAGCGCGACAGAACGACGCCGTAGCCGATCACTGGGAACCGCCGCTCGACATCGGCGTGGTGCTGTACGACGGCGCCGAGCCGCTGGACGTTTTCGGGCCCCTGGAAATGTGGATGAATGCCGGGGCGGACAACATTCGCGTGCATTTAATCGCAGAGCGGGCTGGTCCGGTCGTGATCACCACCACCAGCTATCCTGCGGCCCTGGCACCACGGCTCCAGGCCAGCTATGACTTCAGCAACGCACCGGAACTGGACGTCCTGATGGTGCCCGGCGGCATCGGCACGCTCACGGAGGTCGACAACCCCGCCATGATCGAATTTCTGCAGCGCATCGTGCCGCAGGTTGCTGTCGCCACCTCGGTCTGCACGGGCTCAGCGCTGTATGCGAAAGCCGGGCTCCTGAAAGGGGTCGAAGCCACTGGCAACAAGGTGTTCTTTGACTATCTCGTCGCGCAGGGCCCGGCCGACTGGCAGAAGGAAGCGCGCTGGGTGGAGTCCGGGCGATTCCTGACGTCTTCCGGCGTCTCTGCCGGCATCGACATGAGTCTGGCTGTCATCGCGCGTTTCTTTGGGGTCGAGGCGGCGAGAATGATCGCCAGTTCCACGGAGTACGAGTGGAACGAAGACCCGCAGCGAGATCCCTTCGTCCGCTACGCCAACACCGGCGTGCCCTTTGTGGGGCGCCTGAGGCGCAGCTTTGCCGAGCAAATGGACTCCATCAAGCAGGAACCTTAGGGCATCATAGGGGCGTTAGATCACCGGTTCGGCCCAAGCCGCCGCAGGAACCAGAAGGCCCACGCACCATGCACCAAGTTGTCTGCCGAACCCTCGCCCTGCTGTCTTGCCTCGCCTGCGGGCAGGCGCTGGCCGAGGTGGCAGCAGGCCGCACCGCACCGGGCACCGACGGCCTTCAGGATCAGAGCTACCCGGTCCCGGCGCTCGAGCGTCCGGCGCGGATCCAGATCGATGAGTGGGGCGTGCCCCACATGTACGCCCAAACGCACTACGACGCCTTCGTCGTGCAAGGCTTCAATGCCGCCCGGGACCGGCTCTGGCAGATCGATCTGTGGCGCCGGCGCGGCCTGGGCCAGCTCAGCGAAGTGCTGGGCGAAGCCTATGTCGACCAGGATCGCGCGGCGCGGTTGTTCCTGTACCGCGGCGACATGTATCGAGAGTGGCTGGCCTACGGCTCCGACGCCAAGCGTATCGCGACGGCCTTTGTCGCAGGGATCAACGCCTACCTGGACCTGATCAGCACGGACCCGGACCTGATGCCCATGGAATTCGGGTTGCTCGGCTACGAGCCCGCACGCTGGTCTCCTGAAGATGTCGTGCGAATCCGCAGCCACGGCCTGTGGCGCAACGTGGTCACGGAAGTTCGCCGTGCTCGTATCCTGTGCGAGCTCAGCATGGACGAGGCTCGGGTGTGGAAAGTGCTGGAGCCGAAATGGGAAACCCGGGTTCCCATCGGCCTGGACCCGTGCGCCGTGCCGGCGAACGTGTTGGAGACCTACCAGCTGGCCAAGGCCCCGGTACGCTTTGACGAGCAAGCCGGAATGCTGGCGCAGTCGCTTTTGGAAGCGCAGCACAGCGATGCCCAGCTGGGCAGCAACAACTGGGCCGTCGCGCCGTCGCGGACCGCCACGGGCCGGCCGATCCTTGCCGACGACCCGCACCGCGGGCACGCCGTGCCGTCCCTGCGTTACATCGCGCACCTGAAGGCACCGGGGCTCAACGTCATCGGTGCCGGAGAGCCCGGCCTTCCGGGCGTGAGCATCGGTCACAACGAACGCATCGCCTTCGGCCTGACGATCTTTCCGATCGATCAGGAGGACCTGTACGTCTACGTCAGAAACCGCGGCGGCTATTTTTACGACGGCAACGTCGAGGCAGTGCGCACGGTCACAGAACAGATCGCCGTGCGCGGGCAGGAAGCCCGGGAGGTCACCCTGCGCTTTACCCGCCACGGACCGATCGTGCACGAAGGCGAAAAGCACCTGTTCGCCGTCCGCGCCGCCTGGCTGGACGAAGGCATGGCACCCTACTTTGGCGGCATCGAGTACATGCGCGCGCAAAACTGGCGCAGCTTCCGGGAATCCCTGAACCGCTGGGGCGCCCCCAGCGAAAACCAGGTTTACGCAGACGTCGACGGCAACATCGGTTACAAGCCCGCCGGGCTCTTTCCGCGCCGCGGCAACTGGGACGGGTTGCTGCCGGTGCCCGGCGATGGCCGCTACGAGTGGAACGGCTACTTCGACATGGACGTTCTGCCGGTAGAGCACAACCCGGAGCGCGGCTATACCAGCACCGCCAACGCCATGAACCTGCCCCGGGACTACCCCATCGAGCAATACCCCGTGGGCTTCGAGTGGTCTGCGCCCTGGCGGCATCTGCGAATCCGCGAAGTGCTGGCCCGCCAGCCCGAGCACACGCTGGCGGACTCCGAGGCGCTGCAGCGGGACTACCAGTCCAAGCTCGCAGAACAGATCCTTGCCCGGCTGCCGAGCGCTGAAGGCAACCAACCGCTCGCGCACCTGAAGGCCTGGGACGGCGTTCTCTCGGCCGACTCCAGCCCGGCTGCCCTGTACATCGTGTGGCTGCAGCAACACTTCGAACCGGCGCTGGCGCAGCTGCTCGCCGACGACAAGGCAGCGCTGATCCGCCCCCTGGACTTTTACACCCTGGTCGCGGCGACCGGCGATCGCGAGATCGCCCCGCTGCTGCAGTCAACGCTGAGCGCCGCCTGGGATAGCCTGGCAGCGCAGCTGGGTCCAGACCCCGCTGGCTGGCGCTGGGGCGATCTGCATCAGATCGAGTTCGAGCATCCGCTGCTGAGCAGATTTCCCGACCACGCCAAACAGCTCGCCATGCCGGCTCATGCCCGGGGCGGCAGCGGCAACACGGCCAACAGCACCAACTTCGATCCCGCCAACCTGAAGGTCAGAAGCGGCGCTTCGTTCCGCATGGTGCTGGACGTCGGCAATTGGGACGCAGGTTCCATGACCAACGCGCCCGGGCAATCGGGAGACCCGCGCTCGCCCTTCTACCAGAACCTGCTCAGCGGCTGGGCCCAGGACGGTCGCTTCCCGCTGGTCTACAGCGACGAGGCAGTCAACAAGGCAACGGTGCAGACCATCCGCCTTCTGCCCAAGGGTCCGGAAGCCGCGATCGCCGAGCCACAGCCAACGGCAGTCGCCCATGGTGGTTAGCCGTCCTGGCAGCGCCTACCCCCTGCTGTGGAGCAACATCGCGAATGCCTGACATGCGCAAAAGCTCGCCTGGGCGCAAGCGCGGCGCGGCCAGCAAGGCCGCCCGGCAGCGCGCCGCCGCCAGCCAGCAAAGCACCGAAGCCGCGAACGCGGCCCCAGGGTCAGCGACCGGTGTCGTCGCGCTGATTGTGCCACGGAGCCTGACCCGCACCGACCCGGAAACGCTCGTGCAGCTGACCCAGGCGCTTGCGGACCAGCACCTGCACGCCCTGACCTTCGCCATCGATACGGAAACCAGCCTGGTGGCCGAGCAAGTCGAGGCACAGTCCGTGGACGGCATCATTACCGCCGCGCGCCTGCAGGCCGAAGACCTCGAACGGCTCCTGCAGCTCCCGGTGCCTGCCGTCTGTTTCAACTGCTACGCGGCCGACCCTCGGCTTTCTTCTGTGCGGTGCGACCAGCAGGCCGGCGCCCGCTGGCTGGTCAACGCGCTCGCCGGCGGCAACCATCGCAGTGTCGGGCTGGTGACGGGTCCGCCGGACTCCACCGCCGCTGCCGAGCGCGCCTTCAGCGCCCTGCAGGCCCTCAAGGACCTCGCTCTGAGCGACGTCTCTCTCGCCGAAGCCGATGGCAGCTACGCCTCCGGGCGGGCGGCGCTGCGACAGCTGCACGCGGAACGCGGCGGCGTGCCTGACGCGGTGCTGGCCACCAACGACCTGATGGCGATGGGCTGCATTGACGAGGCCCGGCAGGGCTTTGGCCTCGCCGTTCCCGAGCAGCTCTCGGTGCTTGGCTTTGACGGCATCGCCAGCGCCGACCTTGCCGCCTACGGCCTGACCACCGTGCGTCAGCCCCTGGCGCAGATGGCCGAGCGCGCCGTGGCCCTGTTGCTTGCGAGCATCGCGGACCCCGGCCACACGGCCCAGGAAGCGCTCTTCGCGGGCATTCCGGTGCAAGGCCGCTCAGCGCGCATCGGCGCCTGAACGGGCGCGCGGGCTCAGACTTCCATGGCGCCGGCCTGCTCGTCCAGCCAGGCCCCCATCTGCTGATACAGAGCGCTGCCCAGGCTCAGCCGGCAGGCCCCCGCCTCGCCCAGCGCTGCCAGGGCAACGCCCGGAAAGAACGGCCATAACACATTGACGGGCTTGTTCGTTGCAGCGCGAACCGCCCGAACCTGATCGAGCGATCGCAGGCCCGGAGCATAAACGACGTGCGCGCCGAGCTCTGCATAGCGCACCAGCCGCGCCAGGGTATCGTCAAAGTCGTCGCGGCCACGAATCAGGTTTTCCGCCCGGCCAACGAGCTGGAAATCGCAGTCCAGACCAGCGACAGTCTCGACCGCCGCTGCCATGCGCTCGGCTGCAAGTGCCGGCTCAAAGATCAGCTGCCGCTCGCGGCTGAAGTCCTCGATCGAACAGCCGGCAACGCCAGTGCTGGCCAGCTGGACGATATTGGCTGCCAGGCCCTCGGGGCTATCGTCAAAGCCATCTTCAAAATCGACACTGACCGGCACCGACAGGTGCGTCGCCAGTTGCTCGCAGTGTCGCAACTTTTCTTCCAGCGTCACCTGGCCGTCTTTGCGGCCCAGGGTGCCTGCCAGGGCGGCGCTGCTGGTTGCCAGGGCCTTGAAGCCGCGCTTTTGAAGCTGCAGCGCAGACCCCAGGTCCCAGGGGTTCGGGAGCACCCAGGCGCTGGCGCCCTGATGCAGGGCCTGCAGCGTTGCGCAGTGTTGCTGTTGGGTCGTCATGGCGATCTCCGTCGTTGGCCTGCGGGCACTCTAATGCAGTTGCCCCGGCTTCGCGGCCTGCAGTCAATGATGACGGCCGAATCCGGCCAGCGACGCAGTCCGGTAAGCTGCAGGACTTTGAACACGGGGAAAGATGGTTGTGAACCCAGCAGACGCTGACGAACTGGGCAAAACTCTGGGCACGCTGCTCCGGAGCGGTGCCCTGACCCGGATTCCGAAAAAGCCGGAGCCCCGGGATCAGCTGCTGGGCACGGTCAGCAGCACGCTGCATCGCCGCTACCCGTACGACGAGCCGGCCCTGAACGAGGCGCTCAAAGAGACCCTGGCAGCCCTGAACGCGCAGGTCGATCACGTCACTGCCCGACGCTACCTCGTCGACTTCGGTTTCCTAAAGCGCAACCGGGACGGCACACGTTACTACCTGAACTACCAGCGCCTGGCCGAAGCGCTGGACGAATCTGCTCAGCAACAGGCCATGGCGATCGCCAGCGCCGAGCTGGCCGCCGCAAAAACACGCCAGCAGGAGAAGGCCTCGCGGGCAGCAAGCTACCGGGACGGCGCGTCCTGAGGGTCCTGCGGGTCTTCTGCCAGGAGCTCCTGCAGCACGGCCCGAACCTCTGCATGCCACTGCTCCGCGACGGTGCGCCCGGCCGGCAGGTTCGTGCTGCGACGCCGGTAAATCACTTCGCCGCTGCCGTTCACGACCAGCAAGCCGGGAATGAAGTCGATGCCCCAGGCCTCGCCAATCGCGTCCGCCTCGCCCACGGCGATCAGCGGAAAGTCCAGCGAGCGGGCATAGGCCGCCGGGTCGCCACGCCCGCGCTCTTTGGTGTTCAAGGTCACGAACTGCATGCCGCGATCCCCGAACTCGCTCTGCAGCGCCTTGGCGTAGGGCATGAACGCCTTGCAGTAGGGACACCAGGTGGCCCAGAAGAGCATGACCGCCGGCTCGCCCTTGAGCACCGCGGGGTAAGACAGCATCTCGCCCGTCAGCAGGTCCTTGCCTTCCCAGGACGGGCCCTGATCGCCGGGGCCAACCGCGCTCGCAGGCGCCGGTGCCCCGAGGGCAGTCATTATCAACAGAGCGGGCAATAAGGTGCGCATGATTCTCTCGAGTCGAAAAACGCGCCGATGGTACAGGGCCGCGCCAGTGCCTGCATGGCCCAGGGACACCGGCCCGCTTCTTGTCTGACTGTTGCTGTTGCCGTTGCCAAGGGCTCAGCCCGCGGCCGGCCCCTCGCGCGCGGGGCGCTGCGGAACTCGCTCGATCTCGGCCCGGTCGTAGCCCATGGCCACCGCCCGCGCGACCAGCGCTTCGTACTGCGCTTCGGGAATCTGCGGCGCCCGCGACATGATCCACAGGTAGTCACGCTTGTTCCGGCCCACGATGACGACCTCGTAAGCGTCATCGATGTAGGCAATCCGGTAGTCCATCTTCAGAGGCCAGAAAAACTGCATGCCCCACTCGCTCGCGGACGCGCCAACGTCGGTAAAGGCAACAGAGTTCATCGCTTTCAGCGGTGCCTCGAAACTGCCCTTGCGGTAGCGATAGGTGGTGGCGATACGGCGGGCATCGAGGCGCTCGTAGCGCTCCGTTGCATCGTAGGCATTGCCCGTGAAGGGCGGCGGAATGTGCGCGAGCACGTACCACTCCCCCAGATAGCGATCGACATCAAAGCCCGCCACCGGCGTCAGGGGCGGCGCGCCCTGGCAACCCATCAGCACCAGGACGGAAAACAGCGGAAAGGCGAGGTATCGGGTTCTGGGCATGGCAGTTCTCCGGCGTGGTCGGCACCTCGGCTCGCATTGCGAGGCCGAAATCGCTACGGTTCCGGGCCTATGAAGGAGGACCGCCCGTGAACGCCCTGCCAACCCGCCTCGCTCCCTGCCTGATCATCGTTCTGGCCAGCATCGGCTGCCAGCAGACGCCCAGCCAAGCGCCCCCCAGCGAGGCCATCAGCCCGCCGGCCGCCGCAACCGCCGTGACCCTGGTGCGCGAGGACGGGTCCTACCCTGCGGCACCGCTGGAGAAGGACGAGGTTGTCCTGAAGGTCGTGCAGAACGGCGTCAAGAACCTGCAGGACTACGACGACCCCAAGGAAGGCCTCGCGGCCAACGTCGACATCATGCTCTCCTTTATTGAGCGCGCCTGCACCGAAGGCGACAAGCCAGACATCATTCTGTTCAACGAGTTTCCCCTCACCGGCTACTCCAGCGGTTCCCGGGCGGAAAAGCTGAAGTTCACGCTGACAATCCCCGGGCCGGAGACAGATCTGATCGGCAAGGCAGCCCGCGCCTGCGACAGCTACATCGTGTTCGGCAGCTACGCCACGGATGCTGACTGGCCCAATCACATTCTGAGTTTGAACGCGGTGATCGATCGGCAGGGCAACGTCGCCGCGCGCTACTGGAAGACCCGCAACGTGAAGCGCCTGGGCGGCTTCGGCGAAATCCCCACCACCACCGTTGAGAACGTGCGCAGCAAGTTCCGGGCGCGCTACGGCATCGAAGAAGAGTTTCCGGTGCTGCAAACCGAGTTCGGCAACCTTGCCGTCAGCACCGTGCAGATTGATGCCTTCGTGTACGCCGCCTACGCCATGCGCGGTGTCGAGATCATGCTGCGCACCGCCACGCTCTTTTCCAAGGACGACGTGACGGCGATGGCCCGCTTCAACAACTTCTACAGCGCCATGTCGAACATTACGTTCCCGGAAGGCAGCGGCTACGAGCAGTTCGGCGGCGGATCGCTGATCGTGGA
Source organism: uncultured Pseudomonadales bacterium (assembly GCA_964640725.1). Taxonomy (GTDB): domain Bacteria; phylum Pseudomonadota; class Gammaproteobacteria; order Pseudomonadales; family Azotimanducaceae; genus CALHVX01. The sequence goes on along the minus strand of CAZXIJ010000034.1, from coordinate 16,272 downwards.
CGCCGGCGGCAAGGTGCTCGAACAAGACCCGAGCAACAACGACAGCATTATCGAAGCCCGGATACCGATCGCCGAGTTTCGCAAGGACCGACGCATTCCCAGATATCCGCTGGAAGTCGTCGCGCCGGTGTTCGAGCAGTATCGGCAGGAGATCCCCCTGGACCACCTGGACCTGCCGCCGGACGAACTCCCGCAAACCGGCGACGACATGAAAGTGCTGCTGGACGAACGCAGCCGCTGGCTCAACCCCGCACGCTGAGCCGCGCACGCGTCGTCAATCGAGTTCCCGCACCAGCCGAAAGCCCAGCAGCTGGCTGTGATACACCGCGCGGTCACCGGCCTGCGCGCCGGCCCGCACCCAGTCGGTACCGGAGACCCAGCTGCCGCCCCGCGGGGTGCGCCGGTCGCACTCGCCGCCGTCGGCTTCTAGCCAGGCGCTGCCATCAAGGGGTGCGTTACTCATGTCGCGGTGCAGGCAGTCCTCGGTCCACTCCCAGGCATTGCCGAGCATATCGCTCAAGCCCCAGGGGTTGGGGCTGAAGCTGCCAACCGGCGCGGTGTGCAGATAGCCATCGTCGCAGTGAAAGACCGGTGCCATCTCGAAGTGCTTGCGAAAGGTCGCATCGGCGACGTTCGCGAATTCGCAGGCCTGTTTGCTGGAAGCGCCCCAGAACCACGGCCCGCGCGTGCCTGCGCGCGTTGCGTACTCGAACTCGCTGCTGCTGGGCAACCGGTAGCGCTGCCCGGTCAGTTCCGACAGCCAGCGTGCATAGGCGGTGGCATCCACGTAGCTGACGCAAACCACCGGGTGCTGCTCGGACTGCGGGTAGCCGGGATCGTGCCAGCTGTGCGCCAGCACGTAGCCGAGGATGCGGTGACTGGACCAGGTATTGCAGCCGTTCTGAACCGGCGTGTAGCCGGTTGCATCCACAAAGCGCCGAAACTGCGCGCGGGATGTTTCCGTGCGTCCCATGGCAATACGCTGCCGGAAGCGGACCGTTCGCAGCGCGCCATCGGTCGGCTTGGCATTGGCCTCGTAAGGCTCCACGCCCAACATCGCCTTGCCGGTAGGGAGCTCGATCATCTCCGGGCAGTCGTCGCAATCCTGGAGCGAATCTCCCGGCGCTGCCTGAGCCAGGCCGGCCGGAACCAGACACAAAAACAGCCACAGCCAGAGCCTGGCCGCTGCCCCCTGATCGTCGAATTGACTCATCACGTCTGCCCTCATCGTCATCTCCTTCGTTGTTGCAGTTTCCGGTACGGGCGCGAGGATCTGCGCTCCCGCTGCCATCCGGCTGGCGGTATGCTGCTGCCATGACTGAAAAAACCGTTAAGTCCGTTCGCCGGGTCTTCGAGGTGCTGGAGCTGTTCCACCAGGAACAGCGCCCGCTGCCGGCCAAAGAAATCGCGCGTCGCCTGGATTACCCGCTGACGAGCACGCATGCGTTGCTGAAAAGCATGCAGGAGCTGGGCTACGCCGACTTCAACCCGTCGGACTGGACCTACCGCCCCTCCTCCCGGCTGCCCGCGATCGTTGCCTGGGTTGCGGACCTGCTCGATCGCGAACCCAATATTCTGGAGTTCATGGACGCGCTCAATCGCGAGACCCGGGAGACGGTCAATATCAGCCGCCGGCTCGATACCCAGGTCAAAATTCTGCACGGGCTGGAGTCCCGGCATATCGTTGGCATCAGCGTCAAACACGGCACGCAGATGCCCGTGACGCAGTCGCTCACGGGTATCGCCACCCTCGCAGAGATGCCGGCCCCGGAGCGCGATGCGTTTATTGCACGGATCGGCCAGAGCGACCAGCAACAGGCGATCGCCAGCAATCAAGAGCAGATCGCCGACATTCTTGAGGAGCTGGCCGACCAGGGTACGGTCTGCCGCTGCGACCTCTTCATCGAAGGCATCGGCGCCGTGTGCGTGCCGGTGCTGACGCGCACCGCAGAGACCCTGGTGATCGGCGTGGTCGGCCCGAGCGAGCGAATCACCCAACATCAGGCCCAGCACCGGGCCGCCATCGCGCGGTTGGCGGCAGAGCACCGGATCCAGACGCTGCATCCTCTTCCGAGCCCTGGCGCGGCCACAGCCAGGTCCGCATGACCCGCCGCCGGGGCGCCGGCACGGGTCGCTGAGGAATCGTACTCGTATGTGTACATATCAATCACATACTTGTACCATGTTACGCATCAAAGGGCACCCTGCCCTCTCCCTACGCGGGCAAAACCAATGACCAGCCTGACTCGAAGCTTCGTCGACGGCCGCTATGGCCAAGTGCACCTGCGCAGCTGCGGTTCCCAGGATACTGACAGCCGGCCGCTCGTTTGCCTGCACATGTTTCCGCAATCAGGACGCAACTTCGAACATCTGCTGCCACAGCTGGGCAAGCGGCGTCTGGCCATTGCCCCGGATTTTCCCGGCTACGGCGAATCTGCGCCACCGCCCCAGCCCATTACCGCCCAGGACTACGCAGCGGCGATTTGGGATGTCATTGACCAGCTCAAGCTGTGTGCCGGGGACGGCAAGGTGGACCTGTTCGGAATCCACGCCGGTGCCAAGCTTGCCGTCGCGGTCGCCACGCAGCGCCCCGCAGAGATCGGCAGCATTGTGTTGTCCTCCGCGGCCGTATTGACTGAGGCTGAACTGGAAACCCTGAGGGGGGTGTTTACGCCCATCCCGCTGGACGAAGAAGGCACGCGGTTCCTGCACCTCTGGGGACTGCTGAACAACAACCGCAGCCCGGAAACCACGTTGGAAATGCAGGCCGTCAGCCTGGCCGAGATGCTGCGGGGCGGTGAAGCCTACGAGTGGGGGCACCATGCGGTCTTCGAGTACAACCGCGAGTTTCCCGAGGCGATCGCGTCGCTACCGCACCGAATTTCGCTGCTGAACCCGGGCGATGACCTGTACCAGATGACGCCGCGCACCATGGACTACATCCGCAACGGCCAGCTGTATGACCATCCCGAATGGCATCACGGGTTCATGGAGCTGCACGCTGCAGCGCTCGCGGAACACATCGATGCGCTGCTGTCTGCCAGCTAGCGCGAAGCGCCCACAATCCAATAAGGAAACGCCATGCCTGCCTACATGATGATCGCCGCCAAGATCCACGATCGGGACCAGTTTCGCGCCGGCTACGGAGCGCAGACCGCCGAGCTGGTCGCAAAGTTCGGCGGCGAGTATCTGTTCGTCGCTCCGGGAGCCACCCTGCTTGAAGGCACTCTGGAAGGCTACAGCTCCGTCGCGCTGTCAAAATGGCCCAGCCGGGAAGCGGCAGAAAAGTTCTGGAACAGCCCGGAGTACGGCGCCGCGAAAAAACTGCGGGAAGGCCTGGCTGACTGCGAGGTCATTCTGGTCGAGACGCCGGAGTAAGGCATGGAAGATCTTTTTGAACCGACCAGCACAGGCCAGGACGCGCTGGTCGGGCCGCTGCACACCGTCACCTGCCTGTTTGCCGATGCCGCGCCCTTTGTCGAGGCTCTGACCGCGGGGCTGGGGCAAAGCTGCGACCCCTGGAACGGCGATGCCGCCGCAGCGGCCCGCTACCTGGGTATGCCTGCGGCGAGCGCCCTCACGATCTGCGGGAGCAACCGCACTGACGCCGGGCGCAACGTTCAGATCCGCATCATGGCGAGCCCCGAAGCTGGACCGAGCGTTCGCCCGAAAACCGAGGGCCAGATTCTTGGCGGCCTGTCTCTGGGTTTTCCGATGCTGGACATGCCCCGATGGGAGCAACAGCTGCACAAGCATGGCATCGATTCGGCGATCGGCATCAAGGAGATGGCATTCACATCGCCCACCGGCGAGGAGTACATCTCGGCAGAAGTGCATTTTCCCACAGCAGAGAATATCTACCTCCTGGGTGTGCGGCGGCCTGAGCGATTCCGCTCCGTCGGGCCCATGAGTGCAGCCGAGCCCATCGGCGCTGCCGCGTACTCCGCGCGCTGCGTCGCCAACACCGACGGGCTGATCGAATTTTACCGGGATATCCTGGGCTACGAAATTCGCCGGGATGCCACCTTCGAGGTGAACGGGCCCTCGGGCCTGCGGCTCGAACAGGGCACAAAGGAGCGCTTTGTGCAGGCCTTTGCGCCCGGCGCGGCGACCGGTTACCTGGTGTTTCTCGACCATCACAGCCATCGCCAGGCCAGCCCGGCACCAACGCTTGGCCCACCGTCCAGGGGCCTGGTCATGTGGAGCTTTCCCACCTCGGATTTGAATACCATGGCAGCAAGGCTGCGCGGGGCCGGCGTCGATCTCCTGCAAGCGCCCGGAGAGCACGGCAGCCCGCTATTGCCGAGCGGCCGCAGCCTGATCTTCAAAGATCCTGAGGGCTTCCCGATCGAGCTCTTCGAAGCCTGAAGCAGCAAGAACGAACAACGGAGCAATTTGATGTCAAACCGCCAACGCAGTCGTAGCCCTCGAGAAATCGGCCGGCGCCGCTTTCTGCAAGCTGGCGCGATCCTCGCCGCCCCCCTGGTCGCCCCCGGGGTCGCCCGGGCGAAAAAGGGGCTCGACGTCATCGTCATCGGCGCGGGCCTCTCCGGCCTGCACGCAGCGCGCATTCTTGAGGAGCAGGGCCTGAACGTGCTGACTCTGGAAGGTCGCAACCGTATCGGCGGCCGGGTCTACACGCTGATGGATATTCCCGGCAAGCCGGAGGCTGCTGGCGAGGTTATTGGCGCCAACTACGCGCGCATGATCGACACTGCCAACACCCTGAAGCTGCCGCTGATTAACCCGGAGCAACTGGGGGCTTCTGCGGGCAAGTACTTTCGGATCCGCGGCGAAAACCTGCTCGGCGATGACTGGGCCACGAGCAAGCTCAACCCGCTGAGCGGCGACGACCGCACCGTGCTGCCGGACCAGATGCTGTTCAAGCTGTCTCACAAGAACAACCCGCTCTCCGGCCAGCCGCTCGACGCCTGGATCAAGCCGGATTTCAACCGCTTCGATATCCCGCAGTCGACCTATCTTCGCGAGCAGCTGAAGTTCAACGAAGAAGCCATCCGATTGATGAACGTCACGATCCATACGGATCACATGGACAACACCTCGGCCCTGCATGAGCTGCGCCGCTACGCCGTCGGCGAGTTCAACAACAAGCGTGCAGCGGCGAACCCTGACAAGCCGGCCTGGATGCAGGTCGAAGGCGGCAACTCCCGGCTGCCGGCCGCCATGGCCGACTCCCTGAACAACGGCGTGCTCATCAACAAGACCGTGTACGCCTTCGACGACGATGGCAGCCAGGTCACCGTGCACTGCATGGACGGCACGACCTACAGCGCAAAGCAGGTGGTGTGCAGCATGCCCCAGTCGGTCATGCGCCACGTCAAGTTCTTTCCGCGGCTGGACCCTCGCATGGCGGCAGCGGTTGACGAGATCGACTACGGCATCTCGATTCAGGTCCACTTTCTGCTCAAGAACAAGTTCTGGGAGAAAGACGGCCTGCCCCCGAGCATCTGGAGCGACGAGTCCTTTGAACGCTTCGCAGTCCTGAACCGGGGCCAGGACGGTACCCCGAGCAGCGCCATCGCGTTCATCAACGGCAACGACGCCTACAAGTACGATTTCATGACGGACGACCAGGTCGCCGCTTATACCCTGCGGGAACTCGAGCGCGTGCGCCCGGCGCTGAAGGGTGCTCTGGAGCCGGTCATGGTGCAGTCCTGTCATCGGGACGTTCACGGCGCTGGCGATTGGGTGTTCTGGCGGCCGGGACAGGTTTCACGCTTTGCACCGCACATGCGCGAGCCGCACGGCAACATTCACTTCGCCGGAGAGCACACTGCTTTGCTGGAACGCGGCATGGAAGGGGCCTTCGAGTCCGGCGAGCGCGCCGCGCTCGATGTTCTGATGCGCAGCTGATGCGGCGGCAGGGAACCCAGCCGGCCGCAACCTGCGCCATGGCCACACGGCAGCGCATCAGCGCCTGGTGCCTGGCCCTGGTCGCCGCGCTGGCAACTGGTGTCAGCCCCGGTGTCAGCAACGCAGCTCAGGGGCCGTCAGACCCCCACGCCCGCGACCTGCTGATCCTGACGGAATGGTTCGAGGGCGAGTTCGATAACGAAGGTCAGCTCTGGTTTGAGGCCGACCCGCGCTCAGCCACGCCGCCGGCAGAACGCCACGAACGGCTGCACACCCTGCATCGACGGATCGACGCGCCGGCCTTTGGAGACCACGTTTTCTACGTCGAGGAGTACCGGGACAACGACCCGGCGCAGATCGTGCGGCAGCGGCTGGTCACCTTTCGCTCTGACCCCGCTGCCGGCGGCATTCGCATGCAGCAGGGGTTCTTTCGCAAAGCGGAGCGCTTTCAGGGCGGCTTTGATGACCCGGCACGGCTGGCCAAGCTCAAGCTGGGCCAGGTGTTCTTCATGAACGAGTGCGACGTCATCTGGCGCCGGGATGCAGGCCAGTTCAAAGGCGCGATGCAGCCCAAAGCCTGCGTCTTCGGTGAGGGCGCCAAGCGCCGCTACAGCGTGCACAACCTGACACTGTCGCAGGACAAATACTGGCGGGTCGACGCAACCTACCTGGTCGCCGACGACTCCCTGCACATTGGCTTTCCGAGCGACCAGCCGCACCAGCTGCGACGGGCTAAACGCTACCAGTGCGAAGCGCAGTTCGGTGCGCCGGGAACCGAGAAGCAAATCGTCGACGGGCTGTCGGTTCACAGCCAGGGCGGCCTCGCCACGGCGGTCCGTGCCAGCGATGGGCAGGCGTTCGATCTGCTGATCCGGGAAAAAGAGTATCCCTACTACACCGAGCGTCCGGACTTCATCTACTTCTCGGTGCGCAAAAGCGGCGAGCAACGATCCATCGCCTACACCGTAAACGACCTGCGCTCGCGCTCCCTGGGCGTGTACCACGATGGTCTGATGTTCTACTGCTACCTGGAAGGCTACGAGTTCCGGGAGCGCTACGAAGACCTGCTCTGATCGCAGCATCTCGTACCTCGACCCCACAAAGACAGTCTGGAATTCAAATGACACGAACCGGTAATACCCGCCCTCTCCTGTCCCGAACGATCCTGCTTGGCGCCGCGCTGCTCTTCCTGAGCACCGGTTGCGGAGACGGCGCCACAAGCCCTGCGACCAGCGACGCGCCGGCTGCCGCCGAGACCGAACCACAGGCGAGCGCACCGGCGGATGCCGGGAATCTTGCAACGGCATCCATTGCAGCAAGCGTTGCGAACGCCGGCGAAGACGTTTTGCGTCGCGGCAAGATCCTGTTTCTGCAATGCCGCTCCTGCCATTCCCTGGAGGCCGGCGGCGATCACAAGGTTGGCCCGAACCTGCACGGTCTGTTCGGCGCGGCGGCGGCCAGCAAGGAAGGCTTCGGCTATTCCGAAGCCTTGCAGCAGGCGGGCATCGTCTGGGACGCAGACACGCTCAACACCTTTGTGCAAAACCCGAACGGCCTCGTGTCGGGAACCGCCATGGCCTTCGCCGGGCTGCCGGCAGAAGAAGATCGGATCGCGGTGATCAGCTACCTCGCAGACCAGACCCGCTAGGCGGGCTACCGGCTAAAGCAGGCGCACTGGCATCAAAGCCGAGGGCCGTTCGGCCGCGACAGCACATAGCTGGCAGCCACCAGCATAAAGAAGGCCTGTGCCGCCAGCGCCAGGACCGGCAGGCGCAGGGCAACGCTGGCCGCGAAGGTCAGCCCCATCACGACGCAGGCGATCCATTTGTAGCGCGGCGCGATTGCGCCGTACTGCTCCCAATCGGCAATGATCGGGCCGAAGATTTCGCTATCGAGCAGCCACTGCCGGAGTCGCGGGCTGCCTTTGCTGAACGCGAACGCAGCCAGCAGCACGAAGGGGGTGGTCGGCAGCAGCGGCAGGATCACGCCGATCGCGCCGAGCAGAAGCGACAGCAACCCAAGAGCGACCCAGAACGCGCGCATGCGATCGGCCGCCGATTCAGGTCGCAGGCTGCGGGCGGGCAGCTGCCACCAGCGCCGCGAAGTTTGCGTTCAAGGGGTAACGGCCTGCCGACCAGCCGAGGCGCACCAGAACCAGTTCTGCTGATGGCACGATCATGACGACCTGTGCCCGGTTGCCCTGCATCGCGTAAGCATCCGGCGGCAGATCGGGCCAGCGCAATTCGTCGCCGCCGCTGTTGAGCCACAGCTGATAGCCGTAGCGCGGATCGTTGGCACTCTCATTGGGCGCCGTCGCGTGCGCCAGCCAGCTTTGCTGAAACACCCGGTGGTTGTTCAGGGCGCCGCCCGCCAGCAGCAGCTGACCGAGCCGGGCCCAGTCGCGGCCGGAGGCAAACACATAGGAGCTGCCCACGAATTCGCCGGACGGGTCAGGCTCCAGCACGGTTCGGGCCATCGCCAGCGGCGCGAAGAGCTGCTGGTGCAGCCAGTCGTAGCTCGCCTGCAGCCCCCCCAGACGCTGCATGGCCAATCGGCCCAGCAGGTTAGTGGTGCCCGATGAGTAGCTGAAATGAGTGCCAGGCTCATGGGCGAGCGGGCTGGCCAGCGGCACGTCTGCGGCGCTGCGAGCCAGGAACAACATGCGCGTCGCATCGCTGCCCGGCGCGTAGACCTCGCTGAAGTCCAGGCCACTGCTCATCTGCAGCAACGCATCGACCCGGATCTGCGCCCGCGGGTCATCCGCCCAGGCCGGGAACAGGTCGCGCTCGTCCATGGCGACTTTGCCGCTCTGGGCCAGGTTGCCGAGCAGAATGCCCATCACGCTTTTGCCCATGGACCAGCCCAGATGCGGCGTGTCGGCATCGAAGCCAGCGGCATAGTGTTCGGCGGCGAGGCGGCCATCTCGTATCACCAGCAAGGCCCGGGTCTGCTCGCCAGCGGCGTTGTCCCGGGCCATGGTCTCGGCCAGCACCCGGGTCAGATCATCGTCCCGGTCCGGCGCGCCCGAGCCCGCTGGCCAGGGTGCCGTCGAGCGCGACACCGTCGGCACCTGGATCTCGTCCAGCGCGCGGGTATCGCCAATGTCGAGGGTACAGCCCATGCGCTGCCGATAGCTGGCGCTGGTCGGCGCCAGCCCGAACAGCGTTGCGGTCGCCCGCTGCAGCTCGTCGTCGTAGGCCACGTCGACAGCGCCGAGCGCCGCCGAGTAGGAGGCGAGATCGGCCTGCACCTGATCGGCATCGAGCCCGGTGAGATAGCGGCCCGAGCAGCCCAGCTTGGCGCCCATTGCGGTCCCGACGGTCACGTTGGCCCACAGCGCCAGCGGCGACAGCCCGAGCGCAAGGCTCAGTCCCCCCAGCACAATGCCGACGATGAGCACAAACCACAGCAATCCCTTCAGCATCGTTTCGCACCTGTTCGCCGGAGACTGGATGCTAGCCTGCGACCGCGGGGAAGTCATACCGGCATCGCCATCGCCCGGTCACTGCTAAACTCAGCGCGCAATCGACGAAGTAGTGCCCATGAATCGCAGCAACGATCCGCCCGCGCCCCAAAAACCCGGCTTTGCAACGCGCTGGCTGGAGCTCCGCGCCCCCTTCGAGTTTGCGGCGCTGGGCGCCTTCAGCCCTTTGCTGCTGACCGCGCCCCGGGGCGACGGGCGTCCGGTCCTGTTGCTGCCCGGCTTTCTGGCGGGGGGCACTTCGATGCTGCCCCTGCGCGGGTACCTGCGCTTTCTGGGCTACGACACAGATGAGTGGGGCCTGGGCACCAACCGCGGCAGCGTCGCCCACTACATCAAAGTGCTCGGAGCGCGCCTGCAGGACGCCGCAGACCGGGGCGAGCCACCGCAAACGCTGATTGGCTGGAGCCTGGGCGGCGTCATTGCCCGGGAGCTGGCCCGGCTCCATGCGCCGCAGGTGCGCGAGGTGATCACCATGGGCAGCCCCATTCGCGGCGGCCCCAGGTACACCTCCATCGGTGCGTCCTACGCCCGCGCTCGCGCCCAGGGCATGACCCTGGACCAGTACGAGCAGGCCATTGAGGCCCGCAATCGCCAGGGGCTGGTGCAACCAGTCACTTCGATTTACAGCAAGAGCGACGCCATCGTTGCCTGGCAAGCGTCCATCGATCACTACAACCCGCAGGCGCGCAACGTCGAGATCGAAAGCTCGCACATCGGCCTGGGCGTCAACCCGATCGTCTGGATGGAGATCGCGAGCACCCTGGCAGGCAAAAACCGTCCCCCCGCATCGACGAACGACCCGGCACGATAGCCTGGCGCCAGCAGCAGGAAACACCATGATCAAACTGGAAGACCGCGTATTCGTCATCACCGGCGGCAACGGCGGCATCGGGCTCGGCATGGCCGAAGGCATCGTGCAGGCCGGCGGGCGAGTCGTGATCTGGGGCCGGGACGAAGCCAAGAACGCTGCAGCGGTTGAAACGCTCCAGGCGCTCGGCGGCAGCGCCCAGGCCTTTGTCTGTGATGTCGCGGACGAAGCGCAGGTCGTCGCCACCATGAACGACAGCCTTGCCTGCTTCGGGCGTCTGGACGGCGTGTTTGCCAATGCCGGTCGCGGCGGCACGGGCACGCCTTTCGTTGATCTGAGCCTTGAGGAATGGCGCGCCGTGATGGCGACCAACCTGGACGGCGTGTTTCTGACACTGCGGGAAGGTGCCCGGCACCTGATCGCCCAGGGCGAGGGCGGCAGCCTGGTCGCGGTGTCATCCACCTCGTCGATTCACGGCGCCGCGGGCAACGAGGCCTACGGCACCGCCAAGACGGGCCTCAATGGCCTGGTACGCGCCCTCGCGGTGGGCTTTGCGCGCTACCAGATCCGGGTCAACTCCCTCATCCCGGGCTGGACCATCACGGACCTTGCCCGGGGCGGCTACGAAAACGACAAGTTCAGAGACGCGACAGTCCGCAGAACCCCAGTGCGGCGCTGGGCGGATCCCTCGGAGTTTCGAGCGGTGGGCGCTTTTCTGGCAGACCCGTCGCAGACCTACCACACCGGTCAGGAGGTCTGTGTGGACGGCGGCTATACCGTTTTCTAGGGACCAGTTGACCCGCAGGGCGCGCTAACCGGCCGCGCCCAGCCCCGCCAGCGCGGAGCCCAACGCGTCGATAAACGCCAACGGCTGATCCAGAAACAGGTGATGCTGAGCATGCGCCAGCACCGTGGTTGCCACCGGCTGCAGCGCTGCCGGCACAAGGCCAGCCATGTAGGCCACATCGCGCTCGCTGTAGAGCATGCTCTGCGCACCGATCATGATGTGCAGCGGCACCTGCAGGCTCTGGAAGTGCCGTTCCAGGTTGTCATCGCCCGCGAACTTGACCAGCGACTGGTACAGGTCGTCGTCGAACTTCCAGCTGAAGCCGCCATCGATCGCCATGAGCGAGTGCCGCGCGATATAGCGCAGGATGTAGTCATTGGCGCAATCCTGCGGCGGCTGCAGGCGGAACCGGGCCTCGCCAGTCTGCCGGTCCGGATAGAGTTTGCTGCTGCCGCCCATCGGGGGCCGCTCGATCTCCGGAGATTCCGGATCCCGCACGCCAGCGTCCAGCAGCGCCAGCCCGGCAAAGCGTTCCGGCCAGCGGTTAACCGCTTCCAGCGCCATGCGTCCGCCAAAGCTGTGCGCTGCGATCAGCACGTCGTCGCCAAATCCCGCGTCGTCACAGACGGCGCGAATTTCCTGCGCGAACAGCGCCGGGCTGTAATCGTAGCGATAGTCGGAATCGCCCATGCCAGTCAGGTCGATGGCCGCCACCCGGTAGCGATCACGAAAAGCCGGCGCGATAAAGTCGAACCACCGAGCGTGCGCGTTCATGCCGTGCACGAACAGCAGCCCGCGACGGCCCTCGCCTTCCCACAGGCGGTAGTGCACATCGCATTCGTCGACCTCGACCGTATGGTCCGAGGCGGGGGTTTCTACCGCCTCGAAGAACCACTCGGGAATGGCGGCCGGCGCCGCCTTGTCCCAGCGCGCCACGCGCGCCGCTAGAGCGCGCCGAAGCGCTTGAGGTGGAAGTCGACGTTGCCGAACAGCGTGTCGATGGTGGTCAGCCGCTTGAAGTAGTGACCGATCGACAGCTCTTCCGTCATGCCCATGCCGCCGTGCAGCTGCACCGCCTGCTGACCGACAAAACGACCGGACTTGCCGACCTGCACCTTGAAGGCCGAGACGGCTTTCTGAGCTTCGTCATCGTAGCCTTCGTCCAGACGCATGGCGGCCATGAACATCAGCGACTTGGCCTGCTCGTGTTCCATGAACATGTCGACCATGCGATGTTGCAGCACCTGGAACTTGCCGATCGGCTGACCGAACTGCTCGCGGGTTTTGCAGTACTCCACGGTGTCCTTGTAGGAAACCTCCATGCAGCCCACGGCTTCGGCGCCGACAGCGAGAATGCCTTCGTCCACAACCCGCTGCAGCAGCGCAAGACCACCGTCCTTGTCGCCGAGCAAGGCATCGGCACCGACTTCGACGTTGTCAAAGGTGATCTCGGCCGCGCGCATGGCGTCGACGGTCGGGTAGTCCCGGCGCGAAATGCCCTTGGCATCGGCGGGCACGATGAACAGCGAGACGCCGGACTCATCGCGCTGATCACCGCTGGTGCGCGCAGACACCACAAGCAGGTTGGCGGCAGGACCGTTCAGAACCACCGCTTTGTAACCGTTCAGGACGTAACCGTCGCCCTTCGCGGTCGCCGTGGTCTTGAGGTCGGCGAGATTGAAGCGGGCCTGCGGCTCAACGAAAGCGAGTGCGCCCTGCGTGCTGCCATCGATGATGCCCGGCAGGTGCGCAGCCTTCTGCGCGTCGCTGCCGCCGTGCTTGATCGCGCCGCCGGCCAGGACCACCGTGGGCAGGAAGGGCTCGACCACCAGGCCTTTGCCGAACTGCTCCATCATGATCATGGACTCAACGGCACCGCCGCCGAAACCGCCGTCCGCTTCGGCAAAGGGCATGGCCAGCCAGCCAAGCTCCGCAAACTGCTTCCAGTTGGCTGCGGAGAAACCCTCTTCTTCCTTGACCACCTTCTGGCGAGCCTCGAAATCGTAATCGTTCTGGAGGAACTTGCTGATGCTGTCCTGGAGCAGTGTCTGCTCGTCGGAAAATGAGAAATCCATCGAATCCCCTCGATAAATCCAGTGAGTGAAGCCGCGTGGGCAAGTGAAAAAATGCAGTCGCGCATTTTAGGGGATTTCAACGCCCAATGGGCGTTTTTCACGTCTGGGGAGGCTCCGGCGTGAGGACGTTGCCAAGGGCGTCACGAGTGGTGCCCCAGGGATCGTGATCTGCTGCCAGACCGCGATAGGCCAGCAGCTCGCGAACCTTGCGAGCGGCCAGTTTGGAGCTCACAGGACCCTGGTTATGGTCCCGCAGCGCATCCGGTTGGGGCAGCAGGTCGTAGCCCAGGGCATCCGCCAGAGCATCCTGTATCCGGCTCGCCAGCGCCATCGCTTTGATCGATTGCATGAGTGCCAGGGGCTCGCGCTCCGCCGTGTCGGACAGCCCGGCCAGGCGCGCCTCCAGGGCCTCGAGCGCCGCCCGCTCAACGCCCAGCGCTGCGGTCCGGGCCCGCAAATCCGGGTCCGAAGTGCCCCGCTCTCCCAGCAGCTCGGCCAGCTCTGCAAGCTCCCGGGTCAGCGCCGCAGCACTGGTTCGGGCCGGGTTCAGCGCCGGACGAAAGGCTTGCAGGGTTACCGCAAGGGGCTCGCCGCCGCCACGGAACGTCAGCAGGGCTGCAGCGCCCACAGGCAACTGGTTGCACTCGAGGGCGCCAAACAGGGCTTGCTCGCGGCCGGCAGGATCGGTCACCACGGGCCCGGGAAGCGGGCGCCGATCCACTCCGGGCTGCGCCAGCGCCAGGGCCACCGCGCTGGGCCCGCCGCTGGCCGGATCAGCCACCAGACACAGCGCGCGATCGGCGCCGAGCAGTTCCGGCACGGGCTGCAGGGTGCCCTGCAGCAGGAACGGCGCGCCGGCGCCGGCAGGCGCATCGGTGAGCGTCATCGGGTCCCGCTGCAGGCCATCCCAGCCCGCAAGGCACCAGCGATCTCGCCCCAGGGCGATGCCCGCCAGCAAATCGTCCGTGCCTCGCTGCTGCCGGGCGGCCTGCAGCAGCGGCCCGATCCCTTCGGTGGCCAGCACGTCTGGCACCGGCAGGCCCTGCTCGACCAGAAACCGCTGCCAATGCCAGAAGCCGGTGCGCGACAGGCCGACGCCGCCCAGCGCAACAGGCCAGCGCGGCGCATACCAGCCGGCTGCGCCCAGGGCACGGAACCAGGCCTCCGGCCGCGACGCCGCCTGCGCGCCGTGCTTGTCGACCAGAGCCAGTGCTGCTGCGGGAATAACCTGTGCCGGCGATGCTGCGCGCGCGCCCATTCACGACCTCCTGCTGATTCCCGGCGATGGTACCCTAGGCGCGGGCCTGTCCTGGCCGCGAAGGAGAACGCATGAGCTACGAAACCATCCTCTACGAGATCGACAACGGGGTCCTCACCCTGACCCTGAATCGTCCCGATCGCATGAACGCCTTCACGCACGTCATGATGAAGGAAATGATCGATGCGCTCGATCGCGCGGACGCTGACGATGCCGTACGGGCCATCATCGTGACCGGTGCGGGCCGCGCTTTCTGCGCCGGCGCGGACCTGTCGGCGGGCAGCAAAACCTTTAATGCCGACGGTCGGGACGACCGGGCCAGCGGCCTGCACCCGGATGGCGGCGGACAGCTGACCCTGCGCATCTACGACTGCACCAAGCCGGTCATCGGCGCGATCAACGGCGCGGCGGTCGGTATCGGCGCAACCATGACCCTGCCTATGGATATTCGCCTGGCAGCCGATAGCGCCAAGTTCGGCTTCGTGTTCTCCCGGCGCGGCATCGTGCCGGAAGCCTGCTCCAGCTATTTCCTGCCCCGGGTCGTTGGCATCAGCCAGGCGCTGGAATGGTGCTATAGCGGCCGCGTGTTCCCGGCCAGCGAGGCCCACAGCGGCGGCCTGGTTCGCAGCCTGCATGACGGTGCGGAGCTGCTTGACGTGGCCCGGGGCATTGCCCGGGAAATCGCCGACAACACTTCCGCCGTCTCGGTCTCTTTGACCCGGCAGATGATGTGGAAAATGCTGGGCGCCGACCATCCCATGGAAGCCCACAAGATCGACAGCCGGGGCATCTACGAGCTCGGGCGGGGTGCCGACGCCGCCGAAGGCGTGCAGTCCTTTCTGGAAAAGCGGGCACCGGAGTTTCCCAACAAAGTGTCCAAGGACATGCCCGAGTTCTACCCCTGGTGGCAACCGAGGAAGTTTTCATGAGCGAACCGACCATCGCGCAGAAGGCGCCCTATCCGGTCGAGGTGCAGGCCGGCAAGAAGTATTTCTGGTGCGCCTGCGGCAAGAGCGCCAGGCAGCCGTTCTGCGACGGCTCGCATGAGGGCACCGGATTGACGCCGCAGACCTGGACCGCCGACAAGGACCGCACGGTCTACTTCTGCGGCTGCAAACGCACCGCCGACACGCCGCTGTGTGACGGCGCCCACAACGCGCTATAGGAACCAGACCATGGTGTTTCGCTGGCTGAAGTCCCGCGGCAAGGCATCGGCGGACCAGAAACCGCCAGCGGCCCCGCCGCGAGAAGCGCAACCGCCATCGCCGGAGGCTCAGGCCAGGGCCGCCTTTGCAGCCCTGCCCATGGCCGATGCCCTTGCCGAGGTGCAAAGCCGGCAGGACGTGACTGCCCGCATCAAGGGCTACCTGCAGCGGCGCGATCTCGAAGACGCCCTGTGGACCGATCCGGTCCTCGCGGGAGATGACGCGCTGAGCGCGATCGAACACGCCAGCCGCAACCGCAACAAGCGGGTCAACCGGGAGGCCAGGGCGCGGCAAAAGACCCATCGAGAAGCTCGCCAGCAGCAGCAAAGCCTGTTCGACCGCGCCCAGGAACTGATTCAGGCCGCTGAGCGGATCAACGGCCTGGCCGAACATGCCCCCCGGGACCTGACCGCGAGAACTCTGATCGACGAGCAGTGGGCCGCCCTCAGTGCCAGCTGGGCCGTCGCCACGAGCACGGTGGCTGCGCAGCAGCCATGGCCGCAGTTGCCGCCCCTGGACGCGTCCGTGCCCCGGCAGGCAGCGCCCGAAGACATTCAGACTGACCCCGACGAGCCCGCGAGCCCAGACCCTGCCGCAGCTGTACCAGCCGCAGCTTTGGACGACGTCGCTGCGAGCGCGCAAGCGGCGGCGGCCAAGGGCGCCGCCGAACTCGAGCAGGCGCAGCAGACAGCGGCTGCAGCTGCCGCCGAAGCCGCGGCCGCGGCGCTGGCGCGGCTGGAGGCCGCGGGGCTGGTCGTCAAAACCACAACCGCCACGGACC
>CAZXIJ010000033.1:2475-36669 GCA_964640725.1 uncultured Pseudomonadales bacterium | reverse complement strand
CGCCAACGCCGCCAACCCGGCTCTTACCCTGCCGGCGCAGACCCCCCCCCAGGCCAGCAGCAAAGGCCCTGGCGCACCAGCGCCGGTCGCGCCGCCGCCACCCGCGGCGGCCGCCACGACGGGTACCTTTTACCCGCAACAGGCCTTTAGCAGCGGTTTTGCCAGCCCCTTTAACGTGTTTGGCAGTCCCTTTGCCGGTGGCGGCTATGGCAATTTCGGGTTTGGCGGTCCAGCCGCCGGGCTGCCGGGAGCCGCGGCGCCCGGTGCCTCAGGCCACACGGTCGTCAACAGCACCAATGCGCTCGCCAGCAGTGAAGCCCAGGGCGCGGGTGCGCTCGGCGCCGCTCCCGGCGCCACCCAGGGCGGCGTCGTAGCGGGCAGCTTTGGCTACGCGCAACCGGCGTTCCTGGTGCCAGCGATTCTTCCCGTCGGCCTGCCCGTGTTCATTGCGGTCGGGGTTTTCGCCTTTGCCTCCCCCATTGCGGCGCCGCAGCCGACACCGGTCGCGAGCCCTGGCCCGGCTCCGACACCGACCCCGGCCGTGCCGCCGGCCGCAGACAAAGCGCCGCCCGCTGCCGATGCGCCCGCTCTCGACGCGCCGGTGAGCGGCGAGCCGCCCGTCATTGACGTACCGCCGGTCACGACGCCGGCCACGAAAGATGACACGCCCGCGCCGGTTGTCAGCCTCAGCAACCCGGAATTCGCCCGCTACGCCGAACGCTTTGAGACCCAATCGCTGACCTCAGAGCTGGTGCTGTCGCTGCGCACCGCCGAAGGCGACGAGATCAGCCTGAACTTCAAGCAGCTCGACGTCCTGCAAACAGAAACGTTCTCCGGGCAGCAGCTCAGCGGCGAGCGGGTCCGGCGCGATGACGAAAGCGAGTCCAGTGAACGTTTCGTGACCATCGAAGTCGACGGCGATCTGTCTGCCGAAGAGCAGGCGGCGATTGACCGCGTGATCGCCGGCGTCACGGACGTCGCGAACCAGTTCTTCAGCGGCGCCTACGACGAGGCGCGCACGCAGCTGGCGGCGCTGGACTTTGATGCCAGCACACTCAGCGAGCTGTCCTTAAACCTCACCACGACGCGGCAGGCGGAGATCGCCCGCAGCTACCGGGGCGATGCGGATCCCCTGGACCAGTTGCGCAATCGCGGCGGCGAAATTGTTCAGGCGCTCGAATTCCTGGCCACGGAACAGCGTCAGCTGATCGACTCTGCCAAGGATGTGTTTGACGATGCCAGTGCCGCTCGGCTGGTCCGGACCCTGGTGCCGTCTCTGTTGGCAGATGCCGTGAGTGATCTGCGGGACGAGATTGCCGAGTCCGGGACGGCTGCGCTGGCTGATGCTGCTGAAGATGCTCAGGCAGAGCCAGCAGCGGCTGCCGCGACCGCGACTGCTGTTAACGCAGGGGTCCCTGAAGATGCTGCGGCCGCGCTGGACGGCTCGGTGCGCGGCGTCGCCTGAGGCGCAGCGACTACCGCGCCGGGAACGATCCCGGCCCCCGGTGCCAGGCGCTCAGGGCCAGGGCATCGACCAGGGCGCTGAAGCTGTAGCCCAGGTCCGCAGCGCCGTCCGGGTACAGGCTGGTGGGCGTCATGCCGGGCAGCGTGTTGGTCTCCAGCAGCGTGATCTTGTGGTCTGCGGTGACCAGGAAGTCCGAGCGGGACAAGTCTCGCAGGCCGAGCGCCTGGTGTGCCTTCAGGGCGATTTGCTGCAGGGCCTTGAGGGTGGCGTCCGGCAGGGGCGCGGGCAGCAGGTGACGGCTCTTGCCGGCGGCGTAGCGGTTGTTGAAGTCGTACCACTCGCCGGCGTTGGTCTCGATCAGGATCGGTTGCATGGTTCGCGGTCCTTCGCCGTCGAGGTCGAGCACGCCGACGGTCACTTCGGCGCCTTTGATGTATTGCTCTGCCAGCGCGCCGCTGCGCCAGCTCAGAGCGGTCTCGATGGCCGCCGGGTGCGCTTCGATGCGATCCAGGCGCATGACTCCGATCGCTGATCCCTCCGCCAGCGGTTTGATCACGACTTCCGGGCCGATCTCCTGGGCAATGCGTGCCGCTATGGCCGTGGCGTCGCCGTCGCTGGCGAAGCACAAGCCCCTGGCGATGGGCAGCCCGACGTCGGCGTAGATCAACTTGGCCACGCTTTTGTCCATGGCGACGGCGCTGCCGCGCACATCGGAGCCGACGTAGGGCAGGTCCAGGAGTTCCAGCAGGCCCTGGACGGTGCCGTCTTCTCCCAGGGGGCCGTGCAGGGCAGGGAACACCACATCGGGCTGCAGGGCCAGGAGCCGGGCGGCAATGTCGCGGTCCAGTTCCAGGGTTTGGGCGTTGTGGCCTGCTGTCCGCAGTCCCTGTGCAACTTCGCCCGCGGTGCTGCGGGAGACCTCGGCCTCTGCTGCCGGGCCGCCCATCAGCACCGCGATGTTCAGGGACGGCGTGCTGCGTGCCTGAGTCATGGGGTCCTCCGCTGAAACCAGCGCGGTGTGTCCGGCATGAGCGATTGTCGCTGGTGGACGTACACCCACCGTTGATGATCACGCCAGGCGCCGTTGATGTAGAGAAACGCCGGCGAGTCGCCTTCGTAGGCGAATCCTGCCCGTCGCACCAGCGCGATCGATGGCTGGTTGTCCGGTTGGATGTTGGCCTCGAGCCGATGCAGGCCGAGCTCGCCAATGGCGTAGCGCTTAACGAGCTCGAGGCCCTCGCGCATCAGTCCCTGCCCGGCGTAGTCGGCACCGATGTAGTAGCCCAGGGAGGCGCTCAGGAACGAGCCGCGCACGATGTTGTTGAGATTGATCGTACCGACGATGCGGCCGCTGTCTTTCAGACACAGCAGCAACCCCTCGTGATCTTCCCGGTTGACCCGTCTCAGGTAGTGTTCGAACGCGAGGCCGGTCCTCGGCGGCGCGATCCAGGGCTCATGGAGCGTCGCGCTGGCGCGCATCAGACTCAGAAACTCGTCCCGGTCGGCTTGCGCCACAGGCCGCAGGCGGATACGCAGCTCGGTCATTGCTCAGAATCGCTATCGGTCTTGGGAGTGTGCACCGTGGGGCCGGTGACCGATGTCTGTTCCAGCAGAAAGATTTCCCACAGCGTTGGCGGAATCATCGCCAGGCCAAGCACCAGCAGATGCAGGGGATGCACGGCAAAGGGGCCATCCATGGGCCATAGCCCGTCGAAGGAGAGCCCGCGCGCCTGCCAGGTCATCAATCCAAGGGTTGTAAGGGCGAAGCCGATGGTTAGCAGCGCGAAGCGGAGCAGATAGCGCAGCACAGTCTGGTACCCCGATTCAGGTGGCGCTCGCCGGGGCCGAATGTGCAGGACCGTCAGCGGGCAGAAAAACGTAGCCGGCACCCCTGGCGCGAAGCCAGGCTCGAGAGAATGCGGCCAGCGGATAGCGGCGCGCGACGGTATCGGCGTTGGGTGCCGCAGGATCATTCACGAGCACTTCCTGACCGTCAACTCCGTACAGCACAACCAGGTGACCGCTGGTGCTCGCCTGGGGGGCGCCGGGCAACTCCCCGGCGCCGTAGCGGATGCTGGCAACGATGTAGCAGCCGGCAGCCAGCCATGGCTCGACCTCTGCCCAGCTGCGAAAACAGGTGACCGTGCCCAGAGCGCCCAGCTGGCTGGCCCGGTAAATGTTCAGGGGCCAGACGCCGTAGAGGCCGGTAGCGGCGTCCCGGCAGTCCTTGACCATGGATGCCCAGGGCGCCGTGTAGCCAGAGGCCTGCAGGGCCATGGTGGTGGCGGTGGGCGAGCAAATTCGAGGCCCGGCAGGCCCCGGCCAGGTCATCTGGCTGATCTTTGGCGGCGCGGTCAGCGTTTGGTATTCAAACTGCGCGTCAGACAGATTGGCCTCCAGCCGGGCCGGGCGGACGGCGACGCTGAGCCAGTGCGGGGCTTGCAGCGCCCTGGCGCTGACCTCGAGAGTCAGGGCGCGGACCTTCGGGGTCGCCTCCAGCATCCAGGCGTCCAGCTGGGTTTCGACGCCCCGGTATCGGCGCGCCAGCGGGTGTCGCTCGACGACCCGGCTCGGCACCGCGCCCAGCCTGGCGGGTCCCAGACGAAAGCGGAATCGCCCTGGGCGCAAGCTCGCGAAGCTCGGCACGACCAGATCGCCGGGCGCACACTCCGGCAAAGGGATCTGCAGTCCGGTGCGCGTCCGGGCCAGCAAGCCGGGCTCCATGACCGGTACCGGCAAGCGGGCGGCTGTCGCCGGGTCTGCCCAGTGCCAGGCGCAAGGGGTTTGCTCAGTCATGGACGCGCGGCCTCTTGCCGTTGGGGCGCTGCAGGAATCATGCTACCGCGATGAGCCAGGTCCTGTATCTCTACACCACCGACCACTGCCACCTTTGCGACGAGGCGATGACCTTGCTGCTGACCGATCCCGGGATCGCGCCAGCGCTGGCCGGGCTGCGGCTGGTGACTGTGGATGTTGCGCTGGACGATGACTTGCTGGCGCGCTTTGGCGAGCAGGTACCCGTGCTCGCCCGCGATGAGGCAACGCTGGGCTGGCCCTTTGACGGCGACGCAGTGCGGCAGTTTCTCGAACGGGCTTAAGGCCGCGCGACGATCAGCGTCCAAGCTGCGCCGCGCTGCGACGCTCCGGCACCTGCTGCTCGCCGGCGCTGAGCGTTGGCACTGGCTGGTCGCCATTGAGTTTTTGCGCATACACCTGGCTGAAAGCCATGACGTTCTGAACGTAGTTTCGGGTCTCCCGAAACGGAATGTTTTCGATCCACACATCCATGGGCTCACCGGCCCGCTCGGCGATCCACCGGTCCACCCGGCGCTCTCCGGCGTTGTAGGCCGCGGCGGCCAGAGGCCGGCTGCCGTTAAACCGCTGCAGCAGCATGGCCAGGTAGTGGCTCGCGATTTCGATGTTCGTGCTGGGGCGATACAGCGCTGAGCTGGTGGGACGGCTCAGCCGCGCGCGCCGGGCGACCCACTCGGCGGTCGTCGGCAGCAGCTGCATCAGGCCGCGGGCATTGGCGTGGGAGCGAGCCTGGGGGTCGAAGGCCGATTCCTGGCGGGTAATGGCCAGCAGCAGAGTCAACGGCACTCCGGTCATGTGGCTCATGCGGCGATACTCGACCATGTGTGCGACCGGGAATCGCGCGATGAGATCGTTGTGTATCCCGGCGGCATTGGCGGCATGAATGCTCTGCCGTAGCCAGCCAATCTCCCGGGCGAGGTAGGCGGCGTTGGCGCGCTCGTCCGGGGCCAGTTCCGGGAGCAGCGCGACCCATTCCCGGGTGGCCGCAATGCGCTCGCCCACGGCGTACAGCTCCAGCGCGCGCGCCAGGTCCGCCCGGCTATGCAGCTGGGCGAGCACGATCGGGTCCGGATCGAAATTGTCTTCGTTTAACATCGCCGGTGCGTCAACGCGTTCGGCGGCCAGAAAGCCATAGTAGTGCCGTTCCAGGGCGAGGGACTCGTAGCCGCTGCGGACCCGCTCGGTCATGCCTTCGCTGGCGTCCCGGGCGCGATTGCGCCAGTAGCGCCAGCGGGACTGCTCGCTTTGCGCGAACGGCAGCGCATCGATCCAGAGCAGAGCCTGTTCCCAACGCTGCTGGCGTATGGCGGTCTCTGCCAGGCGCTCGACGAGTGAAGGTTCCAGGGTATTCGGGACCGTGCTCGGGAATGCGCCCTTGCTGGCCTTGGCGACGGTCAGCGCATCTTCAAAGGCACGCCGCTGTTCTTCGGAAAAGTCCCATTGCGTTCGGGCTTGCCAGAGCTGCTCGGCATTCCTGGCATCGTCCCGGCGCAGCAGCCGTTCGGCGGCGTGCAACACGATCATCCGACCTCGTTCGCTGTCCTGTTGCAGCTGCGCAGCGCGATGGCTCTTTTCCGGCTGCGTATGGGCACCATAGAACGTTTGCGCCATGGGCTTGGTGCTGTCGGCGGTGAGCGTGACCAGATAGCGTGCGAGGCTGCGCTCGTTGTCGCGCAGGGCGAGGGTCAGGCGCTCCCAGACACGCTCGTCTGTGAGCCCGCCGCTGGCAATCCAGGCTTTGAACAGCGGATCGCAAGCTTTCGGCAGCGATTCGGGCACGGTCCAGATAGGGCCCACCTTCGACAGCGCCTCTTTCTTGCGCCCGGTGCCGTAGCGGGCCCGGAGCTCGTAGCATTGAAGATCAGCACCGGGCTCGCCGTCGTAGTGTTTCAGATAGGTCTGCCACTGCCGGTTGCGCCCCAGGCTGCGAAGCCAGGCACGCTTGAGCAACGGTGTGGCGGGCAAGTCAGCTTGGTTCTTGAGAAAGCTGGTGACTGTGCGCGTACGTGTTTTGCTGATCGTCGCGCGCAGGTAGTGGTAGTCGAGGTAGGGCGCAATGACGTAGTCATCGAGTGCGGCGCGATGCTTGCGGTAGTCGGCAAAGCGCGCGTTCCTGATCGCGTCCTTCGCCTGTATGTAGAGGCTGCGCTGCTCGTACTGACGCGTCGATGTCGGCGCGCTCAGCGGCAAAGCCGGCGCAGCGCTGACCGCAAGCATCGGCGCAGCCGCCTGCCGCTCCGCGGGCGGAAGCTGAGATGGGGCGTCGGCAAGTACCGGTGTCGCAGTCCAGTTCGACAGCAAAACCAGGCAGGCAGCTAAATTGCGGAACATCATCCTGTTGTTCGTACAGTGCTTGCGGTTTGACGAGTGAGCTTAGCAGTAGTTCCTGCGGCCGCTCTGTGACGTGTCCTTGCCTTCTGCAGGACTGCTCCTGGCCCCGGCTAGCTGTCGTGCGCGCCGACGCGAATGGCCAGCACATCGCACTCGGCGCCGTGCAGTACGCCGTTCGCCGTGGACCCGAGCAGCAGCGCAAGGCCGTGCCGGCCGTGGGAGCCGACAACGATCAGGTCTGCCTCTTCCCGGGCTGCGGCCCGCTGGATTTCTGTCTCTGGCCGTCCGAAGATCAGGTGCTGCCGATCTGACGGAATGCCGAGCCGATCTCCGAAGCTCGCCAGGCGGCTCTCGGCCTGCTCGTGAATCTGGTCCTGCACCGTCGACAAGTCCATGGGAACGTCTCCGCCGTAGGCGAGGCTGAGGGGCTCAACGACGTGGACGATATGCAGCTCGGCGCCGCACATCTGCGCCAGGGCTTTGGCGCGCTCGGCGATGGGATATGACTCGGTCGTCAGGTCGACGCCGGCGATGATTCGCCGGTAGCCGTTGTCGGGCGTTCCCGTCATCGTCATCTCCCGCTTGCTGATCTGGTGCCAATCCGGCGACCATACACGCACCCCCCGGAGCCGCTCAAGGCAGGACAATGAGCTGGATCGTTATTGCCGTCATCGTGTTGCTGGCCGCCTTCGGGCCTGTCATGTGGCTACGACCGTCCGCCAAAGACAAGCGTCTGACGGCGCTGCGCGCCCGGGCGCGCTCCTTGGACCTGAACGTCGATATCCGGCCTCTGGAGCGCTTGAACCCCACGGCAGAGCAGCGCGTGTCGGCGGCCGGCACCGAACGCGACACCTCTGAGCTGCTGGCCGTTTACGAGCATCACCTGGCGCGTCGGCTGCGCCACACCGCGCCGTTTCGGCTGTTTCGCGCGCCGGGCCCGGACGCGGCACCGGTGACCCGCGCGGCGGTTCCGGTCACTGACGGTTGGCTGTTCGACCCCGCGGCGAGCTTCCCGCCGGAAGCCGGGTGGCCGGCGGCGCTGAGCGCTGTCGAGCGCCATCTGCCGAGCCTCCCGCAGGATGTGCGCGCCCTGGCTGTCGAACCCCGGAGCGTCGGCGTTTACTGGGCAGAAAGGGCCGGCAGCGACATCGAAGCGGTCGACAATCTGGCCCAGGCACTGACTGCCATGGGGCAGGCGCTGGCCGCTGCGGACGATCGAAGAGATGACGCAGATAGCGACATCAATTCTTGACACCGCTTTTTCGTAGCCCGTATAAACCTCGCGGTCGAGAGGGGCAGGCCGTTTAGCGCTATCTAGTTGACTAAACACGTCTGCCTCCCACTATTTATATCGTAATTGGTCCCAACAGGTGGGTTACGGCCCAGCGGTCCCACGGAGCGGGCCCGCAGATCCTTTGGGACCTTCAGGAGGCTCATGGCCCGATCACTGGTCATTGTGGAATCGCCGGCGAAGGCGCGCACCATCAACAAATACCTCGGCAAGGACTTTATCGTGAAGTCCTCGGTCGGGCATATCCGTGACCTGCCGACGGGCGGGCGAGGCAGTGACCCGAAAGCCCGGGCTGCCGAAGCGGCGAAGACCCGCGCCTTGCCGCCTGAGGAGCGAGAAGCCTACAAGGCCAAGCGCAGCCGGCTGCAGCTGGTCAAGCGCATGGGCATCGATCCTGACAACGACTGGGCGGCCGATTACGAAGTGCTCCCTGGCAAGGAGAAGGTGGTTGATGAGCTGGTGAAGCTCGCCGAGAAAGCACCCATGGTGTATCTCGCAACGGACCTGGATCGGGAGGGCGAGGCGATTGCCTGGCACCTGCGCGAGACCATCGGTGGAGATCCGGACCGGTTTCGCCGGGTCGTCTTTAACGAAATCACTCGCAAGGCGATTCAGGCGGCTTTCGAGGATCCTGGCCAGCTCGACATCAATCGCGTCAATGCCCAGCAGGCGCGGCGCTTTCTGGATCGCGTGGTGGGCTTTGAGCTGTCGCCGCTGCTGTGGGCCAAGGTTGCCCGGGGCCTGTCGGCGGGGCGCGTGCAGTCCGTGGCGGTGCGCCTGCTGGTTGAGCGCGAACGGGAAATCCGTGCGTTTGTGCCTGAGGAGTACTGGGAGGCGTTCGCCGACCTGACCCCCGAGGGCGGCAGCGATGCGACCCGCTTTCAGGTGGCGCGGCAAAGCGGCGAGAACTTTCGGCCTGACAACGAGACCGCCACCAACGCGGCGCTCGAGCAGCTGCGTGCCAGCCAGTTCAAAGTCACCAATCGGGAAGACCGGCCGACCCGCAGCAAACCGAGCGCGCCGTTCATTACCTCGACCCTGCAGCAGGCCGCCTCGACCCGCCTTAGCTACAGCGTCAAAAAGACCATGACGATGGCGCAGCGCCTTTACGAGGCAGGCTACATCACCTACATGCGGACGGACTCGACCAATCTGAGCAACGATGCCGTTGCCGATTGCCGCGATTTCATCAGCAAAGAGTTTGGCGAGGCCTATCTGCCCGACGCGCCCAAGATCTACGCCAGCAAGGACGATGCCCAGGAGGCGCACGAGGCGATTCGCCCGTCCAACGTCGGCACCCGCCCGGAACACCTGGCGAATGTCGATGACGATGCGGTGCGCCTGTACGATTTGATCTGGCGGCAGTTTCTGGCCTGCCAGATGCCGCCCGCGGAGTATCTGAGCACCACGGTGACCGTGACCGCCGGCGACTTCGAGCTGCGCATTCGCGGGCGAATCCTTAAGTTTGACGGCTATACCCGGGCGCTCCCGGTCAACGCTCGCAAGGATGAAGACAAGGTTCTGCCTGATTTTGCGATCGGCGACGAACTGTTCCTGCAGGATCCCGCCAAAGATGTTGAAGGGATCCAGCACTTTACGAAGCCTCCAGCCCGTTACGGCGAAGCCAGCCTGGTGCGCGAGCTGGAGAAGCGCGGCATCGGTCGGCCGTCTACCTACGCGGCGATCATTTCTACCATCCAGGATCGAGGTTACGTCAGCCTTCAGAACCGGCGCTTTTATGCCGAGAAGGTGGGCGAGCTGGTGACCGACCGGCTGGTCGAGAAGTTCCAGAACCTGATGGACTACGGTTTTACCGCCCAGATGGAAGAGGAGCTCGACAAGATCGCCGAGGGCGATGCGAAGTGGCGCAGCGTGCTCGACGAGTTCTACGGCGACTTCAGCGACAAACTGGTCGACGCCCGTCAGGCTGACGGAGGCATGCGCCCCAACGAGCCAACGGATACCGACGTGGAGTGTCCCAAGTGCGGCCGGCACATGCAGATCCGCACCGCCAGCACCGGGGTTTTTCTGGGCTGCTCGGGCTACTCGCTGCCGCCCAAGGAGCGCTGCACCCAGACCTTGAACCTGATTCCCGGCGAAGAGGCTGTCGACGTCGATGCCGACGAAGAAGCCGAGTCCAAGCTACTGCGCAAGAAAGAAAAGTGCCCGCGCTGCAAGACCCCCATGACCAGCTACCTGGTCGATGAGGCGCGCAAGCTGCACATCTGCGGCGATAACCCGGACTGCCCGGGCTTTGCAGTCGAGAACGGGCAGTTCCGCATCAAGGGCTACGATGGCCCGGTGATCGAGTGCGACAAGTGCGGCGCCGATATGCAGCTCAAGTCCGGGCGCTTTGGCAAATACTTTGGCTGTACCAGCGACGAATGCAAAAACACCCGCAAGCTGCTGCGGAGCGGTGAACCCGCGCCGCCCAAGGCGGATCCGATCCCCATGCCGGAATTGCGCTGCGAGAAAGTGGACGACCACTATCTGCTGCGTGATGGCGCGTCCGGGATCTTCCTGGCTGCCAGCCAGTTTCCGAAGCATCGAGAGACCCGAGCCCCGCTCGTGTCCGAGCTCAAGCCGCACGCCAACGAGCTGGATCCAAAGTTCGCGTACCTGCTGCAGGCTCCGGCGCAGGACCCGGAGGGGAACCCGGCACTGATTCGCTACAGCCGCAAGACCAAAGAGCAGTACGTGCAGTCAGAAATCGACGGCAAAGCGTCTGGCTGGAAAGCCTTTTACGACGGCCAGCGATGGGTGCAGGAAGGCGAGGTCAAGAAGCCTGGGGCCAAGAAGAAAGCAGCCAAGAAAAAGGCCAGCAAAAAAAAGGCCGCGGCCAAGAAGACCGCAGCCAAGGGTTCGAGCGCTGCTGCGAAGAAGCGGGCCGCGACCAAGCCCGACGACTGACGGCGGGTTTGGCCGACCGGCGTCAGACGGCCTGGCGGATGACGCCGACACTCAGCCCTTCGATCGCGAAGGACTGCTCGCGCAGATCCACTTCGATCGGGCTGTAGTCGGCATTTTCCGGCAGCAGGGTGAGCTTGTGTTTGACCCGGCCGCGCTGCAGCCGCTTGACCGTTACTTCGTCTTCGACCCGGGCAACCACGATCTGACCGTTGCTCGCTTCCGGGGTCTTGTGCACGGCGAGCAGGTCGCCGTCGAGAATGCCGACGTCGATCATGCTGTCGCCGCTGACCCGCAGCAGGTAGTCCGCATGAGGACGGAAGAAGGTCGAAGGCAGGTCGACCCGGTCTTCGATGTGTTCCGTGGCCAGGATGGGCTGTCCTGCGGCGACGCGACCGACGATGGGCAGCCCGCCTTCTTCCGGCAAGCGGATGCCGCGGGAGGTGCCCGGAATGATCTCG
This sequence comes from uncultured Pseudomonadales bacterium, assembly GCA_964640725.1. GTDB lineage: Bacteria > Pseudomonadota > Gammaproteobacteria > Pseudomonadales > Azotimanducaceae > CALHVX01. The sequence continues at coordinate 25,400 of CAZXIJ010000033.1, read as the reverse complement.
ATGGCGCCCTTACGGGCGAGGGCTTTGAGATGTTCCTCAGCCGCGTTGGGAGACTTGAACCCCAGCTGCTGGGCGATGTTGGCCCGGGTTGGCGGGTAGCCGGTGTCGGCAATGTGGCTGCGGATCAGTGCCAGCACCTGCGACTGTCTCGCTGTCAGTTTGGGGGCGTCGGCGGTGGAGAGCTCTGAGCCCATAATTCCAATCCTGTTCAGTTACTGGGTGTATTCTCTTGATTTCCAGCCAGTTGCTTTGTTTGACCCGTTCCCGAGGGCGCGAGAGTGCAGCAAAATTGACTGGACCTTTTGTCAACCGAGTCAGACAGTCAAACTGGCTAACCATTCAGGCTGTTCAGATATACAGTGTGTGAGTATATACAGTCCCGGCGACGGGCGACAACCAGGCGGCAATCGGGTCGCGCGATCTCTCCGTTCGGCGCCCGGAGCCTGGCGCGCTGCCTGGCCCTGACCTGTTGGCTCTTTGCGCCTGCGGTCTGGGGGCAAGACGATGCGCCCGGCGCGCCGCCCTCGGTGTTGCTGCCCGCAGCGATCCTGCAGCAGGTGCCGCTGCCCGCGCAGCTGACGGCACTGGATCCGCTGGAGGCCGGGGCCCGCATCATGGCCGCCGCCGATGCCGCAGAAAACGGCTTCGGCAACCTGACCGTTGATCTGGACATGATCCTGCGAACCGCCAACGGCCGTGAAGCCCTGCGGTCGCTGACCATTGCGCAGCTCGAGGTTCCCGGCGACGGCGATCGAACACTGGTGACCTTCGACCAGCCCAAAGCGATCCGGGGCACCGGCCTGCTCAGCCATGCCCACGGTGATCGGCTCGACGATCAGTGGCTCTATCTGCCGGCCCTGCGCCGGGTCAAAAAGATCGGCGCCCGCAATCGTTCCGGTCCGTTCCTGGGCAGCGAGTTTTCCTTTGAGGACCTGACGTCGCAGCCGTTGGCCAAGTTCAGCGATCGCTTTCTGGGCCTGGTGCCCTGCGAGGCGGGGCGCTGCTACCAGATCAAGCGCGTGCCCCTGGACGAGTTCTCGGGCTACAGCTGGCAGACGCTTTGGGTTGACAGCGATGCGCTCCGGGTTCGCCGCATTGAATACTTCGATCGGCAGGAGCGCTTGAAGAAAGTGCTCGTTGCCGACGGCTTTGAGCAGCACCAGGGGCGATTCTGGCGAGCGACCAACATGGAGATGACGAACGTGCGGACCGGCAAAAGCACCGTGCTGCGCTGGCGCAATTTCCGCTACGGCGGCGACCTGAGCGCGGCCCGGGACTTCTCGGTCAACGCCCTGCAGCGAGTGCGCTAGTGCGGGCGGTCGGACTGCCCCTGATACGCTGGCAGCTGCTGGCGCTGCTGGCGCTGCTGCTCTGCGGCGCGACGGCCGGCCAGGCCCAGGACGGCTCCGGCTGGACGCGTGATCTGGACCTCGACCTCGGGCTGCAGAACCGCACTTTCTTCGCCCGCGGGGCGGACGGCCAGTCATCCTGGCAGCCCTCCATCAGCCTGCAGGCCGAGTGGTTCGCCGAATCCGCAAATCGTCGCCACAGCGTGACGGTGAGTCCCTTTGTGCGCCTGGATTCGCAGGACAGCGATCGCTCTCACGGCGACTTTCGCGAAGCCTTTTACAGCTACATCGGCGATCGCGCTGAGCTGCACGTGGGCGTTCGCCAGGTGTTCTGGGGCGTCACCGAATTCAAGCATCTGGTCGATGTGCTGAACCAGACCGACCTGGTCGAGAACATCGATGGCGAAGACAAGCTGGGCCAACCCATGGTGGAGCTGGTTTTGAGCCGTGCCTTTGGCAATCTCAATTTCTACCTGCTGCCCGGGGCGCGTGAGCGGACCTTTCCCGGTCCGGATGGTCGGCTGCGCTTTGGCCTGCCGGTGGCGGACGATGCGCGCTTCGAGTCCGGCGCGGAACAGCAGCGGGTGGACGGTGCGGTGCGCTGGAGCCACTTTGCGGGCCCGCTCAGCTGGGGGCTGTACCATTTTTCCGGCACCAATCGCGATCCCCTGCTGACCCTTGCCGTGCCGGCAGGCGGCGAGCCGCGCCTGGTCCCGCGCTACGACGTCATCGACCAGACCGGGCTGGACGCGCAGTACCTGCACGGAGACTGGGCGTTCAAGCTGGAGGCGACGACGCGCAGCGGGGATGGCGAGCGGTTTGCCGCTGCCAACATCGGCTTCGAGCGCACCCTGGTCGGCGTGCTGGGCAGCCGCTCGGACCTCGGACTGGTGCTCGAGTATCTTTGGGACGAGCGGGGCGACGGCGCCCTGAACACCATATTCGAGCGCGATCTGGCCCTTGGCGCCCGCTGGGCCCTGAACGATGACGGGGGCACCCAGGCTTTGCTGGGCGTGATCTGGGACACCGAGACCGATGAATATCTGGTAAGTCTGGAGGCCAGCCGCGAGATCGGTCAGGATTGGCGGCTGGCCCTGGAAGGGCGCGCGTTTGCCGGCACGCGAGAGCGTTCGGCGTTGGCAGAGCTGCAGGCCTTCGAGGACGGCAGCGCCAAATCAGCTTTCCTGCAGCGAGACGATTTCCTGCAGCTGGAGCTGACGCGGTTCTTCTAGGACCTGGACCCGCCATTTACTCCAGAGAACGCTGATTTCGTGACAACACTGCAAACTGAACCGCCCGCTCGCGTCAAGCGCGCCCAGGCCGCCGCCGAGTGCCTTTTTGACCGGGACGCGGTGCTCCGCGCGATCGACCAGATGGCGGTGCGCATCACCGCGGACCTGGCGGACCGCAACCCGCTGGTCTTGTGCGTCATGAACGGCGCTCTGCCGTTCGCCGGCGCGCTGCTCCAGCGGCTCCACTTTCCCCTGACCATGGATTGCCTGCAGGTATCGCGCTACCGGGGCAGTACCGCGGGGCAGGCGTTGCGCTGGCTGCATCAGCCTGAGGTCGAACTCTCGACGCGTCACGTATTGCTGATCGACGATGTCCTGGACGAGGGCAAGACCCTCGCTGCGCTCCTGAGCTTTTGCGAAGAGGCCGGGGCCGGCGCGGTATCCAGTGCCGTCCTCGCCCGCAAAGCGGTGCCCGGCGTGACCACCAGGGCGGACTACATCGGCCTGGACTGCCCGGACCGCTTCCTGCTGGGCTGGGGCATGGACATCGAGGGTTATCTGCGCAACCTTGACGGCATCTATGCCCTGCCGGAAGACCTGAGCGACATACTCTGATGGCGACCGCCGTTGCGATCGTTGGCGGCAGCGCGCCGCCGCCGGGAGCCCGGGAATGGCCCGCGATTCAGGCGCCGGAATCCGCTTATGGCCGGCCCTCGGGCCCGATCCGCGAGATTCCGCTGCCGGGCGCTGATTTCCGCGCCTACTATCTGCCGCGGCATGACGAGGCCCGCAAGCTGGCGCCGCACGTCGTGAACTATCGGGCCAATGCCGATTGCCTGGCGCAGCTCGGCGTGACCCGCGCGCTGCTCAGCTACAGCGTTGGTGGCGTCGTGGCAGCGCTAAAGCCCGAAGCCTTGATGATTCCCGATCAGATCATCGACTACAGCTATGGCCGCGAGCACACGTTTTACGACGGCGAGCAGGTCGAGCACCTCGAGCTGGCGGAGCCCTTTGATGCCGATCTTGGTGCCGTGCTGAGCGAGGCGGCGAGCAGCCTGGACGAAATCGTCATCGAAGGCGGCTGCTACGCCTGTACCCAGGGACCGCGGCTCGAAACCGTCGCCGAGGTCCGACGCCTGGCGGCCGACGGCAACGCGGTCGTCGGGATGACGGCCATGCCAGAAGTCCCGTTGCTGCGCGAGAAAGGCATCGCTGTGACTGCCCTGTGCCTGGTGATTAACCCAGCCGCGGGGGTTGTGCCCGGGGCGGTTGACATGGACCAGCTGCGGCGCGTTGCCGATCGCGGCAGCGCCCGGGCCCAGGCGGTGTTACTGCGAGCGCTCGAACGCCTGCAGGGCTGACCAGGCTGCCGCCAGCTCCGGGCTGGCCGGGACCGGATCGATTCTGACCAGCACGCCGAACTTGGGGTGGTCCAGATAGTGCAGCTCGGCACTGCGCATGCGCCGCTGCTGGGCCAGCTCCATGAAGTGGTCGCCTTCCGGAACGACCCGCTCGAAAACCGCAGCAGGCTCCTGACTCGCCGGATCGCCAGAAACGGGCGTGCTCGCGGCGGCCTCTGCATCGGCTGCGTCTTGCGCCGCGATCTCTGCCTGCACCGACTCAGCGAGCATCGGGTCTGCGGCAACCAGGTAGGCGCCGAGCTCTGGCTCGAAGTACTTCAGGTTGGTTCGAACATGCAGGTAACGGCTGATCGTGACTTCGACAAAGCCCTCAAGCTGGAACAGATCGCCGAAGCGCTGGCCGGTTTGCAGCAGCAGCGGTTGCGGTGCGTCCCGGGCGGGCACGGGCTGCTGCCAGCTGCCGGCGACAAGGATCTCGTAGCGGCGGCGCAGGCGCGCCTGCACATCGCTCAGCTGCGCCAGGCGCGACGGGTCAAAGCGGTAGCTGTCTGCAGCCAGCTGCTGCGCGTCAGCACGCAGCGCCTGGGCCAGCGCTTCCTGCAGCGCGGCCTGCTCGCGAGCGCTCTGGGCCGCGGGATCCTCAGGGCCGGCAGCGGGGGCAGGCTCCGCTGCCGGCGCATCAGCGCTGCCGGAAGCGGTTTCGGGAATGCCCCACAGCTCGGTCAGCCGGGTGTCCGGCGCGGGCGGGCGGACCCGGTCGCGCGCCAGCATGCGCCGCGTCAGATCGTCCAGCTCGAAGGGGTAGGCGTCCAGATCGCCGCGCAGGCTGGCGATGTTCGCCGGCTGCGGCGAGACCTCGGTGCGCGTCAGCACTTCGGTGGTGTTCGCCTCGGTGACGTTCTGCCGGGCGAAGACAATCAGTTCGACCCGGTAGTGGCGCTCGGCGCGAAGATCTTCCGGGGCGGATGCGGCGTGGCCCAGGGCCGCCGTGCCCAGCAGGGCCAGTACGAGGCAGCGGGCCAGGGGCGCAAGCTTTGCGGTACCGGGAGTCGAATTGCGGTTCATGGAAGTCATCGTTGCGCTTTATTGTCGTTGCCGGGCGCGATGCGCGCCATCAGCTGCGTCGCGAAATCATACCGCGCCTCGAAGGTCGGCAGCGTTTCCTTGACCCGCAGCATGGTCGCGCCGTCCATGCGGTAGGTGGACGGCCATTTTTGCATGAGCGTGATGATGGTGATGGGCTCGACGGGAGTGTCGCTGCGGAACTCGAGCCGACCGCCGCTGCTGCCGAGGTCGATGCGGTCGATGCCCAGGGTGGCAGCCTGGTGTCGCAGTTCGGTCACGGCAAACAGGCGCCGTAACGGGTCGGGCGGCGTGCCGAAACGGTCGATGATCTCGACCTTGAGCTCGTCCAGCTGATCGCGGTTGTCCGTGTTGGCGATGCGCTTGTACAGAATCAGGCGGCTATGCACGTCTGGCAGATAGGTGTCCGGAATCAGGGCGGGCTCGTGCAGGTTGATCTCATGATGGGTCGGCTCCAGCGGACGGTCCATGTCGGGCGTCTTGCCGCTCCGGATGGCCTGCACCGCCCGATCGAGCAGCTCCATGTACATGCTGTAGCCCACCGCCTCGATCTGGCCGGACTGCTCGTCGCCCAGCAGTTCTCCGGCCCCGCGAATCTCCAGGTCGTGGGTGGCGAGGGTAAAGCCGATACCCAGCTCGCCGGAGGCCTCCAGCGCCTCGAGCCGCTTGCGGGCATCGGCGGTCATGGCCCGGGGCTCCGGCGTCAGCAGGTAGGCGTACGCCTGGCGGCTGGAGCGTCCGACCCGCCCGCGCAGCTGGTGCAGCTGGGCCAGACCGAAGCGATCCGCCCGGTCGATGATGATGGTGTTGGCGTTGGGCACGTCGATGCCGTTCTCGACGATGGTGGTGCAGACCAGGACGTTGATCTGGCGGTGATAGAAATCGTTCATCACCTGTTCCAGCTCGCGCTTGGGCATTTGCCCGTGCCCAATGCCGACCCGGGCTTCCGGCAGCGCCTCCGCCAGCTCGCTGGCAACGCGCTCGATGCTCTTCACCTCGTTGTGGACGTAAAAGACCTGGCCACCGCGCTGCAGTTCCCGATGAATGGCCTCGCGAATCACATGTTTGCGGGACTGCTGGATGAAGGTTTTGATCGAGAGCCGCTTTGCTGGCGGGGTCGCGATCACCGACAGGTCGCGCAGCCCGCTCATGGCCAGATTCAGGGTTCTGGGGATCGGCGTGGCGGTCAGCGTGATGACATCCACCTCCGAGCGCAGCGCCTTCAGCCGCTCTTTTTGCCGCACGCCAAAGCGATGCTCTTCGTCAATGACGACCAGCCCCAGATCCGCGAAGCGGATCGCTGGATTCAGCAGTCGATGCGTGCCGATGAGGATGTCGACGCTCTTGTTTTCGAGCTTTTTGCCGGTTTCCTTGAGCTCGGTGTCGCTGCGCAGCCGGCTGACCAGGTCGATGTTGACCGGCCAGTCGGCGAAGCGGTCCTTGAAGGACTCGTAGTGCTGCTGGGCGAGCAGGGTGGTCGGCACCAGCACCGCGACCTGATGGCCGGCAGCCACGGCGACGAAGGCGGCGCGCATGGCAACCTCGGTTTTGCCGAAGCCGACATCGCCGCAGATCAGCCGGTCGGTGGTTTTGTCGGCGCACAGGTCGGCGATCACCTCTTCGATGGCGCTGGCCTGGTCCGGCGTCGCCTCGAAGGCAAACTGCGCGGCAAAGCGGTCGTAGTCCGGGCCCGGTTCGGGAAAGCGCCGGCTTTCCTTGGCAGCCCGCAAGGCGTAGATGTTGAGCAGCTCGGCGGCGGCGTCGTGAGCCCGCTCGGCAGCCTTGCGTTTGGCCTTGTCCCAGCTGTCGGTCCCCAGCCGGTGGAGCGGCGCCAGCGCGCCCTCGGTGCCGCTGTAGCGACCGATCAGGTGCAGCGCTGTGACGGGTACGTACAGCTTGGCCTCGTCGGCGTATTCCAGGGCCAGAAACTCGTAGTCCTGGCCGTCAATCGGCAGCGTCGTCAGGCCAAGGTACCGGCCGACGCCGTGGTCGATGTGCACCACCGGCGCGCCGACCTGGAGCTCGGTGAGGTTGCGGATGACCTGTTCCGGGTCCATGACCCGGGTTGCGGCCGCGCGGCGCTCGCTCGGCCGGCTGCCCAGCAGGTCGAATTCTGTGAGCACCAGTGCGCTCGTGCACTGCATGGACTCTTCCAGCGTGCCGATGCACAGCCAATGGCTGCTGGCCGCCGGCCGCGGCTGGGCCGGATCGGTCGCCAGCACAGTTGCGCAGAAGTCCTGGAAACTGTCGACCGGGCTGGTCTGAATGCCGGCGCGGCGCAGGTGCTCGTCCAGCACTTCCCGGCGACCGGCGGACTCCGCGACAAACAGAGTCGGCAGCGGCGCCTGGTTGAGGTAGCTCGTGAGGGCTGCGGCAGGCTTCTGCGCGCGGGGGTTGGCGCGCAGGTCCGGCAGGGCTGGCGCCCCGAAGCGCTGCTCGTGCTTGCGGCTGCCAGCCAGGTGCACAACGGCGCTGCCTTTGAGCGGCGCGTGAAACGCATCGCTCGCCAGCCACAGCTGCGCGGGCGCCAGCAGCGGCCGCTCCACGTCGTGGCGCAGACTCTCGTAGCGGCCCTCGACTTCTGTGCGCACGGCGCTGATGGCTGGTTCCAGATCGCAGGCCACCACCCACCGGGCATCCTCTGGCAGATAGTCGAACAGTGTGTCCATCTGCTCGAAAAAGAGTGGCAGGTAGTACTCGATGCCGCTGGGGCTGAGCGCCTGGCTGACGTCCTGATAGACGCTGCAGCGGCGCACATCAACGTCGAAGGTCTCGTGCCAGCGGCGCCGAAAGGCGCCGATGCTGTCCGCATCCAGCGAGAACTCATTGGCCGGCAACAGCTGCATGGCTTCGATGCGATCTGTAGTGCGCTGCGTTTCGGCATCGAAGTAGCGCAGGCTCTCGATCTCGTCGTCGAACAGATCCACCCGCACCGGGCGCTCTGTGCCCATGGGGAAGATGTCCATGAGGCTGCCGCGTACGGCGTACTCGCCGGGCCCGCTGACGGTGTCGACCGCGAGATATCCGGCCTCGTCCAGCTTCTTTCTTTCTCGCTCAAGGCTGAAGGACTGTCCGACCGCCAGATCGAAGCGTTGTCCGGCAAGGAACGCCCGGGGCACCAGGCGCTGCAGAGCCGTCGCGATCGGCACTACCAGGATCGCCTGCCGGGTGTCCGGCAGGGCGGCGAGGGTGGCGATCCGCTCCGAGCTGATGTCCTGATGGGGCGAGAAGGCATCGTAGGGCAGGGTTTCCCAGTCCGGCAGGCGCAGGACGGGCAGGTCGGGCCGGGCGAAAAATCTCAGCTGCGCGAGCCAGCGGGTCGCGCTGACAGTGTCCTCGGTCACAACAACGGTGAGCGAGTCGTGCTTCGATGCGCTGGTGGCGACCGCTAGCGCCTCCGAGCTACCATGAAGGCCGCGCCAGCCCTGGCGCTCGCCCGGCTCAGGGAACGCCGGCGGTGCAAATGGACTGAAACCAGCTTTAGCAGTGACAGCAGGACGGGTTGCTACTTGATTCATGGGGCCGCGTTAGGAACAGGGTTTCGCCCATCGGCACTGTGCCGTGGCGTGGGGCCGGGAGTGTAACGATTTGATGAGAACCTGGCATTGGATCCTTCTGATCACGGTGGCTTTTGCCATGGGCCTGGTCTCCGGCAAACGCTGGGGTGACCGCGATGCGGACTGGGTGGTCGAAGCTGCCCCGGCGGCGACGACCCGAGCCGCGGTGCCGCTCCCGGCAGCGGTGCCCGTTGCGGGCTTCGCCGAAGCGGTCACGGACCGCGACTGGGCGGGCCTGGTCGACCTGCTGGAGCAGGCGAATCACGAAGGGCGGGATCAGGACCATGCGGCCCTGTACGAGGGCATGCGCCGGGTCGCGGCAGATCTGGTTGCGGCCGAGGCCACCGACGATGCCGTCGATTTGCTGGCGCGCTACGCGGCGCTCAACCCCGGGGACAACGACGTTCGCTTCCAGTGGGCCGAGGCCCTGGCCGCGAGCGGCGATTTTGAAGGCGCCCTGCGCCCGGTCCTGGACATTATCGAGTCCCCCCTGACTACCGAAGAGCAGGCCGAGGCGATGGCTTTGCGCGAGTCTCTGGTTCAGGAAGAGGTGGCACGAATCACGGCCGATGCGCTCGAGCAGCAGCAAGCGCAGGACCCTGCCCTGGCCGTCGAGGTCGCGGCGGACCCGCTCATCGCCCTGTACCAGAACCTGGTCGAGCGGGAGCCCCTGAACGATCAGCACCGGCTGGCGCTGGCCGAGGCCTATCTGGCTGCCAATCGGCAGGACGATGCGCTGAGCGTGCTGGACGAGATCGCCGGCTATGGCGTCGACACCGCTACCGTGGCGGCGCTGCGGGATTCGATCATCGCCACCGGCACCGAGCCTGAGCTGCAGCGGCGCGATCGCTCCCTGCTCGCCAATGTGCAGGCGGCGGGCCGCAACCTGAACCTGCTGCTCGATACGGGCGCGACCCAGACTGCCCTGTCGCCCGATGCCCTGGCGCGGATCGGCGCCCAGCCCCTGCGGCGGCTGGCGCGGGTCAATACGGCGGCGGGCGCGATTGAGGTGCCCGTGTACGAGGTTGCTGAGTTCATCTTCGGAGGTCAGCGTTTTGAGACCCTCGAGGTCATCGCCCTGGCCGATGTGCCCCGCCAGACCGATGGCCTGCTCGGCATGGATGTGCTCGGACAGCTCCAGGAGGTCACCCTGCAGCCGTGATTTCGCCCCGCCCCGCTGCGTAGACGCTTGCCGGGCAAGTGGTTAACCTTCGGGCAGGAGCTGGATTTCGCGCCGTCTTCACGCCCGAGTCCACGCCTGTGCTACAGCGAAGGGGAGGCGACGCTGCGTGAAACCGACGGATATCCTGGATCCCAACTACTTCCACAAAGTTGTGGACTGCCAATGGGCCTGTCCTGCGCACACACCGGTCCCTGACTACATCCGGATGATCTCCCGGGAGCAGTACACGGATGCATACATGCTCAACTGGGACTCCAACGTCTTCCCGGGCATTCTTGGCCGAACCTGTGACCGTCCCTGTGAGCCGGCCTGTCGCCGGGTGCGAACTGAAGAAAAGCCCGTGGCGATCTGCCGTCTGAAGCGCGTCGCGGCCGACAACAAGGGCGACATCACGCCCTATCTGCCCAAGGTGCCGGAGCAGAAGAACGGCAAGCGGGTCGCGCTGCTGGGTGCCGGGCCTGCGAGCCTGGCCGTTGCCCGGGACCTCATGCCCTTTGGTTACGAGGTGCATCTGTTCGATAAGGACCCGGCGGGCGGCGGCATGATGCGCAGCCAGATTCCCGCGTTCCGGCTGCCGGAAGAAGTGCTGGACGAAGAGGTCAACCTGGTTCTGGACATGGGCGTGAAGACCCACTTCAACTACGAGGTCAAGAGCCTCAAGGCCATGCTCGACAAGGAGTACGACGCCTACTTCATCGGCACCGGCGCGCCCCGGGGCCGGGATCTGAAGCTGCCCGGCCGGGAAGCAGTGGACGCGCACATCTCCATCGGCATTGACTGGCTGTCGAGCGTGGCCTTTGGCCATACCGACTCGATTCAGGGCAAAGTCATTGTCATGGGCGGCGGCAACACCGCCATGGATTGCTGCCGAACCGCCCTGCGGCTGGGGGCCGAGTCCGTGAACGTGGTGGTGCGTAGCGCCTTCGAAGTCATGAAAGCGTCGGACTGGGAAAAAGAAGATGCCATGGCCGAGGGCATCCCGATTATCAACAACCGTCCGCCAAAAGAGTTTGTGCACGAAAACGGCAAGCTCAAAGGCATCGTCTTCGAGTGCGTCGAGCCCGTAAAGGGCGAAGACGGCCGGCTGCGCTACGAGCCTACCGGCGAAGATGACGTCTTCATGGCGTGCGACCACGTGCTCATGGCCATTGGCCAGGAAAACCACTGCCCGTGGATCGAGCGCGACATCGGCATCGAATTCGACAAGTGGGATTGCCCGGTGCTGGACGAGGACACGCTGCAGAGCACCCTGCCGAAGGTGTTCTTTGGCGGTGACTCTGCCTTTGGCCCGGAAAACATCATCTGGGCGTCGGCCCATGCGCACAAGGCGGCGATCTCTATCCATCTGTTCTGCCAGGGGGGCGACCTTGAAAAGGACCGGCCACCGCCGGGCGTGAACCTGATCAGCCAGAAGATGGGCATGCACGAGTGGGCTTACGATGCCGAGCACGATCCGGCCGCTCGCTTCCTGGTGCCGCAGGTCGACAAGGAAATCGCCCTGAACGACATCAAGGTCGAAGTCGAGCTTGGCTTTGACCGGGCCCTGGGCGAGCGCGAGGCGCAGCGGTGCCTGAACTGCGACGTCCAGACGGTGTTTGCGGACAAGCTGTGCATCGAGTGCGATGCCTGCGTCGATATCTGCCCCATGGATTGCATTTCCTTTACGGAAAATGCCGAAGAAGAGCAGCTGCGAACCATGCTCATGGCGCCGGCGGACAACCCTGAGCAGGCGCTATATGTGTCTGACGCCTTGCCCACGGGGCGCGTGATGGTGAAAGACGAAGACGTTTGCCTGCATTGCGGGCTCTGTGCCGAGCGCTGCCCGACGAACGCCTGGGACATGCAGAAGTCGGCCGTTCAGGTGCCGCAGGTGCGGATGCTGGCGGAGGCCAACGGATGAGCGATGTGATTTACAACGACTTCGTGATTCGCTTCGCGAACGTCAACGGCTCCGGCAGTGCCAGCGCCAACGGCATGTTTGCGAAAGCGCTGTTCCGCATGGGCATTCCCGTGGCCACACGCAACATCTTCCCGTCGAACATTCAGGGGCTGCCGACCTGGTTTGAAGTGCGTGTCAGCGAGCAGAACTATCTGGGCCGTCGCGAAGGCGTCGACATCATGGTCGCCATGAACGCCGAGACCCTCGCGGAAGACGTCACCAGCGTGCGCCCGGGCGGCTACCTGTTCTACGACAACACGAAGCCGCTGGCCAAGTCCCTGCAGCGCGACGACATTCACGAGATCGGCGTGCCGCTGTCGCGACTCATGATCGCGCAGTTCACAGACTTAAAGCAGCGCGGCCTGTTCAAGAACATTACCTATCTGGGCGCGCTGGCGGCGTTGCTCGATATTGATTTCGACGTCATCACTGGCATGGTCGCCGATCAGTACCGGGGCAAGGACCGACTGATCGCCCCCAATATCGATGCGCTCACGCTGGGCCGGGACTATGCTCGGGAACACCTGGGCGGGCCCTTGCCGCTGCGCGTTCGGCGCAGCGATGCGGTGGGCGACCGGATCATGGTCGATGGCAATACGGCTGCTGCCCTCGGTGCCCTGTACGGCGGCGCAACGGTTTGTGCCTGGTACCCGATCACGCCGTCGACTTCCGTCGCCGAAGCCTTTGAGCGCTACGCGAACCAGCTGCGGCGCGGTGAGGACGGCGAGACCAAAAACTTCGCTATCGTGCAGGCAGAGGACGAGCTGGCCGCGATCGGCATGGTCATTGGTGCCGGCTGGAACGGCGCGCGGTCATTCACCGCCACCAGCGGTCCGGGCGTGTCGCTCATGGGCGAGTTCCTGGGCCTTGCGTACTTTGCCGAGCTACCGGCGGTGCTTTGGGACATCCAGCGCGCCGGGCCGTCGACCGGCATGCCCACCCGCACGCAGCAGTCGGACCTGATGGGCGCAGCTTACGCGTCCCATGGCGACACCAAGCACCCGGTGCTGCTGCCGGCCACGCCCCGGGAGTGCTTCGATTTTGGCGCCGATGCGCTGGACCTGGCCGACCGGCTGCAAACGCCCATTCTGGTCCTGAGCGACCTCGAGCTGGGCATGAATGACAACCTGTCCGAGCCCTTCGCCTGGGACGACGCGCGGCGCTACGACCGCGGCAAGGTGCTGGACGCGCAGGCCCTGGAATCTGTGGAGCGCTTTGGGCGCTATCTGGATGTCGACGGCGACGGCATCGGCTACCGCACCTATCCGGGCACGCATCCGGACAAGGGTGCGTTCTTTACTCGCGGCACGTCGCGCAACGAATACGCGGCTTATACCGAGTCTCCGGATGACTACCAGGCCAACATGGAGCGCCTGGAGCTCAAGTGGGAAACCGCGCGCGGCCTGGTACCCAAGGCAGAGATCGCCTCGGTCAAGCGGCGCTATGGCGTGATTTTTTACGGCACCACGGCGCTGCCCATGACGGAAGCGCTGGACCGGCTGCGGGAGGAGGGCATCGAGCTCGACGAGATGCGCCTGCGTGCATTCCCCTTTGGCGCCGAGGTCGAGGCCTTTGTGCAGGAGCACGAGCTGCTGTTCGTGGTTGAGCAGAACCGCGATGCGCAAATGAAAACCCTGCTGGTGAACGAGCTGGGGGTTGACCCCGGGCGGCTGATCCCGGTGCTGTACTACGCCGGCCTGTCGATTTCTGCAGACACGATTCAGAGCCAGATCTCCGATCACTTTGCGCAAGCGGCGTTGCCGCGGCTCACCGAGGTGCGCTCATGACTTTTGTTGCCAAACCGAAGGCCCATCACCCGCGGCTGCCGGTGAACGAGCTGGGGCTGACCCGGCGCGACTACGAGGGCGCGGTGTCGACGCTCTGCGCTGGCTGTGGCCACGATTCCGTCAGCGCTGCGATTGTGCAGGCCTGTGCTGAGCTGTCCCTGCCGCCGCACCGCTTTGCCAAAGTGTCCGGCATTGGCTGCTCGAGCAAGACGCCCAGCTACTTTCTGAATCACTCGCACGGCTTCAACTCGGTACACGGCCGGATGCCGAGCGTCATGACTGGCGCGAACCTCGCGAACCGGGACCTGCACTGTATTGGCGTGTCTGGCGATGGCGACAGCGCGTCCATTGGCCTCGGCCAGTTTGCGCACATTGTTCGACGCCGCATCAACATGCTGTATATCGTCGACAACAACGGCACCTACGGGCTGACCAAGGGCCAGTTCTCGGCAACCAACGACAAGGGCTCGACCAGCAAGAAAGGCGTGCCCAACCTGTACGCCCCCATTGATCTGGCGAGTTTGGCCCTGCAGCTGGGCGCCAGCTTTGTCGGCCGGAGCTTTTCCGGTGACAAGGCGCAGCTGGTACCCCTGATCAAGGCGGGCCTCATGCACGAAGGCATGGCGTTCATCGATGTGGTGTCGCCCTGTGTTGCCTTCAACAACCACGAAGGCTCGACCAAGAGCTACCAGTACGTGCGCGATCACGCCGGGGCTGTGGTGTCCGTGGACTACGTGGCCGGTGCGCAGGAGATTACGGCCAGCTACGAACCTGGCACCTCCACCAGCGTCAGCATGCCTGACGGCTCGGAGCTGCGTCTGCAGAAGCTGGATGACAGCTACGACCCCCACGACCGAGTGGGCGCTTTGGCGCGTGTTCAGCGGGCCCAGGAGCAGGGCGATGTGGTGACAGGGCTGCTGTATGTGGATCCGGATTCCGTGGACTGTCACGCGATCATGGGCACCACTCAGGTGCCGCTGAACGAACTGACAGAAAAAGAGCTGAATCCTGGCCAGGAAGCGCTCGAGCGTATCAACGCCGGATACCGCTAGCGCAAGCGCCTCGACGACCCTGGCCGCCGAGATGGCTGTCGGAGTTTGCGCCTGAGGCCCCTTGGGCTTGCAAGCGCGCCGAAACTACATTTGTGTCACAAGATCATGCGGCGCGCCTCATTCGTTTCCTCGCCGTTCCCGTAGAATTCCGGTCTACAATGCGCGCCCCGAGAGGGGCATGGCTGCAGCAGGACGCGTCGCCAGACGGTCCTCTAAGTCGCAGCCGCACACCGGATAGCAAACAGAGGAACGAACGTGGCCTTACCGAGCCTTGACGACTATTTTCCCGACTGGAAAGAGCGGGAAGCCCTGGCAGAAGCGATGATCCCGCTCATTGGCCAGCTTTACCGCAAGAACGTCGTCGCCTACTGCTACAACCGCGCGCTCTACAACCAGAGCGTGACCCAGATTATGAAGACCCACCGCTACGTGCGGCAGGTCGCTCAGAATGAGCTGTCGGAGTTCGAGAGCTTCCCGATCGTCAAGGCACTTTCTGAAATGGACCTTGGTCCCAGCCATATCGATGTCGGCAAGCTCGCAACGGCCTATATGGCCGAAGCCGAAGGCAATCCGGATCTGACCCCACTGGCGTTCTGTGAGCGCGAGTGTAGCGAGGTCATTGGTCGCCACGTGCCGCCCATCGAAGAGCCGCAGGACGTCGTGCTGTACGGCTTCGGCCGCATTGGCCGGCTCCTGGCGCGCCTTCTGGTCGAGAAAACGGGCGGCGGCGGGCAGCTGCGGCTGCGCGCCATCGTCGTGCGCAAGAGCGGCGATGACGACCTGCAAAAGCGGGCCAGCCTGCTGCGCCGGGACTCGGTGCACGGCACTTTTCAGGGCACCCTGCGGGTGGACGAAGAGAACAGCTGCCTGATCGCCAATGGCAACGTCATCAAGGTGATCTACGCGCCGTCGCCAGACAAGGTGGACTACACCGAGTACGGCATCAACAACGCGGTCATCATCGACAACACCGGCGTTTGGCGCGATGAGGCCGGCCTTAGCGAGCACCTGAAGAGCAAGGGCGCGAGCAAAGTGATCCTGACGGCGCCGGGCAAAGGCGACATCAAGAACATCGTCTCCGGCGTCAACACGGACGATATCGACCAGAACGACAGCATCCTGGCGGCGGCCTCCTGCACCACCAATGCCATCGTGCCGGTCCTGAAAGCGGTCAACGACAAGTACGGCATTACGGCCGGGCACATGGAAACAGTGCACGCCTACACCAATGACCAGAACCTGATCGACAACTTCCACAAGAAAAACCGTCGGGGCCGCAGCGCCGCGTTGAACATGGTGATCACCGAAACCGGGGCTTCCAAGGCCGTAGTCAAGCTGATGCCGGAACTGGACGGCAAGCTGACCGGCAACGCGATTCGGGTGCCGACCCCGGACGTCTCGCTGGTCATCCTGAACCTGACCTTCGACAAGCCGATCGATGGCGACGAGCTGAAGGACTACCTGCGCCACACGGCCCTGCACTCCAACCTGCAGCGCCAGATTGACTACACGCAGTCCAAGGACGCGGTTTCCACCGACTTTGTGGGCAACCGGCATGCCTGTATCGTTGACGGCGAAGCGATCATCACCAAGGGCGACAGCGCGGTGCTGTACGTCTGGTACGACAACGAGTTCGGTTACGCCTGCCAGGTGGTCCGGGTGGTCCAGAAGTGGGCCGGGATCTCCTACCCGTTGATTCCGCGGGATGTTGAGCAGCAGGGCTTCTAGAGCCCCCGGACCCTGGGCAAGCCGTCTCTTTTCGAGGCGGCTTTTTCTTGGCGCCGAGACGGCTTTCATTGGCATAACTGGCCCAGACGCCTATAATTTGCGCGCCAGATTTTCGACTTGATCTGAGGCCGTGGTGGGAGCCGGGCAGCCGTCGCCCATCACCCATGCCCCCCTCTTTTTGTCGAGATGTCGGCTTTCGCCGCCGGTCTCCCTGCCCATGGGAGAGGCCGGTCTTGCAGCACTCAGCAGGGTCGCGCACGCGCATCAGATGATCAAAACTCGACAAGGACTGGACCTCCCCATCACGGGCGCTCCGGAGCAAAGGATTGACGACACCCGGGCCCCGCGCAGCGTCGCTGTGCTCGGCGACGACTATCCGGGCATGAAACCGACCATGGCGGTGCAGGAAGGCGACGTTGTCAGCCTTGGCCAGGTGCTGTTTACCGACAAGAAGACCCCTGGGGTGGCGTACACGGCGCCTGGTGCCGGGCGCGTGACCCAGATCAATCGCGGCGCCAAGCGTGCGCTGCAGTCTGTCGTGATCGAGCTGGACGGCGATGCGCAGGAAAGCTTTGCGCAGACCGACGCCGGCGCTCTGGACGGCCTCGCCCGGGATGCCGTGGTCGACAACCTGGTCGCCAGCGGCCTGTGGACGGCCCTGCGAACCCGGCCCTACAGCAAAGTGCCGCCGATCGACGGGCAGCCGGCGGCGCTGTTCGTCACCGCCATGGATACCAACCCGCTGGCCGCAGATCCGACCGTGATCATCGCCGACGACCCAGAGGCCTTCAGCAACGGCCTCAAGGTGCTGGCCAAGCTCACAGAAGGCCCGGTGCACGTTTGCCACGCGCCAGGCTTCGAGCCCCCGACCGCCGCCGGTGGTCAGGTGCGCAGCGAAAGCTTCAGCGGTCCGCACCCGGCGGGCCTTGCGGGCACCCACATTCACTTCCTGGATCCGGTCAACGCAGCGAAAACCGTTTGGTACATCGGCTATCAGGACGTCATCGCAGCCGGCCGGCTGTTTGTCACCGGCCGTCTGGACCCGTCTCGAATCGTGGCCATTGGCGGGCCAGGTGCGCAAAGCCCACGGCTGCTGCGCACCCGGCTCGGAGCCAACATCGATGAGCTGACAGCCGGCGAGCTGGGGGAGGGCAGCCAGCGCGCGATCTCCGGGCCCGTCCTGTCGGGTCGGACCGCCGCGGGTCCCGTGGCCTACCTGGGTCGGTATCACCAGCAGGTGACGGTGCTGCCGGAAGACAGCGACCGACAGCTGTTCGGCTACCTGTCCCCGGGCCTGGACCGGCACTCGGTGTTTCCGATCTACCTGTCCAAGTGGCTGGGCAAGAAGCAGGTGAGTTTCTCGACGACCACCAACGGCAGCCCACGCGGCATGGTGCCCATCGGTACCTTTGAGACCGTCATGCCCATGGACATCCTGCCCACACAGCTGCTGCGCAGCCTGCTGGTGGGCGATATCGAAACGGCCATTGGCCTGGGCTGCCTGGAGCTCGACGAAGAAGACCTGGCGCTGTGCACCTATGCCTGCCCGGGCAAGTACGAGTACGGCCCTGTGCTCCGCAATATGTTGACCCAGATAGAGAAGGAAGGCTGAAGCTATGGGTTTGCGATCGTTTCTGGACCAGATCGAACCGCACTTTGAGAAAGGCGGCAAGCTGGCCGCGCTGTATCCGGCCTTTGAGGCCATCGATACCGCGCTCTACACACCGGGACGCACCACCGGCGGCGCGTCTCACGTTCGCGACGGGCTCGACCTGAAGCGCATCATGATGACAGTGTGGTTTGCGGCCTGGATTCCCGCTTTGGTGGGATCCTGGGTGCACGGTCACAACGCCAACGCCGCTATGGCCGAGCTGGGCATGACCAGCATGGACGGGCTGCGCGGCTGGTTTCTGAATGGCCTGATCGGCTACGACCCCGCCAGCCTCTGGGACAACCTGGTGCACGGCCTCGCGTACTTTCTGCCGCTGTACATCACGGTGTTCATCGCCGGCATCATTTTCGAGATCTGGTTTGCGTCCAAACGCGGTCACGAGGTGAACGAGGGCTACTTCGTCACCAGCATCCTGTTCACGCTGACGCTGCCCGCGACCACGCCCCTGTGGATGGCGGCCGTGGGCATCATCTTCGGCGTCGTGATCGGCAAGGAGGTGTTTGGCGGCACGGGCAAGAACTTCCTGAATCCGGCACTGACCGGCCGCGCTTTTCTATACTTTGCCTATCCAGCGCAAATGTCCGGCGACTCGGTCTGGGTGGCTGTAGATGGCTACACGCAGGCAACGCCCCTGGGCAACGCGGCGATTGGCGCTGACTACGGGGTGGAATGGTCGCAGGCCTTCATCGGCATGATGCCGGGCTCCTTCGGCGAGACCTCGACGCTGGCGATTGCGCTGGCCGCGGTCCTGCTGCTCGTCACTCGAATTGCGTCCTGGCGGGTGATGCTGGGCGTATTGATCGGCATGGTTGTGACCGCGCAGCTCTTCAACGTCATCGATTCCACCAACCCGATGTTCACCATGACGCCGCTGTGGCACCTGGTGCTGGGCGGCTTCGCCTTTGGCATGGTGTTCATGGCAACGGATCCGGTCTCGGCAGCGATGACCAACACCGGACGCCTCTACTACGGCATGCTCATCGGCTTTATGTGTGTGCTCATCCGCGTCGTGAACCCGGCCTTTCCCGAGGGCATGATGCTCGCGATTCTGTTCGGCAACCTGTTCGCGCCCCTCATGGACTACGCTGTGGTTCAGGGCAACATCAAGCGGAGGATGGCCCGTGCCTGACGACGACAAGACCCCGATCGACGCGGCGGCGAAAGACAAGGGCCGCAACAAGGATGGCCTTGGCCAGATCCTGATCGTCTCCGTAGCGCTCTGCCTGGTGTGCAGCATCATCGTTTCGGCCGCCGCCGTTGCGCTGAAGCCTCAGCAGCAGGCGAACAAGGCGCTCGATCAGAAGCAGAACATCCTGCGGGCTGCCGGGCTGCTGCCGGCTGACAGCAACGTTTCGCCAGACGGCAAATCCGTCGACGAGCTGTTTCAGGCGTTCCGGATTGTGGCCGTGGACCTCGAATCTGGCCGGCCGGTCGACGATTTCAGTATTGACGGGTACGACCCCATCAAGGCAGCGAAGGACCCATCGGCCTCCAAAGACCTGAGCATCGAGCAGGACATGGCCACGATCGGCCGGCGCGAGAACGTGTCTTTGGCTTACCTGCTGGACGATGCCAGCGGCAGCCTCGACAAGATCGTGATTCCGGTCCGCGGCTACGGGCTCTGGGGCACGCTGTTCGGTTACCTTGCGCTCGACGGCAGCGCGCAGAACGTTGCGGGCCTGGGCTTCTATTCGCACAAGGAAACGCCCGGGCTGGGCGGCGAAGTCGACAACAGCGCCTGGAAGGCCACCTGGTCGGGCGTCGAGGTGTACGACAGTGAAGGTATGCCGTCGGTCTCGCTGGTCAAGACCCGCTCAGCGAAGGGCAGCGCCGCCGCCAGCTATGAAGTTGATGCGCTGTCTGGCGCAACGCTCACCAGCCGCGGCGTGCAGAATCTCGTGAACTTCTGGACCGGCGATCTCGCCTTTGGTCCGTACCTGAAATACATCGCTGCAGAAAACCAGGGATAACCAACATGTCCACGGCGAAAGAGGTCTTAACGGACCCGCTCTTTAACAACAACCCCATCGCGTTGCAGGTGCTCGGTATCTGCAGCGCCCTGGCGGTCACCATCAACATGTCGACCACCCTGGTGATGTGCGCCGCGGTGATCTTCGTGACCACCATGTCGAACCTGGCCGTATCGCTCGTGCGCAACCAGATCCCGACGAACATTCGCATCATCGTGCAGATGACCATCATCGCGTCCCTTGTGATCGTGGTGGACCAGGTGCTGCAGGCGGTCGCCTACGACGTCTCCAAGAGCCTGTCGGTCTTTGTGGGGCTGATTATTACCAACTGCATCGTCATGGGCCGGGCAGAAGCCTTCGCCATGCAGAACGGTCCCTGGCTGAGCGCGCTGGACGGCCTGGGTAACGCCCTGGGCTACTCCCTGATCCTGGTGGGTGTCGCGCTCATTCGCGAGCCCCTGGGCTCCGGCACCCTCATGGGCTTCGAGATCCTGCCACGGGTGGCCGACGGCGGCTGGTACTACGCCAACGGCCTGATGCTGCTGTCGCCGAGCGCCTTCTTCATCATCGGCCTGTTCATCTGGGCGATTCGCGCCTGGAAGACCGAGCAGGTAGAGGCCCCGGAGTATCAGATTGCCGACAACGTGCAGTACAAGGAGGCGCTCTAGATGGAGTATTACCTTGGCCTGTTCGTGCGGGCAATCTTCGTTGAGAACCTGGCGCTGACCTTCTTTCTGGGCATGTGCACGTTCATTGCCATCTCCAAGAAAATCTCGACGGCCATCGGCCTTGGCGTTGCAGTGATCGTGGTCATTGGCATCACGGTGCCGGTCAATAATCTGATCCTGACCTACCTGCTGAAGGACGGCGCGCTGGCCTGGGCCGGCTTCCCGGACGTCGACCTGAGCTTCCTGAGCCTGCTGAGCTACATCGGCGTGATTGCCGCCATGGTGCAGATTCTGGAGATGTTCCTGGATCGGTTCGTGCCGCTGCTCTACAACGCGCTCGGCGTGTTCCTGCCGCTCATTACCGTGAACTGCGCGATCATGGGCGGTTCGCTGTTCATGATGGAGCGGGACTACAACTTTACAGAGAGCGTTGTGTTCGGGCTCGGCAGCGGGGTCGGTTGGATGCTGGCCATCACCGCGCTTGCCGGCGTGCGCGAGAAGCTCAAATATTCTGACGTACCCGAAGGGCTGCGCGGGCTCGGCATCACCTTCATCACGGTGGGTTTGCTCAGTCTGTGTTTTATGTCCTTTGGCGGTATCGACATCTAAGAGGTCACTTTCGTGGATAGCACCATTCTGCTTGGCGTCGTTATGTTCACCGTTACGGTCCTGTTTCTGGTGGCCGTGATTCTGGTGGCGCGGCAATACCTGGTCAGCAGCGGCTCGGTCACCATCGGCATCAACGGCGATCCCAGCAAGGCGGTCGAAGTCGAGGCGGGCGGCAAGCTCCTGCAAACCCTGGCCTCTAAAGGAATCTTTCTGGCCAGCGCCTGTGGCGGTGGCGGCACCTGCGCGCAGTGCCGGTGCCGGGTCACCGAAGGCGGCGGCTCGATTCTGTCGACGGAGGAAGGCCACTTCACCCGCGGCGAGATCAAAGAGGACTGGCGTCTGTCCTGCCAGGTGGCCGTGAAGCAAGACATGCAGATCCAGATCCCGGAAGACGCCATTGGCGTCAAGCGCTGGGAGTGCGAGGTCAGCAGCAACCCGAACGTTGCGACCTTCATCAAGGAGCTGAACCTGAAGCTGCCGGAAGGCGAAGACGTCGACTTCCGCGCGGGCGGCTACGTGCAGCTCGAGATTCCTGCGTACGACATGCAGTACAAGGAAATGGACATCGAAGACGAGTACCACGGCGACTGGGACCGCTTCAAGGTGTGGGACAACTTCAGCAAGGTCGACGAGACCACGATTCGCGCCTACTCCATGGCGAACTATCCGGCCGAGAAGGGCATCCTCAAGTTCAACATCCGGGTGGCGTCACCGCCTCCGGGCACGGACTTCCCGGCCGGCAAGATGTCGAGCTATGTGTTTAACCTGAAGCCGGGCGACAAGCTCACGGTGTTCGGCCCCTACGGCGACTTCTTCGTGAAGGACACGCCGGCCGAGAAGATCTGGATCGGTGGCGGCGCCGGCATGGCACCGCTGCGCTCGCAAATCTTTGACGAGCTCAAGGCCAAGGGCCAGAGCTACAAAATGAGCTACTGGTATGGTGCCCGCTCGCTGCGCGAGATGTTCTACACGGAAGAGTTCGACGAGCTCGCTGCCAAGCACGACAACTTTGACTGGCACGTGGCGCTCAGCGACCCGCTGCCGGAAGACAACTGGGAAGGCCACACGGGCTTCATCCACAACGTGGTGTTTGACGAGTACCTCAAGGATCACCCGGCGCCGGAAGACTGCGAGTACTACCTGTGCGGGCCGCCGCCCATGGTGGCCGCTGTGCTGAAGATGCTCGAAGACCTGGGCGTCGAGCCTGAGAACATCCTGCTGGATGACTTTGGCGGCTAGCGGGAGCGGGCCTTGGATCGTGTCACCAAACAGACCCAGGCCCGTTACGCGATCGAAGACATCATGTTCGCCTACGGGCGGGCGATCGACAGCGGCGACCTGGCTGCGCTCGGTGCGCTGTTTGCCAAGGGCAAGCTGCTGTTGACGGAGGGCCGCGAGTTCAGCGGCGCAGGCGAAGTCTCAGAGTTTTACCGCACGCTGGTGCAGTTTTACGATACCGACGGCGAGCCGGTCGAATACCGGCCTCTGGAAACCACGCCGCTGACGCAGCACCGGGTATTCAATCGCCGCTACCAGTTTGACAACGCGGTCAGTGTGGCGGACGTAGAAAGCACCTTCGCCACGTCGCAGCTGATTGAAGGACAGCTGGTAGAAATCGCCCTTGGGCGTTACGAAGACCGGTTCGCACGGGATCTGGCAGGCTGGCATCTGGTGACGCGGCGCATCCACATCGACCTGACGGGCGATATGAGCCGGCATATGCAGGGTTGAGTGC
>CAZXIJ010000033.1:0-2375 GCA_964640725.1 uncultured Pseudomonadales bacterium | reverse complement strand
AGTGCGCCCGCTGCGATTGCACCGGCGTTGATGCCAGCGCAACCGCAGGGTTTGCTCAGCTTTCTTTAAGCGAAAGGTTAGACCCGCTCAATGATCATGGCCGGCGCCATGCCGCCGCCAGCGCACATGGTGATCAGCGCGAACTGGCCGTCGCTGCGCTCCAGCTCGTCAAGAGCGGTTCCGATGAGCATGGCGCCCGTTGCGCCAATGGGGTGGCCCAGGGCCATGGCCGCCCCATTGATGTTCACCTTCTCGCGGTCAAGATCCAGGTCGCGCTGAAACTTCTCAGAGACAACAGCGAATGCTTCGTTGATCTCCCAGACATCAATGTCGTTGATTGTGAGGCCGGCTTTTTGCAGCACCTTGTGTGCAGCGGGCACCGGAGCATTGAGCATGAGGGTAGGGCAGTCACCCATGTTCGCGGTCGCGACCACGCGCGCCCGTGCTTTGAGGCCGTGTGACTTGGCATAGTCCGGGTTAGCCCAAAGGATGGCAGCAGACCCATCCACAACGCCCGAAGAGTTGCCGGCGTGGTGAACGTGCTCGATGTTGAGGTCCGTGTACTTCTGGTTGATCAGCTCGCGAAAGGTCTTTGAGTCTTCGGTGTGCCGGTAGTCGGCGATCTTCGGGAAGCTGGGCGACAGGCCTGCCAGGGATTCAACCGTAGTGCCCGGGCGCGGGAACTCTTCCCGGTCCAACGCGATGGTGCCGTCGAGGTTGTGCACGGGGACCAGGCTGCGGTCAAAGCGACCCTCTTCCATCGCCCGGTGCGCGCGGCTTTGCGACAGGGCGGCCAGCTCGTCCAGGGTTTCGCGGGAGATGCCTTCCAGGGTGGCAATGGCGTCGGCGCACACGCCCTGGTGCGACTGCGGATGGAGGTCCTGCAGATGGGGATTGTTGGCGCCCATGGGCAGTACGCCCTTCTTGGGCAGCGACATCATCTCGGTACCGCCGGAAACCACCAGGTCTTCCATGCCGGACATGACGGCAGAGGCGGCGATGTTGGCGCTGGTAATGCCGGACCCGCAGAAACGATCGAGGGTAACGCCGCTGGCGCGGATGTCGTAGCCGGCGTCGAGTGCCGACATGCGTCCCAGATCGCCGCCCTGCTCGCAAACCTGCGAGCTGGTGCCCCAGACCACGTCATCGACTTCGGCCGTGTCGATGCCGGTGCGGTCGGCCAGGGCACGCAGCACGGTGGCGCCCAGATGCTGGGGGTGCAGGTGAGACAGGGCGCCTTTGCCCGCCTTGCCGATGCCTCGTGGCGTGCGGCAGGTGTCGATGATCAGTGCGTCGCCCATGGCGGATCTCCCGGTTTTCTGGTGTGAAATCTGATTGTGAAGTATAACCTTGAATCGCCAGAGAGGCAGGATGGTTGTCATCTTGCCTGTCTGAGACGCAACAGTGGAGATAGCGCAAATGTACGACTTGATCATCCGGGGCGGCACGGTCATCGACGGTTCTGGCGAAGGGCGGTTTGCCGCAGATGTGGCCGTGGCCGATGGCAAGGTGGCGCGGATCGCAGCGCCGGGCGAGCTGGACGGCGACGCGAAGCAGATCATCGATGCGCAGGGCAAGCTGGTGACGCCGGGTTGGGTCGATATCCATACCCACTACGATGGCCAGGCCACCTGGGACCCAATCCTTGCACCCTCCAGCTGGCACGGCGTGACGACGGTCGTGATGGGCAACTGCGGTGTGGGCTTTGCACCGGTAAAGCCCCAGGACCGCGAGTTTCTGATTGAGCTGATGGAAGGCGTGGAAGACATCCCGGGCGCTGCGCTGTCCGAAGGCATCGACTGGCAGTGGGAGAGCTTCCCTGAGTACCTGGATGCGCTGGAGAAGTTTCCGCGCGCCATTGATGTGGCGACGCAGGTGCCTCATGGCGCCGTGCGTGCCTATGTGATGGGGGAGCGCTGCAACACCGACTACGCGCCCACCAAGCCGGAAGTCGATGCCATGGCCGCTCTGGTTCGTGAAGGCGTCGAAGCCGGCGCGCTCGGTTTTTCCAGCTCCAAAACTTTGCTGCACAAGGACATCAAGGGCGAGTACATGCCGGGCACCTTTTCCGGTAACGAAGAGATGTTGGCGCTCGGTCTCGGCATGAAGGACCTCAACAACTCGGTTTTCGAGCTGGTGTCAGATCATTTGGGCGAAGAAGAAGAGTGGGCCTGGGTCACCGAGTTTCAAAAGCAAACGGGCCTGACCGTCACTCTAATCGCGACGACGGCGCCCGCGTACGAAAACAACATGATGTACAACCTCGCGGAGCAGGCGCGGCAGGAAGGGCGGGAGATTCGTCCCCAGGCCGCCGGTCGGCCCACCGGCGTGTTGCACGGATTGCAATCCAGCTTTCACGCCTTTGTCGGGCATCC
>CAZXIJ010000032.1:15553-42290 GCA_964640725.1 uncultured Pseudomonadales bacterium | reverse complement strand
CGCTGCTGGCGCTCATCGCCCAGCGCGTTCAAGACCATCACCAGCGAGCCGGCCAGCACCAGCAGCAGGCCGAGCACCGACGCGGTTGCGAGCCGGTTGCGGCGCACAAATTTGCGCAGCACGTACCAGGGGTTGTCCCGCCGCGCTGCAATGGGCCGGTTCTCCAGATAGCTGGCGACATCTTCAGCAAAGATCGCCGGCGTCGCGTAACGCCTTTGCGGATCGGGATGCAGCGCCTGGCGCAACATGCGGTACAGATCGGCCGCAAGGCCCGCAGGCGCCGGCGGCGGCTCGCTCTCGATGCGCGCCAGGGCCGCGACCGGTGACGCCGGCGGCGGCCCCCAGGGCAGCTCGCCGGTCAGCACCTGCCAGAGCATGATGCCCAGGGAGTAGACGTCGCTCTGTACCGTCGCCGCTTCGCCGCGCAGGCATTCCGGCGCGGTGTGGCTCAAGGTTTGCGGCGCCTGCCCGGTCGCAGTCAGAGCCACTTCCTGGCCGTGAATGTGTTCCAGAAGCTTGGCGACCCCGAAGTCCAGCAGCTTCGGCTCACCGTCCGTGTCAATCAGCACGTTGGCGGCCTTCAGGTCCCGGTGCAGGACCAGCCGTCCGTGCGCGTAAGAAACGGCGCTGCAGACTTTCACAAAGCGCCGCAGCTGAAGCCGTTCACTCGCAGCCGGATCGTGGTCGAAGGGCTGCCCGGGCACGTGCTCCATAACCAGAAACGGCAGGTCCTGCTCCGTGCCGCCATCCAGGACCGTCACGATATTGGGATGGCGCAGCTGCGCCATAATCTGGCACTCCGCGGCAAAGCGTTCCCGAGCCCGAGCGGTAAAAGCACCAAAGCCGATCAGCTTGATGGCGACCTGCCGTTCGAAAGCGCCGTCAGCGCGCTCCCCCAGGTAGACGCGCCCCATACCGCCCTGGCCAATCAACTCGAGCAGCCGGTAGGGGCCAAGCTGCGGCGGCGGCTCGCTCAGCAGCGGCACCGCCGGCAGCGCGACCTCTTCGAAATCTTCCCGGGTTTGCGCATCGGTCTCGGCAAATTGATGCAGCCGCGCAATCAGCGCCGGATCGGCAACATCGCGCTCCGAGAGAAAAGTATCGAGGTCCGGCAGATCGGCCTGCAGCCAATCGAGAAACAGGGCCAGCGCCTGCCGCTCGGTCTCGACAGGGACCGGCGAAGCGGCCGGCGCGTCATCCGCCATGCTGCTCGTCAAAGTGCTGCGCGAGCCAGACCCGGGCGGCGCGCCATTGGCGCTTGACGGTGGCTTCGGAACGTCCGGTTGCCAGCGCCAGCTCGGCGATACTCATGCCGGCAAAGAACTTCATCTCCACCAACGCCGCGAGGGCCGCATCGATTTCCCCCAGGCGCTCAAGGGCGCGGTCCAGCTCGAACAGGTCCGAGCCGGTGTCCTGGCCGAGATGCTCGGTCTGCAGCGTGACCTGCTGGCCGGCGCGCATGCCGGCGTTCTGGTAGCGAAACTGGTCGACGAGAATCTGCCGCATGGCGCGGGCCGCCACCGCCAGGAAATGTGCCCGATCGCGCCAGTCCCCGCGCGAATCGCTGGCGGTCAGTTTGAGAAAGCACTCGTTCACGAGCTCGGGCGGTTCCAGCGCCACGGCCAAGCCCCCGGAGCGGGACACGAGCACGGAGGCGCGACGGCGCAGATCTTCGTAGACCAGCTCCGTAAGCGGCGACAGGGCCGCCTGATCGCCTTCCTGCCACTGTCTCAGCAGTACCGTGACGTCGCCCAGATCTCTGCCACCAGCCCGAAGGCGGTGTCCCCCATTCTCTTCGAACAGCCACTTTAACCAAGCGCCGCACGCAGGAAATGGGCAAATCTAGGTAAATTGCGGTCAAGTTGTAGCGATCCGTCCACCGGGCCCTGATGAGTAATACGGGCCGGGGCCGGGAACCGGATCAGGCAGCAGGCACCACCGGCAGGGTCACCGCGAACTCGCTGCCCGGGCTGCGATCCGTCAGGCTGACCTGGCCCCTCATGGCCGCCGTCAGCTCCGCCACGAGCGCCAGGCCGATGCCGGTGCCGCGGGTCTGGCGAGTCAACTCGTCCTCGCCCCGATAAAACAGCTCAAAGATCCGGTCCCGGGCCCCAGCGGGCACGCCCGGGCCCTGGTCTCGCACCGCAAAGCGCACCGAGCGAGCGTCGCTGGGCAGGTTCGAGGGCAAGCCCTGCAGCAGCACTGTGACCTGGGCGCGCCGCCCGTCACCGCCGGCGAACTTGGCTGCGTTGTCCAGCAGGTTGGTCAGAATCTGTGTCAGGGCGTCTTCGTCGACGTCCAGCTGGACGGGGGCCAGGACCTCCGGCCAGTCGATCACCAGGTCAATGTCCGTAGTGGCCGCAAGTGCCTGTAGCTTCGGCTCAAGCATGCTCATCAGCGCATCGATGCGATGCGGCGCAAGATCGACGGCGACCGGGCCCCGGGACAGCGCCGACAAACGCAGCACGTTGCTGATCAGGCGCGACAGGCGCTCGCTTTCGGAATAGATATAGGCGTAGTAGCTCGGCTTGCGCGCTTCGCTCACCCAGCCGTTGGTGAGCATCTCGCCGTACATGCGGATCGCTGTCAGAGGCGACTTCAGCTCATGGCTGACCGCGGAGACGAAATTTTGCTGGCTGGCGCGGCGCTCGAGCTCGCCCAGGCCGGCGCGATAGAGCAACGCCAGGCCCCCGACCAGAATCAGTAGCAGCAACGCGGAAATGCCCAGGATTGCAGCGCCCCCCACCGGCAACCCCGCCGGGGCCGCGCTGAACACCAGCGCCAGCTGGTCCAGCGGTTGGGGCAGGCGAGCGCGGTGCAGAAGGGATCCGCCACCGGGACCGGTGGCCGGCAGGCCAGACACCACCCGAACGCCGTCCACCAGGCTCAGCTGCATACCGGGAAAAGCGGCGCTGGCCGCCGCCGTCCGGGCCAGCGCCGGATCGAGCAGCAGGCGCGAAGGCACCAGGATGCCGCGCAGCGCCGGCGCGTCCTCCAGCCAGATGCGCCGGAACAGCAGAACATGGTCGGTGCCGACGAGCTGCGCCTCGGGGTCGAGCTGCGATGCCGCGAGCCAGCTCAGATTCTGGCGTTCCGCCGCTGTCTTCGCCTTGCGCATCTCCGCCGCCACCGGAGCCGCGATGATTGCCCGGTCTTTGTCGCGATCGCCCCGACGCTTGAGATAGCGCTGGTCGAGCGCCAGGGCTGTCGCCAGTTCTTCCGCCTCGCCGGGCTCAGCTTCCAGCGATCGCTGGGCGCGGCTGGCCTTTGGCGATGGGCGCGCGGTGAGCTGATCAAAAGCTTGCTGGTTGCCGAAGCTGGCACGGGGCGCAGAAGCGTAGGGCGCAGGACCCGTCACCGCGGCGGCGGCGTCCTCGGTCGCCGCCTGCACTGCATTGCCAGTCGTCGGACCGGGCTCGCGATCGGCAAGCGTTGGCTGCGGCGCCAGCTGCGTCAACAGCCCGGCAATGCGAGCCTGCAGCTCCGGCGCGAGAACCGCGTTGCCCGCTGCAGGCAACAAGGTCCCGGACGCGGTCAGCCGAAACGGGCCAAGCACGCCACTGGCCGCTGCCGGCAACGGCCCGCGGCGCTCGTCCAGCAACGGCAGCAGGACCGACAGGCGCTCCGTCAGATCCAGCGCCAGCTGGCTGCCCAGAGCCTCGCCACCCAAGCGGTAGCGGTGCAGCGTTTCGTAGCCGAGCTGCGACCATGCCCGCTGGGCCAGCCAGGCCGACGGCAGCAGCAGGGCCAGCAGCAAGCCGAGCAAACTCAAACGCAGGCGCCGGCGGTCCCGGGCAGGATCCTGATGCAGCGCGCTGCGACTCACGGCTGGCACTGCAGCCGATAGCCAGCGCCGCGAACGGTGAGCAGGAGCTCGGGGGTTTTCGGGTCCGCCTCCAGCTTGCGCCGCAGCTTGGCGATATGAATGTCGACGGTCCGGGTTTCGAGATCCAGCCCCGGGCTGTAGCCCCAGACCTTGCTCAGCAGTTCTTCCCGCGGTACCGGACGATCGCCGTGCGCGTGCAGGTAACTCAGCAGGGCCATTTCCCGGCGCGTGAAGCGCTGACCGGGGCCCGCCGGAGTATCGCCTGCCAGGTTTTTCGTATCGATCTCATGGCCGTTGGCAGTGAGCACGATATGGCGCGCCGCAGCGCGGCCAGCATCGGATCGCCGCAGCACAGCAGCGACGCGCAGCAGCAGCTGCTCGATAGAAAAGGGTTTGCCGATGTAGTCATCGGCGCCCAGTCGCAGCCCGGTCACGATGTCTTCGTCGCTGACTTTGGCGGTCAACATAATGATCGGCTGCGCCGGGTCCCGGGCGCGCACGGCCTCGCAGATTTCGAACCCGCTGTGATGCGGCAACATGACGTCGAGCAGCAGCAAGTCGTAGCGGCCGCTCTGCGCCAGGGCCATCCCGTCCCGGCCGTTGTCCGCCGCCTCGACGGCGTAGCCGTGATACACCAGAACATCCGCCAGCCCGGTGCGAATGGCTTCTTCGTCTTCGACCAGCAAAATGCTGAGTTTGCTTGCAGCTGTCTCGCTCATGGTTCCCGGCCCGGGCTGCCGTTGGCTCGCACTCAGGCTAACGGTTCCCCGGGAGCTGCGCATGTAAAGTTTGGGTAAACCGGCGGCCTCAGGTTTTACGCAAACAGGCCTGCTCTCCCGGTCACCGCGCTCGCACAGTGGGGCTCCTTGCCAACCAGGAGAACCCCATGGCGCTGCTTGCCCGAATGACCCGCCTGCTCACGGCGGACCTGCATGCTCTGATGGATCGGATGGAAGACCCGGAGTCCCTGCTGGCTCAGGCCGAGCGGGACATGGCTGAAGCCATTGCCGGTGACCGCCAACGCCTGGCGGCCTGCAAAGCCGAGCAGCAGGCGCTGGAACGTCACCGGGAGCAGGCAGCACGAGCCGCGCAGACGCTGGAAGAAGAGCTGACCCTGAGCCTGTCGGTCGCCGACGACGATCTGGCCCGCAGCGTGGTGCGCCGGCGGCTGCAACAGGAGCGCGCCAGCGCGACCCTGGACGATCAGGCCGACGCGCTGCGCCTGCGTGCTGAGCGGCTCGAAGCGCGGATCGCGGCCGAGAGCCAGTCCCTGGCGGACATCAATGCCGAGGCCTTGCGCTTTCGAGCAGCCAGCGACACCGCGCCGTCCCAGGAGGGCATGATCAGCGCAGAAGAAGTCGAGCTGGCGTTGATGGCCGCACGCCGGGCGCGAGGCGCAAAGCGATGAGGGCCGCCATGCGTTTGCCCGCCTTCCGCAGCGGCGCGATCGTGGGCCTCGGGCTCGCCGTGCTGTTCGCCATCCTCTCGCACCCGGGGCTGGGTGGCCTGGCCAGCTTCAATGGCCTGCGTCACGGCGAGACCCTGCTGCTCACGGCCCTGACAGGCGCCTATCTCGCCTACCTTGCCTGCTGCGCGCAACAGCGCAGCGGACGCATCGCCGTGCTGACCCTGTGGGCACTTGCGAGCGTCCTCCTGCTCGCGAGCCAAGCAGGCCCCGGACCGGTGCTGCTGCTCCAGCTGCTCGCCGTCAGCGGCGCCCGCAGCCTGTTCTTCGGGGCGCGCCCCTTGCGGGCCTTCGCAGACCTGCTGCTGACCGGACTGGCAGCCATCGCAGCCGCCTGGACCGCAGCGCACAGTGGCAGCCCGACGCTCGCTGTCTGGGCGTTCTTTCTGCTGCAGGCGCTCTGGCCGGAACTGCACCGCTCGACCCCAGACAACTCGGAATCTGTCGAGGCGCCCAACCCGCGCTTCGACCGCGCTCACCGGAGCGCAACGCTGGCGATCCGCCAGCTGACCCGGCGCGCGACGCGCTGAACACCCTTCGATCCAAGAGGACTGCCGATGAAACGCTTTACTGTTCCCCTGCTGATGATTGCCCTGACCCTGGGCGCAGCGCTCTATTTGCCAAAGGGCTTCTCCCTTTCCGACCTGCCCGGTTTTGCCGGGCCAAACCCGCGCCCAGGCCCGGTAAAGACGGATCCGGTGCAACTGCCGGTACCCGGCAACAAGCGCATCGAGGTGGTCTTTGCGCTGGACACCACCGGCAGCATGAGCGGGCTGATCCAGGCCGCGAAAGACAAAATCTGGTCTATCGCCAGCACCATGGCCAGCGCCGACCCGGCGCCAGAAATCGCAGTCGGTCTGGTGGCCTATCGGGACCGGGGCGATGAGTACGTGACCCGCGTCTTCGATCTCACCACGGACCTGGACGCCATCTACGCCCAGCTGATCGAGTTTCAGGCCGGCGGCGGCGGTGACGGCCCGGAGAGCGTCAACAAGGCGCTGGACGATGCGCTGCACCAGATCAGCTGGACGGCCCACGCCGGCACCTATCGGTCCGTGTTCCTGGTCGGGGATGCGCCGGCACACATGGACTACCGGGGCGAGCGCCAGTTCCCGGAGCTGGCTGAGCTGGCCACGCGCCGCGGCATCGTCATCAACACCATCCGCTGCGGGTCATCCCAGACCACCCAGGCGCAGTGGCAACAGATTGCCGCTCTGACTCAGGGCCGTTTCTTCAGCGTCGACCAGAACGGCGGCGCGCTCGCGATCGTGAGCCCCTTCGATCGCAAGATGGCCGACGTCTCGGCGCAGCTCGACCGTACCCGGCTGGGCTACGGTGACGCGGCGGCGCGGCGCGCGCACAGCGATAAAGCGGCAGCGACAGCGGCGCTGCAGGCCAAGGCACCGATCGCTGCGCTGGCTCGGCGCGGCGCCTTCAACGCCAGCGCCTCCGGGGACAAGAACCTGTTTGGCGACAAGGACCTGATCGCCGACATTGAGAGCGGTGCCATCACCCTGGACAAGGTCCGGGAGCAGGAACTGCCAACAACCCTGCGGTCGCTTCGGCCTGCGGAGCGCAAGGCCAAGGTCGATGCCCAGCGCCAGCAGCGCGCCGCTTTGAAGGAAGAGCTGCGGTCTCTGGCCGATCAGCGCGACAGCTGGCTAATTGAGCAAGCGGCAGAGATGGAAACGGCCGAAGACTCCCTGGACTACCAGATCTTTGGCGCCGTGAAAGACCAGGCGGCGAGCAAGGGTCTGGTCTACAGCGAGGCCGCGCCCAAGCTCTAAGACTAATGGCTGGCCTAGGGCTCGATGCCGAGCCGGGCCGCCTGCTCGCTGTCGTACTGCATGGCAACCGACTGGTTGCCTTCCGTGTCGGCAAACTGGTGCAGGGTGCCGACCGTCGGAATCTTGACCGCCTCGCTCAGCAGCTTGCCGCCGGCGCGCTCGATCGCGGCCGCCGTCGCCGCCAGGTCCGGCACCGCGACGGTACACTCAAAGCCGCGCGCACCGGGTTCCGACGGGCCCGCCCGCTGCTGCAGCGCGCCGTGAATGCCAGCCTCTTCGATCAGGTAAAACCCCGGCGGGCCCCAGGCCTCGAAACGCCACTGGAAAACCGCCTCGTAGAACGCCCGGGCGCGCTCGACATCTTCGGCTTCAATCGCGAAGTGAACGACCGGGTTCGGCATGACGGAGCTCCTGCGGGCGGTTGGCTCGACCCTACCGCAAAGCGCGTTCACACCGTTAGCCCGCGAGCCGGCGCTAGGCGCTCTGGGCCAAATACTGCAAGCTAGCGCATTCGCCCCAAGCAACGGCCCTTCGCCATGCCCGTGACACCGTGAGCCCCATCGCGTGAGTCGACAGTTCACTTCCAGAGTCGCGCTGGCCGTCGTGGTCGCCAACATGATTGGCACGGGCGTTTTTACCAGTCTGGGGTACCAGCTCGCCGACATCGATTCCGGGTTCGCGATCCTGGCCCTGTGGGCGATTGGCGGCATCACGGCCCTGTGCGGCGCGCTCAGCTACGCCGAGATGGGTGCCGCAGTGCCCCGCAGCGGCGGCGAGTACCACTTTCTGAGCTTCGTGTACCACCCGGGCGCTGGCTTTATCTCCGGTTGGGTATCGGCCACCGTTGGCTTCGCGGCGCCGGTGGCGCTGGTGGCGATGACTTTCGGGGCCTACCTGCAGGCCGTGTTCCCGGGTTTTCCGCAAACCATCGCGGCCTGTGTGCTCATTGCAGCGCTGGCCCTCGGGCACATGCGCTCCCACGAAGCCAGCAGCAGGGTCCAATGGGTGTTCACCCTCATCAAGCTGGTCCTGATCCTGGTGTTCTGCATTGCGACCTTTGCTCTCGTGCCGCAGGGACAGCCGATCCGCTTCGCGCCAGCGGCCAGCGATCTGGCCGTGATGGGATCCGCCGGCTTCGCGGTGGCGCTGATCTACGTGAACTACGCCTACACCGGCTGGAACGCGGCCACCTACATCACCGGCGAGCTGGAAGATCCCCAGCGCAGCCTGCCGCGGGTGCTGGCCATCGGCACGGGCGTCGTGATGGTGATCTACGTGCTCCTGAACGCCGCCTTCCTGTACGCCGCGCCCGCCGCAGAGATGGTCGGCAAGATCGAGATCGGCTACATCGCCGGGCAGTATGTGTTTGGCCCCCAGGGCGCCAAAATCATGGCGGTGGCGCTGGCGCTGCTGCTGATCTCTTCCGTCAGCGCCATGACCCTGGCGGGGCCACGGGTCTTGCAGGTCATCGGCCAGGACCACCCGATCATGTCGGTGCTCGCCCGGCTCAACGGCAACGGCATCCCGGCGATCGCGATCGCGCTGCAGTCGATCATTGCGATCGCCTTTGTGATCACCGCAACCTTCCAGTCGATCCTGGTCTTTACCGGGTTCGTGCTGGGCCTGAACACGCTGTTTGCGGTCTTTGGGGTGATCCTGCTGCGCTGGCGCCAGCCAGACCTGCCAAGACCGTTCCGGGTGCCGCTGTATCCGCTGCCGCCGATCATCTACTGCAGCGTGATGCTGTGGACGCTCGTCCACATCCTGCGCGAGCGACCGATCGAAGGCTGGCTCGGCCTGGGGATCGTGCTGGTCGGCGCTGTGGCTTACGGTCTGTCGGTTATGCTATCTCGCCGCGGCGGCTCGTCTTCCGCGCACTGACTCTCGGGGAACTCTGTGCTCGCACGCCTGCGAACTGACTGGCCGTTTCCGGCCCGGCGCTTGCCGCTGTTTTACGGCTGGGTGATCTGGCTGCTGTCGACCGCGGGGTTCCTGCTCAGCGTGCCCGGCCAGACCATGGGCATGGGCGTCTTTACCGACTACTTCCTGGAGCACCTGGGCCTGAGCCGCACGGAGCTGTCGGCTGCCTACTTTTTCGGTACCGTCGCCAGCGCCACCTTGCTGACCCGCGCCGGCCGCGCCTTCGACCGGCACGGGGCCCGCATCATGATTGTCGCTGCCTGCCTGGGGCTGGCGCTGGTGCTGCTGGCGATGGCGGTGCTGGACCGCGCTGCGCTCGGCATCGCCGGGGTCCTGGGGACGAGCCTCGCGTGGATCTCGGCGCCGCTGATTTTCGTGTGTTACTTCGGTGTCCGATTTACCGGACAGGGCGTGCTGACCAGCGCCAGCGTGAACGTGCTGCTGCTGTGGTTTGAACGCCGCCGCGGGCTGGTCTCCGGCGTTCGCGGCGTGTTTGTGTCGCTGGGCTTTGCCATGGCCCCGCTGTTGCTGGCCATGTTGATCGACAGCTATGGCTGGCGCGGCGCGCTGCTGACGCTGGCGCTCAGCGTTGCTGCGTTCGGGGTCGTCGCCGGGTTGCTGGTGCGAGACAATCCGGCTGTCTGTGGCCAGCAGCCAGACGGCGATGCGCCCGTTGACTCCGCGCGCGCAAAGCCGGCGGCGATCGCGCACAGCGAGACGCTGGCGCAGGCACGACGCAGCCTCGAGTACTGGGCCTACTGCCTCGGCCTTGCGATTCACGCGCTGTTCGGAACCGCCATGACCTTCCACGTGGTGGACCTCTTCGCCACCGCCGGCCGCACCGCCACCGAGGCCTACCAGTACTTTCTGCCGGCCGCGATTGTGTCTACCAGCGTCAATCTGATCGCCAGCACTCTGGCGGATCGCCTGCCCATGAAACCGTTCCTGCTCGCCATGCTGGCCCTGTTTGCCCTCGGCGCCTGGGGCATGCTGCACCTCAGTACGCCCTGGGGTTACGGCTTGCTGGTGGTCGGCTTCGGCGGCGGGGGCGGGCTGTGGGTGGTGATTTCGAATCTGGCATTCGTGCGCCATCACGGCACCGCGCATCTGGGCGAAATCAGCGGTTTCAACTCGGCGATTACGGTCTTCGCAAGCGCGATCGGCCCCGTGGCCTTCAGCATCGCCCGGGACTTCGGCGCCAGCTACGACAGCGCCATACTGGCCTGCCTGCTGGTCATCGTCCTGCTCCTCGCGGTGAGCCTGACCATCCCCAATCGCGGCCGGCCAACGCCCCGGCTATAGGCAAGCCGGGGCCAGGGCCGCCGCGCAAAGTCACACGCTGCAAGCCGGCAACAACGGTGCCGGCGGGAACGGGTTGGCTGCTGCCGCGCAATGTCAGGAGCCAGTCATAGTGCGCGCCAGGTCGCAAAAACCGTCCTGGCAGAGCGCGGCCGGCGGCGATCACCGCGCCCACCTTTGAACCAGTTCGCGGTGCGAGGTTGCCCATCGCCTATATTTCATTGGCATAGCAACGATAAAACAGGCTCGCGCAGCGGGCCGACCGCGGAGCACCAGGAGAGGCATCAATGGCCGAGCACGACGACATGGATTTCGACTACGGTCGAGCACGCAGCTTCCCGCTGAGCGATGCCGAACGCAGCTTCGACGACGACTTCCTGGGCGAAGGCCTCGGCAACTACGAACCGGACGACGATCTGTTCGCCGACCTGATTGACGACGCAGCCAACGACAATTTTATCAACGATCTGGACGACGTCGAACGGGACACAGCGCCTACCTTCGACGATCTCGATGCCGACGACGATGAGCTTCCCTGGGAAGAAACCCCGCCCGAGGCATTCCTGCACGCGTGTCAGCGGCAGCTGAGCAAAGGCCCCCAGGGCGATGTCAGCGACGAGCATCACCGCACGCCGGCCCAGGCCGTGCTGCGCGCCGGCGGCAATCGCGACCGTGGGCCAAGCTACCTGCTCTAGCGCTTGTACCGCCATATTTGATGTCGCATGATCGCCAGTCCGCCCGCTTTGGACTCCGCTCATGCGCATCGCACTCCTGCCCGTATTGCTCGCCCTTCTTGCGAGCTGCGCGACATCGCCCCTCGGCCGCAGCCAGCTGGTGCTCTTTCCTGAATCAGAGATGAGCCAGATGGGCGTTGCCGCCTATCAGGACATTCGCCAGAAAACCCCGCAGGTCGCGAGCGGCAGCACCAACCAGTACGTTCAGTGTGTCTCCGAACATATTGTGCGCGCCCTGCCTAACGGCAATCTCTCCGAGTGGGAAGTGACTGTCTTCGATCAGGATCAGGCGAATGCTTTCGCGCTGCCCGGCGGCAAGATCGGCGTGTACACGGGCCTGCTCAAAGTCGCAGAAAACCAGGATCAGCTGGCAACGGTGATCGGCCACGAAGTGGCCCACGTGCTTGCCCGCCATTCCAACGAACGCGTATCGACAGCGACTCTGACCCAAACGGGTATTCAGCTCGCGCAGGTTGCAGCAGGTTCTGCCTCGCCCATGAAGCAGCAGCTGTTCGGGCTGCTGGGCCTGGGGGCTCAGGTCGGTGTGATCTTGCCCTTCGGTCGCAAGCAGGAGTCGGAAGCCGACCTGCTGGGGCTGGACCTGATGGCGAAGGCAGGCTTCGATCCGCGCGCCAGCGTTCGCCTTTGGCAAAACATGGCAGCGGCCAGCGGCGGCAAGTCACAACCTGAGTTCATGTCGACTCACCCATCCAGCGATCGACGTATCGATCAGCTCAACGAGCGCATTCCCAGCGCCATGAAGCTGTCTTTGGCCGCACGGCAGTCCGGAAAAACGCCGGACTGCCGCTAGGCGAACAGCCGCTCAGGAACGGTTCTCGCGCTCCTTGCGTTCTGCCAGAGCAAGGCGCAGGGATTCCGTACCTTCTACATAAGCATTCAGCAGTGGGTGATTGATCTTGCTGACCAGGTCCGCCTCAACATCCGACCGGCAGTTGGCAATCTCCCGCATGTCCCGGCTCACAAAGTAGGTCGGGCAGGTATTGCGAGCTTCACGGCGAATACGCTTGTAGAGCGCCTTCACTGACTGCTCCGTTCGAAAATCGCGCTCGTCAATGACGATACCGTACTGGTTATCAGCAAAGGCGGTGGTGGCGGTAGCGGCGGCAACGGCCAGGGTGCAGGTCGCGATCAGTCGTTTCATCTCTATTGCTCCGTTGGTGCTCTCTTCCGACAGTGCGGTCACTGCCCTCTCACTGAACTAGATGCGCAAACCTTTGAAAAGGTCGCAGGGTTCGCAAAAAAATAAATCGTTTGCAAACCCGCCCCTCTCTTTGTCGCCCGACCAAAAAACGGGGTGAGACCTTTTACCGCTTCATTGCAGTCCTTTAACGAGGAGGCTTTGTCGCGAGCGCTCACAAGATCTGAACAACAATCAGACGCCCGCTGCGCTGGTGAAGCTGTCCTCGTCCAACAGCAAGACGTAAAGGAAGGACACTTATGCGCGCAGCAATATCGCTCGCTGGAATCGGCGAGCTCACGGATGTGCATCGCTTCTGGTACCGGATCTATGTAGAGGGAATGAGCAGACACCTGGGTGATCCGCTCACCGACCATCAGGCCGAAGCACTGACTGACCCGCTGGTGAACGCCGGCAACCTGTTTGTTGCCAGGGACCACAACGGTGACATTGTCGCCACCCTCATGACCACGCTCGCCGGCGATCACGACCTGGGCAAGTACGAAGGGCTATACGGCATCGACCAACTGTCGCCGACCGCTCGTGCCCGCAGCAGCATCACCACCAAGCTGATGGTCGCCGAGCCATGGCGCTGCACTCGCCTGCCGATGCTTATGGCCCGTGCCACCTACGAACACGCGCTCAGCCAGGGTATCGAGCGCGACTACATCGACTGCAACGATCATCTGGTGTCGTTCTTTAAACGTCTGGGCTATCGGCCGCACCTGGGCCGAATCGTGCACCGGGACTACGGCGCCGTGAATTCCATGGTGCTGCAGCTGACCGACGAAGCACACCTGCGCAAGTTGCGCTCGCCGTTCCTGAAATCCCTGCAGCAGCACGGCACCCCTTACCCCGACGCCGCAATCGACAACCTTTGCGAGCGACCTGCAGTCAATACCCAAACAAACAACGAGGAACAAAGCCATGTCGCAGCCTGAGCACAACAGCATCGCCCCGACCCGGAACGGCGCAGACCTGAACCCCAAGGTGGAGATGGACCGGGTCTTTCAGGAGGTCATCGCCGACTTCAACAGCTGCGACGGGATGCAGCGCCTGTGGAAAGGCAGCCTGAAACTTCCGCACTACGCCGCCCTCATGCGAGAAGTGTTTCACCACACCCGCGAGAACCCGCAGCTGCAGGCACTGGCGACGGTGTTCTTTCGCGGCGAGCAGCGCTCGATGGTGAAGCCGTTCTTGCGCCACGCGATTTCGGAAGTTGGCCATGACCAGCTGGCGCTGAACGATGCGGCGACCTGTGGCCTGGACACGTCAACGGTGCCTTCTTCGCAACCGCTGCCCGCAACCACAGCGCTGCTGGCCTTCCCGTTCTATCAGATCTACAACCACAACGCCGTCGGCTACCTGGGCTATCTGTACTTCCTGGAAGCCATGCCAACCAGCTTTGGCGCCAACTACATGGCGACCCTCGCTGATATGGGAGTGACCCGCGAGGCCATGTCTTTCCTGCAGGACCACACCACGATTGACGTGGGCCACACCAAGGCGATGCAGGGCTACATCGACCAGCTGATCACCAGCGAAGATGAGCTGGCTATCGCCAGCTATGCCATGCGGGTCACCGGCGAGCTCTACAGCAACATGGTCACGGCCGCGTTTGAGAGCGCTGACCTGGCCCCGGAGTTTGGTAACAATCCCCAGGAACTCGCCGCCTAGGAGGGCGTTATGACAGCAACGATTGCCTTCGACCGAAAGGTTCTGACGCAGCTGCGGGCTTTCTGTCGCGGTGCCCGTCCCGGGGCCCTGCTGCGAGCCATGCTCTTTGACTACGCCGTGCTGGCCATCACCATCACGGCGATGGTACTGCTGCACGGCACCGCCTGGTTTTGGGCCGCTCTGCCGCTGGCCTGGGTCGTGATCGCGGCCCGGCAGCACGCGCTGCTGGTCCTCATGCATGAGGCCACGCATTCTCTGGCACACCCGGTGCGCTGGGTGAACGAGTTCTGGGGCGAGGTGCTGCTGGGCGCGCCGATGCTCGTGAGCATGCGCAAATATCGCACCGACCATCTGGCTCATCACCGGCACGCCAACACCGCCAAAGACCCGGACTGGGTGCGCAAGCTCGGACAGCCGGAAGAGGCGCGCCACTGGCAGTTTCCCGTATCGGGCAAAGGCTACGGCTTTCTGCTGCGCTCCTGGGCACGCAGCATCGCCTACCTGATTCGCTCGTTCACCCACCTGACCGGCGTCGATGCCGCAAGCAAGGGGCCTGCCGGGGCAACGACCGTTGGGAGCAACCCGCAATTGGATCGGCAGATCGGCCGCGCGAGGCTGGCGTTCTACCTGACCGTCGCCGTCGCGCTGACCGTGGCTGGCGGTTGGGGTTTCTTTATCGCCCTGTGGCTGGCGCCCATCCTGCTGGTGCTGCCCATCATCATGCGGCTGCGCAGCATTGCCGAGCACTTTGCGCTGGCGCGGGACAGCGAGCTCACGAGCACCCGCACCATC
This sequence comes from uncultured Pseudomonadales bacterium, assembly GCA_964640725.1. Lineage (GTDB taxonomy): Bacteria > Pseudomonadota > Gammaproteobacteria > Pseudomonadales > Azotimanducaceae > CALHVX01. Next base: position 27,592 of record CAZXIJ010000032.1, on the reverse strand, counting down.
ATCTGCGGGCCCCTTGAGCGGTTCCTGTTTGCCCCGCACAACATCAACTACCACCTGGAGCACCACCTATTGGCGTCGGTGTCCTTTGCTGAGCTGCCCGGGCTGCACGCCCGGCTTATGCGACAGCCAGGCTACGCAGCTCAGGCGGCGCTGAACGACAGCTACCTGTGGGGACCCGGGAGCCTTCTGGCAGACATGGTTCAGCCACCGGCGCTGAAGACGGATCATCCACGGCCAGAAGACGACGCTTGGCGCGGGAGAGCACCCGTTTGAAATGAGCCTCGCTGACCCCGAGCTCCTGACAGATGCGGACCTTGCCCCTCTGCTCCAGGAGGTAGAGCCGGAGTAGCGCCCGGTCCCGCGGCGTCGGAAGCGCTTCGATACGACGAAGCAGCTCCCGGCGCCGCTCCTGGGCCAGCCGAGAGGCAAAAGGGCCATCTCCCGCAGCGCGCTCGGGCAAGGTAGCGCGGCAATCCGTCGCCCGCCGCTCCGCCTCCCGAATCCGGCCAATATGCAGGTAGAGGGCTGTCTGCCGCAGATAGCCCCCCACGGCACCGGGATCATCGAGCGGTTCCCGCTCAAGGCGCTCGAGCAGCACCAGGACAGACTCCTGGGCCAGATCCTCGGCCAGCATGGCGTCGCCGGTGCGGCGTTTCATCAACGCCAGAAGTGATGGATAGCAAGCACTTACTAACTCAGTAGCGCTTTTGTTACTGTTGTTTTCGCGATTGGGCGCCTCTTTGAGCACCGCCGTCGCGCCTGAGATAAACATCCGTTCCCCCGAACACAGTCTTCAGACGGTCCTGAGTATGGGGAGCGGTAGTTGGTCTTACATGCAGGCAATATGACGAACAAAAATGCTTTATGACGCGAAATGAGGACGACTGAGCGAGCCAATCACATGGGCGGTGCCCAGCGGTAACCGCTGCCTCTTTCCGTTCGAATCGCCTCGAACTCGGGCTCGATCTCCCGAAACTTGGTGCGAATGGCCTTGATGTGCGCAACCACCGTGTTCGGCTCGATGATCACGTTGGCCGCCTGCATCAGCATCTTGTGACTGAGCACCTGGCCCGGATGATCGACCAGCGCCCGCAGCATCCAGAACTGGGTCAGGCTCAGGCCCAGGCTGTGTCCCTTCCAGGTCGCCAGCAGCGTCACATCGTTCAGCACCAGATCGCTCACCGACCGGCCCGGGGGCGCCTGGGTGCCGGCCAGCGCGTCGATGCGGCGGAACAGGGAGCGCATGCGGATCACGATGTAGTCCACCGCCGTATCCTTGGTGATGTAGTCATCAGCGCCCAGCCGCAGGCCGGAGATCCGGTCAACGTTGCTTGAATGGGAGGTCAGAAAGACGATCGGCAACGTCTTCGACCGCTCGCGCAGCCAGGCACAGATGCCGTAGCCCGCTTCCGGGTTGCCGTCCAGGGCGATATCCAGCAGCACCATCTCCGGCAACGACCGCTCGAAGCGCATCCGGGCCTCGTGCTCCGTGGCAATGGCCTCGACCTCGAAGCCCTCGCTGCGCAGCATGTCCGCATAGTTTTCCCGGATCACCTCGTCGTCTTCGACCAGGGCGATATGACGACCGCTCATGACATCTCCTGCTGACGACCAGGCTCAGGCTTATCGACGGGCAGGCTGACAACAAAGCGCGCGCCGTCTGGGGCCGAGAGCGGCTCTGCCCGAACCGTGCCGCCGTGGGCTTCGGCGACCCGGGCCGCCACGTACAGTCCAAGCCCCATGCGATGCTCGTCAGCGTAGGCCGCAGAGGTCGACCACAGGTCAAACAGCCGGTCCGACCGCAGCGGCAGGGGCGCGCCGCGATTGGCAACGGACAGCTCGACCTGGTTGTCTGCCGTCGGCTCGCTCAGCACAATCTCGATCGGCAGTTCGGCATCGGAATAGCGCACGGCATTCGAGACCAGCTTGTCGAGCAGCTGTGCGATCCGAAAGGGCTGGCCCGTGAGCGCAACGCCCGGCGCTACTTCGACCGCGAAGACATGGCCCGCATGCTGATCCTGGTAATCGGCAGCAGATTCGCTGACCAGCAGCGACAGCGAGAACTGCTCGCGCTCTTCCGTTTTCAGCGCCTGCTCGATGCTGCTCGCGTCAGAGGTCTCGTTCAACATCAGCTGCATGCGGTCGAGGCTGCGCCGCGCCCGGCCAATGTACTCCAGACGGCGATCGCCGAACCGCTCGATCAGCTGCAGAGAGGTGCGGGCTCCGACCAGCTGGTTGCTCAACTCGTGCCGCAGAAAGCGCGCCAGGTTCTCGTACCAGCTGGAGCGCTCGCTGTGCACTTCGTCCCGGTCGCGCAGGGACTGGCGCAGCTGCTGCTCGCTCACAAACAGCCAGCGCTGCTGCCGTTCACGCTGATAAGTGCTGAACAGCAGAATCACATAAATCGCCGCAAAGCCGCTCACCACGCTGATCCGTTGGTGCGCCTCAAGGGACAGCTGCCCGAACGACAGCGCGATCGCCACAAAAGAAAAACCGGCACCGACCGCCGCGATCGCGAACGGGATGCGCAGCAGCACCATCTGAAAGAGCGCCAGCTGAACGAGCAAGGGCAGCACGTAGGTCAGGGCAGATAGCTCAAGGTCGGGGATGAGCCGCGCGAAGTACCAGGTCATGACGCACAGCGTCACGGTCATCATCCAGTACACCAGCTTTCCGGGAATCGCACTGAAAGTCGCCAGCAATATCAGGACACAGGCCGGGCCAATGACCAGCCAGCGCACCCAGAAGATCTCGAGCTGCAGCGCTTCCGGAAAGTAGTAGCGATCAAGCTGGGCGAAACCCAGCAGCAAAAACAGCGCAAGCGCCATGGAAATTCGAACCTGCGGCAGGGCGGAGCGGTACCAGTCAGCGCGAAACTTGCGTTCCAGCTCCGCGTTGTTGAATGGCAGGCCCAGCTCAGACAAGGATCGGAATACCTCCAACCGCCAGGTAGAACACCGCAAAACCGAGGGCTGCGTACCCGATCGCCGCGGCCCATACCGCCACCCACTCGCCGCGCTCTGACAGCGGCAGCCCGAGCCGGCGCGTGGCGCCGAGCAGCAGCGCCCACAACGGCAACACCTGCATCGCGTGCATGCCCCAGAAGTGCGGCACCCGCAGGTCCCCGCATTCCCTGGACCAGCCGAGCAGCAGCAGGCCATTGGCATCGCTGCGACACTCACCGACCCAGTGACCACTGTTGCTGGACAGCACACCCCCAAAACCGCCACCGAGCAGGACCGTCAGCAGCAGGCCGAGAACAACGGCGAGTACCAGCGGTGACTCCAGCCCGCGGTGCAGCGCGATTTCTATCCCCAGCCAGCCCGCGCCGAACACCAGCAACACAGCACCAACGCCCATCAGGCCGTACATCACCGCATAGAAGCTGCTGTCGCCGTTGTAGTGCGATGCTTCGCCCATCGCTGCCTGGGAAGAGATGTAGGCGAGCTCGAAGACCGCGGTCGCGATCGTAAGCCCGGTCAGCGCGCGACCGCGGCCCGTCTGCCAAAAAGAAGCCGGCAGGTAGCGAGCGCAGAGCAAAAGGGTCGCGAAGTAGACGCTCATCGACAGGTAAAACTTGGCAGGCTTGATCCAGACCGACACGTCGAACAACGTGCGCGAGTCGAGGCTCGCCAACAGCGAGCAAGCCACGAACAGCAAGGCAGACACGACAACCATGTCGGCCCAGCTCCGATTGGCCAACCGATAGGACCGCAAGTCCCACCAGGCCCCCGCCGCACGGACAGCAGGCGTCTCAGGATCGCCGTCGATCACTGCGGCGCTCATGTGGACGGCGCCTGCTGCGGATCATCGGCTGTCGTGCGCGGCGGCACGACGGTGCGCAACACAAGGTAGATCAGCAGCCCCGCCGGGCCCGCCATCAAGGTCAAAAACAGGCAGGGCAACACCAGCCAGTGCGACAGGCCGCGCTGGCGCGCATCTTCAACCTCCCAGCTGCCTACAAACAGGTCGAAGGCCAGATAGTGAATCCAGCCTGCCAGCAGCAGCTGGTCGACGGCAAAGAGCTTTTTGATCTCTGCCAAAGAGCCGAAGCCGCCGTCGGCCGGCATGCTGCCCGCGCCGGTCAGCAACAGGTAAAGGTAGACGACGCCGATCGCGCCGGGCACCAGCATTCTGGCGAAGATCTGCACCGCAAAGGGTCGCGAGGGCAGCAGCGCCAGCGCTGCCCAACCGATCATGGCGACAGCGCTACAGGCGGAAAAAATCTGGTCTACCATGGGCAAGACTCATGCCAGCGGGGAGAGCAGGATGGCCAAAGCAAAGAAAGGTATCAATCCCGGGAAGCGCAGCAAGGACATCAACATGGCAGTGCGGGAAGTCTGCTTCGGCTTGCCGGAGGTGACAGAAGTCGAGTCCCACGGCTCCCCGGATTTTCGGGTCGATGGCAAGACCTTCGCGACGCTGGCCATCAACCATCACGGTGACGGCCGAATCGCGCTGTGGCTGCCCATGCCCGCGGGCAGCCAGCCGTACTACGTCGAAAACGAGCCGGAACACTATTTCGTGCCGCCCTACGTCGGCCCCAGGGGCTGGCTGGGGGTGCACCTGGACCAGGGCCTGAGCTGGAAGGCGATTGCCCAGCGCGTCCGGGAGGCCTGGGACCATGTCGCGCCTCGATCGCTGCAGGCGCAAGCCGGCGAGCTGCGCCTGATCGAGCCCCCGACGCGCACCCTGGACCCCATGGACTTTGATCCGCTGACCGTGCCCGTCCATGCCAAGCGCCTCGAAGGGCTGCGCGAGCGCGCCCTGGCCTATCCCGAAAGCACCGAAGATCGCCGCTTTGGGGACCCGATCTGGCGCGCCGGAAAAAAGACATTCGCCACTGCCTACGCGTCGAAAAAGCAGATCTTCTACGGGTTCTGGGTCGGCCTGGATGCCCAGCCCCAGTTCCAGATGGATGATCGCTTCCACATTCCCGCTTACACCGGACACAACGGCTGGATCAGCATGGACGTCACGCGCGGCTGTCGCTGGGGCGACGTGGCGCCGTTGCTGGATGCAAGCTACCGGCACTTTGCCCTCAAGCGCATGATCAAGGCGTTGGACGAGGGCGGGTGACGCAGTAAGCTGCGACACACACCAACCGCCGGACCGCTCCGTGACCCAACACATCAGCGCCGCCCAGCTGCGCAGTCGCCACGACTTGTCCATGTCTGAGTCGCTGCTCAAGAATCGTACCGTGGTGCGGCACAACGAACGCATCGCGCGCGCCGAAGAAGACAACCCCTACAGCATTCGCCGGCGGCTCCTCGCGACCAGCGTCCGCCTGAGCGAGCGCATGGCGCCCGACCTGCATGCCATGGCCCGGGACTGCATCGACAAGCTGCAGATGGAGACCCCGCTGGAGCTGTTCGCGTTTGCCAGCCCGCAATACAACGCCATGTGCTTCAAGCCAGAAGACGGCCGGCTGTTCGTCATGTTCGCTTCCAGCCTGCTGGAAGCTTTTGACCCGAACGAGCTGAAGTTTGTGGTTGGGCACGAGCTGGGCCATCACGTGTATCGACACCACGACATACCGATCGGCTACATTCTGAACGGCAAGTCGCGACCGGATCCGCGGTTAGCGCTGTCGCTGTTTACCTGGTCGCGCTATGCCGAGATTTCTGCCGACCGCGCCGGTGCCCACTGCGCCGACGACATCGAGGCCGTGTCCCGGGCGCTGTTCAAACTCGCTTCAGGCCTGTCCGGCAAAGGTATCCGGTTCAGCCTGGACGACTTCCTGAAGCAGGTGGACGAGATGCAGATGCTCGACAGCGAGCCCAGCGAGCGAGCGCCGCGGGAAGACTGGTTCAGCACGCACCCCTTCAGCCCGCTACGCGTCAAGGCCCTGCAGCTCTTTGACCGCTCCGTGCTCGCGCGCGACGGGGGCACCAGCCTGGACGATCTGGAAATAGGCACCCAGGGGCTCATGAGCCTGATGGAACCCAGCTATATGGAGGGCCGCACGGAGCTGGCAGAGGGCATGCGGCGCCTGCTGTTTGCAGGCTCCCTGGTGATCGCCAACGCCGACGGCGACATCACCGAAGAAGAGATTGCGATCTTCGAGAAGTTCTTTGGCAAAGGGACTTACACAGACTCGCTGAACCTCGACAGCATCGCCCAGGAATTGCCCGGGCGGATCGAAACGGTCAAGGCGGAAGCAAGCCTGCCGCAGCGCATGCAGGTCTTGCGCGACCTGTGCCTGGTGGCGCGCGCCGAGGGGCACGAACAAGGCACCGCACGGCGCAAGCTCTACGAGATCGCGTCGGCACTGGACGTGCCGTCGGCGTTCATCGATCAGTCCATGTGCAGCGAGCTGACGCCGGACTAGGCGAGCAGGCCCAAGCTCACGTCCTACTGATCCAGCGCGTTCCGGAAAAACCCGATAACGCGCCGCTCCAGCTGACGGGTCGGGCCGTCGGGGTCCGCGTCGTTCAGGTGCACCGTGAGCACCGAATGTGGCGCCATGCTGTCGTCTGGCCCCGCATCGGCGGGATCCAGCGCCACCTCTTCGAAACGCTCACCGAGCACCTCTTTCAGATAGTCAAAGCGTGCCTCCGGCACCAGCGGATCGCCCTTGAACCGCAGGCCCAGCATGGTGCGGTCCTCTGCTTCGAGCCGTTGCCGGGCCACGCGGATTTCTGCGTCGCTCGCATCAATGGCGCAGGCCCGGCGCTTGCTGCCAAAGCCAATGGCGAGGGGCAAGGAAGGTTGCGACAGTACCGGCGCGACGACTGCGGGTTCGGTCATCATGGCGAGCGCAAAGCCGCCGGTAAAACACATGCCGACCGCGCCGACGCCTGCCCCGCCACACTCCTCGTGCAGTGCGCGCGCCAGCGCCCGCAGCCAGTCGACAATCGGGCTCGAACGGCCGCCGCGCCACACATTAAATTCCCGGCGGATGCACAGCCCCTTAAAGAATTCCCGGGCGGCGTAGCCACGGCTGAGCGGCCGGCCCGGCTCTCCAAAGAGGCTGGGCAGGACCACGGTCATGCCGGCGGCGGCCACCCGGTCCGCGAACCGCACGACCTGCGGATGCAGGCCGGGCATTTCGTGAATGATGATGACCGCCGGGCCTCGGCCTTTGCGATAAATCGGCCGGGACCAGCGACCATCGTCCCAGGACGACGCCGAGTAGCTTGAAAGATCAGCCGCTTCGCTCATGTGTCCGCGCCCTTTGCCTCTGTCGACGGCAGCCACTTGATGCAGCGCTGCACCTCGCTATCGTAGCCGAGCGCCTCGTACAGGCGGTGAGCCCGGTAGTTTTTAGTGAACACATGCAGGGTCAGGGACTGCGCGCCGCGGCGCGCGGCTTCCGCCTCGGCAGCCGCCAGCAAGGTTGTGCCAACGCCGCGGCCCTCGAAACCCTGGACCACCGCCAACACCTCCAGGTGCGCGCCGGGCGCGCCGCTCATAAACTCGCCCTGCAGGGTAACCATGGCCATCCCGGCCGGCGCATCCGTTTCCGCATCGGCGGCGACGTACACGAAGGTATCGGGCGCGTCGTTGCGCAGCACGCGCTGCAGCAGCTTCGCATCGCTCTGCCACAGATCGTCCGGGTTGCGCTGCGGCGCCAGCTCGAACTCGGCCAGCCGCGGCAGCAGCGCCAGGAGCACCGCCTCGTCCCGAAGCGCCGCCGCCCGAATCTGCAAAGATGAGTCCGTCAATTTGCCTCCGCTGTGACAACGCGCTGGTTAGTCTGCGATTCTGACATGGCCGGCCCTATCTCGCAGTGACCCATTCCGACCCCAGCCGAGCCGCCGCGCTCGCCCGCCTGCAGGCATTCGTGCCCTTCGCCGGCACTCGCTACGCGCGCGAGCGCAACTACGATCGAGGGTCGGATCGCCACCACGGCGTGTCCGGCTTGTCGCCCTACCTGCGCCACCGCCTGATCACGGAAAGCGAAGTGCTCGCGGCGACGGTCGCGCAGCATGGCGCCCGCGCCGAGAAGTTCGTGCAGGAGGTGTTCTGGCGCACCTACTTTAAAGGTCACCTGGAACACAAGCCGCTGCTCTGGCATCGCTACCGCGCGGAGCTGGGGCTGGCGCTGGGGACGCTGGCCGACGACGAGATGGCGCGCGCCCGCCTGGAGGCCGCTGTAGCCGGTGAGACCGACATCGAGCCGTTCAACCAATGGGCGCAGGAGCTGGTGACGACCGGCTACCTGCACAACCATGCACGGATGTGGTTTGCGAGCCTCTGGATCTTCACTCTGAAGCTCCCCTGGACCCTGGGCGCAGATCTGTTCATGCAACACCTGCTCGACGGCGATCCGGCATCCAATACCCTGTCCTGGCGCTGGGTCGCGGGGCTGCATACCAAGGGCAAGCACTACCTCGCCCGGCCCGACAACATTGCGCGCTATACCGATGGCCGGTTCAGTTCTGTACGAGGGATCAATGAGCTGGCCGCGCCGCTGGAAGAAGCCGTCCTGGACGATGCGTTGCTCGCCCAGCGGGCCTCTGGCGCATCGTCCAGCCCGGAGAACCTGGACGAAACAGAGCTGTCCGGCTTCGGGCCCGGCGACGGCCTGTTGCTACACGAAGAAGATCTGCATCAACAGTCCCTGGCGCGAGAACTCCAGGCGTTGCCCTGCGCGGTGCTGCCCTTTGTCGATGGCCGCGCCAGCGTCGCCGCCAGCCCGCAGGTCACAGCGCACGTGCAGGGCGCGCTCGAGGACGCGGCAGAGCGCTACGGCGCAACGCGCCTGACAGCTGCGGACCCTGCAGCGACACTCGCCTGGGCAGAGGCTGCGCAGCTGCATCGGATTATCGCGCCCTACGCGCCGGTCGGGCCTGTCGCAGACCAGCTGGCGCTCATCAATGGTGCGCTCGGCGCGCAAGGCATCGAGCTGGTCACTGTGCGCCGCCACTACGACGCCAGCTGCTGGCCACATTGCCGCAAGGGGTTCTTCGCCCTGAAGAAACAGATCCCGCAGCTGCTGGATAGCGTCGTGCTGGCGCAGGGCAACGGCTAGCGGCGCAGCATTTCGGCCACGACCCTGGCGATTGCCAGCGACGCCGTCAGGCCCGGTGACTCGATACCGTGCAGGCTGACAAGGTGCTGCACGCCGTGGTGTTCCTGCCCCAGGATCTGGAAATCGCCATCGCCTTCGTCCGGCCCCACGACCTTGGGCCGCACACCGGTGTAGCCCGGCTGCAGCCGGCTTCGATCCAGGTCCGGAAAGTAAGCCTCGATCGCCTGCGCGAAGGCCACGCGCCGGCTGTCATCAAAACGGTAATCCGGAGCGACTTGCCAGCGCACATCGGGCCCAAAGGTCGTCCGCCCGGCCAGGTCCAGGGTCGCGTGCACGCCCAGCCCCCCCGGGGCCGGCACCGGATACACCAGCCTCGCAAAGGGCGAAGGGGCGCTGTAGCTGTAGTAGTGGCCAACGGCAAAGTGCTGCGCGGGCAAATGCGCGTGCTGGTCGCCAAGCACCATCGCGAGAACTTCCCGGGCGCGCAATCCCCCGGCGTTCACCAGCAGCGGCGTACTGATGGTCGCGGGCTCTGCGCCACCGAGCATCAGCTCGAAGCCTCCGCCGGTGCGCTGGCGCGCCGACAGCAACGGCGTATTGCAGACCACGCTGCCGCCGCGACGTTCGAGGGAGCCCTGCAGCGCCAGCAGATACTGGTGCGCGTCGACGATCCCTGTTGACGGCGACAGCAAAGCCGCCTGGCCCTGCACTGCAGGTTCGATCGCCCGCAAAGCTGAGCGATCGAGCCGCTCAAGGTCTTGCACGCCGGCCGCCTGAGCGGTGGCTTCGATGCGCGCCAGAGCCTCGACCTCGTCGGCCCGGGCGGCCACGATCAGCTTGCCCGGACGGGCATGGGGCACGCGATGGCGCGCCAGAAACTCGTACAGCAAGCCTTTGCCTTCGACGCAGAGCGCTGCCTTGCGCGAGCCTTTGCGGTAGTAGATGCCCGCGTGAATGACACCGGAGTGGCGGGCGGATGTTTCCTGCCCGATCTGCGCCCCGGCTTCGATGACCACCGGCTGCAGCCCCTGCCGGGCCAGCGCCCGGCCGGTCGCGAGGCCAATGACGCCAGCGCCAACGACAACGGCATCGACGGCCAACGCCGCGTCCTGACTTCGAATCCCCATCGCGCCAGTGTGACACGGGGCAAAACGCGCAGTAAGGTGCACGCCCCCCGCCTTCCACGAGCCGGTTCATGACCGCGACCGCAGGTACCGTTCGCGCAGAGCTCGGCAAGCTGCTGCCGCTTGCAATGCCCATTATCCTGGCACAGCTGTCGCAGATGGCACTCGGCGTGGCGGACACGATCATGGCCGGGCGGGTGAGCGCGGCGGATCTTGCCGGCGTCGCCATCGGCGGCAACCTGTATTTTCCCCTGTTCATGCTGATCTCCGGCGTCGTGCTGGCCGTTAACCCGACCGTGTCCCAGCTGCACGGCGGCGGGCGCACTGGCGAGGCCGGCGAAGTGGCGCGGCAAGCCCTGTGGATCGCGATCTTCGGGGGCCTGGTACTGGTCGCCGTGCTGCTGTTCGCCGAATCCATCTACGCAGCGCTGGGCGTCGATGCCCGGGCGATCCCGATCGCCAGCGGCTATCTGCGAGGCGTTGCCTTTGGCGTCCTGCCCGCGCTCGGCTACTTCGCGCTGCGCTATCTGTGCGAAGGCCTGTCCTGGACCCTGCCCGCGATGCTGATTGCCGTGGGGGCTCTGTTCGTGAAGATCCCCCTCAATTCCCTGTTTATCTACGGCGGCTTCGGCGTTCCGGCGATGGGCGGCGTCGGCTGCGGCTGGGCCACCGCGGCGGTGAGCTTCTTCCAGCTGGCGTGCATGCTGCTGGTCATCCGCCATCCTCGGGTTCGCGCAACGGGGCTGCTGGCCCGGGTGAGCGCTCCGAGCTGGCCTGCGATCCGCAAACTGGTGCTGCTGGGCCTGCCGATCGGCACCATCGCCTTCCTGGAAATCTCGCTGTTCAGCGGCACCACGCTCATGATCGGGCGCATCGGTGTCGATGCCGTGGCCGCCCATCAGGTCGCCATGAATGTCGGCGGGCTCGCGTTCATGGTGCCTCTGGCCCTGGGCACCGCAGCATCGATCCGGGTCGGCACCAACATCGGCGCCGGCAAGCTGGCTGCCGCGCGCCACAGTGGCCGGGTGGCCGTCGGCGCGTCCCTGGCCTTCGCGACGATCATGGCCCTGGTCATTTTCGCGAGCCGCAACCCGGTCGCAGCGCTGTACAGCAAGGACCCGGCGGTGATCGCCCTGGCAGCCCAGCTCATGCTGTTCGCCGCCGGCTTCCAGTTCTTCGATGCGTCCCAGGCCACCATCATTGGCGCCCTGCGCGGCTACAAGGACACCCGCGGGCCCATGCTGATCTCCATCCTGGCTTACTGGGGCACCGGCTTTCTGCCGGCGGCCGCTCTCGGCATGGGTTGGTTCGGGCTGCCAGCCATGGGCGTATACGGCTTCTGGAGCGGCCTGACCCTGGGGCTGGCGGTGGCATCCTTGGCGTTCTTTGCGCGCTTCCGCTGGCTGGGCCGCAACCCTGCGCACATTGCGGCGCTGGCAGCGGGCTAGCAACGCATTCCTGGAACAGGACAAAGACCGGTTACCATAACGGCACCCGGAACCGACAAGGCGCCCTCTTGGACTTCGCAACGCTCTACCCCTGGCTGCTGGCCCTGCACATCATCTTCGTCATTTACTGGATGGCTGGCATGTTCATGCTGCCGCGCTACTTCGCCTATCACGCAGAGTGCGAAGCGGGCTCAGCAGAGGACCTGGCCTGGCAGGACCGCGAGGCCAAGATCGTCAAGATCATCATCAACCCGGCCATGGGCATCGTGTTTGTCCTGGGCTTCTGGCTCGCCGGTGGCCTGCAGGTGATGGGCGAGCCCTGGTTCTGGGCCAAGTTCGCGCTGGTCTTTGCCCTGGGCGGGCTGCACGGCTTTTTGTCGAAGTGCCGCAAACAGTTCGTCGCCGGCACCAACACCCGCACCAGCCGGCAGTTCCGCATGATCAACGAGATACCGACCCTCGCTGTGATCCCGATTGTGTTGCTGGTGGT
>CAZXIJ010000032.1:10409-15453 GCA_964640725.1 uncultured Pseudomonadales bacterium | reverse complement strand
GTGCTGCACCCGGTGTTCGCCCAGGGCCTGATGGACGGGCTGGGCTCGCGCAACATGTACGCATCGGCGACCCAGGATTGCGCCAACAAATTCGCCGTGTCAGAACTGATGTACGGCTTTCCCTTCACCCTGCCGTTTCCGGACCTGCTGCATACCCGGTGCCTGATTATCGTTGGCGCCAACCCCATGGTGTCGAAGTGGAGCTTTCTGCAGGTACCGAACCCCCGGGCGCATCTGAACGCCATCAAGGCCCGAGGCGGCCGGGTCATTGTGGTGGATCCGCGGCACACGGAAACCGCCAAAGCAGCAGGCGAGCACTTGTTCATCGAGCCGAACACCGACGTCTACTTTTACCTGTCGTTCCTGCACGAGCTGATGGCGCAGGACGGCCTCGACCAGGCCTTGATGAGCGCCCACTTTGACGGCTTCGACGCGCTGGCCCCGCTGATCGCCCAGTGGTCGCCGGCGCGCTGCGCACCGATCACCGGCATCGCCGAGGCCGCGCTGCGCGACCTGGTCACGACCTTTCGCACCGCTGACGGCGCGGCGCTCTATGCCTCCACCGGCGTCAACATGGCCGCAGGCGGCACGCTCGCGTTCTGGCTGCAGGAAGTGATCAACGCGGTCAGCGGCAACCTGGATCAATCCGGCGGCACGCTGGTCGGCACCGGCATCTTCGACTTCGCGCGCTTCGGCAAGAAGTACGGGTTGCTGGTGAAAGACGATCGTTCCCGCGTGGGCGGCTTCCGCAAGGTCAACGATGCTTTTCCGGGCGGCATTCTTGCCGACGAGATCCTGACCCCAGGCGATGGGCAGATTCGGGCCCTGATCGTGACCGGCGGCAACCCGCTGCTCACCATGGCCGACGGGGGCAAGCTCAAGCGCGCCTTCGAGCAGCTCGAGCTGCTCATCACGCTGGACATTCAGCCGTCGGAAACCGGCATGATCGGGCACTACCAGCTGCCTTGCACATCGCCCCTGGAACGGCCCGACCTGCCCTTCATTTTCCCTCTGGCCCTGGGCCTGCAAACCCGACCTTACCTGCAGGCCACGGAGGCGGTGTTGCCGCCTGCCGGCGAGTCCCGGGACGAAGCCACCATCTATACGGATCTGGCCCGCAGTGCCGGCGCGCCGCTGTTTGGCTCGCGCATCGTTCAGCGGCTGATGCAGTGGACCCAGCGGCACCGCAACGGCGAGTCCTATCGCAGCGTTGCCCAGAGCGGTTTGCTGAACCTGATGCTGCGTCTGTGCGGCCAGCCCGGCTTTCGCAAACTGCTGGGTCCTGGCTGGCTGCGGCCTGCCAACAAGCCGGGCACCCTGCTGGGGCTGCGCGTCTACACAGATCCCGACGACCCGGTAAACGGTGCCGGGCGCGTACAGCTGGCGCCGGCCGCGCTGTTGGCCCGGCTCGCTGCGCTCGAAGCGCCGGCGCCCCGACCTGCGGGCGAGTACCGGCTCATCACCCGGCGGCAGGTGCAGACCCACAACTCCTGGACGCACAACTACCAGCCGTTCCTGGACCGCATGGAGCAGCGCAACTTCCTCTACATGCACCCGCAGGATGCCCGGGCCGAGAACCTGGCCGACCAGGCGCTGGCGGACGTCGTGGCCGGCGCGGAGCGCATCCGGCTGCCGGTACGATACTGCGACGATCTGAAGCCCGGCGTGGTTGCGGTCCCGCACGGTTGGGGCCATCAACACAGCGGGCAGTCCGTGGCTGCGCAGTCCCGGGGGGTGAACGTAAACCTGCTGGCCCGCTCCGGCGTCGATGCCATCGACCCGTTGTCCGGCATGTCGACCCTCACGGGCCTGGCAGTCCGTATCGCGCCCGCCGGGGACACCGGCAACAACGAACCGACCGACTGGGCCGGCTACGCCGGCGAGGAGAACTCCGCATGATTCGTGGCATTCATCACGTCGCCATCTCGGTGCCAGACTTCGACGCCGGGCTGGCCTTCTACACCGAGGCCTTCGGTTTCGAGGTGGTCCAGCGCAGCGACTGGCACGGCGACTTTCCGCAGGGCGACGCGGCCATCGGTCTCGATCGCACAGACGTGCAGATGGCGATGCTCAAAGCACCGAACGCCTACATCGAGCTGTGGCAGTACAGCCACCCGGAGCCCCAGGACAAGACGGCCCGCCCCTGCGACCTGGGCTACCCGCACTTCTGCCTGCAGGTGGACGGCATCGACGAAGAGTACGCGCGGCTGTCAAAGCTCGGCATGACCTTTGTCGGGCCGGTGCAGGACTTCGGCCAATCGTCTGCCATCTACGGCCGCGACCCCTTCGGCAACGTCATCGAGCTGTACGAGATTCGCAATCCGGAAACCGCGCAGCTGCCGGTAGGCGGCTAGCCTGTATGGCTGTCGACGATCGCATTCACGATCACCGCAGCGCCAACCGCAACCAGGCGTTGCTGCTGGTCGCAGCGCTGACCGCGATCCTGTGTTTGTGCGGCTATACCCTGGGCGGTTTCCTCGGGCTGGGCCTGGCATTGCTCGCAGTGACCTTTGTGGTACTCGGCGCCACCCGCGCGGCCGCATCGGTGGTGCTGCGCATGTATCGGGCGCAGCCGGTCACGGTCCAGAACGCCCCGGAACTGACGCAGCTGTTTCACGCCCTGGTCGCGCGCACAACGCTGACCCAGATGCCGAAGCTGTACTACGTCCCGTCCAACATCATGAACGCCTTTGCGGTCGGCCACGGCGACGACGCTTCCATCGCAGTGACCGCAGGCTTGATGCAGCGCCTGAACCCGCGGGAGCTGGCCGGGGTGCTCGCGCACGAGCTGAGCCACATCCTGCATCGGGACCTGTACGTCATGGGCATCGCCGATGCGCTGTCACGCATCACCACCCTGTGCGGCCAGGTTGGCCAGATCATGATTCTGCTGAGCCTGCCGGCGATCTTTATGGGCTACAGCTTTCCCTGGCTCGCAGCGGCGGTGCTGTTCGCGGCCCCCGGGGTGAGCGCCATGCTGCAGCTGGCGCTGTCGCGATCCAGAGAGTACAGCGCCGATGTCGGCGCCGTCGCCATCACCGGCGATGCCTTCGGGCTCGCCAGCGCGCTGAAGAAGATCGAGCAGGCCCAGGGCACCTGGTTTGATCGCCTCGTCCGGCCTGGCCGCAAGGAAACGCAACCGGCGATCCTGCGCACGCATCCGCACACGGAAAACCGCGTCGAACGGCTCCGTGCCATGGCCGGAGCCGCCGAATCGAGCACCCTGCCGGAGCCCGCGCACTTTGCCGCGCGCTCCAGGGTCAGCCCGCGACCGGTGCCGCGTTGGCGCGCCCTGGGGCTGTGGCATTGAGCGCCCGGGGGAAGGCCATGCTCGCTCGCAAGACGCTGCGCAGCGGCGCGGCGCTGGCAGCTGCGGGGCTGATTGCCCGGGAATCGGTGCCTGCCATCGATGCGGTGGCGCAGCGCTACGCGATCGCCGTCACCCCTGCCGTTCGCGAGGCCATGGGCAGCGCGGCGGCCGATGACCCCATTGCCCGGCAGTACCTGCCCGATGCCCGGGAGCTCCAGGCCCACCCGGAAGAACGAGCCGACCCCATCGGCGATCAGGCCCACTCGCCACTGCCCGGGCTCATCCATCGCTATCCCGACCGGGTGTTGCTGAAGGCCAGCCACGTGTGTCCGGTCTATTGCCGCTTCTGCTTTCGCCGGGAAATGGTGGGGCCGAACTCAGAGCCGCCGCTGGACGACGCTGCGCTGGACGCAATTGCGCAGTATCTGGCAGGGCACCCAGAGGTCTGGGAAGTGATTCTGTCGGGCGGCGACCCCATGGCGCTATCGGCGCGACGGCTGGCTGCCATCATCGAGCGTCTGCGGCCGCTGAAGCACATTCGCGTCCTCCGGATACACACTCGCGTTCCCGTGGCCGACCCGGAGCGGGTGACCGACGCGCTGATCGCGCTGCTGCGCGGCGCCGCGCAAACGCCCTGGGTCATGATTCACGCCAACCACCCACAGGAGTTCACCGCTCCGGCCCGGCAGGCTGTGGCACGGCTGGCCGACGCCGGCATCCCCCTGCGCTCGCAAACTGTGCTGCTGAAAGACATCAATGACGACGAGGCCACGCTGGCCAGCCTCATGCGCACCTTTGTTGAGCTGCGCATCGCGCCCTACTACCTGCACCATCCGGATCTGGCGCCCGGAACCGGTCACTTCGCCGTCAGCATCGAGCGCGGGCAACAGCTGCTGCGCGCGCTGCGCGGCCACTACTCTGGCCTGTGTCGCCCCGACTATGTGCTCGACATTCCCGGCGGGCACGGCAAATCGCCCCTCACAGCGGGCTATGCGGACCGCTCGCTCAAAGGCGACTACACGCTGACCGACTACCAGGGCGCTGTGCACCCCTACCGGGAGCGGTAAGGCGCCGGGGCAGGCAACCGCGAGTTCTGTCCGTCACCGGACAGTTGTCATGCTTCCAGGCAGGCAGACTGGCGCCTCACTCCGTTGGAGCCGGTCTGATGAATGACCAAAGCCTGCGCCGCGTCGTCGCGACCGTCACCCTGCTGGCTGCCGCCAGCGTCGCCCAAGCGGGCCTGGATCGCGACGGCACGGTCCGCATTTACGTCAACTCGGCCGCGGGCCTGGCCTGGGCCACTGGTGCCGTAACCGATGCCCGCTAACCGGTAGCAGCCGTCAGGTCATTGGCTGCAGCATCAACAGTCGCTATGGGGTGCGCTGCCGGGCCGAGGACTCAGCAGGGAGCTCGCTGACCTGTTGGCTGGAAGATCCGTCTGAAGCCGTGATCGCTGCAGTCAGCGCCATCAATCCAAGCAGCCGGATCGACTTTTACCCGGAGGCCGGCACCAGCCGCTGCCTGACCATCTACGTCCGCAACGACTCCGGCAATCTGTAGCACCGTCATGGCAAAACGCATTCAAATGGTAATCGTCGTCGCGCTGGCCGCCGCAGCAGGCTTTGGCACCGGCTACGAGCTGCAGCAGCCGCCAACGGCCACCGGGCCCGCCGCGCCCTCAGTGCCCATGGCCAGCGCAGCCGCTGCGCAGGCGGCGCCGGCCCTGGCCCAGGC
>CAZXIJ010000032.1:6926-10309 GCA_964640725.1 uncultured Pseudomonadales bacterium | reverse complement strand
ATCGCTACAACCCGCCGGAAGCCATGCTACGTGCCGTGACCTCCATTGGCAGCGCCAGCTGGCTGGAGTTTGTGAAAGCCGACGACAGCAACCAGTGCGTCGAGATCCGCGTCGAAAACAACTCGATGTTCATGTAGCCGATCCGGCAAGGGCCGCGACCCGCAAGTCCTGACTCAGCCGGCCAGTGCGCTGCGCACCCGCTCGGCATGGGCAGCCAGCAGCTCAGGATCGGCCATGTCCCGCGCGTGCATCTTGAAGTCCACGCCGTCATTGCGGGGCATGATGTGAAAGTGCAGGTGGAACACGGTCTGCCCGGCTGCGGCGCCGTTGAGCTGCGCGATCATGATGCCGTCCGCCCCAAAGGCGGCCTTCACCGCCGTCGCGACCCGCTGGGTGGTCTGAATGGTGCGGCCGAGAATCTCCGGATCAGCACTCAACATGTCTTGCGCCGAGTCTTTCGGAATCACCAGCGTGTGCCCGTCAACCTGCGGCATGACGTCCATGAAGGCCAGCGAATGGTCGTCTTCGTAAACCTTGTGGCAAGGGGCTTCGCCGCGCAGGATCATGGCGAAGATGTTGTTCGGGTCGTAGCTCATTGGTCGTCCTTCAAGACGGCTGGCGCCGAGCCAGTTTGTCCATGATCGTGGCCAGCTCGAAGTCTTTCACGGAGATCCCGCCGGCGTCGTGGGTCGTCAGGTCAACGCGCACGGTACTGTAAACGTTGAACCACTCCGGGTGATGGTTCAGGCGCTCGGCATGCAGCGCGATCTGGCTCATGAAGCCGAAGGCCTGCACAAAATCGTCGAAGCGATAGTCGCGATGCAGCTTGCCGTCCAGAATGCCCCAGTCCGCGCCCGGGGCACCGTTCAGAATCGCCAGCCGCTCGGAGAGCGCCTCGCCGGTCAGTGCCTTGATTGCCATGAAGCCTGGCCCCGTTAAGCGTTGTAGCTGGGACGTTCGACCAGGCGTGCATGCCAGCGCCACAGCGCTTCCAGGCTGGCATCCGGCTTGAGGTCGACCCGGGCGCTGGCAAAGTCGATCGTTGTGATCGCCGCGATATCCGCCACGGTAAAACGATTGCCCGCAATGTAATCCCGATCCTCCAGCTCGCGGTTCAGGCGCTGGTAGAACGCGTTGGCATTGCGCTCGCCCTGGACTTTGGCCTCGGGGATTTGCGTAAAGCGTCCGGGCGCCATTTTCGCAACGATCGGGCCGTTGACCCAGGCCGCGCCGACCTGCGACATCAGCTCCATCTCGATAATGCGGGTGTTCATCTCGACCTGACCCAGCTCTGTCGGCGTCGCGCCGAACAGGTTGGGCTCCGGATGAATCGCCTCGAGGTAGCGACAGATGGCGATGGACTCGGCGATGCAGGTGCCGTCGTCCAGCTCCAGCACCGGCACCTTGCCGCTCGGATTCTTTTTCCGAAAGGCCTCCGAGCGCTGCTCCGCTGCCATCATGTCGACCTGAACGGTCGGGATCTCGATGCCCTTTTCGGCCATAAAGATGCGAACGCGCCGGGGGTTTGGCGCTGGCTGTACGTCATAGAGTTTCATCGCGCCAGTGTACCCGAGCCGGCCAATTCCGGGCAGGCCGCTGCGATGGCTGTCTTGCAGCGGCGCCGTTACACTCGCCGCCTGCACACTGCGCCCCCCAACAAGGAGACCGCGATGGTGACCTGCGGCGTTGCCGTCACAGAGCTGCTGGCCCGGCAGGGCGTCGAGCAAGTATTCGGCATTCCCGGCAACCACACGCTGGAGCTGTATCGCGGGCTGGACGCCAGCACCGTGGCGCACCTGACCACGCGGCACGAGCAGGGCGCGGCCTTTGCGGCCGACGGCTACGCCCGGGCCAGCGGCAAACCCGGCGTGTGCTATCTGATCAGCGGCCCGGGGCTGCTCAACGCAGCGACCGCCATCGCCCAGGCCCGGGCCGACTCCGTGCCGCTCCTGATCGTCACCGCCGTGGCGGCGCGCGCCGACCAGGGCCAGGGGCTGGGCCGGCTGCACGAGTTGCCCGCCCAGCAGCAGGCGGCCCGGGGCTTCTGCCGCGAAAGCCTGTCGCTGCAGCGCGCCGAAGACCTGCCGGCGCTCATCGCCTACGCCTTTGACCAGTTCCGCACCCGCCGCCCGGGACCCATCCACATCGAAATCCCCCTGGACCTGATGGCGGAGCCCGTCGACCTGGCGCTGCTGCCGGAAGCGCCACCGGCAGCCTCGAGCACCACTGTGCTGCGCGGGGAAACGCTGGCTCGCGTGCAGGAGGCCGGCAAGGCACTGCTCGAGGCGCATACGCCCATGTTGCTGCTGGGCGGCGGCGCCATGGCCGTCCGGTCAGAAGATTTGCGCGCGCTGGCAGAACTGCTCGACGCGCCGGTGCTGAATACCGTAAACGCCAAGGGACTGCTGGATCCAGCACACCCCCTCGCAGTCGGCGCCAGCCCGTCCTTGCCCTGCCTGCAGCAGGCGCTGAACAGCGCTGACCTCGTTCTGGCCATCGGCACGGAGTTCGGCGAGACGGACTACGACCTGCTCATGGGCGAAGTCCTGCCTCGCCAGGGCCGTTTGATCCGCATCGATATCGACGCCGACGCGCTTACCCGCAACCAGCAACCCGACCTGGGCATCTGTGCGCCAGCACAGGATGTGGTGCCGGCAGTGTGTAACGCCCTGCGCGATACGGACCCAGCAGCAAAGGGCCCGGGCAGCGGCGCGAGCCGCGCCGAGCAGCTGCGAGCCGCCTGCCAGACCGAAGCTCACTACCACTGGGAGTTCGCCCGGCTGTTCGAGGTCATCGAAACCGTCGCCGGCGAACGCATCATCGTCGGCGACTCGACCCGCCCAACCTACTACGCCACCTGGCAGCTGTCCCGGCGCGGTCCGCGCCAGTATTTTCACTCCGTGTCCGGCTTCGGCACCCTCGGCTACGCGATTCCTGCGGCCATCGGCGCGCAGCGCGCCA
Organism: uncultured Pseudomonadales bacterium; assembly: GCA_964640725.1. Lineage (GTDB taxonomy): Bacteria > Pseudomonadota > Gammaproteobacteria > Pseudomonadales > Azotimanducaceae > CALHVX01. Next base: position 7,348 of record CAZXIJ010000032.1, on the reverse strand, counting down.
GCGGCGATGCGGTGCTGGCGATCATCGGCGACGGCGGCGCGCAGTTCAGCCTGCCGGAACTCGCCACCGCCCGCGATGCAGGAGCCGCAGTAACGACCCTGATCTGGCAGAACCGCGGCTTTGAGGAGATCGAGAACAGCCTGGCTGGCCGGGGCGTATCCAACCGCTCGACCACCATCTCGTCGCCGGACTTCGCGGTCATCGGTGCTGCCTACGCCCTGACCGTGTACCAGCCCAGAACCTGGGACGAGCTGGCAGCGATGCTGGCCGAGGCCCTTGCGGAAGGCGCGCCCAACCTGGTGCTGGTGCAGCAGGAAGACTTTATTACGGAACCGAGCGGACAGTGGTATGGCTGACGAGACTGAGCGTAGCGGCCTGCGAAGCGGCTTGCGCAGCGGTTTGCGAGGCGGTTTGCGAGGCGG
>CAZXIJ010000032.1:0-6826 GCA_964640725.1 uncultured Pseudomonadales bacterium | reverse complement strand
GCGGTTTGCGAGGCGGTTTGCGAGGCGGCCTGCCCTTCAGCCGGACCAGCGAGCGGCTGGCGGCGCCCGGCAGCGACGTCTGGAAAGTGCACTACGATGCCCTGGAGCGCTTTGAAAAAGGCGAGGACATCCTGCTCCTGAGTGTCGGCGATCCGGATTTCAACACGCCGGACTACATCTCCGAGCACGTCATCGAGCGCATCAAGGCCGGGCGCACCCACTACTCCACGGCCCAGGGAGAAACGCACCTGCGCCAGGCAATCGCCGATCTGGAGCGCCGCGGCACCGGCATTCCGTTCAGCGCCGATCAGGTCTCCATCTTTCCGGGCGCGACCGCGGCCCTGTACGCCGTGTTCGCGAGCGTGCTGAACGAAGGTGACAGCGTGCTCGTGCCCGAGCCCATGTATGTGGGGTATCACAGCATCTTCGATGCGCTCGGCACCGAGCTGATCACCGTGCCGTTGCGACCGCCAGGCTTTGTCCTCGATGTCGACGAGCTGATGGCCCAGGTCAAACCCAACACCCGCGCCGTGCTGGTTAACACGCCCGGCAATCCCTGCGGCAACATCATTCCGCCCGAGTCTTTGACGCGACTGGCGGAAGAATGCCGCCAGCGCGACCTGTGGCTGGTGTGCGACGAGGTGTACTCGCTCATCACCTTCGATCGGCCGCACATCTCCCTGCTCAAGTGCACGCAGAGCTTCGACAACATCGCCGTGATCGACGGGCTGTCGAAATCCCACGCCATGACCGGCTGGCGCCTGGGCTGGGTGATTGGCTCGCAGGCGCTGGTGGACGCCGCGACCCGCTTCTCCGGCGCCGCATTCTTTGGCGTCAGCCAGTTCATCCAGGACGGCGCGGCCTACGCGCTGGAGAACGACGCAAAAGACGTCGAAGTCATGCGCAAGGCTTACGAAGCGCGCCGCGACTACGCCATGCAGCGGCTGGACGGGATCAAGGGCCTATCCTACTTCCGCGCAGCCGGCGGCATGTTCGTCATGATTGACGCCAGCGCGGTGGCGAACGACGGCGACAGCTTTTCCGAGCGGTTGCTCGCGCAGACGGGCATCTCCACCATTCCTGGCAACGCCTTTGGCCCGAGCGCCAAAAGCTACGTGCGCCTGAGCCTCACCATGGACGTGCCGCAGCTCGGGGATGCATTCGACCGTATCGAGCGTATGCTCCGCTGACGGAAATCCCAGGCGCTTCACAAGAGCGCTGCCGGTTAAGCCACTCCCACAAGGATGCTGCTGCATGTCTCTGATTCCCTTCGCGCCGTTCCCGGCGACTCTGACCCGTTCCCGAACCGTCCAGCTCGTTTCGCTCGCTGCCTTGCTCCTGCCCGCCCTGACGCTGGCAGACGCTCAGACCAAGGCCCAGCGCTTTGGCAACGACCAGGTATTCAGCCTGGAGTACGCCGCTGACCCGCAGATCAGCCCGGACGGCAAAACCATCATCTACGCGCGCCGCACCATGGACCGCTACCAGGACCGCACGGTCGGCAGCCTTTGGCAGATTGATGTGGCCAGCCAGCGGCACGAACCTCTGCTGCAGGACGAGCAGGTGGGCAGCGGCCCGCGCTTCGCGCCCGACGGCAACCGGCTGGTCTACCTCGCACAGCAGGGTGGCCGGTCCGCGCTGCGCGTGCTGTACCGGGATACGGGCCGCAGCTTCGCCCTGGGCCAGTTCGACCGGGCGCCGAGCGCGCCGAGCTGGTCCCCGGACGGCACCATGATCGCTTTTGCGATGTTCGTGCCAGGCAAGGCACAAACCCTTGCCAAGCCGCCAACGGCGCCCAAGGGCGCGCAGTGGTCCAAGCCCGCAACGGTCATCGACGACCTGGTGTTCCGCTTTGATGGCCGCGGCTATCTCGAGAAAGGCACCAGCCAGGTGTTCGTCATTCCCGCCGAAGGCGGCAGCCCGCGGGCGGTCACAAAGGGGCCTGGCAATTTTCAGCAACCGGTCTGGCTGGACAACAAGACCTTACTGGTGGTCGGCAACACGGACCCGGACCGGGAACTGGACCCGATCGAGAGCGACATCTACCGCGTCGACCTGGCGGGCGGCGAGCCCGCGGTGTTCGTTGAGCGGGACGGGCCCGACTTTGGCCCGCGCGTTTCGCCGGACGGCAAGCGCGTCGCTTACGCGGGCTACGACGACAAGCTCAAAGGCTATCAGCAGGCTGACCTGTACGTGACCGACGCTGACGGGGGCAATCGCCGCAACCTCACGGAAAGCTACGACCGCTCGGTCAACGACGTGCGCTGGCGCGCCGACAGCAAAGCACTGATCGGCATGGTGGAAACTGATGGCGACATGTCCATCGTGATGTTCCCGCTGAGCGGCAAGCCGCAGGTACTGAGCAACCGCGCCGGCGGGCTGTCTCTGGGTCGGCCCTACGGCGCCGGCCAGTTTTCTGTGGCCCGGCGCGCGGGCGGCAGCCGGCCGCTGATCGCCTTTACCGCAGCCAGCCCGGACCGCCCCGCAGAAGTGGGTTTGCTTCGGGGCAACAACAAGCCGCAAACACTGACCCGGCTCAACGAAGATGCTCTGGGCCATATCAGCCTGGCGCGCATCGAAGAGATCTCCGTGCCGTCATCGAAAGACGGCCGCGCGATCGAAGCCTGGGTGGCGCTGCCCCCGGACTTCAAGGCCGATGGCAGCTTCCCCATGATCCTGGAGATTCACGGCGGGCCCTACTCCATGTACGGCCCAAGCTTCGCGGCAGAAATTCAGCGCTACGCGGCCGAAGGCTACGTGACCGTGTACGTGAATCCCCGCGGCTCGACCGGCTACGGCGAAGCGTTTGCGCAGCTGATCGATCTGGCGTATCCCGGCGACGACTACCACGACCTGATGAGCGTGGTCGACGAGATGGTGCAGCGCAAGTACGTCGACGAGCGGCGCCTGTTCGTGACCGGCGGCAGCGGCGGAGGCATCCTGACCGCCTGGATCGTCACGCAAACCGACCGCTTCGCCGCCGCGGCATCGATCAAGCCGGTCATCAACTGGACCACCATGGCCCTTGCGGGGGACATCGCGCGCATGGTTACGCGGCACTGGATGCGCGCCATGCCCTGGGAGAACCGCGATCGCTACTGGAACCTGTCGCCGATCTCGAAAGCCGACAAGGTCGTCACCCCAACGCTCATGATGGTTGGCGAGGAAGACTGGCGCACGCCGACCTGGGAGGCCGAACAGTTCTACACGGCGCTGAAGCAACAGCAGGTCGACACGGCGCTCATCCGTATTCCCGGCGCATCGCACTCCATTGCGTCCCGGCCGAGCCGGCTGATCGCCAAGGTAGACAACATCATCGGCTGGTTCAGGAAGTACGACCCGACACTTGCAAAGCAGAATTCAGAAGACGCGCCCTAACGCAGCGGCATCGTAGCGGGATACGTCGCCTCGCTACAGCCTGGGCACACCTGTTGCCGTCCGGCGCTTCGCCAAAGTAGTCGGTGCTATAACCACAGCCCGCCTCGGAGTAAAGGGCCAGCCAGGACCAGCCGCGGGACGCCCGCCATGCATCCAAAACCCGCGCCGATGCTTTAGCCACAACGGCCAGATTCACAGTCTCGGACAGCTGCCGGGCAACGCCATCGAGCGAGTCCAGAAAGGCGGTGCACATGGGGCAGGGCGGTCCATCGCCCTCGAACATGTAGCTATAGATCACCAGGCTCCGGTCCGGCAGCGCGAACAGGTCTTCGAAGGGCACCGCCGCTGGCCCGCCGTCACGCCAGCCTTCAAAGCGGTAGCCCTGGTCGACAGACCGTCCTGGCGGCAACTGCCGACGCAGCTGAGCCACGTGCTCGAGCTGCAAACGCAACTGCCGCTCCTCCTGCAGCAGCACCCGCCGCGCGTCCCGATACTCGGCGCTTTCGCCGGCAAACTGCACGCCCTGGTCCGTCATCGCCTGTCTCCTCGCTGCGGATCGTTTTGTCTTGTCCGTTACTGCGGCCAGCTGTTGCGCTGTCGTAGCCGAGCTTCCCAGGCGCGCGCGTTAGGGCAATCCTCGCCCGGGGGCTCGCCGACGAAGCCAGCAACCACCAGAGCGGCAATCCCAGTGATGTCTGCCACGGTGAAATGCTCGCCGACGACATAGCGGCGGCCATCGGCAAACACATCCTCCAGCCAGGCCCAGCGCGCTTTGGCCAGGCGCACCTGGCTCTCGGCGTAGGCGGGAACCTGCTCGTACTTGTCGGCAAACAGCTCGAAGCGGTGCCGACCGATCTGCGCCACGGGCTCCAGGATGAGCTGCTCCATGCGCCGGTTCCACATCTCCATCCGGCCAATCTCCGCGGGGGATGCACCGAACAGCGGTGGCTGTGGATGCAGGGCCTCGAAGTAGCGGCAGATGCCCACGCTCTCGGTGATGACCGTGCCGTCATCGAGCGTCAGCGCGGGCAGTTCTCCCAAACTGTTCACCTGGCGGAACGCGTCAGCCCGGCTTTCTCCGCCGGGAAGGTCGATAAACTGCCGGTCAATATCAGCCAACCCCTTCTGGGCCAGATAGATCTCAACCCGCAAGGGGTTCGGCGCTTGCCCAGTCCATCGCGTCATGGACACGGATCCCTGCTTCGCTAAATTGTCTACTACGTGGTTCACCTTTCGGTTAGCCTCGTCAGCTCAAATCTTTCGAACGAACATCATGCATCCACTGGACCAGACTTTTGGGGCCCTGAGCGACCCCACCCGCCGCGCGATTCTCGCGCAGCTCACTACCGGGGAGTGCGCGCTGTCGAAGCTCGCCGAGCCCTTTGACCTGTCCCAGACCGCCATCAGCAAACACGTCCGCGTGCTGGAGCAGGCGTCGCTGGTGCATATTGAGAAGCGCGGCCGCACGCGCTATTGCCGCCTGCAGAGCGCGCCGATTCAGGCGGCCAGCCGCTATCTGGGCAGCTACGAACAGTTCTGGATGGGCCAGCTCGACGCGCTGGGCCAGTACCTGCAGCCGGAAACCCCTTGAAGCTGCCCTTTATCCAGAGCGCGCGGGGCGAGCCACCGGGGCAGCTCAATTTCACCTGGCAGCATGAGATCAAGGGTCAAAGGCGCGCCTGCCGCCAGGACACATCATCGGCAAAATCCAGCCGCACGGTCCGCTGCGGTGTGCGCACGAGCACCTGGTTGCGCTGCCGGTCGCTGACCTCGCGCAGGACATCGCTGCGCACTTCAATCTGCTCGGGCAGCGGGCCGCTGTATTCCTGATAGACCAGCAGGGCACTGCCTTCGAGCGCCGCGCCTACCAGTTTGAGGGGCACCGTGGCGGCACTGTCCTCAACCCCTCGAAGCGCAAAGCGCGACTCCACATAGAGCGCGAATCGCGCTCGGGTTTCGACATCGGCCAATCGCAGGCCCGGCGTGCCGAACAGCTCCGTCAAAGCACGCTCCACATCGTGCACGTGCAGGCGGTGCGTCACTTCCAGCTGCTGCGCCTGCGGGTCCCAGGTCAGGGTCGACAGGCACTCCGGTTGCCGATGCGCCAGCGCCGGCAAAGTGCCTGCGAGCATCGCCAGCAGCAGGCTGGCGCGAAGTGCCTGCCGCATCACCGGGGCTTCTGTTCGTCCGTCGCGGTCGGCGCTTTGCTGTCATTAGCCTTTGGGTTGCCTTCCAGCGGCACCGGTTCTGTGCCTTTCGCCGCGGGATCCTTGCGCAGCGCGGTCAACATGTCCGCCATCAGGTCCCGATCTTTGTCCTCCATTTTGTAGAGCGCCAGACGCGACGGCCGGACTGTGCGCGGATAATCGTTATTGCTGTAGTCGGCATCCGCCAGCTCATGCAAGGGATCCAGCTCGATCTTCGCCAGAGGTTTGTCGAGGATCAGCATGCGGGTGACCTGCCGGGCGTTGCGCCGCCAGATCTGCGCGGGCAAGGTCAGGGACTGCGCGTCACCTTCCGCAAAGGTCAGACGCAACGGCAACGGCATTACCAGCCCGCCGATGTTCTTGAAGTCGACAAAGTAGATGTACTGCTCTTCGGCCACCGCGCGCTCCAGCGCCTTGCGCTCCCAGGGCTCCAGCCCCTTGAGCAGCTCCTGGTAGCTGTTGCGATCCTTGTTGCTGGGCGTGTAACGGTCGTTGTCGTTGTAGAAGTCGCGCAGCTGCGGTCGCCGCTCGACCCGGGTTTTGCGCCCCTCTTCCCGGTTGCGGGTCTGGGCGATCGATTCCGGGCGCTCCGTGGCGGCCTGTTTGCGCGCAGCCGGCAGATCGACATCCGGATCACCGCCGGCGATGCGGTACTCGCGCAGGCCGCTGATGGCGATGTCGACGTGGTCCGTAGAATAGAACCAGCCACGCCAGAACCAGTCCAGGTCTACGCCGCTGGCGTCTTCCATGGTGCGGAAAAAGTCGGCGGGGGTCGGGCGCTTGAACTTCCAGCGGCGTGAGTACTCGCGGAACGCAAAGTCAAACAGCTCCCGGCCCAGCACCGTTTCCCGCAGCACCATGAGCGCCGCTGCCGGCTTGTTGTAGGCGTTGTTGCCGAACTGCAGGATCGCATCGGACTGCGTCATGATCGGCACCTGGTTCTCCGACGCCATGTACTCGCTGATGTAGTCGAGCAGGTTCGTGTACTCGCCGTAGGCAGGAAAGTCTTCCTCCCACTCGAACTCCGCCAGGTATTCCAGGAAGGAGTTGATGCCCTCGTCCATCCAGGTCCATTGCCGCTCGTCGCTGTTCACGGTCATGGGGAAGTAGATGTGGCCGACCTCGTGAATGATCACACCGATCAAGCCGTATTTGACGCGCCGGCTGTAGGTCGCCGGCGGCAGCTCGGCGACCGGCTTGGCGTAGGCGCCTTCTTCGTTCTTCTTGTCCTCATCAACCTC
>CAZXIJ010000031.1:43163-44724 GCA_964640725.1 uncultured Pseudomonadales bacterium | reverse complement strand
GCATTTCTGCCTGGGGGCGCCCATGGCGCGGATGGAGGCGGCGATCGCGCTCCGGGCGCTGCTGGAGCGGCTCCCAGGCCTCCGCCTGCTCGGTCCGGGTACGCGCATCGCGCCGTTCTTTCTGTGGGGCCGGCGACAGCTGCCCGTGGCCTGGCGCTAGGCCGTGGCGGAAGTGGCGCCTCAGGCCTCCAGGCCATCGTTAACAGGGTGGATCGCGCGCGATGTGGCGCTGACGATGCTGGTCGCAGCCGCACTCTGGGGTCTGTCGCTCTGGCACGGCAAAGCGCCTTCGATGGCGAGCGCCGTGATCGCGCCGAGCCTTGCCTTCATCGCCGCCTATGCGCTGTGCTACGCCTACCACGAGTGGGGGCACCTGATCGGTGCCAGGCTGACTGGCGCTCATATGCCGCTGGCGCCTTACGCCGGGGTGCTCATCGGCAGCTTCGACATTCGCACGCACAGCCGGCGTCAGTTCCTCGCGTTGAGCTGGGGCGGCGTCGCGGGCTACGGGCTGACCCTTGCGGTCGCGCTGGCCCTGTACAGCAGCGGCGCGCTCGGTCTGGCCGGCGCCGGGTTCGCCGTCGGCGCGCTGGCCTTTAACGTTCAGAGCCTGTCGGTAGACCTGCCGCAGATCCTGCGCGTGCACCGCGGTGCGGACATCGCCCAGACCCTTGCCGAGGGCGCGAGCGCCCAAATCATACTGCGCCGCACCTGGCAGAGCTGGAGCCTGCTGGCGCTGGTGTTGGTGGCCTGGAATCTGCTGGGCTGAGCCCGGTATTGGACGTTGCGGTAAACTCTCGCCCAGACCAAGGGGAAGGGACGCTATGAGACGCTGGATCATCGCCGCCATGCTGGCACTGGGCACGTCGCTTGCGAGCGCAGCCAACGACGTCGGCACCATCGAGTTCCCAACGTCCACCCAATCCGCCAAAGCCCAGCAGCATTTCGAGCGCGGCGCCACCATTCTGCACAGCTTCGGCTGGAAGCAGGCCATTGCGGAATTCCAGGCGGCGCAGGCGGCGGATCCCAATTTCGCGATGGCCTACTGGGGCGAGTCGCTGTGCTACAACCATCCGCTGTTGCCGGAAATGGACCGGAAGACTCCGCAGCAGATCCTGCAGCGGCTTGGCCCGACCCTGGACGCACGTCTTGCGAAAGCGCCCACGGCGCGGGAGCAGGGGTTCCTTCGGGCGGTGGATGCGCTGTTCAATGGCGACGGCGATCTGAAGGCCCGGCGCACGGCCTATATGCAGGGCATGAGCGATCTGCACGAGGCCCATCCGAACGATGACGAAGTCGCGGCGTTTTACGCCCTGTCGCTGATCAGCGCCGGCGGTGCCGTCGGCAAGGCCGGGGAGCGCGAGCGCATTCTGGCCGGCTCCATCGCGCTGCAGCTGTTTGATCGCAAACCCAATCACCCGGGCGCCGCGCACTACACCATTCATGCCTTTGACGACCCCATTCACGCGCCGCTGGCGCTACCGGCCGCCCACCGCTTCGCGAGCATTGCGCCCGCGGTGTCTCACGCGCGGCACATGCCCACCCACATCTTTATCCAGCA
>CAZXIJ010000031.1:0-43063 GCA_964640725.1 uncultured Pseudomonadales bacterium | reverse complement strand
AGGCCGCCGTCGACCTCTGGGAGCCCGGCGACAGCGCCGGAGACATGACCCACGCTCTGGACTGGGGGCAGTACGGCGATCTGCAGCGGGGCGACTACGAGCGCGCACAGTTGTGGATCGAGCGGATGGCGCCGATCGCCGCGAACAACAGCGCTCAGGCGAGGGTCGTGAACGCGCTGCCCCGGGTCAGGGCCAGATACGTCCTCGAGACGCGACAGTGGCGCACGCAGCCGGTCACGGACGCATCCAGCGCGCCAGAGCTGCTTGCCACAGGCTTAAGCGCCGTGCAGCTGGAAGACTTTGCGCTGGCGGCGCAGGCCGCCGACGCGCTGGCCGTGCTCGCCGATGCCGCGGCGGCCAAGGAATCCTTCTACCACCGCCAAACGGCACCGCTGCAGATCATGCACAAACAGGTGGCAGGTGCGCGACTGATCGGCGTCGGTCAGGTCGAGGCGGGCTTCGCGCTGCTTCAGGAATCGGCGCAGATCGCGGAGCAGATGCCGTTGCCGCGTGGTGCCGCCAACCCGATCAAGCCCGCCCACGAGTTTTACGGCGAGGCGCTGCTGAAGGCGGAGCAGCCGGCCGAGGCCGCGGCTCAGTTCAAGGTTCTGCTGACGCGCATGCCCAACCGGCCGCTCTCGCTGCTGGGCCTGGCGCGCGCCCAGGTGGCCCTGGGCGATCGGGAATCCGCTCGCGAGACCTACGGGCAGCTGGCGCAGGTCTGGCAGGGGCGGGACTTTCCGGAGTTGCAGGAGGCGCAGCCATTTCTGGCTCGGCGATAGCGCCCCAAAAGCAGCGGAGGGTCTGCGCATGAGCCTGCGAATTGCCATTGCGGGCATCGTTCACGAGACCAACACCTACTGCAAAGATCAGACGCAGCTGGCGGATTTCTACATCTCGCGCGGCGAGAAGATGATGCGGATGCGAGGCACGCAAACGCAAACCGGTGCCGCGATCGATACCTGCCTGGAATTTGGCATGACCCCGGTCCCCATCATGATGGCCACCACCCAGCCCTCGGGGATCATTGCGGCGGACGCCTACCACGAGATGAAGGCGGAGGTCCTGGAGGGCCTGGCCGCGGCGATGCCGGTGGACGGGGTGTTTCTCGACCTGCATGGCGCCGGGGTGGTGGATGGCTGCCCGGATCTTGAAGCTGACCTGGCCGTGGCCGTGCGGCGCCTGGTCGGCGAAGCGGTGCCGGTGACCGCGGCCTTTGATCTGCACGGCAACGTCACCCAGCGGATGGCGGATGCGCTCGACGGCGTGTTTGCCTGCCATGACTACCCGCACATCGACCAGCACGAACGCGCGCGGGAAGCCGTGCAGCTGATCCACAACATGCGTGAAGAGGGGTACCGGCCGACAGTTCAGGTCCACAGCCTGCCGATGCTGATGCCAACGACAACGACCTTTCACGGGCCGGGCCAGGTGTTGCGGGACCGGATGCGTCAGGCCGAGGCAGACCACCCGGACGTGATCAAGGTCAGCGTTTTCCACGGGTTCCCCTACTGCGACATTCCCCATGTGGGATGCCACATCGTCGTCACCAGCCGATCCGACGCCGATCAGGCGCAGACATTAGCGGCGGAGCTGGCCAGAACGCTCTGGGATGAACGGGAATCCTTCCGGCCACAGAGCCTGACTGCGCAAGAGGCCGTGGCTGCGGCGCAAGAAGCGGCGCGAGAAGCCGCGCAACGTGCCGAACGCCGGCCGGTGGTCATTAACGAGACCTCGGACAACTGCGGCGGCGGGGCGCCGGGAGACGGCACCCACCTGCTTCGCGCGATGCTGGATGCCAAGCTGACCAATGCCTGCTTTGGCTTTGTGGTGGACGCGGAAGTGGCAGCGCAGGCGCATCGCGCCGGCGTGGGCAGCACCATCGACGCCTCTCTGGGCGGCAAGTACGACGCGCTGCACGGTGAGCCGCTCGCGCTCAACGTCTACGTCAAGGCGCTGCACGACGGCCGCTGCACCCTGCAGGCGATGGCCAAGGGCAGCCCGATCAGCTACGGCAAGCTCGCTCGGCTTCAGGTGGATGGCATGGATATTGTGGTCGGCAGCCGCCGGTCGCAGACCTTCGATACGGAGCCCTTTCTCGCGGTGGGCATCGACGTCACCACCCGGGACTACGTCGCCCTCAAATCCAGCAATCACTTTCGAGCGGGGTTTGAGCACCTGGCCGCGGCGATTATCACTGCGGACCCGCCGGGGCTGACCACGCACCACATTGAGGTCTTTCCCAGAACCAATATTGATGAGGTGCTGTGGCCGCTGGATGACGAGGCGGGCGGGGCGGGGCGTCCTTAGCAGCTTCGGGAGACGGCCGCAGAATGTCGTCTACCGCGTTTCAGGCCAGCGTCATCGAACGGGTTCGCCAGCGCTAGGGCGCCTTCGGCGCCGGCGGCCCAATCGCCACGCCGGCCCCGCCGGCAAACTCCGCCGACGGCTCATTCCCGAGCAGGATCGACCCAAGGTCTTCGTACAGGGGGTGCGAGATCCAGCGGTGGCTGGCCGTGCCGCGGGCATCGCGCAGCTTTCGCTCCAGAGGGCTGTGCATCCTCATGCCGGTGGTGCCGGCCGTGTTGTGCAGCAGGTCGACCAGGTCCATGCACTCATTGCCCGCGTGCACGCAGGCCAGGCGCGCATCCTGCGTCGTCTTCGCGCCTGGCAGCGCGTCATTGCCGGTCAGCTCGTCTTCTACAGCCTGCATCGCCTCCATCAGGAAGGCGCGGGCGCTGCGATACTTGGCTTCGGCCAGCCCCATGCGCCACTGCGCGATGCCGCGCTTGGCGAGCGATGCTGAGGACAGCATGGGAACCTTGTTCTGGGCGATGTCGGCAAAAGCCTGCAGCGCACCCTTGGCGACGCCCAACGCGATCGCCGCCTTGTTGTAGGCCAGACGCAGCCCCGTGGGCATGCGGTACACCGGGTTGGGATAGTGCGCAGGCACCTGCCACAGGCTTACGCCCGCATACTTTGCCGGTATCACGGCGCCGTCGGCGCGTACGTCGTTGGAGCCGGAGCCTCGCAGCCCGGCAACGTCCCAGGTGTCGACGATCTCCCACTGGTCTCTGGGGATACACCAGAGGTTGAAGATCGGCTGACCGTGCTCGTCCCGCTCCGGCTCGTCGCCCTTCATCAGCGGCGCGCCCATAAAGCACCAGTCCGCGTTGTGACAGCCGGAGATGAAGGTGGTTTGCCCCCACACCTTCACGCTGCCGTCCGCCTGGCGTTCTGCGCGGGTCGGGATGCTGCCTGGCCCACCGCCGCCGCACATGATGACCCGGGGGTTATCCAGGTACATCTCTTTCGCGAGCGCCGGATCCATGCCGCCCGCCGCCATGGCGTTGATTTCAGAGCCCAGCATGACATTCCAGGCCACGGAGGCATCGATCGCCGCCATGTGTTCCAGGACCTCGATGGTTTCCATGGAGCTGGCGTTCTCGCCGCCCAGCTCCAGTGGGAGGGCGAAGCGGAAGAATCCCTCGTCGACCAGCTGATCGACCACATCATCCGGCAACCGACGCAGTTCCTGTGCCTGGTCACCGCCGCGCTCGATCAACTCGCGCAGCTCTTCGATTTTTGCCAGCCGGGCGGTAGAGGCGCTTGGCCCGCCGCCTATGCTGCTGTTCATGTCTTGAGCGATCGCCATATGTCTCTCTACTCCCGGTTCATCCAGTCTTGGTACAACCTGTGAAAGTGCCGCGGCTTGGTCTCGCCGTAGTTGGCAAAAATCACCTGATCCAGATTGTGCAAGCCTTTCTGCACATAAGGAAGGTTCAGCGTGTCCTGATTAAAGACCTTGGCCAGGGCGCCTAGCTCTGCGGCCTCGGTGTAGTCGTCCTCCAGATCCAGCCACTGCATTTTGGCGGCCGGTGGCCGCGGTTCGCCTGCGGGGGCTGGCAACATGAACAGGCACTCGTGAATGCACTCCTCCGGGTTGTTCCCGTAGGGCCGGAAGCGATAGAAGATGGGGTTGAACGAGCCCCAGGGCGAGATGTTGGGGAAAATGCTGTAGTAGATCGGATCCAGCAGCTCCGCATCGCTGACCTGATCCACCATATCGCCCAGGCTGGCGCGCAGCGCTTCTCGCTTGCTTGCGGCCGCGGCCGCGCGCTTTTCTGCGAACCCGCCGGTCATCACATCGGACGGCAGCGCGTCCATACCGTCGACCAGCTTGCCGCCGACCCAGTTGCACAGATGAATGTCGGCGTGAAAGCGGTCGCCATCGAGAAAGTTGCCGCGCTCGTCAAAGTATCCCACGCGATCGTCCGGCGTGGTGACCTTGACCTGGCCCTCGGCAATCCGTTCGTAGATGTTGCCGGTCAGCTCGTGCCGCTGTCGGGTAAAGGGTGTCGCTTCCAGGTAGGGGTTCTCGGCCAGGGCCGGCGCCACGTGCGGGCTGCCGACCAGATCGGCCGACATCGCGCGCGAGAAGTTGCCAAACACATCGTACTTCGAATTGGCGCACCCCAGGCTGCTGAGGAGCGTCGGGTGCGTCGCCACTGAGTGATAGGCCTCGGCAAAGGCCTCGTGGGCGGCCTTCCAGTTGCAGGGCAGCCGCTTGGCGACGTGCAATGCCTTGTAGCGCCGCTCCATCGGCAGGTGCGGGTAGTGCGCGTCCAATTCGCCCAGAAAGTCGGCCAGCGGCTCGCAGTCATTGTCCGGGTTGATGAATACAAACCCGCCCCAGCGACCCACCGGGAGCGATGGTAACGAATGCGACGCTTTTGAAACCGTGGGAAAGTCCCAGTGGCAGGGCACCTCTTGCAGCGCGCCGTCCAGTCCCCATGCCCAGCCGTGAAAGGGGCAACGAAAGTTGTAGAGCTGTTGCTCGTCCTGGTGCAGGAGCTGCCGGCCGCGATGCAGGCAGGCGTTCGGAAAGGCGTGGAACTGATCTGCGCTGCTGCGCACCACGATATAGGACAGGTCGGCGATGTCGTACACGATGGCATCGCCGACGTTAGGGATGTCGTCTTCGTGGCAGGCCATTTGCCAGACCCGCTTCCACAGCCGTTCTTTCTCTTGCTCGAAGGTCTTTTGGCTGTAGTACACCTCGGCATCCACCAGCGTGGGCCCCGGTGGCAGGGGGCTTTCGGCCCGGAGGATGTCCTGGACGGGGTGAGAATCGGCGTCGAGCACCTCGATGTAGCTGATGCCTGCCGAACGATCAGTACCGGTCACTGTCTCTACCATTGGCTCGTATCCCTCATGCCCATTTCGGTAGAGGAACACTAGGGCGTTGGCGGTTTTAGACTTTGATTTGGATCAAGAGCACGACCGAAATGGCGCGATGGGCCTTAGGGGTCCTGTAAGTTCGCGGTCTCAACCACCAGCGCCACGAATCGCTCCGCGGCCGGGGGCAAGTGTCGCTCCGTCATGCGAATCAGGCTGGACTGCGTATCCGGGCCTTCGAGTGGCCAGGGCACGATGTGTAGCCGTCCCTCACGCTCGTAGCTTTGCAGCAGATTTTGCGGGCCGAAGACAATGGCATCGCTCTTTTCTGCCAGGCGAACCAGCAGCCCGTAGTTGTCGCTCAGGAGCGATCGGGACAGGGGCTCGCCGCCTTCCTGGCGCATGCGCTGCGCCCGCCAACGCGCGAACCGCGGTGCCGTCGTGCCGCCGACTCGCGGGTACCGGCGCAACTGCTCAGGCGACGGGTTGCTGTTTTTCCTTAAGGGGTGTCCGGGCCGGAGCGCCGCCGCCAGCGGTGACACGACCAGTTCCCGGATCTCGAGATTGTCGTAGCTTTCGGCGAACTCGGAATCCGCGACGATAAAGTGCAGCTCGCCGCTCAGCAGAGCAGGCAACAGCGTTTCTGTATGCCCGGAGCGCATCGAGATCAGGATGCCGGGATGCTCGGGCACGAAGGTGTCGAGCACGTCGGGCAGCAAGCCGAACTCTGCCATCGGGTCGACGCCGATGCGGACCTCGCCGGTGCCCAGGCCTTTCCACAGCGAGACCTCTTCTTCCAGGGTGCGCATCTGGCGCACGAGCTCTTCGCCGCGTTTGACCAGATGGGTGCCCAGCTCGGTGAGCGACAGCCGGTGCCCTTTCCGGTCGAAGAGCGGCGCGTCCAGATCTGCCTCGAAGCGGGCGATGCTCTTGGTCAGCGCCGACTGGGTGATGTTCAGGGAATCCGCGGCAGCCTGCACGGTGCTGTGCGAGGCGACGGCGTGCAGGTGTCGTAGGCGTTTGACGTCGATCATCGCCAAATATTACCTCAGGTCATGATAATCGTAAAAAAAGCCATTTGAAGTCATGTTATAGAAGGCTGATGCTGACGCTATTCCCCATCAAGGCGGGCGTCCCGGCGGCGAGACCCCGCGAGCAAGGAGCGCAGTAATGTCTGAGGCTATCGATGTGTACTGGTCTTTCCGAAGCCCGTACTCCTACCTGGCGACCCCCGATCTATTGCGGTTGCGCGAAGACTATGCCGTGGACGTCAGGCTGCGGGTGGTGCTCCCCGTGGCCGTGCGCACCAAAGAAACGCTGTTCGACCCCTCGAACATGAAGCCCGTGAAGTACATCGTGATGGACAGCAAGCGGCGGGGCGAGTTGTTGGGCCTGCCCTTCGCGTTCCCGAAACCGGATCCGGTGGTGCAGAACCCCGAGACCTACGAGGTCGCCGAGGAGCAGCCGTACATCTACCGGCTGTGCAAGCTCGGCGTCGAAGCACAGCGCCGCGGCAAGGGGCTGGACTTCGCTGCTGCGGTGTCTGGTTTGCTGTACGGCGGCACCAGAGGCTGGGATCAGGGCGATCATCTCGCCAATGCCGTGGCGAAGGCGGGGCTGGATCTATCGGCGCTCGAGCAGGCGATTGATGGCGGTGATCATCTGGACGAGATCGAGCGCAATCAGAACGATTTGGACGCGGCCGGGCACTGGGGCGTGCCGACCATGGTGGTCCGGGGCGAGCCTTTCTTTGGGCAGGACCGCATCGAGACTCTGCGGTGGCGGCTGGACCAGTACGGCCTGCAAGCGCGCGGATAGAGCAAAGACGTAACGGGATCTCCCCATCAACATCCCTGGCAATCAGGAAGCGTTACTGTGGATCTGAAAATTCGTGGCAAGAAAGCCATCATGGCCGGCGGTAGCGCCGGCATGGGCCGGGCAACGGCAGAGCGGCTGGCAGAGGCGGGCGTTGAGCTCTACATCACCGCGCGGCGGGAAGAGCGCTTGCTCCGTGCCGCCAAAGACATCTCTGAGCAGCACAACGTGTCGGTTACGCCGGTGGTGGCGGACTCTTCGACGGAAGACGGCCGACAAGCGCTGTTCGCGGCCTGTCCTGATCCGGACATTCTGGCGATCACCATCAAGCCCCCGGAGCCGAACGGCGATTTCCTCAAGCTGACTCCGCATGATTGGCGCGATTCCGTCGAGACCGCGCTGATCGGCCCGATCGAAATCATGCGTCACTACATTCCTGTGATGACTGATAAAGGCTGGGGCCGTATCGTGAATATCGCGACGTTCTCTGCCAAACGGCCGATGATCTGGCGCCCATGGCGGCGTTCCTGTGCAGCGACCTTGCCCGCTACATCGTCGGCCAGAACATCGTGATTGACGGTGGCCAGTATGCCTCCATCTTCTAGGGCGAACGCCATCAAGCTCTACGGGCTGCGCATTTCCTACTACACCGGAAAGATGGAAGGCTACCTGAGGTACAAAGAGATACCGCACGAGTTCCTGGTGCTCAATCCGGAGCGGATGCGCCTGCTCAAGGCCAAGACCGGCGCCGCACAGATGCCGGCGATCGAGCTGCCCGACGGCCGGTTTATGACCGACACCACGCCGATGATTGCTTGGTTCGAACAGCAGTATCCGGATCACCCAGTGATACCCCAGGACCCGCTCATGCGGTTTGTGAGCTACCTGCTGGAAGACTACGCAGAGGAGTGGATGTGGCGGCCCGCGATGCACTACCGGTGGAGCTACCGCACCGATCGTCTGCACCTGTCCAGAAAAATCGTCGACGAGCTGCTGGCGGAGGAGCCCGGGCCCGCTTTCCTGAAGCGCCGGTTCATCCGCCGGCGCCAGCATGTGGAGTACGTCAAGCGCGATGGCGTGGATCGCAATACCTGGGATCATGTCGAGTCGATCTACCTCAACACCCTGGACCGGCTCGAGGCAATCTTCGCGACGCGACCCTATCTGCTGGGAGACCGTCCGACGCTGGGCGACTTCGGTTTCTTTGCCTCGATGTTTCGCCACTTCTCGCAGGACCCAACCGCTTCGGACATCATGCGCTTGCGAGCCCCGGGGGTGTTTGCCTGGCAGGCTCGGCTGTGGAACGCTCGGGCCAGCGCGACGGAGGGCGACGTGCTCCAGGCGCTGCCGGTTGATCTGCATGCCATGTTGGATGATGTCGGCGCGGCGTACCTGCCCTATCTGAACGCGAACGCCCAGGCCTGGCTGGCGGGCCAGGACCGCTTCGATCCGGTCGTGCAAGGGGTGCAGTACCGCGCGGTGCCCGTGTCTCAGTACCGGGTCTGGTGTCTGGAGCAGCTGCAGCAGCGTGCCCGCGAAGTGCCCGAAGCCCGGCAGCCGGCGATCAAAGAACTGCTGGAGGCCCGGGGCTGTTGGGCGCCGCTGTTCGAGCTGGGCGAGCCCGGGTCTCGCTACGATGAGGGCAACGATGCCCCGTTCCGGGGACGCAGGGTTCACTACCAGAACCGGCGCGACTGAGGTGTGCGGGCGGATCCGGTGGAATTGAACAACCTCTTCGCCGAGTGATCGGCGCTGCGTTCAGACGCTTGTCGACCTTGGCGCGCCCCGCGCTAGCGATCCCGCTATTCCAGGTTCACTCGGCTGACGCGGGATCTGAAGGTGCTGGGCTTGACCCCTGCCAAGCGCGCTGCGCCTTGCGGGCCGTCAACACGCCCCGACGTGATGGCCAGCAGCGATTCAAAATAGGCGTGCTCAAACTGGCGCTGGATTGGCACGGTGCCCAGGCGTTTCCACATATCGTGAAGCAAGGCTTTGAGCTCCGTCTGCATCACCTCGCTGGCACCAGGGGAATCCCAGTGCTCTGCAAGGGAGATGCAATGGGGCAGTGCAGCCAGTTTTTGCCGGAGCTCGGCGGGATTCGAGAACGCCTCTTCTGCCCGGCTCAGCGCGAAAAAGAGGATCAGCTGGTCTGCATCGACGAAGTCCACGAAGTTGGATTGAATGCCTTCATCGAGAAAGTCCTGCAGCGTTGCCGGAAACCTCTGTACGTCTTCGCGGCAGGATCCGATGAAGCACCGGCGGTTTCGCAGCACCCACTCGCCCACGGTGCCTGCGCGATCAAACCTTCGATTGCGTACCGGTGGTGAAGGCTCATCAGCAGACCAGTGTGCAACCAGCACAAACTCGCCCTCGAGCAGGCTGGAGCGAACAATGCCGGCGCGTTGTAGCTGATAAGGCGCTGCGACCGCGGAACAGAAGTCGGCGAACAGGGCATGCAGGGAAAATCGATCTGCCATAAACCGTTTAGTCCGGAAGAGATTGGATATTTCGACACAATCCCACGATATAGCGCGGATAGCCACGACAAATTGCGAATTTGGTCGTTGGCCTTAGGCTGGCCAGCGAATCAATAACGACAGGGGCGCGCAGATGACCCGAGTAAAGAACCACCGTTTCGCGATGGCAGCGGTGTTCCTGGGTGCGTTGGTGGGCGCGGCTCAGGCGGCGGCCGAAGAACATTTTCAGATTAAGGAAGGTGAGCTCGTTCGGCCGGAGGGCTACCGGGAATGGGTGTACGTCGGTACCCCGGTGACGCCGAACGACATGAACAACGGCAAAGCTGCGTTTCCCGAACACCATAACGTCTACATCGATCCGGAAAGCTGGGCGCACTGGAAGGCCAAGGGCGAGTTTCGCGACGGGACGATTCTGGTCAAAGAACTGGTTTCCGTAGGTTCCAAGGCGGCGGTCAGCGGTAACGGCTACTTTCAGGGCGACTTCATCGGCCTGGAAGCGACGATCAAGAGCAAGAAGCACTTTTCAAACGAGCCCGGAAACTGGGCCTATTTCAGCTTCTCCACACCCGATCACAGTAGCCTGACGAAGCGTGCCAAGGTCTTTCCGACAGCAGCCTGTAACGCCTGTCACGATGGTGCAGCGGCGCACGATTTTGTATTTACGCAGTACTACCCCGTGCTTCGCGCAGCGAAGGGTAAGGGCCGCGAAGGGATTGGCGGGGTGAACGATGCACTGCCCAAACCTCTGTCGATGGGGAACTGAAGATGAAAAACTACCTAACAGGACTGCTCCTCGTTCTCCTCGCCGGGCCACAGGCGGTGGCCGCGGAGCCGCTTTCCCCCTACGTGAGTGGCGATGGCGCGATCGCAATGCCACCGAATTTTCGCACGACGATGACGCATCTCGGGTCGTGGTTTGTGCCCGGCGGCGATGCCAGTGGGTTTCATGATGTGTATGCCGAAGAGTGGGCCGTACGCGCCTATCAGCAGACGGGCAAGTTTCCCGATGGGGCAGTGCTCGTGAAGGAGCTTCGTGCCCACAGTTCCGGGACCTACACCACCGGCGAGAACGTCAGCTATGCGAATGACGGGCTGAAGCAGTGGTTTGTGATGGTGAAGGACGCCAGCAACCGGTTCCCAAAAAACAAATCCTGGGGCGACGGTTGGGGCTGGGCCCTGTTCCAGCCTGGCAAATCGGGTAACGTGTCCAAAGATTATAAAGCTGATTGTCTGGGCTGCCACGTGCCGGCGCGGGAGAATGACTGGCTCTACACAGAAGCCTATCCAACCTTGAAAGCGCAGTAGCTCGAATCACATCCAGGCTCCGCGCTTCCGAGGTTCGTGCTCTGCGGGCCCCGGATGCGCATCAGGATGCCCATCGACAGCACAGGCGCTTATACTTTTAGGCTGTGACTCCCCTCAGCCACCACGAAATCCTCCGTCACGTCGGGCCCTTTACCCGGGCCGGTCACCACGTTGATCTTGCGGGCAGCGATCGTGCGGCCCGGACGCTGGCGTTCAAGCCGCTGGAGCACCGGGCACCGTCGGCCCCCGGGCCGGGGCAACTCACCGAACGGTTACGTCTCGATCTCAGCGGGTCGGCTGCACGGCTGCGCCGAACGGTCACTGCCCATGGTGGCCTGGAGGCGACGCTGGAGGCGAGCGGCAACGATCTCGCCGTACTGCTAGAGCGCATACTCGCTGTCCCGCCGGAACAGCATTTCCGGACCGCCGAGGGCCTGCTGATTGCCGACAGCTATCGCTGCCCGGACGACTCAGGCCAGCCCCTCAAACTGCTCGAGTCTCTGGCGCAGGCGCGGGGCTTGCAGATCGGGCTCGACGCGCGCACCGTCGGCAGTGAGCCGATGTCCGTGACCCTGACGCCGCCCGACCCGCAGACGCCGCCGGAGTTGCCCGCCGATCTTGTTGCCGTGCTCGGCAGGCCCTGGAAGTTGCTGCGCTATCGGGAAGGGCGCTGGACGTTTCTGCTGCACACGCCGACCCGGGAGCCGGAACGTTCAACGGCGGCGCTGCAGCGCTTCGCGCACGCCGTGACGCACCTGGATCGGGTGCTTGGGGATGCGCCCGGTGCTTTTCATCCCACTTATCGGGCAGCCCGGTGGCGGGTGTGGGCGCGACGATTGACGCCGCTTGCGATCGCGGTCGCCATGCTCGCGTCGTTGCCGCTGATCGATCGGTACCTCTTGAATGACGAGGCTGGCATGAACCCGCTGATTTTTGGTATCCCCAACTTCCTGATCATCGTGTTCATCTATGTGAGCCGGCACGAGATGCCGACGTTTACCTGGCCGTCGTTTCCGCAGCCCCTCGCGCCCGACGCTTGGCGTCCTGTCGTGGCAGATCACGATGCAGCGACCCTGCGGGAGCATGGCTGAAATGGCTGATAGCAATCCCATGAACATACCGCCGGTGTCGATCGCAGCGGCGAAAGCGGCGCTGCTCGCACAGTATCGGAATCCTGCGCTGCGCCATCGTGCCACCATGCTGTGGGGCACCCGGGGCGTCGGCAAGTCGTCGATCGTGCGTCAGGTCGCGCAGGAGCTGGACGCTGCGCTGATCGATCTGCGCCTGACCACCATCGAGCCGGTCGACCTGCGGGGGGCGGTGTTCGCTGATGATGATCGCGGGCAGACGGTATGGTTTCCGCCGGAATTTCTGCCCAAAGAGTCAGAGGTGCCCGAGGGCATCCTGTTCCTCGACGAGTTGACTGCTGCGGACCAGCGGCTGCAGATCTCTGCCTATTCCCTCATCCTGGATCGCCGCGTGGGCAACTACCGGCTGCCGGACGGCTGGCAGGTCGTTGCCGCTGGCAACGCTGCGTTCCACGGCGCGGTGAGCCACGACATGGGGACTGCGCTGGCGGATCGGATGTTTCACTTCAACATCGAAACAACGATCGAAGCGTTTCTCGAGTACGCGCTGGACAAGCAGTTCGCGCCCGAAGTCATGGCTTATCTGAAGGTCCGTCCTGACCGTCTCGATGACACGCGGGCGCAGCTCGCCAACGACCATCTGATCGGCGCCAGCCCGCGCGGCTGGGAAGACATTTCGAACGTGCTCGCTGCGGGCCTGCCCGAAGCGCAGCAGCGCCTGTTCGTGCAGGGCCGCATCGGCGCTGCCAACGCCGCGGAGTTCTTCGGGGTGCTGCGAGAGCTTCAGGCCAGCGTCAACGTCGAGCAGCTGTTGTCGGCCGCGCCCGGCGCAGAGACCCGGGCCTTGCTGCCGCAGTCCCTGGACAGCCTCTACGGCATGATCTACGGGTTGCTTGCAGCCGCTACGGACGATGCCCGGCTGCTGCGCACGCTTGCGATCATTGACCAGTACCCGGATATGGCGGCCACCCAGAGCCTGCCGGTCCGCGAAGCGCAGACCCTCACTATGGAACTGCTCATCCGCGCAGCGCTGGAGCGGGGCCTGGAGCAGACGATTCTGGATAGCCCTCACTATGCGCGCTACTTGGCGGAGCGGGAGGGCGACAGTGGCGACGCCGCCGGCTGACAGCATTCGTCGCCATGAAGCCAGCCGCGGCACCCGAGCGATTCAGGCCATGGTTGAGCATGCGCCCGCCACCGGCGGGCTGGCGCTGTGGATGCGGCACGCGGACGTTGATGACGACGCGGCGTTGCCGGCCCCGGTGGCCAACGATGGGTATACGGTGTTTTACGCGCCGCGCTTTTCTGCCTTGCCCCTTGAAGAGCAGGTTGGCTGGGTCGCCCACGAGACCCTGCACGTCGCTTTTCGGCACGTGCAGCGGCGGACGCAGCTGGCCAGCGTGCTGGGCGATGTCGACGAGACCCTGTACAACGCCTGCGCCGACGCGCTGGTCAACAGCACGCTGTCGCATCTGACCTGGTTGCGGCTGCCGCAACAGGCGGTTTACCTCGACACGCTGCTGCGCCAGGCCTTTCGGGATACTCAGGCCGTTGAGGTACAGCTGCTGCAGTGGGATGTCGAGCGGCTGTACCGCGCCATTGACGATCGTCACGGCAACGGATCTGGCCGGGCCCGGCAGGCGCGTGATCAGCAGTCCGCTGGGGGCGATGGGCCGAAAAGCGCCACGGTCCGGGCGCTGGCGCGAAGCAGCGAGCCCGATCTTCTGGCCGACGCTAGGGGTGAGCGTCCGGAAGAGGTTGCCGATGCCACCCGCACCTGGGCGGATCGCCTGTCCCGCGGGCACGCTGCCGACGGCGGCTTCTCCCTGCTGCGCACGGTATCCGGTGACCTGCCACGCACGCGCACGCCCTGGGCGCAGGTGCTGCGGCAGTCGCTCGCTCGAGCGCTGATTCGCGAGCCGGAGCTGTCCTGGTCGCGCCCGGCCCGTTCCTGGCTGGCCAATCGTGGGCGTACGCCGAGCGGTCGCCGCATGCCCTGGGAGCCCGGCGTGATCACCGCCAAATCGGTGCCTTGGCTGGCCCTGGTGCTCGACCTGTCGGGCTCCATTGACGAGGCGCTGCTGGCCCGTTTTGCGGGTCATCTGGATGCGATCACCCGCCAGCTCGAAGCGCAGATCGTGCTGATCGCCGGAGATGACCAGGTGCGTTACGAGGCCGTGCGTTCGGCCGGACGCTGTGGGCTGCAGGCGCTGCCGGAGCTGACGGGCGGCGGCGGTACCGATTTCGAGCCGCTCATTGCGGCAGCGGCGGCCCATGCGCCGGATTACCTGGTGGTGCTGACCGACCTGCAGGGCCCCGCTGGCCCCCAGCCAGCCTTCCCGGTGCTGTGGGCCGTGCCGCCGGCGTACGCTTACCTGACGCCGCCCTATGGGCGCCTGTTGGTGTTGGCGGATTAGCGGGTGGCGACGGTTACACTGCGATCGGTGCTAACGAGCAGGGCAGAACGGGAACGACCATGAAAACCGGGCTCCTACTGACCACCGGCAGCGCCAGCGACAATCTGGACACTGCCAAGCTGGCCGAAGCCGCGGGTTACCACAGCGTTTGGTGTGTGGATTTTCAGAGCAGCAACGCGTTGGTGCAGGCCGCCGCCATTGCTGCTGCCACCGACCGGATTGAGATCGGTACCGGCATCGCGAACACCTTCACCCGCTCGCCGATGGTTCTGGGCAGCGGCATCCTGGATATCGACGCGCTGAGCGGTGGTCGCTTTCGGCCTGGGCTGGGTACAGGGCTGCAGCGCATGAACGAGGAGTGGTACGCGGTCGAGTTTGGCAAACCGGTGACGCGCGCGCGAGAACTGTTCGGTTTGCTGCGCCAGCTGTTTGCGACCAAAGGCCCCGGCTTTTTGTGGCAGGGCGATAGCTGGCAGATCAAAATCCCGGCGTATCTTCGGCAGCCCGGGCCGCGAGCAGAGATTCCGTTGCTGCTGGCTGGCGTCAACCGCGGCATGATCTCTGCCGCCGGGGAGTTTGCCGACGGTCTGGTCGGGCATCCGGTGCACTCTCGCCGCTGGCACCGGGAGGTGTCGATGCCGTTACTGCAGCAGGCG
Source organism: uncultured Pseudomonadales bacterium (assembly GCA_964640725.1). GTDB lineage: Bacteria > Pseudomonadota > Gammaproteobacteria > Pseudomonadales > Azotimanducaceae > CALHVX01. Next base: position 28,127 of record CAZXIJ010000031.1, on the reverse strand, counting down.
CAGCACAACGCCGGCCGCCCTGAGGGCAGTTGCCCGATCTTTCCCCACATCATTGTGGCGCTCAACAACAACGCGGATCTCGCGCGCTTCGACGCGAAGTGCCAGATCGGCTTTTCCTTCTCTGTGGAGCACTATCACTCCATCCTCGCACTGCACGGTCTGGAATCCGTCGGGGTCGCTTGCCGAAAACTGCTGGCCACCTACGACTTTAAGGGCATGGCCAAGGCGATACCGGACGCGCTGGTAGACGAGATTGCCATTGCCTGCACGCCCGATGAGTTTGCCGGGCGCCTGGCGCAATGGCAGGACATCACGCCGGAACCGATGCTCTTTCCGGCGAGCATCGCCTTGCCCGCTGAACGGCGGGCAGAAAACATGAGCCATCTGCTGCGGGCCCCGCTAGCGAGCACCGACCACCAGGAGTGATGCGGGTCCAGCGCTCAGCTCACATCAAACGCGACTTTAATCGCCCCGCCTGATCTGTCCTTGGCCTGTGCAAACGCTTCGCTCACCCCCTCCAGGGGAAAGCGATGAGTGACCATGAGGTCTGCTACGTCGGGGTTCGCCAGCAGTAACTGGCCCGCTTCTTCAAAGGTACGGTTCGGGGCTTTGAAGCTGTAGCCCATGGATGGAATGAGCTCGATTTCCTTCCTGCTGTACGCCATTTCGATGCCGATCGTGTCCCAGGAAACGCCGACCAGCCCGATTCGCCCCCGAGGTTTAGTGGCCTCTACCGATTGTGCCATCGACGCGCTGTTTCCCACCGCATCGATGACCACGTCATAGGTGCCCGTGGGCGCAAGCCCGGCACCGAACCGTTCGGCGGCGACTTTCTGGTGCTCGTATTTCGCCGCGATGTCGCAGGCGATACCGCGGTGCTGGAGCGCTGCTACGGTCGCAAGCCCGATCGGCCCCGCGCCGATGATCAGGACCCGATCGCCATCTCGAACCCGTGCTCGATCCAGGCCGTGGATAGCGACCGACAGAGGTTCTGCCAAGCAAGCGATCCGGACTTCCAGGCCAGTTGGTAGTTCCACCAGGCAGTGTTCCGGTGCCTGAACGAACTCCGCCATGCCGCCGTCCCCAAGCACCCCCATCAAATAGATTCCGCTCTCGCAATGCACACGATGACCGGCGACGCAGTAGGCGCAGCTCTGGCAGCCGGTAATGGGCTCAATTGCGACCGCTGTGCCGTTGTCGGTGATGCCAGCAAACTCGTGGCCAATGATGTGATCCCCAAAAGCGCCCATCGCCATCAGGCTCAGATCGGAGCCGCAGATGGAAGAGGATACGACCCTCACTCTGACACCATCCCCGACGGGCGTCGGGGCATCTGCGAGGACGGGCTTCTGGTCGATCACTTTGATGGCTTTCATGGACACCTGAATTGAGCAGACATTGTGGGGCGGGATGAGACGCGCATAGCTGCTGCTCCAGGCCATATAGGGTAATCACCCCATACCCGGCTCATCACCTCGCTGCGAGCATATCCCAGCCATTCAGGCTGGAGGTGAGTTGTGTCTGTCAGTCCCGCAAGAGTCCGTCGAGCAAATGCCGGCTTCCTGGCCGCCGTGCTGCTGTGTTGTGCCCTGCACGGCCCGGTCGAGGCCGCTGCCGAGTACGTGCCAGACACCATCGTGCTGGACGGCACCAACACCCTGCGCTTTGCCTCCGACCCGCTCCTGAGCCTCGTCAATGGCGGCGCCCTGGAGTTCTGGGTGGCACCGGACTGGACCGAAGATCCTGGCTATGGGCCCGTGCTGCTCAGCAATTTCGCGCAGCAGCCGGTCTGGGAGATCAGCCTGACGGGCGCAAGAGATGCCCTGGGAATTCAGGCCGCGGGCCAGTATGTCACCTTCGACTACGACTTTACCGATGGCGCCATGCATCACGTGGCGATCGTGGACACCATCGATCAGCTGGTTGTGATGATCGATGGCAGCGTTCTTGGCGCCGCCGCCATGTCCTTCGCGGACGATGCCGGTCAGGACCTTTGGGTGGGTGCGAGCAACGGCAACGCCCGACCTTTTCGCGGCGCGCTCGCGGCCGTGCGGGTCTGGGAAGGGGCGCAACCCCTGGAGTCTCTGACGGAGTACGCGCTGCGCGACCCCTATGATCCGCAGGCGCCGCATCCCTCCCTGGATGCGCTTCTTGCCCAAAGTGACTTCGGCAACGGCGCCTTCGCGCTGGTGCCGGTGATCGAAATTGATCCAAATGTCCTTGCGGCGGAAGAGTAGGAGTATTCCATGAAGGTTTCAGCGTTGTCCCTGCCTCTGGTGTTGTTCGCTCTGCTTGGGCTTGTCTCGGCGGACGCCTTTGGCAACAACAAGGTGCCCAAGCCCAAGAAGCGAACGGGCATGACCAAGCAGGAGATCAAGTCCATCGTCTCCCAGGCGCCAGAGGTTCAAAGTGCGCGACGCCGGGTTGCCAGCACCAAGAAAGCCATGAACGATCTGGTCGATGAGATTGCCGCCGAGACCCCCAGGGGCGGCAACCCGATGCAGCGGGCGACCACGCGTCGCGCCGCTACCCTGGCCATCAACGCCCACGGCGAAGCCGTGAAGGCGCAAACGCAGACCGTGAAGACCTCGATTTCGACCTTCATGAGCATGAACAACGTCGTTGAGATTCCGCAGCCACCCAGCACGCCGCCGCCGCCGCTCCCGCCGCCGCGCCGCCCGCAGGCCACCGGGAGCGGGCTGTTGGCGCCGCCGGCGAGCCCGCCGCCGACGCGGAAGGACATGCGGCCCTCGCGAAACGATAGCGGGCGACAGGTTCGCTTCAAAGAACCGTCCGGCCGCTAAGGGCAGCACGGGATGGTCTGTCTGAAGCGATTGCCGAGGCTAGCAGCCGTGTTAAACAGGGTCGCCCTGCAGGTGTTGATCGTTGCCTGGGCGGTCGTTTTGCCCGTTCAGCCCGTTATCGCGGAGACCGCCGAGCTGTCCTTTAACGGCTGTGAGGACCGGACAAAGTCCGGCGGCGGCATGGGCGATGAGGCGCCGCAGTCCGGCCCGCGCGACGCGATCAATGCCGCCCGGTCAACGCCCCGGGAGCAAAAAGATGTGATCTCCGGGCGGCTGTTCAAGAGCGTGTCTCTCAAGCAGGTCAAAGCGGACCCGGCCGGGGCGGATCGGGGCTGCTGGGCCCGGCTGGATGGGGTGTGGCGCGAGTCCAGCGAGATCGTGCTGGATCGCAGCAAGGATCCGGAAGGGTGGGCGGGGGCCAGCGCTCTGCAGCGATCCATTGCCAACGGCAACTTCACGACGCCGCATTACATCGTGGTTGAGCCCGGTTCCGACCCCGCCAAGCAGCTGACGCTGAGCTCGGCGCTGGCGCCGGAAGTGCGGGTGGAATACATCAGCCGCGACGGCCTGGCCCTGGACGATGTGCTGCGGATCCGCGGCTCGATTAAAAGCTACTTTGCCAGCGGCGCTGCCCGTCAGCCCAAAAACGAGTTGGGCGAGAGTTTGCGGATTGACGTAACGCTGAGCGGCTACGTTCGCCTGCGGCTGGGCAATCGCGTCTATCTGCGACCCAAGCCCGGCGTGACAAAAGCGGCGGCCCAGAATCAGACCCCGGCGGACGATGCGTTTCTGGTGGCCTATACCCTGGAGAACATGATCGCCAGCCGGCGCGGCTACGACGTGGTCAGCCAGGATCCATTTTTCCTGATGCAGAACAGCAAGTCAGAGGTGTTCGCCCAGGTTGACCGGCGCAACTACATCATCGAAGAGCGGCGGATTGTGCCCATGGGCTTTACGCTGCATAAGATCGACGCCCAGGGCACGGTCTATCGGCGCGACCTGTCGACCTCGGAGCGGGATACGCAGCGCAGCAGCGCGCACAGTTTTGGCGGCAACCTCTCGGGCTCCGGCCAGGTGCTGGGTTACGGCGTGACCGCCAGCGCCGGCTTTGAGCATGCCAAGTCCACGGTCCGGTCCATGCGCAGCAGCGAAACCGTCGCTCAGGCCGTGGGTATGGCGCGCGTCAAGCAGTACGCCCTGATTGTGGATCACCCCTACGTCACCCTGTCCGAGAGCTTTATCGACGCGGTGGAAGATGCGCGGCGTCACGACGATTTCGAGTCGCTGATTCGCAGCTTTGGCACGCACTATCCCTACGCCACGACCTTTGGCGCTGTGGGCAAGATGACCCAGAACTACTCGCAGTCATCGCTGGAAAAGTCCCTGTCGCAGGAGGAGAAGAACAGCTTCAACACCAGTGCCTCGATCGCCAACCCGGTCGGTGCATCTATGTCGGCGGACAGTTTTTACAGCAAAACCAACGGCAGCAGCAACGGCACCCGGGACGTGAGCGAAAATGAGCGTTCAGAGTTCATCGCGGCAGGCGGCAACGGCAGCTGGAACGAGATGGGCTTCAGCCCGGGGCAGACGCCGTACCCGATTCTCCTGGATCTGCGGCCGCTGCACGAACTGCTGAACCCGATCAACTTTCCCGATCAGCCGGAGGTGTATCAGACAGTACGCCCGCGCCTGGCCACGGCGATCAAGCGTTACGTCGAGGCGAAGGCGGGTACCCTGGACGATGCGCCCCTGGTCGCGAAGTTCGCGGCGCCCCCGCCGCCCAAGCCCAAGGGTCGCGGCAAGCGCACACTGGTGAAGACGATTAGGTACTCCAAGGGCGACATTGGCTATTACCGCACGGAACGGGCCGTGGCGATGAACAACGTGCGAATCTGCATGGTCAACCGAACCGGGCAGCCGAAATCCATGCGCTGGACAAAGATCCAGCGCGGGGTGGGTCACCTCGTCGCGAAAACCAACGGCTCCCAGTCCTGCGCCACGGTGCGACGCAATCAGCGTGTTGAGTGGAACTTCATGGATCGCGCCTGGCGGGCGAAAGCCGATGGCATGAACCTGAAGAACTTCGGCGGCATGTTGATCGAGTTTTACTGGGTCCGGGACTATTAGGCTATCGGCCGCGGCCCGCTCCGCGGTAAGGTAAGCGGGCTGTCAGATGGGTGCCACGCGGGGTAGGGGGGAAGCGTGACCGGCTGGTCGATCGCTTACTACGTTTACTGCCTGTCGTGTCTCGCCTTTCTGGCGGTGCTCATCGTCAGTGTGCATCGACTCATGTGGCTGGCCTACGCGGGCCAGGCCCTGGTGGTGATGGTGTACCTCGCTGCCCTGGATGGCGATCTGGCGCGCTGGCTCGGATTGCGGCCGTCCATGGAGCCTTTGCTGTGGTTGCTGGGCGCGACGGCGGTCAACGTTTACAGCTTTCTCATGCTGGCCAGCGTGATGCAGCCTGGCGCCATCGCCCGAAGATTCCGACCCTGGCTGCTGGGGCTCGCAGCTTTGAGCGGAGTACCGGCACTCCTCTCTGTCGGCTTGCCGTTAACACTGCTTCATACAGGCGCACTCTGTCTGCTCTTGCTGGCTTTTCTCGGGCAGTTGATTCCCCCGCTGACCTGGGGGTTCCTGCCAAAATTGCTACGGACGCGGGCGATGCCGGTGATTCTGCTGGTGCTGCTGGCAGCGGTGGTTCTGGCCGAGTTTGCCGCCGGCGCGCTGATGCTGTCGGCCGATCAGTGGCTGATCGCCCGGCGCACCGCGCTGGTCTGCATCACGACTGCCGGGGTGATCACCATGGTGTACATGACTTACCTGATTGAGCGTACCCGGGCGGCGTCCGCTCGCCGCGCTCTGGCGGCTGCCGAGCAGAATGCGGCAACCAATCTGGCGTTGCTGGAGGCGGAGCGCGCCTATAGCCGGGCCCGGGATCTGGCCGCGACCCACAATCGGCGCTTAAGCGACGCCTCCCACGACTTGCGGCAACCGCTGTCCTCGCTGCGGCTCATGGTCGATGACATGCCTGCTGGCGCGGCCCAGAGCGAAAAGGCCCGGGCGCTCGATGCCCTGGACTATCTGGATGCGCTGGCCAGAAGCTTCGTTGGCCCGGCGGAAAGCGATGGCGCTCAAGCCCGGTCAGAGGTAGCAGAACCGACAGAAACGGTGCCTGTCGAGCTGTTTTTGCAGAACCTGCGAAGGATGTTTGGCCCGGAAGCGGACAGCAAAGACGTGCTGATCCGCACGGTGCCGTCGTCGCTGCAGCTGCGCGTGCCGCCCCTGCCACTGATGCGGATCCTGTCAAACCTGATGGCCAACGCGCTCTCGCACGCTCAGTGCCGCCGGATCCTGCTGGGTGCGCAGCGACGGGGTGACAGGGTCTTCATCGCGGTCGTCGATGACGGGCTGGGTACCGTCGCTCAACCCTGCAGCGACCTGCGCAGCGACAGGGTGCCGAAGGGGCCGACGGGAAACGGCCTGGCCATTGTGCAGGCCCTGTCGGCCAGGCACGGTTTCGGGTGGCAGGTCTTCAGCAAGCCCGGTCGCGGCACCCACATGCGCGTTGCGGTTCCGCGGGCACAGGACCCGGCGACTGGATCAGATATCGCCTGACTGGGCGCCGATCAGCTCGTGGGTCAGCGCGTAGTGCATCAGGTCGGCAAAGGAGTGCAGGCCAAGCTTCGCCATCAGGTTCGTGCGATGTTTGTCGACCGTCTTGGGGCTGATGCTGAGCTGATCGGCGATGTCCTTGTTGCTCTTGCCGGCCAGCAGCATGTTCATGATCTGAGCCTCCCGCGCGGTCAGCTGCTCGATCGGTGACGGTTGGCCAAGGATGTCGGTGATCTCGCCGGCGATATAGTGGCTGTCCTGCATGATGAGCGGCAGCTGCGCCTGCAGCTCGTCCACGGAGCCGCCCTTGGCGAACAGGCCATCGACACCGGTCTCAATGAGGGCTGCCAGCGCGGCCGCCCGGGTGACCGCGGTATAGACCACGATCTTGGTGCCCGGACTCCAGCGTCGAATCTCGTGCACCACCTCTGTGCCCTGGGCCAGGGGCATGGAGATATCCAGCAATACAAGATCCGGCGAAGTTGCCTTGATGGCGGCGATGGCCTGGAAGCCGTCCTCCGCCTCGTCGACCACCTCATAGCGCAGCCGCTCGAGAACGCGCCGCAGCCCCGTGCGGACGATGGCGTGATCGTCGGCGATCACCACTCGCACCGCCGCGCAGCCGGCGCTTGTTTCGCTGTCCTGTCCCGCCATGGCGTTGACTTAGTAGTCTCTGACCCAGATGAACTCTATCAGCCTGCCGCCAAAGCTGTGCAGATTCATGGCCTCGGGTTTAACCGGCCTGTAGCGGTCCACAAAGTTCCACTCGACTCTCTGATTCGTGCTCAAAGTAGCGCAGGACTGAGAGCCGTTTCTCGGGGTGTTCAGATGGTTGACCCCGCTCTGGATCTTCTTCCACCGCATCGCTTTGGGTTGGCCCGTGTTGTTCTCGAGGCAGATGCGAACCTTGTCCGGAGCGACCTGGCTGGAATTGGCGGTGGCGAAGTAGGAGACCTGACCCTTCGGGTAGGTGATCGCTTTGACGAGCTTTCTGGGGCCTTGCTGCGGGGTGTTGTCGATTGCGACGTCCCGCTGTTCCCGATCCGGGGGCGGGTAGCTGCCTGGAACCATGTTCGGGTCGATGACGCAGGCGGTTGTCGATAGGCCGACGGCGAGTATCAGGGCAATGCGTGAAGCTGGGCGGATCATGAGCGCTCCGGATCTGTCTAGTGTTGCGCCTAGCGTCTCGACATTCCGGCTGATCAGTAATGGGGGGATCGCCGTATATTGCCCGCCTCTGTGGCCCGCCTACCGCCCCCAGCGACGTCGCAATCGCGGCAGTTTGCCAGTAGCCTTGGGCTTCACCACTCTTTGGAATTTTAAAAAGGCGCGCACATGCTCAGCTATGACCAGACCGGCAAGGTCGCCCAGCTCACGATCGACGACGGCAAAGCCAATGTCGTCAGCCATGCCTTGATTGACGCGCTGAACGATGCCCTGGACCGCGCGGAGCAGGATGCCGGTGCGGTGGTGCTGATGGGCCGGGAAGGAAAATTCTCGGCCGGCTTCGACCTGACTGAAATTCAGCAAGGGCCGGCCCAGGCGAAAGCCCTGGTGGACCGGGGCGCCGCGCTTTTTCACCGCCTGTTCGGCTACCCGCTGCCGCTGGTTGCTGCCTGCACCGGGCACGCCGTCGCCGCCGGCGCGTTCATGCTGCTCTGCAGCGATACGCGCTTCGGCACCGAAGGGGCATTCAAAATTGGGCTTAACGAGACGGCGATCGGCATGACTCTGCCCGTGTTCGGGTACGAGCTGGCGAACAACCGGCTCAATCGCACCTGCCTCACAGCGGCTTTTGTGCAGTCAAAGCTCTACGATCCGAATGGTGCGGTCGAGGCGGGCTATCTGGATCAGGTCGTGCCTGCCGATGCGCTGGCATCTGAGTCGCTGGCGGCGGCATCGCAGCTGGCGGAGCTGCCCGGCGGCGCGTACGCGGCGAACAAACGCCACCTGCGGCGGGATGCGCTGGCCGCAATGAAAGCCAGCCTGGCCGATTGAGCCTAAATGCTCAGGTCCAGCAGGTTGTAGTCTTTGAGCGAGGCTTTGGCTTCTGCATTCCACCGGTAGCGCCTGCCTGACCCCGCAAAGGGCGCGTAGCGGTAGGGCGTTTCGTTCGGGTAGCGCTGTTGTCGCGCGTCTATGGCGTAGCCGATGACTGCAGAACGTCTTTCGATGATGTCTTTGGTGTAGACAGCAGCCGGGCTGTGGATGCCTGCGCCTTTGACATCCAGGACTGAGGCCCGCCGATGGAACCCGAAATTGATCGTCAGCCGCGGCTCCAAGCCGCTGTTGGCAAAGGAGCCGTGAACGAGTTGCCGGTTACAGATCACCACATCGCCGGCTTCGCAGACGATGGGCACGGCGTCCTGCAAGCGCTCGCTGCCGGAGGCCTCGACCATTTCGGTGATGTCCAGCTTGCCGGCCCGATGGGTGCCGGGCACGACCCACACGCCGTTGACCGGCGAGCTGCCGTAGAGCTGGGCCATAAAGTTGAAGCCGTGGATGCCCTCGTCGAAATCCGGGTGATTCCAATGCGTGTCGCCGTCCTGATGCCAGGACACGGCCGCGCCCAAACCGGCATCTTTGATAAACAGCACTTCATTGAACGGTGCGAAGTCTTCGCCATTGATGGCCGCCGCGACGCGCAGCAGCTCTGGATGTCCGTAAACGCGCAGCGCGGCGTCGGAAAACTGCAAGGAGCCCGCCAGAATAAAGGGCGCATCCTCCGGCGCATCTTTGGCAGCTTGCAGATCTTTCAGTTTGACCTGATGTCGGCCGTTGGAAGCCTTGGTGCCGCCGAGCGGGTCGCTCAGGGGCTTGCTCCAGATCAGCCCAGCGCCTTTGCAATCTGTGCCCAGCGCGGGACGGCCCAGGCCATCGAGCGCGGCGCCGCGATGTGTCGGAAAGCGGCTGCGCAACGAAGCCATGTCCTGCTCGATATCCCGCAGCTCGTGGGAGCCAATGACGCCTTCGAAGACGTAGAATCCGTAGTTCGAGTAGGCCGCCAGGATGTCAGGGTGCAGCGATCCGTCGGCGTCGAATCTGATTGGGCCCCGGTTGGTCAGGGTGAAGGCGCGGGCATGCCCGGCTTCGAGATAGCGCTGCACATCCGCTGCCTCTGCGCCGTAGTGCGCCGCGCAGGCTTGGATCGATTGGGCATAGTCTGTGCGGGGCATCTTCTCGCGGCTCAAAAGTTCTCTAGAGAGGCAATACGCCTGCCAGGCGAGCCGTCACGTTGCTCTCTGCCAGCTCACTGCCACACCAGTGATCTGCCACGATCCCGTCCGGGCGAACCAGTACGGCTGTGTCATTCGGGTACAGGGCATTGTTGCCCAGGGCAGGGAGTTGCTGGGCCTTTACCGGGAACCCCCGTTCAATAAGGGTGTTGACCGCGGATATGTGCTCGTCGCAGCTCGTGCCCGGTCCCAGTAACAGAACGTAGTCCCGGCCGAAGTAATCCAGGACCGACAGCCGATGCGCCTGATCGAGCCACAGGTGCGGGGCACGGCGACCCGACCTTACCGCGGGCACAAAATCTTTAACGGGATCCACCACCGGCGGTGGATCGCCTTCGTTCGCTGCAATCAGGCGCGAGCGCAGCTCGAACCCCATCAGCGCGCCGTCGTAGTTGCCGTAGATGCCTGTCGCCTCGACCTGCTCGCTGATGTCTTCGCCCAACATCTGTCGCATCATCATTGGCCCCATGGCATCGAAGATCCGGGTCCCGAGGTCGATGCGCTCCAGGGCGAGCGGACGGTGCTCTTCGTTGTAGGTCTCCAGTAGATCTGGATTGGAGACGCCGCGAATCACGAATGCCAGCTTCCAGGCCAGATTCCTGATTCCCGAAAAGCCGGTGTTGTTGCCCATGCCGCCGGTGGGAATGGAGATGTGGGCGGCGTCTCCGGCGAGAAAGATCCGGCCTTGAGAGAAATGTGTGGTGCAGCCGGGCGTGGGCTGCCACAGCCGCATGCTTTGGATCGTCATAGGGACATGATCTTGGGTGCCCAGGGCCTCGCAGATTCGGTTGCGAATGGCCTCCTCTGGAATGAGCTCAGGAGTTGGGACCACCACCTGGCACCGCCAGCGGCGCTTTCCGTCCAGCGGCTGAAAGATGACGCCCTTCAGTGGCGCTGGTGTGTTGTACAGCAAAGCTCCCTTGCGCTCGTTGACATAGCTCGACAGGTCGGCATCGAAAATGACGTCCTGCGAGTTGATGGGGCGAGGATCAGCATTGAGTTCGGCGCCGATCACCGCGCGGGTCATGCTGCCCGGCCCATCAGCCCCGATTGTGAACTGCGCAGTGACTGCCGTTTGGACGCCAGTATCGGTGTTGCGCAGCGTCAGGTAGGTGCCTGATTGATCTTGCCGGAGCTCGCTTGCTGTGGTTTGAAAGCGCAGGTCGATGTTGGGATCGCCATCGATGAGTTTGATCAGCGCTTGTTCAACGAGGTCCTGCGCAGTCATGACCGGAACACATGGACTGCTGTCCCTGGCGATGGCGTGAAAGGTGGGGCTGGGAATGCACGCGTACTCGTTCCGGGTCAGCGCGTCACACCAGCGGTTGCACGCTGTCCATTCTGGGCCCAGCCCGGTTTTTTCCACGGCCTTGTCGATACCAAGTTCGCGCAGCAACTCCATGGTGTTGGTATCGACGAACCGCGAGCGGGGGTGTGAGTTGAGTGCGTCGCGCCGCTCTAGGAGCAGGGTCTTAATCCCGAAGCGGGATAGCAGCAGGGCTCCGGTCAAGCCGATAGGACCGCAGCCGATGATGCAGACCGGTACCGAGATTGTCATAGGGGCCGCCTTGCTTCCTTGCATCTGGATTTCCGGGCCGTTAGAACGCGTCAGTGATCCTTGATGGAGGGTTCCCTGCGCACCGGCGTCACTCGCAACCACAATCCTCCGCAGCTTACGGGATTGCAAGAGCGACAGGCGGTTTTGGCGTTGGCGTCGCGCTACTGCGCGGCCAGGTTTGTGGGCGGCGGAGCAGGGGCGGGCAGCAGTTGGTCGAGCCCGAGGGCTGCGGCCAGCTCTGCGGTCACATCGGCGGGCAGGTTGCGACGCAGGTGGCCGGCATCGCGATACAGGAAATGCCCGTCGACAGCAGATTTGCACTCCTGCGCGCCGCACCACCGGGCTAGCGGATCGATGGTTGACGCGCCTGCGTGGGCTTCAGCCACCGCGGCGATGGCCGCGTTCACCCGAAAGTAATACGGGTCGAGCTTTGCCACCTGCAGGCGCGGCGCTGCTTCCGGACACGCGTAGCGGGGTAGCTGGGCCAGCCGGGCGGCCACACAGGGTACCGGGTCGTGCCGCCACCCCGGCATCTGCCCGACGAGCGTGACCCGAGGCACGCGATCCAACAGTTCGGCAACAGCTGCATCGAGAGTCTCTGCCAGCCGCGAGAGGCCGGCCTCGTTGTCTTGCGTTGCGTCGATATGGGCGATCAGACTGCGCCAGCTCGACGCCAGACCGCGACGTCTGTGGTTTCCCGGGCTGCCATCGTTCGCTCCAGCAGCGGAGCCAGGTGCTCGGCATGGCTGTCCCCCCACAGCACGATTCGGTAGCGCGCCTCGTCCCAGGGCGCGCCGAACGCCAGTTGATTGTGCAGGGGCGTTTGCGTGATCTGTTGGGGCTGCCATTCCCACATGACATCGAGACTGCTCATGGGCACCGCGCGCGGCTCCAGCCGATTCATCAGCCCGCCGCCGAGCACGATGACGGCAGCCAGCAGGCAGGGCGCAAGGATCCCGCCCGCCGCCAGCAGCCGACCAGTTTGGGGCGTAAAGGCGCGGCGCCGAAACGGCTCCTCCACCCAGCGCCAGGACATCCAGGCCAGTACCAACACGAGGGCCAGCAGCACCAGGCCCTGGGCGGCAGACAGCGCGGCGCCGGAGTCATGCAGCGCGAACACGAGCACGGGCCAGTGCCACAGATAGAGGGAGTAGGACAGCAGGCCGAGCGTGCGCATCGGCTCGGCCGCCAGCAGGCGAGAGACCCAGGTGCCTGGATCTTTGGCCCATACCAGCAGCGCGCTGCCCAGGCAGGCGAAGAGCGCGCTCGGGCCCGGGAACACCGTGGCATCGGACAAGGCGAAGGCGCTCCAGGCAATCAGGGCGATGCCCGCACTGTTGGCCCAGGTCGCGGTCCGGCGTGATCGCAGGGCGGGCACGAACACCATGAGCGCGCCCAGACCGAGCTCCCAGGCGCGGCTCAAGGGGCTGTAGAACGCGAGCTTGGCCTCCCACTGCACGGCCCAGCCGGCATAGGCGAAACCTGCAACAACGACAGCGATGCAGGTTCCCAGGACGGCGCGACTACCGCCCAGGCGCCGTGCCGCGAGAATGACGAACGGCCAAACCAGGTAGAACTGCTCTTCGACGGCGAGGGACCAGGTGTGCAGCAGCGGTTGCAGCTCTGCGGCCTGGTCGAAGTAGCCGGTGTTGCCATAGAAATGCAGGTTGCCCAGGGCAAACACCGCGTAGCGGGCGCTCTCACCCAGATCAAGGTAGTCCCCGGGCATCATCAGAAAGTAGCCGGCGATCAGCGTCGCCGTCACCACAACGAGCAGTGCTGGGTACAGTCTCCGGAAGCGGCGCAGATAGAACTCACCGAGCGCGCCCGCGTCTGCGGGGGCTGCCATCAGGAGCCGGGTAATGAGATAGCCCGAAATGACGAAGAACACGTCGACGCCCGTGTAGCCGCCAGGAATCGCAAGCGTGGGCAGTGCAAAGTGATAAAGCACGACCATGAGCACCGCCACGGCTCGCAGGCCGTCAATATCGGGACGGTACGCATGGTGTTGCGGGGGCTGTATCAGGGCATCCGTGCTCAATACAGGGCCTTGGTGGTGCGCTAAACGATCACGTTGGCCCAATCGCGCCGGACTTTTTACGAACTCCGTCACACTCCGGCCGTCCACCGCGGCGATCGGCCCCGGCGCGGGGTCGCTGGCCATGGCAGCAGCGTCCGTCTAGCATGGCGGCATGCTCAAAATCGCTCGTTACCTCGGCCTGGGGATTGTGTTTGTCTGGTTCTTCTTCGGAGGGGTCTCGCACTTCACCGACCCGGATTTCTTCCTCGCGATCATGCCGCCCTATCTGCCCTGGCACCTGGAGATCGTCTATCTGAGCGGCGCGCTGGAGGTCCTGTTTGCCTTGATGCTGCTGGTGCCCGCGACCCGACAGCTGGCGGGCAACCTGCTTATCCTGCTGACCCTGGCCGTGACGCCGGCGAACATCCACATGTCCATGAATCCGGAGCTGTTCCCGGAGGTTCCGCCGCTGTTCCTGACCGTGCGCCTGGTGGTTCAGGTGCTGCTGCTGGCACTGATCTGGTGGAGCACGCGCAATGCGCGATGGCAGCATGGGGGCGACGTGCCTGAGGCTGCGCCGCACAGCGAGTAGGGGCCGGGGCGCGTGCTTGACTCAAAGAAGCGCGCGCACCTGTACCGCAAAGCGGCCATCTCCGGTCGGCACGCTTGTTACCGCGCCGATCCTGCCCACCAGGGTCACGCCTTTCTCCAGAAAAGTACGGTGAGCCTCATGGCTGGCGGCTTCCAGCGTGAGCGCGCAGCGCGCCTGCGTACAGGCCAGGTTGGTGATCATCAGGTCATCGTGTGTCAGTGCGCTGAGCCGGTCGCGCACCTTCAGCTCGTTGCGCCAGCTAAAGGGCACCAATCCGCCCTCCGGCGCCAGAAAGTTTGTGGTGGAGCCGCCAAACTGCGGGCGCAACGGAGTGCGCTGAACCGGTGCGGCGGCACCAGTGCCAAGTGTTGTTGTTGCGGGCTCCGCCTTTGCCGCAGCAGCGGCCGTCGGGCCGTTTGGGATCGGTTCCGGCGCCGCGGCCTGCGGCACGGGCTGGCCCTCCGTGCCCGAAGGGGCAAACTGCCAGCCGGCAAGCAGAACCATAAGGCAGGCAAGGATCGCGCGAACGATGTTCATGGGTTTCAGTTGCCGTCAAACTCGCGAACGCTGTAGTTGTACAAACAGCTTCGCACCTGGATGCCGTCTTGCCGGTTGCGGCTGCGGGGCAGTTCGCAGCTGATGATGGTGGCGCCGTAGTCTTCCGCGTCGATCAGGGGGATTTCGGTTTTCACATGGCGCCCGAAAAGCATTGCGTTGGTGCCTGGGCTGTTCGGCTCTCCCGCCGCAATGGGCGTCAGCTCCGCGAAGAACGCGTAGATGGAGCCGCTGCCCTCCTCGAACGAGAGATTTTCATGCGCACCATCCTTGGCTGTCAGGATGGCGAGCATGCGTGAGCGTGCACGGCTTGACTGTCAGGCGCCCGACAGAGCGGGGTGCTTGGGCACTGGTCCAGGTGTGTTGGCGCGTGATGGCCTAGACGATTGAACCGTTGCTCTGGGCGAAGGCATCGACCTTTGCTCGGGCGTCCGCCTTGTCTTCGAACCACAGGCGATTGATTTCGGTGAACTGCGCAGTGTCCTTCGGCACCTGGTCGTCCTGAAAGATGGCGCCAACCGGGCATGCGGACTCGCAGACGGCGCAGTCAATGCACTGCTCGGGATGGATGTAGCACATGCGGTCATCGTCATCGACGAGGATGCAGTCCACTGGGCACACCTCGATGCAGCTTTGGTCCATCACGTCGATGCAGGCAGCGGAAATCACAAAGGTCATTGCATGTCTCGACGATTTGGTTTGCGTACGCGAGGGCTTGCACATTGCCAAGGCTGTGGCCAGCCGGTAAGTTCTGTGATTGAACCGCACTCCAAGGCCCACTTCAATCCGGGACGGTCAAATGACAGCAATCCATGCCATGACCGATGTGGTCGAGGCTCTGGCTGGCGAAGCCGAGGCCGATTCGGGAGCGCGGCGGACCTTCCCGCTCATGCCCGAAGGCGAAGCTTTTGACATGGGCCAGGCGGCCGACGGCACGCCGCTCTTCGACCCCCGCATTCTGGATACGCGCGAGTTTGCCCGCAACCCGTATCCCTACTACCGGATCCTTCGCGACCATTACCCCGTCTTTCACGACCAGCTTCACAACTGCTATTGGGTCACGCGCTACGACGACATCACCGAGTGCTACTTTGACGATGAAGGTTTCAATACGATCCCCAAGGGCAGCTCCAGCGGCGTTCTGGGCAATACTCAGCTCGAGCTGAGCGGAGTCGAGCACCGGCGGCGGCGTAACCTGTACGGCCAGCACCTGGTCGGCAAGTCGTTGCAGCAGCGTATCCCGGCCATTGAGCGGCTGGCGGAAGAGATGATCGCCGGCTGGGATGACGCTGTCGGCTCAGAATGGGTCACCGAAGCGGGCGGCGTGCGCACCGTCGAGCTCGGCAAGGCCTTCGCCAACGAGTTTCCGATCCGGGTGGTGTGCGAGGTGCTGGGCTTTCCCAAGGAGGCGCAGGCCGACTTCTACTACTGGTACAACTCCATGATGTCCGGGCTCGGAGGCTCCGACACGCACAAGCAGGGGCTGGAAGCTCGCCAGCATCTGGAAGACTACGTGGCCGGCATGGTCGAGGCGCGCCGCAAGACACCCACGTTTCTTTATGACAGCGCCGGCAACCCGACTTCGAAAGACGTCATCACCAAGCTGTGCGAGACCCGGGTGGACGGCGACTATCTGTCTACCGAAGAGATCACTTCGAACATCGCGCTGGTGGTGGGCGGCGGTGGCGAGACCACCCGTGGCGCGATCCTCAACATGTGGTACCTGCTGCTGCAGCAGCCCGACCAGTTCGCTGCTGTGAGTGGCGATCCCGCGCTCTGGGACAAGGCGTTTCACGAAACGCTGCGCCACTCCACGCCGATTGGCGGCCAGCCCCGGCACAACACCTTCGACATCGAGATGCACGGCGTTTCGATCCCGGCCGGATCCCTCGTCAACATGGTCGATTTCTCGGCCAATCACGATGAGCGGGTGTTCACCGACCCGGAGACCTTCGATATCTTTCGCGAGGACCTGTACTCCGGCAAGCTGCTCCGGAGCGGCTACCGCAAGGAAGGCCGGTGCAGCCACATGGCCTTCGGGGTCGGTCCGCATTTGTGCCCGGGGGCCTGGATTTCTCACCAGGAGGCGGTGATTGGCTCGCAGATCTTGCGCAAGCACCTGCGGAATCCGCGCATCAACCTCGACAAGATGCCTAAAGACATCGATGGCGAGCGTCTGGCGCCCATCGGGCTGACGTCGGTGCGCGCGCTGTGGATCGACTCTGATGTTGGCTAGCGGCGCGGCACAGCGGAGCGCCTCGTGAGCGCGCCGAAAGGGCCGATCGCCGGTCGCAACGGCGTTGTGATTCAGCGCCGGTCTGAGTCCGATGGCGAAGGCTACCGCAGCTACGAGATCTACCAGCGCGAACGCGTCGGTGAGTCCACCGAGAAGATCCAGCCCGGCAAACTGCTCGCCGACGACTACCTGTCGGACCCGTATGCGCTGGTCGGAACGCTGCGCGAGCACTATCCCTGCTATCGCAACTGGCGGACCAACAGTTACTGGATCACGCGCTATGACGACGTCACTTCGATCTTTACCGACGAGGGCAACTTCTGCTCCCGTTCCAAGCTGTGGGCCTATGGCCGGGACGGCTTCGGTCGCGATCTGGGCAGAGAGCTGCCGGTGCTGGAAGCCACCGCCCGGCTGACCGATGCGTATGCGGAGCCCACCGCCCGCGACATCGTGGCGGGTTTTGCGGGGCGCGGCGAGGTGAACCTCGCGACGGACTTTGCGGCGCACTTTCCCCTGGCGCTGCTGGCTCGGCAGCTTGATCTTCCGGCGGCGCAGGCTGCGCCCTTCGCGCATCGCTACTGGCAGATGCAGCGCGGGGCCTGCTGGGAACCGGCGGCGCAGCAGGCGGGCAGGGCGGCGATGGATTTGCTGGTCCGCGACCTCGAACCGCTCCTCGCACAGCGGCGGGCTGAGCCGGGCGATGATCTGATCTCTGCCATTGCCCAGCTCGATCTGCCGGCGGGGCCGGCCACGGCCGCTGATCTGGTGGTCACGCTGCTGGAGAAGGACCACGAAACGCTGCACGGTGCGCTCGCGAATCTCTGGTTTTTGCTGCTGACCCATCCGGAGCAGTTCGAGGCTGCTCGCGATGATGCTCGCCTGCTCAAGCTCGCCTACCTGGAAACGCTGCGGCACTCGCCGCCGGTGTTGTCGGCCGAACGCTATGCCCGTCATGAGGTGGAGCGATTTGGGCGGCTGCTGCCCGCCGGCGCTCAGCTGGTCTGTTCGGCCGCAGCGGCAAATCGGGATCCCCGGGTCTTTCACGAGCCCGACCGATTCGTTGTGGACCGCAAGGATCTGTGCCAGCGCGAGCCGCGCGGCCAATATCGGGCGGACGGGCTGGCGACCGGCATCGCCTTCGGGCTCGGGGCGCCGTCCAGGTTTCCGGCATTGCCCGAGGATCGGCCGCGCTCTGAGTACGCGCTGGTGCGGGACACCGCGGTCACCGCGTCCCTGACGCTGCTCGATACGGTGCAGGACCTCGAGCTGCAACCGGGCGCAGCGCCGCAGCTGCGCAGCCTGCGCCTTGGAGACATGCATACCTGCTGGCAGTTACCCGTGCGGTTCCGCTAGGCCGATCGGCCCCCGGGCCCTATGGCCTCGATGGCTTTCAGGCTATCTGCGCGCGGCGTTCGAGTTGGCCCGAATAGCCAGGTTTGCCCCGATGGCCCGGCGTCGCCGTGGCTGAGCACATTGATGACGGCCTGCCCGAGGTCTGCGGGTTTCATAGCCTGTTCCGCAAAGTCTGGCGCAGCGTTGCGCAGCATGGGCGTGTCCGTGGCCCCCGGACACAGACCGTTGACTCGAATGTTGGTGTTCTTGAGTTCGTCTGCCCAGTTCTCGACCTGGCGCCACATGGCGAACTTGGCGCAGTCGTAGCCGAGCCCGCGGCCGAGCAGCGCGTAGCCCTCCTTGATGTGCTCTGTGATGATGTTGATGACGTTGCCGCTGCCGGCCGCCACCATGGCAGGCACGCAGGCCCGGGCGCAGTAGTAGGCGCCCATCGCGCAGGTGCCCATGGCGCGGTCGTACTCGGCGGTTTGCGACTCGTAGCTGCCGCCCAGCAACGATGAGTCGTCGTACACGGCGGCGTTGTTCACGAGCAGGTCAACGCGCCCGAAGCGTTCCAGAACCTGATCGATCGCGCTCCGAACTTGAATCCGGTCCGCGATGTCGCAGGGCACCGGCAGGCATTCGCTCCCCGCCGCTCGCACGCGTTCGGCAGTTTCGAGATTGTTAGGAGTGTCGATATCCAGGCATGCCAGGGTTGCGCCGCGTTCGGCCAGCGCGACGGCGATGCCGCGGCCGATACCGACCGCGGCGCCGGTCACGACGGCGATCTTGCCGTCCAAACGATAGCGCTGAGTCATTTCCCGGTCCTCCAATGTCTCTCTCGTCGGCCGAAGCTCAATCGAGCGCGGTGGGCCGACCCAGGATCCAGGGCAGATCCTGGAAGGCCTGGATACCTCTGTAGACCATTGTATGCTCACCGAGCCGAGCCCTTACTGTACGGCATTGGAGCGAAAGTGATGAAAGAGCTATCCGGCCGCGTGGCCGTGGTCACCGGCGCCGCCAGCGGCATTGGCCTGGCCACCGCGACACGCTTCGCCCAGGAGGGCATGAAGGTGGTGCTCGCCGACATCGACGAAGCGGCCCTGAGCAATCACGTGGATCAGCTTGCGGGCGCCGGGCACAGCGTTCTGGGCGTGCCTACGAATGTCGCAGACTGGGATGCCGTGCAGGCGCTGGCCGACGCGACGCTGAGCGCCTTTGGCGCTGTCCACATCCTGCACAACAACGCTGGCGTGGTGGTGTCAGGGCCCATCGCCGAGCTGTCCCTGGCGGACTGGGAATGGGTGCTGGGGGTCGATCTTTGGAGCGTGATCTACGGCATCAAAGCCTTTTTGCCGCTGATCAAACGCGCGGGCGAAGGACACGTGATCAACACGGCGTCCACCGCGGGCCTGCAGGCGACAAGATCGATCAGCCCCTACAACGCTGCCAAGTTTGCGGTGGTCGGGATCACCGAGACGCTGCGGCTGGAGCTCGAGGCGGAGAACGCGCCGATCTCTGCCTCGGTGCTCTGCCCCGGAGCGATCAACACGCAGATCGCGACCAGCCACCGCAATCGCGATGCCGAGTCGGCCAAGGCGCATCGCAGCTCCGAGCAGGAAACGGCCTTTCTGGAGACCGCCAGCGCGCTGCTGGCCGAGGAGGGGATGAACCCCGCCGAGGTCGCGGACCTGGTGGTAAAGGCCATTGCGGCCAACGATTTCTGGATTCTCACGCACCCTCAGTGGAAAGAGGTGCTGCAGGCCCGGGTGCAGGCGATGAAGCGTGACAACTCGCTGCATCACGACTTTGGCGGCTGAGCTGCGTTGCGAGGTCGATGCGGCGGGCAGAACGCTCGCCGAGGGCTAGCTGTCGGCCAGGAGCCCCGGTCCAGGCACCGCCTGCACTTCCTTGGGCTCGAGGACCCGGCCGTCCTGCGCGATGACGCTCATGCGTCGAATCGCTTCGCCGTTCTCCCGATCGGTAAACACCAGTCTTGTGCCCGATTCATTGGGCCGATATTCGTCGCCCCAGTGGGTCATGGCCAGCATGACCGGCTGTAGCGCGAGGCCTGCTTCGGTCAGCAGGTACTCGCTGTGCGCGCCTTCTTCCGAATCCTCCCGGGCCAGTATCCCCTCGCTCACCAGGCTGTTCAGCCGGGCAGTGAGAATGTTCTTGGAGATGCCGAGGCTGCGCTCGAACTGGCCAAACCGTTTCTTCCCGAAAAAGGCTTCCCGCAGGATCAGCAGGGTCCAGCGCTCGCCAATGACGTTAAGCGTCTGGGCGAGAGCGCAGTTCATGTGGTCGAAGGACTTGTACTTCATCGCGCCATGGTAGCCGGTTTCATGAAAAGAACTAGTGGTTGCTTCAAAAAACTATAAGGTACTATGATGAGACCATCGCTACTTCAGGAATAGACCCCATGACCTCAGTTTGTCTTGTCATTGGCGCCGGGGCCGGCATTGGCGGTCACGTCGCCAAGCGCTTCGCCCGGGCCGGCTATCACTCGGTGCTGTGCCGTCGCAGCGATGAGGCTGGGCTGCAGCGCATGGTAAGCGAGATCAAGGCCGAAGGCGGCGATGCCTCGGGCTACTTGCTCGACGCGACGGTCGAAGGCTCGATCGAAGAGCGGGTGGCTGCGGTAGAGGCCGACATCGGGCCTATTGATGTGGTGCTCTATAACCTGGGGGCGCAGATTGGTGACCGGCCGTTGGAAGCCACCAGCCACAAAGCCTTCGAGCTCGGCTGGCGCCTGGGGACCTTCGGGCTTTTTCGGACGGCGTCGGCGTTGTGTCCGCTCATGGTTGAGCGGGGCGGTGGCACGATTCTCGTCACCTCGGCGACCGCGGCGGTGCGCGGCAACAAGGGACAGCACTCCCACGCGGCCGCCATGGGCGGCCGGCGCATGCTGTGCCAGTCCTTGAACGCACAGTTTGCGCCGCAGAGTATTCACGTTGCTCATTGCCTGATCGATGGCGCGGTAGACGCGCCGGACACCCTGGGCAAGATGCTCGGCGCAGAACGTTTTGCCGAGCTTCGGCAAACCCGCGGCGAGCAGGACGGACTGATGGTGCCCGAGCACATCGCCGAAACTTACTTTCATGTCGCCCAGCAACACCGCTCGGTCTGGACGCACGAGCTGGACCTGCGCTCGTTCTCCGATCTCGCCTGGTGGAATCACTAAGCGCTGGCTGCAACCAACGGAGATCTCTATGACGACGATCGAGTACTTTTACGACCTGGCAAGCCCTAACTGCTATCTGGCAAACAAAGCGTTGCCCGAAGTGATTGCCCGTACCGGAGCAACGGTGCGCTACGTCCCGATGCTGCTGGGCGGGGTCATGAAGGCGACCAACAACAAGCCGCCTTTTGTGGTCTATGCGGAGGTCAAGCCAAAACTGGCTCACGGCCAGGTGGATATGGCCCGCTTTATTCGCAAGCACAGCCTGACGGCGTTCAAGATGAACCCGCACTTTCCCCTCAATACCCTGTTGCTGCAGCGCGGCGCGACGGCGGCCCAGCAGGGCGGCACCATCGACGAGTACATTCAGGCCGCCGAGCGGCTGGTGTGGGAGCAGGGGCTGAAGATGGACGATCCGGAGGTCTTTGTTCAAGGGCTCACGGAGGCGGGTCTGGACGGCGCGGCGCTGCTGGCCCGTACGCAAGACCCGGCGGTGAAGGAGCAGCTGAAATCAAATACCGAAGAGGCGATCGCTCGGGGCTGCTTTGGTGCGCCTACGTTTTTTGTGGGCGAAGAGATGTTCTTTGGCAAAGATCGGCTGGGCGATCTTGAGGACGAGGTCGAACGGGTAGCGTGAACGCGACTGCATGGCCGAATTGCAGCGGCGCGCCTCCTGGCGTCGCTGTGCGTCTCGGGAGTCTGACTTGCCGCCTAAAGGTCGAGGTCTCGAGCGATCTGCGCGGGATTGAATCCGTAGGCAGAATGGAATCCTTTGTAGATCAGCGGTGTGCCCCCGCCATGGAGCGCGGCGAAGTCACGCCGAGCCGCGGGGCTGTGTTCGATGTCGAACTCCCTCACTGCTAGACCGCGTTCCTGAAAGTACTGCCTTGCTCGCTTGCAGTAGCCACAGGACTGGGTGACATACATCACCAGCTGCTGATCACCGGCGGCATCGAAATTCTTGCTGAGGGCTGTGCGTTGCGCTGGGCTAACGCCTGACAAGCCGTAGCTTGCGGTGAGCGCCGGGAGCATTCTCTGCGGCCAGTTGCCTTGGATCGTCTGTTCTCCGATGACGACCAGGGGCATCGTGTTGCGCCCGCCCATAGCGGTGAAGCGAGCCAGGTTCGCATCGCTGGCCCGCACGTCGACTTCCTCAAAGGTAACCCGCTCCTGCAGGTACTGACGGGCCTCTCGGCAAGGCTTCCCGCATTTGTCGTAGGTGAAGAGCAGGACTTGCGCGGTGCCGTCCGGGCTGAAAGCCGTTGGTTTGGTTAGCGTCTCGTACGCCTTGTAGGAACCGACAACGATCGCCAGCAAAATCAGGAGCTGTTTCATCAGGTTAATCCTCAGCTGTGCCTGGATTGTCCGTCAAAAGCGCTTGAGGCTGGTTGTGCTGTGCCTCACTTACCCTGCGACAGGGCCGACAAAGCGCCCATGCGGCTTATCCCGACCTGGGCGGTTGCGCCATCGATTCCAGCCAGCCGCGCGCGATCTTTGCCACCCGCGCGTCCAGAGCTTTGGCGCTAACCCCCATGCGCCTGGCAATCGGTCTCCTAAAAATACGGTAGCCGCGGCTCAGGGCGGTTAGCGTCGCATGCAAAGCCTCGAGATCGTGGTCGCGATGGATGTCGCCATCGATCACGTCTTGCCGCAAGTGGCTGATCGCGGCTTCGTACTGGGGCATCGGGTCGACGTTGTCGTCGCCATCGAGCACCAGCAGGGCGCGCAGCTTGCTGTCGTTGATGGTGTCCTTCGCACGGAGGGTGCCAAGGCGGCGCGTAACGAAGGGCACATTCCGCTTGCTGGCGATTAGAGCGTCCACAACGGCGTCGAAGCGGCGGTTGATGGCAGTGCGTATCAGATCCTGTCGAGATCCGAAATAGTGGTAGATGTTGCCGCGATTGACGCCCGCGCCTTCGGCCACTTCCCTGAGATTGAGCCCCGCCAGGACGCCGTTCTTTTTGATCAGAGCCATTGCCGCATCGATGAGCCGCTGTTCGGTTTCCGCTCGGCTGCGGCGCTGTCCTTTCTTCGGGCCAGGCCTGCTCCCTGATATCGCTACGGCTTTGCTTTTGGCCATGATTTCGTTCCCTTCTGGGCCCGCGCCGGTTGCTCCTGCTTGCCTGGCGCTTGCGCGTTGGCCATAATTTCCCTCAACTTAATTAGCATAGTGCTAATTGATGCTAGCGAAAAGACAAAAAGGGTAGACGAGTGATGCGAAAGCTTGCAAGGGCGCCGCTGGGTGCTGCGCTCGCAGTGGCGCTGCTGGCTGCCTGTGGCGGTGATCAGCCCGATCAAAACCAGAATGTCTCGGCGCTCGGGCCGCTTGGCCAGTCGATCTTTAAGACGGAGCACAAGATTCTCGATCGACGGGTCGAAGCGAACCCGCAGCGCAACGCCTACTTCGGCGATCTGCACGTGCATACCACCTATTCCTTTGATGCCTATGCCTTTGGCACCTTGGCGACCCCCTACGATGCCTATCGCTATGCGCGAGGCGAGGCGATCAAGCATCCTGCAGGCTACGACCTGCAGCTCAGCCAGCCCCTGGACTTTTACGGGGTGACCGATCACGCCATGTTTATGGGCGTTGCGCCCGTGGCGGCAGATACCAGCAGCGAGTTGTCCAAGTATCCGTTTACGGAAGTCCTGCATGATTTGAACGCGCCAGACAACATGGATCGCTGGAGCCTGCCGCGCCGCGTGCGCGGGTTTGGAGAGTTCCTGCAGGGCCTCGTTCCGAGCCTGGTTAACGGCGAGATGGACCCGGAGGACACGCTGTCGATTACCCGCAGCGCGTGGGCGGATTCCGTAAAGGCTGCGGACCTGTACAACGAGCCAGGCCGCTTCACCACCTTTGTGGCCTACGAATACACCACGGGCTCCGATGACCGCGGCAATCTGCATCGCAACGTGATTTTCAAGAGCAGCGACGCGGTGCCAGAGATCCCGTTCTCGCGGGTTCACTCGAACAATCCGGAGGACCTGTGGGACTGGATGGATACCCTGCGCGCCGCCGGTGTGGAATCCATGGCGATCCCCCATAACTCCAACGGCTCCAACGGGCAAATGTTCAAGTTGGTGGACTGGGCCGGCGAGCCCATCACTGACGACTACGCGGTGCAGCGCATTCGCAATGAACCGCTGGTTGAGATCACGCAGATCAAAGGCACGTCGGAAACGCATCCTGCCCTGTCGACAACGGACGAATGGGCGGGTTTTGAGTTGATGGAGTTTCGGGTCGCGACAACGCTGCCCAGCCAGCCCGAAGGCAGCTACGTGCGCGATGCGCTCCGCCGTGGGCTGGCGCTCGAGGCACAGGGCATGACCAACCCCTATGCCTTTGGTGTGATCGGTTCCAGCGACACCCATACCGGTGCTTCTGAGGTCGACGAGTCCGAGTTCAGCTCTAAATTGGGCGTGCTGTCCGCCGATGCGCAGCTGCGGGGGTCAGTACCCTTCGGCCCGATTGACAGCCTGATGTTCAATACCGCTGCGCCCCAGGCCATGGCTAAGGTCGATGGCGAAACCTTTGTCGGCGGCGCTCAGCCGTCCTTCGGCGCGTCAGGGCTGGCGGCCGTCTGGGCCGAAGAGAATACCCGGGATGCCATCTATGCCGCGTTTCGGCGCAAAGAAACCTTCGCGACATCGGGTCCTCGCATGCGGCTGCGCTTCTTTGCGGGTTACGGCTTGCCCGACGCGGTGCTGGAGGATGCCGATGGCATCGCCACGGCCTACGCGATGGGGGTCCCTATGGGCGCCGATTTGATGGCTGATTCGAGGGTGTCCGGGCGCTCTCCACAGTTTGCGCTGTGGGCCCAGGGGGATGCCAGGAGCGCGCCCCTGCAACGGCTCCAGGTCATCAAGGGCTGGATCGATGGCGCTGGAGAGACCCACGAAGCCGTCATAGACGTCGCCTGTGCAGGCGGGGTTGCGGTTAACCCCGATGACAACCGGTGTCCAGACAATGGCGCTGCCGTCGATTTGAGCGATTGCAGTATCAGTGCTGACACCGGCGACCGGGAGCTGCGCGCCCAATGGACGGATCCCAACTTCGATGCTAGTGAGCGTGCGTTCTACTATGCCCGGGTGCTGGAAAACCCAACCTGTCGCTGGAGCACTTGGGATGCGATTCGCGCGGGCACCGAGCTGCGCTCTGATCTCGCGGCAACGCTTCAGGAGCGGGCCTGGACTTCGCCGATACAGTACGTGCCTCGGCCTGAAGGAGCGCAGCCATGACTCATCGCTCGGCAATCGTTGCCGCTGGGCTGGCGGTCCTGGCCACCGGGTGTGGAGGTGGTTCCGGCCAGCCCACTGCGGCGCAACGGGCCGCGCTCGCCAAGCCGCTGTTCGAGACAGAGCATCGAATCGTCGATCGCACCTCAGCTGGGCAAGGGTCTCAGCCTGTGCCGAAGATCAACCTGCCCGAAGCCAACCCGGTTCGCAATGCCTACTTTGGCGATCTGCACGTACACACCAGATACTCCTTCGACGCGTATGCCTTTGGCACCATTGCCACGCCGGATGATGCGTACCGCTTTGCGAAGGGAGAGCGCATCAAACATCCAGCCGGTTTCGATATGCAGCTCAAGGCGCCCCTGGACTTTTACGGCGTGACGGATCACGGCTTCTTTATGGGCGTGGCGCCGGTTGCAGCGGACACCAGCAGCGATCTGTCCAGGCATGACTTTGCTCGCGTTGTGCACGATCTGAACGCTCCGGACAATATGGGACGGCTCAGCATGCTGGATCGCATGCGAAGCTTTGGCTTGGCGCGGGCTCTTGCCCTTGCGGTGGCCGAGGGAGAGGTTGATCCCGCTGAGCCCCTGGCGATCACCCGAGATGCTTGGGCGGATTCTGTGGATGCGGCAGATCGCCACAATGCCCCTGGCCAATTCACCACCTTTGTTGCTTACGAGTACACAACGACGGCAGCCGACAATGGCAGCCTGCATCGCAACGTGGTCTTTAAAGGCAGTGAGCGGGTGCCGAAAGTGCCTTTTTCGAGAATGCACTCGAGAAACCCCGAAGACCTGTGGGACTGGATGGATACCTTGCGCGAAAAGGGGGTGGAATCCCTGGCTATCCCGCATAACTCCAACAAATCGAATGGGCACATGTTCGAGCTGGCGGACTGGGCGGGCGACCCGTTCGATGATGACTACGCCGTAAAACGCCTGCGGAACGAACCCCTGGTTGAGATCACGCAGATCAAGGGCACGTCAGAAACGCACCCGGCCTTGTCCAGCCGTGACGAGTGGGCCGGTTTTGAGCTGGTCAGCACCCGGGGCGTTGGCATGGGCAAACCCATGCCCAGCGCGCCCAAAGGCAGCTACCTGCGGGAGGCTTGGCGCCACGGCCTCGAGCTCGAGGCCCAGGGCATTTCCAACCCCTTTGCCTTTGGTGTCATTGGCTCCAGCGACACGCACACCGCGGCATCGCAAAACGACGAATCGGAATTTTCCTCCAAGCTGGGCGTGCTGTCGGCGGACGCCCAGCTGCGCGGGTCAGCGCCCCTGGGCTTTCTCGAAAGCCTGGTCCTGAAGGTGCTTCCGGGGCAGGAAGTGGTCGAGGTGGACGGCGAGAATTTCCTGGGCGGCCAGCAGAGCGAGTTTGGGGCGGCGGGCCTTGCGGCCGTTTGGGCAGAGGAAAACACTCGCGATGCGATTTACGCAGCCTTTCGCCGAAAGGAAACCTTTGCCACCTCTGGCCCGCGAATTCGTCTCAGGTTTTTTGCAGGCTATGATCTGCTGAGCGATTTGCTGGAGCGTGCCGACGGCGTCGCGCGAGCCTATGCCAGCGGGGTGGCGATGGGCTCCGACCTCGTGCCAGCGACCGCCCAGCGCGATTCTGCGCCGCAGTTCGCCGTCTGGGCCATGGGAGACGTGCACAGCGCACCGCTGCAACGAATACAGGTGATCAAAGGCTGGATCGATGCTGCGGGCGAGACGCATGAAGACGTGATCGACGTGGCTTGCGCCGGCGGTGTTGCGGTGAGCAGCGCAACCCGGCGTTGCCCCGACAACAATGCCGTCGTGGATCTGGCGGATTGCAGCATCAGCGCCGATACCGGCGATGCACAGATGCACGCCGTCTGGACTGACCCTGATTTCAATGCCAGCGAACGTGCCTTCTACTACGCACGCGTTCTCGAGAATCCCACCTGCCGCTGGAACACCTGGGATGCCATTCGCGCAGGGACCGCGCCGCGCGCTGATCTAGCGGCGACCTTGCAGGAACGGGCCTGGTCTTCGCCCATTCAGTATCGACCGGGGCCTGTGACAACCGCTCGTCAAGACATTGACACCCAAGGCTCGAAACCCGACGAAATACTGGCGTTCGCGCGGGCACAGTAGCCGGTTCAACCTGAGTCAACGGCCTCAGTTTCGGCGTGCCGGCGCACACATTCAGTATTCTCCGCTCGCTATTTCGGCGCCTGCGCTCGAATTAGCGGGGCGGTACGCCAGTTCTTTCCTTCGCAAAACCTGCGCTTTGGGCCCCGTGTTCCAGAGGCCGCGGATTGGTGCTGCAAGTGATTGATTTCAGGCGCCTTACATCTTTGTGACGTCTGGTTCCCGGGCTGGCAAGGGGGTTGCTCCTTCAAGCGGTGAACGATTGCCAATACTGCTTGCGCCACGGGAACCACCATGTCCAGCCATTCAACCTTTCGCAAACCAACTCTGACTGCGGCCGTTGCCGTGGCCCTGGTGGCCTTCGGTGGCTACACGCAGCGCGAACACCTTGTGCTGAACGATGCCCAGGGCGCGCCGGTGGCCGGTGCAGCAGGCTTGCAGGGTCCGGCGACAACAGAGCTTCAGAGGGCGATCAGGGCAGTCGGCCCGTTGAGCGTTGCAGCTTTCGGTCCTGTGGCGGCAGAAGATCTCGTCGCGTCGGCAGCAGCGCAGACCCCGGCGGCTGCCGACGCTGACCTTGATGCTGGGCCGGATGCGCCGTTGCCGGTCAACCCGCGCGCCAACGCCGGCCCAAGCAATGCGCTG
>CAZXIJ010000030.1:0-46712 GCA_964640725.1 uncultured Pseudomonadales bacterium | reverse complement strand
CCGACCTCAACCCGCACCTGGGCACTGCCGAGCACGTGGCCGGCCGGATGCAGGGAGACGCGGGCGTCCCCAAGGGTGCGTACCGCGCCGTAGGGCACGGGCTCAATGTTCAGGTCTGGGCTGATTCGCGCGTGCATGATCGCAGCGGTGGGCGCGGTCGCCAGGTACCCAGCGCTGCCTGGCCGGGCGTGGTCTGCGTGGCCGTGGGTGATAACGGAACACCGCAGGCTGTCCTGGGGGTCGGGCCAAGGGTCGATGTAAAAGTCACCGGCCGGGCAGTACAGGCCCTGATCGGTCAGAGTGAGGACGGTCTGGCGATCGCTCGTTGTCATGGGACCAGCGTCCCACGACAATTGTCAGCGCGCCGTTGTGATGAGCGGTTACTTGACGCGACGTTCCTTGATGCAGGTGCGCTTGACCAGCTCGTCGTCTACGAACCAGTGCCAGGTACGGCCGCGGGAATCATTGCCTGCGTTGATCTGGATCATCTCGTACAGGTAGCTGCCGGGCAGATCCTTGCGCGTCCAGTTCAGGCAGACCGTGCGCTCGTCCAGCTCCCAGGCGGAGCCTTCGATGCGCTCGTTGTCCCACCAGATGCGCCCGTCCCGATACTTGGCCGGGAAGTCGATCTCTTCCTTGCGGCCGTCGTCCCAGGTGTAGATGTTGGTCTGGAAGTAGGGGAAGTCGCCCTCGCTCGGGAAGCGACAGATCAGGTGCGACTTGTGCCGGTCCAGCACTTCGTTGTTCGGGTCGACGTGAATGTACTCGCCTTCCCACTCGCCTTCGTGTCGGGCGAGCACGGGCATCCCCTGGCGAATCGTGTCTGTCATGGCGTTGCGCTCCAGCTGGGTCAGAGATACGGGCAGGCGTTGGCAGCCAGACCTATTTGTCATATAAGTATGTCAATAGTTCATACGCAACGGAAGGGGCCGCCATGGCGCGTCGAAGCGAAGCTGTTACCCCGCCAGGGAAGCCGGCCCGCATCAGCCGCCGGCGCTTTGCCGGCGCGATGCTGGCGGCCGGGACCGGTCTTGCCGTGGCCGGTTGCCGGAGTGCCGGGCAAAAGCCGGCACCGCGGCGCGATGTGCTCGTGCTTGGGGCGGGCCTGGCCGGCCTCGCTGCAGCGCTGCAGCTGGAAGCTGCTGGTGTCGACTACCAGGTGCTCGAGGCCCGGGCCCGGGTCGGTGGCCGGGCCTTTACGGCCAGCGATCTGCCGGACCATCCGGAATACGGCGGCGTGCAGATCGGCAGCAGCTACACCCGGTTTCTGGCCCTGGCCAAACGCTTCGGTTTGGGGGTCGGGCCGCTGCCCCACGGCCACTGGTATCGCCAGCAGGTCCTGCACTACCGCGGCGAGACCATGGCGCCGGCAGACTGGGCCGCCAGCCCCGTCAATCCGCTGCCCGCCGCGCTGCGGGCACTCCCGCCCTGGCGGCTGGAATCCCATTTTCTGCGTCCCGGCAATCCGCTCGCGGCGGCGGCCGACTGGGACACGCCGGCGCTGCAGGGCCGGGACCAGTCCATTGCCGCGGCGGTGCGGGCTGCCGGCGCCCCGGAGTCGGTGCTGCCCCTCATGGACATTACCGGCAACCACAACGGCATCGACGCCATCAGCGCGCTGGGCCCCTGGCGCAGCCAGCGGATCCGGGAAGCGGCTGGCGGACCGGGGGGCGGCGCGGTGGTGCTGCAGGCCGGCACGCAGGCCTTGCCGCAGGCCATGGCGGCAGCGCTGCCAACCGCACGGCTGCGCCTGCAGACGATCGTTGAGCAGATCAGCGCCGAGCGAGACGGCTATGAGGTGCGGCTGCGCGGCGGCGAGCGCCTGCGCTGTGAGCAGCTGATCTGCGCGCTGCCGGCGGCGGTGTTGCCGGGACTGAAGCTCGACCTGCCCCTGGCTGCCGACCGGTACCGGGCGCTGCAGGGCCTGCCGGCGACGGCCATCACCGTGCTGCAGATCGACACGGATCCGTTCTGGGAACGCGACGGCCAGCCGCCCATGATGTGGACCGACACGCCCCTGGAGCGGCTCTTCCCCCGGGTGGATCCGGCTTCGGGCCAGGTGCTGGGGCTCAAGGCCTTCGTGAACGGTGCCGGCGCCAGGGCCCTGGACGCGCTCGATGGCCCGGCGCTGCAGGACCTGGTGACTCGAACCCTGCGGTCGGTACGCCCGGCTCTGCGGTCGGCGCGGGTTGTGGGGCGGCAGGGCTGGGCGGCAGACCCCTTTGCCGGGGGCGCCTACGCGGCCTGGCGCCCGGGCACGGTGGCCCAGGTCCGGGCCGCGTTCGCGGCGCCGGTGGTCACCGCTGCGGGCCAGCAGCTGCGCTTTGCCGGCGAGCATGTGGCCAGCGATGCCCCGGGCCTCGAGGGCGCCCTGCGCAGCGGCGAATCTGCGGCGGCCGTACTGCTCCGCCGGCGGCTCAATTCTTGACATGCGGTTGACAAATTCTCATAAGACCTATAGATATAACGATATGTCTAACTCTGCCGGCCACGGCGGAACCTGTGACATAGGGGGCGCGTCATGTTGCCGGCGACTTGCCGGGGGCCCGCGTCACACATGACGGTGTCACTCTAAGGGGATTGTGATGCGCACTTTCAAAGCTGGCGGGCGCGTGCTCGCCGCATCGGTATTTATGCTGTCCGGGCCCTTGCCGGTCACCGCGTGGGCTCAGGAGACGGCCGACAACAGCCTCTCGATCGAGGAAATTGTGGTCACGGCGCGCAAGCGCTCCGAGAGCCTGCAGGACACGCCCATCGCGATCAGTGCCTTCGGCACGGAAGAGATGAAGGCGGCTGGCTACGAGAACATCATCGATGTCTCCAAGGCTGCGCCCGGGCTGTTCATCGAGCCCATCAACGGCGCCAACGCCAAGGTCAACACGTCGCCGCGCTTCCGCGGCATCGTGTTTGACAGCAGCAGCCCGCTGCAGCGCACCTCCAGTATTTTCATCGACGGCATTCTGGTGTCTGGCGGTATCCAAACCATTGGCGTTCAGAACCTGGAGCGGGTCGAGATCATCAAAGGCCCACAGTCGGCGCTCTTTGGTCGCAACACCTTCTCTGGTGCGATTAACTACGTCACTAAAGATCCGGCGGAGGAGCTGGAGATTGGCCTGTCCGTCCTGGGCGCGTCACGGGAAGAGTACCGCGTCGCCGGCAGCATCGAAGGCCCGATTACGCCCTGGCTGGGCGGCCGCCTGGAGGGCAGCTATGCCGAACAGGAAGGGCACTACGACAACGCTAACGTCGACGGCCAGACCCTGGGCGACGAGAAGAGCTGGAACTTTGGCGGCTCCCTGCTGTTCACGCCCAACGACCGGCTGCGCATCAAGGTGCGAGGCAGCGTGTACGAAGACAACGATGGCCCGGCGGCCTTCGTTCGCCAGGCCGGCTTCTCGCAGCACAACTTCGGCGGCTTCGCGCTTCCCGGCGGCGGCACGACGGAAACGGCTTTCCGCGGCACCATCGGCCAGCCGCGCAACTCTGAGATCGCGCTGGACACCAGTCAGCTGGACTTTGACAACACGATCGCCGCGCTGCGCGCCGACCCGCGGGCGAGCGGCCCGGACACCGGCACCATCAACCTCGACTGGGAAGACCTCGGCGGTGCCGGGCTGGTCCGGGAAGGGTATCGCGCAGCGACTACGTTTTCCTTCGACCTGAACGACAACCTGAACCTGAGCATCCTGGCGGGCTACAACGAGGACGAGTGGCTGATCGCGACAGACTTCGATGCCAGCCCGGGCGGCGGTTTCTTCACCGTCGGCGCGCAGCAGGTTGAAGATCTGAGCTTTGAAGCCCGTCTCTCCGGCGCGTTTTCGAACGACCGGTTTCGCTGGTCTGCAGGGGCGAACTACGTCGACATCGAAGTCACAGACAGCGGCGGTTTCTGGGACCCGATCCTTGGCTTCTGGTTCCCAGGTGTCTTTAACGCGCCCACGGAAACCAGCGCCGAAACCATCGGCGCCTTTGCCACCTTGGACGTGGATCTGACGGACAAGCTGACGCTGATCCTCGAAGGGCGCTACCAGGAAGATGAGATTTCTGAGCCGGCGGTCAATACGTCGCTGCCGAGCCCCATCTCTCCTGCGACCTTCTACAGCTTCCTGCCGCGCGTGTTGCTGCAGTATCAAGTCACTGACAACGCGATGGTTTACGCCAGCTTCAGTGAGGGCAACCTGCCCGGCGGCTTCAACGAAGAAGTGGGCGAGCTCGATGCAGCGCAGCTCGCGGAGCTTGCGATCGAAAACCCTGGCGTTGGCACGACCTTCATCGAGGAAACGCTGACGAACTACGAGCTGGGACTGAAGCAGACTGCGCTTGACGGGCGTCTCGCCTTTAACGTGGCCGCCTTCTTTATGGAGCGGGAAGACCAGATCTTCTCCGGGTTCCAGATCGTCGCCGACCCGGCCAACGTCAACGGCGTCCGCACGGTCGCCTTTACGGACAACGGCGCAACCAGCGAGATCTTTGGCGTCGAGGTCGATGGCACCTTCGTCGTCAACGAGAACTTCACGCTGCAGGGCTCACTGGCCTGGATCGATGCGCAGATTGAGTCGTTCCCGGCAGGCAGCAACGCCGGCGACTTTACGGCGGTCTTCGGTCCCGATGCGGATCCCCAGGGCCAGCAGGCACCGCGCTTCCCGGAGTGGTCGGGCTCGCTGAGCGGTATTTACGAGAAGCCGACCAGCGCCTTTGGCGGCTCTGACTTCTTTGTTCGCACCGATGCTTTTTACACCGGCACGTTCTACGACGAAGTCACCAACCTGGCAGAAATCGAGAGCGCGGTAGAGATTAATCTGCGCACGGGCTTCCGTCTGGACAACCTGACCATCGAGCTGTTCGTCACCAACCTGACGGACGAAGATGCGCCGATCGGCGGCAACAACATCGCCGACACGGGCGTGGACGTTCGCTTCAGCCCCGGTGGCCTGTTCGACTTCAGCCAGGAAAGTGTCCACATCGCCCTGCGCGACAAGCGTCAGGTCGGCCTGCGCCTGGACATGCGATTCTGAAGTCCCGCCCCTTGAAGCCAGTACTGCTCCTTGCATTGCTGCTGGCTTCCCCCTCGGGTCGAGCTGCCCAGTGGCTCGACCCGACGGACCCTACCGCCCGCGATCTTGCGCTCTTTGCGCAGTGGTTCGAGGGCAGCTTCGATAACGACGCGCAGCTGTGGTTTCAGAACAAGCCCGAGCAGCGGCCGATTGTTACAGCCCCCCATCCCCACAACTACGTGCAACACCAGCGGGTCGATGCCCCGAGGCTTGGCGCGGCGGTGTTTTACGTGCAGGCTTCCCGGCGCGCCGCCGATGCCGGCCGGGACGATGTGGCGCTGGCCGTCTGGCGCCGGGAACTGGTGGCGCTGTCTGCCGAAGGCCCGGACCCTCGTTACCGTTTGCGTACCTACCGGCTCAAGAGCGATCGGCGCGGGCCGCTGACCGCGGCCAATGCGGCGCGCTGGCGCCTGGCCCAGCTTGACTACAACCCGGCCTGCGATCTGGTGTTCAAGCGCGTGGGCGATCAATTTGAGGGCGCGATCGCGGGGACTGGCTGCACGGACGGTGTTGACCATGTCGCGGGCTATCGCGTCGACGAGCGGGTGCTCTCCAGCCGCAAGTACTGGCGTCGCTCTGCCGTACGCCATCGGCAATCCGGTGCCCGCCTCGCCGGGATCGACAGTGACCGCTACCTGAAGATGCGCCGCGCCGATTTCTATCGGTGCCGCGTGAACTTTCCCGTTAAGGAGTACGGCGTGCCCGATCCAGGCGACGTGCAGATCGACGATCTGCTGGTGCATGACCAGGGCGGTCGCCTGCAGGTGCGCAACCCGTTGAATGACAAGCGCTACCTGGTGCAGCTGCGGGAGAAGGAGTACCCCTACAGCAGCCGTGACACCGATTTCTTTCTGTTCCGGCTGCGGGAGGTGGGCGAGCGCCGCTCGGTCATCATGTTGTCCCTGGACCCGGATCCCCAGCGCATTACCGCGAATTTTGGTTGGACTCAGGTGGCCTGTACCGCCGAGCCGGCCCGCCCGGAGGCAAGATGAAAAGCGTGCTGAGACTTCTACCGGCCCTGGCGATGACCTTGCTGATCGTGTCGCCGGCGGGACGAGCAGCCGCGGTGCCTGGCGCAGATGCGGATGCCAGCTACACCCTGCCGCCCATCCCGGAGCCGCTCGGCACCGAACGGCGTACGCCGCTGCTCGAGTACGAGCGCGATTTGCTGGCCGCCTGGCTACCCGGCATCTATGACAACCAGGAGCAGGTGAGCTGGGCCGACAACCACAAGATCGCGGTACCGCCGCGCCAGGCACTGCGGGTGCACGCGCTGCCGGCGGCCGCCGCGCCCTGGCTCGATGCGCCGGCGCTGCTGGTGCGTGGCCCGGCCAGCACCGAGGCAACCCGGCTGTGGTCCCTGACCCCCGATGCGCAGGCCCGCGCCGTTCGTATTCGCATTCATACGCTGCGCCAGCCCGTGCAGATCGATGCCGGTGCGCTGCCGGATTTGCCGGTATTCAACCGCCGGGCGGCGCGCCTGCAGCGGGGCTGCGACCTGCTGGCATACCGCGATGGCGATGGCTTCCGGATCGTGCGCGAGTCGCCGGCCGCGGACTGCGCCGGCGCTCTGGCGCTGCACGATGGCGCGGTCCTGCGCGTGCTGCGCGACGAGCTGTGGCTGGCAAATCACGAAGGGGGCTCAGACCCCTCGGTAGCGCCCTGGCTGCGGCTGGAACGCGCGCGCTGGTTTGCCTGCATGCTGGACATACCGCCCACGCCGGGCGCGCGCCCCACGCGGACCGCGCGCTACTTCAAGCTGTACGACCAGGGCGGCACGCTGCCGTTCACGCATCCGGACGGCCGCCCGATGACCGTGCTCATGCGCAACACCTGGTCCTACGGCATGCAGCGCGAAACGCTGTTTGTGGGCGTGCTCGACGGCGATGTCGACGGCGCGACCCTGGCCTATGCCTGGGCGCAGCCCGGCGCTGACCGCATCGGGGTGAACCCTGGCTTCCTGCGCGTCCAGTGCGATCTGGACACCCCCGAAATGCTGGAGTTGCAGCATCGGCTGCGGCCCGATTCCTAGAGCGCACAGACTGTGCGTGACTGATTCAAGTTTAAGGAGATATCACTTGCTCAAGCTCACTCGAAATCTGCGCACACCTCGCCCCGGCTGGCTGTGCGCCGGGCTGCTCAGCGCCGCCGTGGTTGCGGTGCCCGCCAGTGCGCGAACCCAGGACCCGAACAACGCCGCCGATGCCATCGACATCTCCCGCAAGGTGGCCTGCTCCACCACCGACGGCGCCCAGGTGACCTTCTGGTGGAACGGCCGGGCGTTCTCCCGCCGCCAGGGCGAGAAGGACAAGGTGCTCTTTAATGTCGAAGGCATGAACACGCGGGCCTGCGTTAAGGACACGCACCCGGAGCGCGGCGAGGGCTTCAAGCTGGTCTCCCGGGAGCTGCTGCTCTACCGGGATGCCAAGACCAACGAGGTGCTGAAGACCTGGACCAACCCCTGGACCGGCGAAGAGCTCGAAGTGATGCACGTGGCCAATGACCCCGTGAACTTCGCCATGTACGAAAAGAACCGCGACGGCAGCGCCTTCAGCTGGTCCGGCAAGATGCTCGAGAACATGTGGCGCCAGACCAACACGGTGCCCCTGTGGTACCCGAACCCGCTGGGCGGCAAGTACCAGGCTGAGGTTGGCGGCACCTACCACGCCACCGAGATGTTCAACTTCATGGGCGACAAGAAGCAGCTGCTGAACTCCCGGACCAGGAGCGCTGACGTGCACGTGGGCTGGGTGCGCATGTCCGACTGGCTGCCCTGGATGAAGATGAGCGGCCGGGACGGCGTGATCTACATGCATACCGCCGGGCAGAAAGTCTCGAGCTGGGATGCCATGCCCGAGACCATGAAGGCCGAGATCCGGACCAGCTATCCGGAGTACAAGGACGCGCCGCCGCTGGATGACGATCGCAAGAACGTGACCAGCTGGTCCTACTACCGCGACGTTGCTGAAGGCAACGTCGAACTGCCCGAGCGCTAGGCGCTCAGGTTAGGGGCTCGCCCGGGTAAAGCCCGTGGTGAGCCAGCGCAGATTGATCCCGATCCGGTCGGCCAAAGGGTCGGCCCAGGCGTAGCGCAGCGTCTTGCCGGTCGCATCTTCGATCACGCCGATCTTGAGCACCGCCGTCTGCGTCGTCTGCTGGGTCAGCCGTGCCAGCTCGATGGTGTAGCCCGTGGGCTGCCCGTCCTGGTCGCGCAGCGGTGCCTTGAAGCCTTCGTTGTGCATGCGCACGTCGCGCACGAAGATAAAGTCGTCGTCCGCGGCAGCGGGCTCGATCTGCTGGCGCTTGAGAGACATCCAGCCCTTGTAGACGATGACCCGGCGAGCCGCGTGGCGCTGCTTGTTGCGAGTCGAGACCACCAGGTAGTCGCTGTCGATCGCAAGCGCGGTGGGCAGCGCCCGGTTACAGCGGGCGCCCGGGGCCGGCCGGCCCTGATAGCCCTCGCCGGAGCGCTGCCAGCGCCATTCGCAGGCGCGCCCTTGGCCGTCAGCGGCGCTCACGGTGCTGGCGATCACGACAGCTTGGCCGGGCTTCGACGGTTTTCGGGTCTCGAAGGCCCAGCGCCAGGCTGGGTCCTGCGCTGTTTGGCCCGGCGCGCTGGCCAGGGTCAGCGTGTTTGGATCTTCGGTGCCGGCGAACCGGTAGTGCGTGCGCTCGTCCTGCGCGACCTCGTCCTCTGCCTGCTGCCAGACCTGCTCGTTGTTGTCGAAAGCGCCGGTGAGCATGGTGAGCAGCCGGTCGTGGCGCTCGGCGGCGTGCACCGCGCTGCCCAGGAGCAGCGCCATGACGCTGGCCGCCGTGGTCCGCCATAGAGGTTTCACGATGGGCCGTCCTGCTGAGCCTGCCAGTAGCTGACAATTTCCGAACCGCCCGCGCACCACAGGCCGCGCGTATCGGCCAGGTGCGTCAGCGCCCGCTCCAGCTGAGCGATGCGGTGCGGCTGGCCGACCATCCACGGATGCAGGTTAATGGCGAGCATGCGGCCGGCCTCTTTCTCGCGCGCCTCCTGCAGCAGGAAGTCTGCGGCGTCGATGATCTGGTCCGCGTACTCGGTTTCCGAGTGCAGGTTGCCCTGCAGGATGAACTGATCGTCCAGCTCGTAGGACAGCGGCAGCGCGGTTAGCACCCCCTGGTCCGTTCGAAAGGGGTAGGGCAGCTCGTCGTTGATCCATTCGCCCATGAAGCGAATGCCGCGCTCGGCAAGCAGCTCCGGCGTGTGGCTGCTCTGGGAGCGCGCGGGGCTGAGCCAGCCTTCAACCGCCTGGCCGGTGTGCTGCCGCAGGGTGCTGAGGCTGCGCTCGATGATTTCCGCTTCTTCGTCCCGGCTGCGCTCGCCGTGCAGCAGCTGGTCCATGTGCCAGCCGTGCCCGAGGATCTCGTTGCCGCGGCTGCTCAGGCGCTCTACCAGAGCCGGCACCCGCTCGCAGAGCGCGGCGTTGATGGCGAAGGTGGGCGTCAGCGCCAGCTCGTCGAGGGCGCGCAGCACGCGAATCAGGCCGACCCGGTTGCCGTAGTCCCGCAGCGTGTAGTGGCGCAGGTCCGGGTAGGCCGTGGTCATGCCACCGGGCGGGGGAAAGGGCTTGCCCTCCTGGTTGAGCGGGAACCACTCCACTGCCACGTTGATCCACACGGCCACCGGGGCGCCGCCCGGCCAGCGCACGGGCGCGCGATCGGCCAGCATGGACCAGTCGTAGCGGTCGTGGTCCATGCCGTAGCTGCGATGGGGGTACTCGAAGTAGCTGGGATCCAGCGCCATGCTCAGTGCCCCCCCTGCGCGGTGCCGTCCGCGATGCTGGCAACGGCTGCGTCGTAGTGGTGCTCAATGTAGTACTCGGCGATCTCGCGGCCGGTCGTGACCCACACGTCCTTGTGTCCGGTGATGTATTCGAGCGCCTCGTTGAAGGCGCGCAGCCGGTGCGGGTGGCTTACCTGGTAGGCATGCAGCGGCACGCACATGACCGTGCCGGAGTCCTCCCCTTCCTGATAGAGCCGGTCGAAGGCAGCCTTGATCATGTCGCCGTAGCGGCGCGGCTCGATCTTGTTCACCACGTAGACAATGGTGTCGTTCAGCTCCAGGGAGTAGGGCACGGACACGAATTTCTGGCCGGAGCGCACGTGTACGGGCGTTGGCTGGTCGTCGTGGAACAGGTCGCAGGTATAGATGCCGCCGGCCTCGGCGAACAGGTCCATGGTGACGTTGGTGTGCGTCAGCGCCGGGGCCAGGTAGCCGGCGCATTTTGTGCCGGTGTGTTTGGCGATGGTGTCGACCGCATCCTGAATCACGGCCCGCTCCTGGGCCTCGTCCATGCCGTAGGTGTAGCGGGTGTTGTAGATGCCGTGACTGAAGAACTCCCAGTCCCGCGCCTTGCACTGCTCGATGATCTCCGGATGGTGATCGCACAGCGCGGTGGACAGGGAGATCGAGCCGCGCACGTTGTAGCGGTCCAGCACCTCCATCATGCGCTGGTGGCCGACCCGGTTGCCGTAGTCCCGGGTGCCGTAGCCCAGAATGTCCGGCGTGGGCCGGGGCCAGGCCTTGCGGTGCGGGTTCACGGCCGGGTCGAGCTCGTAGTACTCGATGTTGGGCGCGACCCAGAAGGCGACCTTGGCGCCCTTCGGCCAGGTGATCTTCGGGCGCTGATCGTAGGCCCAGTAGTCGTAAAGGCCGGGGTCCGGCCGCTTTGCGGTGCTCAAAGCCTGCCTCGCTGTTTCCTGTTGGGGCCGCTCGCGCGGCCATCGCTCGCCGCGGGTTCTAGAAGGGCGCGCCCCGGGCGGTGCGGATCGGGGTTGCGCCGGGATGCTCGGCCAGCCAGGCACGAACATCGGCGTAGGGCAGCACGTCGGCGTACTTCAGCATGATGTCGCACAGGTTCGCGAAGTGCGGGATCTCGTGCTTGTCGGCCACGCACTCCTCCGGAACGATGGTCCGGAACCCCAGCGACAGGGCGGCGACGACCGATGCCCGGACGCAGCCCGAGGTGCTGCCGCCGGTCAGAATCACCGTGTCCACCTTGTGCCAGGTCAGAAGTGACGGCAGCAGGGTTTCGTGAAACACATTGGCCATGCGCTTGTTGATGACCGCGTCCTGGCTGTGGTCGATCTCCAGCCGCGGGTCCAGCTCCGAGCGCTCGCTGCCCACCTTGATGTTCTGCAGGGAGTCCGGGGTGTTGGTGCGGGTGCCCCAGACCCCGGCGTCGTCGGCGTTGTCCATGTAGGCCACATAGGTCCAGACCACGGGCATGTGCTTGCTCCGGGCCAGGGCGGACAGCTCGTTGATGTACGGGATCTGGTTGGGATCGGTCTCGTAGGCCGTGGCGAAGCTGTCGAGGTCCGTGTAGGCCCGCTGCAGGTCGATATTGATCAGCGCGGCCTTCTCGCCAAAGCCGAAACGGGCCCGGTTGGGGTTTGCTTTGACCTCGGCCCAGTACTGGCGGGGGGTCAGATCCGAGGTTTGCATCTTGGGCATGGCAGGGGGTCGAAAAGCCGATTCGTCTTGAGAAAAACATATTGATATATCAATATCAACAACTCCCCTGCCAGCGGTCCCGAAGGAGTGTCCCCATGGCTGAGCAACCGCTTGCCGCCGTCCCCGAAGTTGCCCCCGAGGCGCTGGCTGAGCTGCGCCGGGAGCTGGGGCCGGAGAGAGTGCTCACTGACCCGCAAAGCCTTGATTTATATGGGCAAGATGTGTCGGGTGACAGCCACCCGGCGCTGCTGGTGGTGCGGCCCAAAGACACCGCTCAGCTGGCTGCGGCGGTCCGCTTTGCGGCTGCCCAGGACCTGGTCGTGGTGCCCCGGGGCGGCGGCATGTCCTATAGCGGCGGCTATGTTTGCCACCAGCCCAACGTGCTGACCGTCGATCTGGGCGACATGAACCAGATCCTCGAGATCAACACGGAAGACATGTACGTCACGGTGCAGGCCGGCTGCACCTGGATGGCGCTGCACGAGGCCCTGGAACCCCAGGGCGTGCGGACCCCGTTCTGGGGCACGCTCTCGGGCATCACCGCCACCGTCGGCGGCGGCATGTCCCAGAACAGCATCTTCTGGGGCAGCGGCAAGCATGGCAGCGCCGTGGACTCTGCCGTGTCTATGGACGTGGTCCTGGCCAGCGGCGAGGTGTTGTCCACCGGCGCCGGCGGCCAGGCTCAGGCCAACCCGTTCTTCCGGCATTACGGCCCGGACCTGACGGGGCTGTTTACCTGCGATACGGGCGCCCTGGGCATCAAGGCGACGGTCACCCTCAAGCTGGTACCGATCCTTCCGGGCCGGGCCTTTGTCAGCGCTGACTTTGCCGAGGGCCCAGCGCTGATCGCCGCGCTGTCCGAGGTTTCCCGCAACCGCCTGGCGGATGCCTGCTTTGGCTTCGACCCGGTGATGCAGGGCCAGCGCATGAAGCGCGAGTCCCTGGCCAAGGACGTTAAGGCCCTCGGCAACGTCATGAAGTCCCAGGGCAGCATGCTCAAGGGCCTCAAGGAAGGCGCCAAGGTCGCGCTCGCTGGCCGCGGGTTTATGAAAGACGTCGACTATTCTGTGCACTTCATGGTCGAGGAGCCGACCCAGGCGGGCGCCGATGCCTCAGCCGCGCGAATTCGCGAGATCGTTGCCGCGCACCGCGGCAAAGACATCGAGAACAGCATTCCCAAGATCGCCCGGGCCAACCCCTTCGGGCCGCTCAACAGCATGATCGGCCCGGCGGGCGAGCGCTGGCTGCCCGTGCACGTGCTGGTCCCGCACAGCAAGGCGGCCGACGTGTTCGCGCAGCTGGAAGCCCTGGTCGAGGCCAACGGGTCCGTGCTTGATGCGCACGACATTCTGGTCGGCTACCTGCTGACCTACATCGACACCAATGCCTTTGTCATCGAGCCGGTCTTTTACTGGCCCGATGCGCTGAACGATTTACATCGCGCGCATGTCGAAGACGCGACCCTCGCCAAGATCAACGACTACCCGGAAAACCTGCCGGCTCGTGCCGAGGTGATGCGCCTGCGCACCGAGATGATGACGATGTTCCGGGAGGCCGGCGGCGCGCACCTGCAGATTGGCCGGCGCTACCAGTACCAGGAGGGCCTGCGGCCAGCGAACGCGCAGCTCATTGGCGAGCTGAAGGCGCTGCTGGATCCGGACGGCCGAATCAATCCTGGATCCCTGGGCCTGGCTGCAGGGTAGGGCCTGGCTCGTCGTGCAGGTGCTGGCGCCGGGGAGGGCGGCCGCGACATGAACCGAGCGTTTGCCGAGGTAGCGGTTCGCGGACACCGCCTGAACATGCACTACATGGCCACCGGCCGTGGCACCCCGCTGTTGATGCTGCATCCGTCGCCGCTCAGCGGTGCGTTCCTGGCGCCCGCCATGGCAGTTCTGGGGGCGCAGTGCCTGGCCATTGCGCCGGACACCCCCGGGTACGGCGATTCCGACCCGTTGCCCTTTCGCCCGGACGATTTGCTGCCTTACTGCGAGGCGCTGGCATCTTTGCTGGACGCGCTCGATCTGCCCCAGGCGGCGGTCTACGGGTCTGCCACGGGCGCACAGATCGCCATCGAGTTCGCCAAGGCCTTTCCGGATCGCGTGAGCGGCGTGATCCTGGACAACGCGGCCTCTTTCACCGATGCAGACCGCGACCGCATCATGACCGGGTACTTTCCCGACATCACCCCGCAGGCCGATGGCAGCCACCTGGCCCGGGCCTGGCATGTGGGGCACGACCTGCTGCAGTTCTTTCCCTGGCATCAGCCGAGCGCAGCCCATCGAATCTCGCCGGCCAGCGCCGACGCAACGCAAACAGGTCCCGTGGCAGCCATGGACGCCACCGCGCTCGGATACCTTAGCGCCGGGCCGAACTACGACCACGCCTACCGAGTGGCCTTCGAGAACGAACGCGCGGAACAGGTGCAGGCCATCGCCCAGCCGACGGTCATCGTTCGCTGGGCGGGCAGTATCCTCAAGCCCTACACGGACCGCTTTGACGACGTCACCTTCGGGCCGCAGGTGACCATGGCGCATTGCGAGGCGGACCCGGCCGCGCGCTGGCGCTGCGTTGCCGAGCATCTGGCCATGGTGGCACCGGCTGTCGAGCCTGTCGCAGCGGATGCGCTGCCTGCCGCCGCCCCGGGCATGACGCGTTACTGCGGGGCGGCCGGAGCCCAGCTGCGGCTGGTCAGCGCCACAGCGGCTGCCCCGAATCGGATTATGCTGCCGCCCCTGGGCATGACCGCATCGACCTTGCACGCGCACCTGGCTGCGCAGAGTCAGGCCGTTACCGGGACGATCATCGATCTGCCCGGGCACGGCGGCTCGGACGCGGCTGGTATGCTCAGCGTGGCTGGCCTCGCGGCGGCGATCGCCGAGCGGTTGGACGGCGTGTTTAGCGACTATCACGTTGTTGGCTACGGCACGGCCGGTCTGATTGGCGATGCGCTGGTCGCCCAGGGCGCCGCGCAAAGCTGCGATCATCAGGGCTGGCCGGCGCGAGCGACGCCGGAGCTGCAGTGGCCGCCGGCGCTTTCGCCCAGCCCCGGAGGCGGCCACCTGTTCGAAGCCTGGCACTGGCTTCGACGATTGTGGCTGCTGCAGGATGAAGCGCCGCCGTCGCCGGAATGGCTGACAGCGGCGTTGGTTGATTTGTTGCGATCGTCTGCTGTGTGGTCAGCGCTAAAGAAGGAATGCTGTCAATGAACGCCGCGCCCCAGGAAATGAACGTACTCTTTACCCAGGCGGAGCGCACCTCGCTCAAGGCCGATGGGCCGATCCCGCTCTACCACCAGCTGTATCAATTGCTGAAGCGACGCATTGCCTCTGGCTCCATCTCAAACGGTACCCGGCTCCCGACAGAGCAGCAGCTGGCGGTGGGCTTTGGCGTCTCCCGCATCACCGCCAAGCGGGTCATGGATCTGTTGGCGGCTGACGACCTGATCGAGCGCAAGCGTGGCAAAGGCAGCCACGTGACCTATGAGCCGTCCGACACCGAAGTCGAGGCACCGCTCGTGGGCATGCTCGAAAAGCTGGCCAGCATGTCTCGCACCACGGTGGTTAAGGTGCTGCAGGTCAGCGAGATCGAGCCATCGCAAAACATCGTCGAAGATCTGAATCTGGAGCCGGGCGAAACCGTGCACTACGTGCAGCGCGTCCGTTCCAGCGAGGACGGCGCGCCCTTCGCGTACTACGAGAGCTGGACCCGCGGCATCAGCCACGGCTTTACCGCCGAGAACATCAGCAAAACTCAGCGCTTCGCGATCATGGCCGAGAACGGCCACGACATCGGTCGTATCGAGCAGTACCTGAGCGCCGGAGCGGCCACGGCGGAAGTGGCCGATTCCCTGGGCCTGCACATCGGCGACCCGGTGCTCACCCTGCTGCGCCATTCCTACGACGCCAACGGCGACGTGGTCGACCTGCTGTCCTGCCAGTATCACCCGGACCGCTTTCATTACCGGATGAATCTGAGCATGGAGGACTACACCAGCTAAGCGATTGCATCGGTACCAGTTCCGGCATGACTGTGCGCCAGGTCACAGCTTGCGCGCGTTTTGGGTTCCCAATGCGAACTGCGCAGCTCGATTCACGGCTCCTTGAACGATCATTGTCTGTCAGCTCCCGCGGGAGCACTCGC
The DNA here is from genome assembly GCA_964640725.1 of uncultured Pseudomonadales bacterium. Classification (GTDB taxonomy): domain Bacteria; phylum Pseudomonadota; class Gammaproteobacteria; order Pseudomonadales; family Azotimanducaceae; genus CALHVX01. The sequence goes on along the minus strand of CAZXIJ010000030.1, from coordinate 31,034 downwards.
CGGATTTCGCTTGAGGAGGCAGCGGCATGGAGATGAGACGAGGTGATCGGGCCGGCCAGCCTGTTTTTCGCAGCAAAGACCGGGTGTTTCTGCTCGGTGCCCAGTGGTACTTCCAGACGCGGGAGTACGATCACGGTCCCTTTGATACCCGGCAGGAAGCGGAGCAAGAGCTCGAGCGCTACGTGTACGAGATGCAGTACTGCAATGCCGCCAACATGAACCCGGCGTTCCTGTTCGGCGCGCCGCGCCACAAGCCCATCATGCAGTCAGAGCTGCGCCTGCTGGGCTGATGCTGTCGGGCTTTCCCGCTGGAAAGCCCCTTTGCTGACGCCGCTTCAGGCGCTGGCACGATTCCCTGGCGACCGACGGCGCCGCCGGCTGCGGTTGCGTCCCTCGCCGGATCCCGCCGCGGCTTCCTGTGGCCGATTGCCCCGGCCCCGACCCTGGCGGTTGCCCCCGCCGTTGCCGCCGCCACTGCTGGCTTTTTTGGCGCCCTGGCCGCTGCGCTGACCGCCACGACCTTGAGGTCTTGGCGCCCGCTTGTCATGCACGCTGTCCGGGTTGCCGGCGCGCGCCCGCTCGTTGGATGCGGCGGCTTCGTCGCTGAAGTCGACCTGCATTTGCGGCAGCGACGTTTTGATGAGCCGCTCGATGATCTTGAGGGCCTTGCGTTCTTCGCCGTCCACCAGGGTCCAGGCCACGCCCTCAGCGCCAGCGCGGGCCGTGCGGCCGATGCGGTGCACGTAGCTTTCCGGATCCTGCGGCAGCTCGAAGTTCACGACGTGGGACACGCCAGAGATGTCGATGCCGCGCGCGGCGATATCGGTCGCGATCAACGCCCAGCAGTCACCGCTTTGGAAGCTGTCGAGGGCACGCGTGCGCGCGTTCTGCGACTTGTTGCCGTGAATTGCGGCGGCGTTAATGCCGGCAGCGTTCAGCTTTTTCGTCACCTTGTCGGCGCCGTGCTTGGTGCGGGTGAAGACGATGGTCTTTTCCACTTCGGGGCGCTTGAGCAGCGTCGCCAGCGCGTGCTGCTTGTCGGCCTTCTGCACAAAGGTGACGCTCTGCTCGATCTTGCGGGCCGTGACCTGCTTGGGCGAGACGTCTACGCGTTCCGGGTTGTGCAGGATGCTGTTGGCCAGCGCTGTGACCTCTTTCGGCATGGTGGCCGAGAACAGCAACGTCTGCCGCGCCTTCGGAACCTTGCTGACGATGCGCTTGATGTCCCGGGCGAAGCCCAGGTCCAGGAGCCGATCGGCCTCGTCCAGGATCAGGGTCTGAACGTGGTCGAGGTACAGCTCGCCCTGGCTCATCAGGTCGAGCAAGCGGCCGGGGGTCGCGACCAGGATGTCGATGCCGCGCCCCAGGGCCTGAATCTGTCGGCCCTGGCCGACACCGCCAAAGATGGTGGTGATGCGGATGCGCTCGTCGCCGGTAAAGCTGCGCAGCGCCTCGGCGATCTGCGCGGCCAGTTCCCGGGTCGGGGCCATGGCCAGCGCCAGCGGCCGGCGCGGCTTGGCTCGGCGGTTGTCGGTCAGCATTTGCTGGATCAGGGGCAGGCCAAAGGCCGCGGTCTTGCCGGTGCCGGTCTGGGCGATGCCCAGCATGTCGGCGCCGTCCAGCAACGCGGGAATGCACTGTTGCTGGATGGGCGTCGGCTGGTGCAGGCCCAGGTCGCTGAGGGTTGCGCACAGCGCATCGCTCAGACCAGTGTCTGCGAAATTGTCGATCGTCATAAAAAGTCCTTGCTGGGGCAAACGGCCACAGGCTCGAAGAGCGTGCGTGCCCTTAAGGGCACAGCAAATGTGGCAACGGCGGTCCCGATGTGTGCCGCTGCCCTACGCGTAGAAGGAAGAGACGAAAAGATAGGAGCCGGCGACCGGAGCCGGTCGACGCGTTGGCTCGGGGCGCACCATGGACGGGTCGTCGCTGCGAGTCAACGGAACCGGTCACTTTTCTGGCCAAGTGGCCAATGTAGAGCAGCCGTTGGGGGCCTGGATCAGGGGTTTCAGAGGCAGATAAAGTCAATATTTGCCCGGAAACGGGCAAAAATCTAGGATAGATGGCCGATCAAGCTCACTATGCCCGGCAATGAACGACGATCAGCCGATCGATCCTGACCTGGTGGCCTGGCTGGCCAGTACCGCCAACTTGAGCCCTGCGGCGGCCCGCCGCTGCATCGGGGAGGTCCTGGCCTTCTACAGCGAGAGCCTCGAGCATTTTGTGCAACGCCGCCATCGGGCGCTGCAGGCCCAGGGCTCGTTGCGCAATGCAGACATCTATCGGCAGATCGCGAGCGAGGTAGCCGCCCGGCCCTTTGCCGCACCGCCCCTGAGCGAGCGGCAGATCCGGCGGCTGATTTACGGCTAGCGGAGAGTCTGCGTTATGTGCGGCATCGTGGGATATGCAGGACGGAGCAATGCGGTTCCGGTGTTGATGGAAGGGCTGCACCAGCTCGAGTACCGGGGCTACGACTCGGCGGGGCTGGCGCTGCAGCGCCGCGGGGGCCTGGCGGTGTTCAAGACCGAGGGCAAGGTCTCGCAGCTGCGCGCGCTGTTGCCGAAGCGCCTGACCGCCCCGGTCGGTATCGGGCACACCCGGTGGGCCACTCACGGCGAGCCGAGCGACCGTAACGCGCATCCGCAGCGTGCGGGCAAGATCGCGCTCATCCACAACGGCATCATCGAGAACGCCCAGGCGCTCAAGGCGTCCCTCACCGATCAGGGCTGCACCTTTGAGTCCGAGACCGATACGGAGGTGCTGGCTGCGCTCATCGATCGGGAGTACGCAGCGCGCGCGGCGCAGGCCGCGCCCGATGACTCGACTTTTTTACAGGCGGTGACCGCCGCGCTGCGGGCGGTGACCGGGGCTTACGGCATCGCCGTGCTGCACGAAGACCACCCCAAAGTGCTTGTGACCGCTCGCCACGGCAGCCCCGTGGTGCTGGGCATTGGCGAGCAGGCCATGTTCGTGGCCAGCGATGCTGCAGCGCTGGTGCGTCACACCCGTCAGGTCATCTACCTCAGCGACGGCGACGTGGCGCTGGTGCGCGCCGACGGTTACGAGGTCACCGACCTGTCCGATATCCCCAGCCAGCCACAGCCGATTACCCTGGATCTGGAGGCGGTGGAGCTATCCAAGGGGGCTTACACGCACTACACCCGCAAAGAGATCGAAGAGCAGCCTGAGGTGGTGGCGCGCGTGATGAAAGGCCGCATCGACCGGCGCTTCAACACCGCCGCGCTCGCGGGCATGAACCTGACCCCGGCGGAGCTCCTGGGATTTCGTCGCATCAAGATTCTGGGCTGCGGGTCGGCCTACATTTCCGCGCGCCTGGGCGCCACCATGATCGAGCGCCTGGCCCGGGTGCCGGCGGACGCAGAACCGGCCGCCGAGTTCCGCTATCGCAACCCGATCATCGAGACCGACACCCTGTACCTGGCCGTGAGCCAATCCGGCGAAACCTTCGACACCTTGTCAGCGGTGCAGGAAATCAAGCGCAAGGGCGGCACCGTGCGCGGCATTGTGAACGTGGTCGGCAGCAGTATCGCGCGGGAGTGCGACGGCGGTGCCTACCTGCACGCGGGGCCGGAGATCGCCGTGGTGTCGACCAAGACCATGATGGCCACCCTGGTGGTCATGGCCCTGCTCGCCCTGCAGCTGGGGCGCCTGCGCGATCTGTCGCCGGCGGAAGGCGGGCGCATTCTGGCGGCGCTCGATGCGTTGCCCGCGCAGGTCGCGGCGCTCTGCGAGCAGGCACCGGCGTTTGAGGCGGCCGCCGCCTGGGTGGCCCCGTTTCGCAACGCCTACTTCGTCGGCCGCAACGAAGGCTACGCGCTGGCGATGGAGGGCGCGCTGAAGCTCAAGGAGATCAGCTACATTCATGCCGAGGCCTATCCGGCATCTGAGCTCAAGCACGGGCCCCTGGCGTTGGTCGACGAGCAGACGCTGACGGTGGCCATCGTGCCGAACGACGACCTGCGCTCGAAGAACCTGTCGACCCTGGAGGAGATCAAGGCGCGCAAAGGGCCATTGCTGGTGGTCGGGCACGATGCGGATTGGCCGGTGGCGGTGGACCAGGCGCTGGTGGTGCCGGCATCGCATCCGTTGCTGGACCCGATGTTATTGCTGGTGCCGCTGCAGTACCTGTCCTACTTTACGGCCATGGCGCTCGGCCGGGATGTGGATCAGCCGAGGAACCTGGCGAAGAGCGTGACGGTGGAGTAGCCAAAGATCCCGGGATGATATCTGTCTGGCCTCGGTTGTCCGGGAGCATTGATCTGCAGCGTTCAGGCGTGTCCGCACCGGTGCTGGGATTTTGACGGCCCTACCATGCCTATTTCACCTGATATAGTTTGCTGGCTAACCGAGAGAGATGATTTCCATGGATCTGTTTGCGAACGAAAATCTGAGGTGGAAGCACTTTACTGGCAACGACAGCTTTGACTATCCCATCGACTACTGGGCGGCGCTCCTCGGGGCGCGAGCGGATGGCCACGTGGATCTGCTCTATCGCTGGGAGCCCAATGCTTACTGTCATTTTCACAGGCACAGCGCAGCCACGACTTCGACGGTGCTGGCCGGCGAGCTTCACATCATCGATATCGATCCAGAAACAGGTGAGGAAGTAAATCGCAAGGTTAGGTCTGCGGGTAGCTATGCCCACAAAAGCCCCGGCGATGTTCATATGGAGCGTGGCGGTCCGGAAGGCGCACTTGTGCTGTTCAACTTGTATGCACCAGACGGATTGCTCGCAGAGACGCTTGCCCGTGACGGCACGGTCATTGGTCAATCTACCGTTGATCAGATTCTGAAAGGCCGAGCCTCACGCTAGGACGACTCAATACACGCGGTTCGACGATCGGTGAGTGGTTTCGAACGGAAATCGAACGTTCAGAAGTGGGTCTCAATTCGCTTGCGTGTGTGCGAAAGAGGTCCGTTAATGCTGGCCGGTTTCTGATCAGGCGAAAAGTGTCAGACATCTCCGAAGCGGACCTTTATTTAGGCTGATCGATCAACAGGTTGTCGCAATATCGTTCTTAGTTTCTCAGGAGATACCTTTCGGAAGTCATTGAAGTAGATCTCGTGGTGCTTGCCTAGCATTGTCAGTCCATTTTCTGGAATAAAATTGTTGTGCATGTCTGCTAAGACGGGTCCTTCGTCTGTATACGGACCCAGATGCAGTGTTTGGACGCAAGTGTCTTCGCTCAATTCTTCCAGCCGAACTTTATCCAGACTCGGCAGGTTTTTCTTCGCCTGAACGTCTTTCAATGCATCATGGACTAACTCTTCGTCAATCCACTCAGGAACCATAATCATAGCTGTCCAATCCCACTTTGATTGGTCAAATTTCGAAGTGAAAACCTCCATATCTTTCGCCCACCAAAGGGCTTCAAGAGGAGGTACGATATAGTCTTTATCGAGCGATAGCTTGGACATGAACTTCAACTTGTAAGCGACGGGATAGAGAGCTTCAATTGCAGATGCGAACTGAGAAGACGCAGGACCTTTGTTCCCATTGATCATTAAATATTGCATTGCCGGAACGTCCACGATGGCGAAGTGCCCGTTTTTTGCTTTGTAACTGGATATGGTCTTTTTAAAATCAACTTTCACTTTCGGACCCGCAACCTGCTTCTATTCAATGCGCCCAGTGTAATGTCGATTTGACAACATCCCCACTCAGCTTGGCCCGATAAACAACAGACTACTGACACCCGTCTGTCAGTAGTTGCGGTAATTCTCGCCAAGGAGAGCGCCCAAAGAGTTTGCGCCTCTGGCCTGAAAGCCGTGTCATGCGCTGCACAATGAGCTGCTTCTTGTCGACCCCTGGCAGACAATCCGCAGCATGTACGAATGGAACGTATGATCAACTCAAAACGAATATGTATCTGTGGGTCGATGGCCTTTGTCGGTGAAATGGAAGCGCTTGCGGAAGTGTTGCGCGACGCGGGCTATGAGGTGGATACACCTGTCCGAGAAGAGAAAGCAATCGACTGGAACGCTATGTCCGATGATCAGTCATGCGAACTCAAGCGAAGTTACATTGATGGTCATTTGGCGAGGATTAAGCGCTCCGACCTTGTCTTGATTGCAAACTATTCCAAGAACGGTGTTGAGGGATACATTGGTGCAAATTCCTTAATGGAAGCTGCTTTCGCGTATGCGCTCGATGTACCAGTAGCGTATCTAAAGCCGGTTGGCGAGCAGCCTTGTCGATTGGAAGCTCTCTCGATATCGGGAATAGTCCTCGGTGACGAAGTAGGCTCGGTAGGTTCCATTTTCCAGTGATCGACCGTCTCTTGTTGGCGGGAACCGGACCTTTAGTAGTTGCACAGGCTATGACCGCGTCCGACCCAAGCCGCCGTTCAGATAGTGCTAGCATGTCACGATGTATCTGCTTGGCCTCAGCGGAAGCCTCCGCCCTGAATCTTCCAATACTCGGTTATTAGAGGCCGCGAGAACGCTGTGCCCATCCCATGTGGAGTTGAAGATTGAGCGAGCTACGGGGGAGCTACCTCACTTCTCGCCGGATATTCCCATGAACTCAAACAGCGCGTTAACTGCATTCGTACAGAGAGTAAAAAAAGCCAGTGGGATAGTGGTCTCGTCTCCGGTATATGCGGGGGGATACCCCGGAACGCTTAAGAATGCGCTCGATTGGCTGGTGGGTACAGACGCGTTCGTCAACAAACCGTTTATGATGCTCAGCGCCAGCAATCGCGTTCCGATGGTAGAGGAAACGCTGGTTACGGTACTGGAGACAATGTCCGGTCGACATGTACGGAATGCCTCAACGACCATCGCGCTGATTGGTAAGAATTTGGATGTCACGCAGATCGTGGATGATGCTGATATGCGTTCTGCTGTTTCCTCGGCCCTCGCGGAGTTTGCTGGGGCGGTGCCGTCATAGTACGTAACCAAATGACCGAAGCTGGCCGATCTGAGCCATATGAAACCCCGAAGAAAATGGTCTTTCAGCGTCCGCTTTGGGGTGGAAACTCGACCAAATCTGACACGGTCTGTCAGCTCAATTCAGAGCTATCACACCTACACCAATTGCTTGCGCTTGTAGTACTCCCGTGCCTTGTGCCGAGAGCCGCAGGTTTTCATGGAACACCACCGCCGGGTGCGGCTGCGCGTTGAATCGTAGAACGCCCATCCACAGCTGGGCAGCTCGCAGCATTTGAAGCGCGTCCAGGTGCCATTGTGTTGGCTGCTGGAAATCAGCTGGATCAGTGTGCCTACGAGAAATTGATAGGCATCGCCTGTAGGCCTGAACTGTATGTCGCTGCCGCCCTGAAGCTGAGCGTGGAAGGTCACCTTTGAAGTGGCCTGGTCGAGGGGTACAGACGCTCCGGCATCGAGAATCCACGTCCGGAGACTGTCCCGGAACGTTAAGATCCTCTGGTGCTGTTCCTTGGTCAGATGTTTCGAGCCCGACCACAGCCCAGCACCTTTCAGCCACGCTTCTGTCGCTTTAGCTGAAGCCAGGTCCTCGATTCCCAGTTCCTCCGACCAGGTGTTCAGAAATGCCTCCAACAGGCAAAGGCCATCGGGAGCAGGTGGATTGCCCGTTCTCAGTGCGATCGGAGTATCGGGCTCAGTCATCTTGTGGTGCAACCGCTTGCGAGGATGTCTCTCCGTCAGCCCAACTGTCGACCACCTCGTCGATCCGTTGGAAAAAGTCGATGCCGTGAACAATCTGGTCGTCGCTCAGCCCATCAACAATCTGCTGAACATAGGCGCTGCCACGCTCGATCATTGCCTCCAGGTGGTTTTCGCCTTTTCGGGTTAGCGTGACCACTTTCTGGCGACCGGAGTTCGGATCTTCGTCCTGGCGCACCAGGCTCAGGGGCGCCTCCGACATGCCGCGCAGGGCCTTGGAGATCGCGGCGTTGGAGATTTCAAACCAGTTGCTCAGCGCGCTCACGATCGCCTTGCGGCGCATCGTTGAACCCGCCTCGCCGCGGGAGTGGATCAGCCACAGGATGGCTGTCTGGTGCCGCGACAGCTCGCTGCCGCGCAGGGCGTCTTCGACGCCAATGCCAGCCTTGTAGTGAATGGGGTAGTAGAGCTCGAGGAACTGGCGCGCCGCGTCCGCTGGCACTTTGGATGATTTTTTCTTCATAGCGGCGATGTCGGGGTGCCTGCGGGTCGGTACATTGCGAGAAGCGAGCATATGCTTCACAAAAATAACCGTTTACGATGTAAACTGTTTCGCGTATATCTGTTGGCACTGTAACGCCAGACGCTGCAAACAGGAACGAGCATGAATGATGGTGCCCTGAATGCCGTAGCCGAGTGGGTCGCCGCCTTGCCCTTGCCGGAGACCGTGGCCAACCCCTATCCCCTGTATGCGCAGCTGCGTTCGGCGACGCCCGTGTTCGGCTACCAGGATTATCCGCCGGGCACGATTCCCGGGCAGGACGAGCCGGTCACGGCCTGGGCACTGATGAAACACGCCGAGGTGGATGCCGCCGCTCGGGACCACGAGACCTTCAGCTCTCGCGATCCCCTGCAAGAAGCGTCCTCGGCGCCGTCCCTGATGCTGGTCAACCACGACAATCCGGATCACGACCGTCTGCGCCGCTTTGTGCATACCGCTTTTTCCTTCCGTGCCATAGAACAGCACCAGCCCTGGATCGAGCGCTGCATCGGCGACATGGTGCAGGTCCTTCCCGAAGGCGAGATGGAGGTCGTTGCAGAGCTTGCCTCGGTGATCCCGGCCAGGGTGATGATGCATTTGCTGGGCTTGCCGGATGAAGATGCGCCCGAGTGCCGGGACTGGGCCACCGCGTTCATGCTGTCCGCCGATCTGACCCCGCAGCAGCGCGAAGCGAGCAATCAGTCGATGGCCACCTACTTTATGCAGCAGGTTGCGGCGATGGACGCATTGCTCAAGGCGGGCGCGACGCCCCCGGAAGGCCTGATCTGCACGCTGCTCACCACCGAAGTGGATGGCGAGCGGTTGTCGCTTGAGGAAGTCATCTTGTTCTGCCTGACGCTTGTGGTGGCCGGTGCAGAAACTACGACCTATCTGTTGACCAACCTGCTGCACAATCTGGCAACGATGCCGCAGGTCGCTGATCAGCTGCGCACGGACCAGAGTCTGGTCCTGCCGTTCATCAACGAAACTTTGCGCCACAGCGGTCCCCCGCAGCGGCTATTCCGTGTGGCGAGTCGAGACGTCGAGATCGGCGGCAAAGCCATTGCACAGGGAGATTGGGTCGCGCTCTTTTTTGCCGCGGCGAACCACGATCCGGCGGTGTTTCCGAACCCTGAACGGTTCGACCTGGCCCGCAAGAACCTGCGCCAGCAGTTGAGCATGGGCGTGGGCATTCATCATTGCCTTGGCATTGCCGTGGCGAAAATGGAGGCGGCGGCGCTGGTGACTGCGGTGATGGACCGGTTTCCTCACCTGAGCCTGGGCAGTACGCAACCGGTGCCGCAAACGGCCAGCCTCCTGACCCACAGCTTTGCCGAGTTAACTCTGAACTTCAGCCGCTAGCCGCGCGCCGCCTTGCCGCAGGAGCCCCCATGACCATCCAGCAAGACAACATCGCCGCCACGCAACAGCTCTTCGAGGCCTTTGGCGCGGGCGATATCCCTGGAATCCTTGAGTACGTGAACGACGATATCGTGATCGAGTTCTATGGGCCCTCCGTCATCCCCTACGCGGGCACCTACGCTGGGCGCGACGACGCGCGTCGGTTCTTCGAGACGGTGCTGTCGTCTGTCGAGATCAATCAGTTTGAGCCGCAGGAGATGTTGGCTGACGCCGACAAGGTGGTGGTGACCGGACACCTGAACCTGAAGGCGATCAGCACCGGTGGAGTCATCGACTCGGATTTCGTGCACGTCATTACGCTACAGGACCAGAAGTGGAGCCGTTTTCGCGACTTTATGGACACGGCGGTCGCCCAGGCGGCCTTCACGCGCTAGCGCGAAATCCTGCCTTCGAGGCTACAGCGCCGCGACCGCAGCGCCGATGCTGGCGATTTCCTGGCCTACCGCAGGACGGCCGATCATGCGCTGGCACCACGCTAAAACTCGAGGCTGGGTTATTTCCAGCCCAAGGGTTTGAGCGAAGAACAGGGTTAGGAACACAGAACTGTCGGCGACGCTGAAGTTACCGCAAAGATAGTCTTTGCCCTCGAGCTGCAACTCGATCCGATCGACAAATTCGCTGAGGGCGCCCATTGCGGCCCGAGCGGCGGTGCTGAGCGGCGTGCCCTCCGGCTGCAGGAACACATCGCTGATCAGAACGCCCACGTGCTTCTGGTTGAAGTCGCCTTCGTCCTCCCAGATCCGGCATTGCGCTCTGGCCATGCAGCTGGCCGGAAACAGGGCGACATCAGGATACTTCTCCTCCAGGTACTCGATGATGACCGTGGAGTCGTGCACGGCGAAGCCGTCGTCAATGAGCACCGGAACCTCGCCCCGGGGGCTCACGGCGAGAAAGGCCTCGGGCTTGGGATCCCACTGGGTTTCCTTGGTCCAGGGAACCTCGCGGGTGATGTAGCTGAGCCCTTTCTCGGTGAGCGCGATTCGTACCTTGGCCGCATTGTTGCTGACCACGCCTGACCATAGTTCCATCATCCGACCCCTGGTTGAGTTTTACCGATACGCTAGGATTGAGGGGCCAATCTGGCAATAACGCTGGAGGTAATCCCCTCGAGCGTCAGGGCCGTGCGTGTTGGCTAACTCATTCATTTGGAAGCAACGGCCTGTCGCCTACCATAGAACAACTGCCCCAGGGTGCTGGTGGCAGGCAGCAACACACCCAAACTTCGGAGAGATGATGATTGGCAAATCAAAGGGTCAAAATCGCCATGGGCTGATTCTGGCGATGGTGATATTCAGTGTCGGTGGCTGTGCTGCCACCAATGACGGGATGAGCGATGAAGCGCTGGCGGGTGACCCGACGGCGATGTGGGCAGATGGCCAGAAGATGACTGTTCGTGGCGAAGCCGACATCGAGAAAGGAGAAGGCTTGCTTGAGCAGGGCCGAAAAAAGATCCGTGAAGGCGAGGAAATGGTCCAGAAAGGCAGCGATCAGATCTCGTCGGTTCGCTTTGAGTATCAAACCGCTGCAAGAAAGAGCGGCGCCGCGACGTCGCCCAAGGCAGTCGAGGCCGAGGCTAAAGCGCTGAGAGCGATTGGAGACCGCTGGGAAGATGCGATCGAACGGGTCCGCGATGGCAATCGCCTCGTCGACAAAGGCAATGACACCCTTGATGAGGGGCAGAGCCTCATTCGTAAGGGCCGAGCGCTGGTTGAAAAGGGGAGCACCTTGATGCGCAACAGCGAGCGGCTGCGATTAGGCGAAGACCTGCTGGTCGAAGATGCGCTGGGCGCCAGCTAGAAGCGCTTTTTTGCCGCTCGCGTGAGCGGCAGCTTACGGTCCTTCAGCTCCGGAAGCTTGCCCTGGCGTTACGACTGCAGGCAGCTTGCCAACGCTGCTGAAGCGATCTCTGGGGTTGATGAAGGCGGGCCGGCCCAGGATCAGATTGTTCGGGTAGATGATGGTTTCCCGATTTTCCGTGATCAGTTTGGTGCTGAAGAAAGTGAGGTCAGCGACGTACCCTTCGGCATAGTTGTCTGCATCGATCATTCGGACAAAGGTGCCGCGCTTGAAAGATGGATGCAGCAACAGGATGAAGTAGGCGGTAACGTTGCTCAGAATGGACCATTGGGCGAACAGGGCGACGCCCAGCAGTGTCAGGGCAGTGCTGGCGGCGACCATGACCGATGCGATCTTGATGCCCCAGACGAAGGCCAGGGTGAGCAACCCTACAATGCCAAACAGGGTTCGAGCCACCAACACGGCATTCGTTGCCGCGCTGGTCCGGAAGCGGCTCTGGTCTGCTTTTTCCTCAAGCTTTGGCGTACTGAACCGATCCAGGGCGACATACAGTAAGATCACCACGGTGGTGACCACCAGCTGAACAATGTTCGCCGATAACCAGTCGGCGACAGCAGTCTGTGTTGTCGAAAAGTCCACGGATCCAGCCCTTCGCAAAACACAGGAGCATAGCCCAGATCATGGCATCGAAGTATCTATCGAACCTGGCGCGCGCGCTTCTGGGCCAGCCCTACGAAGACCTGGGCATAAAGCAGCAGAAGGTGATCGAGGCCCTGGCATCCGGCGATACGATTGCCGAAAACGTCAACGAGGTCTTCGAAGATCAGTCGACGTTCTGGGGCAACACCGCCGATAAACTGGCGCTGGTTGTGGGTTCCTGGTCCTTCATCTTCGGCTTCATGGTCTTCCTGTTCGGCTGGATGGGGCTGAACAGCTACATTCTGGTCACCGGCGCGTTTGATCCCTACCCCTATATCTTTCTAAACCTGGCGCTGTCGACGTTAGCCTCCATTCAGGCGCCGATCATCATGATGAGTCAGAATCGGCAGACCGAGAAGGACCGCATTACCCAGTCCAACGCCTTCGAGGTGAACCTGAAATCTGAGCTTGCGATCCAGCAGCTGCACGAGAAAATCGATCGGCTGATTGAAGCCAAGTGATCAGGCTGTCGATACAGCATCGCACGACTTACCGGTATCGGAAGGCGCTGGCCTTCGGCCCCCATCGATTGATGCTGCGGCCCCGGGAAAGCCGAAATCTGCAGCTCTTTTCCCACGAACTGACGCTGTCTCCTGCCGCTACCGTTACCTGGGCCTACGATGTGTCTGGCAATGCCGTCGCCACCGCCGTTTTCAGCGAGATGGCGGATACGCTGGTGATCGATAGCGTGGCCGAGCTCGCCCTGGATGTCGATCAGTGGCCGGTGTTCGATATCTCTGCGTCGGCGGCCGAATACCCCTTCCTGTTGTCCGATGACGACATGACGGACCTGGGCCCGTTGCGCCTGCAGAGTTACCTCGACAGCGGTGGCCAACTGCGCGACTGGACGCAAGGCTTCGTGGCCGGTTCTCCCACGGGCACGCTCAGCCTGCTGCGCGACCTCTGCGCCGGTGTGGCGGCCCAGGTGACCTACGAGGTTCGCGAAGAGGAGGGTGCCCAAACCCCGGTGCAGACCCTCGAGCGTGGGCGAGGCTCCTGCCGGGATTTCGCGGTTCTGTTTGTCGATGCGGTGCGTAGCCTCGGCTTTGGCGCGCGCATTGTGACCGGATACCTGTACGACCCGGAGCAGAACCAGCTGGGATCAAGCGGATCTGGCTCGACCCACGCCTGGGCAGAGGTGTATGTGCCCGGCGCTGGCTGGATTACCTTTGATCCCACAAACCGCAGTGTCGGGGGCTACAACCTGATACCGGTTTCTGTCGCGCGGCATATTCAGCAGACCATGCCGGTCTCCGGCAGCTTTGTGGGCAGTGAAGACGCCTTTGAAGCGATGGCGGTGAGCGTGTCTGTTAGCCCGGTGGCGCTGGCCTAGTCCACGATCTCGATGCCGAGCCCGGCCAGCAGAGACGTCGCCTCCAGCCGGGAAAACTTCGCGCCCGTCACCTCGTTGGACCGCACGTCGATGTTGAAATCGATGGCCTCTGCAAAATCCGCGCGGCCCAGGCGCGTGTTGCCGAACAGGGCGCCCTGGAATTCCGTGCCCCGAAAGTCCGCGTCAGCGAAATCGGCTTCACGAAAGTCGGCGTGATGGATCAGGCATTGCGCGACTTCAGCCTCGCGCATCTGCAGGCCGTAAAAAGAAGAGTCATTCAGGGTACAGCGCAGGAAGCTGACGGGCGCGTGCGAGAGGATCGACGACCAGGTCGCCTCGGTCCAGTTGACGCCCAGCAGTTTGGAATCGCGAAAGGAAACGTCGACGAACTTGCTGAATCCGAGCCGAATCAGACTGAGATCGCACTCGATGAACTGGCAGTCCACGAAGCTACACTTGTCGAGGGTGGCTTCCTTGAAGACGCAGTGGTCAAAGGTGCAGCCCTCAAATTCGAGCTTTGACAGAGCGACGGTGGCGAGATCCAGGTCGCGATGATGGCTGTCGTAGTGGTTCTCGGCGCAGAACGCCTGGAGGTCTGTGGCCATGAGTAAGCCCCTGTTGCCGGGTCAGGGTACCCCACTTCCGGCCGGATTCGAACGCAGAGCGCTGGCAGCGGCATGACAGCCGGGGCCCGCCCCAGCTGCGATGCCGCCACCGAACTCCGCCTCACCGGATCGAGTGGATCGACGCGAAGTTGTTCGAGCACATTTCCGGAGGGCAGGCCGCACTAGTACGGCGTTGCCCAGGCCCCTTGGCTCAGCTGCTTGGTGGTGATCAGGAGGAGTGCTTGAGTTTTCATTGTCTTGTCCTTGAGTGAGGGGATCATTCCCCGGGAGATGGGCGCCTGGGGCGCTCGTTACACGGCTCGCGCGTCTGCTGACGCGTGAACCATGACCGTGGTGATCAGCGAGAACGCCGACCGCCAGGATTCCTGAACCTTTGGCGTGAACTGGTCGCCGAAGAAGCTCGCCAGCGTGCGCAGCAGCACGCGCCCAGCAAGCTCGTAGTGCTTCTGCTCGACGCCATAGCCTGCGTGGCGGATGCCGAGTTGTTCCAGCAACTCGATGCTGCGCTCCGGCGTGTCCATGCTGTCGACAATGATCTTCAGGCTCTGCAGCAGCTTGCGGCTCTGGCGCGACTGCGAGCTGGAGAACATGGCTCGCAGTTCCGGGCGCTCATCGAACAGGTGCTCGTAGAACTGATCGATCACGTTGGGCTGCGCGGCTTCGATCTGGGCCAGGGTGGTGCGCAGGATGTCGATCTGCTCGGCGCTCAGCTGCCGGCAGGTGTTCGGAGCCTGCAAGTTGGCGAGCTCCGAGCAATCGCGATCGATCGTTGCATGGGCGACGCTCGCGCCCCGCAGGTTCGCGCCCTCAACCTGTGCACTGGTCATCTGCGCCCAGTCCAGCGTGGCATTCGACAGGTTGGCCCAGCGCAGATCTGCGTCCGTCAGGTTCGCGCCGGTCAGGTCTGCCCCCTGCAGGTCGCTGTGCGTCAGGCTTGCCCGGGAAAGATCTGTGTAGCGAAAATCGGCCTGGGCCAGGACAGCGCCGCTGAGGTCCGCCTGGGCGAGCTTCGCTTTCGAGAAGCTGCGTCCACGCAGCGTGCCGTCATTCAGCCAGCCCTCCTGCCGGGCGCGGCGCAGCGCGTCGAGGGCGAAATCGTTGCTGTAGCTGCCGATCTGCGCCAGCACGTTCTTGCGATCGTTGCTCTTGATGAGCCGGTTCATGACGAACAGCAGCATGCCGTCCACCACGAATCCGGAAGACCACTCGTCGATGAAAACGCGCACGATCTCGCCTGCTGAGCGCAGATCCACGGCGAGCCCGAAGCTGTACATGACCGTGCCGATGGCCAGGAAACACAGCGCCAGCAGCTCAATGGAATCGGATTTGGAATTGCGGAAATAAGTCATGACGAAGCCTCAGCAGGTCACGTGGGCAAAGCGTCGAGCGGCAGCAAGGGAGGGGATGCCGTTGCCGGCAGCCCAGGGTTGCGCCGCTGCGCGGGCCGTTGGCTGAATTTGACTATCAGCCCGTCGTTCGGCGGATTTGAATGATGTGGTCATGAGCGCTCCGAAAGTGCGGTGATGGGAGCAGTCTGCCGGCGGGCGCCATGCCGAGCTTGTAGGCGAAGTCATGATTTCCTGTAGATTTGCTGCATAATTCCTGCAGATGAAATTCGGACGGGCCTGCTGTTGAGATATGGCTTTGAAACCTTTGAGCTGGACACGGTCACTCAGGAGCTGAAGCAGTCCGACACCCCGATTGCCCTGGAACCCCAGGTCTTTGCCCTACTGGAACTGCTCGTCGCCAACGCCGAGCGGGTGGTCACCAAAGACGAGCTCAACGAGCGGATCTGGGGCGGCCGGGTCGTGTCCGAAGCGGCGGTCAACAGCCGCATCCGCACCGCGCGGCAGGCGCTGGCGGATAGCGGCTCGGCGCAGCGACTGATCAAGACCGTGCGCGGGCGGGGCTTCCGCTTTATTGGGGCGGTGTCGCGTACCGGCGCAGCGGCGCAGTTTCTCGAATCGTCGCCAGCACCGGCTCCGGAAAGCAGCAAGCCGTCACCGGCGGCGCGGGATCGGCCAACAATTGCCGTCGTACCGCTGCGCCTGGTCAGTCTCGATACCCGCTATGAGCCGCTTGCGGATGCGATCGCGCACGAAGTGATTGCCGATCTCTCGCGCCTGCACTGGCTCCGGGTGATTTCCGGGGCTTCGACCTTTCAGCTGCGCAGCGACGATCAGAACGTGGCGCAGATTTCCCGTCTGCTCGGTGCCGACTACGTGCTCTGCGGCACGCTGGCGCTCTTTGGCGGTAAGGCGAACATCGTCATCGAGCTCACCAATGCCCTCAGCAACACCGTGGTATGGGCAGACAGTATCGAGGCTCGGCTGGAAGAGCTGATTGAAATCAGATCGCACCTGACCACGCGTATTGCAAATGCCATCGAGCAGCGTATTCAAGCCGAAGAAGCGAGCATCGGCGATCAGATCGCAACGGAAGACCTGAATGCCTGGACCCTGTACTTTCGAGGGCTACGGCACGTCAATCGGTTTAATGGGCATGACAACGCGATTGGGCAGCAGCTGTTCGAGCGAGCCATCAAACAGGATCCGAACTTTGCCCTGGCCCACGCGGGATTGTCCTTCGCCCACTTTCAGACCGCTTTTGTGGGCTATGACCGAGACCTTAAGAAGTACGAGCGATTGGCACTGCAGAGCGCCGAGCAAGCCTTTGAGCTGGACCCCCTGGATCCGGTCGTGAACCTTGGCGTCGGCCGCGCGAAGTACCTGCTGGGGGACTGGGAACAGTCCAATCCCTGGTTTGAGCGCTGTGCGAGCCTGAGCCCGAACAATGCCCTCGCGTACTACAACCAGGCTTTGGTGGGCATCAGCTCCGGCGCGACCGAAGATACTCACACGCTATCGGACCGTGCCCTGAACCTCAGCCCCATCGATCCGCTGCAGTACGCGTTTCATGCCGTGCGCGCCATGGGGCACCTGGCGAACGACGAGGTCGACGCGGCGGCGTACTGGGGCGAGCGTGCCGCCAACGCGCCCCGGGCACACCATCTGATTGATGCGATTGCTGCCGCGACGATAGCCGCCGCTGGGGATCGAGACCGGGCACAGCGCTGGGCGCAGAAGGTGACGCAGCGCGATAGCGACTTTCGGGTCGACAAGTTTTTCCGCTCGATTCCCGCACACGATTCGCTGCGGGCCCGGCTCACGAAATGCTTCGCCGAGGTGGGGTTCGAGGTCTAACGCTTGAAGCGCCGAATCGTCGACGCCACCAGGGGCCGATACAGGTAGCGCAGCATCACGCCGGGAAAGATCTTGCCACGCTCTTCCAGGGCCACGCGGGCAGTGGGGTGTTCCATAAAGTCGAGCCCCGCCGGGCGATAGCCTTCCAGGCTGCTTGCGAAAGTGATACCGCACAGGTGTTTCGCTTGCTTGTAGCCGTAACAGGCGGGGACCACCACCCGCAGGGGCGCGCCGTGCTCCGTCGTCAGGTCTTTGCCGTTCAGGGCGTCGGCCAAGAGGATCTCGCTGTCCAGCGCCTGCGCCAGGGGCAGATAGCAGCGAAAACCATCGAGCCCTTTGAAGATCACGAACTCTGCTGCGCTGTTGGCCAACGCAGACTCCACGTGGGCTTCGTAGAAGTCCGCAAAGGCGACCCCTTCCCAGCGCAGCTGTGGGTGTGACCAGGTGGTGACGCAGTGGAAGTCAGCGGTCAGCTGTTCGCGCGGGAGCGAGTCGAGATCGGTGCTGTCGAGTGTCCTTGCGCTCTGGCCTTCGATTTCCAGAGTCAGCTCGATTGGCAACCCCTCTGCGGGTCGCCGATCGGCGAACTGCGTCTGCCCAAAGCGGGGAAACGTATCCAGCCACCGTTGGCCTTTGGGCAGGATTGTCTCGTTCAACGCTGTCTCCGTTTCCGGGGGGCTCCGTCTACAGCGTACCCAGATCGCAGCCCCTTTTCTGCAGAATCGGCTTGAGCGCAAAGTATGCATCGCCCGTCTTCATCAGCGGTATCCGCGGATACAGGTGATGAATAATGTGGTACTGCATGCCCATGGAAGCAAGATTTCCCGCTTTGCTCTTGAAGCCGCGCGTATCGCGATAGCGGCCCTGCTCGTGCCCTGGATGATGCGGTGCCCAGGACAGATAGTACTGAATATAAGTCAGGGCCAGGTGCCTGGGTAGCCACCAAAGCAGCGCCGCCTCGATGGCGTGGCCGGTCCAGGCGCAGACGAACAGCACGGTTAGATAGACCGCGTTGAAGGCGATCGCGTCGCCGATCATGTGCGCCTTGCCTACGCGCTGCATGGTTTCGAAGTAGGCGTTACCGTGCTTGCCTTCGGGCTGCCGCCCCAAAACGCTGCGCTTCAGGAAATCCAGCGAGTCCTTCGCGTGCACGCCGTAGTCCGGATCCAGCTGCTCGTCGTTGGCGTGCGCGTGGTGTTGCATGTGCGTGTGTTTGAGCACCCGGTAGGGCTGCACCAGCGGAATCGTCGACAGGTGCCCCACCAGCTCATTCAGCCAGCGCAGCGGTCGCCCGCGCGCGCCGATGATGCTGTGTTGCGCTTCGTGGGACGGCAGGTAGGCGAGCGCGCAGTTGAGCGTGGCAATGGGAAACGCCAGCCACAGCGGCAACAGGTCGGCGAACACCAGCGGCCACAGCGCCAGCCACACCGCGAGGTTGGTAAAGGCCCAGACAATGGCGCCCCAGGGCACGATGTCCAGATAGCGGCTGGCCACTTTGCGTTCAAGCACGCCCAGCTCGCTGTCGGTCAGGGTATCCAGATCGATGGTCGCCAGGTCGATGTCTTCCGGCGCCAGGTCGTTGATGGCGGTTACTTCACCCATAGCCAGCTCCCGCGCAGCTGCGCCATCAGCCCCAGGCCACCGCCGATGGCGAGGCCTGTGATCAGGGCCGGGGTGCCGGTACTGATGCCCAGCGCGGTCAGGCTCTGCGCGATGAGCGGTGTCAGGAACGCGAGGCCGAATAGCAGGGGCGAGAAATAGCCCTTGATCAGTTTTTGCATCGGCGGCCTCCGTGGATATGTAGACATTGGCTACATTGACATCGCACAGAGTAACTGCCAATGTAGACGCTGTCAACATCGAGCAGATGCCCACCGTGCCCGCCCTTGAACCCAAGCCCTATCACCACGGCGACCTGCGTGAGGCCGTGCTGGCGCGCGCTGCCGAGATTGTTGGCGAACAGGGCATTGAGGCGCTGTCCCTGCGGGCCATCGCCCGAGACCTGGGGGTCAGTCATGGCGCGCCCAACCGCCACTTTCGGAACAAGGCGGAGCTGCTCGCGACACTCGCAACCGACGCCTGGTACGCGGCGCGGAGCGCGGTATTGAGCGCCGCGGAGCAAACCGCGAGCGGTGACCCCCATGTCAGGCTCAATGCCATGGGTCGCGGTTATCTGCGTTGGGCGCTGGCCAACCCCGCCCAGTTCGCAGCGCTGCAGCATCCGGACGTTGCCCGCTATGCCGATGGCGCGCTGGGACAGGCGCAGCAGGAGTACGAGCAGCTGATCTATGACGTGGTGGTCGAGACGCAGGCCGATGGGCGGCATCCCGAGGTCGACCCCAACCTTCTGGCGCTGTATACCTTCTCGGTGCCCTTTGGCGTTGCTGGCCTGCTGCAGACTGCCCGCGTCATGAGTCGGGCCAAAGATCTGGATCGCGAAGAACTGATCGCTGGCGTGATCGAACTGGTCGTGCCGATCAGGGACCGCGCGCTCGCCGAGTCGCGGTGATGCCGGCCCTCGCAGTAAACCGATTGCCCAGGAGGCTGCGCCATGGATTTTGAGCTCACCAGCGAGCAGCACCAGATCAAGGCGGCCATCGCCAAGCTGTGTGAGTCCTACCCCGACGAGTACTGGGCGCAGAAAGACGCCGACCACGAGTTCCCCTGGGATTTTTACAACGCCATGGCCGAGGCGGGCTGGATCGGCATTGCGATACCGGAAGCCTACGGCGGTAGTGGCCAGGGAATCACCGAGGCCAGCCTGGTGCTGGAAGAAGTCGCAGCCAGCGGTGCTGCCATGAACGGCGCAACGCCCCTGCACCTGTCGATGTTCGGCATGCACCCGGTGGTGAAGTACGGCTCTGAGGCCATGAAGCAGACCTATCTGCCGCCGGTGGCCAGCGGCGCGCTGCACGTTGCCTTTGGCGTTACGGAGCCTGATGCCGGTACGGACACGACGTCCATCACGACCAGCGCTACCCTGGACGGTGACCACTACATCGTCAAAGGCCGCAAGGTCTGGACCACGAAAGCGCTGGAGTCCCAGCGGGTGCTGTTGCTGGTGCGCACCACGCCCAAGGACAAGGTCGCGCGGCGCACCGAGGGTTTGACCCTGTTGCTGGCGGAGCTGCAGCGTCCGGAAGTCGCCATCTCGCCCATCAGCAAAGTCGGCCGCAACGCGGTGGCGACCTGCGAGGTGGTCTACGACAACCTGCCCGTGGCCTTGACCGATCGTGTCGGCGAAGAAGGCCAGGGCTTTCGCTACATACTCGATGGCCTGAACGCCGAGCGGATACTCATTGCGTCCGAGGCGCTCGGGATCGGGCGGGCGGCCTTACGTCGCGCGGTGAACTACGCCAACGAGCGCGTGGTGTTCGATCGACCCATCGGCCAGAACCAGGGCATCGCTTTTCCGCTCGCTGAGGCGCGCATGCGCCTGGACGCGGCGGAGCTGATGATTCGTAAGGCGAGCTGGATGATCGACAACGGGCAAGCCTGCGGTGCCGAAGCCAACATGGCCAAGTGGCTTGCCGCCGACGCCGCGTTCTTTACGGCAGATCGTGCCATGCAGACCCATGGTGGCTTTGGCTACGCCAAGGAATACCACGTCGAGCGCTACTGGCGCGAAGCGCGGCTGATGAAGATCGCGCCGATCTCCCAGGAGATGGTGCAGAACTTTGTGAGCCAGCATGTACTGGGGTTGCCGAAGTCGTACTAGCGGCACTGCGCGGCAACCGCAGGCTCGCCATTGGCTAGCCCCTGGCGAACCGCCAGCTCAGCAGGCTGCCGATCAATGCCAGCACCAGAGCCAACACCAGCCTCGGGTCCCCCAGCTGAAACCAGGGGTCCAGCGGAAAGGCGATGGTTTTTTGCATGGCGGCGATCTTGAAGTCGTGCGACCCCTGGAACGCCGGGTTGCTGGAGATGTTCATCAGGTCCCGACGGCTGCGGTAGCGCATGAGCGCACCCCGATCCCATCGTTCCATGCCCGGAGCGTTCATCAGATCCATGGCAGTGTTCGCGGCGCTGCCGACCATCACCGGATGCGATGCCCGGGACAGCAGGGCGGGCCACATATAGGCCATGTACTGATCGAGCACCTGGGCGCTGGTGTCGCCGGGCGCCACGCCGTCGATCTGTTGCGGCGTGTCGTACATGTCGATCACGTTCAGCATGGCGAAGTCATCACCGGTGTCTTCGACCATAAAGCGGCGCACGCGCTCAATGGCCTCCGGCGGCGCATTGGGGTTCGCGCTCGTGAACTGCGCCAGGTAGGTGTCAATTTCCTGGGCGGTCAAAGGCCCGCCGAAAGAGGTGTACCAGCTAAAAAACGCGGTGTAGATCAGCGCGCAGGCGAGCCAGGTCCAGCGCGTCGCGCTCACGGGTCCTGCTCCTGCAGCCGGGCGCCGCGCAGAATGCCGCGCATGGCGTAGTTGGCTTCGTGGCAGGCGTACTCGTAGATGGGGCCGTCTGTCGCGCGCAGCGTCTGCTCCCCGGCCCAAACCTCGGTATAGGCGCCTGGATCGTTCACTTCAAAGCGGTAAAAAATTTCCTTGTCGGCGACCCGGGTAAAGCGTTCCGTTACCACCGCGTCCTTGGTCATGTAGAACTGGTGCTTGATGGCCGCACGATAGCTCTGGCCAGGATTGAAGTTGGTGGTTTCGACCACCAGCGTATCCCCTTCCCAGCGGCCGACAGAATCGCCCAGCCACGGGCGCACATCGTCGGGCAGGTGCTCGGCGCCCATGCGAATGATGCGCGCGTCGTGATTCATCTCGACGTGGATCATGACGTGGTCTTTGGACTGCACGATCTGGTAGTTGTTGTTGTACAGCACCGGCAGCATAGGCGGCCCACCGGTAGAGCCGAAACCGACGATGCAGCGCTCGCCCAGGGGGCGCTGCTCGGGCCCGTCAAAAGCCCCCTGCACGCGCATCAGGAATTGCCCGAGCTTGGCGCGAGCGCCCAGACGCATGGGCAGCCGGCCGCTGGCGGGCTCGGTAATGATGCTGCTGCGGATCTCGTCGCCCACGCGCAGCGCACGGGTGCCCGGGTCCATCCAGAACGAGTTGTAGCCGCCCACGTTGCCGCCGGCCTCAAGGCCGTCTTCGGAGATCTCGTCGATCGCATCGAACTGCTCGCCGGTGGCTTTTTCCCACTGGGCCGCCTGTGCCGGCGTCAGGACCAGGTCCTCGAAATAATCCGGTCGCTGCAGCGCGGTAATCGTGGCGTTGGTCCACAGCCCCTGCAGGTCGGGCACGCCGTGCATGGTGCGCGGCGCTTTATAGGGCTCCGCCTGCGCGGCAATGCTGGCTGTCAGCATTGCCGCAGCGATGAGGATCAGGGTTCTGTGCTTCATGATCATCCCTCAGTCCTTGGGCAGCGGCGATTGGCGGCCAGGATTCAGCGGCTCTTTGCGCAGCTCGCCATAGAGCAGCTCCTCGACGAACTCCACGCACTTGAATTGCTGCAGGCGCGCATCGATGCCCACCCGCCGGTAGATCGGCATGCGGATGGTCCAGGGCCGGCTGTACACCTCCGGGTCTTCGATGGTGGCCGAGTAGTCAATGACATGTCCGTTGCGGGGCGTGTAGCGCTCGGTCACCACCATGTTGGCCGAATGGTAGTTGCCGGTGCGGTCGAGCCAGGTTGCGTCATTCTGGCCCGTGACCGTGACCACCAGCGTATCGCCGTCCCAGCGTGCATAGGATTGGCCCATCCAGGAGTCCACGGGTGCTTCGCCCGGATCCTCGAGAAAGAGGTTGCGGGTCGCGCCGGCAAATTCGTAGGCGATGAAGATGGCCTGGTCGCCCTGGAAGATCTGGAAAGGAAAGGGCAGGTAGGTCGCCCGGGGCACACCGGGCAGGTAGCACTTGATCTCTGGATCGCGCTGCAGCCAGTTGGCCTGGTTGTCTTGTTGCAGCGCGGCCTTGCCCTCCAGATACGGAATTTCGTTGCCTTCCACCGCCCCGACCCCTGCAGGAACAGCGCCGACGGCCCCCAGCGCGATCACAGCCTCCGCCGGTACAGGGCCAAAGGGCCCGTCCTGCATGGCGCCCGCTGCCCGCGCGGGATGCGCCAGCAGACCGTGGTTGGCGCGATTCAGCACCTGCCAGACCCCGTTCAGATCCGGCTTGCCGTTCGGCAGCCTGGGAATCTCGCTCCAGCCGGCACTGCAGCCCAGCAGGCTCAAGAGGCCCAAAGTGATGCGCAGGTGCTTCATAGTCAGGTTCCCGTTGATGCAGGTCGATGCCGTCGCCAGACCCAGGCGACGCACGCCGCTGCGGTTATTGCGCTGAGCAGAATCGGTGGCAGGAGAATGGGCCAGCCGGTCAGGACGTAGCCAGCCACCGCCGGCGCGAGCCCGATCAGCGCGCCGATCACGGCCACCGCGCGCTTGGCGGCCGGCGCGATCCAGGCAGAGAGAACAACGATCAGGGCGACCCCGACGAACAAGCCCAGGTAGATGGCCCACTCCACCACATCCGTATGCCAGCCCTCGACACAGCTGCCGCCCACCATGGCGGCGCAGCGCGCTTCCGCCGCGCGGACGCCCTGCTGCGCGGCGGCAATACAGGCGAAAGCGACGGCCGCGATGGTGAGCGGTACGGCCAGCCATCGAAGGAGTGTGCTTAGTCTGGGCAAGCTGGGGCTCCGGGCGCGAACGAGCCATGGTAATGCGTTCCATGAATTCGTGCACGATCGCGACGCTGGCCAGGTTTGCCCCGGCGTCAGTGCAGTCGTTAGAGTGTGCGGCGATCATTCCCACGGTTGTACAAGCCCTTGAAACTGTCTGTTGTACCCGCTGCGCTCGGCGCCGCGGTGTTGTCAGCTCTGGCCGCCGCAGAGTCCATTGAAGAAGTCCTGGTCTACGCGACCCCGGTGCGGGACAGCCAAAGCGCCGGCATCGAAGCCCGGCGCGCGGCAGACAATCTGGTCGAAGTGCTGTCCGCCGATGCGATCGGCAGGTTTCCGGACCAGAACCTGGCAGACAGCCTGGGTCGCGTGCCCGGTCTCGCCATCGCGCGGGATCAGGGGCAGGCGCGGTTCGTCAATCTTCGGGGCGCGCCGTATCGCTATACGCGCATTGCCTTCGACGGCGTCGATGTGCCTGGCTCTGACGATGGCCGTATCCCGCGTTTTGACACCTTTCCGTCGGTGATCGCATCGCAGGTGCAGGTGCACAAGGCGGTGACGCCCGACATGCCCGGAGAGTCGGCGATTGGCTACATCAATATGCAGACCTTTCGCCCTCGCGCCGGGCAGGGCTGGCACTTTGCCGGCGAAGTAGGCCAGGGGCGCCAGGCGCTGGGCGGCGACGACATCGACAAGGTGAACGGCCGGGTGGCTTATGGCGGCGAGACCTTTGGACTGGTTCTGTTCGGGGCGCACAACCAGCGCGGCCGGGTGACCGACAGCCGGGAGTATCTGTACGCAGACACGAACAGCGATGGCCGTAACGACAGCGTGCGGACCCTCGACTTCCGGTCCTTTCGGGGCGATCGGGAAGACAATGCCCGGGGCGGCCGGCTGG
Source organism: uncultured Pseudomonadales bacterium (assembly GCA_964640725.1). Classification (GTDB taxonomy): domain Bacteria; phylum Pseudomonadota; class Gammaproteobacteria; order Pseudomonadales; family Azotimanducaceae; genus CALHVX01. Next base: position 6,271 of record CAZXIJ010000030.1, on the reverse strand, counting down.
AGCTGACCCCCGGCGACAGCACGACGCTGTTCCTGTCTACGCTGTACTCCGAGTTCGTGGATCGGGAGGAACGCAACCAGTTCGAGTTTGCCTTTGACCCGGTGCCTCTGGGCACAGTCGCCGAGCGGGACTTTGTGACCGTAAACCGCTTGCTGCAGGACGGGGAATACCGCAACAGCACCGAGACCACGACGCTTGGCTACGACGGCGCGCTGCGTGCGTGGACCTTGTCAGCACGAGCTAACCTTACCCGCGCGACGAACGATGCGTTCCTGCCGATTCCCTTCAGCGCCGCCGGGTTTGTCGGCGCAACGGTCGATGTCAGAGACCTTGATCGCCCGGGCCTGGCACTGTCGCAACCGGGCGCTCCCGCTGTGGCGACCGACGTCAACACCCTGGGCTACGCGCTCGACCTCGGTCTGTTCTTTCGGGAAGACCGGGTAACGCGTGCGCGCAAGCTGAAGTTTGATGCGAGCCGGGCGCTGGCCGTCGCCGGCCGGGAAACGCAAATCAAGCTGGGCGCGCAGTACGACGAGCGCGAAGCCGAGGGCGGCGTGGCCCTGTCCATTGGTGGCTTTCCAGACACGGTCGACGTCAACAGCTTTGCCTCGAACGATCGTTGGGACACGGACTTTCGCAACACGATCGGCGGCAGAACCTTTGACAACCAGGGGCTGAGAGATGCCTGGGCCGCTGCCGCCGGCGGTTTCAACGTGCCCTTCGATGCCGACTCGCTGCTGCGCATCGACGAAGACGTGCTGGCGCTGTACGCCATGGCCACCACGCGCTTTGCCTGGGGCAGCCTGATCTACGGCCTGCGCGCCGAGCAGGCGCGCGTCGCCTCGCGCGGCTCCCTGCTGGACGGCGCCGGTGCCGTCACGCCCGTGAACTTGCGCCGCCGGGACCGCCACTGGCTGCCGTCCCTGCACCTGAATCTGGACCTGGCCGAACGCCTGAAGCTGCGGCTCTCGGCGACCACGGCCATTGCCCGGCCGCTGTATTCCGAGATGCGGGCTTCGCAGCGCGTGGACCCCATTGCCCGGGAAATCAGCGGCGGCAACCCGGCCCTGGACCCGGAAGAAATCTACGGGTTCGACGCGACCCTTGAATGGTATTTCGACGATGCCAGCCTGCTGTCGATCGGGGCTTATCGTCGGCACATCGATCACGTGATCTATCCGGCATCTTCCGTGGTCGATGGCTCGCTCTTTGCCCCGGGCCTGATTGCGCCGGGGACTGACACGACCCTGAACGCGTTTTTCAATGGCGATGACGGCGAGCTGACCGGCGCGGAGCTCAGCGTGACAGCCTCGGCGGCACGCTGGTTGCCGGCACCTTTTGACGGTCTCGGCTTTGCCGGCAACCTGACTTTCATCGACAGCGCCTTCAAAGCCCCGGAGCTGGGTGGTCGCCGCTTCGACCTGCCCGGCACCTCGGACCTGATCGGCAACGCCTCGGTGAGCTGGGAGAAGTATGGCTGGTCAGTGCGCCTGAACTACCAGTACCGCGATGACTGGCTGATCGACACGGAAAACGAGTCTCTGTCGGAGTTTGGGCAGGCGACAGAGCGGTTGGATGCGTCCTTGCGTTACCAGTTCGCCAAGCCGGTGTTTGGTCTGCGCGTTACCCTGGCGGTGGACGGCAACAACCTGACGAACGAAGAGGATGTGCGTTACCTTGATCGCCGCCGCACGCCGGTTCGTCGGGAAGGCTTTGGGCGGCGCTGGCTCTTTAGCGTACGGGCGGATTACTAGCTGATGAAGAGACGATCGATCCTCAAGGCGGGGGCAGCGCTGGCACCAGGGCTACTTGCAGCCTGCCAGCTGGCCGCCACCACCGCGCCGCCGCGCCGGCTCGAGCGTTTCGGGCTGCAGCTGTCGACGGTGACGCCGCTCATGCTCGCCGACTTCGAAGGCACGCTCGAGACCGTCGCCGAGATCGGCTATCCGGAGGTGGAGTTCTCGGCCATGGGCTTCCTCGGCCGGTCCCCGGCGCAGGTTCGCAAGCTGCTCGCCGACAACGGGCTCGATGCACCCGTGGGCCGCATCACGCCCCGGTTGCCGGAGGACTTTTTCTCGCTGTCGCGGCCGGACGCCATGAAGGTCTTTCGAGAGCGTGGCCAGCTGAAGTACCTGCTGGATAATGTGGCTCAATCCCTGGAGGCGGCGACCGCGCTGGGGCAAAAAACGCTGGTTCTGCCGGCGCTCATGCCCGACCACTTTCGCAGCCTGGATCAGGTGCAGCGCAATATCGAAGTCATGAACCAGGCGGGCGAGCTGTGCGCCCGGCAGGGCGTCGTCTTTGGCTACCACAATCACAGCTGGGAGCTGGCGCCACTAGAAGGCACGGTGCCCTACGATCTGATGATCGAGCAGACGGATTCCGACCAGGTCACCTATCAGCTGGATGCCTACTGGATCGCCAAGGGCGGGGGTGACCTCAGCGATTACCTGTCGCGCTACCCGGGCCGCTTCAGCTCCTGCCATATGAAAGACATCGACAAGGACGGCGATTTTGCCGATGTCGGTGACGGCGAGATCGATTTCCCCCGGTTCACGAGCGAAGCCGTGGCGCAGGGTGCACAATACTTCTTCGTTGAGCGCGATAACCCGCCAGATCCGGCGTCTTCGATTCGTCGCTCCTATGCCTATCTGAAACAGATGACTTACTGACCGTGATGCCGACACTGCGATCCCTCGGGGTTCCCCTTGCCGTCTGGAGCCTCGCTGCGGCGAGCACCCTTGCCACGGCGGATACCGAAAGCAAACCCTTCTACCTGACCATCGACACGCCGCCGGCGCCGGAGCTTACGACGGCCGAAGCGCTGCGCAGCTTTACCGTGGCGCCTGGCTTCGAAGTCGAACTGGTCGCCGCCGAACCCCTGGTGGAAGATCCCGTGGCCGTGGCCTGGGACGAAGACGGCCACCTGTACGTGGCAGAGATGCGCGGCTTTATGCCGGACGCCTACGGTGCGGGAGAAAAGGACCCCGTGGGCACGGTGGTACGCCTGCGGGACAGCGACGGTGATGGCCGCTTTGACGCGCGCGAAGTGTTGGCGGACCAGCTGGTGCTGCCCCGGGCACTGGCGATCGTCAACGACGGTTTGCTCATCGGCGAGCCGCCCAACCTTTGGCTGTGCCCGAGCAACAGCGGGCTGGCCCGGGATATCGACTGCAGCGCTCGCAAACGGCTGGGTGTCTACGGCGATCAGCCCGGCTCGGTGGAGCATGCGGAAAACGGCTTGCTCACGGGCATCGACAACTGGCTCTACAGCGCCAAATCCCGCCGCCGGCTGCAGCTGCAGGACGGTGTCCTGGTCGAAGAGCCAACGCTGTTCCGGGGCCAGTGGGGCATTGCCCAGGACAGCGAAGGCCGTCTGTTCTACAACACCAATTCGAATCTGTTGCTGGGCGATGCTTACGACGCGCAGCAGATTGTTGCCGCCGGCAACAGCCGGGCGCCCGGGTTGGGGGAGCGCGTCAGCACCAACGATCAGATGTACGCCGCTCGCGTCAACACGGGCGTAAACCGCGCCTACGTGCCCGGCGTGCTGCGTGCGGACGGCCGCCTGAACCGGCCCACCGGCGCCAGCGGCATGGCGGTGTTCCGCAGCGATCAGTTTGGCCCCGAGCTCATGGGGCAGGTGTTCGTCGCCGAGCCGGCCGCCAACGCGGTAGCGCAGCTTGCGCTGCGTTATGAGGGTCTGCAGATCGCGGCCGAACACGTACTCTATCCCGATGCGCAGTGGGAGCAGGTCGAGTTCCTCGCGTCGACGGACGAGCGCTTTCGGCCGGTCGATATCAAGGTGGGCCCGGACGGCGCGCTCTATGTGATCGACATGTACCGGGGCATTATTCAGGACCATATTTTCCTCTCCGATGAGCTGCGTGCCCAGGCCTTCGATCGAGCCCTGGACAAGCCCGTCGGCATGGGTCGGATCTGGCGCGTGAAGGCGATCGCCGTGGCAGGCCCAAGCTCGGTGCCGCCGGGCGCTGCCGCCAGCAACGAAGCGCTGCTCGCGGCGCTGGGTCACAGCAACGGCTGGCAGCGGGACACGGCGCAGCGACTGCTGCTGGCCTCGCGCGATCGCGGCCTGGACCGACGACTGAAGGCGCTGGCCCGGCGCGCCGAGCCCCTGCAGGCTATCCATGCCCTGTGGACTCTCGAAGGACGCGATGCCCTGGATCGACGCACGGTGCGGTCGGCGATCGGGCGGGGCGATCCGGCCGTACGCCTGGCTGCGCTGCGGGCCGGCAGCGGGCAGCTGCGACGGCAGGACCTGCTTGCTTTGAGCCGCGGGCTCGACGATCCGGCGCTGGTGCAGCAGCTGATCTTTGCGCTGGCACCGCACAACGGTCACGCCGGTGTGCAGGATGCGCTCGTGGCGTTGCTCCTGGCGGCGCCGGACGATCGCTACCGCCCGCATGCGATCAAGGCTGCGAGTGCGGGTCAGGAGCTGGCGCTGCTGGATCGGCTGCTGGCAGATTCGGCATGGGGCGAGGCGCTCGAGCAGCGCACGAATTTTGCGCAGGGGCTGGTTGTTCAGGGCTTTGGCGCCAGGCCGGCGCAGGCGGGCGCGCTCCTCGATCTGGCGCAGCAACGCAGCGACGATCGCTGGCTGCAGGTCGCGGTGCTGGACGGGCTGTTCGAGGTGTCTCGACGCGAAGGCTTCGAGCGGGCTCGGCTATCCGAAGCTCACGGGTTCTTCGCGTCCACCGACGAGACGCTGTGGCCAGCGCTCACCCGCGCGCGCCGCGCCGTCACCTGGCCCGGGGACGAGCTGGCTGCCGATCTGAAACCGCTAACGCCGCGGCAGGCCGCAAACCGGACGCTGGGCGCGCAGTTCTACCGATCCCGGTGCGCCAGCTGTCACGGCGATGACGGCGCCGGCATCGCCTCCCTCGCGCCGCCGCTGGCTGGCTCGCCCTGGGTCACCGAATCCAGCGAGCGATTGCTGCGCATCGTCCTGCACGGGCTGAGCGGGCCGATCGAGGTGGCCGGCGAGCCCTGGGACGGCGTCATGCCCGGGCACGGCACGCAGAGCGAACTCACGGACGCCGTCGCCAGTGGCCTGGTGACCTGGCTCAACCGCAGCTGGGGCCACGGCGGTCGTGCCGTAGCGCCCGAGTTCGTGGCCGACATCCGTGCGCAAACGGCCGATCGCACGGCGCCCTGGACGGCGGCGGAGCTGGAAGAGATCGAGATCAACACGCACTACGCGCGGTACGCAGGCCAATACGGCAGCCCTGAGCTGCCCCTGGGGTTTGTGTACAACGGGCGAGACCTTGAAGTGCGCTCCGGGATCTTCAACGGCCCGCTGATCGAAGAGAAGGAAGACCACTTTCTGTTTGCGCCGCGGCGCATGCGCTTCGAGTTTGTGTTCGATGACGGAGGACGCGTCATGGCGGTGCGGGTTACAACCTCAGACGGTGTCAGGTCCCTGCCCCGGGTGGTCTCATGAGATGGCGGTGGGTCGTCATGTTGTGCGGGCTGCTGGCGGGTGCAGCGCTGGCGCGGGAGCCTGATCCGACGGTCACCGAGATTCATGGTGCCGCGCCCGCCAGAGTTGCACCCGGCACAACGGCCGGCGCACGGCCCTCCGATGCCCTGGTGCTGTTCGATGGGCGTTCCCTGGACGCCTGGGAAGGGGCGGACGGTGAAGCGCCGCGCTGGCAAGTCGCCGATGGCGCGATCACGGTGGTGCCCGGCGCGCCGAACATCCGCACGCGCAGGGCCTTCGGCGACGTCCAGCTGCATCTGGAGTGGCGCGCGCCGGCGGCTGAAGCCCATGCGCAGAACCGCAAGCAGGAGATGGCCGCGGCGATCGCAGCGAAGGTGCCCGCAAGGCTGGGACTGCACCAGTTTCAGGCCAACAGCGGCGTCTTTCTGCAGTCACGGTACGAAGTGCAGGTGCTGGAAACCTATGGCGCGTCGACTTACGTCAACGGTCAGGCCGGGGCGATCTACAAACAGCACGTGCCGCTGGTGACCGCCAGCCGCCCGCCCGGGCAATGGCAAAGCTACGACATCATCTTCGCTGCACCCCGCTTTGGGTCGGACGACCAACTTGTTGCGCCGGCGCGCATGACCGTGCTGCTCAACAGTGTGCTCATTCAGAACAACGTCGCGCTCTGGGGGGCGACGGAGTTCGTCGGCCTGCCTCGCTATGAAAGTCACGGTCCCGCGCCCCTGGAACTGCAAAGCCATGTGGGAATTAGCCAGATCAGCTACCGCAATATCTGGGTGCGGGAGCTTTAGGTCAGGTGACCTT
>CAZXIJ010000029.1:48959-51110 GCA_964640725.1 uncultured Pseudomonadales bacterium | reverse complement strand
AGCAGGCCGAGCGGCCGGTCTACAGCTACCGGCTGTCCATCGTTCACTTCTGGGCACTGATCGCGATCTACGTGTGGGCCGGGCCGCACCATCTGCACTACACGTCGCTGCCCGACTGGGCGCAGAACCTGGGCATGGTGATGTCCCTGGTGCTGCTGGCACCGTCCTGGGGCGGCATGATCAACGGCATCATGACCCTGTCCGGCGCCTGGGATAAGTTGCGCACGGACCCGATCATCAAGTTCCTGATCGTCGCGCTGTCGTTCTACGGCATGTCGACCTTCGAAGGGCCGATGATGTCCATCAAGACGGTCAACGCGCTGTCGCACAACACGGACTGGACCATCGGCCACGTGCATTCCGGCGCCCTGGGCTGGGTGGCCATGATCAGCATCGGCGCGATGTATCACCTGATTCCGATCCTGTTCGGGCGTCGCCAGGGCGATATGTACAGCGTCTCGCTCATCAACGTTCACTTCTGGCTGTCCACTCTCGGCACGGTGATCTACATCGCCAGCATGTGGGTGAACGGCTTGCTGCAAGGGCTCATGTGGCGTGCCACCAATGTCGACGGCACGCTCACCTACAGCTTTACGGAGGCGGTAGAGGCCAGCTACCCGGGCTACTACGTGCGCTTCGTCGGTGGCGCCATCTTTTTCGTCGGCATGCTGATTATGGCTTTCAACGTGTACATGACGGCGAAAGGCTATCGCCGCAGCGAGGCCCCGCGGCCGGCGACGCCGCTGGTACCGGCCACCGCCGTCGCCATGGAGGGCAACCGCTAATGCATGACTGGATCGAACGCCACGTTGGCATACTGATCGTGCTGACCCTGGGCGCGGTCAGCTTTGGGGGCATGGTTGAGCTGCTGCCGCTCATCTTTAACGAGCACCGCACCCCGGCAATCGCGACCCTGGAACCGCATTCCCCGGTCGCCCTGGAAGGCCGGGACATCTACATCCGCGAGGGCTGCACCGTTTGCCACACGCAAATGGTACGCACGCTGCGGGAAGAGACCGCCCGCTACGGACACTACAGCGTTGCTGGCGAAGACGTCTACGAGCATCCCTTTCTTTGGGGCTCCAAGCGCACGGGCCCGGACCTGGCCCGGATCGGCGGGCGCTATAGCGACGACTGGCACCGCGCTCATCTGCTGAACCCGCGCACAGTGGTTCCCGTGTCCAACATGCCGAGCTACCCCTGGCTGTTCGATCAGGAACTGGACGGAGCCCACACCGCCGACAAGCTGCGCGCCCTGCAAAGGCTCGGGGTGCCCTACAGCGAAGCCGACATCGAGGGTGCCGGCAGTGCGGTCGCCGGCGTGACGGAAGCTGAGGCGCTCATCGTCTATCTGCAGTCCCTCGGGACCGACATGCGCCGCTACGGAGCCCAACCATGACCCCCATGCTGTTTTCCCTGATCGCCCTGGCGCTGGGGTTCGCCGCGCTGGTGGCCTGGGTGCTGCTGCCCCGGAACCGGCAGCGCTTTGCCGAAGCCAGCCGGCTGCCGTTTACCGATGCCAGGGAGCCCAACAACGATGAGTAGTTCCTGGCATTGGTACGTCGTGCTCGGCACCTTGCTCAGCCTGGTCGCCATGGGCCTGCTGCTGTACGGGAACCGCCAGTCGGGCGGGGCCGATCACGACGCCCACGAGTGGGACGGCATCCGGGAGCTCGATACGCCCCTGCCCATGTGGTGGGTGGGCATGTTCGTGGGCTCCATCGTGTTTGCGGTGGCTTACCTGATCTGGTTCCCAGGCCTGGGCAACTACGAGGGGATCAGCAACTGGCGTTCTGACGCGCGGGTCGAAGCAGCAGCGGAAGCGCACGACGCCAAGTTCGCACCGCTGTTCGCCGAGGTTGCCGGGCAGGATGACGCAACGCTCAGCGCCGATCGCCGCGCTCAGCAGATGGGCCGCCGCCTGTTTATCAACCACTGTTCGACCTGCCACGGCATCGCCGGCCAGGGCGGCTTCGGTTTTCCGAACCTGACCGACAGCGAGTGGCAGTGGGGCGAAGGTATAGAGGCCATCACCGCGGCCATTACGGAGGGCCGCAAGGCCGCGATGCCGCCCTGGATCGCGGCGCTGGGCGAGGACGGCGTGCAGGACACCGCGCACTTCGTGCGGTCGCTGAGCGATGCCAGCCACGA
>CAZXIJ010000029.1:12994-48859 GCA_964640725.1 uncultured Pseudomonadales bacterium | reverse complement strand
GGGTTTGCACCGATCGACCTCTATCAGCGGCGGGAGAAAATATTCACCCGCTTCGTGGGGGGCTTCTATCAGCGGCTGCGCTTTTTTACCGGCTGGCCGCTGCTGCTCGGTTACGCCCTGCTGCCCTGGCTCAACTGGGACGGGCGCCAGGCCGTGCTGTTCGACCTGCCGGCGCGGCAGTTTCATATCTTTAGCATGACCTTCTGGCCCGAGGACCTGTGGCTGCTCGGATGGCTGCTGATCATTGCGGCGTTCGGGCTGTTCACTGTGACGACGATTGTGGGCCGCCTGTGGTGTGGCTACACCTGTCCGCAAACGGTCTGGACGGCCATCTACATGTGGGTCGAGCAGCTCTGCGAAGGCTCGCGCAACCAGCGGATTCGCCTGGACCAGGCGCCCATGAGCCTGAACAAGGCGGCCCGGCGCAGCACCAAACACCTGCTGTGGCTGGGCGTCGCGCTGCTGACGGGCCTGACCTTCGTGGGTTACTTCACGCCGATCCGGCCCCTGACCCTTACGCTGCTGCAGGGCCAGGCTGGCGGCTGGGCCCTGTTCTGGGTAGCGTTCTTTACCCTGGCGACCTACATCAACGCGGGCTGGCTGCGCGAGCAGGTCTGCACCTACATGTGTCCCTACGCGCGCTTCCAGGCCGCCATGATCGATACGGACTCGCTGGTGGTGACCTACGATGCGGCCCGCGGGGAACCGCGCGGGCTGGGCCGAAAACGCCAGGCGGCCGCTCTCGCTGAGGCAGGCTCGCAAGGCACCGCTGGCGACTGCGTGGACTGCAGCCTGTGCGTGCAGGTCTGCCCGACGGGCATCGACATTCGCGATGGGCTGCAGTACGAGTGCATCGGCTGCGCGCACTGCATCGACGCCTGCAACCAGGTCATGCAGAAGCTGAACCTGGCATCCGGCCTGATCCGCTACAGCACCGAGCGCGCTCTGGCCGGCGGTACGACTCGCTGGTTCCGGCCCCGAAGCGTCGGCTACGCTGTGGCGACCAGCCTGATGTGCACGCTGCTCCTGGGCGCGGTGATTACCAGAGCCCCCTTCAGCTTCGAGCTGACCCGTGAGCGCGGCGCGCTGCATCAGGCTGACGCTAGCGGCACGATACGCAACCACTTCGACCTGAAAGTGGCCAACAAGAGCGCCGCGCCCATGACGCTGACAGCGCGAGTCATCACGCCCGCCGAGGTGACGCTCGCCGCGCCGCCACTGCAGCCCCTGGCCGGGCGCAGCGCCATGCACTACGACATCAGTCTGCTCATGGCGGGCCACAGCGGACCCGCCGCGCAACCGGTGCAGATCGAAGTCTGCGTGCAGCAGGACGGCCGCAGCCGACAGCGCTGCGAGCAGGAAGAAACCACGTTCTTCGGGCCGGCATCATGAGGGCTCGGCTGCAGGACACACAGCGGCAGCGCAAACCGGCCGCATTCTTTGTTGCTGTCGGCGTGCCGATTGCGGCGATCGTGCTGAGCATGGCGCTGCTCGGCATCGCCCTCTGGACCGCTCCGGAAGCCCTGCCCCAGGCCGAGCCAGAGCTCGTTCCCGAGGGCTCGCCGCCAGCGCCCATGTCGAAGACCAGCTGGCGCGGGGGGCCGGACGCATGAGCAGCACAGCCATCGCCATCGACGACATGCACTGCGCCGCCTGCGTGCGCAAAATTCGCGGGGCGCTGGACGGCTTGTCGTTCGTGCAGGGCATGGAGGTGAATCCCGTGCGCCGCCAGGTGCACGTTCAGCACAACCAGCCCGACGGCGACTTCCAGCTGCTCGCGGCCATCGAGGCCCTGGGCTTTCACCCGCGGCTGGCCCGGCAGGCGGCGCGCGACGGCAAGGCGGCGCGCCGCGCCCAGCTCAAGCGGCTGGGCGTTTCCGGGATCTGCATGATGCAGGTCATGATGGCGACCACCGCCATCTATTTCGGCGACCACTGGGGCATGGATGCCGGCACGCGCATGCTGCTGCGCTGGGCGTTGCTGGTGTTCTGCCTGCCGATCGCGCTGTACGCCGCGGTGCCGTTTTATCGCAGCGCCCTGGCGAGCCTGCGTCAGGGCATCAACATGGACGTGCCCATCGCCCTGGCGATCGCGATCTCTTTCGGGGTCAGCGTCTGGAACCTTATGACCGGCACAGCGCACCTGTACTTCGACAGCGTCGCGATGTTCACCTTTTTAATGCTCGTCGCCCGGCACGTCGACGGTGCCCTGAAGTCAGCCATCAGCACCGATGACGAGCGCTTTGCCGCGCCGGCCGACACAGTCTCTCGCTGGAACGGCCAGGACTGGGCCGCAGCACCGGTGGCAGCCATCGTCCCCGGGGACCGGCTGCGCATTGAAGAGGGCGCGGCGCTGCCCGTCGACGCCGAGCTGACCGACGCAAAGGCACAGCTGGACGAGGCGGCGCTGACCGGAGAGGCAGACTGGATCACCCGGCACCAGGGCGAGTCGCTCTTTGCCGGGACCTACAACCGCGGTGCCCGCTTTGAGTGTCGAGCGCTGGCCCCCGCAGACCGCAGCCGCGCGGCGCAAATCCACCGGCTGGGGGAACAGGTGGCCCTGTCGCGCTCGCCGCTGGCGCGGTTGGCGGACCGGGTCGCCGGCGTGTTCGTGCCGGTGGTGCTAACGCTGGCGGCACTGACCACCGCAGCATGGACCCTGCTCGGCGCCGCCGCCCCTCTGCAGGCAGGCCTTGCCGTATTGATTGTGAGCTGCCCCTGCGCCCTGGCCCTGGCCGTGCCCGCGGCGCTGTCGGCCAGCATGGCTAACCTGCGTCGTCAGGGACTGCTGCTGACCGACAGCGCGGTGCTGGAGCAAGCCCCGCGCATCACGCAACTGTACTTCGACAAAACCGGCACGCTCACACTGCCCACGCTGTCGATCCGGCACGCGGCGCTGCTGGCCGAGTGGACGGCGCCCGAGTGTCTGGCGCTGGCGCGCGCCCTGCAGGCCCACAGCACGCACCCCATCGCGCGCGCCTTTGCCACCGCCGGTGCAGACCGGCAACCGGCCCTTGCGCTGACCGATGTCGAGACCGTGACCGGCCAGGGTATCCGCGGCACCTTTGACGGCCAGGAAGTGCGCATGGGCCAGGCGGACTTTTGCGGCCTGGACCCGCAGCGTTCGGCAACTGGCATTTACCTCGCCGTCGCCGGACGGCCGCTCGCCTGCTACGAGCTCGGATCGCCGCCCCGCGCCGATCTGGCCGAGACGATTGAGCGGCTGCGCCGGCAGGGCGTCGAGATCACACTGCTCAGCGGCGACCGGGAAGAGGCCTGCCGGACCCTTGCCGCGCCCCTGAAGATGCGTTGGGTTGCAGGGCTCAGCCCGGAGCAAAAGCTCGCTCACCTTGAGGCCCGCCGGGGCGCGAAGGATCGCGCGCTGTTTGTCGGCGACGGCATCAACGACGGGCCCGCCTTCGCAGCCGCCGACATCGCAGTGGCGACCCTGGAGACCAGCGATCTGGTCCGTTCCCAGGCAGATGCGACGCTGCTGAGCAGCCGCCTGGCGCCGCTGGCGGACCTGTTCGAAACGAGCCGCCGCTGCCGTCGCGTGATCGTGCAGAACCTGCTGTGGGCAACGGCCTACAACCTCATCGCGATCCCCAGCGCGATGGCCGGGCTGATGCCGCCCTGGCTCGCAGCAATCGGCATGGCCACCAGCTCGGTGCTGGTACTGCTCAACGCCACCCGGCTGCTCAGCGCGCCCGCACGCCCGCAGGCAAGAGCGCCGGTCCTACTTTCAACGATCGGAACCGCGTCCTGATGGAAATCCTAGCGCTCCTGATTCCCCTTTCGATCCTGCTGGTCAGCGCGGCCCTGTGGTTTTTTAGCTGGGCTGTCGATCACGACCAGTTCGAAGACCTGGACCGCCAGGACCTGACAACCCTGGATACCCCGGAGGACGCCCAGTCATGAAACCCCTGATTCAGGCTCTGCAGCTGTTGCTGATGCCCCGAAAAACCTGGCCGCAGATCGCCGCGGCCGAGCACTCGTTGCCCGCGGTGCTGCTGACGCAGACCCTGCCGCTGGCGTTGATCCCGCCTTTGTGCTGGTACTTCGGCGTCACCCAAACGGGTTGGCTGGTCGGCGGCGAAGCCATGCGGCTGACCGCAGACAGCGCGCTGCCGCTGTGCGTGCTGTTCTTTGCCGCCATGGTCACCGGCATTTTGTTCATGGGCTTTATGGTGCGCTGGATGTCGCAGGTCTACGGCGAGGCAGGCTCCCTGGCCGCCGGCGTTGGGCTGATCAGCTTCACCGCTACGCCCTTCTTTGTCTCTGGCGTGATCGGGCTGTTCCCGCTGTTGTGGCTGGATATTTCTATCGGCATCGCCGTGGCCTGCTACAGCATCTACCTCCTGTACCTCGGCGTCGGCCCGATGATGCAGGTCGAAACGGATCGCGGCTTTCTGTACGCAAGCGCGCTGTTTGCCGTGGCGCTGGTGGCCTTCGTCGGCGTGCTGACGGCCACCGCACTGTTATGGGAATTCGGACCGGCACCGGAATACACCTACTGATCTGAACCGGGAGAGCAGCCATGGGGATTACCGAACTGGCCGTCATCCGCTGGCTGCACATCCTGGCCATGGTGTACTGGCTGGGCGGCGAATGGGGCGTGTTTCAGACGTCCTACAACGTCATCAACCGCGAGCTGAGTCTGGCCGAGCGGCGCCGGCATATGGAGACGGCGTACCGCATCGACATTCTGGCGCGCACGGGCATCATCATGCTCCTGCCCCTGGGCCTGCACATGGGCTTCCTGTGGGGCATTCACCCCTTTGGCGGCGGCTATCTGGTGGCGCTCTGGGTGCTGTTCGCCCTGTGGCTGAGCCTGACCTGGATGGCGTTCATTCGCCGGGAGACCCCGGCCGGCGTGCGCCTGTCGATTTACGACGAACGCATCCGTTTCGTTTTGATCCCGGTCCTTGCGATCGCTGCCCTTTCGTCCCTGGCCGGCGACGGGCCGTTTCTGGAAGTGCACGGCTGGTTTTCAGCCAAGCTGTTGATCTACGCCTTGCTGCTCGTGATCGGGCTGCAGCTGCGCTTCATCATGCGCGAGTGGACGGCGCTGTTCGCGCAGCTGGAAGCGCCGGACATCGAGGCCGAAGCCAGGGTCGCGGCCGAAGGGACTCTGGAGCGCTCCATCGGCACCGGCCGCAAGCTGGCCTACCTGTACTGGATCGGCATCGCGGGCGTTGCCTTTCTGGGTGCAACCAAACCATTCTGAACCGTATGGTTGGTGCGCGGCCAGCGGTGCGCGGCTAGCGGTGCGCGGCTAGCGGTGCGCGGCTAGCGCTTGATGTTCTCGATATGCGTCGCAATCTGCTTCAGCGCGGCGGCAAAGGTCTGCTTGCTCACGGTGTTGTCTCGTGCCTGCTGCAGATCCCGGCGTGCCCGCGCCTGCAGGGCGCGATTGGTTTCCTCGATACGGCGGCCCAGCACCTGATGACTCTCGTCGACTGATTCAGTGACAACCCGCTCCAGGGCGAACTCCGTCTTCGCCATCTCGGCCCGAAAAAACGCCGAAATCCGCCGCTCCGCGGCCTCGTCACTGCTGCCGTGGGCCGCCAGGAACTTCTGCACCTTGGCGAAGTTATCGCGGACCTGCGCAAACCGTTGCTGGGTTTGCCGCACGTGCGCTTCGAAGCGCGAGGCCAGCATCGCATGCTGTTTGTTCATCTCGTCGCGAAGCGCGTCGATCTCTTCGCCAATCAGGAGCTGGCGAATGTGCGCGAACTTCTCTGGATCCGTCCGCTTGAGGACAGCGAGTCTGGGCTCGCCGTCCCGATAGTATTCCCGCTCAACGTTAGGCATTAGATTTACTCCTGGATCATCTCGCGAAGCCGCCGGTCGGAGCCGCGGACTTCCCCATGCGCAATCGCGCTGTGACCGCGCAAGCCACGCGGTGAAGCAGCAGATCTTAGCGAGCGGCATGAGCCGCGACTGTGGGCAGTGCGCATCAGTTGTGCGTCCCTTGCGCGCAAAGCGGTCATCCATGTAAGTGCGCGCTTACACGGACCGGACGTTGGTGGAATCTGCTTACATCTGCTGAGAATTCCGGTGCCCTGGGGCGGTCGGTGGTCAAGCGAAGCAGGCAGGTGTCCCCAAAATCCCCTGGCATGGGCTTCGAGCCGTCGCTAAGGTAGCGCCTTTGCGATCCGGGCCGCACCGCGCGGCCCCTGCGACGCCGGATCACCGGCCCGGGAGCTTGTCATGTCGCCCAGCGACACTGTCCCTACCGATCTGTCTGGTCCCGGCAACAACGCCGGGCTGGATGCTCCGCTTGCGATTCTGGGGAGCGGCCAGCTGGCTTACCTGATGGCGAGTGCAGCCAGGAACCTGGACACCGACACGCTGGTCATCGCGCCGGAAGCCGACGGCCCCGCCCGGCACAGCGCCACTCGCTACGAACAGCACGCCCTGACCGACGCCGACTGGCTGGGCGCACAGGCAGCGACCGGGCAGACCCTGACCTTCGACTTCGAAGCCATACCGGCACCAGCCCTCGAGCGCCTGATCGAGCGCGGCAATGCCGCCACGCGGCGCCAGGCCAAGGTCCTGCGCCGGCTGCAGAACAAGCTGCACCAGAAGCAATGGCTGGCCGAGTCGGGCTTTCCGACCCCGGCCTTCGCGCCCCTGGACCTGGCGCAGCCCGGCCGGCCAGCCGCAGGCACGGGGCCAGAGCTGACGGCTCTGGGCTTTCCCGTGGTGCAGAAGCTCGCGACCGGCGGCTACGACGGCCGGGGCGTGCAGATTCTACGCAGCGAAGCGGCGCTGACCGAACTCTGGCCGGGGTCGTCGTACCTCGAAGTGTTCGTGCCCCGGATGCAGGAACTGACCGTCATCGTTGCCCGATCCCTGCACGGTGAGGTGCGATGCTACGACCCGGCAGCCACCTATTTCGACAGCGAGGGCCAGTGTCTGGACTACTGGATCGCTCCGGCCCCGGTCACGCCCGCCCTGGCCCGTCACGCCGCAGAGCTCGCAAGCCGAGTGGTCGACGCGCTCGAAGGTGTCGGCATCTACGCCGTTGAGCTGTTTGCCGCAGAAGGCGGCGAGCTGCTGGTCAATGAGATTTCCGCTCGGGTACACAACGCCGGCCACCACACCATCGAGGGCAATCGCTGCTCCCAGTTCGAACAGCACGTACGCGCCGTTCTTGACCTCCCGCTGGGCTCCGTCGCGCGGCGGGCGCCCGTCGCCGTGTCCCAGAACCTGCTGGCCGGCCGGCACCCCGCGGAGCCGCTCCTGGGCGGCACGCCGGGCGTCATCGGCTATGCCGGCGCGCAGCTGCACTGGTACGGCAAAACCAGCGCGCCGCCGCTGCGCAAGATGGGGCATATCACCGCCACCGGAGCCGAGCAGGCCGCGGCCCGCGCCGCCATCGACGCGCTGCTTGCCGGGCTTGCTGATGGCACCCTCAGCGCCGCAGACATCCAGCCGCTCCAATCGCTCCCGACAGGACAAGCAAAGTGACCGCACCCATCAGCATCGTCATGGGCAGTACTTCCGATCTGCCGATCATGCAGGCCGCGAGGGACACGCTGGAAGCGCTGTCCATCGCCAACGAGCTGGGCATCGTCAGCGCGCACCGGACCCCGGAGCGACTCTATGACTACGCGCGCAGCGCTGCGGAACGCGGGGTGAAAGTCATCATCGCGGGCGCCGGCGGCGCGGCCCACCTGCCGGGGATGATCGCGTCTCTGTCGTTGCTGCCGGTGATTGGCGTGCCGATCAGCGCCACCAAACTCGAAGGCGAGGACGCGCTGCTGTCGATCGTGCAGATGCCCGCCGGAATTCCCGTGGCGACGGTCGCTATCGACAACGCCACCAACGCGGCGCTGCTCGCCGCACAGATCCTTGGCACCCACGACCACACAGTCCTTGCCGCGCTGCGCGCCCACCGCGAGGGGCTGCGCGACACGGTGCTCGAACGCGCCAGCCAGTTCGACGTCTAGCGGCGCGGCGAGGCGCTAGCGGGGCAGCGCCTCAGGCTGCGTCTCGATCACCCGGCCAGCGTCCGGGTCGTTAAAGACATCCAGATCCAGCTGGCCCTCGCTGTGGGCCACGATCGTGGACACGGTCCCGTCGCCGGTAATGTTCACCACCGTACGCAGCATGTCCAGCAGGCGATCCACGCCGATAATCAGAATAATGCCTTCCACCGGCAGGCCCACCTGGGTGAGCACCAGCGTCAGGGTCACCAGCCCAACGCCGGGCACCGCCGCGGTGCCGACGCTCGCCAGGGTCGCCGTGAGCACGACCGCAACAAGATCCCCCACGCCCAGGGGAATGGCGTAAAACTGGGCGATAAAGACCGTCGCGCAGCCCTGCATGATCGCGGTGCCATCCATGTTGATGGTGGCGCCCAGGGGCACGGCAAAGGACGCCACTTCGTTACGAACGCCGACGCGCTCGTGCACGGTACGCAAGGTGACCGGCAGGGTCGCGCCGCTGGACGAGGTACTGAACGCCACCAGCTGCGGCTCGCGCATCTTCTTGAGGAAAGTGACCGGGTTCAGGCGCGAGAACAGGGTCAGCAAGGTGGGATAGACCAGCAGCATCTGCATAAACAGCACCAGCACCACGGTCAGGAAGTACAGCCCCACGCGCAGGATCTCACCGGCCCCCACGGTCGCGAACAGCTTCGCCATCAGGCAGAACACGCCGTAGGGCGCCAGGTGGATCAGCATGGTGATCAGCTGCATGAGCACTTCGTTGACGTCGGCAAACCAGCTCAGCACCCGCGCGCCGTTTTCTGCAGCCTTGGACAGCGCGATGCCAAACAGCAGCGCGAACACGATGATCTGCAGCATCTTGCCTTCCGCCATGGCCGCGACCGGGTTGGTGGGGAAGATGTTGACGATCGTATCCTTGACGCTGGGCGGCTCTCCCGGGGAGTAGGTCGCGTCCGTCGGCGGCGCCTCGGCCCCTTCGCCGGGGTCAATGACCAGGGAGACCGCCAGTGCCAAAGACACGGCGATCGCCGTCGTCAGCAGGTACAGGGCGAGGGTCTTGCCGCCGAGCCGGCCGATGCTGCCGGTCTGGCCAAGGCTGGCAGCGCCGCAGACCAGGGACACAAATACGAGCGGCACCACCATGACCTTGAGGCTGGCGATGAACAGGCGGCCGCCCGCATCGAGCACATCGTCGATCAGCACGCGGTTGACGAAATGCTCGGCGCCGAGGTTCAGGGCCTGCACAGCCAGGCCCAGGCAAAGCCCGGCCGCCATGCCGATGAGGATGCGAACAGTCAGGTTCAAAGCGGGCGCTCCGGGCCATGGATCTGGCGCGAAGTCTACTGGATGCGGCCCCGGGGCGTCCCGGGCAGCCAGGAAGCGGTCTAGCCGACCTCGATCATCTCGAAGTCCTGCTTGCCGACACCGCACTCGGGGCAGACGAAGTCTTCAGGCACATCTTCCCACTTGGTCCCGGGGGCAATGTTCTCTTCTTCGCAGCCTTCGGCTTCGTCGTAGATCCAGCCACAAACAATACACTGCCACTTACGCATGAACGCTTCGCCTGTTCCCTGTTGACGGTTGCTAGGGGGGTTCGAAAGAGCGCGCTAAACTACTGTCGCAGCCGTGAAAAAGCAACGAAACAGCCCACATATCCCGCGCCTGCCCTGCCCGCGAGTATGATGTGCCGCCAGCCCAGACCGCCCGGAGGTTCCCATCAGCACCGCTTCCGCCCCACCGTCTTCCGGCAAGATCAGCGCCTGGTTGGCTCTGACGCGCCTGGACCGGCCCGTGGGGACCCTGCTGTTGCTGTGGCCCACCCTGGGCGCCCTGTGGGTGGCCGCCGGCGAGCAGCCGCCAACGCTGTACATCGCTGTCTTTGCTCTGGGCACCCTGCTGATGCGCTCAGCCGGCTGCGTCGCCAACGATATGGCGGACCGGGACTTCGACCCCCACGTCACCCGGACCCGGCAGCGCCCCCTGGCCACCGGCGAGCTGAGCTTCCGGGAAGCGGCCGGGCTGCTCATCGTGCTCCTGCTGCTCAGCGCCTGCACGCTGCTGGTACTGAACGAGCTCACCCGCCTGCTGGCGGTGGCCGCGGTGCCCATCGCCCTGACCTACCCGCTGTTCAAGCGCTTCACCTATCTGCCCCAGGTGCCCCTGGGGGCGGCCTTCAGCTGGGGCATCCTGATGGCCTACGGGCAGATGCGCGGGACCGTGCCCCCGGAGGCCTGGCTGCTGTTTCTGGGCAGCCTGTTCTGGATCGTCGCCTACGACACGGCCTACGCCATGGCCGATCGCGAGGACGACCTGCGCATCGGCGTCAAATCCACCGCGATCCTGTTCGGCAGCGCTGACCGGCTGGCCATCGGCGTCCTGCAGGCCATTGCCCTGGGCATCTTCTATCTGTACGGCCAGCAGGCCGGGCTGACCCTGTTCTTCAACATCGCCCTGGCGGTCATCCTGGGCCTGTTCATTTACCAGCAGCGGCTGCTGCGACGCCGGCACCCGGACGAGTGTCTGGCGGCCTTCAAGAACAACATCTGGGTCGGCTTCATGCTGTTCCTGGGCATGGCCTTCGACACACACTTCGCCGAACGGATTGCGGGCGGATGATCGATGCGCTGACCAGGGCCATCGGCCGTACGGTGGCCTGGCTGACTGCGGCCATGGCGCTGGTGACCGTTGCCGTTGTCGTGCTGCGCTACCTGTTTGGCGAGGGCACCGTGGCCCTGCAGGAACTCATCACCTACGCCCATGTGCTGGTCATTGCCCTGGGCATGAGCTACGCGCTGCAAAGCGGCGCGCATGTGCGCGTCGACGTGATCTACGGCCGGCTGTCGCGCCGGCGCCAGGCGCTCGTGGACCTGTTCGGGCACTGTGCTTTTCTGCTGCCGGTCGCCGTGCTCATCTTCTGGACCAGCCTGCCCTGGGTGATGGCGAGCTGGCGCATCTTCGAGCGCTCGCCGGAGGTCGGCGGGCTGCCCGCCGTGTTTTTGCTGAAGACGCTCATACCCGTCATGGCGGTGCTGCTGGCCCTGCAAGGCCTGGCTGAAATCGGCCGCGCCCTGCGCGCCCTGCGCGAGGCGCCCGCAGCATCGTGATCGAGCTGCTGCCGCTGGCCATGTTTGCCTGTGTGTTCGGCGCCTTGTTACTCGGCTACCCGGTGGCGCTCACCCTGGCCGGGGTCGCGCTGCTCTTCGCGCTGGGCGGCGATGCTGCCGGCGTGTTCCAGGCCAGCGACCTGGGATTCCTGCCCGGTCGCCTGTTCGGCACCCTGACCAACAACACCCTTATTGCCGTGCCGCTGTTCGTGTTCATGGGCGTGGTGCTGGAGAAGACGCGCATTGCCGATGCGCTGCTGCGCAGCCTGGCCAGCCTGTTCGGCCGGCTGCCCGGCGGCCTGGGCTACAGCGTGCTGCTGGTCGGCACCCTGCTGGCAGCCAGCACCGGCATCGTCGGCGCGACCGTGGTGACCCTTGGCCTGCTGGCGTTGCCGGCGATGCTGAAGCAGGGCTATCGGCCTTCTCTGGCCACCGGCATGCTGAGCGCCACCGGCACCCTTGGGCAGATCATTCCGCCATCGATCGCGCTGGTGCTGCTGGGCGACGTGTTGTCGAACGCCTATCAGCAGGCTCAGCTCAGCCAGGGCGTGTTCGCCCCCAAGACCGTTTCCGTCGGCGATCTGTTCGCCGGCGCTCTGGTGCCGGGACTGGTGCTGGTGCTGCTGTACCTGGCTTACCTCGTCGCCGTCAGCCTGCTCCGGCCGCAGTGGATGCCCGGGGGCGGGAACCAGACCGACAGCGCTGACGACGCGCTGGGCATGGATCCCCAGCCCCGGCAGGGCCTGCTGCTGTCTCTGACCGCGCCGCTGCTGCTGATCTTCGCCGTGCTCGGCTCGATCCTGAGCGGCGCCGCAACGCCGACGGAAGCAGCTGGGGTCGGCGCCGTCGGCGCGCTGCTGCTGGCCTTTGCCAGCCGGACGCTGTCGTTGCCGGTGCTGGGCGAAGTGTGCCGCTCGACCCTGAACACCACCGCGATGGTGTTTTTCATTCTGATCGGGGCTTCGGTGTTCGCGCTCGTGTTCCGTGGCTACGGCGGCGACGAGCTGGTGCAGAGCTGGTTCGAGGCCATGCCCGGCGGCCGCTGGGGCGCGCTGGCCATTGTCATGCTCATCATCTTTCTGCTCGGGTTCATTCTCGACTTCATCGAGATCACCTTCGTGGTCATTCCCATCGTTGGCCCGGTGCTGCTCGCCATGGGCTTCGATCCGGTCTGGCTCGGCGTGCTCATTGCCGTCAATCTGCAGACCTCGTTCCTGACCCCGCCCTTCGGCTTTGCCCTGTTCTACCTGCGGGGCGTGACCCCCGACACCGTCGCGACCGCCAACATCTATCGCGGCGTGGTTCCCTTTATCGCCCTGCAGCTGCTGCTGCTCGGCCTGCTGGTGCTGTGGCCGGCGCTGGCCACCTGGCTTCCGGAGCAACTCTATGGCTGACCCAGGCGTGCTGCTGACCGGGCTGAAGATCTGGGACGGCAACGCCGTGCTGGAAGCCGACGCGATCGCGATCAGAGGTCCGCAGCTGGCCGCCATCGGTGCGCGCGCAGACCTGCAGCAAGACCCGGACCTCGCCGGCTGCGAGACGCGAGACTGCAGCGGTCAGTGGGCAATTCCCGGACTCATCGATGCCCACGTGCACCTGGAGCTGAACCCGGACCGCGGCAAGCCCCCCGAGGGCGCGCAGGACGCTCAGGTACCGCTCATGGCCGAGCGGGCCGCGCAAATGGTCGCTGCGGGCATCACCACGGCCAGGGATCTGGGCGGCGGTGCCTGGCGCGAGCTGACCTTGCGGGACCAGATCGCTGCCGGCGCAACCCCCGGGCCCCGGCTGCTGTGCGCGGGCCAGCCGATCACCACGCCCGCGGGTCACTGTCACTTCTGGGGCGGGGGCGCGAGTTCTATTGAGGAAGCTCATGCGGTACTGGACCGACAGGTGCGGCGCGGCACGGACCTGATCAAAGTGATGGCCACCGGCGGACGCATGACCGCCGGCTCCGATCCTGGCAAAGCCCAGTTCGATCTCCCGACCCTGCGCGCGATCGTGGATCGGGCCGCGCGCCACAACCTGACCGTCGCCGCGCACTGCCACGGCACCGAGGGCATTGCCTTCGCCGCCGAGGCGGGCGTCCGCACCATCGAGCACTGCTCCTGGGTCGGCAAGGAAGGCTGGGCCAGCGATTACCAGAGCGACATCGCCAAGGTCGTGCTCGACCGCGGCGTGTGGATCAGCCCTACGGTCAATCGCGGCTGGCAGCGCATGCTCGACGCGCCCAAGGGCGTGGTCCTGGGCCGGGTGCGGGCCGCCTATCAGGCCATGATGACCCTGGGCATTCCGTTCATCGCGTCAACGGATGCCGGCATCCCGGGCGTCTACCATCACGAACTGCGCCACGCGCTGCGCGTGTTCAGCGAGATTGCCCAGCTGTCGCCGACCGCCACCCTGCGCACGGCAACGAGCCAGGCCGCTCTGGGCCTGGGCATCGCCGACCGCTGCGGTCGCCTGGCACCGGGCCTGTCGGCCGATCTGCTGCTCATGCACGGTGATCCCACAGCAGACCTGTCAGCCCTGCTCGACCTGTCTGCGGTGTGGGCCCGGGGGCGAGAATTTGACCCGATCGACCGTTGAGGGGGCGAGACTGGCAAGCCTGCTGACGGGCCCCCTCCGATTCAGTTAATTCTAAATAAACTGTTGTTTTATAACCCTTTTTTTCGCATTCCCTTGCGGTTGAATGGGGGACCGGCGCCGCGCAAGCGCCGCTGGTTCCCAAATAAAACCGAATCATCAGCATCATGGGGATAGCGAAATGGCTCAATCATCCACCGCGCGAACACGGCTGCTCGCCCTGTTCAGCGCACTCCTGGCCGCGGCGTTTACGCCCGGCACCACCTGGGCAGAAAGCGCAGAAGGCGTCGAAGAGATCGAAGAGATCGTCGTCACCGGTTCGCGGATCTCGCGCCCGAACCTGACGCAGCCGACTCCGGTCACCACCATCACCGCCGCGGACCTGCGGCTGTCTGGCACCGCCGACCTGGGCGTGCTGCTGGCAGAGTTGCCGGCCCTCGGCTCGACCGCCACGCTGGCGGGCAACACCAACAGCTTCGCCGATCTGGCGGGGCTCAATCTGCCCGACCTGCGGCGCCTGGGCGAAGAACGAACGCTGACCCTGGTCAACGGCAAACGCCATGTGGGCGGCTCTCCCGGAACCACCTCCGTGGATCTGAACAGCATCCCGAAGGCATTGATCGAGCGCGTGGAAGTGATCACCGGCGGCGCATCGGCCGTGTACGGTTCGGACGCCGTGTCCGGCGTGATCAACGTGATTCTGCGGGACGACTTCGAAGGCTTCGAGTTCGATGCCACCGGCGGCGCAGCCGGTCCCGACTACGGGCAGAACCACACGCTGTCGGCCACCTTCGGCAGGAACTTCGGCTCCGAGCGCGGCAACTTCACCGTTTCCTACATCAATGAGCGGCTGGGCGATATCCAGGCGACCGATCAGGACTACAACGACAACTTTGGCACCGCCCTGAACCCCGCCGACACTGGAGAAAACGACGGGATTCCGGATCGCTTTGTGGTCAGAAACATTCTGAGCGAGCGCATCGACGAGAACAGCGTGCTGTTCCCCTTTGGCGGCCCGACCACCAGCTTCGGCAATACCGCCGGGCTGATTGTCTTTGACAACCAGGGCAACCCGCAGCCGCAGACGGAGCGGGACCTGACCAACAGCTTCGCCTTCGGCAGCTTTCCCAACGGCTGCGAGTTCTGCTTTGAGCTGGACGACTACATTACCGTGGTGCCGGACATCACCAAGGAAACCTTCAACGGCACCTTCCGCTACGCGTTCAGCGAGGCCGCCGAGGTGTACCTGGATGCGAAGTACGTGCAGGCAGAAGTCGAAGAAGAGCTCCAGCCCAGCTTTAACTTCGGCAGCATCACCATCAACGTCGACGACAATCCGTTCCTGGACGACGGCCTGCGCACGGAGCTGCAGGGCCAGGGCATCAGCAGCGCCGGGCTGGCCCGCTTTCATGCCGACGCCGGCAGCCGCCGCAACCAGATCGAGCGCGACACGGAACGCGCCGTCATCGGCCTGCGCGGTCTGTTCGACACGGGCATCGGCGAGATTCGCTACGACACCTTCTACAACTACGGCCGCGTCAAGAACAAGGTGGTTGGCCTGAACCGGCGCGTGCCGGCAAACCTGACTGCGGCCATCGACGCGATCCGCGACCCGGGCACCGGCGAGATTGTGTGCCGGGACCCGTCTGCGGCCGTGATCGGCACCTGTGTGCCCTTTAACCCGTTCGGACAGCAGAATTCCCAGGAAGCCGTGTCCTTCTCGTTCCTGCGCACGGAAGAAGAGCAGCAGCTGACCCAGGAATCTGCCGGCTTCGCCCTGGTCTCGGATGCCTTCGAAGGCTTCACGCTGCCGGGCGGCAGCATCGGCTGGGCCACCGGCGTCGAGTGGCGGCGCGAGGAAAGCGCCACGGACGGCGACCCAAACGTCCAGGCCGGCCTGACCGAGAGCGCGGCGCAGCCCGACGAGGTGGGCGGCTACGAGGTCTTTGAGGGCTTCGTGGAACTCACCCTGCCGCTGCTCGCCGATCTGCCCGGCATCGCGGAGCTGACCGTTGACGGCGCCTACCGCTACGCCGACTACACCCACTCCGGCAGCGCCGAGGCCTGGAAGACGGGCGTCATCTGGGCACCGCTGGATCAGGTGCGTTTGCGGGCCACCTATTCGGAAGCCGTGCGGGCCCCGAACGTGGCCGAGGCCTTCCGGCCGGCCACGCCCGGCTTTTCTGACGTCGACGACCCCTGCGACGCCGACGAGATTGGCGACGATCCGGACCGTGCCGCCAACTGTCTGGCCCTTGGCATTCCCGCGGGCTTCCAGGCCAACGACAACGTCGCTGTGGTGTCCGAATCCAGCGGTAACCGGGACCTGGAGGCCGAGGATTCCCAGAGCCTGACCTACGGCATCGTGTACGAGCCGACCTGGGCTGACGGGCTGGCGATTACCGTCGACTACTACGACATCGAGATCGAAGACGCCATTACCCTCGTCGAGGCCCAGGACATCGTCGACAACTGCGTGGATGCCACCGGCGGACCGGACGCAAATTTTTGCGGCCTGTTTACCCGGGACCCGGGCACCCAGGATATCGACTTCGTCCGCTCCACCTTCGTCAACGCGTCGAAGCTGACGACGGAAGGGGTCGACCTGTCGGTGACCTACGACAAAACGCTCTCCGACTGGACCAGCGGCTCGGGCATGGACTGGCTGTCTGGCCGGCTGCGCATGAGCTTCACCGGCACCTACCTGAAGGAGCTGGACGAGTTTGTCTTTCAGGATCGTCCCGACGAGATCGACATCGAGCGCGGCGAGATTGGCGACCCGATCCGCTCCTTCCGCGCGACCGCAGCCTACTCCCACGGGCCGGTCACGGTCGGCTGGACGGGCCGTTACCTGGGCGATATGAAGCGCTACAACCGCGGCGTGGATATCGCCGAGGACGGGCAGCCGGGCACCGCCGGCGACATCCTCTATCACGCCATCAACTTCCAGTACTTCCTGGATCTGGAGCAGGCGTCCATCGAGTTCTACGGCGGCGTCAACAACCTGACCGACGAGCCGCCCCCGCGCGGCATCTACGGCACCCAGGACGAAGACAACCAGGCGGTCTACGACGCCATCGGCCGGTACTGGTTCCTGGGCGTTCGCGGGCGCATCTAGCCCCCTCTACGCCCGCAACTGATCCGTTCCCGGCAGGGTTGCCGGGAACGCCTCCCTCCCGAAGCTTGCGCCGAATCGGCGGCGCAGCGCCACAGGATCGCCCACGGGCCCTCTTCCCCCGCGCACAAGACAATTTTTTTGACGCATTGGCAGTTCTGCCGCCGAATCGGCCTGATTGTTCAACACCATTTAGTTGTTTCTTAATTGGACTCTGCGGTTGAATGGGGGCGCACTCGACGGAGATCGAGCGCCTGACCGACTCAGTCAAACCATTGGCATCTTGGGGATATCAAATGACTCATTCATCCGGAGCTCGGACACGGCTGCTTGCCGTGTTCGGAGCCTTGCTGTCCGCGGCGTTTGCGCCCGGATCCGCCGGGGCCGCTGACGACGAGACCATCGAAATCGAAGAGGTCGTCGTTACCGGTTCCCGCATCTCGCGTCCCAACCTGACGCAACCGACACCCGTGACCACGGTCTCAGCGCAGGACATCCAGATGTCCGGCACGCCCGACCTGGGCCAGCTCCTCGCCGAGCTGCCTGCCCTGGGCTCAACGGCGACCCTGACCGGCAACACCAACAGCTTCGGCGATCTTGCCGGCCTGAACCTGCCCGACCTGCGGCGCCTGGGCGACCAGCGGACGCTGACCCTGGTCAACGGCAAGCGCCACGTCGGCGGCTCGCCGGGCACCACCTCGGTCGACCTGAACAGCATTCCGAAAGCGCTGATCGAGCGGGTCGAAGTCATCACCGGCGGCGCGTCGGCGGTCTACGGCTCCGACGCCGTGTCCGGCGTCATCAACGTCGTCCTGCGGGAGGATTTCGAAGGTTTCGAGTTCGACGTCAGCGGCGGTCGTGCCGGTGCCGACTACGGCCAGAACCACACCATGTCGGCCACCTTCGGCAAGGCCTTCGCGAGCGAGCGCGGCAACTTCACCGTGTCTTACATCAACGAGCGGCTCGGCGATATCCAGGCCACGGACCAGAGCTTCAACCAGAACTTCGGCACCGCCATCAACCCGGACAACACCAGCGAGACCGACGGCATTCCGGACCGCATTGTGGTGCCCGGCATCATCAGCGAACGCATTGACGAGAACGCCGTGCTGTTCCCCTTTGGCGGACCAGCCACCAGCTTCGGCAACAGCGCAGGCATCATCGCCTTTGACAACCAGGGCAACCCACAGCCCCAGGCTGAGCGTGGCCTGTCCAACAGCTTTGCCTTTGGCCAGTTCCCGAACGGCTGCGATTTCTGCTTCGAGCTGGACGACTACATCACGGTCATTCCGGACATCAGCAAGGAAACCCTCAATGCCACGCTGCGCTACGAGATCAGCGAAGCGGCAGAGGTGTACCTGGACGGCAAGTACGTACGCACCGACATCGAGGAAGAGCTGCAGCCGAGCTTTAACTTCGGCAGCCTGACCATCAACGTCGCCGACAACCCGTTCCTGGACGAGGGGCTGCGCACCGAGCTGCTGGGCCAGGGTGTGACCTCGGCCGGGCTTGCCCGCTTCCATGCGGACGCCGGCAGCCGCCGCAACGGCATCGATCGCGACACGGAACGCGTTGTCGTCGGCATGCGCGGCCTGTTCGACACCGGCATCGGCGAGCTCGAGTACGACGCCTACTACAACTACGGCCGGGTCAAAAATACGGTCGTTGGCTTTAACCGCCGGGTTCCCGCCAACCTGGTCGCCGCCGTCGACGCGATCCGCGACCCGGGCACCGGCGACATCGTATGCCGGGACCCCTCCGCCGCAGTGCTCGGTGACTGCATCCCCTTCAACCCCTTCGGCCAGCAGAACTCCAACGAAGCGGTCGCGTTCTCCTTTATCAAGACAGAAGAAGAACAGCAGCTCACGCAGCAGTCCGCCGGCTTCACGGTGGTCTCCAACGCCTTTGAAGGCCTGGCGCTTCCCGGCGGCAGCATTGGCTGGGCCGCGGGCATCGAGTGGCGGCGCGAGGAAAGCGAGACCAACGGCGACCCGATCGTGCAGCAGGACCTGACGGAAAGCGCGGCGCAGCCCGACGAGGTGGGCGGCTACGAAGTCTTTGAGGGCTTCGGCGAGCTGACCCTGCCACTGCTGGCTGACCTGCCCGGCATCCAGGAACTCACGGTTGACGCCGCCTACCGCTACGCCGACTACACCCACTCCGGCAGTGCCGTGGCCTGGAAAACCGGCGTGCTGTGGGCCCCCTTCGATCAGCTGCGGCTGCGGGCGACCTACTCCGAGGCCGTGCGGGCCCCAAGCATCACCGAAGCGTTCCGGCCGGCGACCCCCGGCTTCTCGTCCATCAACGACCCCTGCGATGCGGACGAAATCAATGACGACCCCGATCGCGCGGCGAACTGCGCGGCGCTGGGATTGCCTCCGGGCTTTCAGGCCAACGACAACGTCTCCATTGAGTCCGAGTCCAGCGGCAACCGGGATCTGGAAGCCGAGGATTCGGAAAGCCTGACCTACGGCATCATCTACCAGCCAAGCTGGGCAGACGGCCTCGCGATCACCGTTGACTACTACGACATCGAGATCGAAGACGCGATTACCCTGGTCACGGCCCAGGACATCGTTGACAACTGCGTCGACGCCACCGGCGGCCCGGACGCCAACTTCTGCAGCCTGTTCACCCGGGACCCGACCACCCAGGACATCGACTTCCTGCGCTCCACCTTCGTGAACGCCTCGAAGCTGACGACCGAGGGCATCGACGTCGCCATCTCCTACAACAAGTCCCTGTCGGACTGGACGGGCGGATCCGAGAACAGCTGGTTGGGTGGCCAACTACGCCTGAACTTTGTCGGCACCTACCTGAAGGAACTGGACGAATTCGTGTTCCAGGATCGTCCGGACGAGATCGACATCGAGCGCGGCGAGATCGGTGACCCGATCCGATCGTTCCGAGCCACAGCGTCCTACACGGTCGGCCCGGTTTCCGTCGGCTGGACGGGCCGCTACCTGGGCGATATGAAGCGCTACGCGCGCGGCGAGGACATCGGCGAAGATTTCTCGCCGAACACCGCCGGCGACATCCTGTACCACAGCCTGAACTTCCAGTACTTCCTCAATCTGGACCAGGCCACGGTGGAGATCTACGGCGGGGTCAACAACCTCACCGACGAAGAGCCGCCGCGGGGCGTCTACGGCACCCAGGCCGAGACCAATCAGGCCGTCTACGACGCGATTGGCCGCTACTGGTTCCTGGGCGTTCGCGGGCGCATCTAGCCCGACCCGAAGCCGAACAAGGAGCGCCGCCGCCCGGCGGCGCTCACTTCCCGTTGCGGGTATCCTCTGTCGCAGACAGACAGAGGGGACAGCCTTGACACCCAAGGTGACTGACGAAGCTGCCCGGCAGCAAGCCTACTGGCGCGCGACCTTGCGCCTGACCATCACGCTCATGACGATCTGGTTTGCCGCCTCCTACGGCGCCGGCATTCTGCTGCGCGATTTCCTGGACCAGTTTCGCATCGGCGGCGCCCCGCTCGGCTTCTGGTTCGCGCAGCAAGGCGCCATCTACGTGTTCGTGCTGCTGATCTTCTGGTACTGCCTGGCCATGCGCCGGCTCGAGCGCCGCTACGGCATCAAGGGCTAAGGGCATGGATCAGACATACTGGAGCTACCTGTTCGTGGGCGTGACCTTCGCGCTCTATATCGGCATCGCCATCTGGGCCCGGGCAGGCTCCACCAACGACTTCTACGTCGCCGGCCACGACGTACACCCCACCCTGAACGGCATGGCCACCGCCGCAGACTGGATGTCTGCGGCATCGTTCCTGTCCATGGCCGGGCTGATCGCGTTCCTGGGCTACGGCGGTTCCGTTTACCTTATGGGCTGGACAGGCGGCTACGTGCTGCTGGCGCTGCTGCTCGCGCCCTTTCTGCGCGAGTTCGGCAAATTCACAGTGCCGGACTTTGTAGGCGACCGGTATTACTCCACCTTTGCGCGCATCGTCGCGGTGGTTTGCGCGCTGTTCGTGTCCTTTACCTACATTGCCGGGCAGATGAAGGGCGTCGGCGTCGCTTTTTCCGGCTTCCTGGGCGTGCCCTACGAGTACGGCATCGTGGTTGGCATGGTGATCGTGTTCTTCTACGCGGTGCTCGGCGGCATGAAAGGCATCACCTACACGCAGGTGGCGCAGTACTGCGTGCTGATCTTTGCCTACACGGTGCCGGCGATCTTTATCTCGCTCATCATCACCGACACAGCAGTCCCGCAGCTCGGATTTATCGGCACCGTCGCCGGCAGCGAGCAGTCCATGCTCGACAAGCTGAACCAGGTGATTACCGATCTCGGCTTTCTGGAGTACACCAGCACCAGCAAAAGCACCTTCGACGTGTTCTGCATTACCGGCGCCCTGATGTTCGGCACCGCCGGGCTGCCGCACGTGATCATCCGCTTCTTTACCGTGCGCAACGCCGACGCCGCGCGCATCTCCGCCGGCTACGCGCTGGTGTTTATCGCGCTGCTCTACACCCTGGCGCCAGCGGTCGGTGCCTTTGCCCGGCTGAACTTTGTCGAGACCGTGAACGAGGCGACCTACATCGCCGGCGATGATTACCAGGCCCAGGCTGATGCCATCGCGGCCGCCGGCGGCAAACCGGTGCCAGCCTGGTTCAAGAACTGGGAGCCCACGGAGCTTGTGGCCTTCGACGACAAGAACGGCGACGGCCGCATGCAGATTCGCGGGCCGGCAGCGCCGGACGGCCTGGCTAACGAGGTGGTCGCCAACAACGACATCTTTGTGCTCGCCAATCCGGAAATCGCCGGCCTGCCGGGCTGGGTCATCGGGCTGGTCGTCGCTGGCGGCCTCGCCGCGGCGCTGTCGACCGCAGCCGGCCTGCTGATGGTGATCTCCTCGGCCGTCAGCCACGATCTGTGCCGGCGCACCCTGTTCAAGACCATGGACGATCGCACGGAGCTGCGCATCGCGCGCCTGTCAGCGGCCGGCGCGGTGCTGGCCGCCGGCCTGCTGGGACTGTTCGCCTCGCAGCTGGGCTTCGTGGCGCAGGTCGTCGCCTTTGCCTTCGGGCTCGCCGCCGCGTCCTTGTTCCCCATCATCTTCCTGGGCATCTTCTGGCGGCGCATGAATCAGCAGGGCGCCATCGCCGCCATGCTGACCGGGCTGATCAGCACCTTCGGCTACATCTACTATTTCAAGTTTGGGGGCGGCACGCCGGAACAGTGGTTGCTGGGCGTCTCGCCCGAGGGCATTGGCTTCCTGTTCATGTGGCTGGCGCTGGGTGTCGGCATCGGCGTCGCGCTGGCGACCGCCCCGCCGCCCCAGGCCGTTCAAGACCTGGTGAACGACATTCGCGTGCCGGGCACGCGGCAGTCCCACGGCGCCGCCGACGGCGACATGGCCCCCCAGTGAGCGACAGGACACCGCCAGCCCTGCCCCGGCAACGCATCGGCGGCGGTGCGCGCAAAGTGCTGTACACGCTGAACACGGTCCGGCGCATCGGGCTGCTGGATTCCTCCAAGGCCCTGCGCGCCAACAACACCTGCAAAGCCTGCGGCCTGGGCATGGGCGGACAGCAGGGCGGCATGACGAACGAGCTGGGCGAGTTTCCCGCTGTGTGCAACAAGTCGATCCAGGCGCAGTCGACGGACATACAGCCGCCGATTCCGGCGCAGATCTTCGACCACCCGGTCAGCGAGCTGTGCGAGCTGTCGAACCGCGAGCTGGAACAGCTTGGCCGGCTCACCGTGCCGCTGCGGAAGGATCCAAAGAGCGATCGCTTCCGCCCCATCGGCTGGGACGAGGCGCTGGCCCTCGCGGCCGGCTGGCTGCGCGAGACGGCGCCGAATCGCAGCTTCTTTTACGCCTCGGGCCGCTCATCGAACGAAGCGGCCTTTCTGTTCCAGCTGATCGCGCGGCTGTACGGCACCAACAACGTCAACAACTGCTCCTACTACTGCCATCAGGCGACGAGCGTGGCGCTCGGCAACACCATCGGCACCGGCACCGCGACGGTGGAGCTGGCGGACCTGGGCCGGTGCGACCAGCTGTTCGTGATTGGCGCCAACCCGGCGTCCAACCACCCGCGCTTTATTCACCAGCTGGAGCGGCTGCGTGCCCGGGGCGGGCAAGTCATTGTCATCAACCCGGCGCGGGAGCCGGGGCTGGTGCGTTTCGCGGTGCCCAGCAGCGCGCGCTCTATGCTCCGGGGCGGAACACCAATCGCCACCCACTACCTGCAGCCCCGTATCGGCGGCGACATCGCGCTGTTCAAGGGGCTCGCCAAGGCCGTGCTGGCCCAGGGCACCCGGGACGACGCGTTTATTCGCACGCACACGACGCAGTTCGTCGATCTGGAGCGGGACCTGGCCCGGCTGAGCTGGGCCAGCATCGAGCAGGCCGCTGGCGTGTCCCGCCAGGACATCGAAGCGGTCGCGGCGGTGTACGGCGCAGCAACCAATGCCGTCTTTGCCTGGGGCATGGGCATGACGCACCACCAGCACGGCGTCGCCAATATCGAGGCCATCTCCAACGTTGCCCTGCTGCGCGGCATGATCGGCCGGCCGGGGGCCGGGCTGCTGCCCCTGCGCGGGCACAGCAACGTCCAGGGCATCGGCACCGTGGGCGTCAAGCCGGTGCTGGGCAGCGAGGTCATGGCGCGCCTGCAAAGCGAGCTGGGCGTCACCCTGCCCCGGCAGGAAGGCATGGATACCCTGGCCTGCATGAGCGCGGCCGCCGAGGGCGGCATCGAC
Source organism: uncultured Pseudomonadales bacterium (assembly GCA_964640725.1). GTDB lineage: Bacteria > Pseudomonadota > Gammaproteobacteria > Pseudomonadales > Azotimanducaceae > CALHVX01. Next base: position 25,385 of record CAZXIJ010000029.1, on the reverse strand, counting down.
GCCGCCGTCATGATGGGCGGCAACCTGTACGCCGGCACGCCGAATACACGCTGGGCAGACGCCGCCCTGAGCCGGGTACAGCGCCGCATCTTCCTGACCACCACGCTGAACAGCGGCCACGTGAACGGCTGTGACGACGGCGCCTCTCTGATCCTGCCGGTCACCGCTCGGGACGAGGAGTGGGAATCGACCACGCAGGAATCGATGTTCAACTACGTGCGCCTGAGCGATGGCGGCATCCGCCGCCATGAAGGCACCCGCCCGGAGAGCTGGGTGCTGGCCCGGATCGCCCGCGCGCTGCTGCCCAACGCCAGCTTTGATTTCGACCGCTTCGCGTCCCATCAGAACCTGCGCCAGGCCATCGCCGCCACGGTGCCCGGCATGGAGGCGCTGGAGGATATCGATGTGGCCCGCAAGGAGTTCGTCGTCCGCAACCGCACGCTCCACACTCCGGCCTTCAACACCCCGGGCGGCCGCGCCCGCTTTGCCGTAACGCCGCTGCCGGCCATTGGCGAGACCGCGGAGTACCCCCTGCGGCTGGCCAGCGTGCGCAGCGAAGGACAGTTCAACAGCATGATCTACGAAGAAGCGGACAGCTACCGGGGCACCCGCAGCCGCTGGAGCGTGCTGGTGTCGCCAGAGCTCATCGACCGGCTGCAGCTCGGTCCGCGCGCCAACCTGGTCTCAGCGCACGGGCGTATGGACGGGCTGCAGGTGCACCCCTTCCCCCTGGCGAAGGACAGCGTGCTGGCCTACTACCCGGAAGCGAACGTACTGATCGGCACCCGGGCTGACCGCCGCAGCAAGACCCCGGCCTTCAAGTCGGTGCCGGTGCGCCTGGAGCCGTGCCTGAGCTAGCGCTCCAGGGCGGTCAACACCGGACAGCCCTGCCCGGCGCGAACCAATCGCTGTATGGTGCCGGCTCTACCTTAGGACTGACTGAGCACGCCCCATGAAAATCGCCCGCGACAGCGTCGTTGCTATCCACTACACCCTGACCAACGACGACGGCGAAACGCTCGACTCATCGGCCGGCAGCGACCCGCTGAATTACTTGCACGGTCACGGCGGGCTCATCGGCGGCCTCGAAAAGGAACTCGAAGGACGCAGCGCCGGCGACAGCTTCAAGGCATCCATCGCGCCGGCCGACGGCTACGGCGAGCACCACCCGGAAATGATCCAGGAGGTGCCCCTGGAGGCGCTGGCGCAGATCGAAAACCTGACCGTGGGCATGCAGATCCAGTCGCAGGCGCCGGACGGGCAAGTCCAGGTGCTGATCGTCGAGGCGATCGGCGAGGACACGGCGACCCTGAATGCCAATCATCCGCTCGCCGGGCAAACGTTGCACTTTGACGTCACGGTAACGGACATCCGCGCCGCGACGGAAGAAGAGCTGGCGCACGGACACGCGCACTAACCCTGCAGCGTTCACGGCATCCGCGAACACGGATTGATCTTTTTCAGCAGGCTGTTTTCGGTGTGGGCGGTGGCCCTGGCGCATAAAGACCCCGCTGCGTTGAGGATCGCGCACTACCCGGAGGCAAACGTATTGGTCGGCACCCGAACAGACCCGCGCAGCAGGACGCCTCTGCGGGAATGGCCACGCTCGCCGTGTCTTCCTGGGCGGTAACGGGCAGCGCGCTGACTCGATCCGGGCCGCTCAGGTCAAGGCACAGCTGCGCGGGCTCCCGCAGGTCCGCGAGACCGCGGCGTACCCCTACAGCTGGGGCAGCGTGTCAAACTGGCTTCGGCGTACGGTCGCAGAACCGTCTACGCTGCCACGCCCCGGGATATAGGTAGCTCGATTCGGAAAGTGCTGCCCTCTCCAAACTGCGATCTGACGCTAATGCTGCCACCATGCTGGCGGATGATCTGACTGCACAGATACAGCCCGATGCCCATACCGTTCTGCGAGGACTGGCCATGTGCGTCGACCTGATAGAGCCGGTCGAAAATGAAGGGGGCGTGCTCGGCTTCTATACCATAGCCGTTATCAGCCACTTCAAGCGCCACAACCCCGTCGCCGATCGAGCACATGGCACTAACCCTTATCTGACCACCCGCATCAGTAAACTTCACCGCATTGCGGATCAAGTTCGATACCACCTGGCGTATGCGAGCCGGATCTACCGCCAGATGCGGAATCTGCTTGTCTATATCGGTGACGAGCGATAGGTGGTGATCGCTGATCCAGGTCTTCTGTACCAACAGCTCATCCTTTAAAAGGGCGCTGATATCCGTAATCGATCGATGCAGCTCGAGCTTTCCCGTTTCCACACGGGCAGCGTCAAACAGATCATTCACCAGATGGGACAAACGATCACAGCACTTAAGCGCGGTCTGCATCGCGTCCACCTGCGCAGGCAGCGCGGGCCCCAGAACCTCGTCGTGGACCAGGGCGCAGAACTCACGAATGGCTGTCAGCGGCGTCTTCAGCTCGTGAGAGACCGTATGATAGAACGACTGAATCTCACGACCCTTTCGCGTCAGCGCGTCGTTCGCCTTTCGGAGGCTCTGGCGTTCCATATCCAGTGATATAGCCAGCCGGGCTTTCACCGTGCAGTTCTCTATGGATCGCTTTAAGGCGCCGCTCGTAACCTGATTCTTTGCGAGATAGTCTGACGCGCCATTGACCAGCGCGTCTGCCGCCTTCTCTTCCGTGCCGTAACTGGACATTAGAATGACCGGCAGGTGAGGGTTCCCGGCAGCCGCGCGAAGACGTTCGATGGGTCCTTGGGCAACTCCGTCAATCAAATGAAAGTCGAGCAGCAGGCAATCGAACTCCTGAATCTCAAAGAGATACTCGGCAAGCTCCAGCGATCCGCAAACAACAACAATCATGTCGTGGCTTATCTGCTGCAAAGCACTGCAGAAAAGTTCTCGATCCTGCTCATCGTTGTCTACGATCAGGATTCTAGGGTATGGGCTGACAAACGACATCGTTGCCAGGATCGGAGTTCGCGTTGACATCGATTGGGCCACCGGCTAAGGAACGCCGACCAGCTTTGGGCAGGATGACTCAACGAGCTCCAACAGCTCCCTGGCTTCGAAAGGTTTCTCCAGTACGGACAGCACATCGCTTTGCCGGGCTTCGCGCAGTACATCTTCTGACTTCCCTGCAGTTTGCAGAATGACCGCACACTCCGGACGCAGTCGCCGAAGGCCCTTTGCGACATTGATGCCATTCAGCCCGGGCATGTTGATGTCAATCAAAGCGACGTCCGCGGGCCACCGCTCGGCAGCCGAGAGGGCGCTCGCCCCATCGGCATGAGCACTGACCTCATGCCCTGCGTGCTGCAGGCGTGTCCTGAGTGCCCGCAGAATCAACGGATCATCATCGACCATCAGCACTCGTTTGCCGAACGCCAGAGCCCTAAACCTTGGCAATTGCTGACTCAACTTCAGATACTCCTGTTGTGCTATGCCGCCGCACCGATCGCAGCCAACAAGTCATTCGTATCAAACGGTTTCTGGAAAAAGCCGCTCGCGCCCATCGCGTGTGCCCGCTGTCTCATATCCTGCTGACCGTTGGCGGTGAGAAATATGATCGGTATCGCGCCGAACACCTCAGCAATACGCTCCGCCACGAGAAACCCGTCACCGCCAGGCATGCTGATGTCGAGCAGCACAACGTCCGGCTGGTGTTTCCTTGCGATCATCAGTGCCGTCGACGCGTCATACGCGACCGCGACATCCATGTCGTTGGCACTCAACCGAAGCTTGAGCGCACGCGCGATATCCTTATCGTCTTCGACCAGCAAAATTGACGTCATGTCGTTTTCTCCAAACTGTTTTCTTTAGCGGCGCCCAGTTCCATCAGCCACCGCGCGACCACCTGTTCAATCTTCAGACAGCCACCACGGGCAAACGCCAGATGCTTACCTTGCTCGTCGGTGATGTCACCCGTCACTCCATCCTTTACCAGAGACACGAATTCCTGCACTGCTGCCAATGGCGTGAGAATTGCGTGCGCCAGGTCCATCGGCGCGAGTGGCGGGTTCCAGGCATCGGTGATATCCGAAGCCTGCGCAAGATCGTCAACGGTACGTTTGCCCCACGCGCGCAGCCCAAACTCCTCTACTGCGTTCGGGAAGCGTTCAAACGTTGCCTCGGCCGGCGCAAGGACATGATCTGCGCCCATGTGCAGTGCCTGGACCGCCGTGGCGACCCGGCCATCCTCGACAATCGCGAGAACCGGCAGTGCGCCGTCACCCCTTAGCACGAGCGCAGAAAGAGCCTGCCAGCAAGGATCTTCACGTTCGCTGACACCGAGCAGCAGACACGAGCCATCGCGAGCCAGTTCGCTGGCAAGCTGTGCGTCTTCGACATGGGTGATAGCGAAGTGATTCTGCAGTGCAAGCAGCCACCTCGGGCACTTCCACGTTGTATCGCCAGGCCTGAATATCAGTAAGTTCAGTTCCTGCGAACGCCACGCCACGCTTCCATGTTCATGCTGCCGCACTGTCGTTCCGCTTCTCGTCACACAGGGCGTCAATTTATCGGCGCTGCGTGTTGGTTGCCGGAAGCTCTAGACAACTTCGCCACACGCTGCGAGTTCAGGATGGAACTCTGTGAACTGCATTCTCGCTCCTGTGTCACAATGCGCTGCCCTGAGAAGAACAGTGCTATGACTGAGCACAGCTTACGCGCAAAAGTAGTGTTGACCGGCCGCAGCGGCGTAGGCAAGACCAGCCTGGTACGGCGCTATGTCAGCGACGAATTTTCCGAGCGACACGTAGAAACCGTTGGCGTACGTGTAGAAAAACGCACAGAAATCGTCAATGGCATACATGTTGAGCTGATGGTTTGGGACGTCGCCGGAGAGATGTCTCTTACCAGCCTGCAGCAGGTGTATCTGTCCGGTGCGGTTGCCATCGTATACGTGGCGGACGGAACAGACCTCGAGTGTGTGGCAGGCTATCAGAGCTACATCGATTCATGTCGCGCCATTCTGGATGACCCCTTCGAAGTTGCCCTGCTCAACAAAATCGATCTTCCGCCTGATGAGCGCGCGCTGGAGCTGTTCGAAGAGGTCGATATCGCTGACCGCTGGAAAGCCTCAGCAAAAGCTGGAACGAGCGTTCAGGCCTGCTTCCAATCAATCGCGGCGTATATCGTGAAGCGCCACGAAAACATCTGAGATCCATCAGCAGTCCGTACAGGTCGCCCCATCAACATGCTCGAAGTGTTGCTGAATCAGCCGAACCCTGTCCGTGTTCACCGCTACAATGCCGGCAACTGGCGTAGTTTGAGCCTTCTCGACCCATTCCCGCGTTGCCCACCCAGCCACATGGAGCGTGGACCCGAACACCTCGAGTAAGGTGTCGCCGTGGGCATTCAGCCGCTGGCCAGCGCGTCTCGCCAGCATCACAGGGTCTCCCGATATAAAGGAATGCAGGCGCCAGCTGATTCGATGGCCGGCGTCGGTCGCCAGCTTCTGGGGCGCATCTGCGTGTTCGTCCAGCAAACCGGTGACCGCATACTGCGGGCGCCCAAAGCGATTCACGCGTTCGTGCTCAAGCAAAACAAAGCCTGGATGCGACTCCAGTTGGCTCAGAAACTCCGTCCAGGCTTTGCTCTGCCTGTAATCGATCCAGAGCCAGGCCGTCAGTGCTGTAGCCGCAAACAGAAGCAGCGGCCCAAGCCAACGACGTACGGGCGAGACGCCATTTAGAGATCCGCCCCTCCTGTCCTTGATGTTCTGCGAGACCAGACACTCATCAAGGAACGGAACCAGTGGAGCAAACGCTGACAGATCACCGCAGAACCGCTGCGCAGACTCTCCCGCAATCAGTGAGCAAGATTCCAGGCAGCGCTGCAATTTTTCAGTCACAGACTGCGGCGCTTCTCCGCGTATCACAGCCGCCAGCACAAGATCGCCTACAGACAGCACGCGGACCGTCATATCACCGATAGCGAACTGACGCTGCGCAACAGCATCGCTCGCGCTGAATGCGTCGCTGATGAAGTCGGCGACGGCGGTCAGCATGGAGGCGAGCACCGCAGGGTCTTTTCCACGGCAATCAGGCTGCATAGCATCCTTCAGCAAGGTGCCGCTAGCGCGGTGAATCAACAGTACGTGTTCCACACGATAGCTCAGCGTATCTCGCAGCACGAGCTCGGATACCTGAACACCCGTTCTGTACGACTCCCAGCGCCACTTAAGACCCTGAACCGTAAACAGCTGCTGCACGCTGGTCTCGATACGCTGGTTCATCCCTTCCAACGCTGTTTTGATCATCGAGCGAATACCCGGCCCGAGAGCGGGCGCAATGGCTTCACCAATGGTATCGGGCTGGCGCCGAGCGGTATCAAGCACGCCGGAAGCGATTACTGGAGCGATCGCCGTTGTAAACCGCGTGTCGCCTGCGGCTTCGTTGACGGCTTCGCCCAGCAGATCCGCCTGCTGGGCGAGCAGATGCTCTCTGCTCGGGTGAGCCCAGGACGCAAGCAACTCATCGCGCGACGCGCCAAACAGCAAGCGGGTGAGCTGGTCGATTTCTAAAGGCGCGTCAGAAATCGAAGGCACCGCTCGTTCATCTGGGTTTGCAGCCCGGCCGGGTGCGGCGAGTGCTGGATGTTGCTGCGATATCACTGCGAGGAGGGCTTTGTGCAATCGCGTGGATTCTCGAAAGCCGCCGTGAGGGCCTTTAGTCCCAGCACAAGCTGCTGACGACCCACTACATCCTGGGCGAGGCATTGCTCCAGCCTTTCAAGACGCGCATCTGTCTGACTCTTCAGGGCATCCAGCTGACCCTGCAAGATTTCGTCGCGCGCGTCGGATTGCGCCAGATGCTCCGCGGTCTCCTGCCGGAATTCGCTGCGCAACTCATCGAGCGCTTGTCGGTTCTCTTGAGCATGTCCCAGCAGCGCATCCTCAGCCGTTCTCGAGGCATCGGCAAGACGGACCTCCAGGTTGTCTTCTCTGCTGGTGGTCAGCTTCTCAAAGGAACGTTGCCGGTCAAGGAGCTCATTGCGGGAGGCGTCCAGCGCCTCAGAGCTGCGCTGGACAACCTCGTTGAGCTGCTCGTGGAATTCGCGTATTTGCTGGCCATGCAGCAGCTCGCGGATCTGGCTCAGACTGCTATCGTGATCGGGCGCTACTACAGACGATGGTGGCGCCTGCGTCTTCGACTTTTCTTTTTCGGCGCTGCTATGGCCCATGAGGATTCCATCCATGAATTTTCTGCGGCCAAGCTTGTGGCGTTGAGTGCGGCAATGCCGTGACTCACACCACGCTTCGGGCGCAGCGCCCCGGTATGTCACATGTCTGTAAATCTTGTGCTGTTTCTCCACCAACAGGTCCTCCGCCGGAGAGCCGGTGTTCGCAGGCCAGTTCACTCTGCCACGCGTGAGCGCGCTGGCAGCCAGTTGCGCAGCGTCTAGGGTTTCGCGCTCCAGCGCGGTCGCCGCTTCTCCATGAACGCAAGAACGCCTTCCCGGTAGTCCGGTTCTCTCATCATGGCGCTGAGCAGCTCCTCCGAAGCGACTACGGCAGCCCCCACATCCCGATGCAGGTCCCGATAGATCTGCCAGCGGGTCTGCCTGAGAGAATTTGGCGCGACCGTATCGATCAGGTTGCGCGCGTAGCGATAGGTCTCGGGCAGCAGCGCATCGGGCTCGTACAGCGCGTTGATGAGGCCCAGGCGCTGCGCTTCGTCGGTGGTGAATACCCTGCTCGACAGCAGCAGCTCGTTCGCCTGCGCCAGGGGGATCATGCGCGGCAGCAGCCAGGACAGACCGTACTCCGCGGGCAGGTTCAGCTTGCCGTGGGCGGTCGTGAGCTTGGCGCCCGGCACCGCAAAACGCAGGTCGGCGAACATGGCGAGCGCCAGCCCGACGCCGGCGGCCGGGCCGTTGATGGCGGCGATGACCGGCTTCGACAGGCCAAAGTGATAAGCGAAGCTGGCGTCGAAGCTGGGATCAGTGCCGTAACCGGGCATGGCCAGCGTGTCATCGGTGCCGGCATCGTAACCGCCCCGCTCGGCGTGACCTTCCAGCGCCTGGGCATCACCGCCGACGCAAAAGCCGCGGCCGGTGCCGGTCACCACAATCACGCGCACCGCCGCGTCGCTGTCTGCCTGCGCCAGAGCGGCCCGGTACTCCGTATGCATGCGCCCGGTCCAGGCATTCATGCGTTCCGGGCGATTCAAGGCGATGGTCGCGATGCCGTCATCGACGGCATAGGTGGTGACCTTGAGGTTGTGCAGGTCAGTCACGCCGATCGCTACCGCACTTCCAGGTAAGCCTGCTCGGACACCGCGTGGTAGGCCTTCACTTCTTTCAGAAACTGCGTGTAAGACTCGTAGATCTCGAGCGCCAGTTCGTCGTCGCCCACCGCTTCGCGCACCACCTGCTCAGACAGGTCTCGCAGCCGGGCGAGCACATCGTCGGGCAGGCGGCGCAGCTCCACGCCATGTTCGTTGATCAAGGTCTGCAGCGCGGCGTTGTTGCGCGCCACGAACTCCGACAGCATGTCTTCGTTCACCATGCGCGACGCCGTCTCGATCATCAGCTGCAGGTCCCGCGGCAGGCTGTCCCAGGCGTCCTTGTTGACGATGGCCTCCAGGGTCGGGCCCGGCTCGTGCCAGCCCGGGTAGTAGTAGTACTTGGCAATGCTGTGCAGGCCAAGGGCCAGGTCGTTGTAGGGGCCCACCCACTCCGTCGCGTCGATGACGCCGGTTTGCAGGGACGTGAAGACCTGATCGCCGGGCAAAGACACGGCCACCCCGCCGGCGCGCTGCAGCACTTCGCCGCCGAGGCCGGGAATTCGCATACGTAGCCCCTTCAGGTCACGAACGCTGTTGATCTCCTTGTTAAACCAGCCGGCCATCTGCACGCCGGTATTGCCGCTGGCCAGCGGGATCAGATTGAAGCGGTCATACAGCCGGCGCCACAGGTCCATGCCGCCGCCGTAGTGCAGCCAGCCGTTCATCTCCTGGGCGTTCATGCCGAACGGCACGGTCGCGAACATGGCGGCGACCGGCATCTTGCCGCGCCAGTAGTAGGCCGCGCCGTGCCCCATTTGCGCCGTGCCCTGAGACACGGCGTCGAACACTTCAAAGGCACCGACCAGCTCCCCGGCACCATAGACCTTGATATCCAGCCGGCCGTTGCTCATCTCCCGCAGCCGGTTCGCCAGGTTCTCCGGCGCCGTGCCCAGCCCGGGCAGGTTCTTGGGCCAGGTGGTGATCAGACGCCAGCGATAGACTTTCTGTTCAGCCGCTGGCGCGGCGCCGGCAGCGCTTTCGGCGGCAGGCTGGCCACACCCGGCCAGCAGCAACGCCCCGGCTACCAGTAATCCCAATCGCTGTCGCACAGAAAGTCCTCCTGGTCAGGCTCAGTCCAGAGCCGTCAGATTCGCGTAGCCCAGCATGAGCCACTTGGCCCCGGCGCTGGCAAAGTTCACTTCGACCCGGGCGCGGTCGCCGCTGCCCTCGCACTGCAGCACCACGCCTTCGCCGAACTTGGCGTGCTGGACGCGCTGGCCCATGCGCAGGGGCGCATCGTCTTCGGCAAAGAGACTGCTGCGAGTAGTGCTGCCGCTGTAAGGCCGCTCGACCGTATTCTTGACCCGGACTTCCTGAATCAGCTCGCTGGGGATCTCCAGCAGAAAGCGCGACGGCCGGTTGTAGCTGTCGTTGCCGTGCAGGCGGCGCGTCTCGGCGTGGGTCAGGTACAGCTGCTGCATGGCCCGGGTAATGCCGACATAGGCCAGGCGCCGCTCTTCTTCCAGCCGCCCCGGCTCCTCTGCCGACATGCGGTGCGGGAACAGGTTTTCTTCCATGCCCGCCAGAAACACCAGGGGGAACTCCAGCCCCTTGGCGGAGTGCAGGGTCATCATCTGCACCGCCGGGCCAGGCTCGGCCTGGCGCTCGCCCGAGTCCAGGGCCACGGAATCGAGAAACTCCTGCAGCTCGCTGATCTCGGCGACGTTGCTGTCCTGCTCGCCGGTGCCTTCGGCCACGGGAAAGACCATCTCGCCGTTGAACTGTCGGCAGGCGGACACCAGTTCCTCGAGGTTTTCCTTGCGCGCCATGCCGCGCTCGCCGCGTTCCTTGCCGTGGTAGTCGTACAGCCCGCTGTCCTGGACACAGACATCGGCAACCTCGTGCAGGGGCAGCTCGCTGGTCGCGTTCGCAAGCTTCTCGATCAGCTGCATGAACTCCGCCACCTTGCCGGCCACGCGGCCCGTGAACTCGCCTTCCAGCAGCGCGTCCTGGCAGGCCTGCCACAGGGAGACGCCGCGGCGGCGGGCCGAGCTGCGAATGGCTTCGACCGTTTTGTCGCCAATACCGCGGGTCGGCACGTTCACAACACGCTCGAACGCGGTGTCGGAGTTGCGGTCCTGCATCAGGCGCATGTAGGCCAGCGCGTTCTTGATCTCGACCCGCTCGAAAAAGCGCTGGCCGCCGTAAATTCGGTACGGCAGATCAGCACGAAGGAACGACTCTTCCAGCACCCGGGACTGCGCGTTGCTGCGATAGAGCACGGCGATCTCGTCCGGGCTGCCGCCGCCGCTGACCCAGTCCCTGGCGCGCTCTGCGATAAACCGCGCCTCGTCCAGGTCGTTGTAGCCGCTGTACAGGCGAATCGGCTCGCCGTCCTCGCCCTCGGTCCACAGCTCTTTGCCGAGCCGGTCCGTGTTGCGGGCAATGAGGCCGTTGGCGGCTTTCAGAATCGTGCTTGTGGACCGGTAGTTCTGCTCCAGACGGATCGTCTGCACATCGCCGAAGTCCTGGCCAAAGCGGTGAATGTTCTCGATCTTGGCGCCGCGCCAGCCGTAAATGGACTGGTCGTCATCGCCCACCGCCATAATGTTGCACTGCCGGCCGGCCAGCACGCGCAGCCAGGCGTACTGAATGGTGTTGGTGTCCTGGAACTCGTCCACCAGGATCTGCGAGAAACGGCCCTGATAGTGGGCCAGCAGCGCCGGGTCGTTCAGCCACAGCTCGTGGCTGCGCAGCAGCAGCTCCGCAAAGTCGACCAGGCCGCCCTGCTGGCACAGCGCTTCGTAGCTTTCGTAGATGCGCTTGTGCGTGATCTGGTACAGGTCATCGCCGGCCGGCACCTCGGCGGCGCGCTTGCCTTCGTCCTTAGCACCGTTGATGAACCACACCGCCTGCCGCGCCGGCCACTTCTGCTCGTCGATATCGAGGGTGCGCATGACACGCTTGACCAGCCGTAGCTGGTCGTCGGCATCCAGGATCTGAAAGTTCTGCGGCAGCTTCGCTTCCTGCCAATGCATGCGCAGCAGCCGGTGGGCCAGCCCGTGAAAGGTGCCCACCCACATGCTGCGGGCGGACATGTTGAGCAGCGCTTCTGTGCGCAGGCGCATCTCCGCCGCCGCCTTGTTGGTAAAGGTGACGGCCAGAATACCGTGGGGAGACACGTTCTCCGCCTCGACCAGCCAGGCGATGCGGTGCACGAGCACACGCGTTTTGCCGCTGCCGGCACCGGCAATCACCAGGGCGTTCCCCATGGGCGCGCAGACTGCTTCGCGCTGGCGCTCGTTCAGTCCTTCGAAGATGTGGGTGACGTCCATCGGGGCGCAGGGGGCTGTGCAAAGGGCCGGCTAGCTTAGCAGAGCCCCTGCACCGGCGGGGCGGTCAGGGCACGGGCACAGCGGCCGCAAAGCGTCGATTCAAAAAGCGGGAAAACCACAGGCTGACGGCAAAGGTCAGCACGCCGAGCACGGCCAGGATGCCGCCAAAGGAGCCCGCTCCGAGCACGGTCAGAGCTCGGGTTGCGACCTGCCAGACCCCGGCGGCGGCAAGCCCGAAGTAAGCCCAGTGCATGCTGATCTGGTGCCCGGCAAGATCCGCCGCGGCGCCGGTCCGGCGGTAGCGGCGGATCGACAGGAAGCCCGGGATCACCGCAGACAGGCTCAGCAGCGCAAAGAAATGAAACAGGTTCGGGCGCCCGTGCAGGTCGTACATGGACAGCGCGCTGAGGTCGACCGCCAGCATCAGCACCAGCCAGCCGCGGCCGAGCCAGCGATGGCGGCGATCCCCTTTGCGGGCCGCGAGAATGTAGGGCCCGAGCAGCAACGCGGTCAGGGCCGCCAGAAAGTGCGCGCCCCCCCATATTCCGCGGATCCAGGCGTCCAGGGCAAAGACTTCAGCAAAGGTCATGGCCAGATTCCCGAGGCAACTTCGAGCCTGCAGGCTAGCGAGTGCGGGAAACCGGCACAGGGTCGCGCGACGGACGCGCCTTAAGGGGGTACGAATCGGCATCGGCGCAGCCGGACACGCCCATCGTGTCCCGCTCCCTGGCCAAACCGCTGAGCGTCGTTGCCATCGGGCGCGCCATACAGGCCGGCCATATCGACAGCCTCGACCAGAGCGTCGCAGATTTCGTTCCCGCATGGCGAGGCACCGACAAGGCCGCT
>CAZXIJ010000029.1:0-12894 GCA_964640725.1 uncultured Pseudomonadales bacterium | reverse complement strand
CGACCAGAGCGTCGCAGATTTCGTTCCCGCATGGCGAGGCACCGACAAGGCCGCTATCACCTTGCGCTTCCTCCTCCAGATGCGCTCCGGGCTGCTGCCCCAGGGCCGGCCGACGGGGCCGGAGGACGTGCTGAGCCGGGCTTACCTGCACCCCCGGCACGGCGAGGTCATCGTTAACGAGTACCCGCTGGTCACGACCCCAGGCAGCCGCTATGACTACGCCAACGCCAACTCCGAGCTGGTTGCCGTGATCATCGAGCGCGCGACCGGGCAGCGCTACGGCCGCTGGCTCACCGAGCAGGTGCTGATACCGCTGGGCGCTCAAGGCGGCAGCGTCTGGGTCAACCGGCCGGAGGGCCTCGCGCACTCCGGCTGCTGCATTCTGTTGCCGACGGAAACCTGGCTGCGGCTGGCGATCCTGCTGCTGCAGGACGGCGCCTTTGCCGGCCGGCAGCTGCTGCCGCCGGGCTACGTGCAGGCGATGAAAACGCCGGCCCCCCAGAACATCCATGCCGGCATGGGGGTCTACGTCGCCGGTCCCTACGTGCCTGGACGCGGCGCCGCCAACCCGGACCTGAAGATCGGGCTCACCGCGCACAGCGAACCGTATCTCGCGCAGGACCTGTTCCTGTTCGACGGCAACGGGCACCAGGTGGTGTACATCGTTCCGACGGAGGATCTGATCGTGCTGCGCCTCGGGGGCCGACCCGGCCAGGACAAGCCCTGGGACAACAGCTTTTTACCCAACCGTGCCATCGAAGGCCTGATCCGAGCGCCCGGGGAGCCCCGGCCGGTGCCTGGAGGTAAAGGTCCTCGATCAGCCGCGCATCGATTCCGGGAGCGAGATCGACCGTAGACGTCGGGGTGTCGGAGCGACTGCCTGTACGCATACAATGAGTCTGGCAGAGCACTGCCAGATCACCGCGCACGCTTCACACCCTGAGCCGGTAATCGCGCGGCCCGGAGGCGCTCGCCGCCGGGAAACGCAAAATCTGTGAACCGGTTCTCGCCCGGCCAGGGTCAGGAGGCTTCGAGCAGACCCTGATCCGCCAGGAGCGCATCCGGCGTCGCGTCGCGTCCGCGAAAGCGCCGGTAGACCTCCGCTGCCGGCGCACTGCCGCCCAGCGCCAGCACCGTATCGTGAAACCGCTTGGCAACGGCCCGCACCGCTTCGGTGTTGTCCAGACCGACCTCCCGAAAGGCGGCAAAAGCGTCCGCCGCGAGTACTTCGGCCCACTTGTAGGAGTAGTAGCCGGCCGCGTAGCCGCCGGCAAACAGGTGTCCAAAGGCGGGCAGCTGGGACTCGTCTTCGAGCAGCGGCATGACCACGGTCTCCTTCGCCACCGCGCGCTCCAGCGCGGCCGGGGTTGCCGAGCTGGCCCCGCCGGGAATGCCGTAGCGTTCGTGGAGCAGCATGTCGGTCTTGGCAAACTGCAGCTGGCGCAAGGTTGCCGTTCCGCTCATGAAACGCGCGCTGCTGATAATCCGGTCCGCCAGCTCGTCATCCAGCGGCTTACCGGTCTCCACATGCGCCGACAGGCCCTGCAGAAAGGGCGCGTAGTCCATCCAGTACTCGTTGAACTGGCTGGCGAGCTCGACCGCGTCCCACTCCACCAGGTTCATGCCCGAGGCGCCGCCTTCGTCGACCTGGGTAAACATGTGCTGGGTGGCGTGACCAAACTCGTGAAACAGCGTGCGGACTTCGTCCAGGGACATCAGCCCCGGTTTACCGTCGGCCGGGGGCCGCGCGTTCATAACAAACAAGGCCACGGGCAGGCTGGCCTGCGCGCCGGCGGCAGCCAGCATGCGGGAGCGGCCGACCACATCGTTCATCCAGGCCCCGCCGCGCTTTTCTCCCGGGCGCGCAAAGGGGTCGACGTAAAAGCCGGCGATCACCGCGCCATCCCGCAGCACCTCGAAGAACTCGACGCTATCGTCCCAGACCGCCACCGCATCCTGGGCAGCACGCCGAACGGTCACGCCGTAAAGGGTTTGCACCAGCTCAAAGAGCCCGTCGAGCACTCTGGGCAGCTGGAAGTAGTCGCGCAGGGCTTCGCTGTCGTAGCCATACAGCGCCTCCTGCTGTCGCTCCGCCCAGAAGGTGACGTCCCAGGGCGCAAGGGTCGCGTCGGGTTCTTGCTGCTGTTCGCGCATGAAGCGCTCGAGGGCCTCCCGCTCGCGAATCGCCGCGGGCCGCGCCGCGGTCTCCAGCTGAGCCATGAGGTCCCAGACTGCGCTGGTGTCCCCAGCCATTTTGGCATCGACGCTGTACGCCGCGTAGTGCGGAAAGCCCAGCAACATCGAGGCCTCCTGGCGCCGGGCCAGGATCTGTTCCACCACCGGACGGTTGTCGTAGTCGCCGCTGGTGCCGCGCTGCCGGAAAGCTCGATAGAACCGCTCCCGCAGGCCCCGGTGCTGGCCGAGCTGGGCGACGGCCATGTAGTTCACCCCGTTCACGACAAAGTGCCACGGGCCTGCGGCCTCGCTGGCGCCCTCGACGCCATCCTGCCGCGCGGTGTCGGCGGCCTGGGCGATCACGGCATCCGGTATGCCATCGAGCTCTGCTCGATCGGTGACCGCAACCCGCGCGGTCTGCTCCTCTTTAACCAGGTTGGTAGAGAAGCGATTCGACAGCTCTGACAGCTCGTCCTGCAGGGCCTGGTAGCGCTCGCGCTCGGCCCCGGTCAGATGCACGCCGCTGCGGGCCATCCCGCGGATACTCTCGGACAGGATCCGGGCACGAACCGGGTTCAGGCGCTCGCCCTCCGGCCCGTCCCGCAGCGCCACCATGGCGTCGTACAGGGCCCGGCTCTGGGCCATGCGGTTAGCCAGCTGCACGTACCCCGGCCGCGCCGCGTCATAGGCTGCCTGCAGTTCGTCAGAATATTTGACGCTGATCAGGTGCATGGTCCAACCGAACAGCTGACCGAGCCGGTCATGGAGCTGCTCCAGCGGATCCATCACTGTCGCCCAGCTCAGGGCAGTGTCTTTCAGGCTGGACTCCAGAGCGTCAAATTCGGCCTCGCTTTGGGCGAGCAGCGCCAGCAGGGCGGGGCCTACCTGGTCCGCCGAGAACCGTGACCAGTCCGGCAGGTGCGCCAGCGGACCAAAGGAGCCGGTTTCCTGAAGGTGCGCGAGCGCCGTAGCGCCGTCGGCAGAAACAGTCATGCAGTATCGATCCTTGCGAGCGGGCCCGGGAGCCTAGCCCAGGGTCAAAGGCCCGGACAACCGGTACCGCGGCACAAAGCAGTTAGTTAGCATTTACATACTTTCTCGCCCCATAGCGAGAACCTACAGCCCCGCGCCAGCCTTCTCCAGGGCCAGCCACTCCTCGAGGTTACGTCCGAATTCGATCATCACCCGCCGCACGTACGCGTCCCGCTGGCGCAGCGCTCCGTACCAACGCGCCACGTTGGGCAGTACCGGGCGCTCGATCTGGAGTTCGAAGTAGCGATACGCCATGGCGCCCAGGGGCACATCGCCCATCGAAAAATCCGGACCCGCCACATGGGGCTGCCCTGCCAACTGAGCATCCAGCAGCTCGAAGCAGCGGTTCAGCCGGCCCACGGCACGATCGATCCCGGGCTGCTGGGCCGGATCGAAGGGCATGCGGATCATGGGCAGGAACACGCCAAAAAACGCCGCCTCGATGTCGCCCCGCTGCCACTCCATCCACTGGTCGGCCCGGGCTCGGGCCGCGGGATCTGCCGGCGCCAGGGTACCCGCGCCGTAGCGCTGGGCCAGGTAGCGCACGCAGGCGTTGGATTCCCACAGGGTCAGATCGCCGTCGATGAGCGTCGGCACCACCTGGTTGGGGTTCAGCTGCTCGTAGCCCGCCGGAAAACCGAAGGAACCGGCCACGTCGTGTCGCTCGAACGGCAGAGCCAGCTCGTCGAGGGTCCAGAGTACCTTCTGCACGTTCAGGGAATTGCGGCGACCGTAAATCTGGATCATGGGGGCTCCAAGCGCGATGATTGCTACCTCTCAACTGTGCCAAGGAACGGACATGAAGTGCCACGAAGTCGACTACGAAATTTTCGGCGACGACATGCAGATCGTTGAGGTCGAACTGGATCCGAGCGAGGTGGTGATCGCAGAAGCCGGCGCCATGAACTACATGGAGGACGGCATTTCCTTCGAGACCAAGATGGGCGACGGCTCCAAGCCTGCCGGCGGCATGCTGGATTCGCTCATGAACGTGGGCAAGCGAGTGCTGACCGGCGAGTCGATCTTCATGACCCACTTCAGCAACTCTGGTCAGGGCAAGAAACGCGTGGCTTTCGCAGCGCCGTACCCAGGCAAAATCATTCCGATCGACATGGCAGAAATCGGCCAGGAGCTGATCTGCCAGAAGGACGCCTTCCTGTGCGCGGCCTTTGGCACCAGCATCGACATCGCCTTTCACCGCAAACTCGGCGCCGGCTTCTTCGGCGGCGAGGGCTTCATCCTGCAGCGGCTGCGCGGCGACGGCAAAGCCTTCGTGCACGTGGGCGGCACCGTGATCAAGCGGCAGCTCAACAACGAGACCCTGCGGGTGGACACGGGCTGCATCGCCGCCTTCAGCCCCGGTATCGACTACGACATCGAACGGGCCGGCAATCTGAAGTCCATGGTCTTTGGCGGCGAGGGCATGTTCCTGGCCACGCTGCGCGGCACGGGCACGGTGTATCTGCAGAGCCTGCCGTTCTCCCGGCTCGCCAACCGCGTCATGCGCGCCGCGTCCGTGGGCGGGTCCAAGGGCGAGGGCTCTGTGCTCGGCGGCCTGGGCGACCTGTTCGGCGACAACTGAGCACACCGCCGGCGACGGTCAACAAACACTCGTATAACAAGGCAGTCAACGCTATGCAGTATCTCTCCGTCGCGCAGGCACAACAGGTTGACGGGCTGCGGCTCGTGCTGTCCGCCCATGTGCCCGGGCCCTGGGGCGAAGCGTCCAAGGCGCTGTTCCGCCAGCGCGGCGTCAGCTATCACGCGGTCGCCCAGGAAGGTGGGGGCGAGAACCCGGAACTGAAAGCCTGGACCGGCCACCGCAACGCGCCCCTGGCCGTCTACAACGACGAGCCGCCGCGCAGCCGCTGGAGCGAAATGGTGGGGCTTGCGGAGCGCCTGGGCCGCGGCCCATCGCTGGTGCCCGAGCACATTGATGACCGGATCCTGGCCTACGGGCTCACCGACGAGATTGCCGGCGAGCGCGGTTTCGCCTGGTTCGGCCGTCAACTCATGCTCAAGCCCGGCTACGACGCCCAGGGCGATGCGATTCTGGCGACCCCGATGTACCGGGACTACTACCGGGTGGCTGACGCAGATCAGGCGGTCGATCGGGTCCGGGAGATTCTGGAACGGCTGGCAGCGCAGATTCACGGCCAGCAGGCCGCGGGCAGCGACTACCTGGTGGGCGATACCTTGTCCTTCGCCGACATCTACTGGGCCTACTTCTCGCAGTTACTTGACGCTTATCCGCCGGACAAGAACCCGGTGCCGGACGGCCTGCGCAAGTTCTGGGGCATGGTCCCTGCCGCGCTGAACGGCACCTTCGACCCAGTGCTCCTGGCCCAGCGCGACGGGATCTTTGACCGCCATCTGGCGCTGCCCATGCGCTTCTAGCGCCCGGGCTTCTGGTCGGACCAGAGATACATAGATCGCAAGGACTCACAGAATTGGCCGGGGCCAGTTTCGTATACTGGGCACAACCCAGTCAGGCATGCAGTCGACCGATGCGCACAGCTCCCCACACTCTGGCCGCCGCTGCCTTTA
Source organism: uncultured Pseudomonadales bacterium (assembly GCA_964640725.1). Classification (GTDB taxonomy): domain Bacteria; phylum Pseudomonadota; class Gammaproteobacteria; order Pseudomonadales; family Azotimanducaceae; genus CALHVX01. The sequence goes on along the minus strand of CAZXIJ010000029.1, from coordinate 7,140 downwards.
CGGCGTTCGTTCTTGCTGGCTGCGGCGGCGGCGGCGGTGGCAGCAATGCCGCGATTCCCGGAGCCGGCACGGGCAGCGGTGGCGGCACCAGCGGCGGCGGCGCGACCACTAGCGACTTTGACCGCGGGGAGTTCAGCAACCCGTCCGTCTTCAAGGATTTTTGCGCGGTCCCGCGCGGCGGCAGCCGACCTGATGTTGCCGGCACGACGGAAGACGAGAACGACTGGCTGCGCGCCTGGAGCCACGATCTGTACCTGTGGTACGACGAGATCCAGGACGAAGACCCCGCTGCCTACACCACGGCGGACTACTTTGACCTCATGAAGACCTTCGCGACCACGCCCAGCGGCGCACCGAAGGACCAGTTCCACTTCACCTTCGACACGGACGAGTGGGAGCGGTTGTCGCAGACCGGTGTCTCTGCCGGGTACGGGCTCGAGCTCGCGATCATCCGCGCGAGCGCGCCCCGGGAAATTGTCGTGGCCTTCGTGGAGCCAAACTCGCCGGCCGCAACCAGTGGCTTCGCGCGCGGCGACGAGATCATCCGCATCGACGGCGTCGATGCCGTGAACGATGGCACCCAGGCCGGGGTCGACGCGATCAACGGCGGGCTGTTCCCGGGCGCTGCAGGCGAAACACACAGCTTCGAACTCGCACCCACCGGCGGCGCGCCCAACAAGACAGTGAGCGTCACCTCTGCTGACGTTACGACAGACCCGGTGCCGCTGGTCGATGTCATCAATACCGCGTCTGGCCCCGTGGGCTATCTGCTGTTCAATACCCATATTGCAACGGCGGAAGAGGCGCTGGTCGATGCCGTTGACAGCCTTGTCGCAGCGAACATTACTGACCTGGTTCTGGACCTGCGCTACAACGGCGGCGGCTTTCTGGACATCGCCAACGAGCTCGCCTTTATGATCGCGGGCCCGGCCGCGGCGCAGGGCCGCGTCTTTGACGAGATCCTGTTCAACGACAAGCACCCCACAACCAACCCGGTGACCGGCCAGGCCCTGGCGCCGGATTTCTTTCACACAGAAACCCAGGGCTTTACCCTGGCCGCCGGACAGCCCCTGCCGTCGCTCAATCTGAACCGCGTTTTTATCCTGTCCGGAGCAGGCACCTGCTCAGCCAGTGAAAGCATCATCAACGGGCTGCGCGGTATTGACGTCGAAGTCGTCATGATCGGCGACACGACCTGCGGCAAGCCCTACGGCTTCTACGCCACCGACAACTGCGGCACGACCTACTTCACCATCCAGTTCAGCGGCTCCAACGACAAAGGCTTTGGCGACTACGCCGATGGCTTCACGCCCATCGAGACGCCACGCAACGGTTTTCCCGCCGACGTCACCGGCTGCCCGGTCGGCGATGACTTCACTGTGCCGCTGGGGGATCCGGGAGAGAATCAGCTCCAGGCTGCCCTGTCTTACATCGAGAACGGCAGCTGTCCGGCGAGCGGGTCGCTGGCCGCCGGCTCCGTGCGCAAACAGCTGCCTGGCTCACGGGCGACAACCAGCGCTGCCGCTGCCAGCAATGCGCTGCGCGTGCCGTCGATCCCCGGCGCAATCAAACGACGATAAGCGAGCGCCCATGACCAAACGCCTGCCGTTCAAAGCCAGGACCGCCAGCGGCAACGAGTTCGACTTCGAGTTTCCGCTGCACCCGGACACGGATTCGGCCGTCAACGTCTCGAATCTGCTCACCGCGACCCTCGACATGCTGGACCGCGAGATCGGGCACATGCCGCGGGTTGGCAACGGCGATGTGCTGCAGGCCCTGGCCATGGCTCTGGCCGTGCGCACGCGAATGCTGGGCGGGAACGAAGCGATGCTGAACGGGCTGGTCACGGAACTGGTCGAGACCGCTCTGAAAACACCGGCCGCCGGTGCCGCCAGCAACGCAACGCCGGGCGACGGCCCCGTTCACTAACCCGGCAGCTCGGGCAAAGGAATGTATTCCTCGTCCCCCGGGACCGAGGCAAACCGCCCAGCACGCCAGTCGCGCTTCGCCTGCTCAATGCGCGCTGCATCCTTGTGGACAAAGTTCCACCAGATCAGTCGAGCCCCCACGGGCTCGCCCCCGAAAAACATGACCCGAGCGTCCCTGCGGGCGCGGCACCGAGCCGCACCGGGCAGCAGCACACCCATGCTCTGCGCGGGCACCACGCAGTCACCGATCTCGATCTCGCCACTGACAACATAGACGCCGCGCTCGCTCACACCTTCCGGCAAAGCCAGCTCGGCGCCGGCCACCAGCTGCAGCTCCGCATAGATTACCTCGCCCTGGGTGCTGACCGGCGAGCTCAGCCCAAAGGCATTACCGAGCACCAGCGTGACCCGGGTCCCCGCCGACTCGTCCACCGGCAAAGCGCTTGCGGGATAATGGTCGAAGGATGGCGCACATTCCTGCGCGTCATCCGGCAGGGCCATCCAGATCTGCATGCCGTGCAGCCGTTGGCCATTATGCTCGCGCTCCGGGGCCGTGCGCTCGCTATGCACAATGCCCTGGCCGGCGGTCATCAGGTTCACGGCCCCGGGCTGGATGGGCTGCACGTAACCCAGGCTGTCCCGGTGCAGGATTTCGCCATCGAAAAGATAGGTCACTGTCGCCAGGCCAATATGCGGATGAGGACGGACGTTGATGCCGTGGCCAGCCTCGAACTCCGCTGGCCCCATCTCGTCGACAAAAATAAAAGGGCCGATCATCTGCTGGTCCCGAGCGGGCAATACGCGCCGCACGCTGAAGCCGCCCAGGTCCTTCGCCCGCGGAGTGATCAAGCGAATCAGGGGACCGCTGCTGTCCTGGCAGTGCGGCGCTTCGGCGTCTAGATGGCTCATGAACTCACTCCTTCGAAGCTGTCCCGGAACGCGATCTCGCTCAAGGGCTTGCGCGCCGAGGGCGATTCTTTCGCCGCGAATGCTTCCGGCAGCGCGCTCACCACGCCCGGCCGGCCGATCGCAACCAGGCAAGGCAAATCGTACTGTTCAGGAACCCGCAGCTGGGCCCGGGCAGCCGCCAGGTCAAACCCGCGCATGCCGTGGGCGACCAGACCCAGCTCTCGAGCCTGCAGCGCTAGACTCATCCAGGCCGCGCCGGCGTCAAAGCTGTGAGTCGGAGCTGGCTGATCGTTATGTTCGTAGCGCGTGCGAGAGATGATTGCGATGATTGCCCCGGCGGCCTGAACCCAGGACTGATTGCCCTCGACCAGGGTTCCGAAGAGCCCCGGCCAGGCATCGCTTGAACGCTCGATCACCGCGAAGCGCCAGGGCTGAGCGTTGAAGCAGGACGGCGCCCAGCGCGCAGCCTCCAGCAGGCTATCGATCTCCTGGGTCGCCACCGGCTCACCGCTCATAGCCCGGGGAGACCACCGAGCCGGGAACTGATCGCTGGTGCGAACCCCATCCGTGAGTGATCGAACGCTCGCAGCGTCGATATCAGATACGTTCATGTCGGTCTCCCGGTCGATGTCATGTCAAACAGAAGGAATTCTGCCTCGGTGTTACCTTCGATGCGTAGCGCCAGCGAACCCGTCAGCGCCAGGCCATCGCCTTGCGTCATTGCCTGCCCGTTGACCGTGAGCGCGCCGCGCGCGACCTGCAGCCAGCCCAACCGACCAGGCGCCAACTCGTAGCCCACCACTGCGCCTGCGGACAGCGTCGACCGGTACAGCTCGACGTCCTGATGCAGGTGCAGCGCCCGCTCATCGGAGCGCCCGGAGGCCACCAGCTGCAGCCGGTCGGCACGCTCCTCAGGGACGAAATACAGCTGATCGTAGGATGGCTCCAGCCCCGCCGAGGAAGGCTCAATCCAGATCTGCAGGAACCGCACCGGATCTTCGTCTGACGCGTTGAACTCGCTGTGCTGAACGCCGGTTCCCGCTGACATGCGTTGAATATCGCCAACGCGCATGACGGAACCGTTGCCCATGCTGTCCCGGTGCGTCAGCGCGCCCTCGAGCACGATGGTCATGATCTCCATATCGCGATGGCCGTGCGCTCCGAAGCCTTTGCCGGGCTGCACCCGATCTTCGTTAATGACCCGCAGGGGCCCATGACCCAGGTGTTCCGGGTCAAAGTACTGGCCGAAGGAAAAGCTGTGCTGACTCTGCAGCCAGCCCAGATCGACCTGACCTCGCTCGTTCGCGGCTCTGAGGGTCTGCATGGCATGGCCTCCTGAAATGCTGGAACCCGAGTCTGAATTAGTTTCTGAAGAGAGACAATTCGCCACATAAACATCATACTGTCGCGAATTTGGCGACAATTGAAACTGCCTGTGGATCAGCTTGAGCAAATGCGCGCTTTCGTCAGAGTGGTCGACGCCGGGGGCTTCGCGGCAGCCGCTCGGGAGCTTGGGCTATCGCGATCGGTGGTCAACCGCGGCATCATCGCCCTGGAGGCGCAGCTCGGCACCGCCCTGCTGCACCGGAGCACCCGTCAGGTCAGCCCGACGGATCGGGGCCAGCTGTTCTACGATCGTTGCCTGCCGATTCTGGCGCAGATAAATGAAGCGCTCGGCGCTGTGACCGAGCTTCAGGATGCCCCCACCGGCACCTTGCGAGTGAACGCCCCCATGTCGCTCGGCACCCTGCATCTGGCGCCCCTGGCCGCCCGGTTCATGGCCGCCTATCCGCAGATTCGCCTCGAGCTCGCGCTGGGCGACCGGCAAGTGGACCCGATCGAAGAGGGCTTCGACGTCACCATCCGAGTTGGCAGGCCGGAGCACAGCACCAGCCTTGCCAGCACGCCGCTGGCCAGGGTGCGCGTCGTCGCCTGCGCCAGCCCGGCGTACCTGCAGCGGGCCGGCACGCCCGCCGACCCGAGCGCGCTGCGTCATCATCGCTGTCTGCACTACGGCTACCAGAGCTCAGGCAGCCAGTGGCGCTTCCGAAGCAGCCGCGCGCGGGATCAGACCGTTCGCATCGACTGCGTCATGTGGTCCAACAACGGCGAAGCGCTGCGGGACGCCGCCGTAGCCGATCAGGGCATTGCCCTGTTGCCCACCTTTATCGTCAGCGCGGCGGTCGAAGCGAAGCAGCTCGAGATTGTGCTGAGCGAGTTTGAAACGCCGCCGCTGACGCTGTCCCTGCTCTGCCCGCGGCATCGCCAGCAATCAAAGAAAGTGGTGCTGTTTACGCAGTTTCTGGCGCAGGAACTGGCTTTGCAGCCGGGTTGGGCCGCCCCCGTTCGCTAGCCTAACCCGGCTGCGCCACAGCATAGACCCCGACCGCGGTCTCGACGCGCCGCACGTAGGCGGCCAGGTCTGGATAATCCGCTGCGATAACGGTCAGCCAGGTTTCCGGGCGGTTGTAGTAGATGCCGCTGAGGATCGCCGCCACCGCAAAGTCGTGCACCGTGGGCGTATCGCCGAACAGGAAGGGACCCGCGCCCACCGCATCAGTGATGGCCTGCAGGTCAGCCCGGGCGAAGGCGTGCTGCTCAGCCTCGGTGTGCCGGCCCAGCCCCTGCAGGTCGTAGGTCTGGCGTACAGACTTGCGCGCGCCGCGAGCGGCCAGGCCTCGGAACGGCGCCGGCACGATGTCGAAAAAACCCTCGACGACGTTCGGCCACCAGTCGTCGTCGAGCCAGCGCGAGGCGACGATCATCCAGTACAGGTGCTCTTCGGCGAGCCGGGTCAGGGCCACGCCGTAGCCTGCCTGCGCCGGGGTCAGCCCACCGTAGACCCCGCCGCCGGTCATCTCGTCCAGCTTCTGACAGATCAGCTCTGAGTCCGCGATGGTCTCGCCGTTAATGATGGCGTAGGGCATCTTGCCCTTGGGCGCTTTGCGCGGGTCTTTCTGAACCTTGAGATCGAAGGGCAGCTGCAGGTGCGTCAGCAACAGCTCCGCCTTAAAGCAGAACGGGCTGACATTCTGCATGCCGAAGGCATCGCCCAGCGTGTACAGCGTGATTTGCGGCTCGGCCATATCCTGGGCCCCCCAAGGTTGGAAACGGACATGGTACGACACTGCTCCTGACAGCAGCCTGTCAGCAGCGCCCGGCCTGTCGATACCTCCAATTAAGCAAGCAGAATGACTATTGCTGCCGCCATAACGATAGAAGCGGACTGCCTGGCGGCTTGCTGGCCTACCCCGGCGACCGATCGCATAATGCGCGCCCGCACGGAGACCGGATTCTATGGCTGCTGTCAGTACCGAAAAGGTTTTGGACATACATCACTGGAGCGACAAGCTGTTCAGCTTCACCTGCACACGCCCGGCGACGCTGCGGTTCGAGAACGGCCATTTCGTGATGATCGGCCTGCCCGTGGACGGCAAACCCGTACTGCGGGCCTACAGCATTGCGAGCCCCAACTGGGAAGAGCACCTGGAGTTTCTGAGCATCAAAGTGGATGACGGGAAGCTCACCAAGCACCTGAAAGCCCTGCAGCCCGGCGACGACGTAATCATCGGCAGCAAGCCGGTGGGCACCCTCGTGATTCCCGACCTGAAGCCCGGCAAGCGCCTGTTCTGCTTCAGCTCCGGCACCGGCCTCGCGCCCTTTTTGTCGATCGTGCGGGACCTGGCGACCTATGAGGCTTTCGACGACGTTTACGTGGTGCACTGCGTGCGCCGCATCGAAGACCTGGCCTATCGGCAACTGCTGACCGAAGACCTGCCGAATCACGAGATACTGGGCGAGTACGTGCAGGGCAAGCTGCACTACCTGCCGATCGTCACTCAGGAAGCGTTCCCGCTGCGCGAGCGCATCCCGTCGCTCATTACCAGCGGCCGGCTGACCGAGGCGCTGGACATCGAACCGCTGAATCCGGCCACCGACCGGGCCATGATCTGCGGCAGCATGGCGATGCTCGACGACACCTCGGCGGCGCTGGACAGCATCGGCTTCGTGGCATCGCCCTCGCAAGGGGAGCAAGGTGACTACGTGATCGAGCGGGCCTTCGTCGACCAGTAACGTCGTCGCCTGCGGCGCCGTGTCGCCTGCGGCGCCGTGTCGCGCTAGCTGAGAATGTCTTCCAGCAGCGCCATCGCGTCGTGATCGAGCGCTGACTGCACATGCCGGCGCGCCATGGTGGCTATGAGCTCGGTCCCGCGCTCGTTTGACAGGTCCATGCCGCCGCCGATCAGGATCGGCGTGGCCATTCCGCCGGTGAGCTGGGACACCGCGTAGTCCGCTTTCAGCG
>CAZXIJ010000028.1:44141-53231 GCA_964640725.1 uncultured Pseudomonadales bacterium | reverse complement strand
GTGGACGCCGCCAACATCAGTTTTTCCTTCGGGATGATGATGGGCAACATCGCCGAGCGTGCGGGGTTGGACAGCGTTTGCGACGCGGCGCTGAGCGCGATGCCCAGATAGATCAGGGTCGGGGTCAGGGATTCCGTCGCGCTCAGCGCGGCGAGGGACAAAAGAGTGATGGCCGTAGCGGTATCGGCCAGACGCAGCAACCGCTTCCGGTCAGCGCGATCGGCGAGCGTTCCCCCGAGCAGCAGCGCCGGGATCTGCACCGCCAGCTGCACCGCGCCGATCATGCCGACGAGCAGCGCTGAGCCGGTTTCGTCCAGCAGCCACTGCGCGGTCCCGAGGATGCGCAGCCAGACGGTCACCTGGATGAGCATGGTCAGGAGCCACAGCCACCGGTAGTCGCGCCAGGCAAAGGCGCCGAGGCGAAGCCAGCGCGACATCAGAGCTTGTAGAAAACGTGTTTGCCGATGGTGACCGTGCGCGTCCGCGGCACCTTCCAGGGGTTCTTGAGGCGCGTTGCATGGAAGAACACCGCGCCGCCGGTGGTGTCTTTCAGGTTGCCGGCCAGCAGTTCCCGGGATAGCTCCTGGGCAGTGGCCCAGTTTTCTGCTTCCGTTGGCCGGTCTGAGCGGCCGTCGCAGTACCAGGAGAACTGGCAGGGCGGTTGCTCGCCGCCGTCATAGACCACGCTGCAGGGCGTATCGGGAAAGCGATCGCTGGCCATGCGGTTGCGCACCACGTGGCCAACTGCCCGCATGCCGGCTCGGCCCTCGGCCTTGGCTTCCCAGTACATGGACAAGGCCAGGCAGTGCGCTTGCGCGGCCTGGCGCTCGAGGGCCGCTGCTGATGCGCGGGTGCCCGCCGGGTTGGCAGCGGCCGGGTCCGGTTCCTGGGAGCAGGCGGTGAGCAGCGTAATCGCAACCAGGACCGCCAGCGCGAGAAGCCGCATCTCGTCAGCCTTGCAGCAGGGCGAAGGCATCAAGATCGTCCAGGGCGCTCATGGACCGGGCCATCAGCGCCTGGGCAAGCTGGAGGCCGCGCTCGTTGCCCAGGTCCAGGGTGCCGGCAATCACGACGGCGTAGTTCAAGAGATACAGGGCGCTGACGCGGTAGCGGGATTCGAACAGGGTGCGCTCGTAGGACACCCCGGCCGCGGTCAAGGCGTTGAAGTAGCGTTCGCAAAGATCTTCCGAACGCCGAACCTCCGGGTCCAGGCTTTGCGTCAGGAAGTAGGCCAGGTCCATTTCCGGAGCGCTGCTGCAGATGGATTGCCAATCCACGAACAGCACTTCGTCGTTGCTGAAGAACAGGTTGTCCAGGCGCACGTCGGCGTGGGACAAGCAGACCGGCCCATCGCACATGTCGGCGAGCAGGCGGGCGGTTGTTGCGCCCATGCGGTCGCCGGCCACGCGTGCCTGGGCCGGTATCGAGCTGCCAAAGCGCTCCAGCACCACGGGCCAGCCCAGGTCGAAACCGGCGATCATGCCGTCCCGCTGGGCCGGGTTGTTGTGCGAGCGCAGGCCCAGAGCGTCGGCCTTGCCCCAGGTGGACGCGTGCAGGGCCGCGATCGCATCGACCACGCGCCGGGCATCTTCGATGCTGGCGCCGGCGACCTGGTCGCCGAGGCGGCAACCTTTGAGGTCTTCGAGCAGCAGTACGAAGTTCTCGGTTTCCGGGTCATGGGCGCCGAAGTAACAGCCGGGCACACGAACCGCCAGCTGGTCAGCCAGCTGCTGGTAGAAGCGGACTTCTCTGCCGTACATGTCGTAGGCGGCGGCCACGCCCCGGTTTTCCGGTGCCGGCGAAGGGAACTTGGCAATCAGCGAAGCCGGAACCCCGTCACCGGTCAGGACGACCCGGACGACCTGCCCGACCACGCCCACGCCTTCGCCAAAGCGCTCGACGGTGAAATCGGTGACCGGCTTGCCGAGGGCGTCGGTCAGCCAGCCGGTGGTCAGGGCTTCGGGGGTCGTGGGATAGCTCATCCGCCGAGTGTACCGGGGCTCAGTCGCCGGGGGCCAGCAGGTAGTGGCCCACGCCCCATTCCCGGCCGCCGGCGAGGCCGAACATCTCTGCGACCGCCATAAAGAATATGCGCCAGCGTTCCAGCGCCAGCGCTGCATCGTTGCCGCAGGCCGGCTGCAGTATCGCCAGCAGCTCCGGCCGGTGACCGTCCAGACGGCGGAGCCAGTCATTGCTGGTGCGCTGGTAGTGGTGGCCGGGCAGCCACCAGCTGCGCTCGACCTGCACGACGGGGCGAAAGTGCTCGAGCAAATCAAAGCTGGGCATGATGCCGCCGGTAAAGAAATGGCGCGCCATCCAGTTGGCCGCGCCGTCGGGCACGAACGGGTAGGTCAGGTCGCGGTGACAGAAGTAGTGCACGAACAGCCGGCCGCCCGGGGCAAGCCAGCGGCAGACCTGGCGCAGCAGCGCGTCGTAGTTGCTCATGTGCTCGAACATCTCGACCGACAGAATTCGGTCAAAACGTTCCGGCGTGTCGAAGTCGTTGATATCAGCGGTGACAATCTTCAGGTTCTGCAGCCCCAGGGTCGCGGCCCGGGCTTCAATAAAGGCGCGTTGGGCCTGCGAGTTGGAGACCCCGGTCACCGTGCACTCCGGGAAGCGCCGCGCCAGATAGATCGACAGGGAGCCCCAGCCGCAGCCCAGGTCGAGCAGCCTCATGCCGTCGGCGACGCCGGCCCGGGCGCAGCTGAGTGCCAGCATGGCCGTCTCTGCGTCGGCCAGAGCGGTGTCCGGCGCGTCGTACAGGCCACAGCTGTACTTCAGCTGCGGCCCCAGCACAGTCTCGAAAAACGCCGCCGGCACCATGTAGTGCTGGGCGTTGGCGTCGGCGGTGTGCACGGCGATTGGTCCGTCCCGCAGGGCTGCGATGTTTTGCGCCTGGCGCTGCGCGCGCGCGACCGGGCGGTAACGGCCTTCCTCCCACAGGCGCAGCCGGGAAATGGCGCGCATGCCGGCGCGGGACAGAACATCAGGCACTTTGCCAGCCTCTACCAGATCGATCATGCCCATGGGTTGCCTCCGAATCTTGCCTGCGTCCCGGCCACCAATGAGCAGGGCGGCGCGCTATGATCGCAAGCCTAACGCTACTGACGTCAGGTGCCCGTATGGTGAGCCTTCGATCCCTGTTCTGCCATTGCTTGCTCAGGAGCCGATTTGCCCGCTGGCTTTGGCTGTCGGCGCTACTGGGGCTGGCCAGTTGCCAGAGCGCGCCAACGACAGTGCCCTTCGATCTGGTCGTTGCCAATGTCGCGCTCGTGGATGCCGGCGCCGGGCGCCGTGACGCCCAGAACCTGTATGTGCGCGATGGCCGCATCGTACGCATCGATCCGGCGAGCGAAGCGCTGCAACCCGGCACACGCACTCTGGACGGGACCGGCAAGGTCCTGATCCCCGGGCTGTGGGACATGCACGTGCACGTGCTCTACGAGCCGGCGTTGACCGCGCCAATGGCCGACCTGTTCCTCGACTACGGCATTACCAGCGTGCGCGACACCGGAGGCTTGCTGGCACCGCTCCTGCCGGTCGTGGAACAGTGGCGCAGCGATGCGGTCCAGGCGCCCAACATCTATTACAGCGGGCCTCTGCTGGACGGCGGAATTGTGGTCTACGATGGCGAAGGTCGTCCGGAAATCGGCATTGCGAACGGCAGTATTGATGCAGCGCGGGCCAACTTCGCCCGGCTGCAGGCGGCGCAGGTCGACTTCATCAAGATCTATGAGCTGGTCGCGCCAGAAGTCTTTGCAGAGTTTGTCGCGCTGGCCGAGGCGGCTGGCTTGCCCATCGCCGCGCACGTGCCGTTGTCCATGACCGCCGAGACGGCCGGTCCCCGGGTCGACTCCATGGAACACCTGCGCAACATCGAGCTGGCCTGCAGCGATGAGGCCGATGCGCTGCTGGCCTTGCGTCAGGAACGCATCGCCAACGCCGCCCCGGCCGAGGGCGGATTCAAGCTGCGCTCCGGGCTCCATCGTGATCAGCGGCCGCGGGCACTGGCCTCTATGAAGGTCGACAGCGTGCGCTGCCAGGCGGTCATCGCTGCGCTGACAGACACGATTCAGGTGCCGACCATGCGGCTCAACACCATCGGCGGTTACTCCCCGCTCAAACGGCCCGACTGGCAAGACGCGCTGGGTGACCTGCCCACTGAAGTGGCCGAGCGCTGGCTTGAGCGCGCCCAGTACTTTGCCGGCGTGATGGGCCCCTCCGCTGACAGTGCCGTCGACTGGAATTTCTCCCTGGTCCAGGCGCTGCACGCCGGCGGCGTGCCCATCGGTGCCGGTACCGATACGCCGATCGCGCAGGCGATCCCCGGCTACAGCCTGCACACCGAGCTGGAGCGTATGGTGGACAGCGGGCTGTCAGCGCGGACGGCGTTGGCTGCGGCCACGCTCCGCCCGGCAGAGTTTTTCGGAAAGCAGGACCAGATGGGGTCGCTGAAAGTGGGCCAGCAGGCGGACCTGGTGCTGCTGAGCGGCGATCCGCTGCAGGATATACGCAACACCCGGGCCATCGAAGCCGTGGTTTTGAACGGAGAACTGGTACGCGGTCTCAAATTGCGCTGATGCGGCTTGAGTCCCGATTGATTGCTCGTAAAATCCCGAGCGCGTTGATTCACCCAACAAAAAGAGAGGAAACACGCGTGCCAGGAAAGTTTGAAGTCTACAAGGACAAGGGCGGCAAGCATCGCTTCCGGCTGAAGGCAGCCAACGGCGAGATTATCCTCGCAAGCCAGGGCTACGTCGCCAAGGCGGGATGCGCCAACGGCATTGCCTCGGTCAAGAAGAACGCCACGCGCGATGCCGGCTACAAGGTCGCCAAGACCCGCGCCGGACACCGCTTCAATCTGTGTGCGCCCAATGGCAAGGTGGTGGGCTCCAGCGAGACCTACAAGTCTGAGTCTGCCTGTGCCAACGGAATCAAGTCTGTCCGCAAGAACGCGCCTGGCGCCAAGGTCGTCGAGGTCTAAGCGACCGGTGCCTGCGTGACGACGGTCGTCACGGGCACCAGCGGCCATCTCGGAGAAGCCCTCGCTCGCACTTTGCAGGCGAGCGGCACCGCAGTGGTCGGCATTGACCGGCGCCCTGGGCCCTGGACCACCCATTGCGGCGATATTGCCGACCGCAATTTTCTCGCCTCGGCGCTCGCCGGGGCGCAGACCGTCTTCCATAGCGCGACCCTGCATAAGCCGCATGTCGCGACCCACAGCGCGCAGGCGTTCGTTGACAGCAATGTCAGCGGCACCCTGGCGCTGCTCGAAGCGGCGGTTGCCGCTGCCGTTCGTGCCTTTGTCTTTACCAGCACCACCAGCACCTTTGGCGCGGCGCTGCGCCCCGGGGCCGGTGAGCCTGCTGCCTGGATCACCGAGGACGTGGCCTGCGTGCCGCGCAACATCTATGGCGTGACCAAGCTGGCCGCCGAAGACCTTTGCGAGCTGGCGTACCGCCGGGACGGGCTGCCCTGTGTCGTGCTGCGCACCTCGCGTTTCTTTGCCGAGGCGGATGACGATGCTGGCCGGCGCGAGGCCTGGGACGACACCAATCTGAAGGCCAACGAGTTCCTGTACCGCCGGGTCGACCTGGCCGACGTGGTGAGCGCACACCTGCTGGCCGCGCAGCGCGCCCCGGCGCTGGGCTTTGGGCGTTTTATCGTCAGCGCTACGTCACCGCTGCGGGCGGAAGACGTTGCGACCCTCAACCAGGCTGCGGTCGAGGCAGTGCAGGCGCGCGTGCCGGGGGTCGCAGCCGTTTACGAGCCGCTCGGCTACCGTCTGTTGCCTCGCATTGACCGCGTCTACGTGAACGAGCGGGCGCGATCGGTGCTGGGGTGGGAGCCGGAGTTCGACTTTGCCCGGGTGCTTGCGCAGCTTGCCGCCGGAGAGCGCCCCGGCAGCGCGCTGGCGCAAAGGGTAGGCTGCAAGGGCTATCATGAGGCCGACTTCGGCGATGCCCCCTATCCGGTAGAGGACTGATGAATATCTGCGTCTTTTGCGGCTCCAGCTCTGGCGCTGGAACCGGTTACCTGCGCCGCGCCCGGGAGCTCGGCGCGCGGCTCGCCAGCCGCGACATCGGCGTGGTCTACGGCGGCGCGACCGTGGGCACCATGGGTGCCGTCGCCGATGGCGCGCTTGAAGCCGGCGGTCGCGTTTATGGCGTGATTCCCCGGGCGCTTAGCGATATCGAGATCGGGCACACGCGCCTGACGGAGCTGGATGTGGTCGACACCATGCATCAGCGCAAAGCGCGCATGGCGGAGCGGTCTGATGCGTTCATCGCCCTGCCAGGCGGTGTCGGCACCCTCGAAGAGCTGTTCGAGGTGTGGACCTGGACGCAGCTCGGCATTCACCGCAAGCCGGTCGGCGTACTCAATGCCGACGGCTTTTACGATCCGCTCATCGCCTTCCTGGACCAGCTGGTGGCTGAGGGTTTCGTTCGCCCCGCGCATCGGGGCATTCTGCAGGCGGCGGCGGAGCCGGACGCGCTGGTCGACGCGCTGCTCGCGGCCGAGCTTCCCGACACCAGCAAGATAGAGGTGGCGCCATGACCGGCATTTGCACCGTCGTTGTGCCGGCGAGCGGCAGCGAGCGGACCGCCCCGGCCGATGCGGACATGCAGGCGAACCCGATCAATCTTCGCGGCATTGACCACGTGGTGCTGCGCACGGCCCAGCTGCCCGCCATGGTCGCCTTTTACCGCGATGTGCTGGGCTGCAGGCTGGAGCGCGGGCCTGGCGCGCTGGGCCTGGCGCAGCTGCGGGCCGGACAGTCGCTGATCGATATCGTCACACTCGATGGGCCGGTTGGTGGCCGCCTGGGCGGCGATCCCGTTGCCGCGAACGCCAACATGGATCACTTCTGCCTGGCCGTCGTCCCCTGGGACGAGGCTGCGATCCTGGACCATCTGGCGCGGCACGGCATCGCTCACGACGGCGTCGCCCAGCGCTACGGCGCGCGCGGTTCCGGTCCTTCCATCTACTTTTCAGACCCGGACGGCAACCGCGTGGAGCTGGCCGGCGCCTGACTCGAACGGGCGCGGGCGTCGCCGAGGGCCTTGCCGAAGGCCTTGCCGAAGGCGATTGCCGCGCCGAACGGATGCTGATTGCCGAATCAAGGAGATCTCATGGCCCGTTGCTCTACTATCTGGTTCACCATGCTCCTTGGGCTGCTGGCGGGGTGCAATGTGCCCGGGCCGGCACCTGAGCCGCTCTCAGACGCGCAGGTCGCGCGGATTCACGACAGCGCCTGGGTGTTCGATGCGCATGTGGACGTGGTCATGCCTGACACCGCGCCAAATCTGGTCGGTCCCGACGGGCTGTCCAAGGTCTCGCTGCCCCGGCTCAAGGCCGGTGGTGTGGACGCGGTGGCGATGGCCCTGGCCGTATCGCCTGGCCCGCGGACGCCAGAAGGCGGTCAGGCGGCCATGCGAGCCGCGCGCGCCAAGCTGCAGGAGGTCATGCGCCTGATCGCGGCCAGCGACGAGGAAATCGTGCTGGCGACGTCCGCCGACAGCCTGGTTGCCGCGCATGAGGCGGGCAAGAAGGCGATCCTCCTGAGCTTCCAGAATGCCCGGGCCCTGGCTGGTGAGCCTAAAAACGTCGACAGCTTTTACGACGACGGCGTGCGGATCTTCGCCCTCACGCACCTGGGCCACAACGACTTCGCGGACTCCTCCCGGCCGCTGTATCTGAGCGATCAGAAGCGCTACGAGCCGACCGAGGAGCATCAGGGTTTGTCGGCGCTCGGGCGCGCCGCCATTGCCAGGATCAACGCCCTCGGCGCCGTCGTCGATGTGTCCCAGCTTTCGAAGGCAGCGACCCTGGCGGCGATTGAGGCATCGACGACACCGGTCATTGCCAGCCACTCCAACGTTCGCGCCCTGTCCGATGTCAGCCGTAACCTGAGCGACGAGGAAATCGACCGGATCGGGGCGACCGGCGGCGTCATTCACGTGGCGCCTTTTGGCGCCTACCTGGTGGCGCAGTCTGATCCGGAGCTGATCGGGCGCATCAAAGCCGCCCGTCGGGCCGCCGGCTTGCCGCAGGCCTACAGCTACCCTTACGAGCTGTACTGGGAACTGCCTGACGCCCAGGCCAAGATGAAGTTTCTGACCTCCGTGCGGGATGTGCTGGGCCCTGCTGACGTGGAGCGGCTGGTGGATCACATCGACTACATCGTCCAGCGGATCGGTATCGACCACGTGGGGATCGGCACGGACTTCAACCACGGCAGCAGCATCGACGGCTTCGACGATGCCAGCGAGGCGCCTAACGTGACCCGGGCCTTGCTCAACCGTGGCTACAGCGTGGCGCAGGTCTGGCAGATCTGGGGCGGCAATTTCCTGCGCGTGTTGCGCGCCGCGCAACACGCGCGCGGTATGCCCTAGGGCCCGTCGGCGCCGTCCCGGGGCTCAATCAGGTCCCAGAGATTGCCGTACAGGTCCTCGAACACCGTCACCGTGCCGTAAGGTTCCTCCCGCGGCTCGCCGTCCGGGAAGGTCACGCCCGCGGCCTGGAAGGCGCGGTAGTCGCGCCAGAAGTCATCGGTGCGCAGAAACAGCCAGACTCGCCCGCCCCCCTGCTGGCCCACGAAGTCGAGCTGCGAACCGGTCGCCTGGGCCAGGAGCAGCTCAGTGCCGCCGCCAGCGGGCTGTACCCGCACCCAGCGCTTGCTGCCCTCTTCGGGCAGCGGCCTATCCTCCAGCAGCTTGAACCCGAGCGCCCCGGTGTAGAACGCGATGGCATCGTCGTAGTTGCGAACCAGCAGGGCAATCTGGCCAATGCTCGCGCGGCTCAAGGCTCTGGCGCCGATGTTGGCGAGCTTTTACCGATCGTTCGAACGTGATCTACAAAGGCCCGCAGCTTTGCTTCGTCCAACGCGCCGTCCGTTCGGACCCCAGAGCATAAATCCACGCCGAAGGGCGCAACTTTGTTGACTGCGGTGGCGACATTATCTGGTTTCAGACCCCCGGCGAGAAACACGGGACGCAGTGTCTGGGCGACGAATCGCTGGCTGATCTCCCAATCGTGCGTTCGGCCGGTACCCCCGAGCTCGACGGTCTCGGCGTTTGGCCGGCC
>CAZXIJ010000028.1:42896-44041 GCA_964640725.1 uncultured Pseudomonadales bacterium | reverse complement strand
GGCAATGTCTGCCGCCAGCGCATCGTCAATCGTGCCAGGCCCCGAAGGCATCGGCCCCACCAGCCCGAGCGCGTTGGCGCCGCAGGCGACAGCCAGCGCCGCCTCTTCCTGCGAGGCGATGCAGCACACCTTGATCCGGGTGGGCCGCGGGCTCATCCGGGCGCGTCCTCGGGAATCAGGTCGCCAATGATCTCGAAGATCTCTGGCCGGTGCTCGCGCATCTCGGCTTTGCTCAGGCCCTCCAGAGAGTGGGGGTATTTCAGCCAGTTCGCGGTCTCGTGCACGTAGTAGTCGGGCACGATATCCGTCTGGTTTCGGGACGGCTTGTAGTAGGGCACGGCGACGCGGATGTCGTCGGGGGTGTTCTTGCGCAGCTTGCTGCGGAGCTGGTCGATGATTGCGGCGATGGTGTGCCCGGTATCGAACACGTCGTCGACGATCAGCAGCCGGTCTTCGGCGGTCAGATTCTTGACCAGGTAGCTCAGCCCGTACACGGCCACCTGCCGGGAACGCTGGTCGATCGCCTGATAGCTGCTGGTGCGGATCGCGATGTGGTCGGCCTCGACCCCGGCGTGGCTGAGGTACTCCTGCACGGCCACGCCAATCGGCGCGCCGCCGCGCCAGACGGCGATCATGCAGGTGGGCCGGAACGCGCTGTCGACGATGCGCGCGGCCAGGCGGAAGGAGTCGTCGAGCAGCGTCTGCGCGTCCAGATAGTCTTTCTGCATGGCAGGGATTCTCGCCGGCGGGAGCGCTATTGAACGGGAAGCGCTGGCCGGGCACAAGCGACCGCCGCTACACTGGTGCCATGACCAGAGCGACCCTTTGAGCGCCAGCGACAAGCTGTTCGTCACCGAGCAGCAGCACATGCTCGACGGCTTCCGTCTCGGCCGGCAGATTTTCGATTCCGGGTTTCGGCCCACCTTTATCGTGGGTTTGTGGCGGGGCGGCAGCGCTGTCGGCATCGTCGTGCAGGAATGTCTGGCCACCCTTGGGGTCGAGACCGACCATATCTCGCTGCGCACCTCCTACCAGGGCCGCCGGGACTACGAGCAGCGCCTGCGCAACCGCGGCGACATCCGCGTCCACGGCCGGCAGTACCTGCTGGAGAACATGAACAGCGAAGACCGCCTGCTGATCGTCGA
>CAZXIJ010000028.1:0-42796 GCA_964640725.1 uncultured Pseudomonadales bacterium | reverse complement strand
CGCCGGCTTCAGGCCGCGAGCCGGGCCAGGGTCGCGGCGAGCACCTTAACGCCGTTGGCCACTTCCTCCGGCGACGTGTACTCGTCCGGGCGATGGCTGATGCCGTCCTTGCTGGGAATGAAGATCATGCCCGTGGCCACCTTGCGCGCGACAAACAGCGCGTCGTGGTAAGCGCGGCTCACCTGCTGGTGGGCTGACAGGCCGGCGGCGGCCGAGCTCGCCTCGATCGCAGCGCGGATCTCGGGATCCGCATTGATCGGCGGGTCGGCGTTGATCAGCTCCAGCTCGTAGCCCAGGCCCCGTTCCCGGGCCAGGCTTTCGCCGCGGTCCTTGAGCGTGTTGGCGACCCTCTCCCGGGTTGCGAGGTCCGTATCGCGCACGTCAAAGCTGACGGTGACCTGGCGGGGAATGCTGTTAATCGCGCCCGGATGCACGTCGCAAATGCCGGCGGTTGCGACGGTGTCCGGGCTGCCGCTGTTGGCGGCCAGCTCTTCGGCCAGGGCAATCATGATCGCCGCCGGGACCAGCGCGTCTTTGCGATCGGGCATGAGCACCGTGCCGGCATGCCCGCCCAACCCCTCGAAGTGCATCTTGAAAGACGCGGGCGCGGCGATGGCCATCACCACGCCGATGTCGCGCCCAAGGCGTTCCAGCTCCGGGCCCTGTTCGACGTGTAGCTCCACGAAATAGGCGTAGTCATCGTCGCCGAGCTCGACGCTCGCAAGGTCGCCGCTGTAGCCGGCGCCGATGCGTGCTTCTTCGAAGCTCACGCCGTCTTCGTCTTTGAGCGCAGCCAGCTCCTGGGCGGCGAGGGCCCCGCCCATGAGCCGGGAGCCGGAGCAGCCGATGCCGAAGCGTGTCGGCTCTTCGGCGGTAAACATGATGATGTCGATACTGCGTCGCGGCGTGTAGCCGCTTGCCTTCAGGGCCCGAACCGCCGCAATGCCGCCGACCACGCCCACCGTGCCATCGAACTTGCCGGCGTGGGGGATGGCATCGCAATGGGAGCCGCTGCCCACCCGGCCCGCATCCGGATCCGAACCTTGCCAGCGGCCAAAGATATTGCCCGCCGCATCCTCAATGACCTGCAGTCCAGCCTCGCGCATCAGAGAGCGAATGTACTCGCGCCCCGCCATGTCGGTTTCCGTAAAGAGAATACGGGTCACGCTCGGCGCGGGCGTTGAGGAGTACGTCGCCAGCTGGTCGAGCTCTGCCTGGACCCGGGCGGCGTCGACGGTGACCGGTTGCTCAGCCGAGTGGGGCACGGTTCATCTCCTTGTAGTAGATGTAGCGGCTGTTGGTTTTGCCGGCGGCGACATACCACTGCAGCAGGTACGGGCCCATCCAGATGCAGTCGCCGGCCTGCACGGGATACCAGTGGTCCCCGAGCCGGTAAACACCCTGACCGCCCAGCAGATACAGGCCATGTTCCATGAAATGGTTTTCGACGTTGGGCAGCGTGCCGCCGGGCACGAACTCAAACAGGTTGATGCCCCAGTCCCAGGCCGGGTCGTCGGGCAGCAGGGTTTGCAGCAGGGCGCCCTGGTCGCCCAGGAACGGCTCCGCTGGCACGTCGGCCAGCGCGCGCACGAAGGGTGCCGGTGCGCTGTGTCCTGCGAGCGGGCAATAGGGCTTGCGGAAAAACATGAGGGTGGCCGGGTCCGCGCAGCTCAAGGTCCAGGGCAGCGAAGGCGGGAGATAGGCGTAGTGATCTGCGGGTATTTCCTGGGCCGAGTCACCGTGGCGCAGCTGCGCGGTACCGCTCAAGGTCAGCACGAAGTACTCGTCGCCGTCGGCGAGTGGTGTCAGCCGGGCACCGGCATGACAGTGCGCCAGCAGCTGCCCGAACTTGGCGCCCATTTCCTGGGAGATCAGCACCACGGCCTCGGCGTTGTCCCAGCCAGGCAGCAGCACCGGCACGTGCGATTCGGGCGTGATCACCGCGTGATCGCGCTGCACGCTCGACCGGCTGATGCCGGGGTTCAGAATGGGTCGCAGTTCCGGATCGGCAGCCAAAGGGTTCTCCTGATTCTCTTGTTGTATTCGCTAGCGGGCGTGTTCCGCCGCCAGGGCCTGAACCGTTGCGTGCAGGGCCGTAAAGGTGCGGGCCACGTCATCGACCAGGACCGCTTCGTCCGGATGGTGACTGATGCCGCCCGTGCAGCGCAGGAACAGCATACCGACGGGGCACAGCGTTGCCAGCGCCATGGCGTCGTGGCCTGCGCCGCTCTCCATATAGTGAGGTGTCTGCCCCGTTGCCTCGATGCCGCGCGCGATGGCCGCCTGCAGCGTCGGGTCGCAGGGCGCCGCGGATGCCTGGTGCAGCAGCTGCACGTCAATGGTGAGCCCGCGATCGGCGCAGCAGCGCTCGGCCGCGGCCGCAATCGCATCCAGCGCGGCTTCCCGGCGGCCGTCATCGCCCGCGCGAATGTCGAGCGTAAAACGCGCCCCGCCGGGCACGACGTTGACCCCGCCGGGCAGCGCTTCGATGGTGCCCACGGTGGCCAGCACGCCGTGCGCGACCGCCTGCTGCTCGATGGCAGCGATGCAGTGAGCCGCGCCGACCAGCGCGTCCTGCCGTCGATCCATGGGCATGGTTCCGGCATGGGCGGCCATGCCGCCGATCTCGAAGGCGAGGCGCTTGGCACCGGCGATGCTGGTCACCACCGCCAGGGGCAGACCGAGATCTTCCAGCACCGGGCCCTGCTCGATGTGGGCCTCCAGATAGCCCAGCAACTGCCCGCCATCGTACGCCGCGTCCGCGATGCGGGCAGCGTTCAGCCCAAAGCGGTCCAGGGCCTGGGCGACCGTCGTGCCATCGGCATCCTGCAGGGCCAGCCACTCTGCCTCGAAGGTGCCGGCGGTGGCTCGACTGGTCATCAGGGTGGTGCCAAAGCGCACCCCCTCCTCTTCGCCAAAGCCGATGACGTCGATCGCGAAGGGCAACGGCGTGTCGCCCAGGGCAGCACACACTTCAATGCCCAGCAGGACACCCAGGATGCCGTCGTAGCGCCCGGCGTCCGGGATCGAGTCCAGATGGGAGCCGATGAGCAGTACCGGGGCATTCCCCGCGGCGCCTGGACGATGGCCGATCAGGCTGCCCGCGGCATCGACGCGCACGGTCAGGCCCGCGGCGCTCATCCACTGCGCTACCTGCTCGTTGCAGGCCTTGTGTTCGGGGCTCAGCCAGGTGCGGCAAATGCCGTGCCCAAGGCTGCTGAAGCCGGCCAGGACATCGCACTGCGCAAGGAGCCGCTCGGCGCTGGCGGCGGCGTTGAGATCGGTCACGGCAGCAGAATCTCCAGGATCAGAGCCGTCAACGCACCGGTCGCGACGGGAAAATTGCACAGCAGGGTCAGGCTTGCGGCCAGCTCGATGCCCCGGGCATCCAGCAGGTCGGGCACCTGGGTGAGCGCGAAGGCAACCGCCGTGCTGATGACGAGGAGTGCCATGGCCCGCCGGGGATTGCCTGTCTGGCGCAGCAAGCGTACCCCGGTCAGCGCAATCATGGCGAAGAGCAGGGCAGTCGTGCTGTGCAGCACGCCGCCGGGAATGCTCTGAAACAGGGCGCTGAACGCAGGCAGCAAGCCCAGAGCGATCAGCAGCAGCGCAACGATCACGCCAACGAAGCGGCTGGCGACGCCAGTCAGGGCGATCACGCCGTTGTTCTGGCTGAAGGTGGTGTTGGGAAAGGTGCCCATGGTGGCTGCCAGAATGGAGTTCAGGCCGTCGGCCATGACGCCGCCGCGGATGCGCCGCCAGTAGGGCGCGCCGCTCGTTGGCTGCCGCGACAGCACGGTGGTTGCGGTGAGATCGCCAATGGACTCCGTCATGGTCACGAAGTAGATGGGCGTCAGGATCAGGAAGACCCCCAGATCGAAGCCCAGGGGAAACCTGAAAGGCTGTACCAGCGCCAACCCGCCGCTGATTTCGGGCAACGGCGCCGCTTGCCCCGTTGCCAGCGCAAAGAGCATGCCTGCCGTCAGCCCGGCAACGATGCTGAGCAGCCGCAGCCAGGGATTTGCCCGGGTGGCAAGCACCACGATGGTGCCGATGACCACGGCTGCCTGCGCCCAGACGCCGGGCTCCCGGCCGACATCCCGGGCAGCGGCAAGGCTGAAACCGAAGTTGTTCCAGGCGGCGCCGATCAGGGTCAGCCCCAGCAGAAAAATAGCGATGCCGGTGACGTTGGGCGTAATGAACCGGGACAGGCGCTGCACGTATAACCCGCCCAGAATCGTTAGCGCTGCTCCGACCGCAGCGCTGCCCAGAAGCACGCCGATGGTGGCTTCGCTGCTGAGCCCGCGGCCCGCCAGCACCCCGCCGGCG
This sequence comes from uncultured Pseudomonadales bacterium, assembly GCA_964640725.1. Lineage (GTDB taxonomy): Bacteria > Pseudomonadota > Gammaproteobacteria > Pseudomonadales > Azotimanducaceae > CALHVX01. Next base: position 38,467 of record CAZXIJ010000028.1, on the reverse strand, counting down.
AGCATCAGGGCGCCAATGAACGCAAAGCTGGTCCCCTGAACCGACAGCAGCCCGGAGCCGAAGGGGCCGATGCGGTTGATCTGGATCAGTGTGGCGACCCCGGAGATCAGCAAGGCGCTGCTGATCACGTAGCTGGTGGTGGCGCCATCGAGCTGCAGGCCCTGGGCGATGAGCAGCGGCGCGGTGGCGATGCTCGCAACGATGGCGAGCAGGTGTGCGATCGCCGCGAGCAGTGCCTGGGGCCAGGGCGGGCGGTCGTCGAGGCCAAACAGCAGATCGGGCGCAGGGGTTTCCATTGCTGTTTATAGTGCCACGGAGGCGAAACAGATGGAGGGTGGAACGCCCCGGCGCACGACTGCAGCGCGCTTGCCGCGAATTGCTGCTGCTGAAGCTTCGTGCGAGGCTAGCCCTTTGGGGCAGGGCAGCCGCGCGACGGCGCTGATGGATAGCTATGACGCAAGGCCTAACCGCCTGGCTTGATCGGCGCTTCGAGATTAGCGCGCAGGGATCGACGATCCGCAGCGAAGTGATCGGGGGCGTCACCACCTTCCTGGCCATGGCGTACATCATTGTCGTCAACCCTGCGATTCTCTCGGAAGCCGGCATGGACTTCGGCGCCGTGTTTGTCGCGACCATCATCGCCATCATGGTCGGCACGCTGCTCATGGGCCTGCTGGCAAATTATCCCATTGGCCTCGCGCCCGGGATGGGGCAGAACGCGTTCTTTACCTACAGCGTGGTGCTCACCGCGGGCTTCGCCTGGCAGGCGGCCCTCGGAGCGGTGTTCCTGTCCGGCATTTTATTTCTGATCCTGAGCGTGCTGCCCGTCCGGGAGTGGCTCATCAATTCGATCCCGAAAAACCTCAAGCTCGGCATGGCATCGGGCATCGGCCTGTTCCTGGCGTTTATCGCCATGCAGAACGCCGGCATCGTGGTGGGCAATCCGGCAACGCTGGTCGGCTTTGGCGACCTCACGAGCTTTGCGCCCATCGCGGCGCTGCTCGGCTTCATGCTCATCGCGGCCTTGACCGCTCGCGGTGTTACCGGCGCGGTCATCATCGGCATGATGACCGTCGCGACCGCGGGTTGGCTCAGCGGCAACGCGGAGTTTCACGGACTGGTGTCAGCGCCGCCGTCGGTCATGCCGGTGTTGGGGCAGCTCGATATTGCCGGCGCGTTCAACGTCAGCATGATGACCGTCATCCTCGCGTTGCTGCTGGTCGATCTGTTTGATACGGCGGGCACTCTGGTTGCCATCGTGACTCGCAGCAATCTGCTCGACGCCGATGGCAAGCTGCCGCGATTGCGCAATGCCCTGCTGGCAGATTCGAGCGCGACGGTCGCCGGGGCGGTGGCCGGCACGTCATCGACGACCAGCTTCATCGAGAGCGCCGCAGGCGTCGAGGCCGGCGGCCGGACGGGCCTGACCGCCGTCGTGATCGCCCTGCTGTTCGGGCTGTGCCTGCTGTTCGCCCCGCTGGCGCAAAGCATGCCGGCCTACGCCTCTGCAGCGGCGCTGCTGTTTGTTGCCTGCGTCATGGCCCGTGGGCTGGCTGATATCGACTGGGACGACGTGACCGAGGCGGCCCCGGCGGTTGTTACCGCCCTGGCAATGCCGCTCGCCTACTCCATTGCGGACGGCATCGGCGTGGGCTTCATCAGTTACGCGGTCATCAAAGTGGCGTCGGGTCGGCCGGCCGAGTGCCCGGCTGCCGTGTATCTGATCGCCGTGGTGTTTGCGGTCAAGTTCGCTCTCCTATAGCTTCGAGTCACCGGGGCGCACCGCGCCGGTCAGCAACGGGAGGGGATACGCTTATGGCCGAGGCCAAGACGCCGCCGCCGGTGGCAGAGATCCGGGCTCTGGTGGGACACCAGTTCCCCGGGGGCCGCTACACCATCGCGCACTGGGAAAATTTTCTGCTCACGGAATGCACGGGGGCGGATCCTCTGCCGGACGACTACGCGCATCCTGTGGCGCTCTTTCACATGCCGATTCTGGGGGCCAACACCAGTATTGCCGAGATGTTTGCTCTGGGGCAGGCAGATTCGGACTCTTCCATTGGCATCGAGAGCTACGACTGGATCTTTCGGAAACCGCTGCGCGAAGAACTTGAGTATCGCGTCGAAGCGAAGATTACGGAAGCGGACCGGGTCGAGAACGGCAAGCGCACCTACGACCGGATTCAGTTTCGCTTTGACCTGTACGACGACGTCGACGAGGCCGCCGCATCGACCGTCGTGACCTGGCACTACCGGAGGGGACCGCGATGAACGTGAGCGTCGGAGATCTGGTGCCGCCCTGGGAAATGCCCAGCGTCAGCGCCGCGCGCATGCGCACTATGGCCGCAATCCTGCGAGACCCGAACCCGGTGCATTGGGATTCCCGTGTGGTCGACAAGCTGGGCTACGGCAAGCACACGATCAATCAGGGGCCCCTGGGGCTCAGCTACATGGTCAACATGCTCCATGCCTGGACCGGGGTCGGCAGTATTGCCCGGGTGTTCATGACCTTCCCGCTGGTGGTGCTGGACGAAGACCACATCACAGCCCGCGGGCGCGTCACAGCGGTGCGCGAAGAAGATGGCGTGCGCTACGCCGATTGCGATATCTGGCTCGACCGGCCGGATACAGATAACCCGCTCGAAGGGCGCGCGACCGTCCGGCTACCGGACTGAGGACCAGACGATGAGTACCAACCTGCACGATCAGTTTCGCCTGGACGGCAAAGTCGCCGTAGTGACCGGCGGTGGCCGCGGCATCGGCCGGGGCATTGCCCTGGGCCTGGCCGATTGCGGCGCCGACGTCGCAGTCTTTGCCCGGCGCCAGGAAGACGTGGATGCCGTAGCGGCAGAAATCGAGGCCCGGGGCAGACGGGCGCTGGCGCTGAGCGTCGACGTCATGGACTTCACCGCCATTCCCAAAGCACTGGACGAAGTCGTTGAACGCCTTGGGCCGCTGGACATCATGGTGAACAACGCGGGCGGCAACCTTGACCGCAAGATGCACGCGTTGCCCGACATCGCGCTCGACAAGTTCGAAGAGCAGCTGCACTTCAACATGAAGACCAAGTTCTGGGGCGCGCAGCAGGCGGCCAATCGCATGAACGATGGCGGCCGCATCATCAATATCATCTCCATCGCGGCGCACAAACCGTCGCCTGGCTTTGGCGTCTACTCGGCGGCCAACATGGGCATGATCAGCCTGACGCGCACCATGGCTGTGGAGTACGCGCCGCGGGGCATCACGGTGAACTGCATTGCGCCCGGCGTCGTGGTCACCGAGATGCTGGAACAGACCATGGGTCTGGGCGAACAGGAAGCGAAGGCGGCCTTCGCGCCGAATATTCCCCTGGGCCGCACGGGCACGCCGGAGGATTGCGCGGCCGCGGCGGCGTTCTTTGCGTCGCCGGCAGCCGCCTGGGTCACCGGCCAGTTTCTGGACGTAGCCGGCGGCCAGCCGACTTAGCGAACTGTCGCAGCCTGGGGCGGAGGAAGGCGCTAGACTGCGGGCATGAAACAAGAACCTACGGACCCCCGTCGCTGCGCGACCCCCGCCGAGGCAGTCAAGCGGCTGTCACAGATCTACGCTGATTCCCTGGACCTGATCCGGCGCCAGTACACCGGCTACGTCGCGGGCAAAGATCCTGACCCGGCAGAGGCCGTTGGCGTCTACCCGCAGATCAGCGTGGAAATCTCGCCGGAAAAGTCGATTCAGACCAGCCGGCTATCCATGGGGCGCATCGCCAGTACCAACCTGCATGCGACCACGGTGACGCAGCCGGACCTGTTCGCCGACTACCTGCTGGACCAGCTCGAGCGCATTGCCGAGCGCTTCGACCCGATCTTTCGGGTAGAAGCTTCCCGGGAGCCGATTCCGTTACCTTTCGCCCTGGATCCTTTCCAGGCGCAAGACACGCAGCGCAATCCTATGGGCATTCAGCGGCACTTTTATACCCCCAACCTGATGGAGATGAACGACGAGATCGTCGACGGGCGGCAGATTCTCAAGAGCGAGGGGGCTTTGCCGCTGTCGCTCTTCACGGCACAGCGCACGGACTACTCGCTCTATCGCCTGCATCACTACACCGCCACCAGCCCGCGGCACTTCCAGCGCTTTGTGCTGTTTACCAACTACCAGCGCTACGTTGACGAGTTTCTGGAGTACGCCGAGGCCGAGCTGGCGGCCGGCCGCGCGGAAGCGATCGTGGAGCCCGGCGACCGGGTGACCACGGCAAAGCAGGGCAAGTCCCCGGCCGATGCGAGCTTCAAGATGCCGCAGATGCCCGCGTACCACCTGGTGCGCAAAAACCGCATGGGCGATACCCTGGTGAACATTGGCGTCGGGCCGTCCAACGCCAAGACGATTACCGATCACATTGCCGTACTGCGCCCCCATTCCTGGCTGATGATCGGCCACTGCGGTGGCCTGCGTCGCACGCAGCAGCTGGGCGACTACGTGCTGGCGCACGCCTACCTGCGGGACGACGGCGTGCTTGACGACGACCTGCCCCCATCGATCCCGCTGCCGACCATTGCCGAGGTGCAGCTGGCGCTCACCGGCGCCGTGCGCGACGTGACCGGATGCACCGAAAACGAGCTGAAGCGCTATCTGCGTACCGGCACGGTGGTGACGACGGGCGATCGCAACTGGGAGCTGTCCTTTGATCGGATCGCCGAGCGGCTCAACAAGTCCCGCGCGATCGCGATCGATATGGAGTCCGCCACCATTGCCGCCAACGGTTACCGGTACCGGGTGCCCTACGGCACGCTGCTCTGTGTGTCTGACAAGCCGCTGCACGGCGAGCTGAAGTTGCCCGGTATGGCCAACACCTTCTACCAGCAACGAATCGGCCAGCATCTGGAGATCTCCCTGCGCGCAAACGATGCGCTGCGCGGCGAGGCCGAAGCGCGGTCACTGCATTCCCGCAAGCTGCGCAGCTTCGACGAGCCGCTGTTTCAGTAGCGCACGAGGGTCAGCCGGTGCTTTCCGTGCCGGGCCGGTAGAACCGGAAGCCGCAGCGCCGCGCGCCCGCTGAGCGAAACGGCCAGGCCCCCCAGGGGTGTCGCCAGTAGCCCGCGTAGCCGGCCAGCCGGCCGCCGTTGCGCTGCTCTGCGCGGATGGAGGCACGATTGTGGAGCGCGATGAACGAGATCGTGTGACTCGCGCCCTGTTGTTGGTCGAGGGCCTGCAGAGCGCCAAAGCTGCCGCGCAGGTGGCGGCCGCGATAGGCGGGCAGGGTAAAGCTCTTGAAGTTGTAGCGCTGCCCGGCGTCGAAGGTGACCCACAGGCCATGCAGGTGCGGCGTGGCGCGATAGCTCACCCAGCCGTACGCCGCCAGCTCGCCGTCCAGCAGCGTGACCACGCAGTGCTCGCCGCGAGCCAGAGCGGGTGCCGTGAAGCTCTGGCTCAGTTCGTAGCCGTCCCGATCGACATAGGGCGCGAGCAATGCGCTGTCGGCGATGCGTGTGGCAACGCCTTTCGGCGGGGCCGGATAGCGGGGACTGATGGGCGCGCGGAACACCGCGACCAGATACAGACCGGTCAGCTGTTCCAGCTTTGACAGCCAGCGCGTCAGCCGGGGCGGTTTCCACCGTCCTTTGCGCGCACTCTGATCGCCTTTCAGTGCTGGCTCCAGAGCGCCTGTGCCAGGGCGCTGTGTCGGGCCTGCAGCGACGCCAGATCAACTCCGGTGAGCGCGCCATTCTGCACCCGCCACTGCCCGTCGACCATCACCGCGTCAGCGCGGTGCGCGCCGCAGAGCACGAGGGCTGCCAGCGGATCATCGCTGCCGCTGAAGCGCGGTTCGTCCAGGTCGAACAGGGCCAGGTCCGCGCAGGCGCCGTCGCTCAGGTGTCCCAGGGCGGGCCGATGCAGCAACCGTGCGCCGCCCTGCGTCGCCCAGCGCAGCGCATCGAGGTGCGAGACCAGATCGCCGCCGCGCTCGCTCTGGCCCAGCCGCTGGATCAGCAGTGCCTGCCGGACTTCCTGGATGAGGTTCGAGCCGTCGTTCGAGGCGCTGCCGTCCACCCCCAGCCCGACGGCCACCCCAGCCTGCTCCAGCGCTGGCGCCGGGCAGATCCCGGACGCCAGCACCATGTTCGAGCTGGGGCAGTGGCTGATGCCGCAGCCGCTCGCGCCCAGGCGCTCGATTTCCTCGCCGGTAAAGTGAATGCCGTGCGCAAACCAGGACCGGTCCGTCAACCAGCCGCAGGCGGCCAGGTGATCCAGGGGGCGGCATCCGAACTGCTCGATGCAGAACGCTTCTTCGTCCGCCGTCTCTGCCAGATGCGTGTGCAGCAGCACATCGGCCTTGGCTGCGACGGCGGCGCTGTCGCGCAGCAGTTCCGGCGTTACGGAAAACGGCGAGCAGGGGGCCAGGGCGACCTGACACAGGGCATCGTCTGCGGCGTTGTGCCAACGCTCGATGAGACGCTCGCTATCCGCCAGGATCGCGTCGTTCGATTGCACCACCGTGTCCGGCGGCAGCCCGCCGTCGGACTCCCCCAGGCTCATGGAGCCCCGCGTCAGCACGGCGCGCAGCCCGATGCTGCCGATGGCTTCGGCCTGCACGTCGATGGCGCGCTCCAGCCCGCTCGGGAACAGGTAGTGATGGTCAGTGGTGGTGGTGCAGCCGGACAGCAGCAGCTCGTAGCCGGCCAGCCGCGTTGCCGCGTCGACCATCTCTTCGGTCAGTCCTGCCCAGACCGGATACAGCGCCTGCAGCCAGGGGAACAGCGGTTTGTCGAGGGCCGCGCGCAGGGCGCGGGTCAGGGTCTGGTAGAAGTGGTGGTGGGTGTTGATGAGCCCGGGCAGCAGAACTCGCCGGGAGGCGTCAAAAACGTGCTCGACCGGTTCCGAAGGGCTGCCGTTCAGGGGCACGGTCTCATTGATGCGGTTGCCTCGAATCACGAGGCCGCCGTTGCGGTGCGCCCCGCGGATCGCGTCGTAGCTGACCAACGGGTTTTTGATCCAGATGCTCATGGGGCCGGCTGTGCCTGTAGACTGCTCGGGAAACGGAAACGATGGCCGCTCACGTTAGGGGTTGGCTGAAGATTTGCAAGGCTGCTGGCCATGAAGGCAGACAACACCACCGACAGCGCGCAGCTGGTCCTGAACGGACAGGTTCGGGCCCTGCCGTTCTTTGACCCCAATACCAGCCTGCTCGCGTACCTGCGCGACAGCGTCGGGCTCGCCGGCACCAAAGAAGGTTGCGCCTCTGGCGATTGCGGGGCCTGCACGGTCATCGTAACGGCAGCCGATGGCTCAGCGCCCCAAACAGTGAACAGCTGCATTACGCCCCTCGGGTTCGCCCTCGGCAAGCAGGTCGTCACCGTTGAAGGTGTTGGCACACCGGCGCAGCTGCACCCGGTGCAGGCGGCCATGGTCGCGGAGCACGGGTCCCAGTGCGGCTTCTGTACCCCCGGCTTCGTGATGTCTCTGGTGGGCGCTCAGCTGCAAGGGGAGCCAGGCCGGCTGGCCAGCCGCGAGCGCGCAGACCGGGTGCGGGCCATCAGCGGCAATCTCTGTCGGTGCACGGGTTACCGCCCGATCCTCGATGCCGCCCTCGCTGCCGATCAGGCGGTCGATGCGGCGCCGGCCCGGGCACAGCCGGCGGCGCTCACGGCGGCAGCTCTGGCAAGCCCAGGCGGCGATGTGCCCGGGTACAAGCGCCCGGAGACGGAGCAGGCGCTGCAAGCCTGCCTGCGCGACGGCGGCACGCTTATCGCGGGCACCACGGACTTCTGGCTGGAAGTGAGCCAGCGTTACCAGGACTTCGAGCGCTTGATTGACCTGACCGGCATCGCCTCCCTGCGGCGCATCGAGCGCACGGAAGACGGGCTGCGCATCGGCGCCGGGGTCTCCCATGAGCAGCTCGTCTCGTTCTTTGCCGGCGGCGAAGCCGCTTGCCCGTCTCTGGTCACGATGTTGCACCGTTTTGGATCGCCGCAGATCCGCGGCCGCGGCACCCTGGGCGGCAATCTGGCCGGTGGCTCGCCGATCGCCGACTGGTCCCCCACGCTGCTGGCCGTCAACGCGGTCGTCGTCCTGTGCAGCGCGCAGGGGGCAGAACGGCGGCTTGCCCTGGACGACTTTTTTCTCGGCTACCGGCAGACCGCGCGCGCGGCAGACGAGTACATCGCAGCGGTCGAGATTCCCGCCACCGTCTCCTGGCCGGCGGTGCAGGTCTTCAAGATTTCCAAGCGCGAGGACGACGACATCTCCAGCGTGCTGGGCGCCTTCGCCTTGCCGGTGGTCGACGGCGCGCTGCGCGACGTGCGCATCGCCTTTGGCGGAGTCGCCGCGACGCCTGTGCGCCTGGCCGATGTCGAGACGCTGCTGGAGGGCCAGGCCCTGACGCCAGCGCTGATCGACCGTGCTTGCGAGCAGGTCGGCAACAGCATTGCGCCCATCAGCGATGTGCGCGCGAGCGCGGCATACCGCCAGCAAGTCGCGGCCAACCTGCTGCGCAAGGCGCTGCTGCTGTCCCAGGGCGCGGGGCCGCTAACGCTCGATGCCGTGCTGGCCGGGGGCGTCGCGCCGTGAACCGAACGTCCGCCAGCGATCTGCAGGCCGCTGAGGCCGCGCCGGTGCACGAGTCCGCGATCGGGCACGTGACCGGTACTGCGCCTTATATCGATGACCTGCCGCTGCCCGCCGGCGCGCTCCACCTGGCCACCGGCTACGTGCACGAGGCAGCCGGACAGCTTCGGCAGCTGGATCTGGCCGCTGTGCGCGCGGCGCCGGGAGTGGTCGATGTCATCACCGCGGCGGACGTGCCCGGGCAGCTGGACGTGGGCGCGATCTACCCCGGCGACCTGTTGCTTGCGGACGGCGCCGTGACCTATGCGGCGCAGCCGATCTTCGCAGTCCTGGCGACCAGCCTGCGCGCCGCCCAGCGGGCTGCGCGGTTGGCGACGATCACCGTGGATGCGGATGCCCCGAACGTCACCACCGCCGCCGCCCGGGCGGCGGACGACTTTGTGCTGCCGACCCGGCACTGGACCCGGGGCGAGCTGCCGGCCGGGGCGCCTGCTTACGAAATCTCCGGCGAGCTGGCGATCGGCGGTCAGGAACACTTTTACCTTGAGAGCCAGGCGGCGCTCGCCGTTCCCGAGGACACCGACCAGCTGCGCGTGCACTCATCGACTCAGCATCCGGACGAGGTGCAGCATCTGGTCGCCGCCGTGCTTGGCATCGCGATGCACAAGGTCCGCGTCGTCTGCCGGCGCATGGGCGGCGGCTTTGGCGGCAAGGAAAGCCAGGCCGCGCCCCTGGCCTGCCTGGCCGCGCTCGCCGCCGTGCGCACCGGGCGGGCGGTGAGCTACCGCATGCCGCGGCAGGACGACATGATTCAGACCGGCAAGCGCCACGCCTTCGACGCGAGCTACCGGCTCAGCTGCGACGCGCAGGGCCTGATTCGCTCTGCGGTCATCGAGCTGGCCGGGCAGTGCGGCCACTCTCCGGACCTGTCCGAGGGCGTGGTCGATCGCGCCATGTTCCACGCCTGCAATGCCTACTATCTGCCGCACGCCCGCATTTCCGGGTACCGCTGCCGTACCAACACGGTGTCGGCCACAGCGTTTCGGGGTTTTGGCGGGCCCCAGGGCATGCTCGCCATTGAGAGCGCCATGGACGAGCTGGCCTTTGCCAGCGGGATCGATCCGCTGACGCTGCGGCAGCGCAACCTGTTCGCGCCAGGCCGGGACCACACGCCCTACGGCCAGCAGATCGATCAGTTTTTGCTGGGCGATTTGCTGGCGAGCCTCGAGGGCCGCTGCGACTACCGGGCCCGGCAGGCGCAGGCGCGTCGCTTCAATGCTGAAAACACTGTGTTTAAGCGCGGCCTGGCGTTGACGCCCGTACAGTTCGGCATCTCTTTCACGGCGACGCATCTGAACCAGGCCGGCGCTCTGGTCAACGTCTATACGGACGGCAGCATCGAGGTGAACCACGCGGGCACAGAGATGGGGCAGGGGCTGTTTACCAAGATGCAGCAGGTGGCGGCGCGCGCCTTTGGTTTGCCGCTGGCGCAGGTGCAGCTCGGCGCCACGCAGACTGACAAGGTGCCCAACGGCTCGCCGACGGCGGCCTCTTCCGGCTCGGACCTGAACGGCATGGCGATTGCCAATGCCTGCGAGCAGCTGCAGGCCCGCTTTGCGGACTTCGCCCGGGACACCCTGGAGTGGCAGGGCCCGCTGCGCTATGCGGATGGCCAGGTCAGCGACGGCACGCATTCGCTGTCCTTTGCGGAGTTCGCGCGGGCGGCGTATATGGCCCGGGTCTCCCTGTCGGCGGCAGGCTTCTACCGAACGCCAGACATTCACTTCGACAAAGAGCGTGGTGACGGACACCCGTTCTTTTACTACGCGCACGGTGCGGCGGCGACGGAAGTGTTGATCGATACGCTGACCGGCGAGTACCGGCTGCTGCGCGTCGACATCCTGCACGATGCCGGCGAGTCTCTGAACCCGGCGGTGGACCTGGGACAGATCGAAGGCGGGTTCGTGCAGGGCGCCGGCTGGCTGACCACCGAAGAGCTCACCTGGAACGACGCCGGGCAGATCACCTCGAACGGGCCGGCCAACTACAAGATCCCTACCGCGCACGATGTGCCGGCGCAGTGGCGAGTCGAACTCTACGACGCGCCGAACCCGCAGCAGACCATTTACCGCTCGAAAGCGACCGGCGAACCGCCTTTGATGCTGGCCATCTCGGTGTGGTGCGCGCTGCGAGACGCCTGCGCTGCGGCGGGCGAATACGCCTGTCTCCCCTCTCTGGCGGTGCCAGCCACGCCCGAGGCCGTGTTCCGCGCCGCCCAGGAAGCTCGCGGAGCGCAAGACTGATGCACTGGCATCGCGCCATCGGCCACCATGCGGCAAGCGGCGAGCCCTACGTGATCGCCACGGTGCTCGCGACCACAGGCTCTACGCCCCGGGCCAGCAGCAGCAAGATGGTGATCACGGCGAAGGGCACGGACGACACGATCGGCGGCGGGCAGTTTGAATATCTGGTCATCGAGCAGGCCCGGGAACTGCTGGCCCAGGGGCACAGCGGTGCAGTCATCGCGCATTTTCCGCTCGCGGCCGCAGCCACGCAGTGCTGCGGCGGCAGCGTCACCGTGCTGCTGGAACCCTTTGCGGCGCCGCCCTGTCAGGTCGCGGTGTTCGGGGCCGGCCACGTGGGCGAGCGGGTCGTTGCCTTGCTGGCCGACCTGCCGGTGCAGCTGCGGTGGCTGGACGCGCGTGCGGACCGCACCGGCGATCGCGGCACCCGGCCCGTGCCGTGCGAGCAGTTGACGGATGTTGAGGGCTGCATTGCCAGCCTTGCCGCGAGCACCGAGGTGATGATCCTGACTCACGATCATCAGCTCGATTACGACCTCACAGCGCAGTGTTTGCGCGCCGGGGTCCAGTCCGTTGGCCTGATTGGCTCGCAGACCAAGCGCGCGCGCTTTGCCCAGCGGCTGGCGCAGGACGGGTTTGCCAGCGCAGCTATCGAGCGCGTGCGTTGCCCCATTGGCGATCCGGCGGTGCAGGGCAAGGAGCCCATGGCGATCGCGGTGGGTATCGTCGCTGACCTGCTGCATCGCCGCCCGGCGGCCCAGGCACCGGAAGGCGCCCTGAGCTGGCAGCAGATCAAGGCGCAGCTGGTGCAGGTGCAGGAGCCCTCGGCGTGAAGGCCGGAACGATCCGCGAGTTCGACGCGCTGTCGCCGGTGGACGCCGAGCAGTGGTTGCTGGCCTGCTGTGCGGCCCCGCAGTGGGCGCGACAGGTTGCCGCCGGCAGACCGTACGCCGACCTGTCGGCGCTGCTGGCCGCCGCGCGCGCGCACTGGGCCGATGCTGATGAGGCGGAGCGGCTGGCCGCCTTCGCCGCGCACCCGCTCATCGGCGATGTCGAGTTGCTGCGGGCGCGCTACGCGGCGCCGGACGATCGGGCCAATGCGGAACAGGGCCAGGTGCTGAGCGCCGACGACGCGGTGCTGCAGTCCCTGGCGGCGCGCAACCGCGACTACTTTGAACGGCACGGCTTTATCTTTATCGTATTTGCCTCGGGCAAGAGCGCGGCACAGATGCTGGCACTGCTCGAGGAGCGCCTGCCGCGCTCGCGCCAGCAGGAGCTGGAGACCGCCGCGGCCGAGCAGATGAAGATCACCGAGCTGCGCATCAACGACCGGCTCGGCAACAGCCAGCGCTAGCGCCGGCATCACGGGAAGTCTCTTTTGAAATTCAGCTTGAGCACGCACGTTCTGGAACTCGACAGCGGACAGCCTGCAGCCGGTCTGCAGATCGCCCTGTACCGCGGCGATGAGGCGACGCCGCTGAGCCGCGCGACAACCAACGATGATGGCCGGGTCAGCGAATGGCCGGCGATCGATGCGCTCGACTGCGGGCGCTACCAGTTGGAGTTTGCGGCCGCGGACTGGTACCAGGGGCGCGGTCACAGCAGTTTCTATCCCCGGGTCCGGGTGGAGTTCCTGGCAGACGAGGCACGCCATTACCACGTGCCGCTGCTCATGAATCGCTTCGGCTACAGCACCTACCGGGGCAGCTGAATGAAGGCCCTGAAACAGCCTCGCGGACTGCGCGGCAGCGTGCTGAGCTTTTCTGCGGCACCGGAAGATCTGGACAGCCCCGGCGTGGACTATCTGGACGATGCGGTGGTGCTGCTGGCCGATGGCCGCATCGAATCGGTCGAGCCGGTGGCCCGCTACGAACAGGCGGGCGGCGATCTGGCAGCGCTGGAAGACCTGCGCGGGTCCCTGATCGTGCCGGGCTTCATCGACACGCACATTCACTACTCGCAGATGGCAATCATTGCCAGCTACGGCACGCAGCTGCTGGACTGGCTGCAGCGTTATGCGTTCCCGGCCGAGCTGGCGTTCGCAGACCCGGCCCACGCGACCCTGCGTGCCAACGCGTTCCTGGACCGGCTGTTCGCCAACGGCACCACCACGGCGCTGACGTTCACCACTGTCCACCCCGGCGCCACCGATGCGCTGTTCGAAGCCGCGGCGCAGCGCTCGGCCTGCATGATTGCCGGCAAAGTGCTGATGAACCGTTTCGGCCCGGAAGGCTTGCTCGATACGGACAGCGATGGCGTTGCCGAGAGCGAAGCCCTGATCGAACGCTGGCACCGCCAGGGCCGGTTGCGCTACGCCGTGACGCCCCGCTTTGCGATCACCTGCACGGCGCCGCAGCTGGCGGCGGCCGGCCAGCTGCTGGCGCGGCATCCCGGCGTCTACCTCCATACGCATCTGTCGGAACATCCGAACGAAGTGCAGCAGACGCTGGCGCTGTTTCCGGAAGCCCGCGATTACGTCGATGTGTACGACCGCTTCGGCATGGTCGGCCCCACCAGCATCTTCGCGCACGGTATTCACCTGAGCGATGCCGAGCTCACCCGGCTGGCGGACGCCGGCTCCACGATCGCTTTCTGTCCGACCTCCAACCTGTTCCTGGGCAGCGGGCTGCTGGACCTCGAGCGCCTGGCGGCCTTTGGCGTCAAGATGAGTGTCGCAACCGATGTCGGCGGCGGCACGAGCTATTCCATGCTGGCGACCCTCGGCGAGGGCTATAAGGTTGCGCAGCTGGGCGGGCAAAGCTGGCACCCGGCCAAGGCGCTGCACGCGGCAACCCGGGGCAACGCGGTCGCGCTCGGGCTCGATGACCGTATCGGGCGGGTCGCCCCCGGCTATGACGCCGACCTGGCGGTGCTGCGACCCGCAGCCGGCAGCGTGCTGGAAGAGCGCATGAGCTTCGCCCAGTCGCTCACAGACCAGCTCTTTGCCTACCAGCTGCTGGGCGACGAGTCTGCGGTGGCACGCTGCTACGTGGCGGGCGCGCTGGCGCACCAGCGCGCAGCGGCGTAGCGTCGGCTCATGGAAGCGGCAATTCTCGAATGGCTCAATCTGCTGCTGCGGCTGCTGCACGTGGTCACGGCGATCGCGTGGATCGGGGCCTCCTTCTACTTTATCTGGCTGGACCTGAGCCTTGAGCCGCCGGGCGCCGACAAACAGGCTCGCGGCTTGGGCGGCGAGCTGTGGTCGATTCACGGCGGCGGCATTTACGAAGTCGGCAAGTACAGGCTGGCGCCGCCGCAGATGCCGACAACCCTGCACTGGTTCAAGTGGGAGGCCTACAGCACCTGGCTGACCGGCAGTGCGCTGCTCGTGACCTATTACTATCTGCGCGCCAGCACGCAGCTGGTCGGCGCCGACAGCGCCGTGACGGACCCGGCCATGGCCGTGGTGGCCAGCGTCGTTTACCTGCTCGGGGGGCTGGCGCTGTACGAAGGCGCGATGCGCGCTAATCATCGTCGAGCGATCGGCGCGCAGTTGGTTGTGATCGTGTTGCTGATGGCGTTCCTGAGCTGGCTGGCCTTCGAGCTGTTCGCGGCGCGGGCGGCGATTCTGCACGTGGGCGCGGTGCTGGCGACCTGGATGGCCGCGAATGTGCTGATGGTCATCATTCCCGGGCAGAAAGCCCTGGTCGCGGCGATCGAGGCCGGCACGCCGCCGGATGCAGACCGGGCGGCGCTCGCCAAGCGTCGGTCGACGCACAACAACTACCTGACGCTGCCCGTGCTGTTCTGCATGCTGTCGAATCACGCGCCCTTTGTCTTTGGCCACCCCCACGCCTGGCTGCTGGTGGTGGTGCTCGCGATCACGGCCATGGTGGCGCGGCACTTCTTCAACGCCAAACACACGGGCAACGTGCAGCCCGGCTATCTGGTGGGCGCCTTTGCGGCCTTCGTCGGCATTGCCGTGGCCGCTGGCATGACGGCGACGCCCTCGGTCGGCGCCGCGCTCCCGGCCGGCGCGCCCGCGGTGACCGCGGCTGCCGTGCAGCCCATCATCAGCAAGCACTGCGCGGTCTGCCATGCGGAGCAGCCCACCCAGCCGGGCTTTGCCACCGCGCCGGGCGGCTACCTGTTCCGGACCCCCGACGACATCCAGGCGCAGGCGCGGCTGGTCAGCCAGTCTCTGAGCACACGCTATATGCCGCTCGGCAACTTAACGGGCATGAGCGATGACGAGCGTGCCCTGTTGCTGGCCTGGTCGCAGGCCGCACCGGGCAGCGGGGCCCGGCCATGAGCGACAGCCACACGGACCTGTTGTCCGGCACCCTCGAAATCGCGGCTGAGCGAGCCGGCGATGTCGTGGGCGTGGTGTTCGACGCGTTTTTCTCCCGCAGCGCTGCCGGCTTTGAGCTCATGGCGCACTCGGACGGGCCCATGCGCGGGCGCATGTTCGAAGGCACCATCGACCTGCTGCTCTCGGAAGCCGCGATGGCGCCGGACGGTTACCTGGACTGGGAGCTGGGCAATCATCTCGTGGCCTACGGGGTGACCGCGGCCATGTACGCGGACTACCTGGCGGCGGTGCGCGAGACCATACAAGCCGCCTGCGGCGCTGACTGGGGCCCGCCGCAAAGTGCGGCCTGGGACGCCAAGCTGGGCGCCATCATGGACCGGGTCGAGGCCTTCGAAGCCGACCGCTGAGGTGCGCGGTCAGGGCGCGTGGTGGGCTTGCCAGTGCCGCGCGATATCGATGCGCCGGCAAACCCAGACGTCCTCGTGCCCGCGCACGTGATCCAGAAACCGTTTCAGGCTTTGCAGCCGGCCCGGGCGCCCGATGATCCGGCAGTGCAGCCCGACACTCATCATCTTCGGCGCCGTCTCGCCCTCTTCGTACAGGGTATCGAAGGCGTCGCGCAGATAGGCAAAGAACTGATCGCCGCTGTTAAAGCCCTGCGCTGAGGCAAAGCGCATGTCGTTGGCGTCCAGGGTGTAGGGCACGATCAGGTGCGGCGCTGCGTCCGGCCCCGCGTCATGCCAGTAGGGCAGATCGTCCGCGTAGGAATCCGCATCGTAGGCAAAGCCCCCCGCCTCCATGACCAGCCGGCGGGTGTTCGGGCTGTCCCGGCCGGTGTACCAGCCCAGGGGCCGGCTGCCGGTAACGGCCGTATGAATCTCGATCGCCCGGTTGATTTGCGCGCGCTCCTCCGCCTCGCTCATGAACTGGTGGTCGATCCAGCGATAGGCGTGGCTGGCAATCTCCCAGTCGGCATCGAGCATGGCCTGAACCGCTTCCGGGTGGCGCTGGAGCGCCATGGCGACCCCGAACACGGTGACCGGCATCTGGTAGCGGGCAAACAGCCGGTGCAGGCGCCAGAAGCCGGCGCGGGTGCCGTACTCGTAGAGCGTTTCCATGCTCATGTGCCGGTCGGCGTAGGGCCGGGCGCCGATGATGTCAGACAGGAAGGTCTCCGAGTGCAGATCGCCGTGCAGCACGGAATTTTCGCTGCCTTCCTCGAAGTTGATGACGAACTGGACGGCGATGCGCGCGCCGTTCGGCCAGCGCGCGTGGGGCGGCTGGGCCCCGTAGCCGATCAGATCCCGGGGATAGTGTTCTGGGGTGTCGTCGGTGCCGCTCATGTCGCTGCGCTCGCTGGCCTGTGCTGCTGCTCGCAGGCATCCTACCCGGTATCTACCGGGCCCGGAGGGTGCCATGGCGCTGTCTGTCATCGATTTTGAAGGGGGCGAGCGGCCCGAACGCCAGGCTGCGCTGGCGCAGGAAGTCGACCGCGCGCTGCGGGCCCAGGGGTTTATGGCGTTGACCCGCACCCCGGTGCCCATCGCCCTGCAGGCGCGGGCATTTGCCGCGGCCCGGGCGTTCTTCGGCGAGCCGGCGGCGGTGAAGGATCGCTTTCGCTATCAGGATGCCGACGCGAACTTCGGCTACCAGGGGCCCGGGGTCGAAGCCCTGGATCCGGAGCAGCCCGGCGACCTGAAGGAGACCTTCACCATGCGCGCAGCGGTCGCCGACGCCGCCGATGAGCAGTGGCCCTCGGCCGAGTTTCGCGCGGTCAGCCAGGACCTGTACCGGGCCTGCACCGAGGCGAGCCAGCTGCTGCTGCGAGTGTTCGCCCTGGCCCTGGAGCAGCCGGCGGACTGGTTTGCGTCCAAACACACGGGCCAGAACATGACCCTGCGGTTCCTGCGTTACCCCGGTGGCCAGGCACCCACAGCCGACGCGCTCGGCGCCGGCGCGCACACCGACTACGGCTCGCTGACCCTGCTGATCCAGGAAGGCGTTCCGGGGCTCCAGCTGCGGCAGGCTGACGGCAGCTGGTGGGATTGCCAGCCCCGGCAGGGGCATGTGGTGGTGAACACCGGCGACCTGATGGCCCACTGGAGCAATGATCGCTATCCGTCCACGGAGCACCGGGTCCTGCCCATGACCGGCCCCCGGGACCGCTACTCCATCGCCTTCTTCATGGATCCGGACACCGAGGTGCAGATCAGCTGCCTGCCTGCCGCCATCCGGGAACGGCCGGCCCGATACCAGGACACCACCGCCGGCGCTCATATCCAGCGCAAGATCCGCGCGACCCACAAGGCCTGAAGGGCTTTCGCACCAGAACCGGGCGTACTGGTGCTATGCCGAAAGCGGCCGCACAGCTATAGTGCGGCGTACCAGGAACGGACCTTCGTCGACGCGCTCAAGGACTCATGGAGAGGGCCAGCGCGTAGGGCCTGAGCGGTTGACTGCTCGCATTCAGGACCTTCCAGGCGCATTGGCACGGCGATTGCTGGCCCATCTTGTTGGAAAGTTACTCCACCGAAAATTCCGAAAAAAACCAGGAAATCACTAATCGAACGCAGCGCCTTTCGGGCGCTTTTCACAATGGGGGATAGTTTTGTGAATGTTCACCGCAACCTAAACAGGTCTGCGCGGGGCTCTGCCGTGCTGATTATGGCCTGCACACTGCTGGCAGGCGTGGCCCACGCTGCCGAGCAGGACACCTCGGGCGTCATCGAAGAGGTCGTCGTCACCGGCGAGCTGCGGAGCCAGCCCGGCGAGAACGTCGAGTCCGTGCTGGGCTTCCAGAAGTCGCTCCTCGAACTGCCACGCTCAGCGTCAACGGTCTCCTTTGAGCAGCTTGAGCGATTCAATATCCAAGACATCGACGAACTGGTCGCCCTGGCACCGGGCTCATTCACGCAGAGCTTTTTCGGCGTTGCCGGTGGTCTGGATGTTCGCGGTACGCCCGGAGAGACGTACTTCCGAGGCATTCGACGCCTGGACAACCCGGGCAACTACCCCACACCGATCGCTGCGGCAGACCGCATCGACATCGTTCGCGGACCGGCGTCGCCGATTTTTGGCCCGGCCAAGATTGGCGGCTACCTGAACTTTGAACCCAAGTCCGCTCGAGCCGGTGGGGGCCAGTACCTGGCCGAGAACGAAGGGGAACTCTCCTATACCACTGGCCGCTGGAACAACAACGTGCTGACTGCAGAAGTCGGCGGCCCGGGCGAGATTGCAGGCAAAGAGTTTGGCTTCTACCTTTACGGCGAGATTGAAGATTCCGGCAGCTTTTACGACAACACGTCGACCGAGCAGTCGCTGATCCAGGCTTCTTTCGACATGGACATCACGGACCAGCTGCGTATTCAGTTCGGCGGCATGTATCACGACTTCGAGGGCAACCAGATTGCAGGCTGGAACCGCCTGACCCAGGACCTGGTCGATGACGGGACCTACATCACCGGCTCGCCGGTGGGCCTGGACACCAATGGCGACGGCTCCATCTCGCATGACGAGTACAACGCGCAGCTTTCCAGCCCCTTCATTCTGCTCGCCGGGTTCTCGGACCTGTCCGTTGACGGGGTGCTCGGAGGGCTGACGGACGATCAGCGCGCAAATCTGGCGCTGGTCAATCCTGGTACCGCCGAGCTGGACCGCAGCAACGTGCTGGTGGCGCCGGACGATCAGCTTGCGAACGAATCGATCATCCTGTACTTCGACGTGATCTACGAGCTGGAGAACGGGATTCGCTTCAAGAACCAGCTGTACTACGAGGAATACGACAACATTAACGAGAACGCCTACGGCTTCTCACAGTTCCACGATACCTACGTGATCGAAGAAAAGCTGGTCGTTTCCGGCGATTTCGAGCGCGGCGGCCTGAAGACTTCCTGGCAGCTATCACCATCTCTGCGCTACACGAACTTCGAGCACGGCGACGACTTTATCAACGAATACTTTGACCGACGCGATTTGACGGGCCCTTCGACGGCCCTCGACCGGCGCCTGCTGTCGACACGCAGCGGCGAGGATTACTCGACCTACAACGAGGGCGACTACCTGAACCTGGGCATCGCAGCGTTAGTTGACCTGGACTGGGAAATGGGCCTGAACATCACCGCCGGTGTTCGCTGGGACACCATCGACACCGACTCCACGAGCCGCGATGCGTTGCTCCTGTTCCCGAGCAATGGCGGGGTTGACGTTGATGCGGACGATACCGTTGACGGTGTGTCCTGGACGGCGAGTATCAGCTACGAAACGCCCTGGGGCCTGCGCCCGTACATCACAGCGGCAGAGCAGTCCACATTGATCGTGGGTCAGGGTGCAGAGATCGATCCGGCAGATATCATTGCGGAAGGCACCTTCGATACCTCCGAGCTGTTCGAGTTCGGGGTCAAGGGCAGCTTCATGGATAACAAGCTGTACATGGCGCTGTCGTTCTACGAGCAGGAACGTACGGACCGCTCGGCGCAGTCGATTGTGACCAACCAGACCACGAATACGGAAGGCATTGAGTTCGAAACACGGTGGCAGGTGACCGATCGGTTCCTGGCAACCTTCGGCTACTCGAAGATTGAGGTCACGAACCTGGCTACCGAAGCTGCAGGCAACCGCTTCAGCTTCATCGGCAACGATGACCTGCCACAAGTTCCCGGTGAGCTTCTTTACGGTGGCGCACCGATTGGCTTGGTATTTACCAACGATGCTCGCCGCGCGGGCATGCCTGAGAATATCTTCTCTCTGACCGGTACCTACGACTTCAGCGACAGCTTCGCCGGCCACTTCAGCGTCGTGGACGTAGAAGCGGTAGATTCAGGCTTGTCCGGTTCCGTCCGGCTGCCTTCTTACACCCTCGTCAACCTGGGCGCGGTGTATTACACGGAGAACTGGCAGTTCAGCTTCAACGTCAAGAACGTAACGGACGAAGAGTACTTCCGCTCGAACTTCCCGAACCTGTTCGGCTCGACGATCGTGCTGCCAGAACTGCCTCGCCACTATCAGGCGACCTTCAAATACATGTTCTAAGGATCGTGTCTTGAGACCTCGAATACCGCAATCTGGAGACAGTCTGTTCCATGTTCGGTAGTTCGTACTCGCAGTGCGGCCTACGGGCCGCACTGTTGCTTCTCGGCCTGTGGGCTGCGCTGGCGTCGTTTCCGACCCGCGCTGCCCAGACCCCCATTCCGATCAAAGTCGTTGTCGTCAGCATGTTCGAGACTGGCGAGATTACCGGCGATGCTCCGGGCGAGTTTCAGCTGTGGATCGAGCGGATGCCGCTCGCGACGGAGTGGGAGTTTCCCGTGGGCGAGTATCCCTTGCGCGGCAACGGAGCCGGAGTGCTCGCCCTGTGCACGGGCGGCGGCCAGCCGAACGCGACGGCCTCGATCATGGCGCTCGGGCTTGATCCGCGCTTCGACCTCAGCCAGGCCTATTGGATCGTGGCCGGCATCGCTGGCGGCGACCCGGCAGACGTCCCGCTGGGCGCGGCGGTTTGGGCACAGCATGTGGTCGACGGCGATCTCCTCTACCAGATCGACGGTCGGGAAATTCCGGAAGACTGGCCCTATGGGCAGATCCCCCTCGGCGGCGTGGCGCCGGCGGACCGGCCGGAAGACATCTACACCGACTGGACTCTGGACACCATTCACTTCGCCCTGAACGCGCCCCTGGCGCGCTGGGCCTATGAGCTCACCCGCAACACCAAACTGCTGGATACCCCGGCTTTGCGCGAGTTCCGCGCTCAGTTCACCGAGCGCGAGAACGCGCGCCGGGCGCCGTTCGTCACCCAAGGCGAGACCCTGGCCTCCAGCACCTACTGGCACGGCGACCTGATGAACCGGTGGGCGAACGACTGGGTGCGGGTGTACGCCGGCGGGGACAGCAACTTCATGACCAGCGGCATGGAAGATGCCGGCACGCTGACGGCGCTGACTCGCCTTGCGCGGCTCGGCAAGGTCGACACGGACCGGGTCATGATCTTACGCACGGTCAGCAACTACACGGCGCCGCCGGCGGGCAAAGCGCCGGCCTGGAGCACCACTGCGCCTTACCCCGATGCCGGTTATCCTGCGCTCGATGCGGCATATCGCGTGGGCCGACAGGTCGTTGACCACATCGTCGATCACTGGGACGACACGCGCTCGACGATTCCTGGCCGCTAGCCACCGCTTAAGTAACCGGAGAGGATATGTTGTCGATGCTTCGCAAAGCTGTGCTGCTCTGCACCCTGGCCCTCGGCGCGCCAGCCCATGGCGCGGACTGGTTCGAGCAGTTCAAGGACACGGCGACGGACGATCAGCTGCTGCGGCTGATGACGGCGCTGCCCAAGGGCGGCGACCTGCACAACCACATTACCGGCGCGGTCCACTCCGAGTGGTTCTGGGACCTGGCCCTGGCGGCCCGCGAGCGCGGCTACCGTTACTACACCAAGATCAAGATCAACAACTGCCGCTACGGCACCAACGAGTACGGCCCCAACCGGTACCTGCTGCTGTTTCGCACCATCCCGGCCCTCGACTACCAGGCGCTCAACGACTGCGAGAAGAGTGAGTACGTGCCCCTGGATCAGCTGACCGGCGCGGTGCGGCAGGAATGGCTCGATGCCTTGCGGCTGAACGAGCCCTACGAAGGGCGGAGCGAGTTTTTCGAGGCGCTCTGGCCCCGGATCAGCGGCATGTTGTCCAATCCCTGGCTGGTCGCCGACCTGGTGGTCGAGAACATGAAAGCCTTTGGCGCCGAAGGCCTGCTGTATCTGGAAGCTCAGATCACCGTGCATGGCATGAAGACGGCCGCCGGCGAGCCGGTCTCGGAAGAAGCCGTGGCGCAGATTCTGCGGGAGCGGCTGCAGCAGGACGACGCGCTGGCGACCGGGGTGACCGTTCGCTTCCAGCTGGCGGTGCTGCGCTTTGCCCCCGGCGCTGAAGCGTTCATGGAGGAGATCTATGCGTTCGTACACGCCCAGGACGACTTCGTGGGCGTCAACCTGGTCGGGCGCGAGGACAACGACAAAGGCTACCCGCTGCGCTTTCTGGAAACGCTGCGCAAGCTTCGCCGGACCGTGGGCGACGTGCCGCTGGCGTTCCATGCCGGAGAAGTCGACGAGCCCAACGCACACATTCGCGACACCCTGCTGCTGGGCGCTGATCGCATCGGGCACGGCGTGAACCTGATCACCGATCCGGACACGCTGCGACAGATGCGGCACGGCCCCTACCTGGTGGAGATCAACCTGATCTCGAACCTGCTGCTGGAATACATCGAAGACTACAGCCAGCATCCCTTTCCGGAGTACCTGCGCATTGACGTGCCCGTGGCCTTGTCGACGGACGATCGCGGCATGTGGAACTCCACCCTGTCCGACGAGTACTTCGTGGCGGTCAAAGAATTCGACCTGACCTGGGCAGAGCTTACGAAGCTGTCGCGCAACGGGCTCGCCTATGCCTTTGTGGAAGACAATGTGAAAGAGCAGCTGCTGGAAACCCTGGCCCAGCGCCTGGCGGCTTTTGAGCGCAAGGCAAAGGGCGATTTGACCCGCTTGCTGGACGGGGTGACGCCGCAGTATCGAGGTTTTCTGTGCCGGCAGTATTCGGTCTGTGGTCCGAACAACAAGGAAGCGAACTGATGCGAGGGATATTGATGGGCGCTCTGCTGGCGATCGCCGGCTGCGCCACCGGGGGATCGGAGTCCGTTCCTGTTGCCGCCGCCGGAAGCTGGAAAGACTGCGCGCCGGTTGGCCCCTGCGCCAACCCGTACAAGGTCAAGGTCGTGGTCGTCACTATGTTCGAGCGCGGCGCTGATGAAGGCGACGCGCCCGGGGAGTTTCAGTTCTGGAAGGAACGGCAGGATCTCGATACGCGCATTCCCCTGCCGCACGGCCATCACGACCTGTTTCTGAACGAGCAGACCGGCGTGCTGGGTATGGTCACCGGCGTCGGCACCATGCATTCGGCAGGAACCACCATGGCCGTTGGGCTGGACCCGCGCCTGGATCTGACCGAGGCCTACTGGCTGGTGGCCGGCATTGCCGGCATCGATCCCGCCGATGCCTCGATCGGCAGCGTGGCCTGGTCCGCGCACCTGGTCGACGGCGACCTGATGCATCAGATCGATATCCGCGAAGCGCCGGAAGACTGGCCCTTTGGCTACTTTTCCCGGCGCACGCAGCGGCCCTTTGATCCCAACCGCTCGGATAACCGCGGCGAACATTTTCTGATTAACGCCGGGCTTAGGAACTGGGCCTTCGACCTGACGAAAGATCTGGCGCTGCCTGCTTACCCGCAGCTCGACGCCTACCGCGCATCCTTTACGGAGCATCCAAACGCCCAGCGACGGCCCTTCGTTCTAAAAGGCGGGCATCTTGCGGCCATGACCTTCTGGCACGGCGCATTGCTGACCGATTGGGCCAATCGCTACGTGGCCTACTGGAGCGACGGCGCGACGGACCTTGTGACTTCGGCGATGGAAGAGACCGGCACCTACCAGTCGATCTGGTACCTGGACCGCCTGGGCCGCGTCGACAAGGATCGCTTCATGGTGCTGCGCGGTGGCAGCAACTACACGATGCAGCCGCCGGGGGAAGACGCCGCGTCTCATCTGCTCAAGGAAAACGAAGGTTATGCCGGCCTCGAGGCGGCGCTGGAATCTGTTCACCTGGCCGGCACTGTCGTGGTCGATGCGCTGCTGGCGGATTGGCCACGCTATCGCGTGGCCGTACCCGGAGTCGCCGATGAGTAGCCTGCCCCATCCCGATCAGCCCATGGGGCTCCAGCGCGAGGCCCTGGTCGCGCTGCCCAAGGCAGAACTGCATCTGCATATCGAAGGTTCCATGACGCCCCGGCGCATGCTGGCGCTGGCTGCGGGCAACCAGATCGAGTTGCCCTATGCGGACGAGGCGGCAGTGCTGGAGGCCTACCAGTTTGAGGATCTGCAGAGCTTTCTGGACCTCTACTTCATGGGCAGTACGGCGCTGCAGACCGAAGACGATTTTTACG
The DNA here is from genome assembly GCA_964640725.1 of uncultured Pseudomonadales bacterium. Taxonomy (GTDB): domain Bacteria; phylum Pseudomonadota; class Gammaproteobacteria; order Pseudomonadales; family Azotimanducaceae; genus CALHVX01. Next base: position 14,378 of record CAZXIJ010000028.1, on the reverse strand, counting down.
CGCTCGCCCGCGACTACTTTGAAGTTTGCCATGCCGAGCACATTGTTCATGCGGAGATCGGTTACGACCCGCAGGGCCACACGGAGCGCGGGTTGCCCTTCGAGGTCCCGCTCAAGGGCCTTCGCCGGGCGATGGCGGATGCAGCGCGGGAGTACGGCATCAGTAGCCGATTGACCATGAACTTCCTGCGCCATCTGCCGCCGGCCAGCGCCGAGGCGACCTTGACCCAGGCCGAAGCGCACCTGGACCAGATCGATGCGGTGGGCCTGGACAGCTCCGAGGTCGGATTTCCCCCGGAGCCCTTCGCGAAAGTCTTCGCGCGCGCGGCGGAGCTTGGGCTGAAGCGCGTTGCTCATGCTGGGGAAGAAGGGCCCCCGGCCTACATCTGGGGCGCTCTGGACGTGCTGGGGGTCGATCGCATCGATCACGGCATTCGCGCTGACGAAGATGAGGCGCTGCTGGCTCGTCTGGTCGAGGATCAAACGCCCCTGACCGTGTGCCCCCAGTCGAATGTCAGGCTCTGCGCCGTGCCGGATATGGCCTCGCACAACATTCTGCGGCTGCTGGAGCGCGGCCTGCGGGTTACCGTCAACTCCGACGACCCCAGCTACTTTGGCGGCTACCTGACGGACAACTTCCTGGGGCTGGCGCAGCACCTCGACCTGACCTGGCGCCAGGCTGCCCAGCTCGCCCGCAACAGCTTTACCGCGAGCTTTTTGAGCGAGGCCGCCATGGCGCCGCACCTGGCGGCGATCGATGACTGGCTGACTGCGCATACCAGCGCCGGGTCGTGATCCGCACCCTGCGCGCGGACGGCGTGCTGTTTCTGGCTGCCGCTGCGGCCTACAGCATGTCGACGTTGTTCAGTGCCATGAAGCCCGTGGTGCTCACCGGGTTCGTGAAGGAACAGGGCATTGCTGACGGCTGGGCCGGATTGCTTGCCGCCATGCCCTTTGTGGGCATTGCCTGTGCGGCGCTGCTGGGCGCCAGGGTTCCCGTGCACCTGTCCTTTCGCAAGCTGGCTGTTGTGCTGAGCCTGTTGCTGGTCGCCTGCGAAGGGCTGACCAGCCTCGTCGTCGAGTCTCTCGCCGCGGTGCTGTCCCTGCAGTTTGGCGCCGGCCTTGCGGTGGGCCTGCTCATGGGCGCCAGCTCCTCGCACATCGCGCGCAGCCGCACGCCCGACAAACTCTTCGGCGTGGTCGATATGGTTGCCGTGTTGATGATGTCGATCATGGTGATGGCCGTTGGCTCTGCCATGGGCAAGGGCGGCCTTGCCGGGGTGTTCCTGCTGGCGGCGGCGATCAGCGGCGGTCTCGGACTGCTGACCCTTGGATTCCGGGGCGACGATACGGCGGACACGGCCAGGAGCGCCGGGCCCGTCGCGCCGCTGGCGGTCACGGCCCGGGCGCTGGCCGTTGTGCTCATGGGCGTTCTCTTCGTGACCTCCAGTGGTCTTGGCTTTGCCTACATGTTCACCATCGCCGGCGAGTTGGGCATGGACTACGCCATCGCCGGGGAGCGCATTGGCTTGCTGTTGTTCGTCTCCGCCTTCGCCTGTGCGGCCGGCGGCTGGTGCAGTGCCCGCTTTGGGCCCTATCGGCCCCTGGCCATGGCCTACGTGTTGTGCGCAGCGGGCTGGCTGGTCGCGACGCAGACCAGTTCTCCGACCCTGTTTTTGGCCGCGCTGGTGCCCGGCATCTTCGCGCTGCAATTTTGCTTTCCGGTGCTGCTGTCGCTGTCCGGAGCCCTCGATAGGCAAGGGCGCTGGGCCGCGATCGCAACGCCGGTGCAGACCAGCGGCTTTGCCTGGGCGGCAATCCTCGCCGGGCTGCTCGTCAGTAGCCTTGGCACGCGCGCGATCGGCTACGCGTGCGCGACGGGCATGGCGCTGTGCTTGCTGCTGCTCTGGCTCAGCCGCCCGCACGCCTCGGAGCTTGCGCCGGCCAGCTAGGGCGCAGGCGTTGCTGGCCGCAGGGACAGGACCCGGACCATTTCGGCCACCAGTGCCTCCCGGTCAATCGATTTGCTGGCGTAGCCGTCCATGCCCAGGCGCAGCAGGCGATCCCTTTCTTCGGCCATGGCGTTGGCCGTCAGCGCGATGACGGGCAGATCACGGACCGGGGCCTGCGAGGCGCGGATCTTGGCGATGGCGGTGACGCCGTCCATCACCGGCATGTGGATGTCCAGGAATACCAGATCGAACGGTTCGGTTTCGAGACAGGCCATAGCCATCGCCCCATTTTCCGCATCGGTGAATGTCATCCCGTAGTTCTTGAGGTGCCCGCGGGCCACCATGCGGTTGACCTTGTTGTCCTCCACCAGGAGCACGCGAAGTCCCTCCAGCATCGACGTATCGGTGTTTTTCGTCATGCCGAGCGATGCCGAGACTTCTTCGCCTTGAACAGATCGAGTCCTGACGCTGAGCGTAAAGGTCGTTCCCTCACCGGGCCTGCTGTCCACGGTAACGTCGCCGCCCATCAGCTCCGCCAGCTTGCGCGTAATCGACAGGCCCAATCCGGTGCCGCCAAAGTTGCGGCTGATGCTGGCGTCCGCCTGGACGAACGGCTGGAACAGACGTGCCTGCTCGGCGGGGCTCATGCCCATGCCGGTATCGCTCACGGTAAAGACCAGGTCGAAGTCGTCGCCGTTCGCCAGCTCCCTGCAGACACGGACCGTGACCCGGCCTTCCCGCGTGAACTTGATGGCGTTGGACACCAGGTTCGACAGGCACTGCAGCAGGCGCAGATCGTCGAGCTCGAGATAGGGGGGCAGCGCATCCCGCACGTGGACCTCGAAGCTGAGCCCTTTTTCCGTTGCCATGGGTCGCCAGAGACTGGCGAGCTGTTCCAGTACGGCTTCCGGGCGCCGCGGAGCGGGCGCGATCTCCAGCTTGCCGGCCTCGACCTTGGAGAGGTCAATGATGTCGTTCAGCAACGACATCAGGTGTCGCCCGGAGCTCAGGATTGTGTCGACCTGATGTTGCTGCGCCTTGTCCAGCGATCCTTCGCGCAAAAACTCCGCCATGCCGAGGATCGCGTTCAGCGGGGTCCTGACCTCGTGGCTGGTGTTGGCCAGGAATTCAGACTTCGACTGGTCGGCGGCCTCGGCCTGGGCGCGCGCGAGCTCCATTTCTCGAGTCCGCGCCTCTACGCGCCGCTCGAGACCGGCACTTTCCTGGCGCAACTTGTCGAGCAACAGCAGGCGATGGCGGGTCGCAGCCTGCAGTAACAGGGCGACGAGCAGGAAGCTCAGTACGAACAGCTGCATTTCCAGCATGCCCAGTGTTTCGTTGGCCAGCACCTTGGTTGCGAAGGTCAGATTGCAGGATCCGATAACAGACAGCCCCAGAACCGCTTCCAGAGTGCTGTCGCGCATGGCCAGCCAGAACATACCGGGCAGACAGACGAGGAGCAGGCTGCCGGGGACACTGAGCAGGGGCAATTGCTGTTGCTGCGTGACGACCACCATGCCGACGCAGATGGCGGCGGTGACGATCAGCTCGGTGCTGCCGAAGTGCGGTAATCGCCTGGCGGCCTGTTGTGACCAGATCAACAAGGGCGGCGTCGCGATCGCCGCGCCCACGAAAGCTGACATGAACCAGCGCAAGGCGATCTCGGGTATCTCTGAGGTTGTCAGGCCGAGAAGCAGGCTAAGCTCCGGAACGCCGAACAGCACAGAGATGAAAGCAGACAGCGCCGCCGCGCCGATGGCAATCCAGGCGATGTCCTGCACCGGGCGCTCTGCCTCCGGGACAATCACGCGTTGGAGCACAGCTCCAGCAGCGTCTGCAGCGAGAAGCCATCTTTGGCAGTGGCAGCAGCGATGGTCATGGACAGCGTCCGGCGGTCGTCATTTCAGTATAGGAACGGAAGCGGTGGCCCACCGGGCACATGCGTGATCCGGTTCACTGTTTTCGATCACCAGCGCGAGCTGTCGACAAGCAGGCCTATATCAAAGCGATGACCTGAGGGGCGCTTCAGCGCTCACCGTAGCGGTCCAGCTGCGCCAGATACTCCGCTCTGCGCGCCTCCGGCATCCAGGCGATCTCGAAGGCATTCCGGGACAGCTGCAGCAACTGCGCTTTGCTGAAGTCGCCTTCCTCCTGCAGGGCCAGGAAGTTGTCGGTCATGTAGGCCCGGAAGTAGGCCGGATCGTCGGAGTTGATGGTGACCTTGATTCCCAGCTCGAGCATCTTGCGGACTTCGGCGGTTGTCAGGGACTGCACCACGAACCGGTTCGATACGGGGCAGACGGTCAGCCCCATCCCCTTGGCCGCAACCGCGGCCGCCAGCTCCGGCTGGTCCAGACAGTTGATGCCGTGATCGATGCGGTCGACCTGAATGTTGTCCAGGCAGGCGCGAATGTTGTCGTGCGTGTTTTCCTGGTTCACGTCGCAGTGCATCGTCAGCTTCAGGCCCTCGGCCCTGGCGCGGGCAAAGACATCGGCAAACTTGCCCGGGGGGTTGTCTTTCTCGTCTGAGTCCAGGCCCACACCCACCAGCCAGTCCTTGAAGGGCAGGGCCAGCTCCAGGTGTTCCATGGCCGATTCGGCGCTCATGTCCCGCAGAAAACACAGGATCAGGTTGGATTCGATTCCCAGCTCCCGGGCTGCCTGTTCCTGAGCGCGGTGAATGCCGGTGATCACAGTCTCGAAGGCAACGCCGCGGCTGGTGTGCGCCTGCGGGTCAAAGAACGGTTCGACGTACAGCACGTTGTCTTCCCGCGCCCGCTGAAAGTAGCGCCAGGTCAGCTCAAAGAAGTCCTGTTCCGTGCGCAGCACGTCCATCGCCGCGTAGTAGATGGTCAGAAAGGAAGGCAGATCGTGAAAGTCGTAGGCCGCAACGACCTCCTCCGGGGTGCTGTACTTCAGCGCAATCCCGTTGCGCTGAGCCAGATCGAAAATGTGCTCGGGCTCCAGCGTGCCTTCCAGGTGCACGTGCAGCTCGGCCTTGGGCAGATCGCGGATGAAGGTTTGCATGAAGCTCGGCGCCGTCTCGAAGCATGGGCGCTTTATCATTGCCGGTTCGCGCACGGGCTGCAATCTGCAGCGGCTGGCGGGGTCGGTCTAGCTATTCCGAACCGGCGTCGGCGTATCCGCTTCGAGTTCCGACAGGTCGCCCCGTTGGCCGCCAAAGTGTCGCGGCCGAGGCAGCGGGCGGTAGTTGGCGACCTCGACCCGGTCCCGGCCGCTTTCCTTGGCGCGATACAGTGCCTGGTCGGCCAGCGCGAGCAGCGTTGCCGCGTCCACCATACCGCCGCGAAAGCGCAGGCAGCCGATGCTGGTCGAAACCGGTATGCGCGCTCCGGACTCGGACTGCATGTCCAGCTTTCGGATGCCCTCGCACAGGCGCTCGGCGAGAATACGCGGACCGTCCATGGTGGCGTCGACGACCAGCACGGCGAACTCCTCGCCGCCGATCCGCGCGACGACGTCGGCATCGCGGATCCCGGCTTGCAGCGAGGCGGCAGCTTGCTTGAGGACCGCGTCGCCCATGGGGTGACCGTGCGTGTCGTTGATTTGCTTGAAGTGGTCCAGGTCCAGAATCAGCAGGCCCAGGGTCAGCCCGCTGCGGGCATGCCGCTCCATCTCCAGCGTGAACTGCTCCATGAAGTAGCGGCGGTTGTAGATTTGGGTCAGCGGGTCCGTGTTGGCCAGAGCCTCGAGCTGCGTATTGGCTTTCTGCAGCGCCTCCTGGCTGTGCTGCAAGGCCTGCTCTGCCAGATAGCGCCGGGTGACGTTGCGCAAGGTCAGGAGCTGGCCGTCTTGCCGGCCGTCTACCATCAGCGGTTTGATCTGCACTTCCAGCCAGCGTGGCTCGCCGTCCACCGGCCAGTTGAGGGTCAGGTTCTGTGGTGCTTCGGCCGCCATCTCGCTCACCAGCTCCGGCGGCAAATGAAGCGCAGCCATGGCCCCGACCAGCTCGCTGCCGGTGCTGCTCAGGTAAACGGCAGCGGCCTGGTTGTAGTCAAGCACCCGTTGCTCGCGATCCAGCACCAACATGGCGTCCTGTACCTGATCCATGAGGCTGCTGCGCGAGACCAGGCGAACGCTGCCGTTGCCCTCTCCCGGCCCGCGGATCGCGAGCACGCAAAACACCGCCGCGATCAGCCAGATCTGCGGGGCCAGCCCGAGCCACAGCGCGCCGCCCAAACGACCGAGAATGTCCGCCATCACCAGAGCGACGGTGCCGGCCATGAGCGCCGTGATGGTTCCGCGGCCCCGGGGCGTGCTGACAAAGCGCCAGGTACCTGCGAGCAGACAGAGTGCCGCGAAGGTCCAGGCGACGAGCACCGACGGCGGCAGCCCGGAGCTTGCGCCAACACTCTGCGACGCCTGGTTGAGAATGGCCGCAGCGTCGCTGAAACCCAGCAGCAGGGGCACGCCGATGACGAACGCGCGCAGCGCGGACCATTGCGGCAGTGCGAGGTTGGTGAATTGCTTTAGATTCAGAAACAGGAGCGGCAGCAGCAGGGCGCTGGCCAGCTGGCCGGCCGCTGCTGTTGGAATGACCAGGGCGATGCCGCTGCTTTGCAGGATCGGTATCAGGCACGCCGATGCCACCACGGCCGCAGCGGTGATGCACAGGGCGCGATAGGCCCGGTGATCGCTGGAGGCGCGATCCGTGCGACTGATTTGCACCGCCGCTGCAAACAGCGTGATCAGCAGTAGTCCTTGATACAGCATGATCGGCAGTGTCACTAATTCGACGCACAAGCGCCGGTATCGCGTCACGGGTCTGGACGCTGCAAGCGCGCGGCCACAGGGGCCTGTGATGGCTGCCGCAAAATGACGTCATGGCCGGCCTCGCGACCCGGGCTTTTCGATGGTTTATCGAACCCGTTGTGCCCGCGGCAAACGCGCTCTCTTATACTCTGTGCCCGGTAGTTTCAGATTCACATCGGCCAGGATTCCGATTTATGGGGCAATCATCTTTACAGCTTGAAGCCGTGGTGCTCGCCGCAGGCAAAGGGACTCGTATGAAGTCCCAGCGCTCCAAGGTGCTGCACGAGTTGGCGGGCAAGCCCATGTTGCACCACGTGCTGGACCAGGCGGCGGCACTCGGCGCGCAGCAAACGCACGTGGTCATCGGCAACCAGGCAGAGCAGGTACGGGCGGCGACGCCGCACCCGGTCAGCTGGGTCATGCAGACCGAGCAGCTGGGCACGGGGCACGCGGTGCTGCAGGCCATGCCCGGGGTCAGCGATGACTCGGTCGTGCTGGTCCTGTACGGCGACGTGCCGCTGGCCTCGCCAGCGCTGCTGGGCGATGCCGTGGCTGCCACAGCGGGCGGCGCAGTGGCTCTGGTGACGGCCGACTTCGAAGACCCGGCGCAGCTGGGACGCATTGTTCGCGAGAACGGTGCCATCCAGTCCATCGTTGAGTACAAAGACGCCACGGATACACAGCGTGAGATCCGGGAGATCAACTCCGGCATTTTGGCCGTGCCCGCCACGCAGCTGAAGCGCTACCTTGCAGAGATTGCCGAGGTCGGCCCGCAGAACAAGCAAGGCGAGTATTACCTGACCGATCTGATCGCGCTGGCCGTACGCGACCGGGTGGCCGTGCACGGCATCAAGGCGCCCCAGCCGCAGCAGGTCATGGGCGTGAACGATCGCATTCAGCTGGCGGAGCTCGAGCGGTTCTATCAGCAGCAGCGAGCGACGGAGCTGATGCGCAACGGCGTCACCCTGGCAGACCCGGCGCGCCTTGACGTGCGCGGCGCGCTGACCGTGGCCGAAGACGTGTTTATCGACGTGAACGTGGTTCTTGAAGGCGAGGTCAGTTTGGGCAGCGGCGTTTACGTCGGGCCCAACTGCGTGATTCGCGATACGGCGATCGAGGCAGGCGCGCGTATCGAGGCGAGTTCTGTGGTTGAAGGCGCGCGCATTGGCGCTGACGCCACAGTCGGGCCTTTTGCGCGCATTCGGACTGGCACGGTGCTGGGCGAGCGGGTCAAGATCGGCAACTTTGTCGAGACCAAGAAAACGACGCTCGGCAACGATTCCAAAGCCAGCCACCTGACCTATCTGGGCGATGCGACCCTTGGCGAGGGCTGCAATGTGGGGGCTGGGACTGTGACCTGCAACTACGATGGCATTGCCAAGCACCAGACCACCATCGGTGACGGCGTGTTTGTCGGCACCAACAGCACGCTGGTCGCGCCGCTGACCCTGGGCGACGATGCGTTCGTCGCAGCAGGGTCGACGATTACCAAAAGCCTCGACAAGGCAGAGCTCGGCGTGGGCCGAGGCCGACAAAAAAGCATACAGGGCTGGGTCCGACCGGACCGGCGCCCCACCGACACCGACAAGTAGCGCGAGCCGCTCAGGCAACAGGAACGATTTATGTGTGGGATTGTGGGCGCCATTGGCGACCGTGAAGTATCCGGAATTCTGCTCGAAGGCCTCAAACGCCTGGAGTACCGCGGCTATGACTCCGCTGGCCTGGCGGTCATTCTGCAGGACGAAGCGCGTATCGATCGCCGCCGGCAGCTGGGCAAGGTGCAGGCGCTGGTCGACGACGTGGCCGGCGCGCCGGTGCTTGGCCGTACGGGCATTGCCCATACCCGTTGGGCGACGCACGGCGTGCCCAGTACCGAGAACGCGCATCCGCACATGTCTGGCGAGAGCATTTGCCTGGTCCACAACGGCATCATCGAAAACTACGAAGTGCTGCGCGACGAGCTCCGGGAATCCGGCTACGAGTTCAGCTCGCAGACCGACACGGAAGTCATCGTTCACCTCGTTGAGCAGGCATACCGGCAGGAGCCTGACCTGCTCAAGGCGGTGCGCGTGACGATCAAACGCCTGGAAGGGGCCTATGCCCTGGGCGTCATCGCCAAGGACGACCCGAGTCGCATCATCGCCGCCCGGGCCGGTAGCCCGCTGGTCGTGGGCATTGGCATTGGCGAAAACTTTATTGCGTCTGACGTGCTCGCCCTGCGCCCGGTGACGGACCGCTTTGTGTTCCTCGAAGAAGGCGACCTGGTTGAGGTTACCAAGACTGCCATCCGGATCTGGGACAAGACCGACGAGCTGGTCAGCCGTCGCAGTGTCGAAGTGCAGATGGGCCACGACGACATCGACAAGGGCGAGTTTCGCCACCACATGCAGAAAGAGATTCACGAGCAGCCGGCGGTCATTCACCGCACCCTGGAAGGGCGGCTCGGCCGAGAGCAGGTGCTGGAGCGGGCCTTTGGCGTCAATGCGCCGCAGATCTTCAACAAAACCCAGGCGGCTACCATCGTCGCCTGCGGAACCAGCTACTACGCCGCATCGGTGGCCCGCTACTGGATCGAAGAGCTGGCTGGCATCCCCTGTACCGTCGAGATTGCCAGCGAGTTCCGCTATCGCAAGGTGGCCGTGACCGGCGACAACCTGTTTGTGACCATCTCCCAGTCCGGGGAGACCGCCGACACCCTGGCCGCGCTTCGCATTGCCAAAGACATTGGCTATTTCGCGACCGCGACGATCTGCAACGTGCCCACCAGTTCCCTGGTGCGCGAGTCAGACCTGGCGCTGATGATCGAGGCCGGCACTGAAGTTGGCGTCGCTTCGACCAAGGCTTTTACCGCGCAGCTGACGGACCTGATGCTGCTGACTATTTTGCTGGGTCGCCGCCACGGCCTGAGTCGCGAGCGCGAAGCCGAGCTGGTCGGCGAGCTGCACCGGCTGGAGTCGGTCATTACCGACGTGCTGCTGATGGACCGGCCGATCAAGAAGCTCGCAGAGCGTTTCATCGACAAGCATCACGCGCTGTTCCTGGGCCGCGGACCGATGTTCCCGGTGGCGATGGAAGGCGCGCTCAAGCTCAAGGAGATCTCCTACATCCACGCTGAGGGCTATCCGGCGGGCGAGCTCAAGCACGGGCCTCTGGCGCTCGTAGATGACGACATGCCGGTGATTGCCGTCGCCCCGAACGATGAGCTGCTGGAAAAGGTGCAGTCCAATCTGCAGGAAGTCAAAGCGCGGGGCGGCGAGCTCTTCGTGTTCACGGATTCCGAGTCCGGTTTTCGCGAAGAAGAGGGCATTACGGTCATGACGGTGCCGCAGGTGAGCGCGGTGCTGGCGCCCATCGTTTACGTCGTGCCGTTGCAGCTGCTGTCCTATCACGTGGCCGTGTTGAAAGGCACGGACGTGGATCAGCCGAGAAATCTCGCAAAGAGCGTGACTGTCGAGTAAGCCCCTTCGTTCCTGGAGCGCTGAACTCACTCTTCCATGAGTTCGTCGGAGCCTCCGAATAGGGCTGGCGTGTGTTTGTAGTGGGGCAAACCATCATCAATGGGTGCGTTGGCATACGCGCACTGGGAATGAAACGCAGGGCTAAAGGTGTTCTCCGGAAGCAGTTCGCCGTTGACGCCGACGACTTCTTGCCCCGGAACTTCGTTGAACAGGATTGTTCCGCAGCTTTTGCATTTGGTGCGAGGGCTCGTCCTAACCGTGAGCGTGTCCACCTCTCCTCTTTTCGTCGTCACCGACCGCGCGGGATACAAAGCGCATGAGAAGGCCTTTCCGCAGGCTCTTTGGCAATCATCGCAGTGACAAACGTACTGCAAAAGCGGCTCGCCCTGCACTTCCATCTCTACCGCACCGCACGAACATTGAAAGTTGGTCATGGAGACAAGCCACCCGGGTAGTTTGCCAGGTGTACAGCTGCTGAGTGTGCGAGTCAAAGATCGGCCTGGTGCCTATTTGGAGCGGCCACCGACGCAGCCCGGCACCGGGCTCAGGGTAGGGCCTCGGAAATGCCGGAACCCTGTGTCTGCTTGGGATAGGATCTGGGTTGTTTTTGATCGCGGTCTGTACATTGCCCGGTTCAGTACAACACTTGCGATCCCCTGAGACCCGCAACCACGAGGATTGGGACATGGCTTTGCCGAAAGGACCGATGCAGGTGATCCACGGTTTTCATAAGACCAAGGCAGAGGTGCTCGACGACATCAAGAAGCTGGATCTTTGGCCTACGGTCTACGTGTCGGATCGAATGGAGGAACTGCCTCCGCACTGGCACGCCGTTGATAACTGCGGTTACGTGATGGAAGGGAGCAGCTACGTGATCAACGAACATGGGGAGCACATTCCCTTAGGCGCCGGCGACAAGCTGCACATCCCCGCTGGCGCCATTCATGCGGAAGGCAGGGTGGCGGAGCGCATGGTGTATATCGTGGGGATTTCGAAACCGGAGAACCTGTTCGATGCGCTGACGCTGGAGCCGCCGGAATCGAGCCCGCTGAACGCGGGCCAGCGCTAGCGTGGCGGTACGGCTGCTGGCGTGTGGGTCTCTGCTTTCGGCCGCTTTGATGGTGGGCTGTGCGCACGCCGGCCCCGGTGTGGAGGTCGTTCCCCGGGCAGAAGTTGCGTTCCAGCCGCTCAATCCCGCGCGCGGTGCTGCCAGCCCGCAGGCCGGCGTGCTCTGGGGCGATATCAAACAGGATGTACCCAGCGGGGCATTGATCCGCTTTGCCGATGGCTTTTCTTCGCCGCCACATATCCACAACATTACCTACCGCGCGGTGGTCATCAGCGGTGCGGTCCACAACGATGACCCCGGTGCCGAGCGCCTGTGGATGGGGCCTGGATCGTTCTGGACTCAGCCCGCGGGCGAAGCGCATATCACCGCGGCGCAGCCAGGTCTGGCCGCAACGGCGTTTCTGGAGATTCTGGAGGGTCCCTATCTGGTGCGGCCGCCCGACGAGGCATTCGACAACGGCGAGCGGCCTCTCAACATGGAAGCGCGCAATCTGGTCTGGCTGGATGAGGCAGATGTCCAGTGGATCGATGCGTCCAAAGACAATGCCGGCGGCGCGAGCATCAGAATCGCATTTCTTTGGGGCAGCCTAGGGCGCGATCAACGCAACGGCACCTTGCTGTCCTTGCCGCAGGGCAGCAGCGGCCGACTGCGTGGTCGCGGCCCGTGGCTGCGAGCGGTCGTGATTCGCGGAGGGCTGGCGCACCAGCGCAGCGGGTCATTGGCGCCGGTCCCGCTCGGCCCCGGCAGCTACCTCGGCGCGAAGGACGGCGGTGATCTGGACGTTACTTGCCTTCCCGGAAATGACTGCCTGATCTATGTCAGTACCCAGGGGACGTACGACTTTGCGCCTGCAGCGCCCGCGCCCCAGGCACGGGAGGACGCATTGGATCTCAAGGTTGTGGAGGTAGACGATGACGGACCATGAAGGGGTGCGGGTGAGCTATGAGGCAGACCTGGTGCGTCTGGTGCTGGATCGGCCTAAACAGCTCAATGCGCTGAATGACGCGGTGCGGCAGGGGATCGCCGATACCCTGCACGAGCTCATGGAGCGCCCTGACATCCGCCTGCTGGTGCTGTCTGGCGAAGGCAGGTCGTTCTGCTCCGGCGCTGACCTGAAGACGACCTCCTACCCGAAAGTTGAGGGCGACTGGTCTACGCGCCGGAACCGCACGTCGACCTGGCAGCGCGTGCTGGAGCAGCTGGAGCGAATCCCTCAGGTCACCATCGCGTCCATGCGCGGCCACATTGTCGGCGGCGGGGCCCTGCTGGCGACGGCCTGCGACTTCCGTGTCATTGCTGACAGCGCCGTGCTGCGCATTCCGGAGCTTGCGCTCGGTATTCCCAACGTGTGGAACGGCACGCCGCTGCTGGCGCGCGAAGTTGGCTTGGCGACCGCCCGGGACTGGGTGATGACGACGCGGAAAGTTGCAGCCAAGGAGTTGAAGGATAGCCGCTGGGCGCAGCGGCTGGTGGCGGACGATCAGTTAGAGGCAGCAACGCAAAGCCTGGTCGACGAGCTCTTGGCCGTGCCGCCAGCGGCGCTGGCCATGACGCGATCCATGACTTCGGCCCTGGGCCGCTCTGCCGGCGGTATGGCGCTCGGCTGGGCTGATGCGGATCTGCAGCAGTGGGCGCTCACCGAAGAGGAATACCAGGAAACGGTGCGCCGCTATACCCGCGATCTGAGTTCCAAAGCCTGATGCCGGAGGCTTCCGTTCTGCCCTCCCTGACCGGCGAGCCCTTGTTCGAAACCGCTCGGCTCGCCTGCCGCAAGTGGCGGACGACCGACGTCGACGCCCTGTTCGAGGTCTACGGGGACCCGGTGGGCGCGCGCTGGGTAGATGACGGCTCACCGATCACCCGCGCCGAGTGCGAGGCCTGGCTTGAGGTTACTGCCCGCAACTACTCGGAACGCGGTTACGGCATGTTCGCGCTTGACGATCGCGCGTCAGCGCAAACGATCGGGTTCTGTGGCCTGGTGCATCCGGGCGGGCAGGCGGAAGCCGAGGTGAAGTACGCCCTGCTGCGCGCCCGGTGGGGGCAGGGGCTTGCGAGTGAGGCCGTCCCTGCCATCGTCGCTTATGGCGCACAGCAGCACGCGTTGACCCAGGTGATTGCCACAGTGGCTCCGGAAAACCTGGCGTCGCAGCGGGTGCTGCGCAAGGCGGGCTTCACCTTTGTGGCGGAACGGCGCGATACCGCGGGCGATCTTACGCGCTGGTTCGAGTGGCGGTCCCCCTAGCTCCGCTGCGCTCACCTCGTTAGCGATCAATATCAGCCAATCCAGTGCGCGGGTTCCCAGTTTCTTCAAAAATAGAGATGATCTCCAAAAAACGACCTATAATTTGGGTAAGTGATCTACTATTGCCGAGGACTTCTGTGAAAGCCGACCGCACCCGACGGCGATTTGTATCGGCCATCCGCTCCGAACTGGCAGAAACCGGGGTGCTCAGCCCGGGGAGCGTGTCAAAGCGGGCACAAACATCGCCCGCCACCTTCTATAACCATTTTCGGTCCCGCGAAGCGGCTCTGGCGTCGGCCTTCGAAGCGGCCATGGATGACCTGCTCGAGATCGTAAACCGGGGTCTGCGCGTTGAGCTGCTGCTGGCCCAGGGGCTGTCCGAGTTCTGTACCGGATGGGCGCAGACCTGTGCCGGGTTCTTTCGCGACAACGCGACGCTGCTCGCGGTAGCGCAGGCAGAAGCGCCGGCCTCGGAATCGCTGCGTCGGACCTTTGCCAGCCGGCAGCAGGAGGCGCTGGACCGCTACCTGGAGTTTGTGGCGCTCGGCCAGCGCGCCGGGATGATCCGTGCTGGGGAGCCCCAGGCGATGGCGAAGCTGCTGCTCCTGACCAACCAGAGCTGGAACCATCCCTTTCTCCGCGAGGCCGCCCCGGGCGATGCGTTGTATCAGGAGATGGCGCAGGTGATGGTGCAGTTCCTCGCCCCCCAGGCGCCCGCGGCGCGGGACGGTGACGAATGAAGGTGCAAACGCATCGAGCGTTCACATCCTTGTTGCCCGCCGACGACACGCACCCCTATCGCAGCGGCGCCTGGCGCCCGCAGCACACCGAGTACGACGCCTGGGATCTGGACGTGGCGGGCGAGATACCCCAGGACCTTGCGGG
>CAZXIJ010000027.1:38340-54937 GCA_964640725.1 uncultured Pseudomonadales bacterium | reverse complement strand
GCGTGATGCCCGCCAGGCATCTCGGCGTGATGCCCGCCAGGCATCTCGGCACGCTGGCTCAGGATCTGGTTGATGCTGCGCAGCACCTGCTGAATCAGATCGCTCTTGAGCTCGCGCTCGATGAGCCGCTGCTCTTCGTTGCTGCCGACGATGTTGTTGCGGTCGACGCGAAAGAAGCGCTTGACCTCGATCCAGCGCGGATCGATGAGCGTCTGGGCGCCCGCCTCGCCGGGCTGGCTGGCGCTGAACTGCAGGCTGCGGGTCAGCTCCCACTCCGCTGCCCGGGCCTGCCCGGTCACCGACAGGCTGCGGCGCCCGCGCTGCTCATCGAGCACCGCGATCAGGAGCTCCGCATCGCTGGCCTGCTCCGTAATCTCGACCCCGTTCTGGGCAAAGGCGCTGCGCAGGTCCCCGGCCAGCTCGCTGCGCCCGGCCTGCAGGCCATTCGGGCCGCTGACGAACACCGACTGCACGCTGGTTTCCAGCCCCAGGCCCCGCAGGTGAAAGCCGCAGCCGCTCACCAGTCCCGCGAGCAGCACGGCCAGCAGTCCCGGCGCCCAGCGGCACATCAGCCCACCACCAGGTTCACGAGCTTGCCCGGGACGTAGATGGCTTTGCGCACGCTCTTGCCCTCCATAAAGCGCTGCACGTTCTCGTCCGCCTGCGCGGCCGCTTGCGCGGCCGCCTGATCGACATCGCTCGGCACCGTGATGCGCGCTCGCACCTTGCCGTTGACCTGCACGACCAGCGTCGCCTCGTCGAGCACCAGGGCGTCCGGGTCGTGCTCGGGCCAGCGTGCCGTCACCAGCAGGCCCTGCTCGCCCAGTTGCTGCCACAGCACCTGGGTCAGGTGCGGGGCGATCGGCGACAGGATCAGCACGACAATCCGCAGCGCTTCGTGAACCGCTGCGCGATCGTTGTCGCTGGCAGGCTTCATGGCCCGAACGGCGTTGACCAGCTCATGGGCACGGGACACAACGGTGTTGAACTGGCGGCGGCGCCCAAAGTCGTCGTCGGCCCGGGACAGCGCGTCATGGGCCACCCGGCGCAGGGCTTTGGCATCGGCAGACAACACCGCCTTGTCCAGCGCGCCCGGCAAGCCGGCTTCGACGTGCTCGCCCACCACCTGGTGCAACCGCTTCAGGAAGCGGCTCTGGCCGTCGACACCGCTCTCGCTCCATTCAAAGCTCTGCTCCGGCGGCGCGGCAAACATCATTGCCGTGCGCACGGCATCGGCGCCGTACTTTTCCAGCAGCTTTTGCGGGTTGCCGGCGTCGCCGGCGGACTTCGACATCTTTTTGCCGTCTTTGAGCACCATGCCCAGCATCAGCAGCCGCTCGAAGGGCTCGTTGCTGGAGAGCAAATCCGCGTCGCGCATGAGCTTGTGATAAAAGCGGGCATACAGCAGGTGCAGGATCGCGTGCTCGATCCCGCCCACATAAGTGTCAACGGGCGTCCAGAACTTGGCCCGGTCATCCACCATGGGCGTGTTGGCATTCGGGCTCGCAAAGCGCGCGTAGTACCAGCTCGACTCCATAAAGGTGTCAAAGGTGTCGGTTTCCCGGGTTGCCTTGCCGCCGCACTCCGGGCAGCTCGTTTCCAGCCACTCGGGCATGGCCTTGAGCGGCGAGCTGACGCCTTCAAAGGTCACGTCGGTGGGCAGCTCCACCGGCAGATCCTGCTCTGCCACGGGCACCACGCCGCAGGCCTCGCAAAACAGCATGGGAATCGGGCAGCCCCAGTAGCGCTGACGCGACACGCCCCAGTCCCGGAGCCGGTAGTTCACCGTGCGCCGGCCGGCGCCTTTCTGTTCCAGGGCCCCGGCAATCGCATCGAACGCGGCGGCGAAATCCATGCCATCGAAAGCCCCGGAGTTCACCAGCAGGCCGTGGGCGGTGTACGCCGCCTGCTCGAGATCGCAGACGGCATCGTCGCCGTTCGCGCCCGGGGCAGGCGCCACCACCTGCTCAATCGGCAGGCCGTACTTGCGCGCAAATTCCCAGTCGCGTTGGTCATGGCCGGGCACGCTCATCACGGCACCGGAGCCGTACTCCATGAGGACGAAATTGGCCACCCAGATCGGCAGCCGCTCACCGGTCAGCGGATGCACCGCTTCGATGCCCGTCGCACGGCCGACCTTGTCCATGGTGGCCATGTCTGCCTCGGCGGCCTTGACCTGTTTGCACTCGGCAATAAAGGTAGCGAGGGCATCGTCTTCGGCAGCGGCCAGCGCTGCCAACGGGTGCTCGGGCGCCACAGCCACGTAGGTCGCGCCCAGCAGCGTGTCCGGCCGGGTGGTGTACACGGTCAGGGTCTGCTGGTCCGCCGGCACCGCAAGGCCAGCCGCGGGCGCGACCGCAAAGTCGATCTCGACGCCTTCCGAGCGTCCGATCCAGTTGCGCTGCATGCTCTTCACAGACTCGGGCCAACCGTCCAGCGCGTCGAGCTCGGTCAGCAGCTCTTCGGCGTAGGCCGTGATCTTGAGGTTCCACTGCGGCAGCTCACGTCGCTCTACCGGCGCGCCGCTGCGCCAGCCCTTGCCGTCAATAACCTGCTCGTTGGCCAGCACGGTCTGATCGACGGGATCCCAGTTCACCATGCTGCTTTTGCGGTAAACGAGACCCTTCTTGTAAAGCTGAATGAAAAACCACTGCTCCCAGTGGTAGTAGTCCGGATCGCAGGTGGCGAACTCCCGCGACCAGTCAAAGGCGAAGCCCAGGGACTGCATTTGCCCGCGCATGTTCTCGATATTGCTGCGGGTCCATTTGGCCGGCGGGATGCCGTGCTTGATCGCGGCGTTTTCTGCCGGCAGGCCAAAGGCATCCCAGCCCATGGGCTGCAGCACCTGCTTGCCCTGCAATCGCTGGTAGCGCCCAATAACATCGCCCAGGGTGTAGGCGCGCACGTGCCCCATGTGCAGCTGCCCGCTGGGGTACGGAAACATGGTCAGGCAGTAGTACTTGTCGTCCTCGCGGGCCGGCTGCGTCACCTCGAAGGCGCGCACATCGTCCCATTGCTGCTGCACGGCCGCCTCGATGGCGCGCGGTTGGTAAACAGAGTGTTCGGGTGAGGCAGTCATGGTTTCGGGCTCTCGGCGCTGGCCGGTCGGAATCGAGCGCGCAAGAATACCACCAGCGCCAGCGCCAGCACGATGGCGAACAGCACGGGCCCCTGGCCGATACGGGCAAAGGGGGTGAGCCCCTGACGCACCTGGTACGGGCCGGTCAGGACCCCCTCAGCGAAGCGCGGCAATGCCTGCGTGACGCGCCCGCGGTGATCGACAATCACCGTGTGCCCGGTGTTGGTCGCCCGGAGCAGCCAGCGGCCCAGCTCCAGCGCGCGCAGCTGAGCCAGCTGACGATGCTGCTCGGGGCCGGTGGAGCGGCCAAACCAGGCGTCGTTGGAGATGGTCAGCAGCACATCTGCCGGCATGTCGCCCTGCACGAGGGCCGGGTACGCAATCTCGTAGCAGATCGCCATGGCCGCCGTCTCTGCCCCCGCCTTTAGCAGCGGCTGCGCGTCCGGTCCCGGCGAGGCATGGGACATGGGCAGATCGAAAAAGCGGATCAGGCCGCGGAGCAGCCCCTCCAGCGGCACGTACTCGCCAAAGGGCACCAGCCGGCGCTTGCTGTAGCGCCCGCTGCCGGCGCCAACGGCGACGGCACGGTTCGAGAAGGTGTAGGCCGGCGCGTCACCCACCGCGGGCAGCGCCTCCACGCCGGGCAAGCCAAGGATGAGCGTGGTGCCCTCGGCGCGGCCCCGTTCGCCCCAGCGTTCCAGGTAGGCGCCGGCCTGGTGCTCGTAAAGGGTGATGGACGCTTCCGGCCACAGCATCAGGTCAACGCCCCAGTGCGGCGCGCTGAGCCGCTGCATTTTTTGCAGGATCACGCTGCGCTGCTCCGCCCGCCACTTGGTGGCCTGGGCAATATTGCCCTGCACCAGGGCCGCCGTGCGCATGGCGCCGGGCGTCGTCCAGCTCACAGACCGCAGGACCGCCCCGCCGGCAAAGATCAGCGCCAGCATCGCCCACGGCAACCACAACGCCCGGTCACGCCGTGCGCCGCGCTGCCACGCCAGCACCCCGAGGGCCAGCAGGACCCCGGCGGACACCGCAGCCAGGGACATGAGCAGCACGCCGCCCACGGGACCGTAGCCGGCCAGGGGGCTGCTCAGCTGTCCGGCACCGGCAAAGAGCCAGGGGAACCCTGACAGGAACCAGGTCAGCAACCACTCCCAGAACACCCACAGCGCCGCGAACAGCACACCGTTGCCCGCCGCGCCGCCAGCCTGCGCCCGCAGCCGGCCGTAGAGCCACAGCTGCGTCGCCGGGAACAGCGCCAGAAAAGCGACGAACAGGGCCACCAGCGAGCCCGCCAGCACGACCGAAGCGCCGCCGTGCTCGTGGATACTGACGTAAACCCAGCTGGCCCCCAGCCCGTACTTGCCCAGACCGAAAACAAAGCCCAGCCAGGCGACGGACCGGGCGGAGGAAGGCGGAGCGCGCTCCACAGCCAGGAACAGCAAAGCCGCGCTGAACAGTGCCAGGGGCCAAAGATCGAAGGGCGCCATGGACAAGGGCAGCAGGAGCCCCGCGACCAGACTCAGCAGCCAGGCCGGCGCCCAACGGGCAAGGGCCCGGCCGGAACCGGCCCGGTCAGACACTCTTGGGCGGGGACTGCGCCGGCGCGCCCCGGGTCACCTGCAGCAAACGCAGCCGTCGTGAATCTGCGTTCAGCACACTGAACTCCAGCTCGCCGATGGCCACCCGTTCGCCCCGCTCGGGGACGTGTCCAAAGGCCTTGAGCACGACGCCGCCGATGGTATCGAACTCGTCATCGGCGTAGCTCACCTCGAAGTGCTCGTTAAAGTCTTCGATGGTGGTGGTCGCCTTGACCGTAAAGGTGTGCTCATCGAGCTGTTTGACGAAGCCGTCATCGTCAACATCGTGCTCGTCTTCGATCTCGCCAACGATCTGTTCCAGCACGTCTTCGATCGTGACCGCGCCGGACACCTGCCCGTACTCGTCAACGACCACCGCCATGTGGTTGCGGTTGGCCCGAAACTCCTGCAGCAGCACGTTCAGGCGCTTTGATTCGGGCACGATCGTGGCCGGGCGGATGCAGTCCTTGATGTCGAAGCTCGACAGGTCAGCCTCCAGGCACAGGGGCAGCAGATCCTTGGCGTGCAGGATGCCCTTGATCTCGTCCAGATCGTCGCCGTACACCGGATAGCGGGAGTGTTTGGAATCGATGATGGTCTCGAGCATCTGCGCCGGCTTGTCTGCCGCGCAGATCGCCACCATCTGCTTGCGGGGAATCATGATGTCCCGCACGTGCATCTCGGCGACGTGGAGCGCGCCGAAGATGATGTTCAAGGCTTCCTGGTCGATCAGCTCGCGCTCCGCAGCGCCTTCGAGCATTTCCTGCAGCTCGGCGGTATCCGCCGGCTCGTCGTTGAACAGGCTGCCCAGCCGCTTGAGCAGGCCCGGCCTCTGGTCGGGGGAAGACGCTTCGCTCACGACGGGGCTCCGGCTTCGCTGCTGTAAGGATTGTCGATGCCGCACTCCGCGAGCGCGGCGATCTCGATAGATTCCATCAACTCGGCATCGTCATCGGACTCGTGGTCGTAGCCCAACAGGTGCAGCGTGCCGTGCATGACCAGATGGGCCAGATGGTTGTGCAGGCTTTTGCCCTGGGCAGCGGCCTCGGCCATGACGACCGGCAGGCTCAGCACCAGGTCGCCCAGGGGCAGCGGCTCGTCAGCGCTGACCAGTGCCAGGGCCTCCGGCAGCTCCGCCGGAAAGCTGAGCACGTTCGTCGGCTTGTCCTGCTGCCGGTACTCGCGGTTCAGCGCCTGGCTCTCGTCGTTGTCCGTCACGCGAATGCAGATGGTCTGCTCGGCAATGGCTTCGGCGCGGTTGACCTGCAGCAGCGCAGCTTCCGCCCAGCGCTCGAACAGGGTTGGCGCCGGCAGGCGATCCGCGTCTGGCGCCGCGTCGGCGACCTGCAGCTCAACGGGCATGGCGGTCTGTACCCCCCTCATCGCCGGGGTATCGCGCCTGATCAGCTGCGTAGGCCTCGACAATCTTTTGCACCAGCGGGTGCCGCACCACGTCCCGGGACTGGAATCGGGTGGTGCTGATGCCGGCCACGTCCTTGAGCACCCGCGTGACATGCACCAGGCCGGAGCCCTGGCCCCGGGGCAGATCGATCTGCGTGATGTCGCCGGTGATGACGGCCGTCGAGCCAAACCCAATTCGGGTCAGGAACATCTTCATCTGGGCAACCGTGGTGTTCTGGCTCTCGTCCAGAATGATGAAGGCATTGTTCAGCGTGCGGCCGCGCATGTAGGCCAGGGGCGCCACTTCGATCACGTTGCGCTCGATGGCCTTGTTAACGCGCTCGACACCCATCATCTCGTACAGCGCATCGTAGAGCGGCCGCAGGTACGGATCGATTTTTTGCGCCAGGTCGCCGGGCAGAAAGCCGAGCTTTTCGCCCGCTTCGACCGCCGGTCGGACCAGCAGGATGCGGCTGACACGTTGCGCCTCCAGCGCCTCGACGGCGCAGGCCACGGCGAGATAGGTTTTGCCGGTGCCCGCCGGCCCGATGCCGAAGTTCACATCGTGCTCGCGAATCAGTTCGACGTAGCGCGTCTGGTTGGCGCCGCGCGGCGCAATGGACTTGCGACCCGTGCGAACCAGTACCTCGCCGTCGCCGCTGGGCGTTGCCGATTTCTGCGCGACCAGTTCTTCGGCTCCGGATTCCTGCAGGTACAGGTGCACCAGATCCGGCTCGATGGCGTCGCGGCTATCCGTTTCCCGATACAGCTGATTGATCAGCGCCGCTGCGATCTTGACCCGCGGCTCCGGGCCGCTCAGCTGAAAGCGGTTGCCCCGGTTGCGAATGTGCACGCCAAGGCGCCGCTCCAGGTGGCGGATGTTGTCCTCCACGGGCCCGCACAGCGCGGCCAGGCGCACCGGATCGTCGGGGTTCAGGGTCAGGTCGGAGGTGAAGGGGACGACGCGGGAGGCGGCGTCAGCGGCCTCGTCCGGGCCGGTCGGCGATTCGCTCAATGCGGTGCCAAGGCTGGTTGTTGGATGGCAAGGATAAACTGCCCCCCTGCCCTGTCAAACGCTGGATTTTCGGCGATTTACCCCCCTCGGGCGCTCCCGGCGAGCCATGGGTGAGCCGTCAGGCCCGGGCCAGGAAGCGACCGCGCAGGGAGTTCGGCAAGGCTTGCGTCACCTCGACGTCAACAAAGTCCGGCACTGGCGCGCCGTCCGCCGGCGGCGCGAAGTTGCAGACCCGGTTGTTCTCCGTGCGGCCCTGCAGCTGCGACGGATCTTTGCGGGATGCGCCGGTCACCAGCAACCGTACCGTCGTGCCGACCATGCCGGCCGCGATCGCGTCCGCCTGCGCGCGCAGGCGCGCCTGCAGGCGTTGCAGCCGGGCCTTTTTCTCGGCTTCCGTCACGCCATCATCAAGGGCCGCTGCCGGCGTGCCGGGACGCGCGCTGTAGATGAAACTGAACGACGTATCGAAGCCGACGTCGTCGATCAGCTGCATGGTCGCCTCGAAGTCGGCCTCGCTCTCGCCGGGAAACCCAACGATAAAGTCTGAAGACAGGCTCAGGTTCGGGCGGACCCGGCGCAGGGCCGCGATCCGCTCGCGGTAGTCGGCCGTCGTGTGGCCGCGCTTCATCAGGCTCAGAATGCGGTCGCTGCCCGCCTGCACGGGCAGATGCAGGTGATCCACCAGCTGCGGCACGTTGGCGAAGGCTTCGATCAGCGAGTCGGTAAACTCCAGCGGATGGCTGGTCGTAAAGCGAATTCGCTCGATCCCGCGCACGTCAGCCACATAGTGAATGAGTTCCGCAAGGTCAGCGTAGTCGTCGTCGATCGCGCCCCGGTACGCGTTCACGTTCTGCCCCAGCAAATTGACCTCGCGGACGCCCTGGCCGGCCAGGGCGATGACTTCGCGCATCACATCAGCCACCGGGCGGCTGACCTCTTCGCCGCGGGTATAGGGCACGACGCAAAAGCTGCAGTAGCGGCTGCAGCCTTCCATGACCGAGACAAAAGCAGACGGTCCGTCGGCGGCCGGTGTCGGCAGCCGGTCAAACTTCTCGATCTCCGGAAAGGTGATGTCGACCACCGGCAGGCGCTGCGCAGGGGCGGCGGCAGGGGCGGCACCCTGCCTGGCGGCGTCGATCATTTCCGGCAAGCGGTGCAGGGTTTGCGGGCCAAACACCAGGTCTACCTGGGGTGCCCGGGCATGAATCCGGTCGCCTTCCTGGCTGGCCACGCAGCCGCCGACGCCAATCTGCAGCTCCGGCTTGCGTTCCTTCAGGGCCCGCCAGCGGCCGAGCTGGTGGAAGACCTTTTCCTGCGCCTTCTCGCGAATCGAGCAGGTGTTCAACAGCAGCAGATCGGCGTCTTCCGGCTCGCTGACGAGCTCGTAGCCGTGACTGTCAGCCAGCAGATCGGCCATTCGGGCCGAGTCGTACTCGTTCATCTGGCAGCCGTGGGTTTTGATGTAGAGTTTCTGCGTCATCCGCTGGTTGCCGGCGGTTTTTGGGGCGGCGGAGTATAACCTGTGCCACCCCTTGCATTGTCGACAGATAGCCCCATAGTTGCCGCCCCGCTGCTACCGTTAGCACAGGGGCAATCACTGGAAGACCCATGACCGAGCAACCCACGCACATCTACAAGGTCCTGTTTCACAACAACGGCCAGATCTTCGAGGTCTACGCGAAGGGCCTGTACCAGAGCGAGCTGTACGGGTTTATCGAGATCGAGGACTACGTGTTCGGCGAGCGCACCCAGGTCGTGATTGATCCGGGCGAAGACAAGCTGCGGGCGGAGTTTGAAGGGGTACAGCGCACCTTTATCCCCATGCACTCAGTGATCCGCATCGACGAGGTCGAAAAGGAAGGCATCCCGAAGATCACCGAGAGCTCCGGGACGAACATCACGCCCTTCCCCATGCCGCTGCCGAAAGGGACTGGCGGCAACAGCTAAACCGCGACCGCCTCGCGCGACCAGCTCAGGCCGCAGCGCGGGCGTTCGCCCAGACTGCCTGATAGGGCGTTGGCTCGGTAATTCGCAGCTCCGCACGCACTTCGTCAATGGGCCGTGCCAGCATCGCTTCCCAGTCTGCCGCCGGCAGCCAGGCCGCTCGGCGGCCGTCCTCGAAGCCCCGCCAGAATGCGCGCCAAACGCCTTTGCCCAACTCCTGGCTGGTCTTGTAGGCGCCCACCACTCCGATCGTGGCGATGCCAGGGTTCCAGGTTTGGGCGAAGGTGAACGCCAGCAGGCAGACCTCGCCAAAGCTGTCCCGGCCATAGCGCGTCAGCACATGCCACAGGTCGTGCATATCGCGCTGGCGCTCCGCAAACTTCTGCAGGCCGGGGTCGCTGAACCGGCCTTCGGCATCGCTCGCCTCGACCAGCCCGTCGGCGCTGATTTGCTCGGACTCCACGAACTGGAGATACGCGCGCCCGAGGCTGCCGGCCGGCAGCGCCCGCAGCGCTTCCCGGTCGCGCAGGTGATCAAGGAGCGTAACCGGGTTGTGCAGCGCTCGCTGGCCCACCTCGGTGGTGCGAAAGCGGCGATAGCCGCGCTGAATCGCGTTGCCCGTGAGGGCCCGCAGGATGACAAAAACCTTTTCCGTATCTTCCGGGTCCGCCACCAGCTGCTGCAGCGCCCGGAACGCAACCCGGGGAGCAAACTTGCTGGCTGGCAGCAGCGAGCTGTTATTCTGGGCCTCGGCAGGGCGCTCGACATCGGCAGGACTAGGCTGGGACATGGTGTCGTTTCCACTACTGACAATGATGTTAATAGTAGCCTTGCTAACATGAATGTCAATAGCGCAGTAGAAGGCCGTAGCCCACAGTGTCGAAGTCCGCACAAAAAAGCGCTGCCGAAGCGGGCGCCACCGCTCATCCGCGCAAGCGTGTGCGCCGCACGCCGGAGGAAGCCCAGCAGCTGATCCTCGAAAAAGCGGCAGCCCGCTTGCAGGCCCACGGGCTCGAGGGGCTCAACCTGACCGGCGTCGCCGATGACGCGGGCATCAGCCACGCCACCATCATTCACCACTTCGGCAGCAGCGACGGCATGCGCCAGGCGCTCGCCCAGCACATGACCGCGAGCCTGCTGCGGGACGTGATGACGGCGCTGCAGGGCGACGTCACCCCCGAGGCGCTCTGCCAGGACCTGTTCCGCACCATTGTCGATAACGGCCACGCCCGCTTGCTGGCCTGGCTGTCTGTCGACGGCGACCAGGGCATCGCTCCGCCCGACCCGGCAATCCAGCGGCTGTTCGCGGGCGTCATCGAGCAGGTCGCAAGGGTATTGCACCGGACGGCTCACGACGCGCAGACCGCTGCGGAACTCGGTGCCAAGCCCTGTCCGGAGGACCTGGTGCGCGCGCGCAACATCGTGCTGCTGATCGCGACCACTGCCGTTGGCCTGGGCATCGGCGGCGACCGCCTGGGCCCCGTGCTGGGCCTCGCGGATCCGGCCACCGGCGAGTTTCCAGCGTGGCTGGCAAACCTCGTCATCCGTCACGCGGACGACAGCGCCCTGCCTTGAAGGCCTGGGCCCGGCCACTGCTGGCGGTGCTGCTGGCCGTGGCCTGGCTGGTGGCGCTGGGCGCCGGCGCGAACCAGCCCCCGGCTATCGCCTACGCCGTGCTCGTCCTGGTGCTCGGCACCTTCTGGGCCTGCCACGTGCGCCGCGATTGGCCCCGGGGTTTTCATCACCAGCGACTGGTCGCCCCGGCCCGGCGCTGGTGGCTCTGGGCCCTGGCCATGACCCTCGGGCTCGTCGCCTGGCGGCTCCTGGCCGCCGCCGAGCTGCTGCGCGCCGGCTGGATCAGCGAGGCCAGCCTCGCGAGCCCGGTAACTCTGTGGACGGCGGTAGCCGCCATAGCCGGAGCCCCGCTGATCGAAGAATTCGGCTTCCGCCTGTGGCTGCAGTCGTCCCTGGAGCGACTGGTGCCGCTGGCGCTGGCTCTGCTCCTCACCGCCACCGTCTTTGCGGCCCTGCACGAGCCCTCGCTGGCGCCGCTGCACTTTGTCAGCGCCCTGGTCTACGGGACGGCGCTCCGGGCCAGCGGCAGCATCTGGCTGAGCGTCGCCATGCACGCGCTCGCGAACGGGCTGCTGGCGCTGCTGCTGCTGCCAGGCCTGGCCAGCCTCTGGCCGGCCGTTCGCACCCTGTCGCCCACGGTTGCTATGGTGAGCCTGCTGGCGCTGGCCGGCGCCCTGTGGCTGGGCGCGAGGCTGGCGCTGCAGGGCGCCCACCCTCTTCCGGGCCCCGACACACAGGAACAAACATGAAAGCGATCTGGAACGGCACGGTGCTGGCCGAGAGCGACGACACGGTGGTCGTCGAGAACAACCACTACTTTCCCGTCGCGGCCATCGTCCGGCAGCACTTTGAGCCAAGCGATCACACCAGCTACTGCCCCTGGAAAGGCACCGCCAGCTACTTCCATCTGGTCGTGGACGGCGACAGCAACGACAACGCGGCCTGGCATTACCCCGAGCCCAAGGACGCTGCAGCCAACATTCGCGGGCGCATGGCGTTCTGGAAAGGCGTGCAGGTGACCGATTGAGCAGCAAGCCCTGCTTGCGCGAGCTGCCGCAGACCTTTTCCATTTTCCGCTGGGCCCCGGCCACGACGCTACCGCCGGCGCTTGCCGCGACCCCCATGTGCTTCATCAGCCGCACGGACGAAGAGCTGAGTGTGTTGTGCCCGGACGCCGCGGCCACGACCTTGCAGCTGGCCGCCGCAGCGACTGAACACAGTCCCGGCTGGTCAGGGCTGGCCGTGATCGGCCCGCTGGATTTCAGCATCGTCGGCCTGCTGGCGGACCTGTCCCGCGTGCTGGCCGAGGCCCGGATCAGCCTGTTCGCGGTATCCACTTACGATACCGACTACCTGTTCGTGCAGACCCCTCAGCTGCCCGCCGCGCGGGCGGCGCTGGCGGCAGCCGGGTACCCCTGCTCCCCGGCGGAGTGAGCTAAACTCACGCTTTCAGATCCACAGCAAAAGGCGCGCGCAAGCATGGCTGGAGTCATCATTATCGGAGCCGGACACGCAGCCGGACAGGCTGCCGCAAGCCTCCGTCAGGAAGGCTACGAGGGCACGATCACGATCATTGGCGAGGAGCGGCAGCTTCCCTACCAGCGCCCGCCCCTGTCCAAGCAATATCTGTCCGGCGAGCAAGGCATGGATCGGGTCCTGCTCCGCCCCGCCAAGTTCTACGCCGACAAAAATGTCGAAGTCCGCACGGAACTGCGCGTGGCGCAAATCAATCCCGCTGAACATACGGTCACGACCGCGACCGGCGAGACGCTGTCCTACGACAAGCTCATTCTGGCGACCGGCAGTCGCCCGCGAAAGCTGCAGATTCCGGGATCGGACCTGGCAGGCATTCACTACCTGCGCACTGTTGACGACGTGGACGCCATCCGGGCCGACATGGGCGCCGGCAAAAAGATCGTCATCGTCGGCGGCGGCTACATCGGCCTCGAAGTTGCGTCCGTGTGCGTCGAGGCAGACATGGAAGTACACGTGCTGGAGATGGAGAGCCGTATCCTGCAGCGCGTCACCACCGCCGAGATGTCGGCCTACTATCACCAGCTGCACAGCTCCCGGGGCGTCAATCTGCACACAGAGACCATGGTCTCCGGGTTCGAAGGGGACGGCCGGGTCGCCCGCGTGCTCTGCGGCGACGAGAGCTTCGAAGCAGACCTGGTCATTGTCGGCATCGGCATCGTGCCGAACGTCGAGCTGGCAGAAGGCGCCGGCATCGCGTGCGACAACGGCATCCTGGTCAACGAGCGCTGCGAGACGTCGGCCGCCGACGTGTATGCGGCGGGGGACTGCAGCAACCACCCGAACCCGACCATGGGCCGCCGGCTAAGGCTCGAGTCTGTGCCCAACGCCATGGAGCAGGCCCGGGTCAGCGCCGCCAACATCTGCGGCAAACCCAAGGTGTACGACGCCGTGCCCTGGTTCTGGTCGGATCAGTACGAGCTCAAGCTGCAGATGGTGGGCTTCTCGACCGAGGGCGATACCCAGGTGCAGCGGGGCAGCCAGGCCGACAACCAGTTCGCCGTGTTCTATCTGAAGGCCGGCAAGGTCGTTGCCGCCGATGCGGTGAACAGCCCCAAGGAGTTTATGGTCTGCAAGCAGATGCTCGGCAAGGCGGTCGATCCGGTGGCGCTGGCAGATCCGGAAACCGATCTGAAGTCGCTGCTCAGCTGATCGCGCGCCGCTAGGCCGCCGTCACGACCAGCGGCCCGCGCTCCCGCACGATCACGGTCTGCTCGTACTGCGCGATCAGCGCGCCGGCTTCGGCCAGCAGCGTCCAGCCATCCGGCGCTTCGTCCACCCAGGGCGCGCCGGTGGTGTAGAACGGCTCGATGGTCAGCACCATGCCTTCTTGCAGCGTGCGCCGCTCCTTCGGGTCCGGCTTTGGAATGTAGGACGGTTCCTCGTGAATGTGCCGGCCCACGCCGTGGCTGCCCAGATTGTCGACAATCCGGTAGCCGTAGCGATCCGCCACCGCCTGCGCCGCCGTGCCGATGACGTTCAGCGACCGGCCCGGCCGCAGCTCGTCAATCGCCGCCCAGACGCCCTCTCGAACCGCTCGGCAGATGCGTTCGCGGCCGGCGCGCTTCTTGTGCCGGCCCGTGCCCACGACGAAAGACTCCCCCATATCGGCGACGTAGCCGTTCAGCTCCGCCGACACGTCGATGTTGACCAGGTCGCCGTTGCGCAGGCGCTGGGCGCCGGGAATACCGTGCGCCGCGGCGCGATTCACGCTGATGCAGGTGGCGCCGGGAAAATCGTAGTAGTGCCGCGGCGCGGAGCGCGCGCCGGCCCGGGCCAAGGCACGATGGGCAATGCTGTCCAGCGCCGCCGTGGTCACGCCAGGCTTCGCGGCGGCCTTCATCTGCTCGAAGATGCGTCGCACCAGAGCGCCGCAGGCGAGCAGGCCCTGCTCGTCCTCTTCAGACTCGATCGTCATGGGTCTGCCCCTTTTTCGTTGCCCTTGCACGGCCGGCGGTGCTACAGGAAGCTAGGCACCGGACAGTCGGGAGTCTGTGATGATCGACGTGGTCGACAAGCCGGGTCAAGCGCTGGACCCGGCCCTTGCCCGCAGCCTTGCCAAGGCCGCGGAACCCCGGCGCGACTACCTGCACTGTGCGGCCTGCGCCGCGGTGATCAGCCAGCAGGGCAACGCCATTGACGTCAACGGCGCCCACCAGCACTTCTGCACCAACCCCCACGGCTTCGAGTTCAAGGTCGGCTGTTTCAGCGAAGCGCTCGGCTGCTCCATCAGTGGCGGCCGCGAACATGCCGATTCCTGGTTCCCGGGGTTCTACTGGCAAATCGCAAGCTGCAGCGACTGCGGCGGCCACCTGGGCTGGTACTTCGACAGCGACGGCCAGTATTTCTACGGGCTGATCCTGGACCGGCTGTCCAGCTGAGGCGCGCGACGCCGCCTTCACCAGCGCGCCGGCGGGGCTGTGGTAGCATCCTTTGATGGCGCAAACCACGATCGAGATCAGCAAGGAATACCTGCACTTCCATTCCGCGCACTTCACGATTTTCAGCGCGAGCAGCCGCGAAGATCTGCACGGGCACAGCTTTTACGTCACCGCAGATGTCACCGCCCCGGTCGCCGATGACGGCCTCGCTTTCGACTACAACATCCTGAAAGATGCACTGAAAACCCTGTGCGACGCCCTGGACGAAAAGCTGCTCCTGCCGGAGCAGTCGCCGCACCTGGCGCTGCGTCGCGAGCCGCTGTTCGACGGGCAGGAATATCTGGTTGCAAGTTTTAATGGCGAGCAGCTGCCGTTTCTCGCCCGCGACGTCGTCACCCTGCCCTTGCGCAACATCTCTGTCGAGGAGCTGGCCCCCTGGTTTCTGCAGCAGCTGCGCAGCGACGACACCATTACCGTGCTGGATTTTTCGAAGCTGACCATCAAAGTCTCCTCGGGGCCCGGCCAGTGGGCGGGATCGACCTGGCAACGCGGAACAGACTCGTAAAACGCCGTCACGACGGCAGGAGCAACGCATCATGAAAACCCTGGTCATCAGTGGCGCCAGCAGCGGTATCGGGCTGGCCACAGCGGAAGCATTTCTCGGCAACGGCTACACCGTCGTCAACCTGTCGCGCCGCAAGTGCCCGCTCGACGCGGTCACCCAGATCAACTGCGACCTGAGCCAGCCCGGTTTTCTGGACACGATCAGCGGGCAGCTCAACACCCTGCTCGGCAATGCTGAAGAAATCGTGCTGATTCACAACGCGTCCATGCTCGAGAACGACTCCGCGGTCGAGACCCCCAGCCAGGCTTTCCGCACGGTGCTGGAGGTTAACCTGGTGGCCCCCAACACCCTGAACTACTACATGATTCCGCTGATGAAACCGGGCTCATCGGTGATCTACGTCGGCTCGACGCTGTCGGAAAAAGCAGTGCCCGGCAGCTTCAGCTACGTCACGACCAAGCACGCCAGCGTGGGCATGATGCGAGCCACCTGTCAGGACCTGGCCGGGCGCCAGATCCATACCGCCTGCGTCTGCCCTGGATTTACAGATACGGAAATGCTGCGGCAGCACGTACCCAGCGAGGCCATGGACGCGGTGGCCGGCATGTCCGCCTTCGGCCGGCTCATCACGCCGCAGGAGATTGCCGAAACCCTGCACTGGGCGGCCACGCACCCGGTTGTGAACGGCAGTGTCATCCACGCGAACCTGGGCCAGGTCGAGAACTGATCGCGATGGCAGAGACCGTGGCCCCGGACTACCGGCTGCGCCGTCAGCGCGTTTTCCTGGTTTTGAGCGGCGTGTTTCTGGGCACCCTGGCGATGCTCAACATTCTGGGCATCAGCCGCTTTGTCGACCTGTCCTTTTCGCTGTTCGGGCTGGACATTCCCATGGTGGTGGCCATCGGCGTGCTGCCCTACCCGATCACCTTTCTCTGCACCGACCTGATCAGCGAGCTGTACGGCCGCAAGCGCGCCGGCGACATGGTGTGGGTTGGGCTGCTGCTGAACATCTGGGTGATCTTTTTGCTCTGGCTCGGCGGCGTGCTGCCTGGTTTCGAAGCCACCGCCGCCGACGGAACCCTGGCGCGCGACGAGGCGGGCCGCGTACCGACGTTCTTTGAGATTCGCGAGCTCGCCTTTGGCGCCGTGGCCGCATCCATGATCGCCTACCTTGCAGCCCAGTACTGCGACGTGCGCTTTTTTCACTTCTGGAAGACCCTGACCCACGGCAAGCACCTGTGGCTGCGCAACAACGCCTCAACCATGGGCAGCCAGATCATCGACACAACCGCGGTAATCCTGATTACGCATTTCTGGGCCCAGGCGCTGCCCGTCAATGCCGACGAGCCGATCTGGCCGCAGCTGCTGACCTTCATTGCCTCCGGCTACGTGTTCAAACTGCTGGTGGCGTTGCTCGACACCGGTCCGATCTACCTGCTTGTGGGCTGGCTGCGCCCCTACCTGGGCCTGCAGGAAAACGAAGAGGTGGACGTGGCGATCTTTGCTTCGCCGAAGGCCGCGCCG
>CAZXIJ010000027.1:17737-38240 GCA_964640725.1 uncultured Pseudomonadales bacterium | reverse complement strand
GGCGATCTTTGCTTCGCCGAAGGCCGCGCCGACGGCTTCGCCGAAGGCCGCGCCGGAGAATCCGCCCGCTAGCCGGTAAGCTCCGCCAGCGCTGCCATGGATTCGTCCAGCACCCGAGCCGACAGGCCCGACACCCGAGGCCGGCTGGCGATCAGATGGGTCATGCCCAGCGTTTCGCGATAGCGAGCGAGTTCATCCGCCACCCGGGCCGCATCGCCGAGCACCGCCCAGTCGTCTGCGGGCACCGATGCATCGCTGTTCGGGCGCCGGCGAGCGCCTTCCAGATCTTTGCGAATGCGAGCCAGCGTGGGCGCGTGATCGCAGATAAAGATGTTGCGCATGATGGGCACGACGGGCTGGCGCGCCGGCGGTTGATCGGCCTGGCTCCAGGTCGCCGCATAGGCGTCCTCGTACACCGCCAGGTTGTCCTGCAGTTCGGCCAGCGTTTCCATGGGCGACGCCAGGTACGGCAGGCCGAGCCGGCCCGCCTGGCCCAGCGCCTTGGGCCCAAAGGCGGCCACCCACAGCGGCGGGTGCGGCGCCTGCACCGGTCGCGGGCCCAGCGCGACTTCGCCGACCACACGCTCCGGCGCGTCAGCGCTCGAGACCTTCATGGAGGCGCCGCTCCAGGCCAGCAACATTTCGTTCAGGCAGTCTTCGAAAATCCGGCGTTTGTCTTTGACGGAGACCTTGAACGCGCCGAGCATGGCCGGCGCAAAGCCTCGGCCCACGCCCAGAATGACCCGGCCTCGGGACAGCTGATCCAGCACGGCGACCTGCTCGGCCGCTTGCAGGGCGTTGCGAATGGTCAGCAGATAGGACGTTGTGCCGAGCGCAATGTGCTCGGTGACGGCGCTGCAGGCAGCCAGCAACATAAGAGGGTCCGGCAGCGCCAGCTCGTTAAAGTGGTTTTCCGGCAGCCAGAACGACCGGTACCCGAGTGCTTCTGCCCGTTGCGCCTGCGCGCCCAACCCCTGGGCACTCAGATCATCGTAGCGCCAGGGGGTGGTGCCCAGATGCAGCTCAGCCGACATGGGCAACACTCAGCGGCTGCAGGTTCCAGCGATAAAACCAGATGACGAGGCAGCCATTGGCCAGCACGAGCAGCGTCAGGAACCAGCGACGCCCCGGCCACCAGCGCCCCAGGCGCCAGCCATTCACCATGGCGAAAAGTTGCAGCACCACGCCCAGGGCAATCGCCACCGGCAGCCACAGCACCGTGCCCAGCTGACGATGCGTGGTCAGCATGAACTGGTGCGTGTCTCCTGACACCGTCACCAGAGCGACCGGCAATGCCAGGATCAGCAGCGCGACCAGCCAGAACAGCAGGCTTGCCAGGGACGAACCCCGGTAGCCCGCAGGGCCAACACTCAGGCGAGCCCGCAGGGCCTGGTAAGGCAAACGCAGCAAGGCGCACAGGTTCAGCAACGCGACGACGCCGAGAAACAACAGGTTCAAGGGCGCCTCGTCGTACCAGGGCACCCGCGCGAAGGTCTCTACCGGCGCCGCAGACAAGGTCACACGATCCGGGCCATCCGCGCCCGCCTGATATTTAAGCCGCAAGGGTTCGTAGCGGCCGTCGAACAGGCCGTTGCCTCGGGGCTCCAGCTGCAGCCGATCCTCAAGGCCATCCAGGTAGAGCAGTTCGCGATCAACGTCAGCGCTCAGCGAGATCTGCGATAGCAGGGCGAGCAGTTTGAACGGGCCCGTCTCTTCCCGTCGGCTCGGGCCGTAGGTGCCCGCAACGCCGCTGAGTTCTTCCGTCACCACCGCGCCGCCGGCGCTGCCGTCCAGCTGGTAGTGCGCCGCGAAAGCGCGGACCAGGTCGCCCACAACCCGCTCGCCGCCGACCGTATTGGTCGAGATGAACAGGCCCAAACGCTGCGTCGGCCACAGCACCATGCGTGAATGAAAGGCCACGGTGTCGCCGCCGTGCCCGACCGCCCGCACGCCATCGCGCAGCGTCATCTCGTACAGCCCCAGCGTGCGGCCATTCATTTTGGGATCCACCGACACTGCGCGCTCCAGCAAGCCACGCTTGCCCTCGCGCCCGAGCACCGCCGACGGGTTTGGATCAAGCAGCTCGATCATGAGCCGGGCCAGATCGTCCGCCGTCGCGCTCAGGGCGCCGGCGGGGGCAGGAACCACGTACTCGATACCCAGCCGCACCGGCTCGTCACCGTCGTAGCGGTAAGCCTGCGCCAGGCGGTCCCGGAACACCTCGGTATCGCTCTGGCGATAGATGGCCGAAATGCCCAGCGGCTCGAAGATCGCGCCCTGCACGTGCGCTTCGAAAGGCGATTCCGTCGCGTTCTCGACAACGCGTGCTGCCAGCGCGGTGCCGTAGTTGGAGTACGCGGCAGTGCTGCCCGGGCGGAACAGCTGGCGCGGCGCATTCTGCGCCAGGTAATCGGCCAGCGGCGGCACGCGCGCGCTGCCATCGGTAAAGAGCCCGTAGACCCGGTCCTCAAAGCCCGAGCTGTGGGTCATGAGCTGCCGAATCAGGATCGGCGCGGGAAAGCGATCTTCCAGCACCACCGTTTGCAGGTGGTCTTTGACCGGATCGTCCAGCGACAGCACGCCCTGCTCGGCCAGCTGCAGCATTGTCATCCAGACCGGCACCTTGCTGATACTGCCCACGCGGAACAGCGTGGTCAGGGGATCGACGGGCACCTGCTGTTCCGCGTTGGCGTAGCCGTAGCCTTTGAGCAGCAAGCGGCTGCCGCCCTGCACCACCGCAACGGTTGCGCCGACGGTTTCCCGCCGGGCCAGGGCGCCCGCCAGCACGCCATCGACAAAGCCTTCCAGCTGCGCGTCGGCCGCCGCCGACCAGCCCGCGCGCGGCAGCAGGCCCGCGAGCAGACACAGCACCAGCCCCAGGCGCGCCGCGCACTGTGGCGACAGCACCGTCACGTCAGCACGCCCTGGTCGTTCAAGGTCGCAATCTGTGCCGGGCTGTAACTGAGCAGCCCGGCAAGCACCGCATCGTTGTCCTGGGCGAAACCTGGCGCCCGGGTCGGTGGTCGCGCCGGCGTGCCGCTGAGCAGCAACCGGCTGCTTTCGACGGCCGCGCCGCTGTAGCTGGCGTGGGTGACCGGCAGGAAGTGCCCGCGATGCGCGAGCTGTTCGTCCTGGGCCAGCTCGGCCGTCGAGAGCACGCGATGGGCCGGAATCTGCAGGGCCTGCAGCTCGCGCTCAAGGACCTGCCCGTCCCGCTCGGCAAACGCCTGCGCCAGCGCCGCTTCCAGCTCGCTCTCGCGCTGGCGCCGGTCTGCCGTCGACAGCACTCGCCACTGTGACCAGCCCAGGTAATCGCACAGCGCCTGCCAGTCGTTGTCATCGCGCACGGCAAGCGCCAGCCAGGCGTCTTCGCCGGCGACGGGCAGCAGGCCGTGCGGCACCATCGCCGCATCCCGGTTGCCGGCCAGCCCGCCGTCGAAGGTGCCGTCAAAGACGGCCTGGCACTCAGGCAGCAGGTAATAAAGCGCGGCTTCGGCCTGGGCCATATCGATGCGCTGCGCGCGCCCGGAGCGCCGGCGCTGTCGCACCGCGGCAAGAATCGCCAGCGCGTTCACTCGCACCGACAGGAAGTCTGTGTAGGGCCCGAAGCAGCCCATGGGCGGTTGCCCGGCATGGCCGCACAGCGCATGAAAGCCGCTCACGGCCGCGGCGGTATTGCCGTACCCCGCGTAATCGCGCCAGGGACCGTCCTGCCCCATCAGGCAGCTCGACAGGTAGATGATCTCCGGGTTGACCGCGCGGGCATGCTCGAAGCCAAAGCCAAGACGATCCGCCACCCCGGGGGCAAAGGACTCGGTCACCACGTCGGCCCAGCGCAACAGGTCATCGAGCACCGCCTGCGCTTCCGGCCGCGACAGGTCGAGGCTGAGATTCAGCTTGTTGGCGTTGGTGCTGTGATGACAGGCCGCGCGCTCCGGCTCGACGATGCCGTCGATGTAGGGCGGCACGTTGCGAACCATGTCGAGCCGCTTGCTGCTCTCGATGTGCACCACCGTGGCGCCGTAGTCGGCCAGCATGCGGGTGGCGCCAGGGCCGGCAACAACCCAGAACAGGTCCAGGACCCGCAGCCCGGCCAGGGGCGCCCCGGCGTCGGGGCTGTTGCGGCGACGGGCTGCCACGTCGTCCGCCGCTGCCGCTACCGGCGCCAGCGGCAACGGGTCTGGATCAAAGCGCGCAAAGGGCGCCAGACGTTTGCGGCCATCACGCTCGATCACCAGCTGGCGCGCCTGCGCATGTTCGCTGGCCAGCACTTCGTCGACCCCCGCAATGGGCGCGATCAGCAGTCGCCGGTCGACGGCAATCCGCATCAGCTCGGCTTTGGTGCGGCCTGCAAGCTGCCGCTCGATGGCGGCTTCGAGAGCCTGCCACTGCGCGGCGGGCAGCGCGCCGGTGGCCAGGTCCATGCCGGCAGCGCCCCAGTTCTGCGTCAGCACCCAGTCGTCGATCAGGCCGTCCTCGTGCAGCCATTGCACCAGCCGCGCCATGAAGGCCGCCAGCGGTGGCAGGATACCGGGCAAGAGCAGCGCGTAACCGTCAGCAACCGGATACTGGTTGCGGACCTGCACCGGGCCAACGGCCACCCCGTAGGCCGAGCGCGTGGCCGGTTCCTGGCCCACGGCGCCGTCGAGGGAGCGCGACAGGGTGGCCAGGGTCGTGCTCTGCTGCGCGGCAGCGTCGACCTGTTGTCCGGGCATGCCATGGGCCCGGGCTTCGAGCGCAACAAGCACGCCCACGGCGGCGTCGGCCGCCGCATGCCCGAAGGCCTGGGGCGAACGGATACGCACCGGCGCCAGCCCCGGCGCGCCGGACAGCACCAGGTGGCCGCTGGCCGCAAGCGCGATCAGGTCGGTGGCGGCGTAGCCCGCTTTCGGGCCCGTGGCGCCGAAGGGGGTCATCGCGGCCGACACCAGGGTCGGGAACCGCTCGGCCAGCTCGGCTGCGGTGAGCCCCAACGGCGCCTGCTCAGCCGCTGTCAGACCGTGCAGCAGTACGTCGTAGTCCGGCAGCGCCTGGGGCAGCGCCGTTTTCCAGTCATCGCGCGATCGCGACTCGAGCCGCTGCCCGATGGACCAGGGGCGCAAACGTTCAGCGGCGTCGGCATCCGCAGTCCAGTGCACAACTTCAGCGCCCAGATCCGCCAGCAAGCGACCGCACAAGGCGCGCGCGTCTTGAGTCAGATCGAGAATCCGGATTCCGTTCAACATGCAGGCACTTCCTTACGGGCGGTCCAACGGCTCGCCAGCCAGATTGGCAGGTACAGGCAAACCAGCGGGTAAAACAGGGGCATCGCCAGGGCCAACGGTGTCCTGCTGCCAATGGCCCCGCCGAGGGACCAGAAACCGGCAGTAAGGGCCACGCCGCAGGCCAGGGCGCGCAGACGGCCAGCGCTGGTGGTGACGGCCGCCGGGCGAACGCGATCCAGCCCGGTCACCAGCAGGAGCCCGAGCAGCCCTGCCACCAACGCATAGACCGAGGCCGGTGACAGCAGCCTGGCGGGCAAGAGATCGGCGGCATCGGCGCCCCGGGCAACGGCATTGGCCTGCCACTGCGGCGGGAAGACGAAGTCGGCGCGCAGCTCCAGGATCAGGTAAGTCACAGCACCGCTGCCGGCCACCAGAATGGCGGCCAGGACCAGCAACGCCCGCACACCAAGGCGAGCCCGTTGCCGCGACAGCCAGGGCCGTGCCCACAACAGTGCCACGAGGCTGGCCGCGCCGATCGCAAAGCCGACGACCACCTGCGCAAAGCTGTGCACCCCGAGCAGCCAGCGGCTGAGCGCAACGGCCAATGCCAGCAACACCAGCAGCCCCCAGAGCCAGCGACGGCCGGCGGCCACCGCCGCGATGCCCAGCCAGACTGTCGCGGCGCCCTGCGCGTGCCCGGAGGGCATGCCAAAGCCGCCGGTGGGCCGGTGCACCGTGAGCGACGGGTCGAGAAAATAGGGCCGCGGCGCCACGAACAGCCACTTGAGCCAGGTGTTCGCCAGCAAAGACAGCACCGCACCGAAGCTCAGCAGCAGGCCCGTCCGCAGGCCGGCCAGATAGCTGGCGATCTGCAGAGCAAACAGCCAGCCGATCGGACCGCCCCAGTCCGTCAGCCGCGTCAGGAACAGCAGGCTGCCGTCCCCCATTTGTTGCTGAAGGGTTTGCAGCATGTGCGGCTTAGCGCCCGGTCGCGCTCAGGGTCCCGTTGCCTTCGACCTGCTGCGCCAGCAACAGGGCCTGCAGCGTGCCAATCACCGCTGCCCGATGCCGTGCCAGGGCGAAGCGGCGATACAGCGGATCATCTTCGAGCAGAACGCAGCGGGCACCATCCGCACAGCGAAACTGCACCGCCCGGCCAAAACTGTTGCCCGCGCGTCCGTAGTCCCCAAAGTCCGAGGGGTCCTTGTTCGGGCGCCAGAAGGCCGACCACTGCGCGGGCATTCCGGTGATCGGCGCGTTCACGGCGGCCAGGGTGTTGTCGGCGGTGCTGCGCAGCACGTCCTGGAAGGTCGCCGGCAAGGGAAACGCGTCTTCGCAGGCCGACTCGAGTTCGGCAGCCAGCGCGTCCTTGTCGACCCGAAAGCCGTCAAAGCGGTCGGTCAGCGAGAATCGCCAGAAGCGCCCGGTATAGACCGGGACCGCATGGGCAGGAGAGGTCACGTCCTGCACGTAGTTGGCGATGCGGCCGAGGTCGCTGAAGAAGCTCGCTTCGGTGCGGCGCCGTTCGAGACGATCGGTCAGCTCTTCGAAGTGGCCATGCAGGCGAGTGTCAACGAGCCATAGCAAGGATCGGTCCCGCTGCTCGGCACGGTCATAGTAGTGCCAGCGAAACATGCGGCCGAACAGGTTGCGCTGCGCCTGGCGCCGGTTGGTCTTGGCCACGTACCGCACTTGCAGCGGCGTCAGCGGGGCTGCAGCCAGGCGCTGCTCGGCAATACAGGCATTGAGGCTACGCGCGGCGAGAAACGTCAGTTCCTGATGAACGGCGCCTTCGTAGGCGAAGGCCAGCTGCGGCAGCGCGCCCAGCCCCAGGGCCGCCATGACGAGCAGCCACTGCCGCCCGCTCATGCGACGGCAACCGGACAAACCGAACCTTCCGGACCAGCGATGGCGCGGCGGACCTGCTCTGCGGAGTCCAGGGTCGCCAGCAATTCGCGGACGGTGCGGCCAGTGCCCGGCCAACGCAGCTCCGGGGCAACCTCGGCCGCCGGTGCCAGCACGAAGCGCCGGTCGATCGCCCGCGGGTGCGGCAGCACAAAAACGTCGCTGTGGCGAAGCGCGTCATCAAAGACCAGTAAATCCAGGTCCAGCTCCCGCGGGGCATTGCGGACCAGCACCGGGCCGCGGCCGTAGCGGCGCTCCATGCATTTAAGGCGATACAGCAGCAGCTCCGGGGTCAGCGTCGGGCGGCCCTGAAAGGCGACGACAGCGTTCAGAAAATCGCCGCTGCCCGGCGGGCAGTCGACCGGCGAAGTCTGCCAAAGGCTGGACCGCAGGTAGGGGCCAGCCGCCAGAGATTCCATCTCGGTCATGGCACCGGTCAGCGCATGTGCGCTGTCGCCGCGATTGGAGCCCAGCCCCACGAGAATCATTTGCTACCCCTGATGCGCGCGCCTGCGCCGCTGGCCTGCCATGGTACGCGCTGCTGTAGTATTCCCCAATGCCCTTTGGCACACTCAATGACAGGGAAAACGTGCTGGCCACCGCGTCAGCCACGACAAAAATTGCGCCATTGCGTCAATGCACAAGGGGATTGCCATGAAAGCTGCGGTACTGCGCGAAGTAAACAAGCCACTGGAGATCGAAGACATCCAGCACGGCGATCCGGCACCGCGAGAGGTGCTGGTCCGCACGGTCGCGGCCGGCGTCTGCCACTCCGATCTGCACTTTCAAAACGGCTCCTACCCCTACCCCATGCCGGCGGTGCTCGGGCACGAGTCGGCGGGCGTGGTAGAGGCCGTCGGCAGCGACGTCACCTACGTCAAGCCCGGCGATCACGTGATCACCTGCCTGTCTGCCTTTTGCGGGCACTGCGAGTACTGCCTGACGGGCAGCATGTCGCTGTGCCAGGAGCCGGAGCTGCAACGTCCGGCCGACCAGCCATCGCGGCTCGCCAGCGGCAGCGAGCCGATCGCCCAGTTCCTGAACCTGTCCAGCTTTGCCGAGTACATGCTCGTGCACGAACACGCTATCGCCAAGGTTCGCGAGGACATGCCCCTGGATCGTGCGGCGCTCATTGGCTGCGGCGTCACCACCGGCATCGGCGCGGTGATTCACACGGCCAAGGTCGAGCCCGGCTCGACCGTTGCGGTGATCGGCTGTGGCGGTATCGGCTTGTCGGCCATCAACGGTGCCGCCATTGCCGGCGCGGCGCGCATTATCGCGGTCGACATGGTGCCCTCGAAGCTGGAGCTGGCCCGCAAGTTCGGCGCCACCGACGTGGTCAACGCCGGCGACGCCGATCCTGTCGAAGCGGTGATGTCCATGACCAGCGGCGGCGTGCACTACAGCTTCGAAGCGATTGGCCTCAAGGCAACCGCCGAGCAGTCCTTCAAGATGCTGCGCCGCGGCGGCACGGCCACCATCATCGGCATGATTCCCGTCGGCACCATGGTCGAGCTGCACGGCCCGGAGTTCCTCATGGAGCGCCGCATGCAGGGCTCCAACATGGGCTCTAACCGTTTCCGGGTGGACATGCCGCGCTTCGTCGACTTCTATCT
This sequence comes from uncultured Pseudomonadales bacterium, assembly GCA_964640725.1. GTDB lineage: Bacteria > Pseudomonadota > Gammaproteobacteria > Pseudomonadales > Azotimanducaceae > CALHVX01. The sequence goes on along the minus strand of CAZXIJ010000027.1, from coordinate 29,515 downwards.
GCAGGGCAAGCTGCACCTGGACGACCTGATCAGCAGCCGCATCAAGCTCGAAGATGTGAACGACGCGATGGCCGCGCTGCAGACCGGCGAAGTCGCCCGCAGCGTCATCATGTTCGACTAGCCTTCTCGTGCCGCGGCGGGTCGGATTGCGCACTGCCCTCGCGCTGACGCTGGGGCTGGCGAGCCCCGCCTACGCCGGGGACCCGGTCGTGTTTTACGGCAGCGATGCCGGCGGCACGCAGTTCTCGGCCCTGACCCAGATCACGCCAGACAACGCCGCGACGCTGGCCCTTGCCTGGCAGGCGCGCACTGGCGACCTGGGTCAGCGCTTCACCGACAAGGGCTTCAGCTTCGAAGCCCAGCCCATCTACTGGCAAGGCGAGCTGATCGTCAGCACCAGCGGCAACGAAGTGCACGCTTTTGATGCCGGCACGGGCGCGCCCCTGTGGCGCTACGACCCGCAAATTCCGACCGGCGCCGACTACTCCGAGCATGCCAGCCGTGGCGTCAGCCTCTGGCAAGGCACCGCGGACACCTGCCCGAACCGCATTTTCCTGGGCACTCTGACGGGCACCGTGCACGCCATCGACGCGCAGACGGGCCAGCGCTGCGCGAACTTTGGCCGCGACGGTCGCGTCGACCTGAGCGAAGCCGCCACGCCGTTGCCGGACGGCACAATCACCCCGGGCGACTACGGCATCACCTCGCCCGGCATTGTGGTCGGCGACACCGTGGTGTTCGGCGCGGCCATTGGCGACAACCGCGCCGTCGCCACCGAGCGCGGCATTGTGACCGCGCTCGACGTCCGCAGCGGCGCCGTGCGCTGGCGCTGGGACCCCGTGCCTCGCGAGCGCTCGGCACCGTTCGCGGACCAGTGGCAGGGGCCGCGCGCGCTGTTCACCGGGTCCGCCAACGCCTGGGCGCCGCTGTCGGCAGATCCGGAGCGAGGCCTGGTTTACATCCCCACCGGGTCAGCGAGCCCGGACTTTTACGGCGGCGAGCGCATCGGCGACAACCGCTACGCCAACTCGGTGGTGGCTGTCGATGTCGAGACCGGCGCTGTGCGCTGGCACCAGCAGCTGATCCATCACGATGTCTGGGACTACGACACGCCCATGCAGCCGACGGTGACGCGCATCGCGCAGAACGGCAAGGACCAGCCCGCGGTGCTGATGGCCACCAAGACCGGCCAGTTCTTCGCCTTTCACAGCGAGACCGGCGCGCCGCTCTACGCGGTGGCGGAGCGCGCGGTGCCCCAGGGCGCGGTGAGCGGCGAGGCGCTGTCACCGACCCAGCCTTTCAGCAGCGCCGCGCCGCTGACCAACCACGGCCCGGTGACGGGCGACGATGCCTGGGGCCTGCTGTACTTTGACGAGCAGGCTTGCCGGCGCGCGCTGGATGGCGCCCGCAGCGAAGGCCTGTTTACGCCCCCGGCCCTGGAAGGCACGGTCATGAGCCCGAGCTGGGCGGGCGGCGCGAACTGGGGCGGCGTTGCGGCCGATGCCGACCGCGGCATCGCCGTCGTTGTGGTCAACGAGATGCCCGGCCTGCTCAAGCTGTTCCGCACCGACGCCATGACCGCGGCCGACCGCGAAGCACTGGAGGGCTGGGAGGTCACGCGCATGCGCGGCACCCCCTACACCATGGCCCGACAGATCCTGCTATCGCCCCTGGGCCTGCCCTGCACCGCCCCGCCCTGGGGCAAGCTCATCGCCATCAACCTGCCCGACGGCAGTATCCGCTGGGAGCGACCCCTGGGGGCCATCACCGATCTGGCGCCGGCACCGGTGCCCAACTTCGAGTGGGGCGTGCCGAGCATGGGCGGCGCGCTGCTGACCCAAACCGGGTTGCTGGTGATTGGCGCCGCGGCTGAGCATCGCCTGCGGGTCTTCGCCACGGACACGGGCGAGCTGCTGCACAGCATCCGGCTCCCCGCCGGCGCCCAGGCCATACCCATGAGCTACGAGCACGAAGGCCGGCAGTACATCGCGATCGTGGCCGGCGGCCACTCGGCCTTCGGGCTCACTCGCGGCGACTATCTGCTCAGCTTCGCGCTGCCCGGGCGCTAGCGGATCGCGATATAGCCGAACCTGCCGGCTCGATAGACCCGCAGCAGCAGTTGCTGATCTGACTGCAGCACGCTTTCCCGCAGCTCGGTCAGGTCCCGCACGGGGCGGCGATTCACAGCGACGATGACGTCGCCGCGGCGCAGGTCAGCGGCACCCGCCTTGCTGTCGGCATCGACCCCGGTCACCAGCACCCCTGCGCCCTGAGTCAGCGAGTCGGGATCGCGAAAGTTCTGCAGGCTGGTGCCCGCAAGCCGCGGATCGTAACGGCCGCCCGCAACACGGTCACCTTCCTCCTCCGCAATGCGCAGCTTCAGGCGTCGCTCCCGCTGACCGCGGCGCACGGTCAGGTTGACGGTGTCGCCCACAAAGGTCACCGCAACCTGGCTATGGAAGTCAGCCGGGCGTTCTACTCGCCGATCGCCCATCTTCAGGATCACATCGCCGGTGCGCAGCCCGGCCTCGTCGGCGACGCTGCCGTCCTGCACATCCACCACCACCACGCCGTCCGCGTCGCGCAGGTCAAAGGCCGCCGCAAGATCGGGATTCAATGCCTGAATGGCCATGCCCAGATAGCCGCGACGGACACGACCGTGCTCGATGAGCTCGTTCATGACCGCCTGCACCATGTTGGCGGGAATGGCGAAGCCGATCCCGACATTGCCGCCGGCGGGCGCAAAGATCGCCGTGTTGATACCCAGCAGCGCGCCCCGCAGATCTACCAGTGCGCCGCCGGAGTTCCCTGGATTGATCGGCGCGTCCGTTTGAATAAAGTCTTCGAAGCCATCGATGCCCAGCCCGGTGCGCCCGAGGGCACTGACAATGCCGCTGGTGACGGTCTGGCTCAGCCCAAAGGGGTTGCCGATCGCAACGACGAAGTCGCCGACCCGGGCGCGCCCGGAGTCGGCAAACCGGATCGCTGTCAGCGCCGGGCCTGTGGGCTTGACCCGCAGGACTGCGAGATCGACCTGGGAGTCCGAGCCCACCAGCTCTGCCGTCAGGGTGCGACCATCGGCCAGGGTCACGCTGATCTCGTCAGCGCCTTCGACAACGTGGTGATTGGTAACGATGTAGCCGCCCGCCGCATCCACTACCACGCCACTGCCTGCGCTTTGCGTGCGGCGATAGCGGCGACGGCTGTCCGGCACGGAAAAGAAGCGTCGAAAGAACGGATCTTCCAACAGGCGGTTGCGAACCTGGACCGTCGTGTAGGTGGCGATGTTGACCACTGAGGGCGTGGTCTGCTCAAGCATGGGGGCAAGGCTCGGCAGCGCTTTGCCATCGCCGAGCTCAAGGGGTAGCCGGGCCTGGGCGGGCAATCCAACCGCCAGGCAGAGCACGGCGAGCAACAAACCAGTACGGAACACCATCCGGAACATCCTGCTAAGCGGTGCGCCGTGCTCCGGCCATTTCGAACATCTGTTCCACAGCAGCCTGCAGTTCCTTCATCGGAAACGGCTTGGACAGCACGGCACGGGGCGATTCAAAGTTCTCAATCAGATCAGACACGTCAGACTCGGCGAAGCCGGTCATGAGAATCGTTGGCACGACCATGTCTTCTTCGTCGAGCGTTGCGACCACTTCGGCGCCGGACATGGTCGGCATGGCGACGTCCAGCAACAGCAGATCGTAGCGTTGCTCGCGAAGCCGCTTAATCGCTTTCGGCCCGCTGGAAACAGCGTCCGACTCGTAGCCGAGAATGGTCAGCATCTCCGAAGTGACCTCACGTACCGCGTCATCGTCATCAACAACGAGCAGTCTGCGCGCTTGCGCGACCTCCATAGTGTGCTCCCGATGTCTCTCCTGCATGCCGAGGGGTCGCGTCGCTGCGTCGGCTGCCAGGATATCCGGCGCCTGCGTCGCAGGGTGCGAACTCGCAGGGGCCAGAGTGACTGTGCTTCCTTGCGTGGGGCTTGCGCCCCGGTTTCGATCTTGGCTGGATCCGCGAGATGCTGCGCAGGATCATGACCGATACACAAAACACCGTCGGTCACGTGACTCAATATAGAAGCAAGTTTCTGAAAGGTCTATTGTTTCTTGCCACGAAAACAGCGGAGCCAGTGCTCTTGGACATCGAAAATAGAGTCATTGTCGTTACCGGCGGCGCCCAGGGAATCGGGGCCGCCATGGCGCGTCGATTTCACGCGGGCGGTGCCCGGCATGTGGTCGTTGCAGATCTGGACGGCGACGGCGCGCTGGCGCTGGCGGAAGAGATCGGCGGCACCGGGGTCGCCCTGGATGTGAGCCAGGAAAGCCAGCTGGAGGCGCTCATTGAGCAGGTAGAAACCAACGTTGGCCCCATTGATCTGTTCTGCTCCAACGCCGGAATCGCGATCGGCGAGGGGCTCGATACCCCCAACGAGACCTGGCAAACCATCTGGGAGGTCAACACCATGGCCCACCTGTATGCCGCCCGGCACATGGTGCCGCGAATGAAGGCCCGGGGCGGCGGCTACCTGCTGAATACCGCGTCTGCCGCCGGCCTGCTCTCGCAGATCGGCTCCGCGACCTACGCGGTCACCAAGCACGCTGCTGTGGCCCTGGCCGAGTGGATCGCGATCACCCACGGCCGGGACGGCATCAAGGTTTCAGTCCTGGCACCGCAGGCTGTGCGCACCGCCATGACCGCGGGCGGTCCCGGCGTCGCGGCCGTCGACGGCATGATTGAAGCGGAGCAGGTCGCCGAAAGCGTTGTCGAAACACTGCGCGAAGAGCGTTTTCTGGTGCTGCCGCACCCGGAAGTCGGCGAGTACATGCAGCGCAAAACCGCCGACTACGACCGCTGGCTGAGCGGCATGCAGCGTCTTCAGGAGCGCTATCTGGTCGACTAGCCTGGCGTCCTTCCGAGGCGTTGGCGAGCCTTCGCCCGGCGGCCGCGCTAGCGGGCAACCAGCAAGGCCAGCGCTCGCCGGGCCATGACCTTGACCAGGTGAGCGCGATACTCGGCGGACGCGTGCAGATCGTTGTTGAAGCCTGAGTCCGGCACCTCGATCGCATCCAGTGCCGCCGGTTCCAGCCGCTCGCCAAGGGCCTGCTCGATGGTCGTTGCGCGAAATGCGCAGGGGCCGGCGCCGGTGACGCCAACGCGAATCTCGCCGGCGAAGTCCGCGATAAATACGCCGACGACCGCGTAGCGCGATGCGGGGTTCGGAAACTTGGCGTAGGCCGCTCGTGTGGGAATCGGAAAGTCGATGGCGGCCAGAATTTCTCCGGGTTCGAGCGCAGTTTCGAACAAATGTTGAAAATATTCGTCAGCCGCAATCTGCCGTCGATCGGTGTGGACCGTCGCGCCCAGGGCGATCACCGCGGCCGGATAATCCGCCGCAGGATCAGAATTTGCGACGGAACCGCCGAGCGTGCCGCGATTGCGCACCTGGGGATCGCCGATCTGGCCGGCAAGCTCAGCCAGGGCCGGCAGCGATCCTGCAAGTTCTGCGCTGTCGGCAACCGCCTGATGCCGGGTAAAGGCCCCGATGCGCACCCTGTTGCCGTTGACCGCAATGCCGCTCAGCTCGGGCACAGCAGCGAGATCGATCAGATCAGTGGGCGCTGCCAAACGCTGCTTCATGGTCGGCAGCAGCGTCATCCCCCCGGACAGATACATGGGATCATCGCTGGCCTGATACAGAGACAGCGCGTCCGGCAGGCTAGCGGGCCGGTGATAGCTGAAGGGATACATCTCAAGCGCTCCCTGCGCGCATCGCGCGCCAAACTTTTTCTGGCGTGGCGGGCATGGCGATATCGGTGCCGTCCAGCGCCATGACCACGGCGTTCATAATGGCGGCCGGCGAGCCAATGGCCCCCGCTTCGCCGCAGCCCTTTACACCCAGCGGGTTGTGGGTACAGAGCGTGACCGTGGTATCCACTTCAAAGTCCGGCAGATCGTCGGCCCGGGGCATGCAGTAGTCCATGAAGGACCCCGTCTGCAGCTGGCCCGCGCTATCGTAAATACCCTGCTCCAGCAATGCCTGACCCGCGCCCTGCGCCACGCCCCCGTGAACCTGTCCGTCGACGATCAACGGGTTGATGATCTGGCCGAAGTCGTCCACGGCGACAAACCGCACCAGCCGCACCACGCCGGTGTCCTCATCAATCTCGACCTCGGCAATGTGTGTGCCGGCCGGATAGGTGAAGTTCTCTGGATCGTAGAACGCTTTTTCGGACAGGCCCGGTTCCAGATCATCGGGATAGTTGGCCGGCACATACGCCGCGAACGCGACATCGCCAAAGCTGATCGCCTGGTTGCTGTCGCGGACCCGAAACTCGCCGTCTTCGAAGTCCAGCTGCGCCGCATCAACTTCCAGCAAATGCGCCGCGATCAGGCGGGCCTTGGCGATGACCTTGTCGGTCGCCTTTACCAGCGCCGAGCCTCCAACCGCCAGGGACCGGGAACCGTAGGTGCCCAGCCCGAACTCGACGCGGCCCGTGTCGCCGTGCACCACTTCGACGGATTCCATGGGCACGCCAAGCTGCGCCGCCACGACCTGCGCAAAGGTCGTTTCGTGGCCCTGACCGTGGCTGTGCGTTCCGGTAAACACGGTCACGGAACCGGTGGGATGCACGCGCACCTCGCCGCTCTCATACAGGCCAACGCCGGCGCCCAGGGCGGTCGCCAGCTTGGACGGCGCCAGGCCGCAGGCCTCGATGTAGCACGCGAGCCCGATGCCGCGCCGCTGCCCCCGGGATCGGGCTTCGCTCTGCCGATCCGCAAAGCCGGCGTAGTCGATGGCGTCCAGCGCGCGGTTCAGGCTCGCCTCGTAGTCCCCCGTGTCGTAGGTCAGCGCGACCGGCGTGTCGTAGGGAAAGTCCTGCGGGCGAATCATGTTGCGGCGCCGGAGCTCCGCAGGATCCTGGCCCAGCTCCCGGGCCGCCTGGTCGACGATGCGCTCCACCACATAGGTGGCTTCTGGCCGGCCCGCACCGCGGTAGGCATCGACCGGCGAGGTGTTGGTGTAGACGCCTTGCACCTCGACATAAATATTCGGGGTCTGGTACTGGCCGGCGAGCAGCGTGCCGTACAGGTACGTCGGGACCGACGAGCCGAAGGTTGACAGGTAGGCGCCGAGGTTGGCTGTGGTTCGAACCCGCAGCGCGGTGAAACGGCCCGCCTCGTCCGTCGCGAGCTCCGCGGTGGTGACATGATCCCGGCCATGCGCGTCCGCCAGAAAGGACTCGCTGCGCGAGGCGGTCCACTTGACCGGCCGCTTGAGCTTGCCGGCGGCCCAGATCACCGCGGTCCCCTCGGCGTAAATGAAAATCTTGGAGCCAAAACCGCCACCGACATCGGGCGCGACCACCCGCAGTTTGCTCTCCGGGGCGATTTGCACGAACGCAGAGAGCACCAGGCGCTCCAGGTGCGGGTTCTGGCTGGTGGTGTACAGCGTGTAGTCGCCGGTGCCCGCATCGAAGCAGCCCAGCGCCGCCCGGGGCTCGAGCGCGTTCGGGATCAGGCGGTTGTTGGTCAGCGCCATGCGCGTGACGTGCGCGGCCTGATCGATCGCGGCGCCGGTCGCCGCCGCATCGCCCAGCTCCCAGTCATAGGCAAGGTTGCCGGGCACCCCTTCGTGGATCTGGTCCGAGCCTGTCGCAATCGCCGGGTCCACCACCGGGTCCAGCTCTTCCAGATCAGCATCCACCACTTCCGCCGCCAGCTGCGCCTGCTCTGCGGTTTCGGCCACGACCAGCCCGAAGGGCTCGCCGACATAGTTGGTTTGCGTCACTGCCAGCGGCGGGTGCGGCGCAGTCACCATGTCGCTGCCGTCCTTTTGCTTGACCAGCCAGCCACAGGGCAAGTCTCCGAGGCCATCAGCCGCCGTATCCTGGCCCGTGTAGACCGCCACCACCCCGGGCATGGCGAGAGCCTCGGCGACGTCTATGGCGCCGATGCGGGCGCGCGCGTACGGGCTGCGCAAAAAGCAGGCATACAGCTGGCCTGGCTGGTTCAGGTCATCGGTGTAGGTGCCGGTCCCGCTGATAAATCGCTGGTCTTCCCGGCGCCGCACCGGCGCGCCGATTCCCGTATCCGTGTGCTGCGTGGCAGTCGCTTCGGCCATCATCCCTCCCCCGAGGTTGCTGACAGTAAATGTAGTGCGGGCACGGCGGCGCTAGCGGCCGCGATCCTGGGCCTCGAGCACGGCGTTGACGATGTTGTGGTAGCCGGTACAGCGGCACAGGTTGCCTTCCAGGCCTTCCCGCACCGCCTGCCGATCGAGCCCGTCGCTGCGGGCTACCAGATCGACTGCGCGCATGATCATGCCCGGCGTGCAGAACCCGCACTGAAGCGCATGGCAGTTGCGAAAGGCTTCCTGCATGGGATGCAGGTCATCGCCCTGGGCAAGGCCTTCGATGGTTGTGACCTGCTGACCGTCCGCCTGCGCGGCCAGCACCGTGCAGGACTTCACTGACCGGCCGTCCAGATGCACGGTGCAGGCACCACACTGCGATGTATCGCAGCCAACGTGCGTGCCGGTCAGTCCGAGCCGCTCGCGGATCAGTGTCACCAGCAGCGTTTGCGGCTGCACCTCAAGCTCGTGCGCTTGCCCGTTCACCGTTACGGTTATGTTCATGCAGCCCCCCTGCTGCCAGGTCCCGGGCCGAGCGCCACTCTCCTGGCGTTCCGCCCCGCTTCAGATCCCGCCGTTCCCCAGCGGCGAGATCGCCCCGGCGCCTAGAGCGCCAGAATCAGTGCAATGGCCAGCGCGCCGAACGCCAGCGCCCAGATGACCCACTCGCGAGATGCCTCTGTTTCCGGCGCTGCGCTGTCCGCAGCGTCCACCGTTGCAAAGGGCGCGAGCGACGGCGGCGCACTGCCCGTCACCACCTCGCTAAAGGTCGAAAAGAAATCGTCCGCCATCTTGCGCGCCGCGCCATCAAGCAGCCGGGAGCCGATCTGTGCCAGCTTGCCTCCGACCGTTGCGGCGACCGTGTACCGCAGCCTGGTGCCATCGCCTTCTTCTTCCAGCGTGACATCTGCACTGCCTTTGCCAAAACCCGCCGCGCCGCCTTTCACGCTACCGTCAATGCGATAGCTTTCCGGCGGTTGCGCGTTGCTGATCGCGAGGTCCAGGGCAAAGGCTGCGCTCACGGGCCCGACCTTGGCCTTCACCTTGGCCTGATACTGATCATCGTTCAGCTTGCGCATGGCCTGGCAGCCGTCAATGCAGCGCGCCAGGACGTCCGGATCGTTCAGCGCTTGCCAGACGCGGTCGCGGCTGGCATCGATGTAGTAATCGCCCGTCTGGTCCAAAATCAGCCTCGTTCTCTGCCGTGGCAGGGTCGCACGATTGCCCGGGGCGGGCAATCAAGCCGGCGCCCCGTCGCCTGTTGCCAGATCGGTCTCGCCAAGAGCCTGCGCGCGCGCCACGCGAGATGCCTGTTCGGCGGGCAGGTAGCGCATCGCCAGCAGCAGCGCGGCGATCGCCACAACCAGCACGATCAGCGAACCGCCCATGGCGCCGCGCAACGCCTCCGCAGAACTCGCCCCGCCCCGGGCAAGGCCATCGCTCAGCTGACCGATCACGAAGGGCCCCATCGCCAGGCCGACGAAGGTGTTCATCAGAATGTAGTACGCCGAAGCGCTGGCACGCATGCGCGGCAGCACCAGGTCGTTCACGGTGCTGGCGGCAGCGCCGATCCACAGGGTCGAAAAGATGCTGTACAGGAAACTCGCGACGTAGGCGAGCCAGGCGCTCTGGGCGTACAGGAACAGAAACACAAAGGGCACGGCCAGCAGCGGCACCAGCACGCCCATGTACAGTCGCGCGTTGGGGTTGCTCGCCTTCCAGCGATCCGACAGCACGCCGCCGGCGGTGATGCCGATCCAGCCGCCAACGGCCGCCCCGGCACCGAGCCAGGTGCCGGCTTCTGCCAAAGGCACATCGAAGTTGCGCAGCATGTACGGCGGGCTCCAGAAGCCGATGCCGTAGGTCATGAAAGAGATAACCGGAAAACCGATGGTCACCAGCAAGAACGCCTTCGACCCGAACATCAGGCCAAAGGTGACCGGGTCCGCGAAGCGCTGGTGCTGGACCCAGCTCATGGCCGCGTAAGCGCCAACGGCCAGCGCTACCCATTGCACCAGCGCTGGCATTGCCGCGTGCAGCCCCGCCGCTCCGGCGGCAATCAGCAACCCGCCAAACAGGTTCCATGCCAGCGCCCGGGCACCGCCGGCACGCCACTGCGACCAGAGCGTCAACGGCGGCAACACGGACTGCAGGGACCTGAAGGCTTCGGCGAACGGCGCGGGGTGATCGGCCGTCGGCAGGCCTTCGCTCATGCCCCGAAGCGGCTCCCGGAGGGTCCAGACCCAGACCGCCATCAGCAACCCGGGAAGGCCGACGACAAAGAACGCAACCTGCCAGGCCTTGAGCGCCAGCGGAGCGTCGGCCACAACGGGATACAGGCTGTTCCAGCCATCGACCACGATTCCGCCCAGGAACAGGCCGATGCCCGCCCCGATGTAGATGCCGGAAGAATAGATCGACAGCACCGTGGCGCGCTGGTTGGGGGAGAAGTAGTCGGACAGCATGGAAAATGCCGCCGGTGACGCCGACGCCTCGCCGATGCCGACCCCAAAGCGGTACACGGCCAGGGCACCGAAGCTGCGCGCGGTGCCAGAAAGCGCTGTCATCGCGCTCCAGAAGGCGAGCCCCGCAGAGATCAGGCTCTTGCGCACCCAGACATCCGCGAGGCGGCCGAGAGGGATACCGAACACTGCGTAAAACACCGCGAAGGCCGTGCCGTACAGGAACCCGATGTCGGCATCTGTAATGCCCAGATCAGCTTTGATCTCTTCCGCAAGGATCGACAGGATCTGCCGATCGATAAAGTTGAACACGTAGACCACGATCAGGACGCCGAGCACATACTTCGCGTAGCGCCCGCCAATTTCCGGGGGGCCTCCGTCAGCCGGTTTCTGGCTCATTTGCACAACTCCCCTGGCGATGTGACTCGCACATCGAATCATCAACTATTATGCTTTTACCGACATGGTGTCCGACATAATCAGATATCATGTCAATGGTTGTGATCTTTACTGGCCAATGCTGATGGATATTGGCAAATATCGCAGGTTGCCTGCCGGCCAGCATTAAGAAACAATACTCGAACCTGAAATTTGCCGACAGGCACCTGGGTTCAGCGACGAAGATGTCCGCAAAAGATCTCTCACGAGATCTCGAGTAGATAGCTGTCTCACTGACACCAGATTGATGAGGCTGGTATATGGACCAACAAGCCAACGAAGTTTTGATGAGATCGCTCTTGCGAGCCTACTACTGGATGGACGAAAGCCTCCAGAACGGGCTGCAGCGCGCCGGGTACGCCCCACGCACGCGAACGCAAACGATGATTCTCATTAACATCTCCAACGGGATTACCCGAGCCGCCGAGCTTGCGCGTGTGCTGGGGGTGAGCCGTCAGGCCATCCAACAGCAGATCAACGAGCTGGAGCGGGACGAGCTGGTAACCCAGATCCCGGACCCCGACGATCGTCGGGCCAACCGGATCGTGTTCAGCGAGAAGGGATCGCAGCTCATTAACGCTGCCCTCGACTCGCTCCGAGAAGCCGAGCAGACCCTCTCCCAGCGTATTGGCTGGGACAGTGTCAGTCAGCTCCGTCGCGCCCTCAGCGCGGATTGGGGCACGGTCATCGGCGAACGACACGCGCCTGGCCGCAAACGCTCCGTCAGCTAGGCCTCTGGCTAGACGACGG
>CAZXIJ010000027.1:5036-17637 GCA_964640725.1 uncultured Pseudomonadales bacterium | reverse complement strand
GCAGAGCCCGCGGCAGACACAGCGACCGGCCAGCTGTCGATTACGATCAGCGGAATCAAAAAGCCGGAGGGCATCATTGCCATCGAGGTGCTGCGCGGCGAAGCGCAGTTCGACGGCGAAGGCAGCACTGCGTCGATGCTGATTCCGGCCCAGGTACCTGCATTGAACGTGACCCTCGGGCCGCTCCCCGCTGGCGAATATGCCATTCGCGTCATGCAGGACATCGATGAAGACGGCAAGCTCAAGACCAACATGATCGGCATGCCGAAGGAGCCCTGGGGCATGTCCAACAACGCGACAGGCAAGTTCGGGCCACCAACCTGGAAAGACGCTCGGTTTGCCCTGGGCCCGGATAGCCAGCAAACCATCGAGCTGCGCTAGCCATGACAAACCGCAGAACACTCCTCCGACAGTTCGCCGCGGCCGGGCTGTCCCTCATGCCCGGCGCCGGGCTGGCCCGGAAGGCATCCGAAACGCCGCTGTCTCCCGGCGTTGCCCGGTACCGCAGCTTCAACACGGCGCTGACGAGCAAGCCCTGGCTGGGCGGCTACCGCAGCGCCCAGCAAAACGGTTACACGGGACAGACTGACATCCGCGGCCAGTGGCCGGAAGCCCTGCAAGGCGTGCTCTATCGCAACGGCCCGGCCGTGCATACCCTGGGCCAGGACCGCTACCGGCACTGGTTTGACGGCGATGGCATGTTGCAGGCGTTCCGCATCGACGGGCGCACGATCAAGCACCAGGCTCGCATCATCGAGACGCCCAAATATCAGGCTGAGCGCGCGGCAAACCGCCGGCTCTTTCCCGCCTTCGATACGGCGCCGGACACCCCGGCACCCATGGGCGGGCCAGACGACATGAACCCGGCGAACATCAGCGTGCTGGCGCACAACAAACAACTCTACGCGCTGTGGGAAGCCGGCTCAGCGATCAGAATGAATCCGGACGACCTGTCGACGGTCGGCGTGCACAGCTTTTCTGAAGCCACCAGCGGCGTGCCCTTCTCGGCGCACCCGCGGCTCGACCGGGACGGCTCCCTGTGGAACTTCGGCTACCTGAGCAGCGCCGGGGCGCTGGTGCTGTGGCATCTGGGCGCCGACGGGCAAGTGCGCGACACGGGATTGCTGGATGTCGGCACCATGAGCATGCCGCACGACATGGTGCTGACCGAACGCTACATCGTGTTGCTGCTGCCGCCCTACCTGTTCGACGCGAAGCGCGGCCAGCAAGGCGCAGACACCTTTCTCGCCATGCACGAGTGGCGACCGGGCGAGGCAACGCGAGCCATCGTGATCGACAAGAACGACCTGTCGAGCTTTCAAACGATCGAGCTGCCCGCGCAATGGGTCTTTCACTACGGCAACGGCTACGACGACGGCGCAGGCCAGCTCCGCTTTCACGGCATGCGCGCCGCCGACCCGTCGATTCTGACCGGCGAGTTCCGCTCAGTAATGGTGGGCGAGACCGGTCCGAGCGCGCCGGCCGCGCTGTACGAGTACCGGCTCGATCTGCGCCGCGGGCGGGCCAGCGAAACGCCCGTTCTGGGCGCTCGCAGCGGGGTGCAGGCCGAGTTTCCGAGCTTCGACAGCCGCCGGCGTTGCCAGCGCTACGAACGGCTGGTGATGCTTACAGCAGACGCCGGTGACCCCACGCCGCATAGCACTTTGAACCAGCTCAGCGTGGTTCACCTCGATAGCGGCAAGCGCAAAAGCTACAGCTACCCGATCAACCAGATTCCCGAGGAACACCTGTATCTGGCCGACAACGAGCAAGCGCCGGAACGGGGCGGCTGGATTATCGGCACGGCTTACGACTACGTAGCCGATCGAACGCTGCTGAGCCTGTTTGACGCCGACCGGGTCGACGCCGGGCCCGTGGCCTCGGCAAAGCTGCCCTACGGCCTGCCCCTGGGCCTGCACGGTACCTTTGTCGCCGCATGAGCCGGCCCAGCGTTCCGACGGAGTACATCACCAGTGCCTACACGCCGGAGCAGATGCTCAAGAGCTACGGCATTACCACGGTGTTCTGCATCGCGATCGCGCTGCTGCTGTGGGTGCTGAACGTCTCGGACCTACGCTACGGCCTGACCATCTCGTTCTGCATTGGCTACGCCATTTGCAGTGCCTTTGCGTTCTGCCACGGCTGGCTCAATCGGCGGTTCTCGCCCTACCTCACGCCGATCCCCCTGCAGGTGGGAGGGCTCGCCGCGGGACTGATGTTGGCCGGCCTGCTGCTCGAGGGCAGCCCCCTGTTTTTCTTTAGCCGCGATCACAGCGCCGTTGTTCTCGGCGTGTTCTTCGGAGTGATCGTCTATGTGTTCTCCGGCACCCGAGCCCGGCTCGCCGAGTACCGGCAGGCCCTGACCGAGCTCCAGCGGGTGGAGGCCGAACAAGGTCGCCAGCTGGCCGACACCGAGCTCAAACTGCTGCAGGCCCAGATCGAGCCGCACTTCCTGTTCAACACCCTGAGCAACGCAACCAGCCTGATCCACAGCGATCCGGCAGCGGCGGAAACCATGCTCGTGCACCTGACGCGCCTGCTGCGCCGCAGCCTCAAACGCACCCGTGCCGAGACAGCCAGCCTGGCCGAAGAACAGGAGGTGCTGGAAGCCTGGCTAGGCATTGCCTCGATCCGCATGGGCGAACGGCTGCGCTACCAGATCGACATACCTGCAGAGCTGGGGCCCACGCCCCTGCCGCCATTGCTGCTGCAGCCCCTGGTAGAAAATGCCATCGAGCACGGCCTGGACCCGCGGGCAGCGGGCGGCGCCCTGACCGTCACCGCGCAACAGCGCGACCGCTCGCTGGTCCTGACAGTGGAGGACGATGGCGTTGGGCTGACCGCCGCCCCTGCCAACACGGCCCGTCCCCAGGACCCGAATCGCGGGACCGGGCTACGCAACATTCGAGAACGGCTGGCCGCCCGCTACGGCGAGCGCGCGGGACTGACCATTCAGGCCCGCGACAGCGGCGGCACTCGCGCCATCCTGACCTTGCCCATCGAAGTTGCCCCGGCCCCATGAGCACACTCGTGCAAGCGGTGATTGCCGATGACGAGCCGCACCTGCGGGCGCACCTGATCCGCCTGCTGTCGCAGCTCTGGCCGGAGCTCACGGTCGCTGCGGAGGCCGGCAACGGTGCCGAAGCGCTCGAAGCCATCACCCAGCACCAGCCCGATCTGGTGTTCCTGGACATCCGCATGCCGGTGATGGACGGCATCGCCGTCGCTCGCAAGCTGGCGGCCCAGGCGGCTGACATGGCAGTGCCGCTGGTCGTGTTCGCGACCGCCTACGACGAATACGCGGTCGATGCCTTCGAAGCCGCCGCCGCGGACTACCTGCTCAAACCTGTGGCCCGCGACCGGCTCAGCAGTACCCTCGAGCGGGTCAAGGCGCGGCTGACTCAACGAGCACGAACCGATACCGCACCGCAGCTCCAGGCCACGCTGGAAGCCCTGCTGGCTCGTGCACCGGCGCCTGCCCCACGCTATCTGACCTGGCTGAGCGTCGGTCAGGGCGACACCACCGAGCTGATTCAGAGCACGGACGTCGTTTACTTTCGTTCCGACGCAAAATACACCTCCGCCTTTACCGCTGACCGCGAACACGTGCTGCGCCTGTCGCTCAAGGAGCTCGCGGAGCAGCTGGATCCGGAGCAGTTCTGGCAAATTCACCGCGGGCTGATCGTCAACGTTCACGACATCGCCGCCGCCGAGCGCGACCTGCGCGGGCGCTACACGCTGCAACTGCGGCGCCGACGGGAGACCATCCGCAGCAGCCAGGCCTACGGCCACCGGTTTAAGCGCATGTAGGCTTGCTGGCAATCGCGCTAAGCTGCTTTGATGACACCCGAAGAATTTCGAACCGCCGGCCACGCGTTGGTGGACTGGATCGCCGATTACCGCGAAACCCTGGCCGAGCGGCCGGTGCTGGCGCAGGCCGAGCCGGGCAGCATTCGCGCCCAGCTGCCCGCGGACCCGCCCGACGGCGGCGAGGACATCGCAGCGCTGCTGCAGGACCTGTCCCACATCATCGCGCCGGGACTGACACAGGTTCAGCATCCCATGCACTTTGGCTGGTTTCCATCGAACGCATCGCTGGCTTCTGTGCTCGGGGACCTGGCCAGCGGCGGCCTGGGCAGCCTGGGGATCAGCTGGGAATCAGCGCCCGCGCTGACAGAGCTCGAGCAGCTGGTCTGCGACTGGATGCGCGTCCTGCTGGGGCTGAGCGATGCCTGGCACGGCACCATCATCGACACGGCATCATCGGCAACGCTGGTCGCGTTGATCGCCGCCCGGGAACGCGCCAGCGATCACAGCAAGGATCGCGGCGGGCTGCAGGCCGCAGCGGCGCCGCTGGTGATCTACACCACCGATCAGGCGCACTCATCGGTCGCCAAGGCCGCGCTGCTGGCCGGTTACGGTGCCGACAACGTGCGCGCTGTCGGCACCGACAGCCAGAGCCACGCGATGCGCCCGGACCTGCTGCGCAAGGCCTTGCAGGAAGACCGCGACGCCGGCCGCGTGCCGACTGCGATTGTCGCCTCGGTCGGCACTACCGGCGTCACCGCCCTCGACCCCATCGGCGGCATCACGCACATCGGCGCTGAATTCGGCTGCTGGGTTCACGTCGACGCTGCCATGGCTGGGTCCGCCATGCTGCTGCGGGAATGTCGCTGGATGTGGCACGGCGTAGAAGCGGCAGACTCCGTCTCCCTAAACCCTCACAAGTGGATGGGCACGATTCTGGATTGCTCGCTGCTGTACGTGCGCAAGCCCGAGGCACTGACCCGGGTGTTCGGCACCAGCCCCGCGTACCTGCGCTCCGCGGCCGACGACCAAGTGGTGCAGTACCGCGACTGGGGCATTCCCCTGGGTCGCCGGTTTCGAGCGCTGAAGCTGTGGTTCCACCTGCGCATCGACGGGCCCGGCGCGATCCGGGCGCGGTTGCGGCAGGATCTGGAAGACACGCAGTGGCTCGCCGAGGAGATCGGCCGCACGCCGAACTGGACCGTTGTCGCGCCGGTGCCGCTGCAAACGGTCTGCCTGCGCCACGAACCGGCAGCGCTCGTCGGTGACGTCGAGGCCATCGATGCCCACAACCGGGACTGGGTGGCGCGGCTGAACCGCTCTGGCAAAGCGTTCCTGAGCACGGCCGACCTGAACGGTCGTGTCATTGTGCGGGTCTCGGTGGGGGTGGAGACGGCAGACCTGTCGCACCTGCAGGCGCTGTGGGCGCTGATGCAGGAACACGCCAGCTCGTGAATGCCGAACAGCCAGTTGTTCGCGACCGCATCGACGCCCTGGGCGCCACGCTGCTGATCAGCTTCAGCGTGTTGCTGGGACTGAACCAGGCGCTGGTCAAACTCGTCAACGAAGGCTTGCATCCGGTGTTTCAGGCCGGGCTGCGAAGCCTGTTCGCCTTTGTTCTCGTTTACGGCTGGGCGCGCTACCGGAACATCCCTATGACCTTGCGCGACGGCAGCCTGCCGCTGGGCATTCTGTGTGGCTGCTTCTTCGCCGGCGAGTTCGCGCTGATGTTCCTGGCCCTGGACTACACCACGGTCGCCCGCCTGTCGCTGTTCGTGTACACCATGCCGTTTTTCGTCGCTGCCGCGGCGCACTTCATGTTCCCCGGCGAACAGCTGACGCTGCTTCGCGTCGCTGGCCTGCTGCTGGCCATCGGCGGCGTGGCGCTCGCCATGTTCGACGGCGCCGACCCGGGACAGTCGCAAGCCTGGATCGGCGATCTGATGGCGCTGGGCGCTGCCATTTTCTGGGCGGCACTCACGCTCTTGCTGCGCGGCACGCGCCTGTCCCGGGTGTCGAACGAGCAAAACCTGCTCTACCAGCTGTTCGTGTCGGCCATCGTGCTGCTGCTGATTGCGCCCCTGTTCGGCGATCTGGTCCGCTCCCTGAACGGCACCGTACTCTCGATTCTGGCGTTTCAGGTCGTGTTCGTGGTCTGCATCGGCTACCTGACCTGGATCTGGGTGCTCACGCACTACCCGGTCTCAGACATGGCATCGTTCAGCCTGCTGACGCCCATCTTTGGGGTCGCTGCAGGCGCGCTCATGTTTGATGACCCGCTGACGCCGTCATTCATCGCCGCGCTGGCGCTGGTCGCCGGCGGGCTCTATCTGATGAACCGAAAAGCCTGACGAAACCCCACGCACCCATGCACCGCCCGAAGAAAGCCTTCGCACAACTCGACGACCAGCAGGTGTTCTACTGGACGATCGGGACCGGGCCGGATCTGTTCATGATCCACCAGTCGGGCAACAGCTCCGAGGAGTACGCCGGGCTGATCGCCCAGCTGGCAGACGACTTCAGGCTCATCGCCATCGACCTGCCGGGGCACGGAAGCTCAGACGACCCCGTGACGCCTCCGAGTGTGCCGCACTACGGGCAGGCCTGCCTTGCGGTTCTGGACCAGCTGCAGGTGCGCCAGGCACACCTGCTCGCTCACCACGGCGGGTGCCTCGCCGCGATCTATCTGCTCGCAGCGCAACCGCAACGTTTTCGCAAAGCCATACTGTCCGGCCTCGGCGGCCCGCGGACCCGGGAGGAGAACGCTGCCTTTCGTGCCCGGGTGCTCAGTACGCCCACCACCATCGACGGCACGGGACAGTTCATGGCTGATGCCTGGACACGCTATCTGGCGATGGCCAGCGCCAATGCGTCCATCACCGATACTCTGAAGCCCTTTATCGCCTTCCTCTCCGCCAGGCTACGACCGCACCGGGCGATGCGCGCGAACCTCGATTGGGACCGGCGCCCTGCCCTTGCCGAGCTGGCCGGCCCGGTGCTGCTGCTGCAGGGCACAAAGGACAGCTACGTCCAGGGACAGGAAGATCTGGTCTCACTGATCCCGAACTGTCAGCGGCAGCTCGTCAAGGGCGGCGGCGCGTTCATGTTCTACGAGCAGCCCCTCGTCTGCGCCGGGATCGTTCGCAGCTACCTGACAGGCGGCGGCTAGAGCCGCGCCCCCAACCGCGCCCTTCACAGCAGCTAACCGCTGGCGCACAATCGGCCGCGGAGGAGCGGGCGAAACGTGGTGGGGAGGCATCCTTTGGACGACCGAGCGAGCGGCCTTAAACCGGTCGATGCGGCCTACGACCAAGAGGGCGAGGGCTTTTACGAACGCTTCTTTAACGAAGCCCCCGACATGTTTGCCTCCGTTGACCCGGCAACGGCAACCATCAAGTTCTGCAACCGCACGCTCTGCGAACGGCTGGGCTACTCCAGAGAGCAGCTCTCCGGCAAGGCCCTGCGCGAGCTCTATCACCCAGACTCGCACGAAGAGATGGATCGTCTCTTCCAGAACTTTGTAGAGCATGGTCATGCGGAGAGCGATCGTCTCAAATTGCTGACCGCATCAGGCGAAACCCTGAACGTCTCCTTGCGGGTCGCAAGCCACCGGGACGAATCGGGCCAGATCATCGAGAGCCGATCGATCTGGCGGGACATCACCAGCGAGCTGGAAGTTGAGCGGCTGGAGCTGGAGCTGCGGCTGCAGGAGGCCCAGAAGATGGAGAGCCTCGCCCTGCTGGCCGGAGGCATCGCCCATGACTTCAACAACATGCTCGTGGCGATTCTGGGCAATGCCAGCCTGAGCCTGGTCGAGCTCCCGGAAGAGTCTGTGGTGCGCTCGAAGATCAAGTCCATCGAGACTGCTGCCCAGCGCGCCGCGGAACTGACCAGGCAGCTGCTCGCCTACTCCGGGTCAAACAACCACGAGCAGTCCTACTTCGACCTGACGAAGGTTGTCGAGGAGATGGGGCACCTGCTCACCGTCGCCATTTCGCGCAAGGTCGTCCTGAACTACGACCTCGCGGACGAGCCGGTGCGCGTGCTGGGCGACATCACGCAGGTTCGGCAGATCATCATGAACCTTCTGACCAACGGTTCCGATGCCATTGGCGATCGCAGCGGCATCATTACCATCCGAACCGGGCTGCAAGCCGCCGATTCAAGGTACCTGCGGGACACGCTCATCGGGGCAGATCTGGAACCAGGGTACTACGGTTTTCTCGAGGTCTCCGATGCCGGAATCGGCATTGCGGCCGCAGACCAGAGGAAAATGTTTGATCCGTTTTATTCGACCAAGTCCGGTGGCCACGGCCTGGGCCTTGCTGCCGTGCTTGGCATCGTGCGCAGCCACAAGGGCACACTGCGCGTCTACAGCGAACCGGGCATGGGCACGACGATCAAAGTCCTCTTTCCCGCGCAGCGCTACGCCGAGGAAACACCGCCGGAAGAGCCGATCGCGCGGGAGGCGAACGGCGAGCACGTGCTGCTCGTTGACGACGAAGAGCATGTACGCGCCATCGCCAAGCAGATGCTGGAGCACTACGGGTTCAAGGTCTCCACAGCGGAAGACGGTCGGGACGCGCTGGCGCAGTACACGCAAGACCCAGCGCGCTACGACGTCGTGCTCATGGACATTACCATGCCCCACATGGACGGCATCCGCGCCTACAAGGCCATTTCCAACTTCGACCCGAGCGCCAAGGTCGTGCTGATGAGCGGCTACAGCGAGATGCAGGCGACCAACGCGCTGACCGGGCGGTCCTTTGGCGGCTTCCTGCAAAAGCCGTTTCAGGCCCGCGCTTTAGCCTCTGCAGTGTTCGCCTGTCTGGACTCCGGGAACTAGCCCGGCGCGAGCTGCTGTGTGCCGTCAGCGGCCTGCACAGTGTGCCCGGCCTGTCTTCACCGAGTTGACCCGGTGCGGTTAGAATGCCCGCCTGCCCCTACCGCGCTTTCGAGACCCTATGCCTAGCGCCAAGATTTCTCTGGTCGATTCGATTCAGCTGGCCACCGGCCTGGCCCTGGTTGTAGGACTGATCCTGGTGTTCATTGAGCTAAAGCAAGCTAAGGAGCTGAGCCTTGCCGAGTTGACCAGCCAGGGCTATGCCGAGGTCATGGCCGACGCACGGACGGTCATGGGTGAGAGCCTGGCGCCCATCATCGCCAAGTCCTGTCTAAGCCCGTCAGAGCTGCAGCCCGCGGAGATCGTTGTGCTGCACGCGTACTACGAGAACAAGGTGACTCAAATCACCCGGCTGCGCATGCTGGAGCTGGTCGCAGATTTCGGCGTGCCTTGGCAGGATATCGCAGCACAGCAGATCGTCAGCGTCATCAATACGCAGCCCGGGCAGCGTTGGTTTGATCGGAACGTGAGAGATCTAGATGCAGAGCTGAGCACCATCGGCGCAAAAGTTAAAGAAGTCATTGCCGATTGCACACAGGCCCTGACCGACGGCGGGCCCTGAGCGGGTCTAGCGCCAGCCTCCCAGAATTGCGCCCATGATCGTCAGCGCCGCTGTCGAGTAACCCGCATTGATCAGCCACAGACTCAACGGGCGGGCCTCGAACAGGTAGATGATGCCCAGGAAGGCCCCCACCCACCCAGCGCCGGCCGCGAAGCCTGCAAACACACCGAACTCGAGATCAGCGTCTGGCCCCAGAAACGCCGCCAGGTTCAACGCTGCAATCAGTGACAGCGCGCCGGCAAGCCCAAACACCTGCGCCATCGAGCGTCCATTGAGCACATCTTCCATTTGCCCACAGGCCGCAAGCCACCGCTGGCCAAAAAGTGGCCCGTACCAGAGCCCGCCCAGGAGGAATGCAGACAGGGCAGCAACGACAACGGCGATCAGGTTCATCTCGGGCATGGGGCACTCCGGAGCGCAATTCACAATGGCTTTACAGTGCCGCCCCGTGCCGCTCTGGTATTGAAAAAAATTAACCCGGCCCGTCCAGCGGAAAGTAGTTGCTCACCTCGGGCTCAAAACCAGCGGCTCGAAACTGCGCGGGTGTAAAGCCGGAGAAATGCCGAAACTCCCGGACGAAGTGCGACTGGTCCGTGTAGCCGCAGTCCAGCGCAATCTCAGCCCAGGAAATCGCAACGCCCTGCTCCAGCCGGCGGAACACGTCGTAGAACCGCAGCAGCCGGTGGTAGTACTTGGGCGTCAGGCCAATGTGGCGCTTGAAGTGATCGATGAGCGTCTTGTGGCTGTGGGGGTATGCATCGACCACCGATGCCAGATCACCGGCAGCAGATGCGCGCAGCTGACGCACGGTCTCCAGCAGGGCAGGCGACGGCAGCAGGGATGCATCAAAGCGGTCTGCCAGCCAGGCATCAACCACCGCAAACTTGGCTGGCCCACCCTCCGCTGCTGCGAGCGCGGCGTGGAACGGTCCCAGAGCACCGCCAAGCGCCACCGCCTTCGGCTCGATGCGGTCGTTGTAGCGGGCTAGAGGCTCGTGCAGAAACGGCAGCGCGCCGGGGGTCGCAAACCGCAACACCAACATCTCCGAGTCCGGATGCGCGGAGATGGACAGGTAGTGCCGGTGCATGCCGTACAGCCAGATGTCGTGCAGCGTGGTCAGCGGCTTGTGGGTAGCATTGTCGAAGGTGTGCCGGGGCATCCCGTCAAAGCAGCAGATGATCGAGGGATGCCCGGTCGGCACCAGGCGCTCAATGCTGTGATCGGGCTGAAAGCCCCGGAACCAGATGACCTCGATAACGCCCTCACCCAGGGGCGTCGGCGGTTGGTGCGTCAGGTACTCCATGAGGTCGGCCAAACTGCCGTGGCCCTCAGCACAGCGCGCCTTCAACGCTCGCGAACACCCGCCCGCCCACCTGCAGCGGCTCCTGGACCCGCAGGTACAGCTTGGAAGGCCTGTCGATCTCAACGCCCTGCGCCACTGTGACCAGGCCCAGCGTCCCTTGATGCGCCTTGAGATAGGCCGCGAAAGCGCTGTTCGCGCTGCCGGTCGCCGCGTCTTCTCGAATGCCGCCAGCATCGAAGAACACGCGCATCGCAAAGTCGCTGCTGGCGTCATAGCTGTCCGAGGAAAAAACGCAGACACAGGACATCGGGTGCCCGGCAGCCTGCAGCGCTTCGTAGACGGGCACGTTCAAGACAGCGCGCTGCAGCAGCGACAGCGACCGGACCGGCACAAACACAAAGCTCGGACCGACCGCTGCGAGCTGAACGGGAAAGCTCGAATCGAGCGCATCTTCGGAGATGTTCAGCAGCGCCGCCGCATCGGCGGCCGGCAGCGTGGCGCCCAGGGTCACCGGCGGCGGGGTCATCCAGCCAATGCCATCTTCGAAGCGTACGGGCACATCGCCGGCCGCCAGCTCCAGCGTGATCTCGCCCTGGCCGCCGGTGAGCGTCCAGGCAGTGCCCAGGGTCGGGTGCCCGGCAAAGGGCAGCTCCTGCTTGGGGGTAAAGATGCGAACCGTCGCCGCGCCCTCCGACTCCCGGGTCACGAAGGTGGTCTCCGAGAAGTTCATCTCCTGCGCGATGCGCTGCATCGCCTCTGCAGAAAGGTCCGCCGCGTCGCGCACCACCGCCAGCTGGTTGCCTTCAAACTGCTGCTCTGCAAACACATCTACGATGGCCAGACGCACGATACTCTCCCGCAAAACCTCGATGGTAAGCCGCGGGCCGGCTCCTGTAACCTGCAGCCGCAGAGCAGGAGCAACGCATGACCGGGCAATTGGAAAACATCTTCTACGCCGCCGAGCACGGGGCCTCGCAGCAGCCGGTGGAATCTGCCCGGCTGGTTGTGGGCCGGGGCCTCGAAGGTGACCGTCACTTTGGGGCTGGCAAGGGCGTGGTGTCATTGATCGAGGCCGAGGCAATCGAGCAGTTCGTCCGGGATACGGGGTTGACGATTCCGCCCGCTGCCATGGGGCGCAACCTGCTCACCCGGGGCATTCGCCTCAATCCGCTGGTCGGGCGCAAATTTCAGATCGGCGATGTGCCCGTCGAGGGCTTCGAGCTGTGCGACCCCTGTGCTACCCTCGGCAAAAAGCTGGCCACCGCAGAGTACTCTGCCACCTCCATCGTTCGAGCCTTCCTGGTGTCCGCAGGCTTGCGGGCCTGGGTTCAGGGCACGGGCGTGATTCGCGTGGGCGATGCGGTGCAGTTCGCCGCAGGCCATTGAGGAGTTCCCATGACAATCGTTGACAGCATCGATGCCCTGGAGCGTCTATACGAAGTCGTGGTCCCAGGCGCCGTCGACAAGGTCAGAACTGAGATCACTCCCCGCTATCGCGAATGGATCGACCGGTCGCGCTTTGTGGTGCTCAGCACCGTCGGCCCGGCCGGCACAGACGCCAGCCCCCGGGGGGATTCGGGGCCCGTCGTGCGAATCGTCGATCCCGGCACGCTCTGGCTGCCGGACTGGCGCGGCAACAACCGCCTCGACTCCCTGCGCAACATTGTCGAGGACGGCCGCGTCAGCCTGATGTTCATGGTCCCGGGCAGCAACAACGTAGTGCGTATCAACGGCCGCGCTGTCTTGAGCACCGATCTCGCGCTGACCGGCGCCTTCGACCAGCGCGGCAAACACCCGCGTTCTGTGATCGTGGTGACGGTCGCCGAGGCCTACTTCCAGTGCGCCAAGGCGCTCATGCGGTCACGGCTGTGGCAGGCGGGCGATGACAGTGCGGGCATCCCCACCGCTGGCGAGTTCATCAAGGAGTATCAGGCAGATTTCGACGCGCGCGCCTACGACGAAGGCTATGCCGACTACGCCAAGGACCGTATGTGGTAGGCGTCAGCTAACACTGCCGGCGTCAGCT
>CAZXIJ010000027.1:0-4936 GCA_964640725.1 uncultured Pseudomonadales bacterium | reverse complement strand
GGCGTCAGCTAACACTGCCGGCGTCAGCTGCGCTGCCGGGTCAGCTCGCGCTGTCGGCGTCCAGGGAAAGGTAGCGTCGCCAGGTCGCGTCCATCTGCGGCAACCATCGCTCCAGAATTGGCGAGCGGCTGCTGTCGGCAGGCTCGCCCAGCCGTTCTGTCAGATAGCGGTAGCAGAAACCGGAGACCCGTGCGTTAACCACACAGTGCACCCAGACCGGCTGGCCGGCGTAGGCGTCCATGATGCCGGCAAACTGTTCGAAGTCCGCTGCAGTGGGATTATCGAACTGCACGGGAATGTGCGCAAAGCTCATGCCCAGACCGGTGACCACGGCACCTTCGTCGGCGATCGCATGGTCTGAGCTGGGCAGGGCCAGGTTAATGACCAGCCGATACCCGGCGTCTGCAATCAGCGCAAACTGGTCCCGGAGCGGTTGCCCGGAGGTGCCCAGCAGGGGTCGCAGCTGAACGAAGTTCTTGATGTCCTTCAGTTCAGCCACAACCGGATGTGCCCCTTAGCCCTTGAACTCGGCAACGACCGCCGCAATGGATTCCTTGGCGTCGCCAAAGAGCATGCGGGTGTTGTCGCCAAAGAACAGCGGGTTGTCGGCACCAGAGAAGCCGCTGGCCATGGACCGCTTCAACACGAACACCGTGCGGGCCTGATCGACGTTGATGATCGGCATGCCGTAGATCGGGCTGTTCTCGTCTTCCCGGGCGGCCGGGTTGACGACGTCGTTGGCGCCGATGACGACAGCCACGTCGACCCCTTCGATGCGCGGGTTGATGTCTTCCATCTCGACCAGCTGATCGTAAGGCACATTCGCTTCTGCCAGCAGCACGTTCATGTGCCCGGGCATCCGGCCTGCAACGGGGTGAATGGCGTAGGTCACTTCAGCGCCATTGCCTTCCAGCAGCTCGCCGAGCTCGCGCACCACGTGTTGTGCCTGGGCGACGGCCATGCCGTAACCAGGAACGAAGGTCACGGAGCTGGCTGCCTCGAGAATGAGGTAGGCATCCTCTGTGTTGATCGGCTTGACCTCGCCTTCCACCTTGGTGGCCTGCTTGGCGGCACCGAAGCCGGAGAACAGAACGTTTGCCAGAGACCGGTTCATGGCTTTACACATGATGTTGGTCAGGATGATGCCTGCAGCACCCACCAGCGCGCCGGCGACGATCAGGATGTTGTTGCCAATGGCAAAGCCTGCCGCGCAAGCCGCAAGGCCCGAGTAGCTGTTCAGCAGCGAGATGACCACCGGCATATCAGCACCGCCGATCGGAATCACCACCATCACGCCCAGAATCAGCGCAAGGATGATCAGCACATAGAACAGGAAGGACGTGGTGCCCGGGTTCAGGCAGAAGATCAGACCGCAGACCACGATCAGCGCCAGCAGCGCGCCGTTGGCGATCCGCTGGGCGTCAAACACGATCGCCGCGCTGTTCATCTTTTCGGACAGCTTGAGGTAAGCCACGATGCTGCCGGTAAAGGTGATACCGCCGATCAGGACGGACAGAAAGATCGTGAACGCCGTAAAGGATGAAGGCTCAGTCGTATAGAGCGCGGCCCAGCCGACCAGCAGGCTCGCGATACCGCCGGAGCCGTTGAACAGGGCGACCATTTCCGGCATTTCCGTCATCTCGACGGTCTTGGCGAAGTAGGCGCCAACGGCGGCACCGGCAATCATGCCGGCGATAATCCACTCGTAGGACACGATGTCTCGCGCGAAGAGCGTGACGACGACCGCCAGCAACATCGCGATAGAAGACAGCAGGTTGCCGCGCACTGCCGTGGCCGGAGAGCCAAGCTGCTTGAGGCCAAAGATGAACATCGCCGCAGCGGCGATGTACCAGAGGTTGATTGCTGCAAAACTCATTACTTCGCCTCCCCGCCCGTGTCTTTCTTCTTGAACATGGAGAGCATCCGGTTGGTGACCATGTAGCCGCCAACCACGTTGATCATGGCAAAGGCCACGGCAACGGTGCCCAGGAAAGTCGCCAGGCCGTCAACGCCGGCACCGGCTGAAGTCAGCGCGCCGACAATGGTGATGCCAGAGATGGCGTTGGCACCGGACATCAGCGGCGTATGCAGCGTTGCCGGTACTTTGGAGATGAGCTCGAACCCCAGGAAGATCGAGAGCATCAAGATAAATGCGAGAAATACCGCGTCCATAGCTTTCGACTCCTACAGGTTTTTGATGGTTTCGTTGACGATCGCGCCGTCACGGGTGATGACGCAGGCCTGAATGATCTCGTCTTCCGGATCCAGGTTCAGCACCTTCTCTTCGGCGTCCCAGAACTCGGTGACCAGGTTGAACAGGTTGTTCGCGTACATGTCTGTCGCGTTGCGCGCGACCTGCGAGGGCAGGTTGCTCTGACCAATGATCTTGACGCCGTTCACGTCGACCACTTCGCCAGGCCGGGAGCCTTCGACGTTGCCGCCGGTATCGACCGCCATATCGACCACGACGCTGCCGGGCTGCATGGCCGCAACCATGTCAGCGCTGACAATGCGCGGCGCCGGGCGTCCGAACAGCTGGGCGGTAGTGATTACGACATCGGACTGGGCAATGACTTTCTTCTGCCCTTCTTTCTGCAGCTCGATCTGCTCCGGGGTCAGCTCTTTGGCGTAACCCTGATCGGTCTGGCCGGTATCGCCCAGATCAATCTCGACAAACTTGCCGCCCAGGGACCGCACCTGCTCGGCGACGACCGGGCGCGTGTCGAAGGCATCGACCCGGGCACCCAGCCGTTTGGCGGTGGCGATGGCCTGCAGGCCCGCGACCCCGGCGCCGATCACGAACACGCGCGCCGGCGCGATCGTGCCAGCGGGCGTCATCATCATGGGCATGATCTTGGGGCAGTGCTGCGCGGCCAGCAGCACGGTGACGTACCCGGCGAGGTTCGCCTGGGACGACAGCGCGTCCATCTTCTGGGCGCGGGTAGACCGGGGCACCATCTCCATGCTGATCGAGGTCACGCCGCGTTCAGCCATGGATTGGACCAGGTCCTTTTCGTTAAAGGGATCCAGAAAGCTGACGTGCAGGGAGCCGGGCTTCAGCAGGCCCACCTCGTCGGCTTCCGGCTTGCGAACCCGCAAGATAATGTCCGAACTGCCGAGCAGCGCCTGATGATCGCTGACGATCGTCGCACCGGCCTCCGCGTAGCTGTCGTCCGTGTAGCCCGACAGCGTTCCGGCGCCCGCGGCCACCTGAACGTCAAAGCCGGCTCCGGACAGCTTTTTCGCGGTCTGCGGAGAGATCGCAGCGCGCTGTTCGCCCTGCCACGTCTCCTTTGGCACACCAATCTGCATGCTGAATCCCCCGTTGATCATCGACCTGAGACCTGAACAGGCCCGGCCGCTTCTATTTTTGAATCCGCGACCCTTCGCCGCAGCCGTTCATTATTCCAGAAAACAAGGCAGAAAAAACGCGCCGCTTGCATCCGCAAGTACTTGTTTCCACAATCCTTTACATCGCGCGGCCGTGAACTCCGAGTGAAGCCGCGCTCAGGAGGGGATTCCAGTGTTGAGCCATCGGGCCGCAGCAGTTGCTGTTGCGGTCGCATTTTTCGTCGGCCTGGTAGGCAGCCTGGCCCTGCGGCCAGCCGGTGGGCGCCCGCCTGCAAGCCCATCGGATGATCCCTCCCAGGACGCCAACCTCGCATCCCGCGTCGCCAAACTGGCCTGGCGCACCCCCGGGGCGTTCCAGACAACCATGCCCGTCCTTGGCGATAACATATTGTACGTGTCGCGAGCGCTGCGTGAGGCTTCCGGCGGCCGCATTGACTTCAAGGTGTTTGAGCCCGGGGAGCTGGTGCCCGCCTTCAGCATCACCGACGCCGTGAGCGAAGGAAAGATCCAGGCCGGATACACCTGGCTCGGCTACGACCAGGGCAAGGTCCCCGCCAGCGCCCTGCTCGGAGCCGTGCCCTTTGGCATGGAGCCCTGGGAGTTTTCAGCCTGGTGGTACGAAGCCGGGGGCCGGGAACTCGGCATCGAGCTGTATGAGCCCTACAACCTGCACCCGGTGTTCTGCGGCATTACCGGGCCGGAGACCGCGGGCTGGTTCCGCGAGCGGATCGACGACCTGGACGATCTGAAGGGTCTGAAAATCCGCTTTGCCGGAATTGGCGGCAAGGTCCTGGAGCGGCTGGGTGCCTCGGTCACCATGCTGCCCGGCGGCGAGATCTTCCAGGCGCTGGAAAAAGGCGCCATCGACGCCACGGAGTTCGCCCTGCCCATCGTCGATCAGTCCCTGGGCTTCAACCGGGTCGCGCGCTACAACTACTACCCGGGCTGGCATCAGCCGGCCACGGGCATGCATCTGGTCGTCAATCGCACCCTGTGGAATACCCTGGCAGCTGAACAGCAGGCGCTGATCGAGATGGCCTGCACCGCCGGCGTGACGCGCAACCTGGCGCGCTCGGAAGCCTTGCAGGGCGAAGTCATGGCCCAGTTCCCGGCCAACGGCGTCAGCGCCGAGACCCTGCCGGAACCGGTCCTGCGACAGCTGGAAGCGGTCGCGACCCAGGTTCTGGACGAAGAAGCCGCAAAAGACCCGATGTTCGCCAAGATCCTCAAGGCCCAGCGCGCGTTCCGCGAGACGTACAGCCTGTGGAAATCCCGCGCCTACCTGCCCCGAGACTTCTAGCTTGCTGCAGCTGCCCGAAACCGCCCTGTCCCGGCGCCTGGAGCCGGTCATCGACCTGATCGGCCGAGCCATCTCCTGGATCTGGCTCGCTTTGCTGCTGGTCATCGTCCTGAACGTGCTGCTGCGCTATGCCTTTGGTGAGGGCCGGATCGAGTTCGAAGAGCTGCAGTGGCACCTGTACGCGGTCGGTTTCCTGGTCGGTCTGTCCTACGCGCTGCAGGCGGACGCCCACGTCCGCGTCGACGTCCTGCACGAGCGGCTGCAGCCGCGCACCCAGGCCTGGAT
>CAZXIJ010000026.1:56431-57705 GCA_964640725.1 uncultured Pseudomonadales bacterium | reverse complement strand
TTGTACCAGCGGACGAACTCGTGAATGCCGTGCTCGACGGGGGTATCGGGCTTGTAGCCGACGTCGCGGATCAGATCGTCGACGTTGGCAAAAGTATCCGGTACATCGCCGGGCTGCAGCGGCAGCATCTCCTTCTTCGCTTCGATGCCGAGCGTCTGCTCCAGCAACTCGATGTAGCGCATGAGCTTGAGCGGCGAGTTGCTGCCGATGTTGTAGATTCGATAGGGCGCGGCAGAGCTTGCCGGATCTGGCGCATCGCTGGTCCAGGCGGGGTTGCCGACGGCCGGCTTGTCGAGGACTCGAAGTACGCCCTCGACGATGTCCTCGACGTAGGTGAAATCCCGGGTGTGGTTGCCGTAGTTGAACACCTTGATGGGCTCCCCGGCGATGATCTTGCGGGTGAAGTCGAACAGCGCCATGTCCGGACGCCCCCAGGGGCCGTACACGGTGAAGAAGCGCACCCCGGTGGTCGGGATCTCGAACAGGTGGCTGTAGGTATGTGCCATCAGCTCGTTGGCTTTCTTGGTCGCGGCATACAGGCTGACCGGGTGATCAACCCCCTCGTGGGTCGAGAACGGCATGTTGGTGTGGCTGCCGTACACGGAGCTGGTCGATGCGTAGACCAGATGGTCGGTGCCGACGTGTCGGCACGACTCCAAAATATTCAGGTAGCCGGTAACGTTGGCGTCGACGTAGGCCTGGGGCTGCTCCAGGGAGTAGCGAACACCGGCCTGGGCCGCCAGGTGTACGACTCGATCGGGACGGTGCGCGTCGAACATCGCGCGTACTGCCGCGGTGTCTTCCAGGTTGCCGCGCACAAACTGGAACCCTTCCCGATCCGTGAGCCGCGCCAGGCGGGCTTCCTTCAGGGTCACGTCGTAGTAGCTGTTCAGGTTGTCGAAGCCCACAACCTCATCGCCACGGTCGAGCAGGCGGTGAGCGGTGAAGGATCCAATGAAGCCGGCAGCGCCGGTAACCAGTACTTTCATGAGGACTCGCTGTTACTGACGCGCAGCCTAAAGACGCGCCACATCTTCGTGAGCGGGCAGGATGCCCTTCACGTCAAAAATGACCCGGGGATCCTGCGTCAATTCACAAAGACCGGCTAGCCCAAGGGACCGGAACTGGTCGTGCGCAACGCACAGCAGCACCCCGTCGTAGTCTGTGCGAGACGGCTCCCGGGTCACGGATACCCCGTACTCAGTCTGAGCCTCGTCGCTGTCGACCCAGGGGTCGCAGATTTCCGGTTCGATGCCGTAGCTGCGCAGCTCTTC
>CAZXIJ010000026.1:28232-56331 GCA_964640725.1 uncultured Pseudomonadales bacterium | reverse complement strand
CGACGGCGCCGGGTGTGTCCCGGCGGTAATAATGGTGCTGTACAAGGCGTCCACGAAGGCTGCAGCCTCCGGCGTTGACCCGGAGGTGACCTTAACGATGTCAGGCAACCTGTGCTGTTTGTCGCCAGGGTTGATGCGCTCCGGGGAGTAGCCCGCGAAGAAGTCTTTGTTGAAGGTCAGGCCGGAATGTTGCTCGACCACCGGCACGCAGTCGTGCTCCGTGGCGCCGGGATAGACCGTCGATTCGTAAATGACGATATCGCCGGCGCTGATGACCTGGCCAACCGTCTTGCTCGCCGCAATCAGCGGTCCAAGGTCGGGTCGCCGATTGTCATCGATGGGGGTCGGCACCGTGACGATATAAATGCTGCATTGACGAAGCGCTTCGATATCGACGGTGAAAGTTAACTTAGTTGAGAGCTTGAGCTCTTCGGTGCTGACTTCCAGCGTCGAGTCTTCGCACTTTCGCAGTGCGTTGACTCGATCCGCGCTGATATCGAAGCCGATGGTCTGAAAGTGCTTGCCGAACTCCACGGCCAGAGGAAGGCCGACGTATCCCAGTCCGAGGACTGCGATTCGAGAATCCTTCTCGAGAATCTGTTTGAACATGGGTGTGTTGTCGGCCGGTTCGGACTGGAAGGCGCGGAGTATGCCGCAGATCGTGGGCGGCAGTCTGTGAAGAGCGTTTGCAACCCTGGCCAGATTGCCCGGCGGTAGCGACATCCCCCAGATAGTGAAAATCATGTCTCAAAATACAATGATTTACACCGCGCTCGTCACGCAACCCTTTACACTTGCCCCGTTCTACCTGACCGTTCGGCGGCTATGAGTACCATCGAAAAAGCGGCAGCCAAGCTGGCTGCAAAACGCAAGGCCAAGCAGGCCGGCACCCCCGAACCCGCGGGTTCCTCCGTGCCTGATGGGCCCCGCGCCAATGCGCCGGACACCTCGACTGCGCAAGCTGCACCGCCGGCGCCTCCGCCCAAGGCGGAAGTCACGCCCGCGGATCGGCACGGATTGAAGCCGATTAGCCTCGGCCTCGACACGGCACCCGATCTTGCCAATTCTGCCTTCGGGCAAACCGGCACGCAGCCTGGCAACGATGCCCCGGCGGCGCGCGCCGGCAGTACCGGCCCGGTCACTTTCCGGATC
Organism: uncultured Pseudomonadales bacterium; assembly: GCA_964640725.1. GTDB lineage: Bacteria > Pseudomonadota > Gammaproteobacteria > Pseudomonadales > Azotimanducaceae > CALHVX01. Next base: position 55,179 of record CAZXIJ010000026.1, on the reverse strand, counting down.
CCTGCTGTGCCAGCGGGCGTGGTGGAGCTCGATCTGGAAGCGCTGGAGCGCGAGGGCTACATCCGGCCCGAAGGTTCCGGAACGGCTCAGGCCCAGGAATTCCGACGCATCAAACGCCAGCTGCTCAATCGCATTGACCGTCAGCGCCAGCTGCTGGCGTCGCCGAAAGCAGCGAGAACGGCTGAGAACCGGGCCGCCCGGAGCGTGCCGCCGAATCTCGTCATGGTGACCAGCGCGCTGGCCGGCGAAGGCAAAACCAGCGTGACGATCAATCTGGCCATGAGTCTGGCCGCCGAAGTCGACCACACGGTGCTGCTCGTGGACGGCGACATTGCCAAATCAGACCTGACCCGCCAGTTCAATCTGATGGATCGTGTAGGGCTTGGCGAAGTGCTGAAGAACCCCAGCATGGTGAGCGAAGCGCTGCTCGGCACCAATGTGCCGCGCTTGTCTGTGATACCGGCCGGACAGTACCAGGAAAATCTGGATGAGCTGTTTGCCAGCGACCTGATGCAGTCCTTTGCCATCAGCCTTGCAGAAGACAACCCCGATCGCATCGTGGTCTTTGATTCAGCACCCTTGTTGGTGACGACGGAAGCCGCGGTGCTGGCCGAGCACATGAGCGAAATTTTGATGGTGGTTGAGGCCAATCGCACGCCCAAGGAAGCGGTGACGCAGGCGCTGGCTGAGTTCAACGACTACGAGCGCGTGAGCCTGATCCTGAACAAGATCAGCGGCAACAGTCGCTTCAGCCAGGGCTACGGCTACGGTTACGGGTACGGCTACGGCAAAGCCCAGGAGAGCGGCAACACTGCCGAAATGGACGCGGTCAAGACGGGCACCCATTCCTGATATGTATGAAGAACACTTTGGGCTGAGCGCCAAACCGTTCCAGCTGTCTCCAGACGCGGCGTTCTTCTATCCCAGCAAGGAGCACAAGCGCGCGCTGTCGTTCCTCGAATACGGGCTCAGCCAGGCTGACGGTTTCATTGTCATTACGGGCGATGTCGGTACCGGCAAAACTACTCTGGTCCACACCCTGCTGCGCAATGTCGATGCGCGCGACATGCTGGTGGCGACCATTGTTACCACCCAGCTCGCCGAGGACGATCTGCTGCAGCTGGTTGCCGCTAACTTCGGGCTGACCGGCGAATTTACCAGCAAGGCTTCGCTGCTGGGGGAGCTGGAAAATCTCTTTAAACAGCAGGCGATGCAGAACCGGCGGGTGCTGCTGATCGTAGACGAGGCGCAGAACCTTCCGGCCCGGTCCGTTGAAGAGCTGCGCATGCTGTCTAACTTTCATGTTCAGGGGCGACCGCTGGTGCAGGTCTTCCTGCTGGGGCAGGGCGAGTTTCGTGGCACGCTGCTGGGCGAGGGCTTCGAGCAGCTGCGCCAGCGAGTCATTGCGACCTACCATCTGAACCCGCTGAACGAAGAAGAAACGCGTACCTACATCGAGCACCGGCTGTCGCTGGTCGGCTGGCAAGACAACCCGCGGTTTGAAGATGCGGTCTTCTCGGCCATCTTCGATTTTTGCGAAGGCGTGCCGCGGCGAATCAACAACCTGTGCGACCGATTGCTGCTGTTTACCTTCCTGGAAGAGGCCGATGTCATTACGCCTGCCATGGTCGATGCTGTGGCCCAGGAAATCGGCACAGAGTTCTGGGGCGGCAAATCAGCCGCCGAAGCCGCAGGCGATTCGCCCACGACTGCCGACGTTTTCAAGACGCACGGCGAGCCCCTGGAGACCATGGCCAAGGTCATGTTCGATAAAGCCAACGTTCAGCAGCGTCTGGCGTCCATTGAGCGGGCTGTCGATATGCTCGGCCATCACGTCAAGCCAGAGCTGGCCGAGGTCAAGGAAGAGATTTCTTTCGTTCGCCTGATGGTCGAAGACCTGATCAACGAAGTGCGTCAGCAGCGCGGCGACAGCACCGACGATTCGGACAAGAAGCGCGCCTGAGCCCGGCCCGCTCCTGGCCAGCCCAACAGCGGGCGAACAGCCCTAGCGAAAGTCCCGGGATCGAAACGCCTGGGTGTCCGGGGTTCCCAGGGTGCCGAGCAGGCCTGTGTGGTCTTCGATCGCGCCGGCGATTACATGCGTGACCGCGCCCTCCCGCTCCAGAATGCCCCGTACCAGCAGCAGCTGGCCCTGCAGCAGCGCCGCGCGAAACTGTTCCAGAACCGTCGACCAGACCACTACGTTGATGTTGTCGGTCTCGTCTTCCAGGGTCACGAACAGCACGCCGGTTGCGGTGCCCGGGCGTTGCCGGCCAGTCACCAGCCCGGCGACCCGAACCGGCTGCTTGTGGCGACAGCGGTCCAGCTCGCTGGCGCGGCGCGTTGGCCGGCCGGGCAGGGCGTCGCGAAGCAGGCTCAAGGGGTGGGGCCCCAGGCTCAGGCTCAGGTAGCGGTAGTCGGCGAGCACTTCTTCGCCGGTCGCCGGCGCCGGCAACTTCAGCGGCTGGCCGGCTTCCTGCACCTGGGCGCGCTCGGACGCTTGCCCGGCTTGTTCAGCTGCGGCCGCAGCCTCGATCGGCAGCGCCTCGCGAACGCCAGCGATATCCCAGTGCGCCTGGTGCCGGTGTCCGGACAGGGCCTTCAGCGCCCCGGCTCTGGCCAGAAACTCGCACTGCTGCCGGGTCAGGCCCGCGCGCTGCTGCAGATCTGCGGGATCCCGGTAGGGCCGGGCTGCGGCGATGCGTTCGCTGGTTGCCGGGTCGAGCCCTTTGACCAGCCGCAGGCCGAGCTGCAGCGCCCGGCCCTGATCGGTCAGGCGATGGTCCGGATCGCTGAGCTGCACATCGACGCCGCTGATGCTGAGCCCGTGCCGGCGCGCGTCCTGGATCAGCTGCGAGGGCGAGTAGAAGCCCATGGGCAAACTGTTCAGCAACCCGCAGTAGAAGGCCGCGGGCTCGTGACGCTTGAGCCAGGCAGAGAAGTAGACCAGCAGCGCGAAGCTCGCGGCATGGGACTCGGGAAAGCCGTACTCGCCAAAGCCCTGGATCTGCCGGAAAACCCGCTCAGCGAAGTCCCGGCTGTGTCCGCGGGCCAGCATGCCGTCGATCAGCTTCTGCTCGAAGGGCATCAGGCCGCCTTTGCGCTTCCACGCGGCCATGGCCCGGCGCAGCTGGTCGGCTTCGCCGGCGCTGAACCCTGCCGCGACCATGGCCAGCTCGATGACCTGCTCCTGAAAGATCGGAATGCCGAGCGTTCGCTCGAGCACTTTGCGAACAGCAGCGCTCGGATAGTCCACCGGTTCCAGGCCCTGCCGGCGCCGGAGGTACGGGTGCACCATATCGCCCTGGATCGGCCCGGGGCGCACGATTGCGACCTCGACCACCAGGTCGTAAAACTTTTCCGGCTTGAGCCTTGGCAACATGGACATCTGCGCGCGGGACTCGACCTGAAAGACCCCAACGCTGTCGCCCGCCTGCAGCATGGCGTAGGTCTGCGGGTCTTCCGGCGGCATGGTCGCAAGGGTCAGCGGCGGCGTGCCCGGCGGGCGCCGATGCGTGTTGACCAGGTCCATGGCCTTACGCAGCGCCGTCAGCATGCCAAGCCCCAGCACGTCGACCTTAAGCAGGCCGAGGGCCTCGAGATCGTCCTTGTCCCATTGAATGACCGTGCGTTCGGCCATGCTGGCGTTCTCGACCGGAACCAGCTGCGACAGCGGGCCCCGGGAAATGACAAAGCCGCCCACGTGCTGGGACAGGTGACGGGGAAAACCGAGAATCTGGTGTACCAGATGCAGGAACTGATCGGCCTTGCGGCTTTCCGGATCCATGCCGGCGGCCGCCAGCCGCTCGCCCAGCGCTGCCTTGTTGTCCCACCAGGCGAGGGATTTGGCCAGCAGGTCCACCAGGTCCAGGTCCAGCCCGAGCGCTTTGCCGACATCGCGCACGGCGCTCTTGGGCCGATAGGTGATGAGCGTTGCTGCGAGTGCGGCACGCTCCCGGCTGTAACGCCGATACAAGTATTGAATGACCTCTTCGCGGCGCTCGTGCTCGAAGTCGACGTCGATGTCCGGCGGTTCGTTGCGCTCCTTCGACACGAAGCGCTCGAACAGCACGCTCAGCTTCGACGGGTCGACCTCGGTGATGTGCAGGCAATAGCACACGGCGGAGTTGGCTGCGGAGCCGCGTCCCTGACACAGGATCTGCTGGCTCCTGGCAAAAGCCACGATGTCCTGCACGGTCAGGAAGAAGTGCTCGTAGCCCAGCTCGGCGATCAGCGCGAGCTCTTTTTCGACGAGCTCTGTGACGTGCGCCGGAATGCCATCCGGGAATCGCTCCTGGGCACCGGCAAAGGTGAGCTGGCGCAGAAACCGGGTCGGTGTCAGATGTGGGGGAACCAGCTCTTCGGGATATTCGTAGCGTAGCTCGCTCAGCGAGAAATGGCATTGCCCGGCGATAGCGACGGACTCGGCCAGCAGCTCGGCTGGGTAAAGGGCGGCCAGGGCCCGGCGCGAGCGCAGTCGCCGTTCAGCATTCTGCGCGGTCTGCTGGCCAAGCTTCGCGACAGTGGTTTTTAGCCGGATGGCGGTCAGCAGTTCCTGCAGCGGTTGCCGGCTGACGTGGTGCATGTGCACATCATTGGTGGCGACCAGGGGCACAGACAGGCGAATGGCCAGCGTCAGCGCCTTGGCGGTCTTGTCGAGATCCAGCGCTTCCTGAAAGAGCGACAGTGCGAGCCAGAAGCGCGGAAACTGCGCGCTGAGGGTTTGGGCGATCGCGGTGAGCTCGTCGATGGGGCCTGCTGGTGGCACCCACAGTGCCAGGGCGTCCTTGAGGCCCCAGCGCAAGTCCTCTGGCACAAGGTAGTAATAGCCCTTGGGCGAGCGGCGCCGCAATCGGGTAATCAGCGCGCTGATCTGGCCGTAGCCTTCCCGGCTGGGGGCCAGCAGAACCAGCGTGCCCAGCTCTGCGGTCGCAGCTGTTTCCGGGCGTTCTGGCGCTTTGGCAGACAGGGCAAAGGAGGCGCCGACGATGAGCTTGAAAGGTCCTGTGGCGCCGCGGCTACGGGCCTCTTCTGTGGCGACATGTGCTTTGACAACCCCTGCCAGGCTGCACTCGTCAGTCACTGCCAGGCCCTGATAGCCCAGGGCAATGGCACGCTCGACCAGTTCCTCCGGGTGCGATGCGCCTTTCAAAAAACTGTAGTTGCTGGCGCACTGCAGCTCAGCGAAGGCCGGCGCCGCCTCAGGCGAAGTAGCCATGCAGATACCAGTTTTTGTCCTGGTCCCGGTAGACCCAGCAATAGCTTGGCCCGGATAGCTGCTGGCGGCAGGCGATGTAGTAGTCGCGCGCTGTGCCCTGGTGCCACCAGCCGGTCTGGATTCGTTCCGGTCCGTGCAGCAGCGTCAACTCGCGCAAGGCCACGGGCCTGGGCTGTTGCCGTAGCCACAACGGCCGATGGGCCGCGGTCTCGGGTTCTGTTGCGAGTGCCGGGATAGCACTGCCCTCGCGGATGCGTTTGCTGGTAAAGCCTTGCTGTCGCGGCTGGCGAACCAGCCAGCCCGGATGATGCTGGGCTCGGGCCTCGAGTCGCCGGCACGATTCGTCTCCCAGCCGTGCTCGTAGCTGGTCCAGCAGGTCATTGGGGGTTTGCGCTGCCGCATCCAGGCCATCGGGCATGCCGGGTTCCGGGAACAGCGTGGTGGGTTGGCCAACCAGCGGCTGCGTTGCTGTCGCGGCCAGTGTGACGCTGATGACTTCGCCCGGGAGTACCTGCTGCTCCAGCCGCGTCTGGCTGAGCCGCAGAAAGCGGCGGGCGCCGGTAAGCGGCTGCGCAAAGCCAACGGTCATGACGGGCGCGCGTGCGTCGGTCGTCGCCGAGCCCTGGAGCTGGGTGCTGGCCGAGGTGAAGGTCCAGTGCAGTTCGCTGGCGGCCAGCTGGCGGCCAATCAGCCAGCGCTCCAGGCGTTTGGCCAGCCTTAACATGGGGCCGGCCAGGCCTTGCTTGCTTCGGATCGGGTCGAGCAGGTGCAGTGTCTGCTCGAAACGCTCTTTGGGCTCGATAAAGGTCTGGGGATCGCCGCGGCGCCCGGCGACCCGATCGAGGGTCTGGGCAATGGCGGTGCCAAAGCGCCGGGCCAGAGACTCTGCCGGCAGCGCCAGCACGTCGCCGATCGAGCGCAGGCCCATGTTGAGAAAGCGCTCCACCTGAACGTCCCGGATATCCGGGCTGAGCAGCGGCAGCACGCTTAAGGGAACCTTGGACAATTGCCGATGGGCAGTGAGCGCGAGCGCCAGCGCGGCGGCCGGTGTTGGCCCGCGCCGGATCGTGGCCCGATGGCCCATGGCCCGGGCTTCTTCGAACGCGCGCTGGCATAGCTGTTCCGGGTTGGCGAACAGCCGCTCGCTGCCTTTCAGGTGAATGACCAGCGACGCTGGCGGTGCGAGCGCAATATCTGGCGTCAGGCCGTACAGGGCATCGGCCAGGGCTTCAAGGCGCTGGGTCTCGAGACCGGGCTGCCTTTGCAGGTGCATGAGGTCGTTGGCAATGCTGCGGGCGGTTGCCAACGTTGTGCCGGGCCGTATGCCCGCCTGTTGCGCCGCGTCATTGCAAAGGCAGACCCGGTTATCTTCGACCAATACCGCGGGCTGCTGGCTATCAGTGCCCTGGAACAGCTCCAGACCCAGGGCAGGAAAATGCAGAACAAGCCAGTCCACGGGCGGGCGCGTCGGGCAGCTTGCGCGTCAGTGCACGATGCCGGCCCGGTCGGCCAGGCGCCGCGACGGCCGGGCCATTCGGTCGGGCTTGGAGGCTCGAGCGGCCCGTTGTGCTGACGGTTGTGCTGATCGCTGCGTGGTGGCGACCGCGCCCGGGTACTGGACGCCCAGTTTGCGCCACAGTTCCAGCTGCGATTGCACGCTTTCGGCGCTGGCTTTTTGCTGCCCTGGCGCATGAGACAGGGTGACTTTCAGGCCATCCAGCGGCCAGGCGCCCTGGCGCTTGCGGATATCGACCTGCAGGGCATCCGGCCCCTGGGCCTTGAGCGCCAGCCGCAGCCGGGCCATGGAAGGCTGGGATGCCGCTCGGGCCGGGCGGAAGAGGGTGCAGCAACAGTGACCTTGTCGCGCTGCGAGCTGCAGCCGGCGACTGTTCTTGATGGACAGGGCTGTTTCGTCGATCCATGCCAAGGCCATGCTGCTGCTGCCCGAGCGCAGTACCTTTTCCAGAGACCAGAGCGCTTCCTGGGCATTCTTGGGGTAGATCATCAGGATCTTGTCCAGGTCGATACCGAGGCTTTCCAGGGCTGAAGCGCAGGGCTTGTGCGGCGGGTTGATCCACACGATCCAGCGGTTCTGGCTTTGGCTCAAGGTGCGCATGGCAGGTACCAGCAGCTGCAGCTCGCCGATGCCGTCCTGGTCCAGCAGGAACTCGTTCAGGCCGTCGGCCGGCCAGCCGCCCGCGAGGGCCTGGTCCAGCGCCGGGTAGCCGGTGCCCACGGCCAGACCGGCCGGGCGCAGCTGCCCGGCCTTCCACAGCTCCGGGTGCTTGAACAGGCTGGCCGGGGATTCTGCGGCGTTTGACCGCGATGCCCTGACTGGATTAGCAGAAGAGCCTGGATTAGCAGAAGAGCCTGGATTAGCAGAAGAGCCTGGATTAGCAGAAGAGCCTGGGTGAGCAGAAGAGACTGGGTCTACAGGAGAGGCCGGGGTTGCGGCAGCGAGATTGTCCAGGCGCTGGACAGCAGCGGGGTGGCTCATAGCAGTACTGTCTTTTTGTACAGGGCCGATCAGGCTACCTGTATGTAAATACAGTATCAAGCCCGAAGGCGTTTCATGGCTTTGGCCTAGGAGGAGACGTCGATGACGGACGCCAGCGTGCAGTGGTAGGTGTTGCTCGAGGTCCCGAAGCACCAGACGATATCGTTGTTTTTGAACGGCACGTAAACGGGCCGCTCGCCCTCGTTGCTTCTGCAGTAGCAGCGGCCGCAGCTCGTGGTGCCGCAGCAGTCATAGTAGGAAACCAGGTAGTCGCGGTTGTCGACCGGGTTTTTGCAGGTGCCGATCCAGCCAATGGGCGACAGCTCTGTGCCCGGCGGGCAGCTGTTGATACCGCCGCCGCAGCAGGCGCACGGGTTGCCGTCGATGCCGCAGTAGCGCCAGTAGTTACAGCTTTCCGGGTCGCCCCGGTCATCGGCGATGAGGGCATCGTCTGGGGTATCGGCAGCGGCCATAGCGCGCGATACGGGGAGCAACGGCAGGGCTGCGGAGCCGAGCAGCATGCCGCTCAGGCGTTTCAGCAAGCCGCGGCGGGATGACGAGCGGGCAATCTGCCGCACCGCCCGCTCGGCGAGCGCGTCAATGAAAACGGGCACGAAATTGCTGTGTGGCAAGTCGCCTCCTTACCGCAGGTAGCTGTGGAACAGCGCCGGGTACAAATCGCCAAAGGCCTCAACGGTATGGCGATAGCGACCGCTGGGCGCATCGTAAACGTCAATCTGGTCGCCATCATCGTTCAGGGCCAGAAGCAGGGGCGCTTTGCCCCGGGTAAGGTGCAGGGATTGGGTCGTCTGCCGCAGGCGAATAACGGCCTGCCGGGTTCGGCTTGCGAGGTCAAAGACCCAGGCCTGAGTGCCGCCCTGCTTGTGCGTGTCTGTGCCGCCTCGATGCATCAGCACGAGCAGCCGGTTGTTCTCGGGGTCGGTGACCAGCGGCACCATGCCGCCGGGACGCCACTGCCTTTTCCGCTGCCGCTCGCTGGCCAGGGGCCAGGGCGCGTCGACCCGGGTCTCGCCGTCGGCCACATCGATTTTGTAGAGCCACCCATTGAACGAGCTGAAGTACCAGGCCCTGCCAAGGCGCGCGCCTTTTTCCAGCAAAGGATCTGCTTGCGGATCAAAGAAGGACGATGTTCGCGAGCGCGCCAGCTCCTGGCCGGCTGCATCGAGCTGCAGGGTGGCGAGCCCGCCATCACCGCACAGCATGTGAAAGCGCCGCCCGGTCGTCGGGTAGACCAGCGCGCAGCCGGTCGTGTCGAGTTCGCCGACAAAGGCCCGGTCCTGCATGTCGACGACAGTCACGGACTGGCCGGGGGTCATGTTGAAGCTGACCAGAAACCGGTCGTCATCGGTCAACCCGGCCGCGTGCAGGAGCGACATGCCTTCATAGCTTTTGGGGGGAATCTGGATCTCTGCAAGGGGCTTGAGCGTGTCCTTGGCCCGCACGGTCACAACGTCTGTTCGCGTGCCCCGATACATCCGGGCCATGTAGGTTTCGATCGAGTAGAACTCGTTCCTGCTGGCCGGGATTGCCAGCTTGAGCGTGCTGACGCCGTTGTTGAACTGTGCCAGATAGCGGTCATTGCGCATGTCCATAAGGGTCACGGCAGAGCCCGCGCCGCCGACCCAGGTCCAGTCGGGCGTGGGCGACTCCAGCGTTGTCGATCCTGGCCGGTCCGCCGCAAACTCGGCCTGGGCGAAGTGCGCCGGGAACATGCTCAGCACAGCTGCCAGCACTGCGAGCGAAAGGCGGCTCACGGTGCGCCCGGGCTGGTATCTGCCGTGTTTGCCTTGTGAGCGTCAAGAGCGGCCTGCCGCGCTGCCGGGACGTTCAGGTAGGGCCGCGCCCGATACCGGGCAACTTCCGCTTCGGTGATCGGCGCAAAGTTGGAAGTGTTCGAGGGATCCCCAAAGCGGATGATCACGTAGTTCAGCAGGTTGGCGACGCGGGCGTCGCTGATGCTGGCCTGGCGAACACCGGGCACGCGCACCAGATATTCCCGGCCCTGCGCGGTTTGCAGAAATGGCGCGAGATTTGCGGTCAACGCTGGCACATGAGGCTCGGCGCCGACGCCGCCGATGGCGTGGCAGCCTTCGCAGTTCATCCGGTAGTCGAAAGCGGGGGACCCTTCGGTCGCCGCCGCCGAGGCGCTCAGCGCCGGGCCCCAAAGCAACAGCAGTCGCCAAAGAGCAGGGCGCAAGTCTGTGCCGTGCACGATCAAATTCGCCTATCCCTGCTCTGCGGCTTGTGCAGCCAGATAGCTTTGCAGATCTTTAACGCCCGTTTCCTTGGCCTCGTACAGGCTTTCAAGGTGCTCACGGGAATTCACCAGCCCCGCAGCGCGCAGCTGCCCGTTGCTGTCGACCAGCGCCGCGTAAGGCAGTTTGCTCACCTGGTAGGCGATGCCCAGCTGCGGCGCCAGGGTCAGGGCAAAGTCTTCCATGTGCTGGTCGCGCAGGATCTGCTGGTGCGCTGCGAGTTCGCCGTCGCCGGCCAGCACGACATCGATCCAGTCGCGTTCGGACCGCGTGCTGTGTTTGATCACCGGCAGCAGCTCCTTGCAGATCGGGCAGGTGGGCGAAAAAAAGAACAGTAGCGTCGAGCGGCCGTTGACGTTTTCGCGACCGATGGTTTGCGTTTGACCGGATGTCAGTTCGACAGTAACCACGGGCGCAGCGCCGCCGATGGCCAGGCCGTTTTGCAGGGACAGCGCGCCAGCGGGCGCAATTCGCTCATGCAGCACGCCAATCTGTCGGGCGAGGGCCCAGATCACGACGGCCATCACGATGATGACCAGCCACAGCAAGGCAAAGGTCACGGCGACAGACAGGTCGCTCATGGCGTGGCCGTCGAATGGCTCGCCGAATGGCTCGCCGGATGGCCAAGCAGTTCTTCGGCGGTCAGGTAGAACAGGGCGAGCGCGATCGCTGCAACGGCCACCGACAGGTAGTCCAGCCAGAGTAGCTCCCGGTGTGCAACGGGCAGCAAAGGCAGGCTGGCCGCTGCGGCAAGGAGCAGGTTTCGGGTGACCAGAGCAGGCCGGATGACCTGGTGCGCCGGCCCCCAGCTGCAGCCGCAGTGCAGGTCCGTGCGGCCGCGGCGCACATTGATGCCCATGGCCGCGGCGTAGCTCAGGAGCAGGCCGACGGCCAGCAGCGCGCCAAGGGGCCGGCCCGCAGGTAGCGCCAGCATGGCGACAACGGCAAGTTCCGCGACAACGATGATGACCGCCGCAGGGCGTGCAAGAGCCGGCCAAAACAGCTGGTAGGCTGCGACCGCAAGCGTGAATTCCTGAAAATTACGGAGCTTGTGGAGCCCGGTTGCGGCGAAGAGCAAGCCGATCGCAACGCTGGCAAGAGCGGCAAAAGCTGGGTCCATGAAAGCGCCTGAGGAGTTGCCGGATGTTCAGGAAGCTGAGTTCAGGTGTGAACTTGTCGAGCGGCAATATAACATCTTCGATACTAGCAGAAACCGGATCGCTGCCTTGAAGACACTCCTTTGGCTCTGTGTGCTGCTGAGTGCGATCACCACGCACGACGAGCCCGCAGCTGCGCCTCCAGTACCGACACGGACTGAATCCAGCGCGGTCCCCTGGGCGACAAACGCCGTTGGCGTGCGTTGGAAAGATCTGGTTGGCGCCGACGGGCCGGGCCAGATCCCGCAGCAGGACATGCGCTTCGGCATGCTCGAGATCCCGGCGCACACGACCTATCCCGGGCACCGTCACGCCGCGCCGGAGCTGTACTACGTGCTGTCTGGTCGTGCGACCTGGACGGTGGGCTCAGACACGTTCGAAGCCAAAGCCGGCACAACGATCTATACGCCGCCGAACACCGATCATCGTATGGTGAATACCAGCGACGAGCCGGTCGTAACGGTCTGGGCCTGGTGGGCGCCTGGCGGCGACCCCGCTGTCTTCGATCCGACTGCCTATGAGTTCACGGAGGCTCTGCCGGCTCAGCGTTAGCGCTGGTTGCCGGCCGCGGGAATCATCCGGTGGCCGATGTCGTGATCGTCAAAAACCCGGACCGCCATAGCTTCCGGGCTATGGCGGTTTCTGCCATCGAAAATGGCGGGTGTCCGCAGGGTTAGATGACGGCTTCAATCAGATAGGGGCCGGGGGTTGCAATGCTCCGGGCCAGGGCCGCAGTCAGCGCATCGGCGCTCGTGACCTGCTCGCCGGGCACGCCCATGCCGGCTGCCAGCTCCACCCAGCGCAGCTCCGGCCGATCCAGCTCCATCATGTCCATGGCCCGGCGCCCCGGGTTGTGCGCACCGACGCGCATGAACTCGACCTGCAGGATCGCGTACTTGCGGTTGGCGAAGATGATGGTCGTGATATCCAGCCCTTCCCGGGCCTGGGTCCACAGGGCCTGCAAGGTGTACATGCCGCTGCCGTCGGCCTGCAGGTTCAGCACGCGTCGGTCCGGGCAGGCGATGGCTGCGCCCGTGGCCGCGGGAATCCCCATGCCGATCGCGCCGCCCGTCAGGTCCAGCCAGTCATGGGGCGCGCTTTGAGCGGTCATGGCTGGAATCGCAAAACCGCCGGTGGCGGCTTCATTCACCACAATACAGCCCTCCGGCAGCAGGTGAGCAACGGCCTGGGCGATCTTTTCGGGGGTCAGCTCGCCGGTCGGCGCTGCCGGCTGCTGCCGGCTGAGCGCGCCCGTATCGTCGCCGGAAATCGAAAGGGCATCGGCGAGCGCCTGCAGCGCCCCTACTGCGTCCTCCCCGGGGCTGGCCAGGGTGTGGCACGCGCAGCCCTCGGGGGTCAATTCGCTGGGCACGCCGGGGTAGGCGAAGAAGCTGACGGGCGCCTTGGTGTCGACCAGCACCAGGTGCCTGAAGCGCGACAGAAACTCGATGGCCTGCTCGGCGAAGTAGGGCAGGCGCTCGACGCCGGGTTGGCCGGCGCCGCGAGAGATTCGGCTGATAAAGGTATCGCCAACCAGCTGGGCACCCGTGGCGCGGGCGATTTTGCCGGCCAGGGCCAGGCCCGGGCCCACCGTGGCGCTGCCGTTCAGCAGCAGGGCCACGGGCTCGCCGCTGCGGAAAATCTCCCGCAAACGGTCCATGTTCGAGTTGGCCGGTGCCGGGCCCTGCACGGCCGGCAGGCTCGCGATGGGCGCCCCGGTCTCGGTCCAGGCGGTATCGGCCGGCAGGATCAACGTGGCGATCTGGCCCGGGGCCGCCATGGACGCGGCGATCGCTGCTGCGCCGTCGCGGGCAACCTCATCGGCGCTCTCGCTGACCTGCAGCCAGCCTGAGACCGGGGCGGCGAAACCCTCGATGTCGGAGGTCAGTGGGGCATCCAGGTGTCGGTGATAGGTGGCGTGCTCGCCGACGACGTTCACGATGGGCGTATGGGCGCGGCGGGCGTTGTGCAGGTTGGCGAGGCCGTTGGCCAGGCCCGGGCCCAGGTGCAGGAGCGTGGCCGCCGGCTTGCCAGCCATGCGCCCGTAGCCGTCAGCGGCTCCGGTGACCGCGCCCTCGAACAGTCCCAGCACGCTGCGCATCTGGGGCTCCTTGTCGAGGGCCGCAACGAAGTGCATCTCCGAGGTGCCTGGGTTGGTAAAGCAGACGTCGACCTGGCAGTTCAGGAACGTTTTGATGAGCGTGTCGGCGCCGTTCACAGGAATCCTCGGGGGCTCTGGGTTGCCGGAAGTGTGGCGGGGCGCCAGGGGCAATGCAACGCGCAGCATTGCAATTGCATCCTGATCAATTAGGCTCGCTGCACTTTCTCGAGAGACCGTGCTATGGCGAATTCCTATGATCTGATTGTGCTCGGAGCCGGTTCCGGCGGCGTTCGCTGCGCCCGCATGGCGGCCAGCTACGGGGCTCGCGTGGCTGTGATCGAGAGCACCTACCTCGGTGGCACCTGTGTGAACGTGGGTTGTGTGCCCAAGAAGCTGTTCGTATACGGCTCGCACTTTGCCGAAGAGTTCGACAACGCCACGGGCTACGGCTGGCAGGGCGGCGAGCGGACCTTTCACTGGCCGACGCTGCGAGACAACAAGACCCGGGAAATTGAGCGCCTGAACGGCGTGTATCGAACGCTCCTGGACAACGCCGGCGTCGACATCATCTGGGGGCATGGCGAGTTTGTCGACGCGCACCGGATCAAGGTGAGTTCCAGCGAGGGCGACGACCAGCAGCTCTACGGCGAGAAAATTCTGATCGCGACCGGCGGCCGGCCCGTGGTGCCGGAGTTTCCCGGTTCCGAGCTGGCGATTACCTCTGACGACGCGTTCTATCTGGGCGAGTTTCCCGCCGATGTTGCGGTGGTCGGCGGGGGCTATATCGGCGTTGAGTTCGCGGGGATTTTCAACGGGCTGGGTGCCAACACACATCTGATCTACCGGGGCGAGATGTTCCTGCGAGGCTTTGACGATGGCGTGCGTCATTTCGTGCGCGACGAGCTGGCGTCCAAAGGCATCGATCTGCGATTCCAGTGCAACGTCGAGCGCATCGAGCTGGACAAAGGCCGGCGCCGGTTGGCCCTGACCACGGGCGAGTCGCTGGTCGTTGACCAGGTCATGTATGCCACAGGCCGGGTGCCAAACGTGGCAAAGCTCAACCTGGCTGCCGCCGGCGTCGAGACCACGGGCAAGGGTGCGGTGGCTGTCGATGACGATTACCAAACGAATGTGCCCAACATTTACGCGCTCGGTGACGTGATTGATCGCGTGCAGCTGACGCCTGTGGCGATCGCCGAGGGCATGGTGATTGCCAACAATCTCTTTACTGACAATCCGCGCCGCAGCCTCAGCTACGACAACATCGCAACGGCGGTGTTTTGCCAGCCCAATATCGGCACGGTGGGCCTGACGGAAGCGCAAGCAAATGCCCGGTTCGATGCCGTGGACGTCTACGAGTCGAGCTTTCGCCCCATGAAGTACACGCTCACAGAAAGCACTGAGCGCACGCTGATGAAGCTGATCGTCGACCGGGGCAGCGATCGCGTGGTGGGCGCACACATGGCGGGGCCGGACGCCGGAGAAATCATCCAGGGCCTGGCGATCGCCGTGAACGCCGGGCTGACCAAGGCGCAGTTTGACGCCACGGTCGGGATTCATCCCACGGCTGCAGAAGAGTTCGTCACCATGAGGGAAGCCCGTGCCTGATTCACTGACCCCGTCAATTGCCCTGGCGCAACTCGTCACGCCCATCGCGCGTCGGGTCGCCCTGTTATTGCCAGTACTCATGCTGGGCTGTGCCAGCGGGCTGCCGCAGAGCAACGCCGAAGAGGTCGCTGTGGCCTCGACCGGTCCACGTAATGTTGTCCTGTTCATCGGCGATGGCATGGGCATCAGTACCATCACCGCGGCCCGGATTTACGCGGGGCAAAAACTCGGCAAAGACGGCGAGTCCCATGAGCTGTCCTTCGAGCAGTTTCCGAATGTGGCGTTGATCAAGACCTACAACACGGATCTGCAGGTCCCAGACAGCGCCGGGACCATGTCCGCGATTATGACCGGCAGCAAGACCCGGGCCGGCGTGCTCAGCGTGGGCCGGGAGCCGGCGCGCGGTGACTGCGAAGGCGCTCGGGGCGCACCCATGCGCACGCTGCTCGAAGAGGCCGAGGCTGCCGGGTTCCGCAGTGGCCTGATCAGCACCACCCGCATTACCCACGCCACGCCTGCGGCCACCTACGCGCACAGCGCAGATCGGGACTGGGAAGACGACAAAGCCATGCCGGCCGATGCCGCGGCGGCAGGCTGCGTCGATATTGCCAGGCAGCTGGTAGAGTTCGCGCCCGGCGATGGCCCGGAGCTGGTGCTCGGAGGCGGGCGCGCAAACTTTGTGCCCGAAGGCGCCGTTGATCCGGAATACAACAAACCCATGGGGCGCCGGCAGGACGGCCAGAATCTCATTGATCGCTGGCGCCAGGGCGGTGCCGATCGTCGCTACGTCTGGAACCGGGCGCAGTGGCAGGAGACTATGGCCAGCGCGGTACCGGGGCGCAGCCAGGTGCTGGGACTGTTTGAGCCCTCCCATTTGCAGTGGGAAGCTGACCGGGACGCAACGCTGGAACCGTCGCTGGCAGAGATGACCGGCGCCGCGATCGACTTTCTGGCGGCGGGCAACGACACCGGGTACTTTCTCCTGGTAGAAGGCGGCCGGATCGATCACGCGCATCATTACGGCAATGCCTACCGCGCTATGGAAGATACCGTCGCCTTCGATCAGGCGGTTGCTGCAACGCTCAATCGCGTCGATCTCGCCAACACGCTGGTCCTGGTCACCGCTGATCACAGCCACACGCTCACCATCGCCGGTTACCCAAGGCGCGGTAATCCGATTCTCGGCAAGGTGACGCTGCCGGATGGTTCCTACCAGCTTGATGCGAACGATAGGCCGTACACGACCCTGTCTTACGCGAATGGCCCTGGGGCCACAGATCAGCCAGTCGACCTGACGGACGTGGATACCACCGCGCTCGACTATCGTCAGAATGCGGCGATTCCCATGCCTGCTGAGACCCACGCAGGGGAAGACGTGGCGGCCTACGCGGCAGGCCCGGCGGCAGAACAGCTGCGAGGGGTCATGGAGCAGAACGAAATCTACCAGGTGCTCCGGGCGGCACTGCTCGGCACCCAGGCGCCCTGATGCAGCTCATCGAAGACTTTCTGTCGCTGCTCGACAGCCTGCTCGGCAGCGCGATCTACTTTCCCCTGGCGCTGCTCGGCGTCGGGTTGTTTTTCACCATCTATCTCGGTGCGCCGCAGCTGCGATTCTTCGGCCACGCCTGGGGCGTGCTGTCCGGACGCTACAGCAAGGATACGGATCCGGGCGATACGAGCCACTTCCAGGCCCTGTCGACGGCGCTGTCCGGCACCGTGGGCACGGGCAATATCGGGGGCGTAGCCTTTGCCATTTTTCTCGGTGGCCCGGCGGCACTGTTCTGGATGTGGATGACGGCGTTCATCGGCATGACCACGAAGTACGCCGAGGTCACGATCTCGCACCGCTACCGGCAGACGGACGAGCAGGGCCGGATCGCTGGTGGGCCGATGTACTACATGGAGCACGGTCTGGGCTACAAAGGCCTGGCCGTCTTTTTCGCCATCGCGACCGTGATCAGCAGCTTCGGAACGGGCAGCCTGCCGCAGAGCAACAATATGGCCGCGGGGCTGGAAACGGCCTTTGAGCTACCCCCGGTCGTCAGCGGCGTGGTGTTCTCGATCCTGCTGGCAGCGGTCATTCTTGGCGGGATCCGGCGGATCGCGCGCGTTGCGGCAGCGATCGTGCCGCTCATGGGCGTGCTCTACGCAGTGGGCGCTCTGGCCGTGGTGGTCAGCAACCTCGACCAGATTGGCCCGGCCTTTGCGAGCGTTTTTCGGGACGCCTTCACGGGCAGCGCCGCGACCGGTGGCTTCCTGGGCGCGACCTTCGCCTACGCGTTCAATCGCGGCGTGAACCGAGGCCTGTACTCCAACGAAGCGGGGCAGGGCTCGGCACCGATTGCCCACGCCGCAGCGCGGACCAAGGAGCCGGTCGCCGAAGGCATGGTCGCGATCCTTGAGCCGTTCATCGATACGCTGGTGATCTGCACCCTGACCGGGCTGGTGATTCTGAGCTCCGGAGTCTGGGTCGAGAAGTTCCAAACCGACTTTACCGGGATCGATACGCAGGTGATCGACGGTCGCTATGACGACCAGGCAGAAGCCGATCGCCGACAGCTGTACATGCATTTGAACGGCGTCGACCCTGAACCGGGCGACCGTACACCGGCGATTGCGCGTTTCAGCGGCACCCTGACCGTGGTCGATGGCCAGCTGGCCCGGGCCCCCGCCGTGACCGTGCTGCACAATCGCAGCGTGGCCGAGACCGTTCGCGTCACCCAGGCCGGGGCGCCCTGGAACGGATCGCTGACCGTGGCAGACGGCCGCCTGAGCCTGCCCGACGGGGTGACCCTCGCTGGCCGCTCGCTGCTGCATTCGGTACCGCTGACCATCGCCGCCTTCCAGCGCAGCTTTCTGGGGGGCTGGGGGCAGTACATCGTCAGCATCGGCCTTGCGATGTTTGCCTTCTCGACGGCGCTCGCCTGGTCCTACTACGGCGACCGGGCTGTGACCTACCTGGTCGGCACCCGATGGGTCACGCCCTACCGCTGGGTGTACGTCGCCGGCTTCTTCCTGGCCACCATTGCTGATACCTCGCTGATCTGGCTGCTGTCTGCGATTACCCTGGCTCTGATGACGCTACCCAACCTGCTGGGCCTGGTGCTGATGCGCAAAGAGATCCGCGCTCTCACCGAGCGCTACTGGGGCGAGCACCGTCGCGAGCGCGAAGCCGATGCGGAGTCCTCCCAGGAAAGCTGATCTTTGGCACAAAAGTTGGGTATAGTCGCTCGACGCTTACTGAGTTGAAGGGTGGGGACCCATGCCGCTGCGCATTACTTTTGATCTTGAAGACAAGGACCTGCGTTACTTCCGCGGGATCATGAAGAAAGCGCAGGAACAAGCTTCCGGCGCTGACGAACAGAGCATCATCGGCAAGGCCCGCGCCATGGTCGAAGAGGTGCGTGCGAGCAGCGTGCCGGCGTTTGTGCGCAGCCGTGTGGAGTCGGTCGAAAGCCTGATCAAGATGCTGGAAGACGACGAGTGGGGCCTGGAAAAGAAAGAGCGCAAAGACGTGCTTTCCGCCTTGTCCTACTTTTCCGACCCGCAGGACCTGATCCCGGACAACGTGCCAGTGCTTGGCTACATCGATGACGCGATCATGATCGAGCTGGTCGTGAACGAGCTGCGGCACGAAATCGACGCCTTTGGTGATTTCTGCGCGTATCGCTCTGGCGAGAAGGCGCGCAATCGCAACCAGAACCTGTCCCGGGAAGAGTATCTGGACATCAAGCGCCGCGAGCTGCATCAGCGCATGCGCCGCCGTCGGCAGAGCCGTCGCACCCGCTCAACCAGTGCAGGCCGCACCCGCTTCCGCTTGTTCTAGCGCGTCCCGGAGGCGCTGCCGGCGCCCCGGCTAGGGGGCAGGCGGACAGGTCTGGCAGTAGCTGAACACGCCCCTTGGGTCCTGTTCCGCCAGCAGCAACAGCAATGGCGCCACGCTGCGCGCGAGGCCGGATTCAGTGCCCACAAGCTCCGGGTGTCCGGCCAGGGCCCGAAGCGCTGCTGCGAGCGGCTGGCCCCGCACAGGGTCAGCCGTGACGCCAAGGGTCTGGGCCATGTCGAGCAGCTGAGCAATGAGCGCGCTTCTCGCTGATCGCTCTGGCACCAGGTAGCGAACGCCCGGGTCTTCAATGCCGGCCAGCGCCGCCGCGCGCTCCAGCGCCAGGTCCACCCCGCCCAGATGATCTGCAAGCCCTCGCTCCAACGCCTGGGTTCCGGTCCAGATGCGGCCCCCGGCCAGCGCTTCCACCGCTGCGGGGTCCAGCTGACGACCCCGAGCGACCAGATTCGCAAATTGCTCGTAGACCTGTTCCAGGGATTGCTGGAGCACCGCGCGCAGCGGATCGTTCAGACCGCGAACCGGGCTCAGGCCGCCCGCCAGCGGTGTCGTCGCGACCCCGTCGGAACTGACGCCAGCCTCCGCCAGGGCGGACCGGGCGGATGGGAAGATGCTGAAGGCGCCGATAGAGCCGGTGATCGTGGTCGGCTCAGCCACGATTTCGTCTGCGGTGGCAGAAATCCAGTAGCCGCCAGAGGCCGCGGTGGGGCCCATGGAGATCACGACCGGCTTGCCGCGAACCTGCAGCAGCTCCAGCTCCTTGCGAATGAGCTCGGACGCGAAGCTGCTGCCGCCGGGCGAATTAACGCGCAACACCAGGGCCCGGGCGTTGTCATCCCGGGCAACCGCCCGAAGCTGCTCGGAGACTTCTTCCGCGCCGATCGCGCCGCCCCCGGGCGCGCTCAACACGATCGGACCTTCGAGGGTCAGCACGCTCACGTACGGCGTGGTCGCGGGTGACCGGGGGCCGGCCACCGCCAGGTACTGCTCATAGCCGGTCGCGACGTAGTCGCCGGTAGCCAGCCGGCCGGCGGTCTCGGCGAGCCGGGATCGGGCCTCATCTTCTGTCAGCAGCTCATCGACCAGGTTGGCCTCCAGGGCGGCGCGAGCGAGGTCGCCGCCGGTGCTGCTGATCGCCTCGACGTAGTTTTCGGCAAATTGCCGCACGGCGACGCTCTCCAGGTCGCGGTTGGCGCTGATGCGATCGAGCATGCGGTCCCACAGAGCAGTCAACGTGCCCAGCGTCTCTTCCCGCACCGGCTCAGACATGTCCTGGCGCAGGTAGGGCTCAACGAAGGACTTGTAGGTGCCGACCCGAAACACCTCGACGTCCAAGCCCAGCTTTTCCAGCAGGCCTTTCCAATACAGGCGGTAGGAGGCCAGCCCCGGGAGCATGAGCTGGCCCATGGGGTGGAGGTAAACCGCGTTGGCCTGGCTCGCGACGAGGTAGGGCACTTGCTCGTAGGCGTAGCCGTAGGCCTCGACGCGCTTGCCAGAGGCCCGAAAGCGGGCCACTGCATCGCCAAGCTGCTCGGCGTGGGTGAGCGACAGGTAGCTCACCTCGTCCAGGCGCAGCACCAGCAGGTTGATGCGGCTGTCCTCCCGGCCCAGGTCGATCGCTCGAACCAGGTCCTCGATCGCCACCTGGCCCACCTGCAGCTGGGGGTTCAGAAGCCCCTGAAGCGGGTCGGTCAGGGCTGGGGACTCGACCACGGCGCCGGCTGGATCAATGACCAGCGCGCCCTGCGCGGGCAGCTGCACGGACTGGCAGCGGCCGAGCAATGCCGACAGCACAACGAGCAGCAGGAGCAGGAACAGCAGGTTGCCCGTAAAGTGCCGGAGCCAGGTGATCGCGCCGCCCAGCCGCGCGAGCCATCCCCGCTGCGCCCGGGCTCTGCCGTGGCTGTTGGAATCCATGACTGTCCGTCCCTATGATGCGGCGCTCATAGTACGTCGAAGCAGGGAATCGAGGCATGAAATCGCCGCTATGGACCGCAAAGGCGCTGAACCAGGCGCTGCAGCCAGCCCATCCCTGCGTGAGCGATCCGGTGGCGGGCGTGCAAATCGACTCGCGTCAGGTCAGCGCCGGGGACCTGTTCTTCGCATTGCCCGGCGACCCGGGGGACCGCTTTACGGTCACGGACCGCAGCGATCGGGACGGTCACGATTACGTGGCCCAGGCGCTGGCGGCGGGCGCCGCGGGCGCTGTTGTGAGCCGGCTGCAGCACGACCTGCCGGCAGACCGGCAATGGCTTGTGCCCGACACCCTCGATGCCCTTTGGGATCTGGCCCGCGCCAGGCGTGCGGCCCTGACCGGCCCCGTGGTCGCGGTGACAGGCAGCAGCGGCAAGACCACTGCCAAGGGCTATCTGGCAGCGGCGACCGGCTGGGCTGCGACCCAGGGCAGCCTCAACAATCATCTCGGCGTGCCTCTGAGCCTGATCCGCACCCCGCTGGACGCAGCCGGTGGGGTCTACGAAGTGGGCATGAATCACCCCGGCGAGATCGCGCCCCTGAGCAAGCTCGTAGAGCCGGAGCTGGCGGTAGTGCTCAACGTTCAGAACGCTCATGCCGAGGCCTTCTCGGATCCGGACGGGATTCGTCAGGAAAAGCTGTCGATTTGCCAGGGCCTCAAGGCCGGGGGCACCCTGGTTGTGCACGACCAGGTGAACCTCCAAGGTGTGCCGGCAGAGATACGCATCGTGCGCTTTGGCGAGTCTCAGACGGCCGATGTCTGCCTGCTGGAAAGTGTCGGCGATCAGGCGCGCTACCGGGTCGGTGCGCAGATGCTCAACGCCTACGTCCCCGGCGGGGGGCGCCACCGGGCGCTTACCCTCGCGGCGGTGCTGGCCACGATGCAGGTTTTGGGTCTGGACCTCGCCCCGGCGCTGCAGCTTTCGCCGGAGCTGGTGCCTCGAGGGCGGGGCAACCGACTGCTCGCAGCCGGGGTGGAGATCATTGATGACAGCTACAACGCCAACCCGGGCAGCATGCTGGCTTCTCTGGAAGCACTGGTCGCGGAGTCGGCGACCGGAACCGGGCGATGTTTCGCCCTGCTGGGCGAGATGCTTGAGCTGGGCGATGCCTCTGCCGAAGCCCATGCGCGTCTTGCACAGCCTCTGCGCGCGCTGGACGGTGCCTGGCTGGTTGGGGACGCGATGGCGCCGCTTGCACAGGCGGAAGCGAATGAGCGTTCGGCCGGTGCGCCCGGCGGCTGGTGGCCGGTCTCTGTGAGTCCGGACCCGACGCTTCTCAGCAACCTGATATCGACCCTAAAAAGTGGCGATAAGTTATTGATTAAAGGCTCAAACAGGGTTTTCTGGCAGAGCGGATTCGTCGCTGAGCTGACGCGATCTCTGGCAGAGTCTGGCTCAGCGGGTCCCTGAATCCGAGGCAAAAAAAAGCCCGGGCTGCGGGGGAACAGGCGCCGGGCTAAGTACCATTAGGAGTCACTGAGGCAACTTGCGTTGCCCCGGCTGCCGGGCGTCGAGGGGGAGAGAAGCCCGCCAGCAAATGAAGTAAAGCAGAGGATCCCGATTCCGCCAGTGACGCAGTTCACAAACCCCGTAACGACGCCTGAACAGGTAGACTGGCCGCATGATTGTCGACGACCTTGGACGCCGCTTCCGCAACCTCAGAGTGAGTCTGACGGCCGCCTGTAATTACGCCTGTACCTACTGTGTACCTGACGGCAAACGCCTGCAGGCGGCGAGGCACGAGCTGTCGGCCGAAGAGCTGGTCAGCGCGGTGACCCTGCTGCAGCAGGCCTGCGATATCGACAAGCTGCGCATCACCGGGGGCGAGCCGCTGCTGTCACCCAAGTTGCGCAGTTTGTTGCCGGCGGTTATGGCGCTGCCGCTGACAGACGTCGGCATGACCACCAACGGTCAGCTGCTCGAGCGCCATGCGGACTGGATCATCGCCAGCGGCCTGAAGCGCATCAATATCAGCCTCGACACGTTGAACGGCGCGGCCTTTCGCAGCATTGCGCGAAGCGGCGATTTGCCCACGGTACTGCGCGGCATCGACCGGATGGCCGAGGCGGGGCTGCGGATCAAGATCAACATGGTGCCCATGCGACGAGCCAATCTCGATCAGGTGCTGCCGATGCTGGCGTACTGCCTGGAGCGCGGCTTTGAGCTGCGGTTTATCGAGCTCATGAACATGGGCCACCTGCGGGCTGGCAACGGCTATCAGCTCGACTTTGTCGGCATGCCAGAGCTGCTGGCGATGATTGGCGAGCACCACGAGTTCGTCCGCGCCGATGCACCCCACGACAGCACGGCCGTACGCTTTGAGGTGCCCGCTGCAAAGGGTCACTTTGGCGTCATTGCCAACGAATCGGCGCCGTTTTGCCAGTCCTGCACACGGCTTCGGCTGGCTTCCAACGGCGACCTCTACGGCTGTTTGTCGAACAGTCGCTCGCGCAACATCGCTGAGTTGTTGCGCCAGGAACCCGAAGCGGCCTTGCCGGCCCTTCGAGCAACCCTGCTCGATGCTTTGAGCGACAAACAGGATCTTCGCTTCCAGGGCGAAGTCACCGTGATGAAATTCATCGGCGGCTGAATCCCTGCCTATACTCCGCTTATGGGTACTTCGAAACGTCTGCTCTCCTGTCTTGTGGCAGGTATTTTCACGCTGGTGGCGCCGGGCTGTGTGGTCCAGCCTGATAGCCTCGAAGCGCGCGCGCTGTCCAAGCTGCGCCTGACGGACGCGCTGTCAATGGAGCGCAGCAGTCGCTGGCGGTTCGATGCTGGCGAAGTGCTGCACTTGCGGTCTGCAAACCCGGCGCCAGACCCGCAGTGGGAAGCCGCTGCGCTCGCCGGGCTGCAATATGCGTTTCCCCGCGCCGACTACGCGGGCAATGCTGCGCCGGCGACGGCCGGCCTTGAAATTTACCTGCGTTGGCCGGTGCTTGATGCTGCTGACCAGGTGCCTGCCAAGCCCTGGATTCCCGGATTGCCGCGGCGCTTGGCCCGCCTGCTCGAGCCGCGCACCGATGCCGCCATCGGCGTCGTCATTGTCGAGCCGGCCACGGGGCGCCTGCTCGAGCACAGCGAGTTGCTGTTACGCCAGCAGCTGCTCGCCAGCGATGCAGACTGGCATGGGCTGCTCACGGACGCCTTCGGGCGCTATGCGCAGGCGCTGAGCTCTGGCTAAATGCGTGCCGTGCAGTAGCAGGCCAATCCGATGGCGCAGGCGTCCGAACGCGAAGATCTGACCGAACTGTTTGAGCGGCTGCGCACTGCGCTGGGTGCGCAGCGCAAGCCGCCGGTCAGCCAGTGGCATCCGGATCATGGCGGTGTGCTGGACATGCAGATCGATTACGACGGTTTTTGGTATTACCAGGGCGACAGGATTCGCCGCGATGCTCTGGTACGTCTGTTTGCCAGCATTCTGCGCAAGGACGATGACGGTTATGTTCTGGTCACTCCGGCTGAGCGGTTGCTGATCCGGGTCGACGACGTGCCGTTCATCGCGGTCGATTTCGAGACGGCGGGCGGCGAGTTTATTTTTCGCACCAACGTGGGGGATCTTGTCCTGCTGGGTGCAGAGCACCGGCTGCGCATGGGCGGAGACCAGGGGCTGGTCCCGTACCTGCACGTGCGCGCCGGGCTCGAGGCCCGAATCACCCGCAGCATGTACTACCGGCTCCTGGACCATCTGATCATAGACGGCGACCAGGGCTATATTGAATCGGCGGGCGAGCGCTTTTGCTTGGGTTCCGTGGCCGGCTGAGGGAGCGGTCTGGGAGCGCCACCAGTCGCACAGATTTACAACTCCGGGCAGGCTTTCGTCTTGACGGGCTAGCGGGGCCGAGACAGAATGCGCCTCGTTTTTTCGGGTCGTCTGCGGCCCGATATCTGTGTGGCAAGGCGCACGAGACAGGGCCCGAACCGTAGGTTCTTGCAGCGCTAGCCAGCGCCAGCAACGACCGCCAGCGGGGCTGTCCCGGGCCATATGCTGGCGCGACAAGCTCGTCAACGCAGCTCGCGGCGCGCGATGGTCTCTCGTTCCTGACTGGCAGCAATCAGGGCGCCCCACAGCAACATAATTCGGATTTCAGTCAAGAGCGTTCAGCTATGAAAGTGATGGTGCCCGTGAAGCGGGTTGTTGACTACAATGTCAAGATTCGCGTCAAGCCAGACAACAGCGGCGTAGACCTCGCCAACGTGAAGATGTCTGTTAACCCTTTTTGTGAAATAGCCATCGAGGAGGCTGTGCGGCTCAAGGAAGCCGGTGTGGCGGACGAGGTTGTCGCCGTCAGCGTCGGCACCCAGGCAAGCCAGGAGCAGCTGCGCACCTGCCTCGCCCTCGGTGCCGATCGCGCTGTGCTGATCGAGACCGACGAAGAGGTTCAGCCCCTTGGGATCGCCAAGGCCCTCGCCGCACTGCAGGCCAAGGAAGATGCAAAGCTCGTGATCTTTGGCAAACAGAGCATCGACGGCGACAACAGCATGACCGGGCAGATGTTTGCTGCGCTGACCGGCATGTCGCAGGGCACCTTTGCCTCAGAAGTTGTGGTCGACGGCGACAAGGCCAAGGTCACCCGGGAAATTGACGGCGGCCTGCAGACCCTCGAGGTCTCGCTGCCTGCGGTCGTAACCACCGACCTGCGTCTGAACGAGCCGCGCTATGCGTCTTTGCCGAACATCATGAAGGCCAAGAAGAAGCCGCTCGACGTCACCAGCCCTGCCGATCTGGGCGTTGACGTTGCACCCTCGGTAGAGGTGTTGGCCGTTGAGCCGCCAGCCGAACGCGAAGCGGGGATCAAGGTCGAAACTGTCGAAGAGCTGGTCGACAAGCTGCGTAACGAAGCGAAGGTGATTTCATGAGTATTCTCGTCGTTGCCGAACACGATAATTCGGAACTGAAGCCGGCGACCCGGGTCGCAGTGGCAGCAGCAGACAAGATCGGTGGGGATATTCATATCCTGGTTGCCGGTGAAGGGTGTGGCGCAGTCGCTGACGCGGCGGCGAAGGTTGCCGGCGTGAGCAAAGTGCTCTGCGCCGACAACGCAGCCTATGCTCACCAGACCGCAGAGAACCTGGCCGAGCTGGTTGCCGAACTGGGGGCCAGTTACGGTCACGTCATCGCGGCACACACCACCACCGGCAAGAACTTCCTGCCCCGGGTCGCTGCCAAGCTGGACGTGGCGATGATCGCTGACATTGTCAGCGTCGAGTCCGCGGATACCTTCAAGCGGCCGATCTATGCGGGCAACGCCATTGCCACGGTCAAGAGCAACAACAAGTGCCACGTGATTTCTGTGCGTGGCACGGCCTACGACGCCGTCGCGGCGGAGGGTGGCAGCGCCAGTGTTGAGGCGGTCGGTGCCGTTCACGAGACGGGCCTGGCAACCTTTATCGGCGAAGAGATTGCCAAGTCCGAGCGCCCGGAGCTGACGGCAGCTGGCATCATCATTTCTGGCGGTCGCGGCATGGGCAGCGGCGAGAACTTTGACCTCCTGAACGGCATCGCCGACAAGCTGGGCGCGGCCATCGGGGCATCCCGGGCCGCGGTTGATGCCGGCTTCGTCCCGAACGATATGCAGGTTGGCCAAACGGGCAAAATCGTGGCGCCTGACCTGTACATTGCGGTCGGTATCTCTGGAGCGATCCAGCATCTGGCAGGTATGAAGGACTCCAAGGTGATCGTGGCGATCAACAAGGACGAAGATGCCCCGATTTTTCAGGTCGCAGACTACGGTCTCGTCGCCGATCTATTCAAGGCTTTGCCGGAGCTGGAAGCCCAGCTGTAATTCCATAAGAGGTCTCAGTGGCAGTTTACGAACTGAATGGCGGGCAGCTCCTGCGAGTTGCCCGGAGTATCGATGGCAAGCTGGAGCAGGAATACTTCAGCCTGACCGGGTTAAGCAAGACGCAGGCCCGGGCGGTGGCAAAGGACGCTGCCGCGCTGGACGAGAAATGGCGTCTGAAGCAAGAGCAGGCACGCGCCAAGCGGGTTCGCTCGGCATCCACGAAGGGCCGTCACTCGACGGGCGTTCGCGGCATTAACCTGGTGCGCCGGCCCTCGGCAGCGTTTCGGGTGCAGGTACAGATCGACGGCGAGTCGCATGTGCGGGAGTTTTCCGTGCGACGGCTCGGCGCCGAGAAGGCCTGGACCCAGGCCACGAAGTATCTCGCGGAGCTGCGCGGTTACCGTAGCGCGCCGAAAGACTGGCGCAATCGCATGCCGAAGGTTCCCAAGAACGCTCGCTAGCGGCTCACATGCCCTGGAGCCGCGCT
>CAZXIJ010000026.1:0-28132 GCA_964640725.1 uncultured Pseudomonadales bacterium | reverse complement strand
TAGCGGCTCACATGCCATGGCACCGGCCGAACGTACTGCTCGACCAGGTCCACGACGTTCAGGGTCAGCGCGAATAGCGCCATTCTGATCAGGACGCCGTTATCGGTTTGCCGAAAGATCGCCAGGTTCGGGTTTTCGTCCAGATCTGCCGAGAGTTCCTGGGCCTGGCTGCGGGAGTCTCTGGGCAGCGGGTGCATGATCACCGTATTGGGCTCGCAGTGGGCGGTGTACACCGCGGCGTTCAGCTGGAACAGCCCCCGATACCGATCAGCTTCTTTCTGGCTCGGAAAGCGCTCCTCCTGGGTTCGCGTCACGTACAGAATGTCTGCGTGATGAATGCCCGCTTCGAACTCGCTAAAGACTTCGACCTTGTGTCCCGCTGTCTTCAGGCGATCGGTAATGGCTTCCGGCGCAGCCAGCTCCGGCGGCGATACCAGTCGGTAGTGCACGTTGTCGTACAGCGCCAGGAGCTTGCACAGCGAGTGCACGGCGCGGCCGTACTTCAGGTCGCCGACCAGTGCGATTCGCAGTCCGTCGACCGGCTTGTTGCGCGACGCCATTTCCTTGCGAATCGTGTACAGGTCCAGCAGGGCCTGGCTCGGGTGCTCATTGGGACCGTCACCGCCGTTAATCACCGGTACCCGGCTGGCCTCGGCAAACTCCTGCACCGCACCGGCTTCCGGGTGTCGCATGACGATGATATCGCTGTAACCGGACAGCACCCGGGCCGTGTCGTGCAGCGATTCGCCCTTGGTCAGGGACGATGCTTTGACCTCTGCGGTTTCGCGGACCTGACCGCCGAGCAGGTTGAAGGCGCTGCCGAAGGACACCCGGGTCCGCGTGCTCGGCTCGAAAAACATGTTGGAGAGAATGGCGCCCTCCAGCACCCGGGTCATTCTGGCCCTGGCCGCAAAGGGTGCCATGACGTCGGCGGTCGCGAAAATCTGTTCTACGGCTGGCCGGTCGAACTGGTCGACAGACAAAATATGCTGGCCGGTAAAATCCACTGCGTGTTCTCTGTGCTCGGGCGGCGCATATAGTAGGCGCTGGCGAACCCCAAGGTCACCTGCGTCTGCAGCGTTGACAGGACGGGCGCAGGGGCCCAACGGCGGCGAGGCTAGCGGTAGGGTCGGGGTAACGGCTGATCGGGCCCCAGGCGCTGCCACAGGACCAGCACGGACTGATAGGACGCCCGGTTCCGGGGGTGCAGGCCGAGCCAACGGTTAAACCCCATGCGGTCGTCATCGGTGACGTCCGGCGCGTTCAGACGGACGAACCAGCCAAGGGCCTGCTCGTCGGCAAGGGTCGAGACGCCGCTGCAGGGCGATTCCAGGGGCGCGCGCGGAGCTGAGCTGGCCGGAGTATCGATGACGACAGTCTCATCGCGGTATCAGGTATGGAACGAACGGGCCGGGCGCTCCCTCACCGATCCAGCGGGCAAAGGTTGATCCAGGGTGTTTCAGCCCTGATTCAATATGTTTCTGAAGTGCTTCAACGCCTGAATAATGTACTTTTCGACCATCGACGTGGAGACCCCAAGGGCCTCGGCAATACGCGGGTAAGACAGGCCGCTGACCCGATGCATGACAAAGGCCTGGCGGCACTTGAGGGGGAGTTTGTGCAGTGCGTCTTCAATCAGCGCGAGCTCTTCCCGGCCCTGCATGGCCTGCTCGACGGTCGGCGATTCATCGCGCCCCAGATCGCCAGCTTCCTGTTCCAGATAGCGTTGTTCGACGCTGGCCCGGCGGGCACGATCAATGGCCAGGTTAGATGCCGTTTGGAACAGGAACGCCTTGGCATTCTGGAGTGTCTCGGGCTCTGGCAGCCGATAAAAGCGCAGCCAGGCCTCCTGGGCGATTTCTTTGGCCTCTTCCGAGTTGCGGAAGCGGGCAGTCAGATACTTGACCAGTGGCATCGCCTGAGCGGTGTACAGCTCGCTCACGAACGCACTTTTAGGGGCAAGCTGTGCAGCCTCGACACCCAGGCCGTCGGCCTGCTCGCGGAGCTTCTGAGGGGATGCGGAATGCTGGGCCATTGGTCGGATCGCGACGCCTCTGGACTCGGGAAACTTGTGCAGACGGCTATCGATGCGTCGATAGGGTGGGTGTGCCCGCCATCTGGCCAGACCAGCGGTCGCTCTGGCAGCGCGGACCTTACCTGATGCCTTTGGGCACGTACACCGGAAATTCGTTCCTCCGCGGGCTGCTACCGCGCCATTTTGCGCGGCTCTTCCCGCGGTGGCGAACCAGCCCTGCTATCATCGGAGCCGATGGTGCGAGGCACTTTGCGCCTGAATTCTGAGCCCGCTTTAGCGCCCCGCGCACTGCCTCCAGCGCCAGTATGCAGGCCAGGGAACCCTTGGGCGGGCAGGCACTCCTAACAGGTAAGGCCGATCGTCCGGCACGGATGTTGCGAATATGAGCGAGATGTTTGACGAAAAAGGATCTGCGTCAGCGGACGATCTGCCCGTGGACCCGATCCTGGACGATGTGCCTGCAGAGCGGACCGCGAACCTGCTGCCGTTTACCTTTGCCAAGCGCTTCGGGGTGGTCATCCTTGACCAGGCCGACGATAAGGGTCCCGCGGTCGTGGCCTGCCGCACGCAGCCATCCCTCACCACGCTGGCCGAGATCAAGCGCTTCGCCCAGCGCCCGATTTCTATTCGCCGCGTTGATGACGGCGAGTTCGATGCGCTGCTGACCAGCACCTATGCGCGGGACTCGTCGCAGGCCCGGCAAATGGTCGAAGATCTGGGCGACGAGCTTGACCTCGCCAGCATTGCCCAGTCGGTGCCGGAAACCGAAGACCTGCTGGAGCAGGAGGACGATGCGCCGATCATTCGCCTGATCAACGCGCTGCTGGCCGAGGCGATTCGCGAGAACGCATCGGATATTCACATCGAAACCTTCGAGCGTGAATTGCTGGTGCGTTTTCGCGTTGACGGCGTGATGCGCGAGATCGTGCGGCCCAAGCGCCAGCTGGCACCGTTGCTGGTATCGCGCATTAAAGTGATGGCGCGGCTGGACATCGCCGAGAAGCGCGTCCCCCAGGACGGCCGGATTTCTCTCAAGATTGGCGGTCGGGAAGTGGACGTGCGGGTGTCGACAATGCCAGCCAGCAGCGGCGAGCGCGTGGTGCTGCGTCTGCTCGACAAGCAGGCCGGTCGGCTGAATCTCGACACGCTGGGCATGTCAGCCAAAGACCTGCGCATGACGCGCGAGGTGATTTCCCGGCCCCACGGCATCTTTCTGGTGACCGGGCCAACGGGCTCCGGTAAGACCACCACGCTCTACTCCTCTCTGGCGGAGTTGAGCACCAATACAATCAACATTCTCACCGTCGAGGATCCGATCGAATACAACCTCGACGGCATCGGCCAGACGCAGGTCAACACCAAAGCCGACATGACCTTCGCCCGCGGTCTGCGCGCCATTCTGCGCCAGGATCCGGACGTGGTGATGATCGGCGAGATTCGCGACCTGGAGACCGCAGAGATCGCCGTGCAGGCCTCTCTGACGGGCCACCTGGTGATGTCGACGCTGCACACCAACACCGCCGTGGGTGCTGTCACTCGCCTGGCGGACATGGGGGTTGAGCCGTTCCTGCTGTCGTCGTCGCTGGTCGGCGTGCTGGCGCAGCGACTGGTTCGCATGCTGTGCCCCGATTGCAAAGCGCCGCGCGCAGCCATGAAGAGCGAGCTGGAGTTCCTGGGCGCCACCGAAGGGGTGGTCTACGAAGCGAAGGGCTGCGAGCACTGCAGCCATTCGGGCTTTCGGGGCCGGATGGGCGTTTACGAGCTGGTGATCGTTGACGAGGGCATGCAGCAGCTCATCCACGACCGCGTGTCCGAGCGAGAGCTGACGGCGTACGCGCGGCAGCGCACGCAGGGCATTCGCGAGGACGGCAAGGCCAAAGTGCTCGCAGGCCTGACTTCCGTGTCCGAAGTGCTGCGCGTGACTCTGGAAGGCTAGCGAGGCGTGGCTGCATTTTCCTACGTTGCCCTGGACGCCAAAGGCAAGCAAAAGAAGGGCGTGCTCGAAGCCGACAGCCTGCGGCAGGTGCGGCAGATGCTGCGCGATCAGGGGCTGGTGCCCCTCAATGTCGCCAACGCCAGCGGTCGCGAGCGATCCAGCACCAACGGCAGCGACAACGGCGCCAGCAAGCCGGCGCTGTTCAGCATGGCGCGGCGCCTGAGCGCGCTGGACCGGGTCCTGTTTACGCGGCAGCTGGCAACCCTGATTACCGCGGGCTTGCCCATCGAAGAAGCCCTGCAGGCCATTGCCAAGCAAAGCGAGAAGCAGCACGTGCGCGGGCTTGTGCTGGGCATTCGGGGCCGCGTGCTGGAGGGCCATGCCCTGGCGCACAGCCTCGCGGACTACCCGTCAACGTTTAACGATATGTATCGCTCCACGGTCGCAGCGGGGGAGCAGTCCGGTTTTCTCGACAAGGTGCTGGAGAACCTCGCCAGTTACGGCGAGAAGCAGTTCGAGTCCGGGCGCGACGTCGAGATGGCGTTGGTATACCCGGTCATCCTGTTCCTGCTGGCCCTGGCGATCGTCGGGGCGCTCATGGTGTACGTGGTGCCCGATATGGTGGGTGTCATCGAGAACTCCGGCCAGGAGCTGCCCCGGATCACCGAAGTGCTCATTGGCATCTCCGACTTCCTGCGCTTCAACTGGTACTTCATTCTGGCCGGGGTGGCCGCCCTGGTCGTTGGCGGCCGGGTGTTGCTGGCGCAGCCTCATGTGCGTCTGGCCTGGGACAAGCGCCGGCTGAGCATGCCGCTCATCGGCCGCATCGCCCGGGGTGCCAACTCTTCGCGCTACGCCAACACCCTCAGCATCCTGACGTCCAGCGGCGTGCCCCTGGTCGAGGCCATGCGCATCGCCGAACAGGTGGTCAACAACCAGTGGCTCAAGCGCAAGCTGGGCGAGGCGACCCAGAAGGTCAAGGAAGGCACCAGCCTGAACATCGCCCTCGAGGGCGTCGGCTACCTGCCCCCCATGCTCATGCACATGGTGGCCAGCGGCGAGGCGAGCGGCCAGCTGGACAGCATGCTGGAGCGTGTCGCGAACTTTCAGCAGGCAGAAGTTGAACGGCTTGTCACTACGGTCGTGAGCCTGTTCCAGCCTCTGATGCTGGTGATGATGGGAGGGCTTGTGATGTTCATCGTGATGGCTATCCTCCTTCCTATTCTCAACATGAACCAACTGGTCTAGGACGTTTTATGGGTACACGGCAGGGCGGTTTCACCCTTATCGAGATCCTGGTGGTTGTGGTCATCATCGGCATTCTGGGCGCGGTGATCGTGCCCAACCTGCTGGCCCGGCCTGATCAGGCGCGGCTGACCAAGGCCGAAAGTGACATCCGGGCCCTGGCCAATGCTCTGGACGTGTATCGGCTCGACAACTTCCAGTACCCGTCTACGGACCAGGGGCTGGAGGCGCTGGTCAGCAAACCGAACGGCTTCCCGGAGCCAAAGAACTACAGCCCGGACGGTTACATCAAGAATCTGGAGCCAGATCCCTGGGGCGGCGAGTACCTGTATGAGCGAACCGGCGACGGCTTCAATCTGTACAGCCTGGGCGCCGACGGCACGGAAGGGGGCGACGGCGTCAATGCGGATATCAGTTACGCAAACCTTTAGCCGGAGCCGCGCCCGCGGCTTTACGCTTCTCGAAATCCTGGTGGTACTGACCATAGCGGCAGTGCTGACCGGCAGCATCGTGCTCGGCTTTAACGGTGCCGGCGAAGGTCAGAGACTGCAGGGCGAAGCGGAGCGCCTGGTGTTGCGCATGGAGCTGGCCCGCTCCCGAGCGCTGCAGCGCAACCGCGAGATCGGGTTTCACATGGACCCGGTGAGCTACGAGTTTTCCGAGCGGGACCGCGAGAGCGGTGAGTGGATCACTCTGACGGAAAGACCCTTTTCCGCAGTGGCCCTGGCCGAAGGTGACAACCTCCGGGTCAAGGTCGAAGGCGAGGAGGGCGACAGCGTTGGCCGGGCCGATGCCAAGGCGCTGGCAGCCCTCGACGATCTTGCTGACGGTGACAGCGGACTGGACGGTGGTGGCCTGAGCGATACGGACGCCAAAGGCGCAGGAGAGGGCCAGAAAGCCCAATCCCTGCCGGAGCTGGTGTTCTTTCGCAGCGGTGAGGTCACGCCGTTCACCGTGACCTTTGAGTCCGAAGACGTTGGCATCGCCTGGGTGCTGACCTGCGACGGCCTTGGCGCGGTCACCCTGGCTCGGGGCGATGATCTGACATGACCGCGCGGCGATCAGGCGGGTTTACGCTTATCGAGCTGTTGATCGCCCTCATGGTGTTCTCCGTGCTTGGCTTTACCGTGACCACGCGCATCAGCGATATCGCCCAGCAGAGCTTTCAGCTCGAGCGCCGGGCCGCTGCCCAGTGGGTGGCTGACAATCAGGTCAACGCGCTCCGCATCGAAGCGCGGAACGCCGATCAGCCGATCGCCGAGGGACGTCGGACTGAGCGGGTGCTGCTCGCGCGCCGGGACTGGCAGGTTGACCTGGCCGTCGAAGGCACCACCGACGAAGGGCTCAAGCGGGTAGACGTCGAGGTCCACGAACTGTTGCCGGACGGCGAGCGCTACGGCCCGATACACACGTCCACGGCCTTCGTAGGGCTGCGATGATGCGGCGCCGGTCGGCCGGCTTTACCCTTGTCGAGGTGATCGTCACCCTCGGGATCTTTGCGACCCTGGGCCTGGTCACCGCGCGTATCGTCGGCCGGGTGGTCGATAACTTTGCCATGATTTCCACCCGCGGCGACCGCCTGATCGAGATTCAGCGCGCCATGCATGTGATGCAGCGGGACATGCTGCAGATCGCCAACCGCTCGGTCCGCGACCCGCTGGGCGACCCCCGGGAGCCGCTGCTGATTCAGAGCGACGGCACCCTGGAGTTCACCCGGGCGGGCTGGCAGAACCCCCTGGATCGGGAGCGCTCAACGCTGCAGCGGGTGGTCTACCGGATCGAAGGCGACGCGCTGTTTCGGGCCTACTTCTTTAACCTGGACCTGACACCGGATGCCTCGCCGCAGGTGCAGGAGCTGCTCACCGGCGTGAGCGACCTCGAGGTGCAGGCGATCGATGTCGCAGGCAACGAATACGCGTTCTGGCCGGTGGCGGGGGCGGAGAACGACCCGACCCGCGCCCTGGCCGGCATCCGTTTGCGGTTCGAGCTGGAGCCCTTCGGCCAGATCGAGCGGCTCTGGGCGGTGCCCAGTGTTCGCTGAGCGCGCTGGGCGCCAGGGGCTCACCTCCAGAGGCCGGCCTCGAGGCGTGGTGTTGCTCAGCGTGCTGCTGATCGTGGCACTGCTCAGTGCCATTACCGTGCGCATGATTACCCGGCACAGCCTGACGATTGCTCAGGCCCGGCAGAGCCTGGGGGCCGATTTGACGCTGTCCTATGCCCTGGGCGCCGAAACCCTGGCGCGGCAGCTGCTGTTTCGGGACTGGGAGCAGGACGAACCGGACCCGGAGAAGTCCGACACCTTATTCGACGCCTGGGCGCAGCCGCTGGAGCCCTTTGAGCTGAACGAGTACGACAACGCGTTCCTGGAAATGCAGATCATCGACCAGGGCAGCTGCTTTAACCTGAACGCGCTGGCGGGGGAGAATGCTGCGCAGGCGCACGGGATGTTGAAGAACCTGCTGCAGGTGCTCGGTTTGCCCCCGAACATTGCCGATGCCTGGCTCGACTGGGTGGACCCGGACGAAGTCGTGACAGGGTTCGGCGCTGAAGACAGCGAATATCTCTTGAAGCCCGTGCCCTATCGCACCGCCAACCAACCGGCTGGCGATGTCTCGGAGCTGCGGTTGCTGGCGAACGTCGACCCCCAGCAGCGCGCGCAGCTGGCGCCCTTTGTTTGCGTGCTGCCCAGCACCGAGCTCGCAATCAACCTCAACACCGCGCCCATGGAACTGCTGGCCAGCGTCAATCCGGCACTGACGCCGGCGTCGCTGGAACCGCTGGTAAACAGCGAGCGGCGCTACAAAAGCGTGAACGAGGCCACGGGAGAGTACCCGGACCTGCTGCCCGGCGTTGACGTGCTGAAGGTCAACAGCCAGTATTTCGAGCTGCGCGCTCAGGTCGAAATCGACGGCAACCTGACAGAAATTACTTCGCTGCTGGCGCGTGATGGCAGCGAAGGTCGCTTGCAACTGGTCCGGCGGGACCTGGGGCGGCCTTTCGTGTCGCTGTACGAGGACGATAGCTGACCCATGCCCACCCTGTTTGTTCGAGTGCTCGCCCCGGCGGTCGAGGCCGATGACGGCTACGACATCGGCGGCGAATGGCTGCTCCTGGAGGACGATGGCAGTGCCCGGGCCTCCGGGGTCACGGATTATCGCGGCTTTGCCGACCTTATGGACCCCGGTGCCAGCTGGGCCGAAGACCACAACGACGTCGTCATCATCGTCCCCAGCGAGTTCGTGCTTGGGGTCGCCTGCGAAGTGCCCGGACGCAATGTTTCCCAGATTCGCAAAGCCCTGCCCTTCGTGGTGGAAGAGTTTGTCGCCAGCGATATCGAAGGCATGCATCTGGCCCACGCAGCGATCAGCAAGGATGAGCCGGTCCGCTGCAATCTGGTTGAGCGCAGCCTGCTCTTTAACTGGCAGGCTGCCTTCTCGGAAATTGGTGCGGTCCCAAGCCACATCCTGTCCGAGGCGGAGCTCCTGCCCGACGAGCCCGACACCGCCTACGCGCTCTTTGACGGCGACCATGTGCTGATCAAGACCGGCGACCAGGCAGCGACGATTGACCGGGTCAACCTGGGTTTCGCAGCCGGTTCGCTCAGTGAAGGCCGGCTGGTGGTCGTGGGCGGGACCCTGACGGATGCTGAGCGGCGCGAGATCATGGACAGCTCGACCTTGTCCATCGAGGGCGACGGCGAACACGAAGACAGTACCCTGGGTTACCTGGCTCAGCGCTTCCGACAGCACCGCGGACGCATCATCAATCTCCTGCAGGGCGAGTACGCGCCGGTCCGCCCCCGGGGCGAATCGAGCGGCGTCTGGCGCACCGTCGGCCTGCTCGCCGCAGGCTGGGCCGCGCTGGCCTTTGTGCTGCAGATCGCTCAGGGGTTCTGGGCCGGCCAGCAAGCGGACAAGGTCGAAGCTGCGGCGCTTAGCAAGTATCAGGCCCTGTTTCCGGACGACAAGCGCGTGACTGCGCAGTCCATCCGGCGCCGGGCGGCGGCGCGGCTGGGCGAGGCCACGGGAGAAGGCGGGCCTGGCCTGCTGGTCTACGTCGGCGAAGTGGCCAAGCTCATCGACAGCTCCGTGTCCCTGAACGGCTTCAACTTCAGCGCGCAGAAGGGCGAGCTGTCTCTGGATATTCTGACCGCCGACTTCAATCGGCTCGATAGCGTCAAGGAACGCCTGGAGGCGGAAAGCTACGCGGTCGAGATCGTGTCGGCGCAGCAGGAACAGGACAACCGGGTCCGGGCGCGGCTGCGCATCAGCGGCCAGACGGGGTAGGGCAGGTGATCGACTCTCTCATCAGCCGCTGGCGACAGTCTTCAGCAGGACGCTGGTACGCGGGGCGCGACCCCGGCGAGCAGAAAGTTGTGGCGCTCCTGGCTGCCGTGACGGTCCTTACCGTGCTGTGGCTCGGCATCTGGCAACCGGTCGCCCAGTGGCGCGCAGAAGCTGACAACCGCTATCAGAACGCGCAGGCCACCATGGGCTGGCTGACGGCCAACGAGTCCAGGTTGCGCGGCGTTGTGAGTCAGGGCGGAAACACCGCCAACCGCTCGCGGCTGCGACTGATCACCCAGGCAGCCAACGCCCGGGGGCTCAAGCTCAACCGGGTGCAGCCGGAAGGCGACGGCAGCGTCAGCGTGGTCCTGCAGGACCAGTCCTTCAACGATGTGCTGGCGTTTACGGCTGCCTTGGCCGAAAACAACGGCATTGCTGTGTCTCGGGCCTCCATCGACGGCTCTGGCACCCCCGGGCGCGTCAACGCGCAAATTCGCTTCCAGTAAAGCGCGTTTACAGCACGCCCTGGCCGCCCGGGTCAGGGACTGACCTTGAGCGGCGGTCTGGTTCCTTTCCAGGGGAAAATCTGACCCGGCAGGTAACTTTGTGCGCCGTGTCTCAGGAACCCTGTCGGGGGCTTCAACGTCTTGCCTTGGACACTCTCATAGACTTCCGAGGGTGGATTCAACTTGCCGAGGGACGAATGGACAACCGCAACGATCCGCGAAATGTCTTTAGCGCCATGCACCATCGGGTGA
Source organism: uncultured Pseudomonadales bacterium (assembly GCA_964640725.1). GTDB lineage: Bacteria > Pseudomonadota > Gammaproteobacteria > Pseudomonadales > Azotimanducaceae > CALHVX01. Next base: position 17,872 of record CAZXIJ010000026.1, on the reverse strand, counting down.
CCGGTGAGCTTTTACATCTGATGGACGGGTTCTACTCGAACATCGAAGATGGCCTGTTCGAACTGGCTTTCCGGAACGACGACGCCGAGCAGCGAACGCGCTGTTTTGATCTGATGCGCGAGATGCGCTATCGCCGGGGCGGCCTGATTCAAACCTTCGCCCGGCGCATGCAGCGTGCCGGAGAGGGCTGGCTGGGCGAAGACCGCAACCCGCCGGAAATCGCCGAGCTGATGGATATTGCACAGATCATGTCGGATAAGTGTTCAGCGCACTTCGGCACTCTGCTGCAACAGATTACTGAACGCACCTCTTACGGTACGGACCGTCCAGTCGCCAGCACTGAGCTACCGATCAGCCCTTACTACATTGCCTATCACTTCATTGCGTCCTGCCAGAGCCTTGAGTTTGACCGACAGGCGATTGCCATCGTTCAGGATCTGTTCGCCCGCTTCGTCCTTGACCGCCTGGGCGCGGTGTACGGCGAGTGCAACCAGCGGCTGGAAGCAGCAGGCTTTTACACGCAGGCTGAGCTGGACGTCGTTTCCAGCGCCTGATCTGATCGGCTAGACCCTGCTGCGTTTCCACAGCAGCAGGCAAAACTCAGTCCGCCGGCGGTCCTTTCGTCGGCGATCCCCCCGGTAGGCCCAGTAGATCGCGTTCAGGCGATCGTCCCCAGGGCCTTGCGGCTGTTGTCGGCGTTCCGGTCCCCGGCGCCGATCGCCTTGGTAGCACCAACCGCTCTTTGGCGCGGCCCTGCGCTCACAACCCATCGGTGTCTGCTTCAAACTGTGCCTGCTCCTGCGCTTCGCTGCGCTCCTTGTCCTGCTCTTCGCGCTGCAGGTCCCGGTAGACCAGATGCAGCTCTCCCTGGTGCCAGCGCAAAATCAGCCGCTGAGCACCGAGACGGTGGATCTTGTGATGTGCGGTGGCTTTGGCGGGCGCGCCCAGCTGGGCACGCAGCATGGCGTCAAAGGCCTGCAGATAGCTTTGCTCCGGGTCGGTAACGCGGGACTGGATGCGCAGCACGCCGCCAAGCCCATCGCTGTCCAGAACGTGCTCGCCGTCCGCCATGAACTTTGCAATCAGCAGATCGCTGACCGCATCAGCCCGCGGCTGCAGCGACTGATCCAGCCCGGCAGGGAGGGCAACGGCCTGATCGACCTGCAACGACAGGCCCAGCATCTGCTGCAGGCCTGACCGGTCACCGAGCAGCAAGCTGCGCAAGCGGTGTCGCAGATGCTGGCGCCCAGTCGCAGATTGAGCCGACTGGTCCGGTCCGAGCCGAATACGCATGCTGCGCCGGTAAGCGTCCAGGAGCCGATCGTTGCGCCGGTACTCGATGATCAGCTGCTGGTCGATGCAGGTGCTGGCGATGCTGAGCTGCGCATCGGGTATCTCCAGGCGTTTGATCGGCACGCGGGCCTGCACCCAACGTGCGACGGCTTTGGGGACGGGCTCGGCCTCCGGATACTTTCGCTGGAGCGCGTCCTGCAGCCAGGCCAGGTTGGCGGGGCAGTCTTCGCCCGCGCTGCGCAGCTGCAGCCAGTAGGGTCGTTCGCGGCTGTCGAGGGCTAACTTGAGTTCATGGCGATTCGACTGCAGCGCTCGGGGCAGGGTGCGCGCCTGCCCCGACCACCAGTGGCCGGGGGCGCCCCAGGCCTGGGCGAGCTCACGCTCAGCGGCAGCGCGCTCCGGCGCTGCGGTGGTCAACAGCAGCTGGGGAGCATCCTGATGACTTGCGCCCCGGTCGTCGGCAGGCAGCTGTTGCTCGGTGTCGAAGCCGAACACCACGACGGCCGCGGCGGGCATCGCGCAGCCGGCCCAAAGCCCCAGCACGGTCAGACCGGTGGCGCACCGGCTCAGCACACATAGCGTCCTTCATCGCGACGGCGCTGGCATTCGCGACGATAGTTTTCGCAGCTGATGGCGCCGCCAGGGGTCTGTTCCTTGGTTTGGCCGCACTGGTAGGCACGGTCCTGAAGCTCCGAGTCCGTGAGCTTCTCCATATCGCTGCCACAGCCTGCAACGGCCAGCAGCAGGGTGGCGGTCAGGCATGGAATTCGGGCGCGTTGATTCTGGTTCACTGCTACTCCACGGCCATCAGGCCGAGCATCGTTGCCTTAACGCTAGAACAGAATCAGAGCCTGTCTAATCCGCCGGGCAGCGGTGCTCCGGAAGCTGGCGAACGGTGTATATTCGGGGGCTCAGCGGATCGACGAGGCTCTGGCGACTGATGTGGGATTTGAAAATCACGGGCGGGACTGTCGTTGATGGAACCGGCGCAGCGCCCTTTTTGGCCGATGTGGCGATCCAGGGCGGCCAGATTGCCGCGATCGGCGCAGCCGCCGCGGGGCCTGCCCGGCAGGAGCTGGATGCTCAGGGCCAGCTGGTCACGCCCGGTTTTGTCGATATCCACACGCACTACGATGGCCAGGCGAGCTGGGGCGAGCGCATGAACCCGTCGTCAAATCTGGGTGCCACCACCGTGGTCATGGGCAACTGTGGGGTCGGTTTCGCCCCCTGCCGCCCGGAGGACCGCAGTGCCCTGATCGAGCTGATGGAGGGCGTCGAGGAAATTCCCGATCCGGTCATGGCCGAGGGCTTGCCCTGGAACTGGGAGTCCTTTCCGTCCTACCTCGACGCTCTGGATGCGCGGCAGCGCGATATCGACGTCGCGGTGCTGTTCCCTCACGGACCGCTGCGCGTCTTCGCGATGGGCGAACGGGGCTTGAACCGCGAGCCAGCGACGGAAGCCGATCTGGCGCGTATGGGCGAGCTGCTGCGGGAAGGGCTCGCCGCTGGCGCGGTGGGCTTTTCGACCTCCCGAACGCTGGTGCACCGAACGCTGGCTGGCGTGCCGGTACCAACCTACGATGCCGCCACGCAAGAGCTCAAAGCCCTGGGCGAAAACCTGAGCGGTGATGCCCGGCATGTGTTCCAGATGATCGCCGACTGGAAAGACGCCGAAGCCGAGTTCGATATTCTGCGGCACGTGGGCCAGACGACCGGCGCGCGCGGTACCTTCACGCTGCTGATCATCGACTCGCTGCCCACGCTGTGGCGTGAGCACCTGAATCGCGTCGAAGACGCTCAGGCCAAGGGCATTGATATCCGCGCCCAGGTGCTGGCCCGCCCGCTGGGCATCATGATGGGGCTTACCGGCTCCATGACGCCCTTTGCCGCGCACCCGACGGTACGTGCTCTGGCGGAACTGCCGCTGGCGGCTCGGATTGAGGCCCTCAAGGCCTCGGAGACCAAAGCTCAGGTGCTGGCTGAACGCCCGGAGCAGCCTCATGTCTTTATGAAGCTGTTTGGTCACCGGTTCGACATCATGTTCCCGATGGAAGATCCGCCCAACTACCGGCCGGACCCGGAAGACAGCGTACTGCGCCAGGCGGAGCGGGCCGGGGTGGAGCCGGCGAGCTGGCTGTACGACTACCTGCTTGAAGACGATGGCCGGGCCATGATCTACATGCCCAGCGTGAACGACTCTGATCATCTGCCGGAACTTCTGGCCCACGAGCACACGCTGCCGGCGCTCGGTGACGGCGGCGCTCACGTCGGCTCTATTTGTGACGCCAGCGCCAATATCTACCTGCTCGCGCACTGGGTACGGGAGCGCGGGCTGTTCTCGATTCAGGATGCCGTGCGCAAGATCACCGGCGATGCGGCAGAGCTTTACGGGCTTGCCGATCGAGGCCAGGTTGCCGAAGGCTTCAAGGCTGACCTCAACATCATCGACCTTGAGCAGCTGGCTCTCGGCCGGCCCTACATGGTGCACGATCTGCCGGCTGGTGGCGGCCGGATGCATCAGGAAGCGCGCGGACTGTCAGCGACGATTGTCAGCGGCAAGCCCGTGTACGTAAATGGTGAGCCGACCGGTGAGCTGCCTGGCGCACTGGTCAGGAAACAGGTCTGAGGCTAGCGCGCCCCTTCGCCGACCAGTACGACCTCGACGGTCTGCAGCAGGATGATCAGATCCAGCAGGAAGCTGTGGTTCTTCAGGTAGTACAGGTCGTACTTGAGCTTCTCTTTGGAATCGTTCACCGAAGCGCCGTAGGGGTAGCACAGCTGTGCCCAGCCCGTAATGCCCGGCTTTAGCCGGTGTCGCTGGTCGTAGTAGGGAATATCATTCTTGAGCTCGTCAACGAACTCCGGGCGTTCCGGTCGCGGCCCGACGAAGCTCATATCGCCGCGCAGGACGTTGAACAGCTGCGGCAGTTCGTCGATGCGGGTTTTGCGAATCACGGCGCCAATGCGAGTGACCCGCGGATCGTTCTCGACCGCCCAGCGAGCGGTGCCGTCCTTCTCCGCATCAGTGCGCATGCTGCGGAATTTCAGCACGTTGAAGTCCTCGCCGTTCAGGCCCACACGCTTCTGCTTGTAGAGCACGGGCTCCTTGAACAGGCTGCCGATGCCGATCATGAACGCCGTAATCAGCATGACCGGCCAGATAAAGACCAGCAGCAGCATGCTGGCGAAGATATCGAAACCGCGTTTCGACACGGCGCGCGTGGCATTGGCAACGAAACCATCGCTGAAGATAATCCAGGACGGATCGATCAGATCGACGTCCAGCTTGCCGGCTTCGCGCTCGATGAAGGCCTGTACTTCGACGACTTCGATACCAGAGAGGCGACAGTCCAGCAGGTCTTCGATCGGCAAGCCACCCGCATCCGTGTTGCGTCGGCGCTGCTGGGTGGCGACCACGAGCTCATCGATGTCGTGCTGGATGCAGAAGTCGAGCAGGGTGCCGTCGGGGGCGATGACGTTGCCGCGGTGCTCGGTCACCAGGTCTTCCTTGTTGCCCAGGGGCACGAAGCCGACCAGCACAAAACCCCGGCGATCGGAGCGGCGACGCATGCGGCTGGCAATGGGCACCGCGCGTTTGCCGGTGCCCAGCACCAGAACGCGCCGCTTCATCGCATCTTCGTCGATTAAGGCGCCCGTGACCCAGCGCCAGAGCGCGATGAGCAGGAAACCTTCGATGGTGCTGAAGAGCAGCACGCCTCGGCCAATCTCGATACTTGGCACGAAGTAGGAAAGGACCGCGATCGCGCTGGTCGCCAGCAGGAAGATAGCCACGCCGGTACGCAGCATCATGCCGATGTAGCCTTCGCGCATGCGGGCGGCGGAGACGCCCATCGCCGACATGGCGATGACACCGGAAATTGCGATCGCGCTTGCCAGGGGCAAGTGACCTGCCAGGTCTGGAAGGCTCTGGAAGCGAGTGAAGTAGCCCAGGTAGGCAGCCACGAACAGCAGGCCGCCCTCGACCACCGAGGTCAACAAATGAGGCCCGTGAAAGTAGTGCCTTGAAATGCGGATATGGGGCACTGGCGAAAATGTCCTGAAGCTAATCGAGTGGCGATACACGCAAACGGACTGTCTCGCGCTTCCAGCGGCGAAGAACGCTTATCAATCCATGCAGCGTGGCTGAATTATGCCTGTAACAGAACGGCGAATCTTTGACCGATTCGTCGGTCAGGTCAGTGCGATCGGTTCTGTGACGAGTGCCGCCCGAGCAATGTGAGGTGCGGCGTTTCCCAGTGCCTTCTCCCGGCGCTCAAGCTGCCGCATTGATTGGCAAGATATGGTGAAAAATCAGCGTGACTGCCGCGGAAGCTGGACGCCTGGACGCCTGGTCGCGATGGGCGAGCGCTCGCTTCAGGCGGCAGTGCCCGGGGTCAGTTTCTGCTGGAAATATTTGGGCTGCGATCCTGTGACCTGGATCAAGTTCGACGGAGCGCGACTGCGCTCGTTTCGGCGGTGGAGTGCTTGGAAGGCTTCCGACAAGCAAGCGTCATGCTGCGCGCGCCGAAGCAGCCTCGGCGTAGATATGAACAGCGCTAAAGGAGTGCTTATCTTTCCATAAGATCGTTAAAAGGCCAGTAAAATATTGATATAAAAGAAACTTATAAAATAGAAAAACTTTCAAAAATATGAAGTACCTTCATGACTGATGACCGATCGCCGTCACGCCCCTGGCGCTTTGTCTGGGGCGAGGAGCCGCTCGACCATTGCGGTCAGGCGCTCAACGTCGAACGGCTTCTCCAGATAGGCAGCCGGGGGCGTGATCGTGACGCCAGGTTCAAAGACGTCATCCATGTCGAAGCCACTCATCAGGATAATCGGCAGAGCAGGGCGCAAGCGCCGCAACTGGTCAGCCAGCGTGACGCCGTCCATGCCGGGCATGGTGATGTCGATGATCGCAAGGGTTGGTTCAGGGGCGCGGCCAAAGCGCTCGAGGGCCGTTGGTCCATCCTCTGTGTCGGCGACCGCGTAGCCCTGCATTTCTAGAATGCGCCGGATCAGCTGGCGGACGCCCCGTTGATCATCGACCACCAGGACCGTGTGGTTGAGGCTCGCGCTACTCATCTGCGGGGCCTGGGGGCACCATCTGACGCTCGCAAGGCAGGGCCAAGCGTATCTCGGTACCTGCTCCCGGTTTGCTGGCTACCGCGAATCCTGCGGCATGCGATTGCAGAATCCCGTTGACGACGGCCAGCCCCAGACCGTTGCCGTTTTGCTTGCCCGTGAAGAACGGCTCAAACATTCGCTGCCGGGTCTCGCTGGTCATGCCGATCCCGTCGTCATTGACCCGGATCATGGCGTAGGGCCCAGGCTTTGGCACGCAGGCAAACTGATAGCCGGCGAGCTCTGCGAGCCCGAGCTGCGCTGCCTCCCACTCAACCTGAACCTCGCCGTTGCCGGTAACGCAGGCATCCACGGCGTTCTGAATGATGTTGATGATCATCTGGTCCAGGAGCGTTCCGTCGACCTGAATCTGCGGGCCATCGTCCGAGCCCTCAAGGCGAATGGCGATCCCCGCAGGTATCGAAGACATGATGAGTTGCGCGGCAGACCGAATTCTCTCGCCCAGATTCACCGTAGAGATTTTGGGTTTGGAGCGCCCGGCGTAGACCAGCATCTGCTGGGTCAGCTCGACAGCGCGCCCTGTGGCTTTGCGCATCTCGGCAATCATGGCGTCTGCGTCATCGACGCGCTCGGGGAATAGCGCCATCAAGTCTAGATTGCCTTTGATGACAGCGAGCAGGTTGTTGAAGTCGTGGGCGATGCCGCCGGCAAGCACGCCCAGCGATTCTCGCCGTTGCGACTCCTGCATCATCTGTTCCATAGTCAGCCGGCTGCGATTGGCCTCTTCAGCAGCGGCGAGCGCAGCCTCGGCATCCAGTTTGAGCTGAAAGGTTTTCAGGACCGACAAGCGGCGGGCTTCGAAAAACGCGATGGCCAGAGCCGTGCTGACGAGCAGCAGGCGCGCCCACTGACTCCAGTCGGCCCGCTGAAGGTCGTTGGCAAAGCCCGCCAGGGCGGCTGGCAGCCACGCGCAGAGTACGATCGCGACGGTAGCGTAGAACCAAGGGCGGGCAGAAAGAAAGAACGCCGCAGAAAGCAGAACCATAATCTGATTGCCGGAGTGGATCGGCTCGCCGATCAGGTAGAGCACCGTGCCTGTCTGGAGGCCCATGACCAGCAGCAAGCTGAACAGAGCCGGGTGGGCGTTGCCCCGCGGCAGGAGCCCTGTGCGGATGCTGATCCAGCCCGTCCAGGCGACGGCGGCCACTGCAGCGGTCACGCCGATCGTGAGGGGGTTGTCCCAGGGCACCGGGAACAGCAAAGACAAGGCGACAATGACGCTATAAACGCAGCTCACGCCCAGGTAGCCCAGGGACAGAACTTCAGAGGCGTGTTGTTTTAGCGTCTGATCGCGCAGGTCCCGAGCTGGCAGCTGTGCGGTCGCTGGGGCAGGGGCCTTGCGGCCAGTGATTGGCGGAGCCTCAGTCCCTTGCTCCATGTTTGTCCTCCCCGCCGAACACCGCGGGTGCTTGCCGCTTAAAGTCCGCAGCGGTGATGGGTCGGCCAGCGATTGAGGCGGTGTCCCAATCCTGCGCTATACGCCATTGCCCGTTCTGCTTTTTGAGCACGATATGAAACTGGCCGTAAAAGGATGAAGTCTTGCCATCGGCGGCGGTGGTGGTCAGCCGGAAGAAGCCAACCTCGTAGGATGTGTCTTCGTTCGTATGCCGGCTGTCGAACCAGAAATCGAGCGCGATGTGATCGCCCTTAGCGATGTTGTCTTCGAACCGGGATTCGTTGAATTTCCGGAATTGACCCGCGGTATCGATGCCGTCGGGCGTGACGCGCAGCACCTGGTCAGCATACAACCCATTGAGCGCAGCACCGTCCATCGCTTCAAAAGCCTGCTGAAAAGGGCGCCATAGCGTCCGGTCGATGGTCTGTTGCGTGGATGCCTCGCTGGCCAGCGTTCCCGCCGCCAGGCACCACATGAGAACGGTGAGCGTGATCGATTTGATAAAGCGGCTCCAGCTCGACGACGCTGCCGAGTATAGCGCTCTTGCCCAGCGACCCGGCCAGCTCCGCTCGGCGCCGCGCAGTTGGTAAGATAGGTCGATCACCTCACTGGAGCCCGAAATGACCGATCACCTTTTGGAAGACATCTCTGGCGGTATCGCAACCTTGACCATGAACCGTCCGGAAGCCCGTAACGCCATGTCTAGCGAGATGATGTCCGCTCTGGACGCTGCGGTTCGTCGAGTGGCCACGGACCCCGAGGTTCGCTGCGTCGTGCTGACCGGCGCCGGCAAGGCGTTCTGTGCCGGTGGCGACGTTAAAGGGCAGGCCAAGGCGGCCGCCGGGCGCTCCTCCGAGGCTGGCGTGAGCATCGAGCAGCGCGTGCAGGGCTTGCGCAGCGCGATGGAGACATCGCGGCTGCTGCACGAAATGCCCAAACCGACCCTTGCGATCATTCCCGGTGCTGCGGCTGGTGCCGGGCTCAGCCTCGCGCTGGCCTGCGATCTGCGTGTCGCTGTGGCCGATGCCAAGATGACCACGGCGTTCGCCAAGATCGGCGCCTCTGGCGACTATGGCGGTTCCTACTTCCTGCCGCGGCTGGTGGGCGCCGCCAAGGCGCGGGAGCTGTATTTCACCTCGGATGTCATCAGCGGTCAGGAAGCTTTTGAGCTGGGGCTTGTGAATCATGCCTGGCCGGCGGACGAGTTTGCCGAGCGCGCCGAGGCCTTTGCGCAAAAGCTTGCCGCCTTGCCGACGGCGGCAATCGGCTACATGAAGCGCAATCTCAATGCTGCCGATGAGGCGAGCCTGCCCCAGGTCTTTGATCTGGAGGCAGCTCACATGGTGCGTACCATGATGACTGAAGACCACGCCAACGCTGCGCAGGCCTTTGTCGACAAGCGGGTACCGACCTTCGCAGGCCGGTAGCCAAGTCTATCGAGGGCCGTTACGCCATTTTCAGGCTGGCGCGATCATGAGGCGCCGTAAAGTCCTGCTCCGGGCCCAGCGGGATCACGCCCGTCGGGTTGATGGTCTTATGGCTCGCGTAGTAATGGGTCTTGATATGTTCGAAGTTGACGGTCTCGGCGACGCCAGCGGTCTGGTACAGATCGCGCACATAGGCGCTCAGGGCCGGATATTCCGAGAGCTGCCGCAGGTTGCACTTGAAGTGGCCCACGTAGACGGCGTCAAAGCGAACGAGGGTCGTAAACAACCGCCAGTCAGCCTCGGTCGAATCGGCTCCCGTAAGGAATCTTTGCTGGCTTAGCAGGTCTTCGACCCAGTCCAGGGCCGCAAAGAGCTCGCGGAAAGCCGCTTCATAGGCTTGCTGCGAAGTCGCGAAGCCGGCGCGGTACACGCCGTTGTTGATCGACGGGTAGATCCGCTCATTCAGGGCGTCGATCTGCTCACGCAGCGTGGCCGGGTAGTAGTCCTGCGTTTTGCCGGTCAATTCGTTGAACGCGGTGTTAAACATGCGGATGATCTCGGAGGACTCGTTGCTCACAATCGTTTGAGTCTGCTTGTCCCAAAGAACCGGCACGGTCACCCGGCCCTCGTAGCTGGGGTCGGCTTTGAGGTACAGCTCGTACAGGTACTGGAAGCCGTGGAGCGGATCGCTCAGCTCCCAGCCGTTCTCGAGCATGATGGGCTCGACAACGGTCACCTCAATGAAGTCCTGCAGCCCTTTGAGCGCACGAAAGATCAGCGTGCGGTGCGCCCAGGGGCAGGCGAGGGAAACGTACAGGTGATAGCGCCCTGGCTCGGCTTTGTAGCCGCCTTGCCCGGAGGGGCCGGGGGCGCCGTCCGCGGTAATCCAGTTTCGAAAACCGCTGTCCTTGCGAACGAATTCGCCGCCGCTCGCGTCTGTGTCGTACCACTGGTCTACCCACTGGCCGTTCTGCAGTAAGCCCATGATGTTCTCCTGATTCTGGTGTCGATACTGGTTGTTAGGATCCGGTCGAGCGGCTGGCGAGCCGCCGGTCGATGCTGAAACTGCCTGCGCCCCGGACCGCCAGGCTGGCGCTGATGGCCAGCAGGGCGAGGGCGAATTCGTAGCCGTTGTTGCTCATGAAAAAGCCATTGTCGAGATGGACCGTCACGATGGCGACCAGCATCGTCACCGCGAGCGCAAGCGCGACGGGCCGGACCAGCAAGCCGGCGACCAGCAGCAGGCCACCAAAGAACTCGGCGCTTCCGGCCAGGGCGGCCATCGCATAGGCAGGCTCCAGGCCAATGGACGACATCCAGCCCGCGGTGCCTTCAAGGCCGTAACCGCCAAACCAACCGAATAGTTTTTGCGCGCCGTGGGCCGCGAACGTGATGCCGGCACCAACGCGCAGGGGCAGGGTGTCCAGCCCGTATTCTGAGTAAAATACCGAGTAAAGTGCGTTGTTCATGGCCTTGGCTCCTTCCTGTTTGCTTAGGGACGCAGCCAGTGTACGTACCGCTGGGACGAGAATAAGGGGCAAGGTAAGATCAATATGAACGAAATATTCGAACAATAGAGCCGCCCCTATGAGCAGCAATCCCATCCCCCTTGAGGCCTTACAGCTGCTCGATGCCATTGATCGGCGTGGCAGCTTTGCCAAGGCTGCCGATGAGCTGAACAAAGCGCCGTCGGCGCTCTCCTACGGCGTGACGAAACTGGAAGACCAGCTCGGCCTGTCGATCTTTGTCCGGCAGGGGCGTCGGTCGGTGCTGACGCCGGCGGGCAGGGTGGTTCTGGAAGAAGGACGCGCGATCCTTGGCGCTGCCGCTCGCCTGGCCGAGCGGGCGAAAGAAGTCGCGACGGGCTGGGAGACCCGGCTGCGGGTGGGCGTCGAGGCGATCGTCAATCAGCGCGTGTTTTTCGAGATCCTGTCTGCCTTCGCGCTCGAGCACCCGAACCTTGAGCTGGAGGTTAGCGAAACTGTTCTGAACGGCGGCTGGGAGGCGCTTGCGCAACGGCGCATCGATCTGGTGGTCGGGTCACCGGGACCGGTGCCAGCGCACCAGGGGTTTCGCGCGAGGTCTATGGGGCCCAGCGATCTGGTGCCTGTGATCGCTGCCAGACATCTCGCCGTCGCGGGCATCGATCAGCAACGGCTGAAGGATCTGGATTGGTCCTCGCTGTGTACCGTGGTGGTGCGTGACTCGTCGACCAGCGACGTTCTGGCGAGCGCGGGCCTGAGCCTGAGCAGCCCGCGCGCGTTCAGCGTACAAACGATCGATCAAAAGGTCGAGGCCATCCTGGCCGGCGCTGGCGTTGGGCACCTGCCGCGCTACCGCATTGCCGACCCGCTGGCCCGGGGCGCGTTGCTGGAGCTCCCCTTGGAGCCGACCAACCCCGACTGTCTGATTGCGTGGGAAGCGGCTAACCGGGGCAAGGCGCTGAACGCGCTCGTGAAATTGCTCCAGGCGGGCCGCTGGGGCGAGCAGGTCGGTCGCTAGGGCCGTACCTTCGCGTCCAGGGAATTCTTATATTTAACATAATATACATTATGCGCAATGATGAAATGGTCGGACAGGGCGGCCTCAGGTTTCGTCCGCGCACCTACGGTCGGCGTCCAGTGACGCCAACGGCATCGTGACGCGTTGAGTATTGCCACGGGTTATTTCAGGGATGCCTCGACGGCCCCCAGCAAGCTCGCGACGCACCAACATCGGCGAATCTGTCCCGGATCTCGACGCCGTCCCAGCCTGACGACCCTGCGCGCGATGACTCTCGTGAGCCTGAAGCCAGCCTGGTGCAAGAGCTCAGTTCCATGCCCGTGAGACGCTTCCAGACTGTGCCATGGGCGTCGATGGCCCGCTCGTACCGGGCTGTGATGCACGGCAAAAATTACCGAGGAGGTGCCTTGGGGGTTCCCAAACGGTTGTCAGGCCATGTGGAGACGCCAATTCCAGGCTCTATATTTAACATAATAACATTATTGGGCGGCTCTGTTGACGAATGGTAAGTGGTTTGTAATTTCTTGACTTACTGCTACGATGATTCTGTTCCCGAAGTTTGGGAACCAGGTCTCGGAAACACGAGGCCCCTGCCGGCGATCCTCCCTACGAAATGGCCCTCGGTTAGAGCAGTACTTCGGCCGGATCTCTTCTCATAAGCTAAGTAGTACTCGGTTTGGCAATGAAAATTCGATTCTTCCCGGGAGGGCTGGGAATGCAGGTCGCGCTATGCGCCTGTCTCGCCGGCTGTGGCGGCAGCGGCAGCAGCGGCGCGCCTGTCACTCAAACAGCGGCCAGCAGCGTCACGCTGCGTGTCGCCGACGCATCACAGGTGGAGGCTGATACCGGCACCACCAGGGTCATGAGCTTTCCTGTCGAGCTGTCGGAAGCAGCGGACACCTCGGTGTCCGTTTCCTACAGCTTTGAGGATGACTCCGCGACCGCGGGCAGCGACTACAGTGCCGACGCCGGCGTTGTCTCTATCGCAGCCGGGGACCGCACCGCATCGATTGACGTCGATGTGCTGGGCGACACGGTGGTTGAGGGCAGCGAGCGATTCGCAATTGTGCTCAGTGATCCGGTCGGCGTCACCCTGGAAAAAACCCGGGCGATCGGCACGATTCAGGACGACGAGGCCGCGGCGGGACTGACCGTTGCCGATGCCAGCGCCGATGAAGGCGACGGCAGCACCCTCCTCGACTTTCCAGTGGTTCTGGCCCCGGCGGCCACGGAGCCGGTTTCTGTCAGCTTCGCCACACAGCCTGGCACGGCGGCCTCCGATGCCGACTATGCACCGGTTTCCGGCACCCTGAGCTTTGCCGTGGGCGAAAATCGCAAGGTCATTCAAGTGGCGGTGCTGGGCGACTCCACGGACGAGGACGCAGAAGCGTTTCAGATGGTGCTCAGCGATCCCGTTGGCGCGGAGCTTGCCGACGGCAGCGCGACCGGGGTGATCAACGACAACGATGAGGCGCCAACGGTTGCGGTCGTCGACGTGACGGTCGATGAAGGTGCCGGAGAGGCCTCGATCCAGCTGAACCTGAGCGCTGAGAGCGGTCGGGTCGTGAGCGTCAGTTACGCAACAACCGATGGCTCTGCCGCGGCTGGTTCAGACTACGAGGCGACCCGCGGCACAGTGACTTTCGCGCCGGGAGAGACCGCAGCGGCGATCCGCGTGCCGGTCACGAACGACAGCGTTAGCGAGGGCGATGAATCGTTCTCTGTCTCTTTGACGACGGCCAGCAACGCCACTTTAGTGGCCACTGCGGCGACTGTGACGATCGCCGAGGACCCCGTTTCTGGCGCGATCACCATTGCCGACGTGGACGTCTCGGAAGGCAATGTCGGCAGCAAAAGTGTGCAGGTTTCCGTTGCGCTGTCCGCAGCGCAGAACAGCCCGGTGACCGTGGACTACCAGACCATCGATGCCACGGCGAGCGCCGGCGATGACTACCAAGCGCGGAACGGCACTGTGACCTTCGCGCCGGGCGAGACGCTGGCCAGCATTGCGGTGCCGGTGCTCGGCGATACCGATGACGAAGACGACGAGCGGTTTCAGCTGCGCCTGTCGAACCCCGTGGGCGCAGACCTGGCGGACAGCTCTGCGGTTGTGATCATTCGCGATAACGATGTGCCAAGGCTGGCGCCGGGCGGGGTGGCGCCCTCCTTCGCCGCAACGAATGCCACAGTTGTCGAAGGCGATGCGCCTGGCAGCACCAAAGCCAAGGTTGTGGTCATGCTCAGCAGCGCCAGCACGGATACCAAAGCTGTGGACTACCAGACCGCCAATGGCTCTGCCATCGCCGGTCCTGACTATGTGGTGCGCACGGGCACCCTGACCTACCCGGCCGGGACCACATCGGCCAGTTTCACCGTTCCAATCGTTGGCGATCGGACCCAGGAAGGGACCGAGAGCTTTAACGTGAATCTGAGCAATCCCGTCGGAGCCACGATCGCAGCGCCCTCGGCGACCGTCACGGTGCTGGACAACGATGAAGATGTTTCGGCACCAGCGCCCGCTCCAACTTCCTCGCGCTTCAGCGTCGCCGACGCCAGCGTGACCGAGGGCGATTCGGCCGGAGCGACCCAGGCCACTGTCTCCGTCACCCTGGCACCGGCCAGCGCCGCTGCGGCCAGCGTTCGCTACGCAACCGCGAACCAGAGTGCGACCGCGGGCCCGGACTACGTATCCCGCCAGGGCACGTTGAACTTTGCCGCAGGCGTAACGGTGCAAAACCTGACCGTGCCGATTACCGGGGACCGGGTCAGCGAGGCCACAGAACAGTTCCGCGTCGTGTTGAGCGATGCGAGTGGCGCGACGATCGCCGACGGCGACGCCCAGATCACGATCAACGACAACGATGGTGCGGCGCCCTCCCCTGGTGCGCCGCCCCCTTCTGCGGTCGGTCTAGACAGCCGCCCGTCAAACACCAGCTGCCTGGCGCCGACGCGGACCACCAGCAGTGGCGCGACCTCTCTCGCCGATGCGTTTCCGAGCCTTTCGAACATTGGCGGGCCCATGAAAATGGTGCAGCCGCCCAACGATTCGAGCGCCTGGTACGCATTGACCCGGAACGGCAAGATCATGCGTTTCGACAACCGTGCCAACGCCACCGCGACCGAGACCTACCTGGAGCTGCCGGTGACGGCGCGCGGCGAAGGCGGTCTGCTCAGCGCGCAGTTCCACCCGAACTGGCCGACGACCCGAGAGATCTTCGTTTCGTACACCATCGACAGCGGCGGATTCAAGAGCCGGCTGTCGCGCCTCACGATCAACAACGACAGCAGCCTGCCGGCCAGCTACAGCGAGCAGGTGCTGCTGACCGTCGATCAGCCCGCGGACAATCACAACGGCGGGGACCTCGCTTTCGGCCCCGACGGTTATTTGTACTACGGGCTGGGAGACGGCGGCGATCAGTTCGACCCGGACAACCTGTCTCAGAACACCACTCGCTTGCTGGGCAGTATTCTGCGCATCGACGTCGTGGGCGTACCGTCCGGCTACGGTATTCCTGGCAACAATCCCTTTGCGGGCAACAGCAAATGTGGTGCCGGCAGCAACGTGCGGTCGTGCCCGGAGATTTACGCCTGGGGTTTCCGGAATCCGTGGCGGATGAGTTTTGACGGTGCCACGCTCTGGGCCGCAGACGTCGGTCAGAACCGTCAGGAAGAGATAAACAAGGTCATCCGCGGCGGCAACTACGGCTGGAGCTGCAAGGAAGGCTCGCTGACCGGATTCAACACTGCAGGCTGCCCGAGCGACCTGATCGACCCGGTGTACGAGTACGCCCACTCTGACGGCAACGGCGGGTCGGTGACCGGTGGCTTCGTCTACCGCAATAGCGATGTGCCGAGCCTGAATGGCCGCTATCTGTTTGGCGATTTCTTAAGCGGCAAAATATGGAAGCTGGAAGGCAGCGGCAGCAACTACCGCGCCGAGCAGGTGGCGACGCTTGCAAACGTCAGTACCTTCGCTCAGGGCAACGACGGCAAAGTGTACGCCCTGAGCATCACCAACGGCGATGTCTATGGCTTCCTCAGCTCTGGGGGTGTCACCCGGGACAACGTTGCAGATCTGCTGACGCAGACCGGTTGTGTCGACCCGGCTAATCCTGCGCGGGCCGAAGACGGCATGGTGCCCTATGAGCTGGCCGCACCCTTCTGGTCGGACGCGGCGGTCAAGGAGCGCTGGATTGGGCTGCCGAACGGCACGACGATCGATATTCAGGCCAACGATGACTGGTCGTTCCCGCGCGGGACGGTGCTCATGAAGCACTTTCGCCGCGATGGTCGTCTGCTGGAAACCCGGCTGATGATGCGTCACCCGGACGGCGACTGGGCCGGCTACACCTACGAGTGGAACAACGCCCAGACCCAGGCGAACCGAATCCGGAGCGGCAAGACCCGAAGCTCCGGAGCAACTCCCTGGATCTACCCGTCCGAAGCGGAATGCATGATCTGCCACACCTCTGCAGCCGGTTTCGCCCTCGGGCCGGAAACCGCGCAGCTGAACAGCGATCACCGGTACGCAGCGACGGGGGTGACCGACAATCAGCTCGAAGTGTTCAATCACATCGGCATGTTTTCGGTCGATGCCGACGAGCCGGTAGAGCGGAACCCAGCACTGGTGGACCCGCTGGACACCAGCGCATCGCTCGATGACCGTGCCCGGGCCTATCTGCACAGCAACTGTGCTCAATGTCACCAGCCCGGAGGCGGCACTGGCTCGACCATGGACCTGCGCTACAACGTATCGCTTCGCGATACCCAGACCTGTGATGTCGCGCCGCAGTCCGGGAGCCTGGGCATCGGCGGAGCCCGCATTGTTGACCCCGGCAGCGATGCCACGTCGGTGCTGGCAGCGCGTATGGCAACGCGGGACGCGAACGCCATGCCACCTCTGGGCAGCAATCGGGTGGATGGCAACGGGGTATCGTTGATCCGTAGCTGGATCAACAGTCTCTCGTCAAGCTGCGACTAGGCGCTCATCCCCTGCGTCGCGACAGGCGGCGCAGGTTTTTGCGGCGGGCGTTGGCGCGATCCTCGCCCTGTGCCATCAAGGCTTGGTCCTGCCCCGCCGGATCTTCGTCCAGCCAGGCGGCCAGAGCAGCGATGGACGGGTACTTGAAGATGTCGCTGATGCGAATCTTGCGCTCTGATACATCGGACAGCATGCCTTGCATCCGCACGGCAAGGATCGAGTGCCCGCCCAGATCGAAAAAGTTTGCCTGTGGATCGATTTGCGGCAAATCCAGCAGCTGCTTCCAGATACTGCTCACCATCTCCAGATAGCGGTTGGCGCTACCTTCCAGAGTTGGCGGTCGATGCACCTGTTGAACAACGACGCTTGCGTCTCGAAGGCGCTTGCGATCGACTTTGCCGTTCGGTGTCTGCGGGATTGCCTGCAGGTGCACATAGCGAGACGGACACATATAGTCCGGCAAGGTGGCCTGCAGCGCTTTCTTGAGCGTCTCCGGGCTCTGGGTTGTCCCGGCCTCGTAGTAAGCCACCAGCTGTTTGTCGTTCCACTGGTCCAGCTCGGCGTTGATGCTCGCCTTGGTGATACCGGGCACGCGCAGCAGGTTCGCTTCGATCTCGTTCAGCTCAATGCGATAGCCACGCACCTTGACCTGGTCGTCGTTACGGCCCACGTACAGCACATCGCCGTCGGGCAGCATGCGAACAACGTCTCCGGTTCGGTAGAAGCGTTTTTCGTCGCGCTCGACGAACCGCTGAGCGGTCAGGTCCGGTCGGCCCAGATAGCCCTCGCTGACGCCAAGCCCGCCAATGTAAAGCTCTCCAGGCACCCCAACAGGGCAGCGGCGCCCGCCATCGTCCAGGATCAGCAGCGCGGTATTGGCGATGGGGGCGCCAATGGTCACCGGCTGGCCTGCGACCAGCCGGCGGGTGCTTGACCACACCGTGGTCTCCGTGGGCCCGTACATGTTGCGGACTTCGCCTGACACCACCTGGCAAAGCGTTTCCGCCAGGGTGTCGTTCAAAGCTTCACCGCCAACGAGCAGGTGGTCGAGACTACTCATGGCGGTTCGGGACTCATCGTCGAGCATGAAGATCGATGCCTGCGATGGCGTGCACTGCAGGTGGGTCA
>CAZXIJ010000025.1:59630-61342 GCA_964640725.1 uncultured Pseudomonadales bacterium | reverse complement strand
ACGCACTGCCCGCCGGGTCGCGATCGCTCGGGGTACCAATGGCCTGCTGTATGGCTGCGAACTTTTCCGGCAGCAGGCGGGTGTCCGGCAGGCGCGCCAGGTCTTCCAGCAACCGCGGCCTGAGGCCGGCGAGCACATCCAGCGGCTCGTTCAGGAAGCCCTCGACGGCCGTGTCGGGAGAATCGAACAGCACCAGTTCGGCGTGTTTCAGATTGCGTTCCAGCCAGAGCGTGTAGGCCGCGCGCGCTTTGGTCGCGATGCGGATGCCGGGCTGATCGACGTCCGCAAAGGCCGCAAAGGCCGACGCGCCGCGAACCAGGCAGGTCGCCTCGATCTGGCAGTAGGCGTCCGTAAAGCGCACAAACGCAGCCCGGGCCGGATCAGCGCCGATGTTGCCGATGTCCCAGACGTTGTCTTTGCCTGCATCGGCGACAGCACCGGGCGAGGGAAAGGTCACATACTGGACGTCGCAGCCGAGCAGGTCCGCCAGGGCATCTGCGATACCCGGCGATACCCCGCTGGGCGGCAACACCTCAGGCCCGCTCGTCACCAGCAGGAAATTGCTGAGGTTAATGCCCGCCCGCAGCCGGCCCTCGGGGGCCAGCGCCTGGATCACATCGGGGCCGGCGACAGGCAGAGCGTCACGCAGGGCCAGCCGGCAGGCTTCGATCGTAGGCATGCGTTTGCGCTCAGCCCGCGGCAGCGGTCTTCGGGTTCGCCAGGGGCGGCGCGAACTGGGTCAGCACGATGCCATCCACGGCGTCTTTGTACTCCTGCAGCGTGGGCGTGCGACCGAGGATCGTCGACAGCACCACCACTGGCGTCGAGGCCAGCAGCGACTCGCCCTTCTTCTCTTCTGAGTCTTCGACGACGCGGCCCTGGAACAGGCGCGTCGACGTGGCCATGACCGTGTCGCCCTTGCCTGCTTTCTCCTGGTTGCCCATGCACAGGTTGCAGCCTGGGCGTTCCAGGTACAGGACGTTGTCGTAGCCGGTGCGGGCCGTGTCCTTGGGCGCGCTGTCGTCAAACTCGAAGCTTGAGTACTTCTGCAGCACCGCCCAGTCGCCTTCTGCCTTCAGCTCGTCGACGATGTTGTAGGTCGGCGGGGCAATGACCAGGGGTGCTTTGAACTCGACCTTGCCCTGCTTGGCTTCGATGTTTCTGAACATCTGCGCCACGATCTTCAGATCGCCCTTGTGCACCATGCAGGAGCCGACGAAGCCCAGGTCGACCTTCTTCTTGGCCTCGTAAAAGGAGATCGGCCGGATCGTGTCGTGCGTGTAGCGCCGGGACACGTCGTCGTTGTTGACATCCGGGTCCGCGATCATCGGCTCGACGATCTGGTCCAGATCGACCACGAACTCGGCGAAGTAGGTGGCGTTGGCGTCGGGGGCCAGTGCCGGCTTCTCGCCTGAACGGATCTCCCGAATGCGTTTGTCAGCAATGTCGATCAGGCCCTGCAGGGTCTGGGCAGCGTTATCCATGCCCTTGTCGATCATGATCTGGATGCGCCCCTTGGCGATCTCCAGCGACTCGATCAGCGTGTCGTCTTCGGAGATGCAGATGGAGGCCTTCGCCTTCATCTCTGCAGTCCAGTCCGTAAAGGTAAACGCCTGGTCTGACAGCAGCGTGCCGATATGAACTTCGATCACGCGGCCCTGGAAGACGTTGTCGCCGAACTCCTTCAGCATCTGAGCCTGGGTGGCGTGGAC